>NZ_JBIWOZ010000010.1:236551-254519 GCF_044767965.1 Streptomyces sp. NPDC101178
CGGGTGACCCCCCTTCGGCCCCCCCACAACCCCCCCCCCCCCCCCCCCGGGGGCGCCACCTCCCCCCAACCCGCAAAACTAAAACGCCCCCCCCCCCCCCCCCCCCCGGCGCGTGTCCGAACCTCGCTCGTCCGCAAAGGTTCGATAAGATGCATAACGATCGGTATGTTGTTGGGTGAAGGCTGTCGGGGGGTGCCGGGGGGCTGCGACCGTCGGGCGATCCGGCTGTCCGTTATGAGCGCTTTCTGGGCAATTGCTGATGCTTGCAGGTGTCCAAAGTGTTAAAGGTTCCTCAACTCTCTAGAGAAGAAACCGATTGAATGGTTTCTTATGACAGAGTGGGAGCAGGATGTTCGCGATGGAGGGGGCGGTCATCGAAAGGAAGCGGACGGTGTCCGGTCCCTGGGGGCGTCCCGGTCACTTGTCGATCGCGGTGGCCGGGGGGTGGGGTACGTGACCGCGAGGTGAGCAGCCCGTAGGCCGTCCGGAGTTTTCCCTGCCGGACGGGATGAACGCGTGAGGCGGTCGGTGCGTCTTCCTCACCGCAGGTTCGCGGACTGTACCGGCCCGTGAACCCGCCACACCGCCGATGCCGCCGAACTGCCTCGACCCGCTGGGGAAGATGTGCCGTTGAGCTGAAGTTGATCGCGCTGTTTCCCGGCAGTGGGTGATGACTGTTTCGCTGGTGGGGCCTGAAAACATCGATGACGCAGGTGGTTGCGTCCTAACGTGTCCGAGTTCCATGCGTGCTGGGAACGCACTCTCGCACCCTGGACTTCGGGACCTTGGCCGATATACGGCCGGTGACAACGATGGCGCGCGTCACGCGCCTCAAGGGTCCGTCCAATGCTCGGGCTATTCAGGTTGGGGGAAAGATGCAGTTCCGCATGCTGGGTCCGATGGAGGTCGTCGACGCGGGAGGGGTGGTGGGGCTCGGGGGGACGAAACAGCGGGCCACGCTCGGCCTGCTGCTCCTGCAGGCCAACAAGGTCGTGGCCACGAGCCGGTTGATGAACGCGCTCTGGGGGGTCGACGACGCACCCGCGACGGCGCGCAAGATCCTTCAGAACGCGATCTACGGCCTGCGCGGCGCTCTCGACCGGCGGCACGACGAGCTGGAACCGGGAGCGGCGACGCTGCTGACCCAGCCGCCCGGCTACATGATGCGGGTCGATCCCGAACAGGTGGATCTGCACGTCTTCCACAAGGAGGCCGCCCGGGGCAGGGAGCAACTCGCCCGCGGCACAGCGGAATCCGCCTCGGCGACACTGCGTGACGCCCTGGCGTTATGGCGTGGTCCCGTCCTCGCCGACCTGGTCGAGGCCGGCATCCAGTGGCCCGAACTCGCCGCGGTCGAGAGCACGCGGCTCGACGTGATGGAGGACTTCTTCGATGCGCAGCTCGCCTGCGGACGCCACCACGCGGTCCTCGCGGAGCTGGAGACGATGGTCCAGGCCGAGCCGCTGCGCGAGCGGTCCTGCGGCCAGTTGATGCTTGCCCTGTACCGATGCGGACGCCAGGTCGACGCACTCAACGCGTACAGCAGGGTCCGGTCCGTCCTCGTGGAGAGTCTCGGCCTGGAGCCGGGCCGGGGGTTGCAGCAGTTGCAGCAGGCCATCCTCGTGCAGGACCCCGTGCTCTCCCTGCCGGAACCGGGCACGCTCGGGGGGCTCGTCGGACATGCGGACCCGGTGCAGCCGCCGCGTTCCCAGCAGCCCCACCCGGCACCGTGGGCCGGGGAGCCCGTTCCCGGGACGCAAGCGCCCCGGGAGGCGATGGTGCCGGGTCCGGCCCCCGCGCCGTCCGCCGACGGACAGCGGGTGCCCCACCAGCGCGGCACCGACGGGCCGGAGCCCGGCAGGCGGACCGGTCCGGAGCGCCGGAGGGTCAGCGTGCTGTCCGTGCGGACCCGGCTCGCCCCCTCGCTCGCCGACGGCATATCTCAGGATCTCGATGCCCTGCTGGAGGGCACCGGCCGGCTCGTCCGCGAGCAGGTCGAGCGGTTCGGTGGAACGGTGACCGCGGCGATCGGCTCGGTCTCCCTCGCCCTGTTCGGGCTGGACGGGCCGAGCGAGGACGCCGCGCGGCAGGCCGTTCTCGCGGCTCTGGCCATCCGCGGCATCTTCGACGTCGCAGCCGAACCCGACAGCGAGGCGGCCCAGTTGAGCGTCCAGGCCTCGGTGACGATGGGGGAGGTGCTGCTGCGGCGCAGAGGCCCCGACGAGGCGCCCACCGTCGTCGGTTCGGTGCTGGACGAGTCCCAGGTCCTGCTCGCCAAGGTGCCCGACGGCGAGGTGCGTGTCTGCGACGCGGTCCGCAGGGCGAGCGAACACGCTGTCCTCTACCGGCTGTCCAGCCCCTCGCCCGCGAGCTGGCAGCCGTTGGGCGTCCGCGAGGAGGGGGGCGAGGACGAGCTGCACGGGCCGGGCGGCAGCTCGGAGGCGTACGAACTCGACATTCTGCGCGGGCTCGTGAAGCACGCCCAGCGTCGCGGGGTGCCGCACCTGGTGACCGTCCTCGGTGAGCGGGGCACCGGCAAGAGCCGGGTGCTGCGGGAGTTCGAGCGCTGGGTGACGGTACGCGGGACCAAGATGCGTGCCATCGGAGTGCGGGTCCCCTCGCCCGCCGACGATCCCTGCAAACTGGCCGTACCGACCCACATCCTGTCCGCGTACTGCGGCATCAAGGCCGCGGACGACATGCCGGTGGCGCGTGCTCTCCTGGCGCGCGAGGTGCGGTCGCTGTACCACTCCGAGCGGACGTCGGCGGGACTCGTCTCCCTGCTCACGCATCTCATCGACGTCGTCGGCGCCGACATCGACGACGTCTTCGGGGAACTGCGGCTCGCCGAAGTCATGGACGCCTGGGTGCAGGTCCTGCAGGAAGCGGCGCGCAGGGAGCCGCTCGTCCTGTGCATCGACGATCTGCATCTCGCCGACGATGTGGTCGTCGACGCCGTCGAGAAGCTGGTGGAGACCGTCGGCTCCGGGCCGCTGTTCGTGGTCGTCGGAGCGAGGACCGAGCTGCTGCGCCGGCGCCCGGGGTGGGCGGGGGGCAAGAGCCATGCCACCACCGTCACTCTGGACATGCCGGAGCGCGTCACCAACGAACAACTCGTGGAGCTGCTGCTCTCCGCCGCTCGCAGTGAGGATACCCAGAGCTACACCTGACGGTAATCGCGCGCCCATTCCCTCAATTCCCGGGGAGCGGCGGAGGAATGACGCCGCCGTGACCGCGCACTGAGTACGCGAGAACAGGATGTCTGCACGATCCGCACGGTCCATCGGGTGAGCAAGCTCGGCCGAGCACGCTTTTCCGCTTTTCCGCGCCCGAAAAGGAGCTGGACATGAATCCTGAATCCGCTGGAGTCGAGCTTGCAGAGCCGCATCTGCGCGGCCTGCTCGCGTCGGCCGGGCTCGACGTCGCGTACGCACGGGCCGAGGGAAATGTGCTCTACCGTCAGGGCGAGGACGGGCGTGAGACGCCCGTTCTCGACTTCGCCGGCGGCTACGGGTCGCTGATCCTCGGGCACAACCACCCCGAGATCGTGGCTCGGGCGAAGGAGCTCCTGGACGGGCAGGCTCCCATCCACGCCCAGTTCTCCGCGCACCCCTACGCCACCCGCCTCGCCGCCGAGCTCAACCGGATCATCCACCGGGAGACCGGCACGGAGGAGCCCTACTACGCGACCTTCGCGAACACGGGCGCGGAGGCCGTCGAGGCCGCCGTCAAACATGCCGAGCTGGACCGCGTGCTGCGCCAGACCGAGCTGCTCGCGGAGATCGAGGCCGCCGCGAAGGAGGCCCACGCCGCCGTGCGCGAGGGCACGGCCGCCGTGCCCGACGCCGTCCACGCCCGCCTGGGCATCGAGCGGCCGGCGGCCGGCGAGGACCCGCTGGCCCCGCTGCTCGCCGAGCTCGACCGCAGGAACGCGCTCGTCAGCTCCCGCCCGCCGGTCTTCCTCGCCCTGGAAGGCGGCTTCCACGGCAAGCTGATGGGCAGTGTGCAGCTGACCCACAACGAGGGCTACCGGGCGCCGTTCGCCTCGCTCGGCGTGCACGCCAGGTTCGTACCGCGCGGCAGGCCCGACGCGCTCAAGGAGGTCCTGGAGGAGAGCCGCGCGAGCCTGCTGCAGCTCGGTGTGGAGGGCGGCGAGATCCGGCTCGTCGAGCGCGCCCACCCCGTGTTCGGGGCGTTCCTTCTGGAGCCGATCCAGGGCGAGGGCGGCATCCAGCCCCTCACGCCCGAGGACGCTCGGCACATCCAGGAGTTCGCCGACGCGTCGGGCTGCCCTCTCGTGATCGACGAGATCCAGAGCGGTATGGGCCGCACGGGGGCGCTGCTCTCCAGCTCGCAGCTGGGCCTGCGCGGCGACTACTACGCTCTCGCGAAGTCCCTGGGCGGCGGCATCGCCAAGGCATCGGTGATGCTGGTGCGCGAGGCCCGCTACCGCGCCCAGTTCGAGCTGGTGCACAGCTCGACCTTCGCCAAGGACGCCTTCTCCTGCCACATCGGGCTCAAGGTGCTCGAACTCCTGGAGGCCGACAACGGCCGCGCCTACCAGCAGGCGACCGAGCGTGGCGCCGCTCTCGAAGCCGCCCTGGAGCGTGTCCGCGCCGCCTTCCCCGACGTGGTCGAGGAGGTGCGGGGCCGGGGACTGATGCTCGGCTTCGAGTTCCGGGACCAGTCCGGTGCCTCGGACGAGGTCATCGGGGGCGCGGCGCGTGGCGGACTCTTCGGCTACGTCATCGCCGGGCACCTGCTGAACGGCCATGCCATCCGCACGTTCCCCACGGCCAGTGCCGTGAACACCCTGCGCTTCGAGCCGTCCGTCTTCCTCGGCGACGACGAGATCGAGCGCCTGGAGATCGCGCTCACCGACGTCTGCGCGATCCTGCGGGAGGGTGCGTCGGACCGGCTGGTCCTCGGCGGCTGACCGCCCCGACGCTCCCTCACCCCCTCACAGCCGTACCCCTGCCCCCCACCCGCTGCCCGGCCCGCGCTCCCCCCACGCGGGCCGGGCAGCGCTGTTCACGGAGTGTTCCGGGCTGCGGTAATTCTCAGTTACTGGGCCATGGCCGAGCATTGACGAGTGAATTCCGCAGGCCACGTAGGGTCCGTTTCCTGGGATTGCGTCACATTACCGCTCCGGAAAAGGAGCGGTGAACAGAGGCGAATACGGCGCGCGCCATGGGAAACCCGGTAATGAAAGGCAGCGGAAGTTCATGATGAGTGAGCATGCTCCGACGGTGGTTGACGGCCGTAGCGACCAGGAGGAGCCGATCGCTGTCGTAGGCATTGCCTGCCGGTTTCCCGGAGCGGAGAGCCCCGCGGCCTTCTGGGAGATGCTGAGCGGCGGAGTCAGCGGCATCACGGACGTACCCGAGGACCGGTGGGGTGCGGATGAGCCGTCCGCCGTCAGGCGGGGCGGATTCCTCGACGCCGTGGCCGACTTCGACGCCCCGTTCTTCGCGGTGTCACCGCGTGAGGCCGCCACGATGGACCCCCAGCAGCGCCTCGTGCTCGAACTCGCCTGGGAGGCGGTCGAGGACGCGGGAATCCTGCCGGCGTCCCTGCGCTCGACACCGACGTCCGTCTTCGTGGGAACGCTGCGCGACGACTACACCAACCTGCTCTACCAGCGCGGCACCGACGCCGTCACCCAGCACACGATGACCGGCGTGAACCGGGGCGTCATCGCCAACCGGGTCTCCTACCACCTGGGCCTGCGAGGCCCGAGCCTCACCGTCGACGCCGCCCAGTCCTCCTCGCTCGTCGCCGTCCACCTGGCCTGCGAGAGCCTGCGCAGCGGTGAATCGGCCACAGCCATAGCCGCCGGTGTGAACCTCAACCTGCTCGCCGAGAACACCGTGACCGAGGAGCGGTTCGGCGCGCTCTCCCCGGACGGCGTCACCTACACCTTCGACGCCCGCGCCAACGGCTTCGTGCCCGGCGAGGGCGGCGGTGTCGTGGTCCTCAAGCCGCTCCGGCAGGCGCTCGCCGACGGCAACCGCGTCTACGGCGTGATCCGCGGCAGCGCGGTGAACAACGACGGTGCCACCGACGGGCTCACCGTGCCCAGCCCGCAGGCACAGGAACAGGTCGTACGCGCGGCCTTCACCCGGGCCGGGATCGGCGCCGCCGCGGCGCAGTACGTCGAGCTGCACGGCACCGGAACGCCCGTCGGCGACCCCATCGAGGCGGCGGCCCTCGGCGCCGCGCTCGGTGCCGGCCGACCGGACGGCGAGCCGCTGCACGTCGGCTCCGTCAAGACCAACATCGGGCACCTGGAGGGCGCGGCGGGCATCGCCGGCCTCATCAAGACCCTGCTCAGCATCCACCACCGGCAGCTGCCGCCGACCCTCAACTTCGAGACCCCGAACCCCGCAATCCCGCTCGCCGAGCTCCGCCTCGCCATGCAGCGCGAGCTGTCCCGGTGGCCGCACCCCGACCGTCAACTCGTCGCCGGTGTCAGCTCCTTCGGCATGGGCGGTACCAACTGCCACGTCGTGCTCTCCGAGCCCCCGCGAACCGAGGAGACCTCCGCGCCCGCCGCCGAGGTCCTCGCCGTGCTGCCCTGGGTCATCTCCGGAGTCGGAGAGCCGGCGCTGCGGGCCCAGGCCGAGCGGCTGCGGGCGTACGTCACCGAAGCGGCGGCCCAGCTGTCGCCGGTGGACGTCGGCTCGTCCTTGGCCTCGTCCCGCGCTGTCTTCCGACACCGGGCCGTCGTCCTCGCCCCGGACGCCACCGGCCTGATCGAGGGGACCGGGGCCCTCGCCGAAGGCCGCACCGCGCCCGGACTCGTGACGGGCACCGCCGACGGCGGACGTACTGCCTTCCTCTTCACCGGCCAGGGCGCCCAGCGCATCGGCATGGGCCGCGAGCTGTACGAGGAGTTCCCCGCCTACGCCGCCGCGTTCGACGAGGTGGCGGCCGCTCTCGACCCGTATCTGGAGCGGCCTCTCGCCCTGACCGTCGCCACCGGCGAGGGCCTGGACGACACGGTGCGCACCCAGCCCGCGCTGTTCGCGGTCGAGGTGGCCCTCTTCCGGCTGCTCGAATCCCTGGGTGTACAGCCCGACTTCGTGGCTGGACACTCCATCGGTGAACTCGCCGCCGCCCATGCGGCGGGCGTGCTCGACCTCGCGGACGCGGCCTCCCTGGTGGCCGCCCGCGGCCGCCTGATGCAGTCGGCGCGGAGCGACGGCGCCATGATCGCCGTACAGGCGGGCGAGGAGGAAGTGTCCGCCCTGCTCGCCGGGCGTGCGGGCCAGGTGGCGATCGCCGCCCTCAACTCGCCCGTATCCACGGTCATCTCGGGAGACGAGGCGGCGGTCGAGGAGATCGCCGGACTGCTGCGGGAGCAGGGCCGCAAGGCGAAGCGACTCGCCGTCAGCCACGCCTTCCACTCCCCGCACATGGACGAGGTCCTCGAAGACTTCCGGCAGGTCGCCGAGGGGCTCACCTACCACCCGGCGCGCATCCCGGTCGTCTCGAACGTGACGGGCACCCTCGCGACCGACGAGCAGCTGTCCTCGCCCGCCTACTGGGCGAGCCACATCCGCGAGGCGGTCCGCTTCACCGACACCGTCCGCCACCTGGAGTCCCAGGGCGTCACCACGTTCCTCGAAGTCGGCCCGGACGCGGTGCTGTCGGCGCTGGCCGGCGACACGGTCACGAACCCGGCAGCGGTCGTCGCCGCACCCGCGCTGCGCCGTGACCGGCCGGCCCGGCAGACGCTGCTCGCCGCCCTCGCCACGGCGTTCACCCGCGGCACCGAGGTGGACTGGGCCGCGCTGTACGCCGGCCTCGGCGCCCGCCGAGTCGCCCTGCCCACCTACGCCTTCCAGCGCCGACGCCACTGGCTCGACGGAGCCGTACGCCCCTCGGCCCGGCGGACCGGCGCAGCCGGCGGCGCGTACGACGGACCGGACGGAGCCGCCGCTGACGGCATCGACGCGGTGGAGGCCGCCCGGCCCCAGGGCGAGCTGGGGGTACGGCTCGCCGGACTGTCCGAAACCGCCCGGCGGCAGGCTGTCGAACAGCTGGTGGACGAGCACATCGCCACCGTGCTGGAGTACGGCCCCGGCGAACGCGTCGACGCCCGGACGCCGTTCCAGGAGCTGGGCTTCAGTTCCATGATGACCACCGAACTGCGCGCGGCCCTGGCCCGGACCACCGGTCTGGCTCTCCCCACCTCGCTCCTCTTCGACCACCCGACGCCGAAGGCGCTGACCGACTTCGTCCGGACCGAACTGCTCGGCGAGGCGGCTGCCGGCTCCGACGCCGTGCCCACCGACACGGACGATGCCGAACCCATCGCCATCATCGGCATGGCCTGCCGCTACCCGGGCGGGGTCGCCTCACCGGAGGACCTCTGGCGGCTGGTGGCCGAAGGCACCGACGCCGTCTCCGCCTTCCCGGGCAACCGGGGCTGGGGCGAGGACCTGTACGACCCGGACCCCGAACGCCAGGGCACCAGCTCGGTGCGGCACGGCGGATTCCTGCACGAGGCGGGCGAGTTCGACGCCTCGTTCTTCGGCATCTCGCCGCGCGAGGCCCTTGCCATGGACCCCCAGCAGCGCCTGCTCCTGGAAACCTCCTGGGAGGCGGCCGAGCGGGCCGGAGTGCTTCCCGCCTCGCTGCACGAGACCCGCACGGGCGTCTTCGTCGGCGCCACCACCCTGGAGTACGGGCCCCGGATGCAGGACGCCCCGCAGAACGTGCAGGGCAACGTCCTCACCGGCACGGCGGCCAGCGTGATGTCGGGGCGCGTCGCCTACCAGCTCGGACTCATCGGTCCCGCCGTGACGGTGGACACCGCCTGCTCCTCCTCGCTCGTCGCCCTGCACATGGCCATCCGCTCGCTGCGTTCGGGCGAGACGAACCTGGCGTTCGCGGGTGGCGCCGCGGTGATGTCGTCCCCCGGCATGTTCGTGGAGTTCTCGCGGCAGCGGGGCCTCGCCCCGGACGGGCGCTGCAAGTCCTTCGCCGCGGACGCCGACGGTACGGGCTGGGGCGAGGGCGTCGGCATGCTCCTCGTGGAGCGGCTCTCCGACGCCCGGCGCAACGGCCATCAGGTGCTCGCGGTGATCCGCGGGTCCGCGATCAACCAGGACGGCGCGAGCAACGGTCTCACCGCCCCCAGCGGCCTCGCCCAGCAGCGCGTCATCCGCCAGGCCCTCGCCGACTCCCGGCTCACGCCTCCGGACATCGACGCCGTGGAGGCGCACGGCACCGGCACGAAGCTCGGCGACCCCATCGAGGCCGAGGCGATCCTCGCCACGTACGGCGGAGCCCGAGAGGGCGCGGAGCCGGTGTACCTCGGCTCCCTCAAGTCCAACATCGGGCACGCCCAGGCCGCGGCGGGCGTGGGCGGCGTCATCAAGATGGTGCAGGCGATGCGCCACGGAGTGCTGCCGCGGACCCTGCATGCCGACGAGCCGTCCCCCTACGTCGACTGGACGACGGGTGACGTCGAACTGCTCACCGACGCCCGCGACTGGCCCACCGCCTCCGAGGTGCGCCGTTCCGCCGTGTCGTCGTTCGGCATCAGCGGCACCAACGCGCACGTGGTCCTCGAGTACGATCCGCGGCCCGAGCCCGCCCCGGCCGGCGACGTGGCCCGGTCCGCCCTGCCCGCGCCCTGGCTGCTCTCCGCGCGGGACGGGCAGGCGCTGCGCGCCCAGGCGGCCCGGCTGAGCGGACGCCTCGCCGAGGTGTCCGAGGGCCCCGACATCTCCGAAGCGGCCGTCGGCCGCGCCCTCGCGGCCCACCGCACCGCCTTCGACGAGCGCGCCGCGATCTTCGGCGACAGCGTCGCGGAGCGGGTCGCCGTGCTCGACGCGCTGGCCGCCGGAGTGCCGTACGACGAGATCCCCGGACTCGTCGCGGGCGGCGCGACTGCCACCGGCCGCACCGCCTTCCTCTTCACCGGCCAGGGCGCCCAGCGCCTCGGCATGGGGGCGGAGCTGTACGCCTCCGCACCGGTGTTCGCCGCCGCGCTCGACTCCGTGTTCACGGCGTTCGACGGAAAGCTGGAGCGCCCGCTGCGCGAGGTGATGTTCGCGGAGCCCGACGGTCCGGATGCCGGGCTGCTCCATCTGACCCACTTCACGCAGCCGGCCCTCTTCGCCGTCGAGGTCGCCCTGTTCCGGCTGCTCGCCCACCACGGCGTGGTCCCGGACCTGCTGGCCGGACACTCGATCGGCGAGCTCTCCGCCGCCCATGTCGCGGACGTGCTCACCCTGGACGACGCCACGACGCTGGTGGCCGCCCGGGCCCGGCTGATGCAGTCCGCACCCTCCGGCGGCGCCATGATCGCCGTGCAGGCCGATGAGGACGAGATCCTGCGCGCACTGGAAGGACACGAGGACTCCGTCTCCGTCGCCGCGGTCAACGGCCCCCGCTCCGTGGTGATCTCGGGTGACGCGGACACCGCCGAGGAAATCGCCGACGGCTTCCGTGCCCAGGGCCGCAAGGCCACCCGGCTCAAGGTCAGCCACGCCTTCCACTCCCCGCACATGGAGCCGGTTCTCGACGAGTTCCGCCGGATCGCCGCCGAACTGTCCTTCCAGCCGCCGACGATCCCCATCGTCTCCACGGTGACGGGCCGGATCGCCACCACGGCCGAACTCACCTCTCCCGACTACTGGGCCGGACAGATCCGTGCCACCGTCCGCTTCCTGGACGCCGCGCGCGAGCTGAGCCGTCAGGGCGCCACTGTCGCCGTCGAGGCCGGTCCCGACGCCGTACTGACCGCCCTCGCGCAGGGCGCCGCCGACGAGGGCCCCGCCCTCACCGCCGTGGCACTGCTGCGCCTCGGCCGCTCCGAGACCGAGACCCTGGTACGTGGCCTGGCCCGCGCCCACACGGCCGGCGCCACGCTGGACGGCACCACCTTCTTCCCTGCCGGTGCCGCCGCCTTCGAGCTCCCCACGTACGCCTTCCAGCGCGAGCACTACTGGCTGGCCCCGCAGGCACCCGCCGACGCGCGCAGTCTCGGCCTCGACGCCGCCCAGCACCCCCTGCTCGCGACCGCCGTGGAACTGGCGGAGCGCGAGGACACCGTCCTCACCAGCCGCATCTCCCTGCGCAGCCACCCGTGGCTGGCCGACCATGCCATCGCGGGCAGCGTGCTGCTGCCCGCCACCGCCTTCCTCGAACTCGCCGTCGCCGCCGGAAGCCACCTCGGCGTCCCCCATGTCGAGGACCTCACCCTTGAGGCGCCGCTCGTCCTGCCCGCGAACGAGGCCGTCCGCATGCAGGTGACCGTCGGCGCTCCCGACGCCGCCGGTGCCCGGTCGTGCACCATCCACGCGAGCCCGGACACCGGCGAGGAACGGGCCCGAGCCTGGTCCCGCCACGCTGCCGGCACCCTCATGCCGTCGGCACCCGACCACGCGGCCGACGCCGCCCCGGCCGCGCAGTGGCCGCCGGCGGGCGCCGAGCCCGAGCCTGTCGACGACGCGTACGAGCGCCTCGCCGCCCTCGGCTACGCGTACGGCCCGGCCTTCCGGGGACTCACCGCCTCCTGGCGCGACGGCGACGAGCTCTACGCCGAGGTGCGTCTGCCCGAGGGCGCCGGCCGGAGCGCCAAAGGCTTCGGCCTGCACCCGGCCCTGTTCGACGCGGCCCTGCACCCTCTGGTCCTCACCGGCTCAGGTCCCGGGACGGACAGCATCCGGCTTCCGTTCGCCTGGTCAGGCATCACCCTCCACGCCACCGGAGCCACCGAACTCCGCGTCCGGATCAGCCCGCGGGGCGCCGACTCCGTGCGGATGACCCTGTCCGACGGGACCGGTGCGCCCGTTGCCGCCATCGACGCGCTCACCCTGCGCCCGGTCGCGAAGGACAAGCTCGTCGCGGCCGCGAGGAACGCCGCCGCCGACGCCCTGTTCACCCTTGAGTGGCCTGTCGTACCGGTGCCGGACCCCGTCGCCGACACCACCGTGACCGAGGCGGGCGAGAGCCTCGGCGCCCTCGTCGACCCGGCCGGTGCGCTCGTGGTGCGCAGTTACGGCCCGCACGCCGCCTCAGAGGCCGGCGGGCGGCACGCGGCGACGCTGCGTGTACTCCGGCTCGTCCAGGAGTTCCTGGCGGACGAGCGGTTCGCCGACTCCCGTATGGCCGTCGTCACGGCGGGCGCGGTGTCCGCGCTGCCCGGCGAGGACATCTCCGACCTCGACGCCGCTCCGGTGTGGGGCCTGGTGCGTGCCGCGCAGTCGGAGAACCCGGACCGCCTGGTCCTCGTGGACCTCGACGCACCGGCCGCGCGGTCCCTCGACACGGGGGACAGCTCCCCCCAGGAACTGCTCGCCACGGCCTTCGCCACCGGCGAACAGCAACTCGCTTTCCGGAGCGGTCAGTTTCACGCACCGCGACTCGCTGCCGCCGCTCCCGCCCGGCAGGAGCACCCCACGCCGGAACTCGACCCGGACGGCACCGTCCTGATCACCGGCGGCACCGGCGGGCTCGGCGCCCTCTTCGCCCGGCATCTGGTGGAGCGGTACGGCACCCGTCACCTGCTGCTGACCAGCCGCCGCGGCCCCGAGGCGCCCGGCGCCCGCGAACTGGCCGCCGAACTTGCCGACGCGGGAGCCACCGTACGGATCGAGGCGGCCGACATGGCCGATCGTGAGGCCGTCGCCTCGGTGCTCGCCTCCGTCTCCGACGACCACCCGCTGACCGCCGTGGTGCACACGGCGGGCGTCCTGGACGACCGGACCCTTCCGTCGCTCACCCCCGAGCGGCTGCACGCCGTGCTGCGCCCGAAGGCCGACGCGGCCCGGCACCTGCACGAGCTGACCGGCGGCAGCGACCTGCGCGCCTTCGTCCTCTTCTCCTCCGTGTCCGGCCTCTTCGGCACCGCCGGCCAGGCCAACTACGCGAGCGCCAACGCCTACCTGGACGCCCTCGCCGCCCACCGCAGGGCCCGGGGCCTGCCCGCCACCTCGCTCGCCTGGGGTCTGTGGGGCGGCACCCAGGGGATGGGCAGTACGCTCGGCGCCGCCGAGACCGCCCGCTGGGAGCGGGCCGGGATGCCGCCGCTCACCGTCGAACAGGGCCTCGCCCTCTTCGACCGTGCCCTGGCGTCGGACACCTCGCTGCTCGTCCCCGTACCGCTGCAGCTCTCCCGGGCCGCCGCCGGCCCCGAAGAGCCGCACCCGCTGCTGCGCGGCCTCGCTCCCACCCGTACCCGGCGCGCCGCACGGACGGCCCGCGACGACGGCCAGGGCTCGGCATGGGTCCAGCAGATCGCCGCGCTCACCGGGGACAAGCAGAAGGAGGCCGTCCTCGACCTGGTCCGCGCCAAGGTCGCCGCCGCCCTCGGGCACTCCCGTACCGCCGCCGTCGCCCCCGACCGGGCGTTCGGAGACCTCGGCTTCGACTCCATGAGCGGGGTGGAGCTGCGCAACCAGCTGCTCAGGGCCACCGGACTGCGGCTGTCCACCACCCTCGTCTTCGACCACCCCACCCCCGCCGCGCTCGCCGCGCACCTGCTGAGCCGGGTGGTCGCGGAGAAGGCGCCCGCGACGACCGCTCCTCGGCGCAGGACAGGCACGGACCTGTCCTCGGAGGCGATCGCGATCGTGGGGATGGCGTGCCGTTATCCGGGTGGTGTGTCCTCGCCGGAGGATCTGTGGCGGCTGGTCTCGGGCGGTGTGGACGCGGTGAGCGAGTTCCCCTCCAACCGTGGGTGGGACCTGGATGGTCTGTACGACCCGGATCCGGAGCGTGCGGGGACGAGTTACACCCGTCACGGTGGGTTCCTGCATGACGCGGATCTCTTCGACCCGCAGTTCTTCGGGATGTCGCCGCGTGAGGCGACGGCCGCCGATCCGCAGCAGCGGCTGTTGCTGGAGACCGCCTGGGAGACCTTCGAGAGCGCCGGCATCGACCCCGCCTCACTCCGCGGTACGGCGACGGGCGTCTACGCCGGAGCGATGTACGACGACTACGCGGCCCGGGTGACCGCCTCGCCCGGCGAGTACGAGGGCTTCCTGCTCGCGGGCAACCTCTCCAGCGTCATCTCCGGCCGGGTCGCCTACACCTACGGCCTGGAGGGTCCGGCGGTGACGGTGGACACGGCCTGCTCGTCCTCGCTGGTCGCCCTGCATCTGGCGGTGAACGCGCTGCGCAACGGTGAGTGCGACATGGCGCTGGCGGGCGGGGTGACGGTGATGTCGCAGCCGACGACGTTCGTCGAGTTCTCCCGGCAGCGGGGACTCTCGGCGGACGGCCGCTGCAAGGCCTTCGGAAGCGGCGCCGACGGCACGGGCTGGTCGGAAGGCGTGGGACTGCTGCTCGTGGAGCGGCTGTCGGACGCTCGGCGCAACGGTCACAAGGTGCTGGCCGTGGTGCGCGGTACGGCGATCAACCAGGACGGTGCGAGCAACGGTCTGACCGCACCGAACGGGCCCTCGCAGGAACGCGTCATCCGCCAGGCGCTGTCGTCCGGCGGCCTGAACCCCGCCGATGTGGACGCGGTGGAGGCGCACGGTACGGGTACGACCCTGGGTGACCCGATCGAGGCGCAGGCACTCCTCAACACGTACGGGCAGGAGCGTGCGGGTGAGGAGCCGTTGTGGCTGGGGTCGTTGAAGTCGAACATCGGTCATAGCCAGGCGGCGGCGGGTGTCGGCGGGATCATCAAGATGATCCAGGCGATGGAGCACGGTGTGCTGCCGCGGACGTTGCATGTGGATGAGCCGTCGAAGCATGTGGACTGGGAGTCGGGTGCGATCTCGCTGCTGGCGCAGGAGCGGGAGTGGAAGGCGGCCGGTGGCCGTCCGCGCCGGGCGGGTGTCTCCTCCTTCGGGATCAGCGGCACCAACGCCCACGTCATCATCGAGCAGGCACCGGGCACACCGCCGCGGACCTCTGAGCGCCCCGCCGCGGGTGCGGACGAGGGTGCACCGGTGCCGTGGATCGTGTCAGGCCGCAGCGAGGCCGCCGTCCGCGCCCAGGCGGAGCGGCTGTACGAGTACGTCACGGGCGACCCGGACCTCGCACCGGCCGACATCGGCTACTCCCTGGCCACCGCACGCGGCGTCCTGGAACACGGCGCCGCCGTGACCGGCAGCACCCGCCACGCCCTCCTCGAAGGCCTCCAGGCCCTGGCGAACGGCGAGTCCACCCCTGCCGTCGTCCGCGGCACCAGCGACCGGCCCGGCAAAACCGCCTTCCTCTTCACCGGTCAGGGCAGCCAACGCCTGGGCATGGGACAGGAGTTGTATCGGTCGTCACCGGTCTTCGCCCGCGCGTTCGACGATGTGTGCTCCCACCTCGACACCGCTCTGCCGCGCCCCCTCAAGGACGTACTGTTCGCGCCGGAGGGATCACAGGACGCCGAACTCCTGGACCGCACGGTCTTCACGCAGGCGGCGCTGTTCGCGGTGGAGACGGCTCTCTTCCGCTGGTTCGAACACCACGGTGTGACCCCCGACTACCTCCAGGGGCACTCGATCGGCGAGGTGACGGCCGCACACGTCGCGGGCGTCCTGGACCTGCCCGACGCGGCCGCTCTCGTCGCGGCGCGGGGCCGGCTGATGCAGTCCGCCCCCGCCGGCGGTGCCATGGCCGCGATCGAGGCCGACGAGGACGAGGTACGCCGGGTGCTGGACGCTCGGGAGGGCGATAGGGGCACGATCGCGATCGCCGGGGTCAACGGGCCCCGGGCGGTGGTGATCTCCGGCGACGCACCGGTGGTCGACGAGCTGGCCGCCGCCTGGAAGGAGCAGGGCGTCCGCACCAAGCGGCTCACGGTCAGCCACGCCTTCCACTCCCCGCACATGGATGTCGTGCTGGAGGAGTTCGTGCGGATCGCGAGCGAGCTGACGTTCCACGCTCCGCGTATTCCGGTGGTGTCGAACGTGACGGGGACGCTGGCGAAGGACGAGGAGCTGACGTCGCCCGACTACTGGGCGCGTCATATCCGCGAGGCCGTCCGCTTCCACGACGGCGTCCGCCACCTGGAGGAGCAGGGCGTCACCGAGTTCATCGAGCTGGGCCCGGACGGGGTGCTGACCGCTCTGGTGCAGAACTCCCTCACCGAGGAGGCCGGAGCGCTCGCGCCCGCGCTGCGCCGGGGCCGGCCGGAGCCCGAGACCACCATGGGGGTGCTCGCTCTGCTGCGGATGCGCGGCGCGACCCCTGACTGGGCCGCCGCACTCCCCGGCGCCCGCCGGGTGCCGCTGCCCTCGTACGCCTTCCGGCACGGCCGCTACTGGCTCGACGCCCCCGCGGCGGACACCGATGCGGCCGGTCTGGGCCTGGACGCCCTGGCCCACCCGCTTCTCGGCGCCGCCGTCCCCAGGGCGGGCCGGGACGAGTACCTGTTCACCGGGCGCCTGTCCCTGCGCACGCATCCGTGGCTCGCGGACCACGCGGTGTCCGGGACGGTGCTGGTGCCCGCCACCGGCCTGCTGGAACTCGCCGCACGCGCGGGCGAACAGGTGGGCAGCGAGCGGGTCGAGGAGCTGACCCTCGCCGCACCGCTCGTCCTGCCCGAACGCGGCGGCATCCAGGTGCAGCTCTCCCTCGGCGCACCGGACGACGAGGGCCGGCGCACCGTGGAGATCCACTCCCGCCCGGAGAGCACGGAGAACGCGGACCCTGCGGACGGTGCCGGTGCGGAGTGGGTGCTGCATGCGCACGGGTCGCTGGTGGTGGCTGACGATGCGGCTTCGGGTGAGGGGCTGGTGGTGTGGCCTCCGGCAGGTGTTGCGGAGGTGGATCTGGCGGGTGCTTATGAGCGTCTGATGGATCTGGGTTATGGGTACGGTCCGGCCTTCCGGGGGTTGCGTCGGGTGTGGCGGGGTGAGGGTGAGTTGTTCGCTGAGGTGGTGTTGCCGGAGGGGGTGCGGGAGGAAGCGGGTCGTTTCCTGTTGCATCCGGCTCTGCTGGACGCCGCGCTCCACACCCTGCTCCCCGGCGTCACGGAGGAGACCGGACAGGCCCGGCTCCCCTTCTCCTGGGCGGGCGCCCAGGTGCACGCCGTCGGTGCGGCCGCGCTCCGGGTGCGCCTGAGCCTGACGGGCACCGACGCCGAGACGCTGGAGGCGTCGCTGCTGGTGGCCGATGGTGTGGGTGTGCCGGTGGCGTCGGTGGACTCGCTGGTGCTGCGTCCGTTGACGAAGGACGCGGTCCGGGCGGCGGCGAGTGCCGGGCGCGAGGGGCTGTACCCCATGGCCTGGTCCGAGGTGCCCCTGCCCGAAGAGCCCGCCGGGACCTCCGGCTGGGCCGTGCTGGGCGCGACCTCCCCCCTCGGCTCCGTTCCGTCCTACCCCGACCTGGACGCGGTCGCCGAGGCCGGTGCGGAGACGGTCCTGTGGTCGCCGGCCACCGCCGGAACCGGCGACGGACTCGCCGCGGACTCCCGGACCGCCCTGAAGGACACGCTCCTCACCGTGCAGGCGTTTTTGGGTGATGTGCGGTTTGAGGGTTCGCGTTTGGTGGTGGTGACGCGGGGTGCGGTTGAGGTGGTGTCGGGTGAGGGTGTGCCGGATTTGGTGCATGCGGGGGTGTGGGGTCTGTTGAGGGTGGTGCAGACGGAGCATCCGGGTCGTGTGGTGGTGGTTGATGTGGATGGTGGGGGTGTGGGGTTGGTGCCGTCGGTGGTGGCGGTGGGTGACCAGGTGGCTGTGCGTGGGGGCCGGGTGTTGGTGCCTGGTCTGGTGAGGCCGGGTTCGCCTGCCGCTGGTGCTGGTGCTGGTGCTGGTGCTGGTGCTGGTGCTGGTGCTGGTGCTGTTCCTGGGTTTGGTGGTGGGGCGGTGTTGGTGTCGGGTGCGACGGGTGTGTTGGGTGCGGTGGTTGCGCGGCATTTGGTGGTGGTGCATGGGGTGCGGCGGTTGGTGTTGTTGAGTCGTCAAGGTGGTTCGGCTCCGGGGGCGGATGTGTTGCGTGGGGAGTTGGAGGGGTTGGGGGCTGAGGTGGTGTTCGCTGCGTGTGATGCGGCGGATCGGGT
>NZ_JBIWOZ010000011.1:0-77554 GCF_044767965.1 Streptomyces sp. NPDC101178
GCGTTTCCGACTCTATCAGACACTTTCCGGTGTCTGACTCCCGGTCGAAGCGGGCCGTGCGGTTTCGCTTTCCAGGTTCTTCGCTTTCGCGTTTTTCCCTTTCCGGCGGTTCCAACTTTACCAGACTCTTTTTCGTTCCGTTTCCGGTCCGAATTCAATTTCCGGTTGGCCTGTGGAGTGGCCTTGCCTTTCGGCGTGTCCGCTACGTTAGCCCATTCCCTTGGCAGCTCATAATCGAGCCTGTCCAGCGAATTACGGGCATGCCGAATTCGCACCCGCCAGGGTGAGTCGTAGGTAGTGGTTTGGCCTCTTTGGGTTGGCCGGTCCGGTCCGATGGGCCGTTCCGACAGCTGTACCCGTGTCAAGTGGCTCGGACTACATTAGGCGTCCGCCCAAGCGCCGTCAAGTCGCTCATGGCCCGTCACTTCGCCCGGCGGCGACGGGGAGCGTGGGCTCGGTAGGGGCTCACCGTGGGGTCGCTGCCGATCCAGAAGCGCCATGGCTGGTGTGCCCCGTCGCCGCCGACTCCGGTGCGAGGGCCGCTCCGTACCTGGTCAGGCGCGGGCGGAGTGCCGTGGAGGACGGAGAGTGCGGCGGTGGGGCCGGCGAACAGGTCGCTGCCGTTCAGCGTGCGGTCGACGTCGAGAGCGGTGGCGAGGCGGGCCGGGCCTTTGGCCAGTTCCTTGTCATTGCGGGCCGAGACCCTTCGTACGCGGGCGAGGCCTGCGCCCACGTTGATCTCGCCGGCCCGGAGCAGCACCCCGCTCGCGTGGCCCTCGGGGCCACAGACCAGGTTGAGGCAGTGCCACATCCCGTACGTGAAGTAGACGTACGTATGGCCGGGCGGGCCGAACATCACGCTGTTGCGGGCCGTGCGGCCCCGGAAGGCGTGCGAGCCGGGGTCGATCTCGCCGGCGTACGCCTCCACCTCGGTGAGGCGGACCTCGATCGTGCCCTCTTCGCTGCGGCGGACGAGGGTGCGGCCCAGCAGGTCGGGGGCGACGTCCAGGACGGAGCGATCGAAGAAGTCGCGGGTGAGCGGTGTGCGGTCGGGGCCCTTGGTCATGCCGTCCGAGGGTACTGGGAGAGCGGGAGCGGGAACCGGCTACGGTCATGGCGCGTATCTAGGGGTCAGGACCAAGAAGGAGTGAACATGGGCTTCAAGCGGCTGCTCGCGAGTCTGGGTGCCGGTGGTGCCTCGGTGGAGACCGAGCTCACCGAGGTGAACGTCGTCCCCGGTGGGGTCGTGCAGGGTGAGGTGCGGATCCAGGGCGGGTCGGTGGCCCAGCAGATCGAGGGGCTCTCCGTCGGTCTGCAAGCGCGGGTCGAGGTCGAGAGCGGTGACCAGGAGACGAAGCAGAACATCGAGTTCGCCAAGGTGCGGCTCGGCGGTGCCTTCGAGGTGCAGGCGGGCGCGGTGCACGTGGTGCCGTTCGGTCTGGAGATCCCGTGGGAGACCCCGGTCACGATGTTCGCCGGTCAGCATCTGCGCGGCATGGACATCGGGGTGACCACCGAGCTGGAGATCGCCCGCGCGCTGGACTCCGGTGACCTGGACCCGATCAACGTGCACCCGCTGCCGGCGCAGCAGGCCATTCTCGACGCCTTCGGACAGCTGGGCTTCCGCTTCCGCAGCGCGGACATGGAGCGCGGACACATCCGCGGGTCGCGTCAGCGGCTGCCCTTCTACCAGGAGATCGAGTTCGTCCCGCCGTCGCAGTACCGCGGGCTCCACCAGGTCGAGCTGACGTTCGTCGCGGACGACCGGGAGATGGACGTGATCCTGGAGATGGACAAGAAGCCGGGGCTGTTCAGCGAGGGCAGCGACTCGTACCGCGCGTTCAAGGTGGGTCTGCACGACTTCCAGCAGACCGACTGGGCCGCGTACCTCAATCAGTGGCTCGCCCAGGTCGGCGGACAGCGCAACTGGCTCTAGGTCTCTAAGGTCGGATGGGGGTAGATCCGTCAGGTGGGGAAACCCGCTGAAGACGAGCCGACGCCGATCAGGAGAGGTGCCAGACGTGACCGAGCCGAAGAGGGCCCCGCTGCCGCACGACTTCCATCCGGAGGTGCACGCGTTCACCGTGACGAGCAAGGATCTCGCTCCGGGTGCCGTGCTGGGGGACGCGCAGGTGCTTGCGTCCGGGAACACCTCGCCGCACCTGCGGTGGGAGGGGTTCCCGGCGGAGGCCAAGAGCTTCGCCGTGACGTGTTTCGACCCGGACGCCCCGACGGGGAGCGGGTTCTGGCACTGGGTGGTCTTCGACATTCCGGTGTCGGTGACCGAGCTGCCGGCCGGCGCGGGCAGCGGTGCGTTCGCGGGGCTGCCCGAGGCCGCGGTCCAGGCCCGTAACGACTACGGGGCGAAGGAGTTCGGCGGGGCCGCGCCGCCGGCCGGGGAGAACCACCGCTATGTGTTCACCGTGTACGCGGTGGACACCGAGAAGCTCGGTATCGACAGCGACTCCTCGCCCGCTGTGGTCGGCTTCAACCTCCGGTTCCACACGCTGGGGCGTGCTCAACTGGTCGGTGAGTACGAGGCTCCCGCCGCCGATTAGTTCGCCTGTTGTTTGCCCTGCTCTGGTCTTGGAGAGATCAGAGCAGGGCATTTTTTATTGCGTTGTCCATCGCGGCCTGCCCAGCCAGAGTTGATCCGGGCCTGCCAGGGGGCGGGCGGCACACGGGAGGTGGGCAGGATGCGTGACACGCTGGTTCTCAACGCGAGCTTCGAGCCGCTGTCGACAGTGACGCTCAACCGTGCGGTGGTCCTGATCCTGACGGACAAGGCCGTCGTCGAGCAGTCGCATCCCGAGCTCCGTATGCGTGGTGCCGCCGTGGACATCCCGGTGCCCCGGGTGATCAGGCTCTGCCGGTACGTGCGGGTGCCGTTCCGAAGACAGGCGCCGTGGTCCAGGAGGGGTGTGCTGGTCCGGGACCAGCACCGGTGCGCGTACTGCGGGAGGCGGGCGTCCACCGTGGACCATGTGGTGCCGCGGGCCCAGGGCGGTCAGGACACCTGGCTGAACACGGTGGCGTCCTGCGCGGAGGACAACCACCGCAAGGCGGCCCGGACGCCGGAGCAGGCGGGGATGCTGTTGCTGAAGCAGCCGTTCGTCCCCTCCCCCGCCGAGGCGATGCTGCTGGCGATGGGTGCCGGTGACCGGGCGGAGCTGCCCGCGTGGCTGGACCGGGCGGCGGCTGCCGCGTAGAGCCATGGCGTAGATGACGTACGGCTGACGCCGTATGCGTGGGCCCGTCCCTGTCCGGGGGCGGGCCCACGTGGGTCAGCGGAGCAGCAGCTGGACGATGGCCGCCGAGCCGACCATCACGATCAGGGCGCGCAGGAAGGTGGGGCTGAGGCGGCGGCCCACCTTGGCGCCTATCTGGCCGCCGATGGCCGAGCCGACCGCGATGAGCACGACCGCTGTCCAGTCGAAGTCGGCGACGAAGAGGAAGAACAGCGCGGCGATGCTGTTGACCACGGCGGCCAGGACGTTCTTGACGGCGTTGAGGCGCTGGAGGGTGTCGTCGACCAGCATGCCCATCAGGGAGAGGTAGATGATCCCCTGGGCCGCCGTGAAGTAGCCGCCGTAGACGCTGGCGAGCGTCAGGCCGGTGAAGAGGAGCGGGCCGCCGTCCGGGCGGGCCGGGGTGCCGGTGCGTTCGCGGCGGCGCTGGACGGCTTTGCTGATGCGTGGTTGCAGGATCACCAGGACGAGGGCCAGGGCGACCAGGACCGGGACGATCGTCTCGAACGCCGTGGAGGGCAGCGCGAGGAGGAGCGTGGCGCCGGTGAGGCCGCCGATGGCGGCTCCTACGGAGAGTTTCAGGATGCGACGGCGCTGGCCGGCCAGCTCCTTGCGGTAGCCGATGGCTCCGCTGATGGAGCCGGGAATCAGGCCGAGTGCGTTGGAGACGGTGGCGGTCACCGGCGGGAGGCCGGTGGCGAGCAGGACGGGGAAGGTGATCAGGGTGCCTGAGCCGACGATCGTGTTGATCGTGCCCGCGCCTACTCCCGCCGCGAAGACGGCGAGTATTTCCCAGATGGACAAGGCCATCTCCTTCGATGGTCAGTGATGCCTCCCCGCCATGAAGGTCGAGGGGCCTCACTGATCATGCACGAAGGGGGTGGGGTGTCAGTGGACCGGGGGTTCTTCGCGGCGTTCGACGGCGGTGCCGCGGGGGTTGATCACGCCGGCACCGCCTCCGTTGCCGCCGTTGCCCCCGTTTCCGCCGTTGCCTCCATTGCCCTCGTTGCCGCCGGTGTTGAAGCCCGGGGCGCCGCCGCCGATGTTGCCGAAGGCTCCGCTGAGGCCCTTGAGGGCGTCGCCGATCTCGCTGGGCACGATCCAGAGCTTGTTGGCGTCGCCCTCGGCGATCTTCGGGAGCATCTGGAGGTACTGGTACGACAGCAGCTTCTGGTCCGGGTCGCCGGCGTGGATGGCCTCGAAGACCGTACGTACCGCCTGGGCCTCGCCCTCGGCTCTGAGGGCCGCTGCCTTCGACTCGCCCTCGGCGCGCAGGATCGCGGACTGCTTCTCACCTTCGGCGGTGAGGATCTGGGACTGCCGGATGCCTTCCGCGGTGAGGATCGCGGCGCGCTTGTCGCGGTCGGCGCGCATCTGCTTCTCCATCGAGTCCTGGATGGAGGTGGGCGGTTCGATGGCCTTGAGCTCGACGCGGTTGACGCGGATGCCCCACTTGCCGGTGGCCTCGTCGAGGACGCCGCGCAGGGCCGCGTTGATCTCCTCGCGGGAGGTCAGGGTGCGCTCCAGGTCCATGCCGCCGATGATGTTGCGGAGGGTGGTGACGGTGAGCTGCTCGATCGCCTGGATGTAGCTGGCGACTTCGTAGGTCGCGGCGCGGGCGTCGGTCACCTGGTAGTAGATGACGGTGTCGATGTTGACGACCAGGTTGTCCTGGGTGATCACCGGCTGCGGCGGGAAGGGCACGACCTGTTCACGGAGGTCGATCCGGTTGCGGATCGAGTCGATGAACGGGACGACGATGTTCAGGCCCGCGTTGAGGGTGCGCGTGTAGCGGCCGAAACGCTCGACGATGGCGGCGCTGGCCTGCGGGATGACCTGGATCGTCTTGATCAGGGCGATGAAGACGAGCACCACCAGAATGATCAGGACGATGATGATCGGTTGCATCGTGTCTCTCGTGCCCTTCGGTTGCCGGCGGATCTCATGATGATCGACATGATCGACTTCGAGTCTCGCAGAACTGCGCCCGCCCCGTGCGTGGTTCGCTCACATGACCACGGCCGTCGCTCCCTCGATGTCCACGACATCGACCTGCCGGCCGGGCTCGTAGACCTGGTCCTCGTCGAGCGAGCGCGCCGACCAGACCTCGCCGGCGAGCTTGATGCGGCCGCCGGCGGCGCTGACCCGTTCCAGCACGACCGCCTGACGGCCTTTCAGCGCGTCGATGCCGCTGGCGTGTCCGGTCTGTCCGGCGCGGTGTCTGGCGGCGATCGGGCGGACGACGACGAGCAGCGCCACCGACACCCCCACGAAGACCAGCACTTGGGCGACGATGCCGCCGCCGAGCGCCGCGACGAGCGACGCTGCCAGCGCCCCGACCGCGAACATTCCCAACTCGGGCATCGCGGTCAGGACGAGGGGGATGCCCAGCCCCACCGCGATGATCAGCCACCACACCCACGCGTCGATGTCCACATGGTCATCGTAGGACTGTCGGTGCGTCACCGACAGGGCGCAGGGGTGGTCAACTGTCGTCAACTGCGGTACGCGCCGCCGGGCTTGTTCCGGGGATCGACGCGGGCCGGTCAGGAGAGGGGCAGGCCGTGGGCGGTGTAGCGGTCGCCGGTGTGCTCGACGATCAGCGGCAGGCCGAAGCAGAGCGAGAGGTTGCGGGAGCTGAGCTCGGTCTCCATGGGTCCGGCCGCGAGGACCTTGCCCTGGCGGATCATCAGGACGTGGGTGAAGCCGGGCGCGATCTCCTCGACATGGTGGGTGACCATGATCATGGAGGGGGCGTACGGGTCGCGGGCGAGGCGGCCGAGGCGGCGGACCAGGTCCTCTCGGCCGCCGAGGTCGAGTCCGGCGGCGGGCTCGTCGAGGAGCAGCAGTTCGGGGTCGGTCATCATCGCGCGGGCGATCAGCGTGCGCTTGCGCTCTCCTTCGGAGAGCGTGCCGAACTTGCGGTCCAGGTACTCGGTCATGCCGAGGCGGTCCAGGAAGGCGCGGGCGCGCTCCTCGTCGACGGCCTCGTAGTTCTCGTGCCAGGTGGCGGTCATGCCGTACGCGGCGGTGAGCACCGTCTGCAGGACCGTCTGCCGCTTGGGCAGCTTGTCGGCCATGGCCACGCCGGCCATGCCGATGCGGGGGCGGAGCTCGAAGACGTCGGTGCCGACGCCGCCCAGCCGCTCGCCGAGGACGGTGGCCGTTCCCTTGCTCGGGAAGAGGTAGCTGGACGCCAGGTTGAGGAGCGTCGTCTTGCCGGCGCCGTTGGGGCCCAGGATGACCCAGCGCTCCCCCTCCTTGACCGACCAGGAGACGTCGTCCACCAGAGCGCGTCCGTCGCGGACCACGGATACGTCCACCAGCTCCAGTACATCGCTCATGAGCGCGTTGTCTCCCCATGCAGTCTCGTCGAGATCGTCGCGTGCCTGTGGGCACAGTCCCAGGAGAAAACCTACGCCACCGCGCGAGCGCTCCGGCCGTGAGGTCCGCTCCCGGTGACGTTCCCGGCCGGTTCGGCAGGTTCCCTAGGCTGTCTCCATGCTTGAGGAACCACGTTCAGGGTTGTTGGCCGCCTGGGGGAACGCGCTTCTGGCGGGACTTGTCTCGCCGGACGACGCGGCTCTCGCGGTTGTCGGGGAGGACGCGGTGCACCGCGTCGAGGGGCTGCCGGGTGAGACGGGGCCGGTCGGGCTCACGCTGGCGCTCGGGCGGCTGCGGGCGCTGGGGGCGACCGGTTTCCGGGTCGCGCTGCCGGTGCCGGGGCATCCGCTGGGGCTGTCCGGTCCGCCGGACTTCAACGCGCGGGCGCTGGAGGCGGAGGAGGCGGTGATCGCGTACGGGGTGCCGTACGGGCTGGTGCCGGAGGTGAGCGAGGCCGGGCCGGCCGGGGATCTGCACGTCGAGGTGGTGTGGCGGGTGCTGCCGGTACGGGATGCGCCGCCGGCGGACGTGCCGTCGCTGGGCGAGGCGGAGCGGGAGCTGGCGGAGGCGTTGCGGGAGGCGACGGCGGCGCTGTCCCGGCTGGACGTCGCCGGTTCCGGGCCGGTGGCGGAGGCGGCGGTGGACGCGTACCGGGCGCGGGCGGAGGGGGGCCGGGGGCGGGATGTGCTGGCGCCCGGTTATCCGCCGCGGGCGGTGCGGGTGCTGGAGCTGGCGCGGCGGGTGGGGCTGCTGGTCTCGGTGGCGTACGGGTCGGGGCACGGGGGCGCGGTGAGCGCGTCGGAGATGGCGGCTCGGGGGGCGGCGTTGCGGCCGGTGGAGCGGGTGGCCCGGCGGGCGGCCGTTGCCGCGTACAACGCGTACGTGGAGGGCGGGGAGGTGGCGCGGTAGCGCGGGCCTTTGTCCTCGGGCGCCGGACGGGCCGGGTTCGCCGGGCTCGGCGGTCCGTTGCCTCGGGGCTCCTGCGCGGGAGGTCCGTCCTCGAACGCCGGACGGGCCGGGACGGGCGCCGGACGGGCCGGGGTGGCCCGTCCGGCTTGGGGGTCTCAGTGGTTCAGGCCGAGGTTGCCGAAGGCCGGGTTGAGCAGGCCGATCACGTTGACCGTGTTGCCCACCACGTTCACCGGGACGTGGACCGGGACCTGGGCCACGTTGCCGCTGGCGACGCCCGGGGAGCCGACGGCAACGCCGTGGGCGCCGGCGCCGCTGTGGCCGGTCGCGGAGGCCGCGCCGGCGCCGGCGGCGATGAGCCCGCCGGCGATCATGGTGACGGCGGCGGTCTTCTTCAGGTTCTTCACTTCAGGATCCTCCTAGAGAGGCTGCGGCAAGCCGCCGCAGCACGCTCTGGAGAACGCCGTACGGCCCGGAAGGATACGCCGTTCGGGTGACATACACCCGACAGTATGAATCTCGGCCCGGGTCAGCCCGCAGCCCCGTTCCGTACCGCCCACAGCGCCGCCTGCGTGCGGTCCGCCAGGTCGAGTTTCATCAGGATGTTCGACACATGGGTCTTGACCGTCTTCTCCGAGAGGACGAGCGCGCGGGCGATCTCCCGGTTGGAGCGGCCGTCGGCGATGAGACCGAGGACCTCGCGCTCGCGCTCGGTGAGGGTGCTCCCCCGGCCCGTACCGCTGCCCGCGTCCTCCTGGGCGAGGAGTGCTCCGGCGACCTCCGGCTGGAGCAGGACGTGTCCGGCGTGGACCGACCGGATGGCACCGGCCAGGGCATCCGGGTCGACGTCCTTGTAGACGTAACCGGAGGCTCCGGCGCGCAGGGCCGGGACCACCGTGCGCTGTTCGGTGAAGCTGGTGACGATGAGGACCTTGGCAGGGTTGTCGAGCCGGCGGAGCCTGCGCAGGGCCTCGATGCCGTCGGTGCCGGGCATCTTGATGTCCATGAGGACGACGTCGGGCCGCAGCTCCTCGGTGCGGGCCACGCCCTCCGCGCCGTCGGACGCCTCGCCGACGACCTCTATGTCCTCCTGGATCTCCAGGAACGTACGCAGTCCACGGCGGACCACCTGGTGGTCGTCGACCAGCAGCACCTTGATGATCTTGTCAGCCACCGGGGACCTCCATCTCGATCGTGGCGCCCTTTCCGGGCTCCGAAACAACGGTGAGGCGGCCGCCGACGCTCTTGGCCCGGTGGCGCATGGAGACCAGCCCGAGGTGCCGGCCCGCCCGCCGGACGGCCATGGGGTCGAAGCCGATGCCGTCGTCGGTGATGAGCAGGACGGTCGCGGCGGCGCGGCGGGTCAGGGTGACGTGCACGCGCTCGGCGCCGGAGTGGCGCAGCGCGTTGTGCAGGGCCTCCTGCGCGACCCGGAGCAGCGCCTCCTCCTGGGCGGCGGGCAGGGCGCGTACACCGCTGCTCCCGAAGGTGACCGCGGCCGCGTGGGCCCGGTCCAGGACCTGGATCTGGGTACGGAGGGTGGCGATCAGGCCGTCCTCGTCGAGCGCGGCCGGGCGCAGCTCCACGACGGCCGCCCGCAGCTCGTCGACCGCTTCGGCGGCGAGGACGGCGACCTGCTGGAGCTCCCCCTTGGCGCGGGCCGGGTCGCGGTCGACGAGTGCGGCGGCGGCCTGGGCGGTGAGCCTCAGCGAGAAGAGCTTCTGACTGACCGCGTCGTGCAGCTCGTGGGCGAGGCGGGAGCGTTCCTCGGCGATGGTCAGCTCGCGGCTGCGCTCGTAGAGGCGCGCGTTGGTGAGGGCGATCGCGGCGTGCTGGGCGAGGATCGAGAGCAGTTCCTCGTCCTCTGCGGTGAAGCCGCAGCCGCCGTCGGGCTTGGGGCACATCTTGTTGGCGAGGAAGAGCGCGCCGATGATCTCGTCGCCGTCCGTGATGGGCAGGCCGAGGAAGTCGGACATGTCGGGGTGCGCGTCGGGCCAGCCCTCGAAGCGGGGGTCCTTGCGGACGTCGGCGAGCCGCTCGGGCTTCGCCTGGTGGAGCATCGCGGCGAGGATGCCGTGCTGGCGGGGCAGCGGGCCGATGGCCTTCCACTGTTCGTCGCTCACGCCGTCGACGACGAACTGGGCGAAGCCGCCGTGGTCGTCCGGGACGCCCAGGGCCGCGTACTGGGCGTCGAGCAGCTCGCGGGCGGAGGCGACGATCGTCTTGAGGACGTCTCCTACTTCGAGGTGCCGGCTCATGGCGAGCAGCGCGGCACTCACCGCGGCGAGGGCCGACGGTGGGCGATGACTCATGGGATCACCGTACCGGCGGGGGTACGGGGCCGTATCGGGCCGAGGACGGCTGCGAGCGGGCCGTGGACCTAGGCCGGTCGCGGGCCCGTAGCCGGTCGCAGGTCCTAGGACCTCCCCGGTCCTAGGACGAAGTGCCGGGTGCGGGTGCGGCTCCTGGGCGAGGCGCTCCGTGATCAGGGCTTCCTAGGTTGGAGTCGCCGGGGTCGGCCCGGTAGACGCCGATGCGCTGTAAGGGGACGGTCACGATGCCGGTTGCGTTGATCACGGGTGGTTCGAAGGGGCTGGGGCGCGCGCTGGCCGCGGCGCTGGCCCGGCAGGGGTGGGATCTGGTGCTGGACGCGCGGACGTCCCGGGTGCTGGAGGCGGCGGCGAAGGAGGTGCGGGAGCGGTACGGGACGCGGGTGGTGGCCGTGCCGGGCGATGTCACGGACGCGGCGCACCGGGCGGAGCTGGTGGCGGCCGCCGGTGAGCTGGGCGGGCTCGATCTGCTGGTGAGCAACGCCAGTGTGCTGGGTGCCGCGCCGCTGGTCCGGCTGGAGGCGCAGCCGCTGGACGGTTTGCAGCAGGCGCTGGAGACCAATGTGGTGGCCGCGCTCGGCCTCGTGCAGGAGGCGCTGCCGTTGCTTCGGGCGTCGGCCTCGGGGGCGGTCGTGGTGGTCAGTTCGGACGCGGCGGCGGAGGCGTACGAGACGTGGGGCGGTTACGGGGCGTCGAAGGCGGCGCTGGACCAGCTGGCGGCGGTGCTGGGCGTGGAGGAGCCGGGGCTGCGGGTGTGGGCGGTCGATCCGGGGGACATGGACACGGACCTGTACGCGGCAGCGGTGCCGGACGACGGCGGGGAGACGCGCCCGTCGCCGGCGAGCGTGGTGCCCGCGTTCCTGCGGCTGGTGCGGGAGCGGCCGGCGAGCGGCCGGTTCGCCGCTCCGGCGCTGCTGGAGGAGGGGCCGGGAGCTTTCGGGAGTGCGCGGTGAGCTCGGTGGAGTCGGCGCGGCGGGACGGGAGCTCGGGTGCTCCGGTGGATGAGGGGTGCCGGGCGCCGTCGCTGGAGGCGCTGCGGGTGCCGGTGGAGCTGTCGGCCCGGGTGCCGGCCGAGCAGCGGGGGTCGGGGCGGGATGACGTACGGCTGCTGGTGACGCGGGGGCCGGCCGTCTCGCACCATGCGTTCCGGGAGTTGCCGGGGCAGCTGCGGGCCGGTGACGTGCTGGTGGTGAACACGTCGGCGACGTTGCCGGCCGCGGTGAACGGGCGGGTGGGCGGCGAGCTGGTCGTCGTGCACTTCTCGACGCGGGGTGAGGACGGGCGGTGGTCGGTGGAGCTGCGGGCGCCCGGTGCCTCGGGGGCGAGCGGGCCGCGTCCGGGCGGGCCGGCCGGTGCCGTCGTACGGCTGCCGGGCGGGCGGGAACTGGTGCTGGAGGAGCCGGTGGGAGGCGGTCTGCCGGGCGGGCGGGACCGGCGCAGCTCCCCGGGCCCCGCCGTGGGCGCGCGACTGTGGTGGGCGCGGGTTCCGCAGCGGGTGCCGGAGCTGTTGCGGCGGTACGGGCGGCCGATCCGGTACGCGTACACGGAGCGGGACCAGCCGCTCTCGGCGTACCAGACGGTTTTCGCGGTCCCGGCGGCCGACGGGAGCGGTTCGGCGGAGATGCCGAGCGCCGCCCGGCCCTTCACCGCCGCCCTGGTGGCGGAGCTGGTGAGCCGCGGGGTCCAGTTCGCGCCGCTGTCGCTGGATACGGGGGTGGCGTCGGCGGAGGCGCACGAACCGCCGTACCCGGAGCGGTTCGCGGTGCCGTCCACCACGGCGTGGCTGGTGAACGCGGCGCGGGCGGCGGGCGGCCGGGTGGTGGCGGTCGGGACGACGGCGGTGCGGGCGCTGGAGTCGGCGGCGGATGCGGAGGGGGTGGTGCGGCCGGCCGCGGGCTGGACGGATCTGGTGGTGACGCCGCGCCGGGGGGTGCGAGTGGTGGACGGGCTGCTGACCGGGCTGCACGAACCGCAGGCCTCGCACCTGCTGATGCTGGAGGCGGTGGCGGGGCGTGAGGCGCTGCGCCGCGGGTACGAGGCGGCGCTGGAGCGGCGCTACCTCTGGCACGAGTTCGGCGACGTCCACCTCATCCTGCCGGATGAGGAACGTAACGCTCTGAATTGCTCCAGCAACGAGTGGTGAGGTCGGCGCGTCGCCGATGTGAGCCCAGGCATAGGGCGCAGGTCACTTACGAACGCCCCTAGTGGACCTAAAAGGGCGTTTTGGGTGGGCATGAGCGGGGGTTATTTCGGACGAACAGGACCCTGTTCCACTATCCAGCTTCGTACGTCACACCTTTGCCACACGATTTTGCTGCCGCTAAGAATTGCTCTCGTCCCCGACGGAGGTGCGCATCGCCGCCTCCGGTCTCGTCCTCCGTGAGGACACCTGAGCATTCGAAGAGGTAGCCCTACATGTCTGCGACTCGCATCCCCAGCCGTGTCCGTCGTCTGAACAAGGTCCAGAAGATCTCCGTGGCCGGTGTGTCGGCCCTGGCCGTCGCCTCCCTGACCTTCTCGCTCGTCCCGTCGAACGCCGAGGCCGAGGTCGCCCCGCAGGCAGCAGGCGCTGCCGCCCCCGTCGCCTTCACCGGTGGCTCCGCACAGGCCAAGACCGTGCAGAACAGCATCATCGAGCAGCACTCCACCGCCGAGCAGCTCGTGAAGGCCGCCGACGCCGCCAAGGCGAAGGCCGCCGCCGAGACCAAGGCGAAGGCCGCGAAGGCCAAGGCCGCGGCGGACGCGAAGGACAAGGCCGAGAAGGCCGCCAAGGCCAAGGCCGACGCGAAGAAGCGCGGCGCCGAGGCCGCCAACCGCTCCACCGCGCGCAAGCCCGTCTACGCCAACAACCTGGACGGCTGGATCCGCGAGGCCATGGCGATCATGAAGAAGGAAGGCATCCCCGGCTCCTACGAGGGGATCCACCGCAACATCATCCGGGAGTCCAGCGGCAACCGCTGGGCGATCAACAACTGGGACATCAACGCCCGCAACGGCATCCCCTCCAAGGGCCTTCTCCAGGTGATCCAGCCGACCTTCGACCGGTACCACGTCAAGGGCACCAAGAAGGACCTGTACGACCCGGTCGCCAACATCGTCGCCGCCTGCAACTACGCGGCCGACCGCTACGGCACCATGGACAACGTCGACAGCGCGTACTGAGCCCAGCCGTACAGCTGAGCCCAGCAGCGGTACACATGCCGGAGGCCGGCACCCCACGGGGTGCCGGCCTCGGCGTCGTACCGTACGAGTCTCCGTACGGGCCTTACTTGCGCATGACCTCCGGCTCGTGGCGGCGCAGCAGCCGGGCGACGGCGAAGGCGCAGAGGAGGCCGAGCACCAGCAGCACGAAGATGTTGATCCCCCACTGGGTCGCCGTGGCCTCCCAGAGCGGGTCCAGGTCGGTCGGGTTCTTCGGGTCCCACGGTGGCATCAGGTTGGCCAGGTCCAGCGTGGTGCCGGCCGCGGCCACGCCCCAGCGGGAGGGCATCAGCCAGGTGAGCTGCTCCAGGCCGGGCGTGCCGTACACCTGGAAGAGAACCCCGGTGAACACCAGCTGGACGATCGCGAACATGACCAGGAGCGGCATGGTCATCTCGGACGTCTTGACCAGCGCGGAGATCATCAGACCGAACATCATCGAGGTGAACCCGAGGGCCACGATGGAGATGCAGATCTCGACGGCCGGAGGCATGAACAGCCCCTCGGCCGGCAACTCACGGGCGGCGAAGCAGATACCGCAGAGGATCACGCTCTGGAAAGCGGTGATCACGCCGAGCACGATGACCTTGGACACCAGATAGGCCGAGCGGGAGAGGCCGGTGGCCCGTTCCCGTTCGTAGATGACGCGTTCCTTGATCAGTTCCCGTACGGAGCTGGCGGAACCTGCCAGGCAGATGCCGACCGCGAGGATCAGCAGGATCATCCCGGCCTTGCCGTTGAACTGCGTCGGCGGCGTGGGCGGGGCCAGCCCGAAGTCGGCCGGGATGACCGCGGCCAGCACTCCGATCACCGCGGGCAGCGCCACCATCAGGCCGAGGAAGGCCTTGTCGGAGGCGATGACCGAGGTGTATCTGCGCACCAGGGTCCACAGCTGCGTCCCCCAGCCCTGCGGCTTCGGGGGCCGCATCTGCTGGGGCGGTGGCATGTGGACGGACTGCGCGGCGACGGCGTCGATGTCGGCGGCGTACATCTGGTAGTGCTGCGAACCGCGCCAGCGGCCCGCCCAGTCGTAGTCGCGGTAGTTCTCGAAGGCGGAGAAGACGTCGGCCCAGGAGCTGTAGCCGAAGAAGTTCAGCGCCTCCTCCGGCGGACCGAAGTACGCGACGGCGCCGCCGGGCGCCATCACGAGCAGCTTGTCGCAGATGGCCAGCTCGGCCACGGAGTGCGTGACGACGAGCACGGTACGGCCGTCGTCGGCGAGGCCGCGCAGCAGCTGCATGACATCGCGGTCCATGCCCGGGTCGAGGCCGGAGGTCGGCTCGTCCAGGAAGATCAGCGACGGCTTGGTCAGCAGCTCCAGGGCGACCGAGACTCGCTTGCGCTGGCCGCCGGAGAGCGAGGTGATCTTCTTGTCCTTGTGGATGTCGAGCTTGAGCTCGGCGAGGACCTCGGTGATCCGGGCCTGGCGCTCGGCCTCGGTGGTGTCCGCGGGGAAGCGGAGCCTGGCCGCGTACTTGAGGGCCTTGGTGACGGTCAGTTCCTTGTGCAGGATGTCGTCCTGCGGGACCAGACCGATGCGCTGGCGCAGCTCGGCGAACTGCTTGTACAGGTTCCGGTTGTCGTAGAGGACGTCGCCCTCGTCGGCGGGCCGGTAGCCGGTGAGCGCCTTGAGCAGGGTGGACTTCCCGGAACCGGAAGGGCCGATGACCGCGACCAGCGACTTCTCCGGAACGCCGAAGGAGACGTCCTTGAGGATCTGCTTGCCGCCGTCGACCGTCACCGTGAGGTGGCGGGCCGAGAAGGAGACCTGGCCGGTGTCGACGAACTCTTCCAGCCGGTCGCCGACCAGGCGGAACGTCGAGTGGCCGACACCGACGATGTCGTTCGGGCCGAGGAGCGCCGAGCCGGACTTCTGGAGCGGCAGACCGTTGACGTACGTGCCGTTGTGCGAGCCGAGGTCACGGATCTCGAACCGGCCGTCGGGCGTCGCGTGGAACTCGGCGTGGTTGCGGGAGACCTGGAGGTCGGAGACGACCAGCTCGTTCTCCAGCGCACGGCCGATGCGCATGACCCGGCCGAGCGCCAGCTGGTGGAACGTGGTCGGGCTGCGGTCGCCGTAGACGGGCGGAGCACCTGCGGCACCGGCGTGGACCGGTCCGCCGCCGTGGGCCGGGGCGGCGGGCTGGGCCGGGCCCTGCTGATGCGGCACCTGCTGCTGGTACGGGGCCTGCTGCTGGTGCTCCGGTGCCTGCTGCTGCCACGCCTGCGGGGGCGGGGCCTGGTGCTGGGCGGCTGCCTGCTGTCCGGGCCAGGCGCCGCCGCCCGCCTGCGCGCGCTGCTGCGGCTGGTGTTGCTGGTGCGCGGGGGCCTGGTGGGCTGCGGCGGCCGGCTGACCGCCGTGGGCACCGGCGCCGGCGGTGAGATTCAGCCGCGGGCCGTCGGTGGCGTTGCCCAGGCGTACGGCGGAGCCGGGCCCGATCTCCGTCCGCTGGATCCGCTGTCCCTGCACATACGTGCCGTTGGTGGAACCGTGGTCCTCGATGAACCAACTCCGGCCGCTCCAGCTGATCGTGGCGTGCCGCCACGAGACTCTGGCGTCGTCGATCGTCAGGTCTCCCTGCGGGTCACGCCCCAGGGTGTACGGCCTGGACGGATCGAGCGTCCAGGTGCTGCCATTCAATTCCAGTACGAGTTCCGGCACTCCGCGCCCCACTAGTTGTCCCCCGTGATACCCCCGTCGCAGGGAGTCTAGGGATGCTGAACATCGTGGGGAACTATTCCAGGAGCAGTCCCTTATCCGAAAGTCGGGCCGGTGAAGTCGGGCCCTATAAGGGAGAAGGCGTCGCGAAAGTTCCCGTACCGTCCGGTGAAGGGCAAGTGGCGCGAACTCGTCACATAAGGGACGGCGGGACGGCGGTGGGCCGACCACCGGGCGGGGCCGCACCGGAACGCCCGTACCTTTCCGTCCGGCACTCGGGACGGACGGCCGGAGGCGGCCGCGGGACCGATACGGTGGGATCACCATGAGCGCATCTCAGCCACCTCAGCCTTCCTCCTCCTCCGAGCCTCCCGTGAATCCGGCGGAACCTGTGAACCCGGCGGACCCCGTGAACTCGGCGGAGCCTGTGAACCCGGCGGAATCTGTGGACCTTGCGGACAGCACGCCCACGCTCCTCGTCAAGATCTTCGGCAAGGACCGCCCCGGCATCACCGCCGGGCTGTTCGACACCCTGGCCGCGTACGCCGTCGACGTCGTGGACATCGAGCAGGTCGTCACCCGGGGCCGCATCGTGCTGTGCGCTCTGGTCACCTCGCCCACCGCGGGCGGGACGACCGAGGGCGATCTGCGGGCGACCGTGCACAGCTGGGCGGGCTCCCTGAAGCTCCAGGCCGAGATCATCTCGGGCACCGGTGACAACCGGCCCCGGGGCAGCGGCCGTTCCCATGTGACCGTGCTGGGCCACCCGCTCACCGCGGAGTCGACCGCCGCCATAGCGGCCGCGATCACCGCGACCGGCGGCAACATCGACCGTATCTTCCGGCTCGCGAAGTACCCGGTCACGGCGGTCGAGTTCGCGGTGTCGGGTACCGGGACGGCGGAGCTGCGGACCGCGCTGGCGACCGAGGCCGCCGAGATCGGCGTGGACGTCGCCGTGGTCTCGGCCGGGCTGAGCCGGCGGGCGCAGCGGCTGGTCGTGATGGACGTGGACTCCACACTGATCCAGGACGAGGTGATCGAGCTCTTCGCGGCCCACGCGGGCTGTGAGGACAAGGTCGCCGAGGTCACCGAGCAGGCGATGCGCGGCGAGCTGGACTTCGAGCAGTCGCTGCACGCCCGGGTCGCGCTGCTGGCGGGGCTGGACGCCTCGGTGGTGGACAAGGTGCGCGCCGAGGTCCGGCTCACACCCGGCGCCCGCACCCTGATCCGTACGCTGAAGCGCCTCGGATACCAGGTGGGCGTCGTCTCGGGCGGTTTCACCCAGGTCACGGACGACCTCAAGGAGCGTCTCGGCCTCGATTTCGCCTCCGCCAACACCCTGGAGGTGGTGGACGGCAAGCTCACCGGGCGGGTCGTCGGCGATGTGGTGGACCGGGCGGGGAAGGCCCGGCTGCTGCGGAGCTTCGCCGAGCAGGCGGGGGTGCCGCTGGACCAGACGGTGGCCATCGGGGACGGGGCGAACGACCTCGACATGCTGAACACGGCGGGGCTCGGGGTCGCCTTCAACGCCAAGCCCGTGGTCCGCGAGGCCGCGCACACAGCGGTGAACGTGCCGTTCCTGGACACCGTGCTCTATCTGCTCGGCATCACCCGTGAAGAGGTCGAGGCGGCGGACGGCGTCGTCGACTGACGGTTTCGGCAGCGTACGGAGTCGCCCGACGGCCTCCGGCAGCATACGGAAGAGGGCCCCGGCACGGGACGCGTGCCGGGGCCCTGCGTGTTCATATGTGCCGGTGAGGTCGGGGCACTCAGTCGTTCGGCGTCCAGTACTCGGTGAGTCTGCCCGCCCCGTGCTCCACGCTCTTCCAGGAGCCGGGGAACTCCACCACGGCGTAGGACGCCGTCGGGAAGCCGTCCCGGGTCATCCGGGCCAGGGTGTCGCCCTCGGCCGATCCGGAGAGGGCGTCGGCGGCGCCGTGCATGCCCGGGTTGTGACCGATGACCAGGAGGTTGTGGACGTCGTCCGGGACCTCGTTGAACAGGGCGATCAGTTCGCCGAGGGAGGCCTCGTACAGCCTCTCCTCGTAAACGGTCCTGGGGCGCTGGGCGAATTCGTGGACCGCCAGCTTCCAGGTCTCCCGGGTCCTGACGGCGCTGGAGCAGAGGGCCAGATCGAAGTCGATGCCGGAGTCGGCGAGCCTGCGGCCGGCCACGGGCGCGTCCTTACGACCGCGCTCGGCCAGCGGGCGCTCATGATCCGAACTCTGCGACCATTCCGCCTTGGCATGCCTGAGAAGGACGATCCTGCGAGGTGTCTCAACGCTCATACACCTCAGCTTCGCATGAAACGCGGCCTCCGGCGCAGGGTGTTGACAGCCTCATCCGGAAGGTGGACGCGCCGGTCCGGGACGGTTTCGCCGCGACGCGTGGATCAAGGAGCGAGCAGGTGGAGTGCGCGCTCGATCAGCTGTCCGAATGCGGGGTCGGCGGTGGCCGCCTGCGCCTGCCCCGGGCTCATGATCATGAGCAGCAGCGCGGCGAACGCGACGGCCGGGAGCGCCACGGCCCACCACGGCAGCCGTATCTCGACACGGTCGGTGGCGGGTCGGCGGGAAGCGGTGACGGGTCGGTGGGAAACAGGGACGGATCGGTGGGAAGCAGCGACGGGTCGCGAGGAGGCGGCTGGTCGAAGGGACCTGGGGTGCGCAGGGACCGTCATGTCCGCCTCCGTGGGGTGTTCGGTTCGTTACCGAAGAACCTACGGAACGGGTCGGCCCGGTCCCATCCGGTGATCCACCCACTTCACCCTGACCCTGTCCCCCTAGGGGACAGGGGGCCAGCCCCACCATGGGCGGGGCCGCCGGACGTCAGGGCGAGGCGATCGAGGCGATCACACCGATGACTACCGTGACGAGAAGCATCGCCCCGAAGACGAGGAGGAGCTTCTTCTGACCGTTCTTGGGCTGCGGATCGAGCACTGGCATGGAGCCAGTCTCGCATCTCAGCATTCGTCCTCGATGGTCCGGTCCCGCCCGGCCAGCACTCCGGCCACCATCTGCGGGATCATCAGGCCCGCCATCAGCGCGATCGGCAGTCCCCAGCCGCCGCTGTGCTGGTAGAGCACGCCGACGAGCAGCGGGCCCGGGATGGACAGCAGGTAGCCGGTGGACTGGGCGAAGGCGGAGAGCCGGACCACGCCCGCCCCGGTCCGCGAGCGCATGCCGATCATGGTGAGGGCGAGCGGGAAGGCGCAGTTGGCCACGCCGAGCAGCACCGCCCAGACCCAGGCGCCAGCGGCCGGGGCCAGGTAGAGGCCGCCGTAACCGATCAGGCCGCACAGGCCGAGGACGACCACGATGGGGCCCTGCTGCTTGAGCCGGCCGGCGACCCTGGGGATGACGAAGGCGAGCGGGACGCCCATCGCCATGGTGACCGCGAGCAGGACACCCGCCGTACCGGCCGAGACCCCGGCGTCGCGGAAGATCTGCGGCATCCAGCCCATGGTGATGTACGCGGCCGTCGCCTGGAGCCCGAAGAAGCAGGCGAGCCCCCACGCGGTCCGGCTGCGGGTGATCCGGAGCGCCGGCGCGTCGGCGGGGCGTGCGGCGGCCGATCCGGGGACGGACGTCCCGGGCGCCGGGGTCCGGTCCCGTACGAGGACGATCCACGGCAGCACCGCGAGGGCCGCGAGCACGGCCCAGACGGCGAGCCCGGACTGCCAGCTCCCGCCCATGGCGCCCGTCAGCGGCACGGTGACGGCGGCGGCGAGGGCCGTACCGAGGGCCAGGGCCATGGAGTAGAGGCCGGTCATCGTGCCGACGCGGTCGGGGAACCAGCGCTTGACGATCACCGGCATCAGGATGTTGCTGACGGCGATGCCCATCAGGGCCAGCGCGCTGGCGGCCAGGAACCCGGCGGTGGAGCCGATGTACGGGCGGATCACCAGGCCCGCCGCGATGGCCGCCATGCCCGCGCAGACGACGGCGCCCGCGCCGAAGCGGCGGGCGAGGCGGGGTGCCATGACCCCGAAGACCGCGAAGCAGAGGGGCGGTACGGAGGTGAGTACGCCCGCCACGCTGCCGCTCATGTGCAGCCCGTCGCGGACCTCTTCGAGGAGGGCGCCGAGGCTGGTGATGGCGGGGCGGAGGTTGAGGGCGGCCAGGACGAGCCCGACGGCGATCAGCCGCAGCAGCCAGGGGGCCGGGGCCTCGGCGGCTCCGGGGAGCCGCAGGGCCCGGGGGCCGGTGGGGGTGCGCGCGGCGGCGCCGCGGTTCAGGGTCTGGGTCTCGTCGTCCGGCATGAGGCCATCATAGAATCATGGGATGATTGGTTGTCCAATCCTCTTTCCGGTGAACCGACCTCCCCGGTCACCCTGAGAGAATCCCCCGGACCCGCCCTCTCAGCTCACGAGCAAGGAGCACCATGGCGCTGACGTCTCCCCGGCGTTCGGCACTCGCCGACCAGGTGATCGCGCAACTGCGGAACCAGATCACCTCGGGCGAGTGGCCGGTCGGCTCGCGGATTCCGACCGAGCCGGAGCTGGTCGAGCAGCTCGGCGTGGCCCGTAACACCGTACGCGAGGCGGTCCGGGCCCTGGCGCACAACGGGCTGCTGGACATCCGGCAGGGCTCGGGCACCTATGTGATCGCCACGAGCGAGCTGGCCGGGGTGATGCACCGCCGCTTCGCCGCCGCCGACCCGCGCCACATCGCGGAGCTGCGCTCGACGCTGGAGTCGTCGGCCGCCCGGCTCGCCGCCGTACGCCGTACCGAGCGCGATCTGCGGCAGCTCGACACCTTGATGGCGCGCCGGGAGGAGGCGTGGGCCTCGGGCGACGCGGAGGCGTTCGTGACGGCCGACGCGACGCTGCACCTGGCGGTGGTCTCCGCCTCGCACAACGACGTACTGACCGGGCTCTACGCGGACCTCGGGGATCTGCTGCGCGACTACCTACGGGGTGACGTGGGACCTGAACTGCGCCCCGAGAACCATATGGATCACGCGCGACTGGTCGAGGCGATCCGCGCCGGGGACGCGGAGACGGCGGCGGCCGAGGCGGCGGGTCACGCACTGAACTGCCTGGCGGACCGCGTGTAGCGCCGGGCCCCTCAGAGCGGCGCCGGCCGGTGGCTGACCCAGGCCGTCGCGATCTCCTTCCAGCAGCGGTCCTCCAGCCGTACGGTCCGGCCCGGCGCCACCGCGACCGCCGCGCCGTCCGCGTCGACGTCCCACCAGCGGACGCACTCGGTGTGGAGCTGGACCAGGTCGGTGGAGGGGTAGGGGTTGTGGCAGTACGCGACTACCCGGGAGCCCTCGATCGTCGTACGGCACTCGGAGCCGGCCGGTTCGGGCTCCACAGGCGCCGCCGCCGTACCGGAGTCGGCGCCTGTGGCCACGTGGACCCCCAGAGGTACGGCGAGCGCGGCGAGGACGACCGAGGCGGCCAGCAGGAGACGGGTGCGGCGACGCGTGGGGCGCACGGCGATCTCCCTCCCGCAGCCTGACAGAAGTCCGGTTCCTCCACATTCTGCGGTGGAACGTCAGACTTTTCGACCGGAGCGGCGGCAGGGAGTCACGGACGGCGACGGCCCCCGGCCGCGTACCGCCTCGAAGAGCCAGGAGGAGGTACGCGGCCGGGGGCCGCCAGCAGAGGCTGCGCGCGGTCAGGCGCCCATCATGTGCACGCCGCTGTCGACGTGGATGATCTCGCCCGTCGTGCGCGGGAAGAAGTCGGAGAGCAGCGCCACGACGCCGCGGCCGGCCGGCTCCGGGTCGGACATGTCCCAGGCGAGCGGTGCGCGGTGGTTCCAGACGTCGGCCAGCTCGGAGAAGCCCGGGATGGACTTGGCGGCCATGGAGCCGATCGGTCCGGCGGAGATCAGGTTGCAGCGCAGCCCGTCCTTGCCCAGGTCGCGGGCGAGGTAGCGGGAGGTGGCCTCCAGCGCGGCCTTGGCCGGGCCCATCCAGTCGTACTGCGGCCAGGCGTACTGCGCGTCGAAGGTGAGGCCGACGATCGAGCCGCCCTCGCTCATCAGCGGCTTGCACGCCATGGCCAGCGACTTCAGGGAGAACGCCGAGACGTGCATCGCGGTGGCGACGGACTCGAACGGCGTGTTGAGGAAGTTGCCGCCGAGCGCGTCCTGCGGGGCGAAGCCGATGGAGTGGACGACGCCGTCCAGCGAGCCGAGCTCCTCGCGGACCAGGCCCGCCAGCCGGTCCAGGTGCTCCTGGTTCGTCACGTCCAGCTCGATGACCTTGGCGGGCTTCGGCAGCTTCTTGGCGATGCGCTCGGTCAGGGTCGGGCGCGGGAAGGCGGTGAGGATGACCTCGGCCCCCTGCTCCTGGGCCACCTTCGCGGTGTGGAACGCGATGGACGACTCCATCAGCACCCCGGTGATGAGGATGCGCTTGCCGTCGAGAATTCCGCTCATGGTGATCAGTGACCCATGCCCAATCCGCCGTCAACGGGGATGACGGCTCCAGTGATGTACGACGCGTCGTCGGAGGCGAGGAAGCGCACGGTTGCGGCGATCTCGTCGGGCTGCGCGTAGCGGCCCAGCGGCACCTGGGACACGATGCCCTTGCGCTGCTCCTCGGTGAGCGCCTGGGTCATGTCGGTGTCGACAAAACCGGGGGCGACGACGTTGAAGGTGATGTTCCGCGAGCCGAGCTCACGGGCCAGCGACCGGGCGAACCCGACGAGTCCGGCCTTGGAGGCCGCGTAGTTGGCCTGGCCCGCCGAGCCGAGGAGGCCGACGACGGAGGAGATCAGGACGACGCGGCCCTTCTTGGCGCGCAGCATGCCGCGGTTGGCGCGCTTGACGACCCGGAAGGTGCCGGTGAGGTTGGTGTCGAGGACGGAGGTGAAGTCCTCCTCGGACATCCGCATCAGCAACTGGTCCTTGGTGATACCGGCGTTGGCGACCAGCACCTCCACGGGACCGTGCTTCTCCTCGATCTCCTTGTAGGCCTGCTCCACCTGCTCGGCGTCGGTGATGTCGCAGCGGACCGCGAGGACACCGGCCTCGGTGAGGGCCTGGGGCGGCTCGCCGGAGCGGTAGGTGATCGCTACCTGGTCGCCGTTGTCGGCGAAGGCGCGGGCGATGGCGAGGCCGATGCCCCGGTTTCCTCCGGTGACGAGAACCGAGCGGCTCAACGGATCACCCTTTCCTTGGCGGTGTGGTGCGCAGTCCATGGCGGGCTGGTACGTCGAAAATCTATCGGTACCGTGGGCCGATCGAGGAATCGGGCCCTGACAGTGGCTTGTCCGGGGTGCTGTGGGGTTCCTACAGTTCGCACGGTTGCGTGCCGGGCACACCTGTCCGCGATATCCCCGGCTGTCCACGCCTTCCGCGTGGTTCACTGCCGTCGTGTATCGAGAAGGGAATTCCCCGTGCCCCACGAGGTAGATCAGTCATTCCTGGCCCTCCCGCTGCGCGCGCTGGCCGACGCGGCGCTCGCGCGGGCGCGCGCGCTGGGCGCCACGCACGCCGACTTCCGGCTGGAGCGGGTGCGCAGCGCCTCCTGGCGGCTGCGGGACGCGCGGCCGGCCGGGGCTTCGGACAGTACGGACCTCGGGTACGCGGTGCGGGTCGTGCACGGTGGCGCCTGGGGGTTCGCCTCGGGTGTCGACCTGACGATGGACGCGGCGGCGAAGGTGGCCTCGCAGGCCGTGGCGATGGCGAAGCTGTCGGCCAAGGTGATCGCGGCCGCCGGGTCCGACGAGCGGGTGGAGTTGGCGGACGAGCCGGTGCACGGCGAACGGACCTGGGTCTCGGCGTACGACGTCGACCCGTTCTCCGTATCGGACGAGGAGAAGGCGGCGCTGCTCGCCGAGTGGAGCGGGCGGCTGCTGGGCGCGGACGGGGTGGCGCATGTGGACGCGTCCCTGATGACCGTCCACGAGAACAAGTTCTACGCGGACACGGCCGGAACGGTCACCACGCAGCAGCGGGTGCGCATCCAGCCGCAGTTGACGGCTGTGGCGGTGGACTCCACGACCGGTGAGTTCGACTCGATGCGGACCATCGCCCCGCCGGCCGGGCGCGGCTGGGAGTATCTGACCGGCACCGGCTGGGACTGGGACGCGGAGTTGGAGCAGATCCCGGGGCTGCTGGCGGAGAAGATGCGGGCGCCGAGCGTCGAGGCGGGGACGTACGACCTGGTCGTCGACCCGTCGAACCTCTGGCTGACCATCCACGAGTCGATCGGCCACGCCACCGAGCTGGACCGGGCGCTCGGTTACGAGGCGGCGTACGCGGGCACGTCGTTCGCCACCTTCGACCAGCTGGGCAAGCTGGCGTACGGCTCCTCCGTCATGAACGTGACCGGTGACCGCACCGCCGAACACGGCCTGGCGACCGTCGGGTACGACGACGAGGGCGTCGAGGCGCAGTCCTGGGACCTGGTCAAGGACGGCACGCTCGTCGGCTACCAGCTCGACCGCCGGATCGCGAAGCTCACCGGGCTCGGCCGCTCCAACGGCTGCGCGTTCGCGGACTCGCCGGGCCATGTCCCCGTACAGCGCATGGCGAACGTGTCGCTCAAGCCGGACCCGGGCGGGCTGTCGACGGAGGACCTGATCGGCGGGGTCGAGCGGGGGATCTACGTGGTCGGTGACCGGTCCTGGTCGATCGACATGCAGCGCTACAACTTCCAGTTCACCGGGCAGCGGTTCTTCCGGATCGAGAACGGCAAGCTCGCCGGGCAGCTGCGCGATGTGGCGTACCAGGCGACGACCACGGACTTCTGGGGCTCGATGGAGAAGGTCGGCGGCCCGCAGACGTACGTGCTCGGCGGCGCGTTCAACTGCGGCAAGGCCCAGCCGGGCCAGGTCGCGGCGGTCTCCCACGGCTGTCCCTCCGCCCTCTTCCGGGGCGTCAACATCCTCAACACGACGCAGGAGGCCGGACGATGAGCCGCGACCACGGAACCGGCTGGGGGTCCGGGGGTCGTCCCCCGGGTAGGCACAGTCTCAACACGACGCAGGAGGCCGGACGATGAGCCGCGTCAGCAAGCCGTACGAGATCGTCGAGCGGGCTCTGGAGCTGTCCACCACGGACGGTCTGGTGGTCATCGCGGACGAGCACTCCTCCGCCAACCTGCGCTGGGCCGGGAACGCCCTCACCACCAACGGCGTCACGCGGGGCCGGACCCTCACCGTCATCGCGACCGTCGACGGCGCCGAGGGCACGGCGTCCGGCGTCGTCTCCCGGTCCGCCGTGACCGCCGACGACCTGGAGCCGCTGGTCCGGGCCGCCGAGGCCGCCGCGCGGGGCGCCGGTCCCGCCGAGGACGCGCAGCCGCTGGTCGGCGGGGTGCCCTCCTCCCCCGGCTTCACGGACGCGCCCGCCGAGACCGGCTCGGAGGTCTTCGCCGATTTCGCCCCGGCCCTCGGTGACGCCTTCGCCCGGGCCCGCTCCGGAGGCCGCGAGCTGTACGGGTTCGCCAACCACGAGCTGACCTCCACCTACCTGGGTACGTCGACGGGGCTGCGGCTCCGCCACGACCAGCCGACCGGGACGCTGGAGCTGAACGCCAAGTCGCCGGACCGGACCCGTTCGGCGTGGGCGGGGAGGTCGACGCGGGACTTCGAGGACGTCGACCCGGCGGCGATGGACGCGGAGCTGGCGCAGCGGCTGCGGTGGGCGGAGCGGCGGATCGACCTGCCCGCCGGGCGGTACGAGACGCTGCTGCCGCCGACCGCCGTGGCGGACCTGCTGATCTACCAGCTCTGGTCGTCCACCGCGCGGGACGCCGTGGAGGGCCGGACGGTGTTCTCCCGGCCGGGCGGCGGAACCCGGCTCGGCGAGACGCTGGCTCCGCTCCCCCTCACCCTGCGCAGCGATCCGCACGCGCCGGGTCTGGAGTCGGCGCCGTTCGTGGTCGCCCACTCCTCCGGCGACGGCGCTTCCGTCTTCGACAACGGGTTGCCGCTCGCACCGACGGACTGGATCCGGGACGGGAAGCTGGAGCGGCTGACGACGACCCGGCACACCGCGGCCCTCACCGGGCTGCCGGTCGCCCCGGCCGTCGACAACCTGGTGCTGGACGGGGGCGGTGAGCGGTCGCTGGAGGAGATGGTGGCCGCGACGACCGGCCGGGCGCTGCTGCTGACCTGCCTCTGGTACATCCGCGAGGTGGACCCGGCGACGCTGCTGCTGACCGGGCTGACCCGGGACGGCGTCTATCTGGTGGAGGACGGCGAGGTGGTCGGCGAGGTGAACAACTTCCGGTTCAACGAGTCGCCGGTGGACCTGCTGTCGCGGGCGTCCGAGGCGGGCCGTACGGAGAAGACGCTGCCGCGCGAGTGGGGCGACTGGTTCACCCGGGCCGCGATGCCCGCGCTGCGCATCCCGGACTTCAACATGAGCTCGGTCAGCCAGGGGGTGTGACCCGCCTAGACTGACCCCAGATCTCTACCTTCGTTAGGAGCACCGGAACCGTGACGGACATCGTCGACGAGCTGAAGTGGCGCGGGCTGTTCGCCCAGTCCACTGACGAGGACGCATTGCGCAAGGCTCTCGCGGACGGTCCCGTCACCTTCTATTGCGGCTTCGACCCGACGGCGGCGAGCCTGCACGTGGGGCACCTCGTGCAGGTCCTCACCGTGCGCCGGCTCCAGCAGGCGGGCCACCGTCCGCTCGCCCTGGTCGGCGGGGCCACCGGTCAGATCGGTGACCCGCGCCCGACCGCGGAGCGCACGCTGAACGACCCGGAGACCATCGCGGCCTGGGTGCAGCGGCTGCGGGAGCAGATCGAGCCCTTCCTCACCTTCGAGGGGCCGAACGCGGCGACGATGGTCAACAACCTGGACTGGACCGCGGGCATGTCCGCGATCGAGTTCCTGCGGGACATCGGCAAGCACTTCCGGGTCAACAAGATGCTCACCAAGGACTCGGTCGCGCGCCGGCTGGAGTCGCAGGAGGGCATCAGCTACACGGAGTTCAGCTACCAGCTGCTCCAGGGGATGGACTTCCTGGAGCTGTACCGCCGCTACGGCTGTGTCCTCCAGCAGGGCGGCAGCGACCAGTGGGGCAACCTCACGGCGGGGATCGACCTGATCCACCGTCTTGAGCCAGGTGCCACCGTGCACGCGCTGGCGACGCCGCTGATGGTGAAGGCGGACGGCACCAAGTTCGGCAAGTCCGAGAGCGGTGCCGTCTGGCTGGACCCGGAGATGACCACGCCGTACGCGTTCTACCAGTTCTGGCTGAACGTGGACGACCGGGACATCTCGCGCTACATGCGCATCCTCAGCTTCAAGAGCCGGGCCGAGCTGGAGGAGCTGGAGCAGCTGACCGAGGAGCGGCCGCAGGCGCGTTCCGCGCAGCGGGCGCTGGCCGAGGAGCTGACCACGCTGGTGCACGGCGGTGCGCAGTGCGCGGCGGTCATCGCGGCGTCGAAGGCGCTGTTCGGTCAGGGTGACCTGGCGGAGCTGGACGAGGCGACGCTGAGCGCGGCCCTCTCCGAGGTGCCGCACGTGCGGGTCGCCGAGCTGGGCCCGCTGGTGGACCTCCTGGTGGAGGTCGGTCTCGCACCGAGCAAGTCGGGGGCCCGGCGCACGGTCAAGGAGGGCGGCGCCTACGTGAACAACGTGAAGGTCGCCGACGGCGAGGTCGCGCCGGATGCCGGGGAGCTGCTGCACGAGCGCTGGCTGGTGCTGCGCCGCGGCAAGAAGAACCTGGCGGCCGTGGAGGTCGTCCCGGCCGGCTGACGTACGCCGTACGCCTGAACAGCGCCGCGGGGGGGCACCCGGTTGCGAGCCGGGGGGGGGCCCCTCGGGGGGGGGGGGCGGGGGGGGGGGCGGGGGGCGGGGGGGGGGGGGGCGCCCGGGGGGGGGGGGGGGGCCCCCCCGCGGCGCTGTGCTGTGCGCGGTCAGGTTCTGCGCTTGTTGCCCCGGATGGACTGCCAGGCCATGTCACCGACGGCGACGACCGCCACGGCACCGGCCAGCTGGAGCAGATGGCGGATCCAGTCGATGCCCTTGGTGTCCCCGACGCCGATCCAGCCGGCCACGGCATTACCGAGGATGGAGCCGAGAATACCGAACACGGCCGTCAGCCAGAGGGGAATGTCCTGTTTGCCCGGCAAGATCGCCCGTGCGATCACACCGAGCACCAGGCCCACGATGATTGCCCACAACCAGCTCATTTCGCCTCCTCGTGCGGCGCGGAGTGCGCGTCCGCCCAGTCTTGGGCGGCTGTCGGCGGGCCGCACGCCGGACGGGGCCGTACGAGTGGGCCGGCCGGCCGGGGACGACGGAGGCGCGCCCCGGTCTTCGGTACGCCGGGGACTCGGCGTACCGTGGACGCGACCCGGTCCCGGAGCGTCCGGCACAGAGATCTGGTGGTGGAACACATGCTGCGGAAGAGCGACGAGGTGGAGGTCTTCCGGATCACTGAGGCCCGTCAGGGGCTGGCCGACGATGTGCGGGGCAGGCAGCGGCGCTATGTGATCTCGATGTCCGTGCGCACGGTGTCGGTGGTGCTGGCCGCGGTGCTGTGGAACGTGGAGCGGCATGTCGCGATCGTGGCGCTCGCTCTGGGCGTGCTGCTGCCGTACGTGGCGGTGGTCATCGCCAACGCGGGCCGGGAGAACGCCCCTTCGCTGCCGTCGACGTATCTCACCGCACCGGTGCGCCCCGCCGTGGAGGCGGCCGGGACCACCGGTCGCGCCGAGTCCGCGGGCCCCGACGGGCGGGCCGGCCGGGTGCCGCCGCCACAGGAGCACGACTGAGCCCGCGTGCCCCGCGAAGCTCAGGAAAAGCTCAGATCAATCATGACGTTCCGGTGCACCGCACCCCGGTGCCCGTGACATACTTCAAAGGCGCTCCGCATCCCCCGTCGGAGCGATGGACCGACGCCGGGCAGCTCCCCCCGTGGCTGCTCGGCGTCGCCGTTTCTCCGGCCGGGGATGCGTCGTTCAGCGTGCGGAGCACCTGACTTAGGCTGGGTCCCGTGATCTTCCCCGAGACGTCCGCCGAGAGCGCCGCAGGTGCCCCGATCTGTTCCGCCAAGGGCTGCCGGGCCGACGCGGTCTGGGTGCTCGCCTGGAACAACCCGAAGCTGCACACGCCCGAGCGGCGCAAGACCTGGCTGGCCTGCGAGGAGCACCGGGAGCACCTGTCGCAGTTCCTGGGCGTACGAGGGTTTCTCAAGGACGTCGTGGCGCTGGCCGACTGGGAGTCCGACGGCTCCTGAGGGGCGTCAGCCGCCGATCGCCGACATCGGGCGGTCGGGCTGGAGGAAGGACGGGTCGTCCAGTCCGGAGCCCGCCTTCTTGCCCCACATGGCGACCTTCCAGAGCTGCGCGATCTCCGCGTCCGGCGCGTCCGAGCGCAGGGCGGCGCGCAGGTCGGTCTCCTCGCGGGCGAAGAGGCAGGTGCGGACCTGGCCGTCGGCGGTGAGCCGGGTGCGGTCGCAGGCGCGGCAGAACGGGCGGGTGACCGAGGCGATCACGCCGACGCGGTGGGGGCCGCCGTCGACGGTCCAGCGCTCGGCGGGGGCGGAGCCCCGTACCGTCTCGTCCTCGGCGGTGAGGGTGAAGCGGGTGCGCAGCGAGGTGAGGATGTCACCTGCGGTGATCATGCCGTCGCGCTTCCAGCCGTGCTGGGCGTCGAGCGGCATCTGCTCGATGAAGCGGAGCTCGTACGCGTTGGCCACGGCCCAGGCCAGCAGCTCGGGGGCCTCGTCCTCGTTGAGCCCAGGCATCAGGACGGCGTTGACCTTCACCGGGGTGAGGCCGGCCTCGCGGGCGGCTTCGAGGCCTTCCAGGACGTCCTGGTGGCGGTCGCGGCGGGTGAGGGTCTTGAAGACGTCCGGGCGCAGGGTGTCCAGCGAGACGTTGACCCGGTCGAGGCCCGCGGCCTTGAGGGCGGCGGCGGTGCGCTTGAGGCCGATGCCGTTGGTCGTGAGAGACATGCGGGGGCGCGGGGTGAGCGCGGCGCACTGCTCGACGATGGAGACGAGGCCGGGGCGGAGCAGCGGCTCGCCGCCGGTGAAGCGGACCTCGGTGATGCCGAGGCCGGTGACCGCGATGCGGATCAGGCGGACGATCTCGTCGTCCGAGAGCAGCTCGCTCTTGCCGAGCCACTGCAGGCCCTCTTCCGGCATGCAGTAGGTGCACCGCAGATTGCACTTGTCGGTCAGTGACACGCGCAGGTCGGTGGCGACCCTGTCAAAGGTGTCGATGAGCATGGTGGCTCTCCTCCCCCGGTGGTGTCGGTGCGGTCGGTCTGGTGCCGGTACGGTCGATCTCTTCCGAGCCTACGTGAGACCGGTGACATCGCAGGGGCCCGTTTGCCACGAGGTGCGGCCGGGCCGCGTCGTAGGACTCTACGACGCGGCCCGGCCGCGGGGGTGGGTGATGAACCGAACGGCTCCGTGAATTCCTTCTCTCAGTGCGCTCCGGTGCCGGTGAGGGACTTGACCTCCAGCTCGGCGTACTTGTCCGCGTCGGCCTTCTCCTTGCCGATCACCGAGCCGAGCCAGCCGAGCAGGAAGCCGAGCGGGATCGAGATCAGGCCAGGGTTCTCCAGCGGGAACCAGGCGAAGTCGACGCTCGGGAACATCGAGGTCGGCTTGGAGGAGACGACCGGCGAGAAGAGCACCAGCAGGACGGAGGAGGAGAGCCCGCCGTAGATGGACCAGAGGGCGCCCTGGGTGGTGAAGCGCTTCCAGAAGAGGCTGTAGAGGATCGTCGGCAGGTTGGCGGAGGCGGCGACCGCGAAGGCGAGGGCCACGAGGCCTGCCACGTTGAGGTCGCGGGCGAGTGCGCCGAGCGCGATGGAGACGATGCCGATGGCGACGGTGGCCCAGCGCGCGGCGCGGACCTCCTCCTTCTCGGTGGCCTTCCCCTTGCGGATCACGTTGGCGTAGATGTCGTGCGCGAAGGACGAGGAGGAGGCGAGGGTGAGTCCGGCGACGACGGCGAGGATGGTCGCGAAGGCGACGGCGGAGATCACCGCGAGGAGGATGGCACCGCCGGTGGAGCCGGAGCCGCCGCCGATCTCCAGGGCGGCGAGTGGCGCCGCCGTGTTGCCCGCCTTGTTCGAGGCGATGATGTCGTCGGGGTTGAGGATCGCGGCGGCGCCGAAGCCGAGCACGATCGTCATCAGGTAGAAGGCGCCGATGATGCCGATCGCCCAGTTCACCGACTTACGGGCGGCCTTGGCGGTGGGCACGGTGTAGAAGCGGATCAGGATGTGCGGCAGGCCCGCGGTGCCGAGGACCAGGGCGAGGCCGAGCGAGATGAAGTCCAGCTTGGAGATGCCGGAGACGCCGTACTTCAGGCCGGGCTCCAGGAAGGCCGCGCCCTTGCCGCTGTTGCTGGCGGCGGTGCCGAGCAGGTCGGAGATGTTGAAGTTGAACTTCAGCAGGATCAGGAAGGTGATGAGCAGGGTGCCGGCGATGAGCAGGACGGCCTTGACCATCTGCACCCAGGTGGTGCCCTTCATGCCGCCGATGGTGACGTACAGGATCATCAGCACGCCGACCAGGGCGACGATGACGATCTTCCCGAAGTCGCTGGTGATGCCGAGCAGCAGCGAGACGAGGACGCCCGCGCCGGCCATCTGGGCCAGCAGGTAGAAGATCGAGACGACGATGGTGGACGTACCGGCGGCGGTGCGGACGGGACGCTGGCGCATCCGGTAGGCGAGGACGTCGCCCATGGTGTAGCGGCCGGAGTTGCGCAGCGGTTCGGCGACCAGGAGCAGGGCGACGAGCCAGGCGACGAGGAAGCCGATGGAGTAGAGGAAGCCGTCGTAGCCGAAGAGGGCGATGGCGCCCGCGATACCGAGGAAGGACGCCGCGGACATGTAGTCGCCGGAGACCGCGAGCCCGTTCTGGAACCCGGTGAACTGGCGGCCGCCCGCGTAGAAGTCGGCGGCGCTCTTGGTCTGGCGGCCGGCCCACACGGTGATGAAGAGGGTCGCGACGACGAAGGCGGCGAAGAGGGTGATGATCAGCGGCCGGTGCTCGCCCGCGCTGTCGGCGGCGAGCTGGACGGTCGGATAGAGGGTGTGGGCGGCGCTCATACGTCGGCCTCCATACGGGACTTGATCGCTTCGGCCTTCGGGTCGAGCTTGGTGGCGGCGTGCCGGGAGTAGAGCACGGCGATGAGGAAGGTGGTGGCGAACTGGGCGAGGCCGAGGACGAGCGCCATGTTGATGTTGCCGACGATCTTGGTGGCCATGAAGTCGCCCGCGTAACTGCAGAGCAGGACGTAGAGCAGGTACCAGGTCACGAAGGCGACGGTGAGCGGAAAGGCGAAGGACCGGAACGAGCGGCGCAGGTCGGCGAACTCGGCACTCGCCTGCACCGCGTTGTACGCCTCGGTGGTGGGCTGGGCCGGGCTGGTGTCGGAACGGCCCTCGGGCGGCGGTGCATCGGTAGCCACGGAATCTCCTCGCGACGCGGGTGCGGTGAACTGGGGGACGGGGGTGTCATGGAGGCCTCGTCCACCGGGGAACAGTGACGTGCCTCCTGGACAACGGCACGGAGGGCGCGACGAAGCGGTTCACCGGATCTTTCGCCTTCTCGGCCGCATCCCGGCGTCCTGAACGCGCTCCTTTGCGGCGAGGCCCACGGCAGCGCCCGGGTCCGAGACAGCGAGAACCGGCGCACCCGTCACCGCGACTTCGAGGAGTCGCGGTGACGGGTGCGCCGGCCCGTCCGCTGAGGAGTCCCTGCCGGTCTCAGTCCCCTCTGCCCCGGTCCCCGTCCACCGCGGTTCGTGCGGCCGTGAGCACCCCGACGGCCAGCAGGAACTGGGCGGCGATGTAGGTGAGCATCACCCAGAAATCGGGGGCGGGCAGCCGGGGCCACTCGGCGATGCCCGTGGCGATGAGGGCGTCGGAGAGCAGGAAGAGCGCCCCGCCGGCCGCCGCGTACCGGCCGAGGACGCCGGCCCGCCACGCCATCGCGGTGAGCAGCAGGCTGTAGCCGGTCAGCGGCGCGCGCAGCCCGGCCGGGAGGTCGGGCCAGATCAGGACGAGGAAGACGACGAGCACGACGGCGTACGCGATACCGGCGGCCAGCGACGCACGGGTCCGGGCGCCTCCCCGCCCTCGCCCGAACAGCGTCAGGTAGCAGACATGGCCGACGGCGAACGATCCCATCCCGAGCAGGAACGCCAGGTCGTTGTCGGCGAGCAGGAACACATCACCGCCCCACCCGAACAGCAGTGCGGCGATCAGCAGCCGCGGCCCGCCCCGCACGGCCGCGTACCCGGCGAGCAGCGGCATCAGCAGCGGCTTGGCGACCAGGTGGAGGGGGTCGAGACCGGCGAGGACCCCGGCCAGGTCGACGGCGGCCGCGAGGAGGAAGGCGATGAGCAGGGGCCGCGCGAACCGCTCGGCCCTTGGTGAGGCGGTGCGCCCCGGGTCGGTGGGACGGGAGGCGGTGGCGCTCATCGGGTGGGCTCCGGGGCGGGGGCGGACACTTCGGCGGGAGCGGGGACCGGAGCGGGGATGGGACCGGCGGCTTCGGCGCGTACGGGAGTGGGTACGGCGGCTTCGGCCCGTACGGGACCGGGATCGGGTACGACGGCTTCGACGGGCGCCTCGGTGAGGGCTCCCGCCTTCGCGGCGGGCTGCCAGCCCGGGCCCCGGAAGACCCGTCCGGCGCGCTCGCTCCAGCTCCCGGCGGCCCGGACGTCCCGGGCGATGGCGGCGTACTCGTGGGTCGCCACGCGGAGCGGGTTGTGGGTGGCGATGTTCTTGGTGAGCCCGTAGACGGGCCGCTCGGTCTCGGCCGCGAAGGACCCGAACATCCGGTCCCAGATGATCAGGATGCCGCCGTAGTTGCGGTCCAGGTAGCTGCCCTGCGAGGCGTGGTGGACGCGGTGGTGGGAGGGCGTGTTCAGGACGTACTCGAAGGGGCGCGGGAGCTTGCCGACGCGCTCGGTGTGCACCCAGAACTGGTAGACGAGGTTGGCCGACTGGCAGAAGGCGAGCGCCGCCGGGTGGACACCGCAGGCGATCAGCGGCAGATAGAAGGGCCAGGAGGTCGCGGAGGTCCAGGGCTGGCGCAGCGCGGTGGTGAGGTTGAACTTGCGGCTGGAGTGGTGGACCACATGGCAGGCCCACAGGATCCGGATGACGTGGTGGCCGCGGTGGGACCAGTAGTAGAAGAAGTCCTGGGCCAGGAGCATCAGCAGGACGGTCCACCACACCACGGGCACCCGCAGCGGCGTCAGTTCGTAGAGGCCCATGTAGATGGCGAGGACGGGGATCTTCCACAGCAGGTCGAACCCGAGGCTGCCGAGCCCCATGGTGACGCTGGTCGCGGCGTCCTTGGTGTCGTAACCGGCGGCGTCCTCGTCCGGATGGAGGCGGTAGCTGACCATCTCGATCACGGTGAGCAGCACGAAGGCCGGTATTGACCACAGCACGACATCGGGCAGGTTCGGCTCCATGCGAGCACCGTAGGGCCGCCGGTCGGTGAGGGCTAGAGGTTGTTACCCACAAGTATGCGAGACCTGCTGTCAGCAGATTTTGGCACCTTCCGCCAAGGGACCGGCCGTAGGATTTGCGGCACTCGTGTCGCCGAGGGGGAGGAACGCACGTGGCGGGTACGGAAGTTGCCCTGTTACGGCTGGCCGCGACGGTGATCGGCGCGGCCACCAGGGCGTTGCTGACCCCCAGGCCGGGGGCGGGCCTGATCCCGGACCCGGTCCGCCCGCTCCCCCGCCCCGCCAAGCCGGACCGGCTGGCGAGGGTGCTGGCGGGACGGATGTCCGAGTCGTACGCGGACCTCCCCGAGCACGAGCGGCTGGCCGCGCTCGCCTCCGTACAGGACACGTTCGCGGCGGGCGTCGTGGATATCGACCGGCTGTTCGCGGTGAAGCTGGACCCTGAGCGACTGCGGGCGGAGCTGTCGGCGCCTGCCACCGGGCTCTCGGGACGCGCCCGCGAGCTGTACGAGGAGTTGCTCCTCCGCTGCTGTGCACACCTGGTGGAGCAGCTCACCGCCCACCCGTCGTTCACGGCCCGGGCGGCGGTGGAGCAGGTCCGGGAGGCGGAGCGGACGCGGGCGCTGGTGAAGGACGTACGGGATCGGGTCGGCCTGCGCACGGACGCGGCGGACCTGGAGTTCGAGGGCCGGTACGCGGAGTTCGTGGCGGCGGCCAACAGCCGGGTGGAGCTGTTCGGGCTGACGCTGGGGCGGTCGGCGGGCGGGTGGCCGCTGGAGACGGCGTACATCGGTTTGGAGGTGAGCGGGGAGTACGGGAGCGCTGACCGGCTCGGTCTGGATCACCCGGTCCGGACGACGGTCAGGATCGAGCAGGCCCTCGGCGAGCGGGACCGGCTCCTGCTGCGGGGTCCTGCCGGTTCGGGCAAGAGCACGCTGGTGCAGTGGCTGGCGCTGAACGCGGCCCGGCAGACGTTCGGGAGTGAGCTGGCGGACTGGAACCGGTGTGTCCCCTTCGTACTGCGCCTACGCGCCTTCACGGCCCTCGATGTGCTGCCGACACCGGAGGAGTTCCTGCGGGCGGCCGGAGTTCCGCTGTGCGGATCGGCCCCGGCCGGCTGGGCTGACCGGATGATGCGGCAGGGCCGGGCGCTGGTGCTGGCCGACGGGGTCGACGAGGTGCCGGAGCGGCTGCGCAAGCGCACGGAGCGCTGGCTGAGGGACCTGATCACCGCCTATCCGCAGGCCAAGTACGTGGTGACGACGCGCCCGTCCGCCGTCCCCGAGACCTGGCTCTCCGCTTCCGGCTTCGAGCCGCACACCCTGCTGCCGATGCGGCAGGAGGACGTACGCGCGTTCATCGGCCACTGGCACCGGGCGGCGCGCTCGGAGTGCGGGTCCGAGGAGGAGGGCGCCGAGCTGGACCGGTACGAGAGCTCCCTGCGCCGGGCCGTCGGCACCCGCCGGGACCTGGGGCTGCTCGCGACGAACCCGCTGATGTGCGCCCTGCTCTGCGCGCTGAACCGGGACCGCCGGATGCAGCTGCCCCGGGCGCGCAAGGAGCTGTACGACGCGGCGCTGGACATGCTCCTGGTCCGGCGCGACACCGAGCGCGAGATCGTCGGGGTGGAGGGCGTCGACCTGACCCGCGAGGAGCAGATGGCGCTGCTGCAGCACCTCGCGTACTGGCTGATCCGGAACGGGCTGGCCGAGGCCCGGCAGGACGAGACGGTGGGCCTGCTCACCGACTGGCTGCGCGCGATGTCCCAGGTCCGGGGCACCCCCGACCAGGTCTTCGCCCACCTCCTCAACCGCAGCGGCCTCCTGCGCGAACCGGCCCTCGGCGCGGTGGGGTTCGTCCACCGCACCTTCCAGGACTACCTGGGCGCGAAGGCCGCGGTGGAGGCCCGCGACTTCGGCGTCCTGGTCCGCCACGCGCACGAGGACCAGTGGGAGGACGTGGTCCAGATGGCGGTGGGGCACGCGCGGCCGGACGAGCGGGCCGCGCTCCTGACGGCCTTGCTGGAGCGAGCGGACGCAGAGCCGAAGCATGAGAACCGGTTGGTTCTCCTGGCCGCGGGGAGCCTGACTCACGCTCCGGAGCTGGATCCGGGGGTGCGGGAGGAAGTGGAGGGATGCACGGAAGGGCTTCTGCCGCCGTACAGCCAGAAGAGCATCGACGAGTTGGCCTCCGTGGGCGAGCTCGCGCTGGAGTTGCTGTCGCCGATGCTGGACGAGCTCACCGAGCGCCAGGCCGCAGCCGTGGTGCGGACGGCCGCGGCGGTGGGCGGCGACGTGGCGTACGGCCTGGTGAAGCAGTTCCGGGACGATGACCGGGGCCAAGTGGTCTACGAACTCTCCTCCGCCTGGGAAGGGTTCGAACCCGATCCGTACGCGCGGGAGATCATGGCGAACCACTCGTGGAACGATGCCAGCGCCTATGTGCGGAACAGCGCACAGCTTTCCGCGCTGCGCCACATCCCCCGCCTGGGCAACGTGCACGTGACGGGCAGCCTTGAGCACCTGGTGCCACTGACGTCGCGGCCCGACGTGGAACAAGTCTTCCTCTGGCTCAACGGGTCGTTGGAAGACCTCCGCCCTCTGGCGCGGATGCCCCGACTGCGCAAGCTCGGCCTGAGCGGTTGCGCCCAGGTTCGCGATATCTCCGCACTCGCCGGACCCGGCCTGGAGTCCCTGTCTCTGGTTCAACTGCACCTGGATCTCGACCCCTCGCCGCTCACCGCGATGCCTGACCTGCGCCACCTGGTGCTCGGCCACCCCTTCCTCCTGGAAGACATCTCCGAGCTGCCTGTGTGCGAAAAGGTGATCGCTCTGGAGCTGCTGATCGAGACGCGGTATCTGAGCCTGGAGGGTCTGGAAGCCTGGAGCGGCCTGCGGGACCTGCGACTGTCCGGCGCCACTCACCTGCGGCAGCTCAACCGAATGCCGTCGCTCCACGGGCTGGAGAGGATGCGTCTGCTCAAGATGGCGAGCGCCGATCTGCGCCTGCTGGAGCCTCTCACCAAGCTACGGGATCTCAAACTCGTCGCCTGCGACCTGGATTCGGATCTCAGCGCCCTCGCGGAGCTGCCTTCTCTCACCTCACTCAGTATCAACAGCGGCGAGGAAGTCCTCGACCTCACCCCTCTGGCCGATGCGGATCACCTGATGATCAGGCTGGCTCACGACACCATGGCCACCGGCCTCGAACTCTTCCCCCCGGAACGCGTCGTCCGCCTCCCCTGAACACCCCACCCCCAGGCACCGCCGAATAGGGCCTTGTCAGTCCCGGCCCGTATTCTCTGTGACCATGCTCGACGACCGCCAGACAGCCGCACCATGGCCGACCGCCTACCCACAGGGGTACGCGGTCGTCGACGTGGAGACCACCGGCCTCGCCCGGGACGACCGGATCATCTCCGCCGCCGTCTACCGGCTCGACGCCCTCGGCGACGTCGAGGACCACTGGTACACGCTGGTGAATCCGGAGCGGGACCCCGGGCCCGTCTGGATCCACGGGCTGACGAGCGATGTGCTGGAAGGCGCGCCGCTCTTCCCGGAGGTGGCCGAGGAGCTGTCGGCGCGGCTCGCGGACCGGGTGCTCGTCGCGCACAACGCGGCGTTCGACTGGTCGATGATCGCCCGGGAGTACGCGCGCGCCTCCGTGGTCGCCCCGGTCGAGCAGCGGCTCTGCACGATCGCGCTCGCCAAGGAGCTGCGGCTGCCGCTGCCCAACCACAAGCTGGCCTCGCTCGCCGCCCACTTCGGCGTCGTACAGCAGCACGCGCACCACGCGCTGGACGACGCCCGGGTGCTGGCCGAGGCGTTCCGGCCGAGTCTGCACGCGGCGGCCCGGGGCGGGGTGCGGCTGCCGTTGCTGGAGTGCCGGCCGCTGACCGAGTGGTCCGACTCCCCCGTGACCCCGCGCGTCGGGTACCGCCCCGCGCGGCAGCCGAACAGCTGGCGGCCCTCGCGGAAGCGGCCGGCCTGCCCGTATCCCAATCCTGGGCGGTACGAGAAGGAGAAGCCGCTCCAGCAGGGGATGCGGGTGGCGTTCTCCGGGGACACCTCGGTCGACCGGGAGCTGCTGGAGGACCGGGCGGTGGAGGCCGGGCTGCATGTGGCGACCAGCGTGTCGCGGCTGACCAGTCTGCTGGTGACCAACGATCCGGACGCGGCGACCTCCAAGACGCAGAAGGCGAAGGCGTTCGGCACGCCGATCCTGGAGGAGAGCGCCTTCACCCATCTGCTGCGCGATGTGGCCCCCGCCGACCAGGGCGCACGGGGGTCGGTGCCGCCGCAGGCGACCCCGCCGCCGGAGTGAACCCGGTGCGACTCGCCCGGTTGCCGCTCGCCCGGTGGAGCCGGGCGTCCCACCCTGTGGCGCATGGCACGTTGTGAGGTTTGCGGAAACGACTACGGCATGTCCTTCGAGGTGCACGCACAAGGTGCGGTGCACGTCTTCGACTGCTTCTCCTGCGCCATCCACCGCATGGCGCCGATCTGCGAGCACTGCCGGGTCCAGGTGATCGGGCAGGGTGTCGAGGCGGACGGGCACTGGTACTGCGGCGCCCACTGCGCCCGCGCCGAGGGAAAGGCGGGCATCGTGGACAAAGTATGAGGAGAACCACCACTGCCGGACAGCCCCGGCACCCACCCCTGAGTGCCGCACCCCATGACCCCGGTTGTACGGTCATGGGGTGTACCGCTTCCTGTTGACCCGGCAGTGGGTGATCCTCACCCTGCTGGCTCTCGTACTGATGCCGACGATGGTCGAGCTGGGTTTCTGGCAGTTCCACCGCCATCAGCACCGGGTCGCGCAGAACGAGCTGATCTCGCGGAACCTCAAGGCCGATCCGGCCCCGGTCACCGATCTCACCTCTCCCGGCCACACCGTCCCGCGCGCCGACTACTGGCGGGCGGTGACCGCGACCGGCACCTTCGACAGCGAGCACGAGGTGGTGGTGCGCCGGCGTACGTCCGAGGACGACAAGATCGGCGTCCATGTGCTGACGCCGCTGGACCTCAGGGACGGCGGAACCGTTCTCGTCAACCGCGGCTGGGTGCCCGCCGCGCCGAACCAGACGGCGTTCCCGGACGTGCCGCCCGCGCCGCGCGGCGAGGTGACCGTCACCGGGCGGCTCAAGGCGGACGAGACGACCGGCAGCAGCGGGATCAGGGACCTGGCGGGGCTGCCGGACCGGCAGGTGATGCTGATCAACAGCGAGCAGCAGGCGCACCTGCTCTCCCGTGAGGTCCTCGGCGGCTACATCGAGCAGACCGCCCCGGAGCCCTCGGCCGGACTGCCCGAGCAGATCCCCTCCCCGGACGACAGTTCGATCGGCGCGCACATGGCGTACGCCGTCCAGTGGTGGCTGTTCGTCGCCGCCGTCCCGATCGGCTGGATCATCCTCGTACGGCGGGAGAAGCGCGACCGCGAGGAGGCCGCCGCGAAGGGTGAGCCAGCCGCTGAGGACACCGAGCAGCCCGCCCCCGCGAGCGCCTGAAGCGCCGGGCTCTGAGAGCTCCGGCACACCGAGAGGCTGGTTGACGAGGGTCCGGTTCGGGAACACGCCAGAGCGTGACCCCACGCATCGAGGACTACGCTCTGATCGGCGATCTCCAGACCGCCGCGCTCGTCGGCAGAAACGGTTCGATCGACTGGCTCTGCCTGCCGCGCTTCGACTCCGGCGCCTGCTTCGCCGCCCTGCTCGGCGAGGAGGAGAACGGCCACTGGCGCATCGCCCCGCAAGGCGCCGGACCCACGGACGTCTGCACCCGGCGCGGCTACGCGGGTGATTCGCTGGTCCTGGAGACGTTCTGGGAGACCCGGACCGGCACGGTCAAGGTCATCGACTTCATGCCGCAGCGCGACAAGGCCCCCGATGTGATGCGGATCGTCGAGGGCGTCAGCGGGACCGTCGACATGAGCTCCGTGCTGCGGCTGCGGTTCGACTTCGGGTCCGTGGTGCCGTGGGTGCGCCGGTCGCAAGGCCACCGGGTCGCGGTCGCCGGGCCCGACTCCGTCTGGCTGCGCAGCGAACCGCCGGTCAAGACGTGGGGCCAGCAGTTCAGCACCTGCTCCTCGTTCACCGTCACCGAGGGCGAGAGCGTGGCGTTCGTCCTCACCTGGCACCCGTCGCACTCGCAGCGGCCGAAGCTGATCGACCCGCACAAGGCGCTGAAGCACACGCTGCACGACTGGGCGAAGTGGACGGAGCGGTGCACGTACGAAGGGCCGTACCGCGAGGCCGTGCTGCGTTCGCTCATCACGCTGAAGGCGCTGACGTACGCCCCGACCGGCGGCATCGTCGCGGCCCCGACCACCTCGTTGCCGGAGGAGATCGGCGGCGTACGGAACTGGGACTACCGCTTCTGCTGGCTGCGGGACGCCACGCTCACCCTCGGCGCCATGGTCTCGGCCGGCTATCTGGAGGAGGCCGCGGCCTGGCGCGACTGGCTGCTGCGGGCCGTCGCCGGGGATCCGGCGGACCTCCAGATCATGTACGGGCTCGCGGGCGAGCGCCGGCTCCCCGAGATGGAGCTGCCCTGGCTCGCCGGGTACGAGAACTCCCGCCCGGTACGCATCGGCAACGCGGCCGTACGCCAGCGCCAGCTGGATGTGTACGGCGAGGTCATCGACGCGCTCCGGCTCGCCAGGGTCGCCGGACTGGACGACAAGCCGCACGCCTGGAACCTCCAGCTCAGCCTGCTCGGATTCCTGGAGTCGTCGTGGCGTGAGCCGGACGAGGGGCTGTGGGAGATCCGCGGTGCGCGGCGCCACTTCGTGCACTCCAAGGTGATGGCCTGGGTCGCCGCCGACCGGGCGGTGTGCTCGCTGGAGGAGAACCCTGAGCTGCCCGGGGACGCGGACCGCTGGCGGGCGATGCGGGACGCCGTCCACGCCGAGGTCTGCGAGAAGGGGTACGACCCCGTCCGGAACACCTTCACCCAGTCCTACGGGTCCGAGGAGCTGGACGCCGCGACGCTGCTCATCGTGCGGACCGGGTTCCTGCCACCGGACGACCCGCGGGTCATCGGCACGGTCGACGCGGTCCGCGCCGAGCTGGGCAGCGACGGGCTGGTGCGCCGCTACAGCACCGAGAGCGCCTCCGTCGACGGGCTGCCCGGCGACGAGGGGGCGTTCCTGGCCTGCTCGTTCTGGCTGGTGGACGCGTTGCAGCGGATCGGCAGGCCGGACGAGGCGCGGGAGCTGTTCGAGCATCTCCTGGGGCTGCGCAGCGACGTGGGGCTGCTGGCCGAGGAGTACGACGTCGCGGCCGGGCGGCAGCTGGGCAACTTCCCGCAGGCGTTCAGCCATATCGGACTGGTCAACTCCGCGGTCGACCTCGCCGGGGTGGAACCGGCAGGATAGGGCCATGGATCTTGGACTGAAGGACCGCGTGTACATCGTCACCGGCGCGACCCGGGGCCTCGGCAACGCCACGGCGCGGGCCCTGGCCACCGACGGCGCGAAGGTGATCATCACCGGCCGGGACGCGAAGGGTGCCGAGGAGGCCGCCGCCGAGCTGGGGCCGGACGCCGTGGGGCTCTCCGCCGACAACGCCGACCCGAGCGCCGCGCAGCGGCTGGTGGACACGGCCCGGGAGCGGTTCGGGCGGCTCGACGGCGTGCTGATCAGCGTCGGCGGGCCCGCGCCCGGCTCCGCCGCCGACAACACCGACGACCAGTGGCAGACGGCGTTCGAGACGGTGTTCCTCGGGGCGGTCCGGCTGGCCCGGACCGCCGCCGCCGCGCTGGGCGAGGGCGGGGTCATCGGGTTCGTCCTGTCCGGATCGGTGCACGAGCCGATCGGCGGGCTGACCATCTCCAACGGGCTGCGTCCCGGTCTCGCCGGTTTCGCCAAGTCGCTCGCCGACGAGCTGGGGCCGCGCGGCATCCGGGTCGTCGGCGTGCTGCCCGCCCGGATCGACACCGACCGGGTCCGCGAGCTGGACGCGCTCTCGGGCGACGCCGAGGCGGCCCGTACGGCGAACGAGGCGCGCATTCCGCTGCGCCGCTACGGGACTCCGGAGGAGTTCGGGAAGACGGCGGCCTTCCTGCTCTCCCCCGCCGCCTCGTATCTGACGGGCATCATGGTGCCGGTCGACGGCGGTTCGCGGCGCGGGTTCTGAGCCTCTGTCCGCTGCCTCGTACGCCTCCGGGCCGTCAGGACACCCGTTCCGCGCGGTGCTTGACGGCCCGCAGCCGTACCTCGGCCGGGAGCTCGTCCAGTCCCGCCGACTCTCGGGCGTGCGCCAGCGCTCCGTCGGCCACCGCGTTCAGCGCCTGCCCGGGTGAGGCGTCCGGCTCCATCAGCAGCCGGATCCGGGCGCGCGGCGCGGTCCGGCGGCCGGTCAGGGCCGCCTGGGCGCGGGCCACTCCGGCCACCTGGCCCGCCTCCTCTGCGAGCACGCCCTCCAGCGCCTTGCCCCGCACCTGCGCGCCCTCGCCGTCGCCGCTGTCGACCAGGACGTCGGCGAGCCGGCCGCGCCGGAGCTGGGCGAGGAGCCACCACAGCGCGAGGACGACCAGCACGGCGAGGATCGCGATCACGGTCGGCCACCACCAGCCCTCGTCGCGCCAGCGGCCCCGGTCGGCGGCGCTGAGCAGCACGTCGTTCTTGCCGTCCCAGGGCCACCAGGTGGGCAGGGAGGCGCCGAGGCCGACGGCGAGCACCGCTCCGCCGACGACGATCAGCACGAGCCCGGCGAGGGCCAGCAGGACCCGGTTGACGGTGGAGCGCATACCGCTCATCCCTTCTTCGCCGGCCGGTGCACCTGGACGGAGAGACCCGGCTCCTTGGCCAGGCCCAGCTCCCCGACGGCCTTGGCCAGCACGGTGTTCAGGTCGTCGCGTACGTCGTCGAGTTCCCGGAAGTGCGAGAGGGCCCGCACCTTCGCCTTGCCACGGCCCATCCGGACCCGTACGGACTGCACGCCGGGCACCTCCACGGCCCGGTCCCGCAGGACCAGCGCGGCGGCGGTGCGGTCGAGTCCGGCGCGTACGGAGGCGCGGTCGCGGCGCATCGGCAGCAGGTCGCGCAGCCCGGGGGTGAGGGCGAGCAGGAGCAGCCAGAGGCCGACGGCCGCCGCGACTCCGGCCCCGACGAGCACGGCGACATCGTCGAGCTGCCGCTCCGCGAGGCCGTCGGCCAGGGAGCGGCGCCACTGCATGGCCGGGTGCCCGGCGCGTACGGCGGCGATGTCGTAGAGCAGCAGCCCTGCCGCGCCCAGGAGGACCAGGGCCAGCAGCGCGGCCGGGATCCGGCGCGCGGACCAGAAGCGGCCCGCCCGGCCGCCGCCCTGCTCAAGTGTGGGGACCCGGTCGTGGGCGGCGGGCGTGCCGGACTCGTCCTGGTCCACCGTGGGCATGCGCCGGGTGGAGCCGGCGGGGTCGCCGTGGCCTCCGGGTTCGGTCATCGGATCCTCCCCTGTGCTCCGCTGGTGGCCGGGTGCAGCCGTTCGACCTGGACGGCCACCTCGGGCACCTCCATGCCCGCCAGCGCCTTGACCCGCTGGGCGACCCTGCTCCGTACGGCACCGCACTGGCGGCCGATGTCACCGGGGTAGCCGAGCTCCAGGCTGATCCGGACGCGGGCGGCGTCGCGGTGGACGGTGACCGTGGCCCGCGGGGAGGCACCGTTCTCGGGCGGATCGTCGACGGCTTCCTTCGCCGCCTGGGCGGCGATCTTGGCGACGACCCGGTCGGCGATGCGGGTCTCGCCCCGGTCGGCGGCGGCGACCCGCCCGGTCACCGCCGTCACCGTCGCCGGTCGCCGCGCTCGCGACTCCGGAAGAAGTCGCCGGGCTCCAGGTCACCGTCCAGGAAGCGGCCGGCGATGAAGCCGACCGCACCCAGGGCGGCCACCAGTACGAAGGCTCCGAAGCCGCCGAAATAACCGGCGAACCCGAGCGCCATGCCGGCCAGCAGACCGGCCACAGCCATGCTCATCGTCTCTCCTCAACTGCCTTGCGGCGTCCATGTCTTTCGGCGACACCTGCCTTGCGGCGGGAACCGTCCTTCGGCGGGGAACCCGGAACCTACTGGACGCGGCTCTGATCGCCGTCGTCCTCGTCGTCGTCCTCGTCGGGCAGCTTGACGTCGCTGACCGCGATGTTGACCTCGACGACTTCGAGCCCGGTCATGCGCTCGACCGCGGCGACGACGTTCTGTCGCACATCGCGGGCCACGTCGGAGATGGCCACGCCGTAGTCGACGACGATCTCCAGGTCGAGGGCGGCCTGGGACTCGCCGACCTCGGCCTTCACCCCTCGGGTGACGGACTTGCCGCCGCCGGGGACACGGTCGCGGACCGCGCCGAAGGTCCGGGACAGGCCGCTGCCCATCGCGTGGACGCCGACCACATCGCGTGCGGCCATTCCGGCGATCTTCTCGACGACGCCGTCGGCGATGGTGGTACGGCCGCGGGTGCCGGGATCGCCTCCGCCGCGCTTGCTCAGAGAGGATTTGCCCGAACCGCTGTCGGGGCTGTTGCGCTGGGGGGTCTCAGTCATCGCCGCTCTTCCCTTCGGGGCGGGGTGGGGACTTCCTTGCCCACGTTAAGTGCGCTTGCCCGGTCCCGCGCCGTGGATACGGCAGGCTGGGGCGATGACGACGGAGCGGGGCCCGCAGAGGGCCGACGGATGGACGGCTGCGGTACGGCAACGGCTGGGCCTCGGCAGACTGCTCCCCCTGGGGGGTGCCGTGGACGGCACCTGGATCGCGGAGACGGCGGCGGCCTCGGTGCTGCGCGGAGCGGTTGTGGAGGGCGCGGTGCTGGGGACGCTGAGGATCGGGCCGGCCCGGGAGGCCTCCGGTGTGGCTACGGGGGCGGAGGCGGGCAGTCCGGCGCGGAAGGGGGGTCCGGCCGCGGTGGTGGCTGTGCCTCCGGCGCCGCCGAGTGGGCTGCCGCCGGGGCCGCTGCGGATCGAGGCGGAGTTCCGGGCGGCGGGCGACCGCCCGCTGCCCGACGCGGCGGCCGCCCTGCGCTCGGCGCTCGTCACGGCGGCCGCCGCCCGGCTCGGCCTGGACGTCGTGGAGGTGGACCTGCGGGTGACGGCATTGTTCGACGACGCTGCGCCCGATCAGGTGACGGACCCGCCCGCGTCCACCCCGGCCCCGGTGGGGAAGGCCGACGGACCTGCGGGAGAGGCCGCTGCGGCGGTCCCCGGTGTCGTCTCGCTGACCCGGGTCCTCGGCAGCCCCGTACACACCGCCGAGGACCACATCCGCATCGAGGTGGCGACGGCCGTGGACCGCCGGGCCCTCGATGTGGCCCGGTCGGTGCGCACGGCGGTGTCGGCGGCCACGGGGACCGGGCTGCCGGTGTCGGTGCTGGTCACCGACGTGGTGGAGACGTCCGACAGGCCCTAGGGGTGCTTCCGGAACGCTGGTGACACACGTGCAGGGGCCCGCGAGCCCGGCGGGACCCGCTGGTCGTTGATGCCCGCCGGGTGGCGCTAGTCGGTGATGCCCGCCAGGTCGCGCAGCCGACGGCCCTGAGCGGCGCGCTCGGCGGTGCGCTGCTCCTCGTAGTCACGCGAAAGGGCGCCGGACAGCAGGGCCTTGGTCTCCACGACGGCGTCGCGCGGGGCGGAGATCAGTGCGGCGGCCAGGTCGCGGGCGGCCGCGTCCAACTGGTCGGCGGGGACCACGAGGTTGGCGAGGCCGGTGCGCTCGGCCTCTTCGGCGTGGACGAACCGGCCGGTGGCGCAGATCTCCAGCGCGCGGGCGTATCCCACGAGGTTGACCAGGGGGTGGGTGCCCGTGAGATCGGGGACGAGGCCGAGGCTGGTCTCGCGCATGGCGAACTGCACGTCATCGGCGACGATCCGCAGATCGCAGGCGAGGGCGAGCTGGAAGCCGGCGCCGATGGCGTGGCCCTGGACGGTCGCGATCGACACGAGGTCGTTGCGGCGCCACCAGGTGAACGCCTCCTGGTACTCGGCGATGGTCGCGTCGAGCTCGGCCTCCGGGCCGCGCGCCATGTCGAGGAAGGACGGCTCGCCGTCGAACCCTTCCGGCGTGAAGGCCTGCCGGTCGAGACCCGCGGAGAAGGACTTGCCCTCGCCGCGGAGCACCACGACGCGGACATCGCCGGGCAGCACCCGTCCGGCCTCGGTCAACGCCCGCCACAGAGCGGGAGACTGGGCGTTGCGCTTGGCCGGGTTGGTGAGCGTCACCGTGGCGACCGCGTCTTCGACGGTGAGCCGTACGCCGTCCTTGTCGAGCACAGGGTCGAGCGAGGTCATGAGGCGCCTCCGGATCGGGTGCAGTCAGCACTCAGAAACTAAGTGACTGAACAGTAACCACCCGGACGACCTCACGGTCAGCCGGGTGGCCACCCCGAATTCCGATGAGCCCGCACGCCTCCGGGGCACTCAGGCCGAAGCGGCCTTCTTGCCTCGTGTGGCTCCGCCGCGTCCTCGCAGCGTCACTCCGGACTCACTGAGCATCCGGTGGACGAACCCGTAGGAGCGGCCGGTTTCCTCGGCCAGCGCCCTGATGCTCGCACCGGAGTCGTACTTCTTCTTCAGGTCTGCCGCGAGCTTGTCACGCGCGGCGCCGGTCACCCGGCTGCCCTTCTTCAGAGTCTCGGCCACCCGTGCCTCCTCTATGGGAAGTGCGCTCTGGACTCTCATGATCACCCCTCCCGCGCTTCCTGGCCACCCATTCGGCAAGGTCGGTGCGACCGGATTCCGGACCACAGGGCGCTCCGATCCATACGGAATGCCCGATTCCGAGCGGCCACAGGGGTGTGCGGCATCCGCCGGCGAAAGAACCGGCAGGTCAGAGCCGTACGGGGAGCAGCGGTCCGGAAAGGGGCGCGTGGCGGGCGGGCGCGGGGCGCACCACCGGGGTACGAGACGTCCTCACGCAGATGGTGGATCACGCGTAGGCCGAATGATCTATCCGGAGGGGGTCCACACCCCCTCCGGAGGAGCCTTCGCGCGGGATCAGGCGAGGGCGACGAGGTCCCGGTAGTCGGCACCCCAGAGGTCCTCGACACCGTCCGGGAGCAGGATGATGCGCTCCGGCTGGAGCGCCTCGACCGCGCCCTCGTCGTGGGTGACGAGAACGACGGCGCCCTTGTACGTGCGCAGCGCGCCGAGGATCTCCTCGCGGCTGGCGGGGTCGAGGTTGTTCGTCGGCTCGTCGAGCAGGAGCACGTTGGCGGAGGAGACGACCAGGGTCGCGAGCGCGAGCCGGGTCTTCTCACCGCCGGAGAGCACTCCGGCCGGCTTGTCGACGTCGTCGCCGGAGAAGAGGAACGAGCCGAGCGTCTTGCGGACCGCGACGAGGTCGAGGTCGGGCGCGGCGGAGCGCATGTTCTCCAGGACCGTGCGCTCGGGGTCGAGGGTCTCGTGCTCCTGGGCGTAGTAGCCGAGCTTGAGGCCATGGCCCTCGATGATCTGGCCGGTGTCGGGCTTCTCGGCGCCGCCGAGCAGCCGCAGCAGCGTCGTCTTGCCGGCGCCGTTGAGGCCGAGGATGACGACGCGGGAGCCCTTGTCGATGGCGAGGTCGACGTCGGTGAAGATCTCCAGCGATCCGTAGGACTTGGAGAGGCCCTCCGCCATCAGCGGGGTCTTGCCGCACGGCGAGGGGTCGGGGAAGCGCAGCTTGGCGACCTTGTCGGAGACCCGTACGGCCTCCAGACCCGAGAGCAGGCGGTCGGCGCGCTTGGCCATGTTCTGGGCGGCGACGGTCTTGGTGGCCTTGGCGCGCATCTTGTCGGCCTGCGCGTTGAGGGTCGCGGCCTTCTTCTCGGCGTTCTGGCGCTCGCGCTTGCGGCGCTTCTCGTCGGCCTCGCGCTGCTGCTGGTAGAGCTTCCACCCCATGTTGTAGACGTCGATCTGGGAGCGGTTCGCGTCCAGGTAGAAGACCTTGTTGACGACGGTCTCCACGAGGTCGACGTCGTGGGAGATCACCACGAAGCCGCCGCGGTAGTTCTTCAGGTAGTCGCGCAGCCAGACGATGGAGTCCGCGTCGAGGTGGTTGGTCGGCTCGTCGAGGAGCAGCGTGTCTGCGTCGGAGAAGAGGATCCGGGCCAGCTCGACGCGGCGGCGCTGACCGCCGGAGAGCGTGTGCAGGGGCTGGCCGAGCACCCGGTCGGGCAGGCTGAGCGCGGCGGCGATGGTGGCGGCCTCGGCCTCGGCGGCGTACCCGCCCTTGGTGAGGAACTCCGTCTCCAGGCGCTCGTACTTCTTCATCGCCTTCTCGCGGGTGGCGCCCTTGCCGTTCGACATCCGCTCCTCGTTCTCGCGCATCTTGCGCAGGATCTCGTCGAGACCACGGGCGGAGAGGATGCGGTCGCGGGCGAGGATGTCGAGGTCGCCGGTGCGCGGGTCCTGCGGGAGGTAGCCGACCTCGCCGGAGCGGCTGATGGTGCCGCCGGCAGGGGTGCCCTCACCGGCGAGGCACTTGGTGAGGGTGGTCTTGCCCGCTCCGTTGCGGCCGACCAGGCCGATGCGGTCGCCCTTGGCGATACGGAAGGAGGCGGACTCGATGAGGATGCGGGCGCCGGCGCGCAGCTCGATGCCGGAGGCGGTGATCACGGAAAAACTCCAGGGCAGTATGGACGGCGGAGGGACGAGGGCGGAGGTCTCTCGACGCCGCTAATGCGCAAGGAGAATGGCCATGGCCCCCATTCTACTGGCGGTGTGCAACTGCTTTTCCGCGTGCCCGCCGGGACGAACCGTCCGATACTCGGCGCAGGGCGGCACCCCGTCGCCCGCCCCGAGCCGAGGGTGGTGCGCCCGTGCAGTTCGACGACGACGCCGATCTGGACACGTCCGAGGTGCAGGATGTGCGCGGCAGCCGGATCCCGGGCGGGCGGGCCACCGTGGGCGGCGGCATCGTGGGCGTGATCGCGCTGATCCTGGGGCTGCTGTTCGGCGTCGGCCCGGACCAGCTGGGCCTCTCGTCCGGTGATACGGAGCCGGGGGCGGCCTCCTCGTCGGCGGCGCGGGTGCAGGAGAGCTGCCTGAAGGGCCAGGACGCCAACAGCCGGGACGACTGCCGGACGGTGGCGGTGGTCAACAGCGTGCAGGACTTCTGGCGTCAGGAGTTCGAGCGGCGGGGCGGGAGTTACGGGGCCGCGCCGACGGTCCTGTTCAGCGAGCGGGTCGGGACCGCGTGCGGGGCGGCGACCTCGGCGGTGGGGCCGTTCTACTGCCCCGGCGACCGAAAGGTCTATCTGGACCTGGGCTTCTTCGACGAACTGCGGACGAAGTTCGGCTCCAGTGGCGGCCCGTTCGCGCAGGCGTATGTGGTGGCGCACGAGTACGGCCACCATGTGCAGAACCAGATGGGCACGCTGGGCCGGTCGCAGGACGGGCGGCAGGGGGCGGACAGCAACGCGGTGAAGGTGGAGCTGCAGGCCGACTGCTATGCCGGGGTCTGGGCGCACCACGCGACGACGACGCCGGACGAGTCGACGGGCCGGCCGCTGATCACGGAGCTGACCCGGGCGGACATCCGGGACGGGCTGGACGCGGCGGCGGCGGTCGGGGACGACCGGATCCAGGAGCGGTTCCAGGGCCGGGTCACGCCGGAGTCCTGGACGCACGGCTCGTCCGCACAGCGCCAGCAGTGGTTCTCGACCGGGTTCCGCAGCGGCGACGTGGGGCGGTGCGACACCTTCGCCTGAGCCGTTCCCCGCCTGAGCGGCTCCCCACCTGAGCTGCGGGGATCTGCTCCAGGAGGGCATTGTCAGTGCCCGGTGGAAGACTGAGACGCAGATCACAGAAGAGGTGAGGGTCATGGCAGGTGTGGCGGAGGGCGTCCCGACGGTCTACCCGACGGTCCTCTACGACGACGCGAAGGCCGCGATCAGGACGCTGACGGAGGGCCTCGGCTTCACCGAGGAGGCGGTCTACGAGGGCGAGAACGGCAGCGTGCTGCACGCCGAGCTGTCCTGCGGCAACGGCAGGGTGATGCTCGGCTCCAAGGGCAGGGACGGGGTCTTCGCCCGGGCGATGGCGGGTGCCGGCCCGGCAGGGGTGTACGTGGTGGTGGACGAGGTCGACGAGCACTGCGCGCGGGCCCGGGAGTTCGGGGTGGAGATCCTGATGGAGCCGACGGACCAGGACTACGGCTCGCGGGACTACATGGCGCGGGACGCAGAAGGCAACGTATGGAGCTTCGGGACGTACGCGCCGGGGGCCGCCGGGTAAGTCCGGCGGCCCTCGGCGGCGGCGCGGGGCTCAGGCTCCGCCGGTGTGGACCTGGAAGGCGGCCCGGCGGACCGCCTTGGCCAGGGCCGGGTCCGGATGGGCGGCGGCCAGGGCGACCAGGACCTGGACCGTGCGCGGGTGGCCGACGGCTCTGACCTCGTCGAGCAGGGCCGGGACCGTGCCCTGGACGGCGGAGTCGAGGTGGCGCACCAGCAGTCCGGTCTCGCCGTGGTCGGCGACGGCGGCGGCGGTGTCGACCCAGAGCCAGGTGGCCTCCTCACGGCTGAGGATCTCCTGCGCGTCGTCCGGGTCGGCCCCCTCGTACTCGGCGAGCCAGAGCAGCGCGTAGGGCCGCAGCGACGGATGGGTGACCACGGCGCGGACCTCGGGCTCGGCCGGGGCTCCGACGACGCGGAGCGCCTCGAAGGCCAGGCCCCGCAGCAGCGCGTCCTCGCCCCGGGCGACGGCGAGCAGCTCGGTGACGGCGCTGCCGACCGTACGGGCGGCGAGCCAGGCCCGGTATTCGGCGCGGGCCGGTCCGGGGGTGAGCCGGGCGCAGCCGAGCAGCATGTCGGCGGCGGACTGCTCGATGTTCCCGGCCGGGCTCTGGGCGGCGACGCAGATCTGTTCCAGCTTGACCCAGACCGCCCAGTTGCCGAGCGGGGTGAGGGTGGCGTGCCCTTGGCCGAGGGTCAGGGCGCCGACGGCGGCGAGGCCTTCGAGGGCCCAGTCGAGCAGCAGGGCGTCGAGGTCGGCGCTGCGGTCGGGGGCGGGTGCCGGGCGGCCGGTGGTGGCGGGAGCGCTCTCAGCGGCCGAGCGGCCGGCCCCGTACGGCACTTCGCAGCGCTCCTCCCGGAGCTCGGCGATGCGCTGGGCGAGGAGGTCCAGGAGGGCGGGTACGGCGACGGGGCCCGCGGAGAGCTGGAGGAGGGAGAGCACCTGGGGCACGGCCTCGACGGCTTCGGCGACCGCTCCGGCCTCGATGCCCTCGGGCGCGGCGTGGACGAGCGACCAGGCGTCGAAGAGCGCGACCCAGCCGCGCAGCACGGCCGAGTCGTCCCGGTCCCAGGCGCGCAGCCGCCAGCCGGGGCGGGCGGTGTCGCCGTGCAGCTCGATGAGGCCGGCCAGCCGGGCCCGGTCCCAGCCCGCACGGACCTGGGCCGGGGAGAGTTCCAGGGCCGTCGCGGCCCGTTCGAGCGCCTGGGTGGCGAGCGGGGCGGAGCTGCCGGGGGCGGGGGCGCCGGCGGCCCAGTGGGCGATGCGCACGGCGTCGGCGAGGACCGACCGGGCCTGGCGGGCCAGTTCGGTGCGGGGCGGGGTGCCCTCGGGGGGCCTGGGGGCCGGCCTGGTGCGCCGGGTGGACACGGCCCTGCGGGCGGTGGCAAGGGGTCGCGGGCGGACAAGTCGCAGCCTGGAGTCGCGCGGGGTACGGGACGTCACGGGAGCAGTCTTGCCTCTGACGGCCAGAAAGCCCAAACGGAAGCCGTTTCCCCGGTCTCCGCGCGTAGTTCGGTGTGCGGGGACCAAAGGGGCCGATCCCGGCATCACCTCACATCAGGGGCGTGAGGAAACGCCTGAGGGTCTCTTCGTAGCGGCCGGGGTCCGCGTTCCACATCGACGCATGCGGAGCCTGCTGTACGGCGTGGAGGCTGACCAGGTCCGGCCGGCGGGCCGCGAGCACCCGCGACGGGCCCCAGGGGGCGATCGTGTCGTCCGGGCCGTGCACGATCAGCGTCGGGGCGGGCAGCGCGTCGGCCAGGGAGGCGTCCAGGAGCGGGGCCGAGGTCATCCCGGTCCTGCCCTGCGCGGCGCGGACGGCCAGCGGCAGCAGGGCGGCGGGAACGCCCCGGGCGGCGGCGAGAGCGCGGAGCGTGGTCGGCCAGTCCAGGACCGGGGAGTCCAGGACGAGGCCGCCGACGCGGTCGCGCAGCGGGGAGTTGACGGCGGCGTGCAGGGCCATGGAGGCGCCGGTGGACCAGCCGTACAGGATCACGTTCCGGGCGCCGTAGCGGACGGCGAAGCGCATCGCGGCGTCCAGGTCGCGCCACTCGGAGGCGCCGAGGTGGCCGAGGCCGTCGGCGGGGCGCGGGGCTCCGGCGTCACCTCGGTAGGCGAGGTCCAGCACGGGGAACTGCTGGTCGCTCAGGAAGCCCATCAGGTTCATGGGGTGCGCGCGGGTGGTGCCGAGGCCGTGCGCGGTGATGATCCAGGTGTCGCGCTTGCCGGGGACCCACCAGGCGGGCAGCCCGCCGAGCTCGCCGGGGATCTCGACCTCCCGGAACTCCAGGCCGAGCGCGCTGCCCGGGTCGCCGCGGTGCAGCTCGGGGGTGAGGCGGACCTTGTCGCCGGGTTCGAGGAGGCCGTGGGTGATCCGCTCCAGGGTGCGGACGACGGTGTCGGCGGTGGATTCGGCCCCTTCCACGACGGGCCCGACCACGGCGTGGACTCCGGGGGCCTCGATCCCGTACGTACCGGGGCGGAGCGCGGTGAGGGAGCGGGTCAGGGTGATCCGCTCGATCGCCGTGGCGTGCACGGTGAGTCTGCGGTCGGCGGGCAGGGGCCGTCCGGGCGCCGCCTTGAGGGCGGCGTCGCTGGCGTACCGGCCGGCCGCGACCGCTGCCGCGCCGGCGCCGAGGATCGTGGAGACGGCCGTTGCCGTCGCAGTTGCCGGGCGCACCGCTTCAGTGTCGTGGGACGGCCGCCGTGGTGCCAGTGGGCGGGGGCCGTCCGGTGCGGCGGCTCTCCGGGTCAGCCGGGCTGGCCGTATCCCCTGAGCGCCTCGGTCACCTCGTCGAGCTGGGCCGGGCTGAGCAGGGACGGGGTGCGGCCGGGCAGCGCGCTCGCGGTGAGCCAGAGGCGGCAGAGCCACTCCAGCTGGGCGGTGCGCTCGTAGGCCTGGCCGAGGGTGGAGCCGTAGGTGACGGTGCCGTGATTGGCCAGCAGGCAGCCGGTGCGGCCGCGCAGCGCGGTGAGCATGGCGTCGGCCAGTTCCGGGGTGCCGTAGCGGGCGTACGGGGCGGTGCGGACGGGGCCGCCTAGGATGGCGGCCGCGTAGTGGACGAGCGGCACCTCGGTGACGAGGGTGGAGACGGCGGTGGCGTGCACGGCGTGGGTGTGGACCATGGCGGCGGCGTCGGTCTCCGCGTAGACCGCGAGGTGGAGCGGGAGTTCGCTGGTGGGCCCGAGCTCCCCCAGCACCTGCCGCCCGGCCAGGTCGACGCCGACCGCGTCCTTAGCTCCGAGCCGGTCGTACGGCACCCCGGTGGGCGTCACCAGGACCAGGTCTCCGACGCGGGCCGACACATTGCCGGAGGTGCCGACGACCAGGCCGTCGGCGGCGCTGCGGCGGGCGGTCGCGACCACGTCCCGCCAGGCCTGGAGGACCGATTCCGGCTGCTGCTCGCTCATGGGGTGAGCGTAGGGGTGGCCGTGGGAAACCGGAACGTGATGTCCCGCGTGACCGGGATCTCTTTCGGGGCCATATGTGACCGTCAAAAACTTCGCCAACGAGGAGTAAAGGGCAGACCAGCCGGTGCCCCACGGGCGTCCCGCAGCCCCTCCCGCACACAAACGGAACCATCGCACTCCGATTCGGGTCACCACAGCGCCCCGCCCAGTTCATCTTCCGTTCACCCAGGTTGCCTACGGTCCACGAGCCACTGACGTCGAACGATTGCCTGGGTAAATGGAACACATCACGCTGCTGCTTGCGATTGTGGTCGTAACAGCTCTCGTGTTCGATTTCACGAACGGTTTCCACGACACCGCCAACGCGATGGCGACCACCATCTCGACCGGCGCGATGAAGCCCAAGACAGCGGTGGCCATGTCCGCCGTTCTCAACCTGATCGGCGCGTTCCTGTCGGTGGAGGTCGCCAAGACGATCTCCGGCGGGATCGTCAACGAAGACGGCATCAGAACCGAGGTCATCTTCGCGGCGCTCGTCGGCGCCATCCTGTGGAATCTCCTGACCTGGCTGGTCGGCCTGCCCTCCAGCTCCTCCCACGCCCTGTTCGGCGGTCTGATCGGTGCCGCCGTGATGTCGGCCGGCTGGTCCTCGATCAACGGCGGCACCGTCGTCACCAAGGTGCTGCTCCCCGCGATCGCCGCCCCGCTGGTCGCCGGTATCGCCGCGATGCTGGCCACCCGGCTGACGTACCGGATCAACCGGAACGTCACCGACCCGAACCAGCAGAAGTCGACCGCCAAGGGCTACCGGGCCGGGCAGATCGCCTCCGCCGGTCTCGTCTCGCTCGCCCACGGCACCAACGACGCGCAGAAGACGATGGGCATCATCACGCTGGCGCTGGTCACCAGCGGTGTCCTGGCCCCGGGCTCCAACCCGCCCATGTGGGTCATCGTCTCGGCCGGTATCGCCATCGCGCTCGGCACCTACCTCGGCGGCTGGCGCATCATCCGCACCATGGGCAAGGGCCTGACCGACCTCCAGCCGCCGCAGGGCTTCGCCGCCCAGACCAGCGCGGCGACCGTCATCCTGGCCTCCTCGCACCTCGGCTTCTCGCTCTCCACCACCCAGTCCTGCTCGGGTGCCGTGATGGGCGCGGGCCTCGGCCGCAAGGGCGGCGTGGTCCGCTGGTCCACCGCCACCCGGATGTTCGTCGCCTGGGGTCTCACGCTCCCGGCCGCGGGCCTGGTCGGCGCGGGCGCCGAGTTCCTCACCAAGCAGGGTCCCTGGGGCATCGCGGTCACGGCGGTCATCCTGGTCGGCGGCTCCTTCGCCATCTGGCTGGCCTCGCGCCGCCAGCCGGTCGACCACACCAACGTCAACGACACCGACGACGCGACGGCCGACGAGCCGCAGGGCGTCGTCACCACCGCCATGGCCGCGGTCGCCCCGCCGCCCACCGCCGGTGCGGTCGCCGAGCTCTCGACCACCATCCCGGCCCCGGCCTCCGACGACACGCCCCGCCCCACGGCCACGGTGTAAGGACAGATCCGTATGAAAATCGACTGGGCAGCACTCGCCTCCGTCTTCGGTGTCAGTCTCGTGGTCACCGTCGCACTGGTCGGCGTCTTCACCCTGGGCATCGTCGCCCTCTCCAAGCTGTCGGCCCCGGCCGGCAGTGCCACCGGTGCCACCGGCGGTTCGGCCGCACTGGCGCGCACCGGCGCCTACGCCGCCTTCGCGGCGTGCGTGGCGGCGGTCGCGTACGGGATCTATCTGATCGTCGCCTGACCGCACCTCGACGCGTTCCTCCGGGCCGGACACACCACCGTGTGTCCGGCCCGATGTGCGTCTGCGCACACCGGCCCTTCGCAGGTCAACAGCAAGTTGACGGCCGTTCTCGCAGCGTGGTGGACTGCCGGAGCCATTTACGGCGACAGAAGAGGAAGCCGGTGCGAATCCGGCGCGGTCCCGCCACTGTCACCGGGGAGCACTCCCCCACACCGGATGTCACGGCCCTCCTGACCGAGGGCTGGAAGGCCGGGGGAACTGCGGATCCGGAAGCCAGGAGACTCTTGTCGCCGGTCACGTCGAACCAGGGCGCGGACCCTGAGTGAGGACATAAGCCATGCCCGGCCGCCGTGCGCCGCATCCTGTGCCTCTTCCCGTGGTTCTCGCGGTACCTCTCGCGCTACCTCTTCGTGCCGGAACGCCCCTGCCCACGGCAGGTTGAACCGTGCGTGTCGATCGCGTTTTCGCGTACGGCGCCACCGCCGGGCTGATCGCCGACGCGGCTCTCGGCGACCCGCGCCGGGGCCATCCCGTCGCCGGTTTCGGCCGGGCGGCCGCGCGGGTGGAGTCCCTGCTGTGGCGGGACGACCGGGGCCGGGGCGCGCTGCACACGCTGCTCTGCGCCGGAGGCGCCGTGGGAGCCGCCGCGCTGGCCGCCCGTGCCGTACGGAACCGTCCCGCGCTCGCCGTCGCGCTGACGGCCGCCACCACCTGGTCGGTCGTCGGCGGTACGTCGCTGGGCCGGGAGGCCCGCGCCATCGGAGGCGCGCTGGCCGCCGGGGACCTGGAGCTGGCCCGGGAGCGGCTGCCGCACCTGTGCGGGCGTGATCCGCAGGCCCTGGACGGGCCGCAGATCGCCCGCGCGGTCGTGGAGTCGGTCGCGGAGAACACCTCGGACGCCGTCGTCGGCGCGCTGGTGTGGGGCGCGATCGGCGGGGTGCCGGGGCTCGTCGGCTTCCGGGCCGTGAACACGCTCGACGCGATGGTCGGCCACAAGTCGCCCCGCCACCGGCGTTACGGCTGGGCCTCGGCCCGCCTGGACGACGTGGCGGGATGGCCCGGCGCACGGCTGACGGCCGCGCTGGCCGTGGTGGCCGGCGGGCGGCCCGTGGAGGCCGTACGCGCCTGGAAGGCGGACGCGGGGCGCCATCCGAGCCCGAACGCGGGGCCGGTGGAGGCCGCGTTCGCGGGAGCGCTCGGCGTACGGCTCGGCGGGACGCTGGCGTACGCCGGGCGCGTCGAACACCGGCCGGTGCTGAACGGTGCGTCGGGCCAGGAGGTCCGGAGCGCCGACATCGAGCGCGCCGTGCGGCTGTCGCGGCGGGTGAGCGTGCTGGCCCTCGGCGTGTGCGTGGCGGGCAGGTCGGTCGCGGGGCGCCTGGTCGCGGGACGGTTGTCGGCAGGACAGAGGCGGGGACGGGCATGAGTGGTGGGCTGCTGGTCGCGGGGACGACCTCGGACGCGGGCAAGAGCGTCGTCACGGCGGGCATCTGCCGCTGGCTGGTGCGCCGGGGAGTGAAGGTCGCGCCGTTCAAGGCGCAGAACATGTCCCTCAACTCCTTCGTGACCCGTGAGGGCGCGGAGATCGGACGCGCGCAGGCCATGCAGGCACAGGCCGCCCGGGTCGAGCCGACCGCGCTGATGAACCCGGTGTTGCTCAAGCCCGGCAGCGACCGCTCCAGCCAGGTCGTCCTGATGGGCAAGCCGGTCGGCGAGATAAGCGCCCGTGGGTACCACGGCGGCCGGCAGGAGGCGCTGCTCGGGACGGTCACGGACTGTCTGGAGCAGCTCCGGTCGGCCTATGACGCGGTGATCTGTGAGGGGGCGGGCTCGCCTGCGGAGATCAATCTGCGGCGGACCGACATCGTGAACATGGGGATCGCGCGGGCCGCGAAGTTCCCGGTGCTGGTGGTCGGGGACATCGACCGGGGCGGGGTCTTCGCGTCGTTCTTCGGGACGACGGCGCTGTTGAGCGCGGAGGACCAGGCGCTGGTCGCGGGCTATCTGGTGAACAAGTTCCGGGGTGATGTCTCGCTGCTGGAGCCGGGGCTGGACATGCTGCACGGGCTGACCGGGCGCCGTACGTACGGAGTGCTGCCCTACGCCCATGGGCTCGGCATCGACGAGGAGGACGGCCTGCGGGTGTCCCTGCGCGGTGCGGTGCGCGAGTCGGTCGTGGCGCCGCCGCACGGGGAGGACGTGTTGCGGGTCGCGGTCTGCGCGGTGCCGTTGATGTCCAACTTCACGGACGTGGACGCGCTGGCCGCCGAACCGGGCGTCGTCGTGCGGTTCGTGGACCGGGCCGAGGAGCTGGCCGACGCGGACCTGGTCGTCGTGCCCGGCACGCGCGGCACGGTGAAGGCGCTGGCCTGGCTGCGTGAGCGCGGTCTCGCGGAGGCGCTGGTGCGGCGGGCGCGCGAGGGCCGGCCGGTGCTGGGGATCTGCGGCGGGTTCCAGGTGCTCGGTGAGCGGATCGAGGACGAGGTGGAGTCGCGGGCGGGGGTCGTGGACGGGCTGGGGGTCCTTCCCGTACGCGTGCGCTTCGACCGGGCCAAGACGCTGGCGCGGCCGGTGGGTTCGGCGCTCGGTGAGGCGGTGGAGGGGTACGAGATCCACCACGGGGTGGCCGACGTACGGGGCGGCGAGCCGTTCCTGGACGGGTGCCGGGTCGGGGCGGTGTGGGGGACGCACTGGCACGGGTCGCTGGAGAGCGACGGGTTCCGGCGGCGGTTCCTGGAGGAGGTGGCGCGGGCCGCGGGGCGGCGGTTCGTGCCTGCGCCGGACACCTGCTTCGGGGAGCTGCGGGAGGAGCAGCTGGATCGGCTGGGGGATCTGGTGGAGGAGCACGCGGATACGGATGCGTTGTGGCGGTTGATCGAGGGGGGCGCGCCTGCGGGGTTGCCCTTCGTGCCGCCGGGGGCGCCGCCGTTGGGGGTGGGTGCGTCGTCGGAGAGCCGGGGCGCTGCCCCGGACCCCGCTCCTCGATCGCCGGAGGGGCTGGGGGATCCCGGGTCCGCCGGGATCGGGCAGGAAGCTGAACAGCACGCCAACAAGGAGGCCTTGTGAGTACGCCGTATCCCTTCACCGCGATCGTCGGGCAGGACGACCTGCGGCTCGGGCTGTTGCTGAATGCCGTCAGTCCGGCCGTGGGCGGTGTGCTCGTGCGGGGTGAGAAGGGGACCGCCAAGTCCACCGCCGTGCGGGCGCTCGCCGCGCTGATGCCGGAGGTCTCCGTCGTCCCCGGGTGCCGGTTCTCCTGTGATCCGGTCTCGCCCGATCCGGCGTGTCCTGATGGGCCGCACACGGAGGCCGCCGGTGTGTCGCGGGCCGCGCGGACCGTGGAGTTGCCCGTCGGGGCGTCCGAGGACCGGCTCGTGGGCGCGCTGGACATCGAGCGGGCGCTGTCGGAGGGCGTGAAGGCGTTCGAGCCGGGGCTGCTGGCCGACGCGCATCGCGGGATCCTGTACGTCGACGAGGTCAACCTCCTCCACGACCACCTGGTGGACCTGCTGCTGGACGCTGCGGCCATGGGTGCCTCGTACGTCGAGCGCGAAGGCGTCTCCGTACGGCATGCCGCGCGGTTCCTGCTGGTCGGGACGATGAACCCGGAGGAGGGCGAGCTGCGGCCGCAGTTGCTGGACCGGTTCGGGCTGACCGTGGAGGTGGCCGCATCCCGGGACACCGACGAGCGGGTGGAGGTCGTCCGGCGCCGGCTCGCGTACGACGACGATCCCGAGGGGTTCGCCGCGCGCTGGGCCGAGGAGGAGACGGCGCTCCGGGAGCGGATCGCCGGCGCGCGCGCCCTGCTGCCCCGGGTCGTGCTCGGTGACGGCGTGTTGCGGCAGATCGCCGCCACCTGTGCCGCGTTCGAGGTCGACGGGATGCGGGCCGACATCGTGATGGCCCGTACCGCGACCGCGCTCGCCGCCTGGGCCGGACGTGAGGAGGTCACCGCCGACGACGTACGGCAGGCCGCCCTGCTGGCGCTCCCCCACCGGCGGCGGCGCAACCCGTTCGACGCGCCGGGCCTGGACGAGGACAAGCTCGATCGGACCTTGGACGAGGCCGGCCCGCAGGAGGACAACGACGGCGACGATCCAGACCCCGGGCCCGATGGCGGCGGTGACGGTGGTGGGGGCGGTGGCGTGCCGCCGCAGGCCGATGGGGACGACCGCACCCCGCCGCGAGGTTCGGAAGGCGACGACACACCGTCGCAGGCTCCCGAGTCCGCGCCCGACGCGCCCGGCCGGTCCGCCGGAGCCGAGCAGCAGCCGGTGGCGGCCGCCGAGCCGTTCCGTACGAAGACGCTCAGCGTTCCAGGGTTGGGTGAAGGTGCTGCGGGACGGCGTTCCCGGGCCCGTACGGCGCATGGTCGGACCACGGGATCGGTCCGGCCACAGGGCGCTCTGACCAAGCTCCACCTCGCCGCCACCGTCCAGGCCGCCGCACCGCACCAGCACGCGCGCGGGCGCACCGGGCGCGGGCTCGTGGTGCGGCGGGACGATCTGCGGCAGGCGACCCGTGAGGGACGTGAGGGCAACCTCGTGCTGTTCGTCGTGGACGCGTCCGGGTCGATGGCGGCCCGGCAGCGGATGAGCGCGGTGAAGGGGGCCGTGCTGTCGCTGCTGCTGGACGCCTACCAGCGGCGGGACAAGGTCGGTCTGGTCACCTTCCGGGGCAAGGAGGCCGACGTGGCCCTGCCGCCGACCTCCTCCGTGGACGCGGCCGCCGCCCGGCTGGAGTCGCTGCCGACCGGTGGCCGCACTCCGCTGGCCGCCGGGCTGCTCAAGGCCCATGACGTGCTGCGCGTCGAGCGGCTGCGCGATCCGTCGCGGCGGCCGCTCCTCGTCGTCGTCACGGACGGCCGGGCGACCGGCGGGCCGGAGCCGGTGGCGCTCGCGGGACGGGCCGGACGGCTGCACCGCTCGGAGGGGACGGCCTCGGTCGTCGTGGACTGCGAGTCGGGGTACGTACGCCTCGGTCTCGCCGGGGAGCTGGCCCGGGAGCTGGGAGGCACCGCCGTCACGCTCGACGAGCTGCGGGCCGACTCGATCGCCGGGCTCGTCAAGGACGTCACCGCAGCCGGGAGGGCCGCTTAAATGCCGCAGGGACAGCCGATATCGGTGCCGGACGACGGGCTAACCACCCGTCAGCGGCGCAACCGCCCGCTCCTGTTCGTCCACACGGGCATAGGCAAGGGCAAGTCGACCGCCGCGTTCGGGCTCGCGCTGCGGGCCTGGAACCAGGGGTGGCCGATCGGGGTGTTCCAGTTCGTGAAGTCGGCGAAGTGGAAGGTCGGCGAGGAGAACGCGCTGAAGGTGCTGGGCGCGAGCGGCGAGGGCGGCACGGTCGACTGGCACAAGATGGGCGAGGGCTGGTCCTGGGTCCAGCGCGACGGCCAGCTCGACAACGAGGAGAAGGCCCGCGAGGGCTGGGAGCAGGTCAAGCGCGACCTGGCGGCCGAGACGTACAAGCTGTACGTGCTGGACGAGTTCGCCTACCCGCTGCACTGGGGGTGGATCGACACCGACGAGGTCGTCGAGGTGATGCGGAACCGGCCCGGCACCCAGCATGTGGTGATCACCGGCCGCAACGCGCCGGACGCGCTCATCGAGGCCGCCGACCTGGTGACCGACATGTCGAAGGTCAAGCACCCGATGGACGCGGGGCAGAAGGGCCAGAGGGGCATCGAGTGGTGAGTACGCCCCGTCTGGTCATCGCCGCTCCGGCCTCCAACAGCGGCAAGACCACCGTCGCCACCGGCCTGATGGCCGCCTTCACCGCGCGCGGGCTCGCCGTCTCGCCGCACAAGGTGGGGCCGGACTACATCGACCCGGGTTACCACTCGCTGGCGACGGGCCGTCCCGGCCGGAATCTCGACGCGTACATGTGCGGGCCGGAGCTGGTAGCTCCGCTCTTCGCGCACGGGGCGGCGGGGTGCGACCTCGCCGTGGTCGAGGGTGTGATGGGGCTGTACGACGGTGCCTCGGGCCAGGGCGAGCTGGCGTCGACCGCGCAGGTGGCGAAGGTGCTCAAGGCGCCGGTGGTACTGGTGGTCGACGCCTCCTCGCAGTCGCGGTCGGTGGCGGCGCTGGTGCACGGTTTCGCCTCCTGGGACCCTCAGGTGCGGATCGGCGGGGTGATCCTGAACAAGGTGGCCTCGGACCGGCACGAGGCGCTGTTGCGGGACGCGTTGGACGAGTCGGGCCTGCCGGTGCTCGGTGTGATCCGGCGGGCCGCTCAGGTGGCGACGCCTTCGCGCCATCTGGGTCTGGTGCCGGTGGCCGAGCGGCAGGGCGATGCGGTGGATGCCGTACGGGCCATGGGTGAGCGGGTCCTCGCCGGGTGCGACCTGGACGCGCTGATGGCGCTGGCGCGGACGGCGCCCGCGCTGGCGGACGAGCCGTGGGAGCCCGCGTACGCCTCTGCGGAGGGCCCCAGGCCCGTCGTCGCGGTGGCCGGCGGGGCGGCGTTCACCTTCGCCTACGCGGAACACGCCGAGCTGCTGACGGCGGCCGGTGCGGAGGTGGTGGTCTTCGACCCGCTGCGGGACGAGAAGCTGCCGGCGGGGACGGCGGGGCTGGTGATCGGCGGCGGGTTCCCGGAGATGTACGCCCCCGAGCTGTCGGCCAACGAGCCGCTGCGGCGGGCGGTGACCGAACTGGCCCTGAGCGGTGCTCCGGTGGCGGCCGAGTGCGCCGGGCTGCTCTATCTGGCGCGGGAGCTGGACGGGAAGCCGATGTGCGGGGTGCTGGACGCGGAGGCCCGGATGTCGGAGCGGCTCACGCTCGGGTACCGGCAGGCGGTGGCCGTCTCGGACAGCCCGCTGGCGGCGGCCGGGACCCGGATGCGCGGCCATGAGTTCCACCGGACGGTGCTGGAGCCGGGGGCGGGGCCGGTGCCCGCGTGGGGCATGCACCAGCCGGAGCGGCGGGTGGAGGGGTACGTCCAGCGGGGCGTGCACGCCAGCTATCTGCACACCCACTGGGCCGCCTCCCCCGAGGTGGCCCGGCGGTTCGTGGAGCACTGCCGGGTGCGGTGAGTTCGTGGAGCACTGCCGGGTGCGGTGAGGCGTACAAGGGCGCGTGAAGGCGCGCGTACGGCTCACTCGGCGATGCCGACCACCAGCCAGATGAAGCCCACGCCCCCGATGGTGCAGAGAAGGGTGGAGCGGGCGGGATGGGTGTGGTGTGCCTCGGGAAGAATCTCCGCGGCGGCCAGGTAGAGCAGGGCTCCGCCGAAGAATCCGAGATAGCCGCCGAGCAGTTCCTCCGGAAGGGTGAACAGCAGCGTCGTCGCGGCGCCCACGACCGGTGCCACGGCGGCCGCGAACAGCATCAGGAGCGCCTTACGACGGGCGTTCCCGTAAAGACTGGTGAGGGTGTACGTGTTGAATCCGTCGGCGAAGTCATGACTGATCACCGCCAGCGCGACGGCCACGCCCATGGCTCCGCTGACCTGGAAGGCGGCGCCGAGCGCGATGCCGTCCATCAGGCTGTGGCCGACCATCGCGGCGGCCGCCGTGAGCCCCACCTGCGGCACGCGTTCACCGCTCGCCCCGTGTGCCACCTGGCGTACGGCGAGCAGCCCCTCCACCAGGTGGGCCACCAGGAAGCCGCCGACGAAGAGCAGCAGAGCGGCGGGCACGCCGAAGACCGGGGTCCCCGCGGCCTCCATCGCCTCCGGCAGGAGGTCCAGGCCGACCACGCCGAGCATCAGCCCGCCCGCGAAGCCGAGCACCAGGTGGCGGCGGTCGGTGACGCGTTGCGCGACCCAGCCGCCGGCCAGAGTCATCAGGAACGCGCCGAGCGCGACGAACACCGCCATGGGGTCTTGCTAGTCGATCGGCCCGGTCGGCCGCATCTCAGGGTGTCCTTACCGGAGCCGCCCGCGGCCGCCCGTACGCCGAGGTCCCCGGGCCGTGCGGCAGCCGGTTCCGTGACCGTATACGGAACAGCTCCACCCCCCATCGCTTGACGTGAAAGGCAGGCTCCGCCATGACGACCCCCACTCCCGAGCCCGGTGTGCGGAACCTGGTCGTCGGGGTCGGCGCCCGCCGGGACGCGCCGGCCGACGCGGTGTTCGGCCTGATCGAGCGGACGCTGCGCGCGGCCGGGCTGCGTACCGCCGATGTGGTGGAGGTGGCGACCGTCGACGCGAAGGCCGACGAGCCGGGGATCGTGGAGGCCGCGGCGCGGCTCGGGGTGCCGGTGCGGACGTATCCGGCGGCGGCGCTGGCGGCGGTGCGCGTGCCGAATCCGTCGGGTGCGGCGGCCGAGGCGGTGGCGACGCCGTCGGTGGCGGAGGCGGCGGCGCTGATCGGCGCGGACGAGCTGGTGGTCGGGAAGGCCGTCGGCCAGGGCCTGGCGACCTGTGCGGTGGCCCGCCGCTTTCCGGCCGTCCTTGCGGCTTTGCCTGTTTCCGGCGAGAAAACTCCCACCCCACTCGTGACGGAAGGCCTCGGCCCGTTCACCATGGCAGCCATGACTCCCCCCACACATCCCCCCACGCGAGACATCGAGAGCGCCGGGCCCGACCTGCGGCACCACGGCGACGCGGAGGTGCGCGGCGAGAATCTGACCGATCTCGCCGTCAACGTCCGGACCCACACACCACCGGAGTGGCTGCGCCAGCGGATAGCCGCCTCGCTCGTCTCGCTGGCCGCCTATCCCGACGGCTCGGCGGCCCGGGCGGCGGTCGCCGAGCGGCACGGGCTGCCGGTGGAACGCGTCCTGTTGACGGCGGGGGCGGCGGAGGCGTTCGTGCTGATCGCGCGGGCGCTGCCGGTCCGCTGCCCGGTGGTCGTGCACCCGCAGTTCACCGAGCCGGAGGCGGCGCTGCGGGCGGCCGGGCACGGGGTGGGGCGGGTGCTGCTGCGGGCGGAGGACGGTTTCCGGCTCGATCCGGCGGCGGTGCCGGAGGAGGCGGATCTGGTGGTGGTCGGCAACCCGACCAACCCGACCTCCGTGCTGCATCCGGCGGCGCTGCTGGAGCGGCTGGCGAGACCCGGGCGGACGCTGGTGGTGGACGAGGCGTTCATGGACGTGGTGCCGGGCGAGCGCGAGGCGCTGTGTGGCCGTACGGACATTCCGGGTCTGGTCGTGCTGCGCAGCCTGACCAAGACATGGGGGCTGGCCGGGCTGCGGATCGGCTATGTGCTGGCAGAGCCGGAGACGATCGCGCTGCTGGCGGAGGCGCAGCCGCTGTGGCCGGTGTCGTCCCCGGCGCTGGCGGCGGCCCAGGCGTGCATGGAGCCGCGGGCGCTGGTGGAGGCGGCGGAGGCGGCGGACCGGATCACGGTGGACCGGGCCCATCTGCTGGCCGGGCTGGCCGAGTTCAGCGAGGTGCGGGCGGTGGAGGCGGCGCGGGGGCCGTTCGTCCTGGTCCGGCTGGAGCGGGCGGCGGAGATCCGGGAGCGGCTGCGGCTGCTGGGCTTCGCGGCAAGGCGCGGCGATACGTTCCCGGGACTCGGCCCGCAGTGGCTGCGGCTGGCCGTCCGCGACCGGGCGACGACCAACCGCTTCCTCCAGGCCCTGGACCAGGCGGTTCAGGCGCTGCCCGCGCGCACCGGGCTCTGAGGCCCCTGCCGGAGGCGGCGTTCCGTCGTACGAACGCCGCCTCCGGTCCCGTGGGTGAGCCGGGATCAGCTCTGGGCGCTGCCGCTGCGCCGGCGCGCGACCACCGTGGCGCCCACGCCGACCGCGAGCAGCAGGGCCGCGCCACCCGCGATGTACGGGGTGGAGGAGCTGCCACCGGTCTCGGCGAGGTTGGCCGTGGTGGGAGCCTTCCCGGAGTCGGAGCCGGTCTGCGGCTTCACGTCGGAGCCGCCGTCGCCCTGGTCGCCACCGGTGGAGCCGCCTGTGTCGCCGCCACCGGTGTCACCGCCGCCGGAGCCGCCCGTGGCACCGCCGTCCGTCGCACCGCCGTCGCTGCCGCCCGGCTCCTCCGGCGCCTTCGGGGTCTCGCAGGTCGCCTCGGCCAGCGTGACCTCGCCGTTCACCTCGGCCACGTTGAGGTTGAGCGGGTTGATCGCGACCTTCAGCCGGAGCGCCGTCGCCGCCGCCGTACGCGCGGTGGTCTCCGTCTTCGACAGGTCGAGGCTCACCTCACCGACGCCCGGAACCGTGACCAGGGTCGGGCCGCCCGCGGAGAGCGTCACCTTCTTGCCGAGCACCTTGACGTGGCCGAGCACGTTCGATTCGGCGACGGGCTCCTTGCCGACCTCGCAGAGCGCCTTGGAGGTCACCTTCTCGACCTCGATGAGCGAGAGCAGCGGCAGTCCGGGCACATGGACGCGGGCCTTGACCAGGTTGACGTGGCCCTCGGCCTTCCTCTCGTCCACGGTGGCCTCGGCCGTGGCCACGTCGGCGCGCAGGACGCTGACCGGCTTTCCGCCCGCCACACCGTCCAGGTTCACCGAGAGCGCGGTCTGCTCGGCGCTGGCCGGTGCCTGCACCTCGTTGAGCGTGACCTTGAGGGGCACCTGGACGGACTTGTTGAGGAGCGAGACGTCGAGCGCGGTACGGAGCACGACCGCGCTCGCCTTGCCCTCGCCGCCGGTGGCGGGCGTCGCCGGGGCTGCCTGCGCGGGGACGGCGGCAAACAGGGCGACGGGAGCGGCGGCGACCGCCAGGGCGGCGAGACGGAAGGTGTTGCTGTTCAAGATGGTGGAACCCCCACAAGAGACATGGAGCCACCGGCACAGTCCAATGGGGGACATCGCCTGTGCCGGTGGCCTCGACTCCGTGAATCTTTACGCACTGTGGGTGAACTGACGGACACCTGACGTGAGTTCACCCCAAAGGGGGGTTTCCGCGCGCATATTCGAATCTTTCGGCACGTGCGTTCCCTCCTGCCCCACGGACTCACCCGTTTCACGCAGCGTGAGCCGAGGTACGTCGATGAGCGGACCACATCAACGAGCCGGGAGGCCGATCCGTCACTGCCGGTCAACCAAGCGCGCCATCACCCGACGACCCGCCCGTTCAGCACGACGTGGCGCGGGGCCGCCAGCACCCGGACGTCCGCGCGCGGGTCCTCCGCGTACACGACCAGGTCCGCCGGGGCGCCTTCCTCCAGACCCGGCCGCCCCAGCCACCGCCTCGCTCCCCACGCCGTGGCCGAGAGCGCCTCCAGCGGCGGGATGCCCGCCTTCACCAGCTCGGCGACCTCGCCCGCGACCAGGCCGTGCGCCAGCGAGCCGCCCGCGTCGGTGCCGACGTAGACCGGGATGCCGGCGTCGTACGCGGACCGGACGGTGTCGTAGCGCCGCTCGTACAGCTGCCGCATATGCGCCGACCAGCGCGGGAACTTGGCCTCGCCGCCCGCCGCAAGGTCCGGGAACGTGGCGATGTTGACCAGCGTCGGGACGATCGCGACGCCGCGTTCCGCGAAGAGCGGGATGGTCTCCTCGGTGAGGCCGGTGGCGTGCTCGACGCAGTCGATGCCCGCCACCACCAGATCGCGCAGCGACTCCTCGGCGAAGCAGTGCGCGGTGACCCGGGCGCCGAGCCGGTGCGCCTCCGCGATGGCCGCCTCCACCTCGCCGCGCGGCCAGCAGGCGGTGAGGTCGCCCGCGTCCCGGTCGATCCAGTCCCCCACCAGCTTGACCCAGCCGTCACCGCGCCGGGCCTCCCGCGCGACGTACGCGACGAGGTCGCCGGGCTCGATCTCATGCGCGTAGTCGCGGATGTAGCGCCGGGTCCTGGCGATGTGGCGGCCGGCCCGGATGATCTTCGGCAGGTCCTCGCGGCCGTCGATCCAGCGGGTGTCGGACGGGGATCCGGCGTCCCGGATGAGCAGGGTGCCGGCCTCGCGGTCGGTGAGGGCCTGCTTCTCGGCGGTCGCCGCGTCGACCGGGCCGTGCCGGTCCAGGCCGACATGGCAGTGCGCGTCGACGAGTCCGGGCAGCGCCCAGCCGGTGACGGTCTCCGCGCTCTCCGCGTCCGGCGGCCGCTCGTAGGTGATGTGTCCGTCCACGGCCCACAGTTCGTCGCGCACCTCGTCCGGCCCGACGAGGACCCGTCCCCTGACCCGCAGCACCCGCTGCCCGTCCCGCTCGCGCACCTGATCACTCATAGCGGCACTGTACGAGGCCCTCGGTAGGCTGCGAGGAGGGCGTCGGCCGCGAACAGGACCCCGCCGCCCGCACCAGAGAAGACGACCCGACCGACCCGGAGAGAGCCCCACCGTGACGCACCCCTTCCTCGACCTCCCCCCGCTGACCGCCGCGCACTTCGCGGCCATCGAGCGGCGGGTGGCCGCGCTCCTCGCCACCGAGCAGGACGTCGTCATCACGCAGGGCGAGGCGCTGCTGCCGTTGGAGGGCTGCATCCGCGGCGGTGCCAGGCCCGGCTCGGCCGCGCTGAACGTGGTGACCGGACCGTACGGGCAGACCTTCGGCAACTGGCTGCGGGACTGCGGCGCCGAGGTCGTCGACCTCACCGTGCCCTTCCACACCGCGGTCACCGCCGACCAGGTGGCCGAGGCGCTCGCCGAGCACCCGGAGATCGACTTCGTCTCGCTGGTGCACGCGGAGGCGGCGACCGGCAACACCAACCCGGTCGCGGAGATCGGTGAGGTGGTCCGGGCGCACGGGGCGCTGTTCATGCTGGACGCGGTCGCCTCGGTGGCCGCCGAGCCGCTGCTGCCGGACGCCTGGGGTGTGGACCTGTGCGTGATCGGTGCGCAGAAGGCGATGGGCGGACCGGCGGGTGTGTCGGCGGTGTCGGTGAGCGCACGGGCCTGGGAGCGGATCGCCGCCAACCCGGCCGCACCCCGGCGCTCGTACCTCTCGCTGCTGGACTGGAAGGAGCGCTGGATCGACGGCGGCCGCACGGCCCTGCCGCACGCTCCGGCGCAGCTGGAGATGCTCGGGCTGGAGGCGTGTCTGGAGCGGATCGAGGAGGACGGGCTGGAGACGGTGACGGCCCGCCACGCCTTCGCCGCGGCGGCGACCCGGGCGGGTGCGGTGGCGCTCGGCGGCGGTCTGGAGCCGTACGTCCTTCAGGCGCGGGACGCCGCTCCGGTGGCCACGACGCTGCGCGCGCCGGCCGGGACGGACGCCTCCGCGCTGGTCGCGCGGGCGCTGGAGCTGGAGCCCTCGCTGCCGCTCATCGCGGGCGGCGGGGCGCTCGCCAAGGAGATGATCCGGGTCAATCACTACGGGGCGGACGCGACGGGGAGCGCGGTGCTGGCCTCGCTCGCGGCGCTGGGGGCGGCGCTGGCCGGTACGGGCCGGCGGGTCGACTTCGATGCTGCCCGCCGTGCGGCCTCGGAAACCTGGCCGGGCATCTGATATTCATAATGCGGGGAGCTACTTTTCCGAAAGTAGCTCCCCGCATTCTTCTGCCCGCTTTCCCGCCCGCTAAACGCGCAAGTTCTTTCGGGGCTCGAACTTCATGATTCGGACACGTCTCACAGGAGTTACAACCCTGTGACCGACTCCACACGGACGACGTTATGCCCGAAAAATTTAGGACAAAGAGCGTGAAATCGCACCCAGAACCTGGGAGGTCTCGCGCACGCCTGATAACACACAGAGGCGCTCCACCCAACCTTTTGCCGCGATGCAATTTAGAAATTTGCTGGGTAAATTTAATTCCCATGACCGCCGCACCAGCAGATTTTGCCCGTGCCCGAAGCGAATTCCTGAGTATCGACACGCCACGAGTGGAGGACGGAGCCGCGATCTGGCGCATCGCCCGCGACTCCGAGGTCCTGGACCTGAACTCCTCGTACAGCTACCTGCTGTGGTGTCGTGACTTCGCCGCGACGTCCGCCGTCGCCCGTGGCGAGGACGGCGAGCCGATCGCCTTCGTCACCGGCTACATCCGTCCCGACCGCCCCGAGACCCTCGTCGTCTGGCAGGTCGCCGTCGACGGGGCGCACCGCGGCAAGGGGCTCGCCGCCGCCCTGCTGGACGCGCTGACCGCGCGGGTCGCCGCCGACCAGGGGCTCGCCTGCGTCGAGACGACGATCACCCCGGACAACACCGCGTCCGACCGGCTCTTCACGTCCTTCGCCCAGCGGCACGACGTCCCGCTGGAGCAGGAGGTGCTCTTCGACGGCGGACTGTTCCCCGAGGGAACGCACCTGCCGGAGGTCCTCTACCGGATAGGTCCCTTCACGGACTGAGCCACCCGAGTCACCTGAGCGGACAGGCCCCGCTCGCGGTCCGGCGTACCTGACCCGTACGCCGGCTTCCCCACGACTTTTCGCGCCGGCCGACCATCCGGCGCGGTCTCGGCCGCCTCCGCGCGGCAGGGAGCACCGACCACCTTGCCCGTCACACCCCCTCACGCAGGAGATTCGCTGTGACCATCACCCCGCCCGCACTGAGCGTCTTCGAGACCCTGGAGTCGGAGGTCCGTAGCTACTGCCGCGGCTGGCCGGCTGTGTTCGACCGCGCGCAGGGCGCCCGGCTGACCGATGAGGACGGCCACTCCTACCTGGACTTCTTCGCCGGGGCCGGCTCGCTCAACTACGGCCACAACAACCCGGTGCTGAAACGAGCGCTGATCGACTACATCGAGCGCGACGGCATCACCCACGGCCTGGACATGGCGACCACCGCCAAGCGCGCCTTCCTGGAGACGTTCCAGAACGTCATCCTGCGCCCGCGCGACCTCCCGTACAAGGTCATGTTCCCCGGCCCGACGGGCACCAACGCCGTCGAGTCGGCGCTGAAGCTGGCCCGTAAGGTCAAGGGCCGCGAGTCGGTCGTCTCGTTCACCAACGCCTTCCACGGCATGTCGCTGGGCTCGCTCGCCGTCACCGGCAACGCGTTCAAGCGGGCCGGCGCCGGCATCCCGCTGGTGCACGGCACGCCGATGCCGTTCGACAACTACTTCGACGGTACGGTCCCCGACTTCCTCTGGTTCGAGCGGCTCCTGGAGGACCAGGGCTCCGGGCTCAACAAGCCCGCCGCCGTGATCGTGGAGACCGTCCAGGGCGAGGGCGGCATCAACGTCGCCCGCGCCGAGTGGCTGCGCGCGCTCAAGGAGCTGTGCGAGCGCCAGGACATGCTGCTGATCGTCGACGACATCCAGATGGGCTGCGGCCGCACCGGCGGCTTCTTCTCCTTCGAGGAGGCCGGCATCGTCCCGGACATCGTCACGCTCTCGAAGTCCATCAGCGGCTACGGCCTGCCGATGTCGCTCTGCCTGTTCAAGCCGGAGCTGGACATCTGGGAGCCGGGCGAGCACAACGGCACCTTCCGCGGCAACAACCCCGCCTTCGTCACCGCCGCCGCCGTCCTGGACGCCTACTGGGCCGACGGCCAGATGGAGAAGCAGACCCTGGCCCGCGGCCAGCAGGTCGAGCAGGCGCTGCTGTCCATCTGCGCCGAGGAGCCGACCGCGCAGTTCCGCGGCCGCGGCCTGGTCTGGGGCATGGAGTTCGAGGACCCGGCGCGCGCCTCGGCGGTCTGCGCCCGCGCCTTCGAGCTGGGCCTCCTGCTGGAGACCTCGGGCCCGCAGAGCGAGGTCGTCAAGCTGCTGCCGCCGCTGACCATCACCACCGACGAACTGGACGAGGGCCTGCGCACGCTGGCCCGCTGCGTCCGCGAAACGGCCTGACCCGGCGCTGCCGGGGAAGGCGAGAAGGAGCGCCCCGGGCCTCACGGGCCCGGGGCGGAGTTCAAGAGAAGGGCACTGCTCACCGTGATCGTCCGATCGTTCAAGGACATCGAGAACACCGACCGGCATGTGAAGTCCGCGTCCGGCACCTGGGAGAGCAAGCGCATCGTGCTCGCCAAGGAGAAGGTCGGCTTCTCCCTCCACGAGACCGTGCTCTACGCGGGTACGGAGACCTCCATGTGGTACGCGAACCACATCGAGGCGGTCCTGTGCACCGAGGGCGAGGCCGAGCTCACCAACGACGAGACCGGCGAGACCCACTGGATCTCCCCGGGCACGATGTACCTCCTGGACGGGCACGAGCGCCACACCCTGCGGCCCAAGACCGACTTCCGCTGCGTGTGCGTCTTCAACCCGCCCGTCACCGGGCGGGAGGACCACGACGAGAACGGTGTCTACCCACTGCTGACCGAGGAGGCCTGAACCACCATGACCACCGAAGTACGCGCAGATCTGTACCCCTCGCGCGGCGCCGCCGAGATGACCACTCCCCGCCAGGACCCGGTCATCTGGTCCGCGCCGGGCGCACCGGGCCCGATCGCCGCCAAGGATCTCCAGGGCTACGAGCACGACGGCTTCCTCACCGTCGACCAGCTCATCACCCCGGACGATGTCGCCGTCTACCGCGCGGAGCTGGACCGGCTGGTCGCCGACCCGCTGATCCGGGCCGACGAGCGCTCCATCGTGGAGAAGCAGACGCAGAACGTACGGTCCGTCTTCGAGGTCCACAAGATCAGCGAGGTCTTCGCCGCTCTGGTCCGTGACGAACGGGTGGTGGGCCGGGCCCGCCAGATCCTCGGCTCGGACGTGTACGTCCACCAGTCCCGGATCAACGTGAAGCCGGGCTTCGGGGCCACGGGCTTCTACTGGCACTCGGACTTCGAGACGTGGCACGCCGAGGACGGTCTTCCGAACATGCGGACCGTCTCCGTGTCGATCGCGCTGACGGAGAACTTCGACACCAACGGCGGGCTGATGATCATGCCCGGTTCGCACAAGTCGTTCCTCGGCTGTGCGGGCGAGACGCCGAAGGACAACTACAAGAAGTCGCTCCAGATGCAGGACGCGGGCACTCCGTCCGACGAGGCGCTGACGAAGATGGCGGACCGGCACGGCATCAAGCTCTTCACGGGCAAGGCCGGTTCGGCGACCTGGTTCGACTGCAACGCCATGCACGGGTCGGGCGACAACATCACGCCGTACGCGCGCTCGAACGTCTTCATCGTCTTCAACAGCGTGGAGAACGCGGCGCAGGAGCCGTTCGCGGCGCCGATCCGCCGCCCGGAGTTCATCGGGGCGCGGGACTTCACGCCGGTGAAGTAGCGCCACGCGCAGGCACACAGGGGCCCGGGACGGTACGCCGTCCCGGGCCCCTGCGCGTATCTCGCTGGACCCGGCACCGGCCACCGGTCAGGGTGACGACCATGACTTCTCACGTACGGCACATCACCGTCGACTGCGCCGACGCCCACGCGCTCGGCACCTTCTGGTCCCAGGTGCTCGGCGCGCCGCTCGCCGACGACGACCTCCCCGGCGACCCGGAGGCCCTGCTCGAAACCCCGGGCGCCGCGATCCTCTTCGTGCAGGGCCCCGACGCCAAGACGGCCAAGAACCGGGTGCACCTCGACATCCAGCCGCAGGACCGCACCCGGGACGAGGAGGTGGAGCGGCTTCTCGCGCTCGGCGCCACGCTGGTCGGTGACCACCGGAGGCCGAACGGGCGGGGGTGGGCGACCCTGGCGGACCCCGAGGGGAACGAGTTCTGCGTGGAGTGTTCGGCAGCCGAGCGGGCCGCGCTGAGCGGGACGCGGCTGCCGGTGACCGCCGACGATGTGACGACCGCCGTGCGGCTCGCGGTGGACGTACTGGCCAAAGCCCCGGCGGACCGCTGGGACAAGCCCGCCGGGACGCTGGAGTGGACGTGCTGGGAGACGGCGGAGCATCTGGGCGACGACCTCGTCTCGTACGCCGTGCGGCTGGGCCCGCGCACGCCCCCGCTGGAGCGGAACCTCCCCTTGCGTTGGACCTCCGAACGCCCCGGCGGGCCGTACAGCCTGCTCTTCGCCGACCGTGCGGCCGGGCCCGCCGGGCTGCTGGCGACGGTGGAGGCGAGCGGTGGGCTGCTGGCCTCGATGGTGCGGACGACGCCGCCTCGGGTGCGCGCCTACCACGTCCACGGCGTCTCCGACCCGGAGGGCTTCGCCGCGATGGGTGTGGTGGAGACCCTGGTGCACACCCATGACCTCGCCGAGGGCCTGGGCCTCACGTGGGCGCCGCCCGCCGACCTCTGCGACCGGGTGCTGGCCCGGCTCTTCCCCGAAGCGCCGGCGGGCGGCGACCGGTGGACCGTGCTGCTCTGGGCCACCGGCCGCGCGGAACTGCCGGACCGCCCGCGCCGCACGGAGTGGCGGTGGGACGGGCGGCCCCTGGAGGATCAGACGGCGTCGAGCGCCGGGTAGTCGGTGTAGCCCTTGGCGTCGCCGCCGAAGAAGGACGACGGGTCGGGGGTGTTGAAGGGGCCCTTGGCCTTGAGGCGGGCGGGCAGGTCCGGGTTGGCGAGGAAGAGGACGCCGTACGAGATGAGGTCGGCGATGCCGTCGTCGATCACGGTGTGGTCGTCCGGGCCGGTCGGCCCGTCGGAGTGCACGTTGATCAGGACGGTGCCGGTGAACACCTTGCGCAGCTGGAGGGTCAGTTCGCGGATCGGAGCGTCCTCCAGGATGTGCAGATAGGCGAGGCCGAGCCGCTCGATCTCCTGGGCCAGCGCGGTGTAGACGGCGTCCGGAGCGGGCTCGTCGATGTCGTTGTACGGGTTGGACGGCGAGATGCGCAGTCCGGTGCGGGCTCCGCCGATCTCGGCCGCGACCGCCTTGACCACCTCCACGGCGAACCGGACGCGCGCGCTCTCCGAGCCGCCCCACTCATCGGTGCGCAGGTTGGTGTTGGGCGCGAGGAACTGGTGGATGAGGTAGCCGTTGGCGCCGTGCAGCTCCACGCCGTCGAATCCGGCCTCGACGGCGTTGCGGGCGGCCGAGGCGAAGTCGGCGATGGTCTGCCGGATCTCGGCACCGGTCAGCTCGTGCGGCTCGACGAAGTCCTTGGGGCCCTCGGCGGTGTAGACCTGGCCGGCCGCCTTGACCGGCGAGGCGCTGACCGGGACGAGGCCGTCGGGAAGCAGATCCGGGTGGCCGATGCGGCCGGCGTGCATGATCTGGGCGAAGATCCGGCCGCCCTCGGCGTGCACCGCGTCGGTGACCTTGCGCCAGGACGCGACCTGCTCGGCGCTGTGCAGCCCGGGCGTGAACGGGTAGCCCTGGCCGACGGCGGAGGGCTGGATGCCTTCGGTGATGACGAGGCCGGCCGAGGCGCGCTGGGCGTAGTAGACGGCCGTGAGCTCGGTGGCCGTACCGCCCTCGCCCGCCCGGCTCCGGGTCATCGGGGCCATCACGATGCGGTTGGCCAGCGGGATGCCGGAGAGGTCGATCGGGTCGAAAGCGGTGGTCATCAAGGCTCCCAGAAGAGTATGTGGTCGACCAATAAAATAGGTATGTGGTCGGCCAATCATTGGCGCTGACGGTCACTGTAGCGCATTGATTGGCCGACCAAGGTAAAGTGTCCGGAAGGCTCCGGCCGACAGAGAAGCCCCCATCGGAGCAGCACCGAGGAGCCCGCCATGAACACCGCCACCAGCGCGACCGCGGAAGTCCCCTGTACCGACGCGCTGCCCGGAGCGGCGCTCGGCGGGCCCGTGAGCCACGCCGTCTCCCGCGTCGCCCGGCTGCACCGGATCGCGGCGGGCAAGCTGCTGAAGGGTCTGGGGCTCTACCCGGGTCAGGAACTGCTGATGATGCAGCTGTGGGACTCGGGGCCGGTCCGTCAGTCCGAGCTGATCAGGACGCTGGACCTGGACCCCTCGACGGTCACCAAGATGCTCCAGCGCCTGGAGCAGACCGGCCATGTGCGCCGCCGCCCCGACCCGGACGACCGGCGGGCGGTCCTGGTGGAGGCGACGGCGGAGAGCTGCGCGCTGCACACGGCGGTGCGGGACGCGTGGTGCAGCCTGGAGGAGCACACGCTGGCGGGCCTGGAGAGCGATGAGCGTACGGAGCTGACGCGGCTGCTGGCGAAGGTGGAGGCGAACCTCTGCCAGGAGACGCAGGGGTGCCCGGAGCGCGGCGGACCCACTTGCTGATCCCTCCTCAGCCCAGCACGTCCAGCACCCGGTCCACATCCGCCTCCGTGTTGTAGAGGTGGCAGGAGATCCGCAGGTTCCCGGCGGGAGCCGACACCGCGATCCCGGCCCGCGTCAGTTCGTCGTGGCGGCCTTCAAGACCCGGCACGGAGACGATCGCCGACTCCCCCGGCACCACCTTGTGGCCGAGCTCCACCAGCCCCGAGCGCAGCCGGGCGGCGAGCGAGGTGGCGTGCGCGTACAGCGCGTCGGCGCCGATCTCCGCGAGCAGCGCGAGGGAGTGTTCGGCCCCGTGGTACGAGAGGAACGCGGGCGGCTCGTCGAAGCCGCGCGCACCGGGGGCGACGCGCTCCAGCGGCCCGTAGTTGCCGGTCCAGGGCGCACCGGCGGCGACCCAGCCGGCGAAGAGGTGCGGCAGGGTGCCCTGCGCCTCCTCGGTCACGGTGAGGAACGACGTACCCCGGGGGCAGAGCAGATACTTGAACCCGCCGGTGACGGTGTAGTCGTACGCCCCCGCCTCCAGCGGGAACCAGCCCGCCGACTGGGTGGCGTCCAGCAGGGTCCGGGTGCCGTGGGCGGCGGCGGCCGCGCGGATGGCGGCGAGGTCGGCGACCCGGCCGTCGGCCGACTGGACCGCGGAGAAGGCGACGAGCGCGGTGGTGGGCCGTACGGCGTCGGCGAGGTCCGCGAGCGGGACGTACCGCATCCGCAGGTCGCCGCGGAGCGCGAACGGACTGACGACGGAGGAGAACTCACCCTCAGGCGCCAGGACTTCGGCGCCCGCCGGGAGCGAGGCGGCGATCAGCCCGACATGGACGGTGACCGAGCTGCCGGTGGCGACCCGGTCCGGCTCGACCCCGGCGAGCCGGGCGAAACCGGCCCGGGCCGCCTCCACCACGTCGAAACTGCCCGCGCCGATCCGGCGGCCGGCGGCGTTCTCGTCGGCGAGGGCCTTGACGGCGGCGATGGTGCGGCGGGGCAGCAGCCCCCAGCTGGAGGTGTTGAGGTAGGTGACCTCGGGTGCGAACTCGGCGGCGGCCATCTGGCTGAGCGGAGAGATCGTCATGGACTCAGCCTGGAGCCCCCGCGACTCATAGTCAATTGCCGAAACTTGCGGGGCGCATCCAAGAATCGCTTATACCGGTGGCGCTCAGCTCTTCGGGACCTCGCAGGCGCCGTCCGTGTCGCAGGCGGCCGCGTCGCCGCCCACGGTGGTCAGCTCGGTGGCCGGACGGTCCTTCCAGGCCTGCTCCAGCGCCTGGCCGAAGACCTCGGAGGGCTGGCCGCCGGAGATCCCGTACCGCCGGTCGAGCACGAAGAACGGCACCGCGTTGGCGCCCAGTTCGGCCGCCTCGCGCTCGTCGGCCCGGACCTCTTCGGCGTACGCCTCGGGGTCGGCGAGCACCGCACGCGCCTCGTCACCGTCGAGACCGGCCTCCACGGCGAGCGCGAGCAGCACGTCGTCGTCGAAGACGGACCGCTCCTCGGCGAAGTTGGCCCGGTAGGCGAGGGTCAGCAGCTCGTCCTGGCGGCCGCGGGCCTTGGCCAGGTGCAGCAGCCGGTGGATGTCGAAGGTGTTGCCGTGGTCCCGGCCCTCCGTGCGGTAACCGAGCCCCTCGGCCTGCGCGTTGGCCGCGACGTTGGCCTCCATGCCGGCGGCCTCCTCGCGGGTCCGCCCGTACTTGCTCGCCAGCATGTCGACGACCTGCTCGGTCTCGCCCTTGGCCCGCCCGGGGTCGAGCTCGAAGGAGCGGTGCACGACCTCGACCTCGTCCCGGTGGGCGAACTCGGCGAGCGCCTTCTCGAAGCGGGCCTTGCCGATGTAGCACCAGGGACAGGCGATATCGGACCAGATCTCGACGCGCATGACTCTTCTTCTCTCCAGGGGGCGTGGACGGGTCGGGGAGGCCGCCCGAGGGACGGACCTCTGGTCGAACACCGAACCTGACCTGGTCATTCCCGGCGGCCGTCGGACGCCTCCGGAGCGCGGGGCACGGTGGTCGATCCGTGGCCGGTCCGACGCGGGCCCGGCGGCCGCGCACCCGCGGTGACCGCGCACCGCGTACCCCGCGACCTGCTGCACTACGGTCTCGGCGTCCGGCCGGCCCTGGACTCCACGGCGCGCCCCGGTTCGCGTCCCCCGGCCTGTTCTGGATCCTCGCCGGGGGGGGGGGGGGGGGGGGCCGCCCCCCCCCCCCCCCCCCCCGGCCCCCCCCCCCCCCCCCCCCCCCCCCCCCCCCC
>NZ_JBIWOZ010000011.1:77564-227447 GCF_044767965.1 Streptomyces sp. NPDC101178
GGGGGGCGGGGGGGCGCGCCCGCCCCGGGGGCGGGGGGGGGGGGGCGGGGGCGGGGGGGGGGGGGGGGCGGGGGGGGGGGGGGCGGGCCCCCCCGCCCCCCCCACGGCGAGGATCCCGCCGCCTGCGCGCCTCGGCACCGTAACCGGGACCCGTCAGCCGGCGCGGCGGCCGTCCACCCGCCGGGGCAGGCTCAACGGGTTGGCCTCGCGCAGTTCCGGCGGGAGGAGCGCGTCGGGCGTGTTCTGGTACGTCACGGGGCGCAGCCAGCGTTCGACGGCCGTCGCGCCGACCGAGGTGGTGGGCGAGGTGGTGGCCGGGTAGGGGCCGCCGTGGTGCTGGGCCGGGGCGACGGCGACGCCGGTCGGCCAGCCGTTGACCAGGATGCGCCCGGCGAGCGGGGTGAGGGCGGTGAGGAGCCCGGCGGCCTCCGGGTCGTCGCCCTCCGTCGCGGCCTGGAGCGTGGCGGTGAGGTTGCCGGGGAGCCGGGCCAGGACGGCGGCGACCTCGTCCTGTGCGGCGTACCGGGCGATCACGGTGACCGGGCCGAAGCACTCGTCCAGGAGCGCGTCGTGCGGGCCCTGGGCGGTCAGGCGGGCGGCGGGCACGGTCAGGAATCCGGCGGAGACCGTGTGGTCACTGCCCGCGCCGGGAGTGACCGGGGCTCCGACGTCCGGGAGTCCGGCCCGTTCCCGTACGCCTGCGAGGAACGCGTCCCGCATCCGGTGGTCCAGCATCACGCCGGAACCGGTGGAGCTGACCGTCCCGGTGAGTGCCTCGACCAGCCGGTCGCCCGCGTCACCGGCCGGGACGAGGACGAAGCCGGGCTTCGTGCAGAACTGGCCGACGCCCTGCGTCATGGAGCCGCCGAGCCCGGTGCCGATCTCCGCCGCGCGCTCGGCGGCGGCCGCCTCGGTGACCACGACCGGGTTGAGCGAGCCGAGTTCGCCGTGGAAGGGGATGGGGACGGGACGGGCGGCGGCCGCGTCGAACAGCGCGCGGCCGCCGCGTACCGAGCCGGTGAAGCCCGCCGCGCTCACCAGCGGGTGGCGGACCAGTTCGACGCCCGCGTCGAAGCCGTGGACCAGCGTCACCACATCCTCGGGCAGGCCGGTGCGGGCGGCGGCGCGGCGGAGGACCGAGGCGCAGAGCTCGGCGGTGGCCGGGTGGCCCGGGTGCGCCTTGATCACGACCGGGCAGCCAGCGGCCAGCGCGCTGGCGGTGTCGCCGCCGGGTACGGAGAAGGCGAGCGGGAAGTTGCTCGCCGCGTAGACGGCGACCACCCCGAGCGGGACCTTCCAGCGGCGCAGGTCGGGCCAGGGCGGGGTGCGGGAGGCGTCCTCGTGGTCGATGCGGAGGTCAAGGTAACCGCCCTCCTCGACGACCTCCGCGAAGGCCCGCAACTGGGCGGCGGTCCGCGCGAGTTCGCCGGTCAGCCGGACCGGGCCGAGAGCGGTCTCCGCGTCGGCGGCCTCGATGATGTGCGCGCCGGACGCCTCCAGCAGCTCCGCCGCCGTACGCAGGAACGCGGCGCGTGCGGTGCGGTCGGCCAGGGCCTCGCGTACGGAGTGGGCCGCCCGGACCGCGCGGTCGACCTCCTCGGCGGTGGCCTCCACCGCGACCTGCTCGCGCGGGTTCCCGCTGCGGGGGTCGACACTCCAGACTGGTGCTGCACTCACCGTGATTCCCCTCGGGTCCTGGAACACCGGCCGAACACGTTCGGTATTCTGAACAGAGTTCCTGATCGTGAATGTGCTCGGACTCTATTTCCGGGCCTTCCGTGTTGGCAACGGCCGCAGAAGCCGAAGAAGGAGCGTGGGGCGATGTCGGTCGCCGAGCCCGGCGGGGCACAGGTGAAGTCCGCCGTACGGACGGTGGAGCTGCTCGAATACTTCGCGGGCCGCCCCGGGATGCACACGCTCGCCACCGTCCAGGAAGCCGTGGGCTACCCCAAGTCCAGCCTCTACATGCTGCTGCGCACGCTGGTCGAGCTCGGCTGGGTGGAGACGGACGCGACGGGCACGCGGTACGGGATCGGGGTGCGCGCGCTCCTCGTGGGCACCTCCTACATCGACGGCGACGAGGTCGTGGCCGCCGCCCGCCCGACCCTGGACCGGCTCTCCGACGACACCACGGAGACCATCCACCTGGCCCGGCTCGACGGGACGAACGTGGTCTACCTCGCCACCCGCCAGTCCCAGCACCATCTGCGCCCCTTCACCCGGGTCGGCCGCCGGCTCCCCGCGCACTCCACCGCGCTCGGCAAGGCGCTGCTGGCCACCCACAGCGACGAGCAGGTCCGCAAGCTGCTCCCCGAGACGCTGCCCGCGCTGACCGAACACACCATCACCGACCGCGAGAAGCTCATCGAGGAGCTGCGCCTGGTCCGCGAACAGGGGTACGCGGTGGACCGCGAGGAGAACACCCTCGGCCTGCGCTGCTTCGGCGTGGCCGTCCCGTACCGGACCCCGGCCCGCGACGCGGTCAGCTGCTCGGTCCCGGTGGCCCGCCTCACCCCCGGCCACGAACAGACGGTCAAGGACGCTCTGCTGGACGCCCGCGACCGGCTGGCGCTGGCCACGCGGAGGCTCTGACGAGGTTCGCGTGACGCTGCACGGCTGGGGCCGTCCGCCCCGTCTCCCCCGCGCGGCGGAGGCGGATCAACGACGGGCAGGAGGTGCGGGCGGCGGCCGCGCGGGAGCGTTGTCGTCATGACGACAACGAACCGGGCCCCGCCGAACTCTCGACCGTCCCGCCTCCGACGCAGCACCCGCCCGCCCCGGCCCGTCGCCGAAGGCCCCGTAGCGCCCCGGCCCGAACTGCGGGCCGAGCTTCACAGCCGGGTGGGCCGCGTGAGAAATCGGTGAGAAGCGGCACAACCGGGAACGGGCGGGACGGCCCCGCTCGTCCCTCCAGCGGGATGAACAAGACAATCAGGCGCGCTTCGGTCTTCTGCCTGCTCGCGGTCCTCGCCCTCCTGGTGCGGGCGACGTGGGTGCAGGGCTACCAGGCCAAGGCGCTCGCAGACGACGAGCACAACCGGCGGAACACCATCGCGCAGTACGCGCAGCCGCTCGGGGACATCATCGTGGCCGGTTCGCCGGTCACCGGATCGAAGGGGACCAGTGGTGGCGACCTCCGGTACAAGAGGACCTACACGCAGGGCGAGCTCTACGCGGCCGTGACGGGCTACAGCTCGCAGGCGTACGGGGCTACCCAGCTCGAAGGCATCTACAGCCACGTCCTGGACGGCACGGACGACCGCCTGAAGAACCCGGCCGACCTGCTCACCGGCGAGCAGGCCGCCCCGGGCAACGTCCTGACCACGATCGACCCGGGCGTCCAGCAGGCGGCGTACGAGGCGCTCGGTGACGACAAGGGCGCGGCCGTGGCCATCGACCCGAAGACCGGCCGCATCCTCGGCATGGTCTCCACGCCCTCGTACGACCCGTCGGAGATCAGCGGTACGGACGACGGCGACGCCTGGCAGAGGCTGCTGGACGACGAGGACAAGCCGCTGGTCAACCGGGCGCTGCGGCAGCCGCTGGCGCCGGGCTCCACGTTCAAGCTGGTGGTCGCGGCGGCGGCGCTGGAGAACGGGCTGTACGGCTCCGTCGACGAGGCCACGAAGAGCCCCGACCCGTACACGCTCCCCGGCACCCGTACGGTCCTGCGCAACGAGAACGCCTCCGCGCCATGCGAGGACGCGACCCTGCGCACCGCCCTCCAGTACTCCTGCAACAACGTCTTCGCGAAGGCGGCCGCCGACCTCGGCCAGGACAAGGTCAAGGAGATGGCGGACGCGTTCGGCTTCGACACCGAGAAGCTGGACGTCCCGGTGCGGGCCGCCGAGAGCGTCTACCCGACCGGTATGGACAAGGCGCAGACGGCGCTGACCGGCATCGGCCAGTTCGAGGTCACCGCGACCCCGCTCCAGATGGCGATGGTCACCTCGGCCCTCGCCAACGGCGGTGAGCTGGCCGCGCCGCACATGGTCTCGTCGGTGACGGACGGCGACGGCTCCACGCTGGAGGAGACCGAGGACGGGCAGAACAAGCGGGTGGTGGACGAGAAGACCGCGGAGCAGCTGCGCAGCGCGATGGTGACCGTCGTCGAGGAGGGCACCGGCACCAACGCGAAGATCGCCGGGGCCGAGGTCGGCGGGAAGACCGGGACCGCGCAGAACGGCGTGGACAACAGCAACACTCCGTACGCCTGGTTCACCTCCTACGCCAAGGACGACAGCAGCGGCAAGGAGGTCGCCGTCGCGGTGATCGTCGAGGACTCCGGCTCGGCTCGCTCCGAGGTCAGCGGCAACGGCCTGGCGGCGCCGATCGCGCAGAAGATGATGAAGGCGGCGCTGGAGCGGTGAGTCACCCACCCCGACGCCCTGTTTAGGTTACCCTTGCCTTACTTGGCGCCCCGGACGGTCCCGGGGCGCCAACGTGACGACGTGCGGGGGTACGGGGATGGGGCCGGCGGAGCACGGCGGGACCACGGCCCCCGCCCACAGCCAGGGCCGCGCCCCGCCCGCGAACGGGATCTCCGCCGCCCACCCGGCCCCGCCGGGTGCGTCCGGAGCACCCTACGGACGGATCCGCCTCCCGGTGACGCCGGACCGGTCCCCGCACCTCCTGGCCGGAGGTGCGGGGACCTGACCCCCGTCAGGCCGGCTAGGACGAGGTCTTCGCCGTCGGTTCGGGCGCCGCGGGCGGCAGCTCCCGCAACCGGCTGACCGGCGACTTGACCAGGGCCACCACCACCGCGGCCGAGAAGGCGGCGGCGACGATGAGGGCGTTGCGGTTGCCGATCGCGCCGGAGAGCAGACCGGCCACCAGACCGCCGAGCGCGCCGCCGCCGAAGAGCAGCGTGCGGAAGCAGGCGGTCATCCGGCTCATCATCGAGTGCGGTGTGGTGGTCTGCCGCACGCTGACGATGATGACGTTGGCGATGCCGAGGCCCAGGTAGGTGGTGAAGAAGGACAGCGTGACCAGCCCGATGACCACCAGCTGGGGGCCGCCGGCCAGGACGATCAGGATCGGGCCGAGCAGCAGCGCCGTCTGCGCGACGAAGTAGACGCGCCCGATCGGCCAGCGCTGCACCACCTTGCGCGAGGCGATCGCACCGATCAGGCCGCCCACCGAGGCGGTCCCGAAGATCGCGCCCAGCGTCGAGGCGCTGAGCGAGAGGTCACGGGTGCCGTAGAGCAGGAACATGGTCCACACGGTGATCATCGAGAAGTTGCAGCAGAACCCGACGATCGCCAGCCAGCGCAGGATCGGCTTGCGGAAGACCCACTCGATGCCCTCCCTCAGCTCCCGCCACACGTGCCGCTTGACGCCCGGCTCCGGGACGGCTTCCCGGGTGCGGACCAGCAGCAGCATGAAGGTGGAGAAGAGGTACGAGCCCGCGTTGACGATCAGCGCCACCGGAGCGGTCAGCACGGAGACCAGGACACCGGCCATACCGGGCCCGGCGACGTCGGAGACCGACTGGCTGATGCCCATCTTGGCGTTGGCCTCGACGTAGTGCTTGGGATCCTTGACCAAGGTCGGCACGAACGGCATCCAGCTCACGTCGAAGAGACACGAGGCGGTGCCGAGCGCGCAGGCGATGACCAGCAGCACCGGCATGTTGAGCATGTCCAGCCAGTGCAGCACGGGTATCAGCCCGATCAGCACCGCCCGGAACATGTTGGTCGCCAGCATGACGTTCCGCCGCCGGACCCGGTCCACCCAGACGCCGAAGAGCAGGGCGAACCCGATGTACGGGACGAGCTGGAGGAACCGCAGGAAGCCGACCTGCTCGTCGCTGGCGTTGAAGGCGTAGATCGCCGTGAGCGGCAGCGCCAGGTTGGTGACCTGGGTGCCGAGCAGCGACACGGTCTCGCCGACCCAGAACCTCAGGAAGTCCGGGTTGTGCCACAGGCTCCGTACCTGTTCCTCGGGTTCGCTCCCGGTTTCGGATGTGACCGACATCGCTGCCCCTAACCGTAGTTCTCGGCGTCGAGAGCGTCCTGGACGATCCGGGTCAGGGTCTCCAGGCTCGCGCCGTTCCAGATGGTGTGATGCGTTCCCGGCACGGTGTGCTCGCGGAGGTCGGGCATCAGCCGCTTCCACGGCATGTCCTCCGCGACCGATCCGCTCGCCATGATGTGGATCGCGGGTCCGTCGTAGCCGCCGGTGACGTCGATGGAGTAGAAGCCCTCCAGGTGCGAGCGGAAGACGTCGTACTGGCCCGCCAGCAGATAGGCGTCGAACTCCTCCGGCAGCAGGCCGGACTCCTCCACCGCTTCGAAGACGGTGTCGGGTTCGACGTCCGGCGGGAAGGCCGCGAAGAGCGTCCTGAGTTCGGCCGGCTCCTCTTCCAGGCCCATCATGTCCCGGATGTAGCGGATCAGGATGTCCCGTTCCGGCGGGAGCGGCGACACCACGGGCAGACCGGTGTCCACCATGATCAGGTTGGCGACCCGGTGGCCGGCCGCCGTCAGCCGCTTCGCCATCTCGTGGGCCAGCAGCCCGCCGAGCGACCAGCCGAGCAGCCGGTACTCGCCCTCGGGCCGGAACTCCCGCAGGATCTCGGTGTACTCGTCGGCCAGGTCCGGCAACGACCGCACCGGGGTGCGGTCGTTGTCGAAGCCGGGCGCCTCGAACCCGTACACCGGCCGGCCCTCGTCGAGCAGCCGGGCCAGGCCCGCGTACGAGTAGGCCGAGCCGGACACCGCGTGCACGCAGAACAGCGGTGTCCGGTCGCCCTCGGTCCGCAGCGGGACGATGCGGTCCAGGTCAGCCACGGGTCTTCGCCTCGATGAGCTCGTCGACCACGGTGGAGATGGCGGCGACCGTGGCGTTGCCGTAGAGCAGCCGGACGCTGATGCGGATCTTGAGGGTCTTGTTGATCCGGCTCACCACGCGCAGCGCCTGGAGCGAGTTGCCGCCGATGTCGAAGAAGCTGTCGTCGGCGCCGACCTGCTTCAGCGCCAGGACGTCGGCGAAGGCGGCGGCGACCTGCTCCTCGGTCGGGGTCCGGGGCGCGGTGAAGTCGCGGTCGCCGTCCTCGTCGGCCGGCTCCGGAAGCCCGTTCCGGTTGATCTTCCAGCCGTCGTTGTTCATCGGGAACTTGTCGAGCGGCACCCAGGCGGTCGGCACCATGTAGTCCGGCAGCGACTCGGCCAGGTGCTTGCGCAGGTCGTCGATGTCCGGCACCTGGCCCACCGAGGTGAAGTAGCCCACCAGCCGGTTCTCGCCGCGCCGGTCGGGCCGCATCAGGACCACGGCCCGCAGGATGCCGGGGTGCAGCTGGAGCGCGGTCTCGATCTCGCCGAGCTCCACGCGCAGGCCGCGCAGCTTGACCTGGTTGTCCATCCGGCCGAGGAACTCGATCTGGCCGCCCTCGGTCCAGCGCACCAGGTCACCGCTGCGGTAGACCTTGCTCTCCGGGTCGAAGGGGTCCTGGATGAACTTGGCCGCCGTCATCTCCGGCTGGTTCAGGTAGCCGCGGGCCAGCCCGCCCTCCTTGCCGCCGATGAGCAGCTCGCCGTAGACGCCCTTGGGGACCAGGTTGTTCCGCGGGTCGACGATGTAGACCTGCCGGTTGAGCTGCGGGCGGCCGATCGGCGGCGGCGTCGTCCACTCGATCTGCTCGACGTGGTACTCGGTCTGGCCGATCGCGCACTCGGTGGGGCCGTACAGGTTGAGGTACTTGCGGCCCGGCAGGTTCCACTTGTTGACGAGCTCGGGAGGCAGCACCTCGGCGCCGCCCATGACGTACTTCAGGTCCGGGTAGGGTCCGGGCTCCATCACCGACTGCATCGCCGGCGGCAGTCCGGCGTAGGTGACCTTCTGGTCCCGCAGCAGCGCGGTCAGCGCCTCCGGCGACTGGGCGTCCTCCGGCGACACCGCCACCACCCGCGCGCCGACCAGGAACGCCGTCCAGATCTCGCCCTGCGACATGTCGAAGTTCAGCGCGGGCAGCTGGAGCAGCCGGTCCTCGGGGCCGAAGTCGAACGTACGCCGGTAGGCCTCGCAGAAGAACGAGACGGCGCGGTGGGCGATCATCACGCCCTTGGGCGTACCGGTGGAGCCCGAGGTGTAGAGGACGTACGCCAGGGACTCGCGGGTCGCCCACTCCTCCAGCGGCTCGTCGGCCGGGACCGCCTCGATCTGCGGCCAGTCGGTGTCGATGAGCACCCGGGCCCAGCCGGTGGACTCCGGCAGCCGGTCGGCCAGCGGGGAGCGGGTCAGCACCACCGGGGCGGCGGTGTCCTTGATCATGTAGTCCAGGCGGGCCGCGGGCAGCTTCGGGTCCATCATCGCGAAGGCGCCGCCGGCCTTCAGGATGCCGGCCATCGCCACGTACGCGTCCACGTCACGGTCGATCACCGTGGCGACGACCTGGCCGTGCTGCAGGCCGAGAGCCCGCAGGTGGCGGGCGAGGCGGTCGGCGCGCCGGTCGAGTTCGCCGTAGGTGATCTCGACGTTGCGGCAGACCACGGCCACCGCGTCCGGGGTCTCGCGCGCGATCTTCGCGAGGCCGACGTGCAGCGCGTCCTCGCTGTACTCGGCGTCCTCGCCCTTGCCGATGGCGAAGGCCTCCTCGCGCTCGGCGTCGGTGAGCAGCGGGAGCTGGGAGACGCGGAGCGAGGTGTCCTTCGCCGCGGCGGAGAGCACCGTCTCGATGTGGCCGAGCAGCGCCTTGATCCGCCACTCGTCGAAGATGTCCTTGCTGTACTCGACGAACGCCTTGAGCGTGTCACCGGACTCGACGAAGTCGATCGCCATGTCGAAGCGCGAGGAGGCGCCGGGCGGGCTGACCGGCGTACTGGTAACACCCGAGAAGGCCACGCTCCCACCGGAGTTGGCGGCGCCGAGCAGCTGCATGGAGACCTGGAAGAGCGGGTTGCGGCCGGCCACCCGCTCCGGCTGCACGCGCTCGACGATCAGGTGGAAGGGGACCTCCTGGTGCTCGTAGAGGTCCAGGTTGGCGTCGAGCGTCCGGTCCAGCAGCTCGGCGAAGGTCGGGTCGCCCGACACGTCGGAGCGCGCGACCACCATGTTGACGAAGAGGCCGACCACCTCCTCCAGTTCGACCTCGGTCCGGCTCAGCATGGGCACGCCGATCGGGAGGTCCTCCTGGCCGGTGTAGCGGCTCAGCACCACCTGGAGGGCGGCCGAGAGCACCATGTAGAGCGAGACGTTGTGCTCCTTGGCGAGCGCGCGCGCCCGCTCCAGCAGCTCCGTCGGGAACTCGCCGACCACCGCACCGCCGCCGCGGGTCGCGGTGGCGGGCCGGGGCCGGTCGGTCGGGAACTCCAGGGTCGGCAGGTCGGCCAGCCGGTCGGCCCAGAAGTCCAGCTCCTCCCTGAGCACCTCGCCCTGCATGTGCTCGCGCTGCGCGCGGGCGGCGTCCAGGTACTGCGAACCCGGCTTCTCGAACTCCGGCTCACGGTCGGCGAGCAGGGCGTCGTACGCGGTCCGCAGCTCCGCGTTGACGATGCCGGAGGACCAGCCGTCCGTCGCGATGTGGTGCAGGTTCTGGACGAAGACGTGGTCGTCGTCGGCGAACTTGATCACGCTGTAGCGGTAGAGCGGCCCGTTCTGGAGGTCGAACGGCTTGCCGGAGAGCTCGCCGAGGGTCTCCTGGACGAAGCGGTCCTGGGCCTCGGCGTCCAGGCCGGTCCGGTCGATGACGGGGAGGTCCACCTCGGAGGGGTCCGCCGCCTCCTGGTAGGGGATGCCGCCCTCGTCGGCGTGGATCGTCACGCGCATGGCCTCGTGCCGGGCCAGCACCAGCGTGAGGGCGCGCCCGAGCAGATCGGTGCGGAGCGGGCCGCGCAGGCGGGAGGCGAGCAGGATGTTGTAGGCCGTCACACCGGGGGTCAGCTGGTCCAGGAACCAGAGCTGCTCCTGGCCGAACGAGAGCGGCGCGCGACGCAGGGCTGCGGTGGATGTGGTCATGAGTGCGACTTTCTGTGTGAGCGGATAACAACAACGCAGCACTTGCGGTGGCCGCGTCACCTTTTGGGTGCGGCACCGCAAGTGCTTGTCGTATACGGCGGGGAGGTCAGCCCTTACGGCGGGTGACGAAGGTGTCGTTGATGACGTAGCCGTCGAGACCGTGCTCCTCGCCGTACTTCAGGAGGTCGCTGGTGGTGTTGATGAACCCGCGGCCGTTGAAGTTGAGGGAGGTGTTGCACAGGACGCTGAACCCGGTGATGTCGCGGAACGCCTCCAGCAGCGTCGCGATGCCCGGGTTCCGCTCGTGGGTGACCGTCTGGGTGCGGGCGGAGCCGTCGACGTGCGTGACGGCCTTCAGCTCCTCGGTGGTCACCCGGTTGAAGAAGAGCATGTACGGGTCGTGGACCGAGCCGACGAACCACTTGTCGGCGTCGGCCTCCAGCGCGATCGGGGCGATCGGGCGGTAGCCCTCGCGGCCCTTGATCGTGTTGAGCCGGACGGTGGTCTCCTCGGTGAACGGCGCGGCCAGGATGGACCGGTTGCCGAGCGCGCGCGGGCCCATCTCGTAGCGGCCGCGGGCCCAGCCGATGATGTTGCCCTGCTCCAGGAAGCGGGCCACCTCTGCGGCGACCAGCGGCCGGGTCTCGTAGACCGAGGGGTCCGGCTGGATGTCCTCCTGGAACTCCTCGCCCGCGTAGACGTCCCAGTCGATGGTCGCCTGGCCGGTGTAGAAGAGCTGGGCGTCGATGGCGGTGCCGAGCGCCGCGCCGCTGTCGTTGGGGCACGGCGGCACGAAGACGGACTCGAACAGGCCGCTCTGACGGAACTCCGCGTTCCAGTTGCAGTTGAGCGCGCAGCCGCCGGAGATCTGCAGCGGCAGCCCCTCGGTCATGTTCTTCGCGGCGTAGTCGTAGAACCGGCCGAAGATCGCGTCCGAGTGCTTCGCGGCGGCGTTGCGGTACGCCTGCGAGTCGACACCCGCGTTGTACAGGTGCGACCAGGACATCTCGTCCTTGGAGACACCGAGCACGATGCCGTCCTGCTTGAGGATGAAGTCGATGGTCTCCTTCTCCTCCCTGGACATCGGGGAGTCGTCGGCGAAGGCCGTCAGCGCCATCTGCTTGCCGGCGTGGCTGTAGTTGAAGTAGCCCTTGCCCGCCGGGTGCTTGGGGTCGGCGAGGGAGAAGAGGTAGGCGTACTTGTTGCCCGGGTCGGTCATCACGTGCTGGAGGTGGGTGACTTCGCCGGACTCGTCGATCCGGTAGAAGTCGCCGATGCTGCCCTCCCACACCAGCGAGTAGTGCGCCTTGCCGGTGGCCGCCGGGGCCATCCCGTACGCGGTCATGATGTGCGAGCGCTCGTGGGTGGAGGAGAAGATCCGGACGTCCTTGCCGAACCACTTGCCCGGGTCGTCCTGTATGGAGCCCTCGCCGACGCCGAAGTAGCCGGCCCGCAGCTTCGGTTCGACGGAGTGGAAGCCCTTCACCCAGCCGCTCAGCGAGATCACGTCGGGCTGGCGGTCCAGCATCCCGGCGGCCCGGGTGATCACCTCGGCGGTCAGCCGGTCGTAGCGCGGGAAGCTGTCCTTCTCCGCCTCCAGCGCGAAGAGAAGCTTGCCGTCCTCGATGGCGACGACTCCGCCGTCATGGCCCTCTTTGAAACCCAGGATCAACATGTGTGGGAGAACCTTTCCGTAAGGGATGTCGGGTTACTGCGCCGGCCGGTCGCCGTCGGGGCGGCCGGTGGCACGTCCGGTGCCGAGCACGGGCCCGAGGACGCGGTCGAGGTCGGTCAGTGCACGGGACCAGACGCCTGGTGACGGCACGTAGTGGTTGTAGTAGCTGGCCCCTTCGGCGGGCGGCCCGAAGACGGCGACCGACCGGGAGGAGCCGGCGGGCTCGCGCGGTACGACGAATCCGTCCCGGTCCAGGCGGAGCGCGCCGCGGGGCCCGGGGGTGGCCCACTCGCGCAGCGAGCAGGCGACCGGGTCGATCCGGGGGTCGAGGACCGGCCAGTCCATGTTGGCCTTGATCACCACGTCGGCTTCGATGCGGTGCGGCCGCTCCAGCGTGGTCGAGGCGATCGTCCAGCGGTCGCCGTCCCGGGTCACCTCGGGTGCGGCTCCGGGGCCGGGCACGACCACGTGGGCGTCGATGAGCTGGAGCAGCTCGTGGATGCGCTCCTTCTGCGGGCCGATGACGGTCCGGTTGACCAGAGGGACGTACGCGCTCATGAAGTAGCGGTGCGATGCGTCGGTCAGGCCCGGCGGGTCCAGGGCCGCGCGCACGCCGTCGCGGTGGTCGCGGAGGATCTCCAGGGCCTCCTTGACCGGGCTGGTGCCGAGGCCGCGTTCGGCCTCGCGCAGGTCCGCCGCCGCCTCCTCGACCAGCTCGGCCACGTACTCCTGGTAGCCGGGCGAGGTGCGGGCGTCGGGCCGCAGGGAGCGCTCGACGGCCGCGGTCTCCTCAGGCGTGGCGCCGGCCATCCGGGCGCGGGCCTCGCGGAGGATCAGCGGTTCGACGTCCCGCCGGAAGTCGAGCCGGCCGTCCTCGGTGCGCTCGCGGAGTGCGGCGACGGCCTCCTGGGTGAGGAAGGCGGCCGGTGCGGCGCGGCGTTCGCGGGTGGTGGCCGGGCGGGCGCGGGGCAGTCCGCCGGTCCGGTTCACCAGGACGATGCGCGGCTCGCGGCCCGAGGCGCGGTAGCCGTCCTCTGTGAACTCTCCGCCGCGGCCCACGGTCAGCGCCGCGATGACGTCCATGGCGCTCAGTCCGGTGCCGAGCAGCGCGACCGTGGCGTCCTCGGGGATGGCCTCCACCTGGTCGGGCAGCGGGTAGGGCATGGCGATGAAGCCGTCCCGCGCCGTCGGAGGGGTCCGGGTGAGGCCGTGGCCGGTGGTGACGACGGCCAGGTCCACGCGGTGCTCGGCGCCGTCCGCGAGCGTCACCGTGGCGCCTTCGGCGTCCTGGCGTACGGAGGCGGCGACGGCCGGCAGATGGCGTACGGTCAGCCGCTCGGCGGCCGAGGCCTGCTCCAGCAGCTCACCCGCGGCCCACTGCAGGTACTCGCCGAGCAGACGGCGTGGCAGGAAGGCGTCGAAGGCGACGGGGCCGTGGCGCTCCTGGCACCACTCCAGGAAGCCGGGTCCGGGCGTGACCGGTGCGTCCGGGGTCATCCGCTCGTCGGAGAAGATGGTCAGCTGCGAGGCGATGGTGTTGAGCAGCAGGTAGTCCGGCTGCTTGACCTCGTGCATGCCGATGCCGGGCTCACCGGGCTCGATCAGCAGCAGCTCGACGGGCGGCCCCTCCAGGCGGGTGTGGCTGATGACCCGCTCCAGCGCGGAGAGCCCGCGCGGACCGAGGCCGACCACGGCGATGCGTACGGGAGTCACCAGCGGCTCGTCTCGCCGAAGAAGTTCGGGATCTCGACCGTGAGTCCCTGGGCGCGGGCCGCGGTGAGGACGTACTGGCCGACCGCGAGGTCCAGGACGCCGAGGCCGAACGGGGAGAAGACCAGACCGCGCCGGCCCTGCGGCTGGGTCCGGCCCTTGAGCACGTCCGCGAGGGTCCCGCTGACGAAGTCCCGGCTCCCGGTGGCCTGTTCGGCCAGGTGCGGGGAGGTGTTGGCCTTCATGCAGTGCTCGACGTCGTCGAAGTAGTTCTCGGCGGCGAGGATGACGGTCGGCTGGAAGTCGCGCAGCGAGATGTTGAGCGCCAGCTGTCCCGGGCGGAGCAGTTGCCCGATGTACGGGGTACCGGCCGTGGTGGTCGTGATCACGGTCTGGGCGGCCAGCGCCTCGGCCAGCGTGCCGACCGCCTTGGCCGTGAGCCCGAGCTCCTCGGTGGCGAAGCGGGCCAGGTGCTGGGCCGACTCGGCGTGCAGGTCGAAGATCTCGACGGAGTCCAGCGGATAGCCGGTGGCCACGAGGTACCGGAGGATGGTCCGGGCGATGACACCGGCGCCGATGAAGGAGACCCGGCCGTCCGGGGTCACATGGCGGGCGAAGGCGCGGGCCGCCACGGCGGCCGAGGCGGCGGTGCGGACCGCGCTGATGTTGGCGGCCTCCAGCAGCGCTTTCGGGTAGCCGGTGGCGTAGTCGTTGAGGATCAGCGCGGCGGAGGCACGGGGTATGCCGTCGGCGACGTTGCCGGGGAAGCTGGATATCCACTTGATCCCGACGGCGTGGTCCTCGGGCAGCTCGATCGCGGCGGGCAGGGCGATGATCCGGGCGTCCGGCTTCTCGGGGAAGCGCAGGAAGTAGCTGTCCGGGTTGACCGTCTTCCCGGCGTCGTGACGCAGGTAGGCGTCCTCCACCAGGTCGACGATCTCTCCGGCCGAGCTGTCCAGGATGTCCTTGACGACCTTGCCGGGCACCACATCAAACGAGAACATCGAGCTCCTCCTCGGGTAGCTTTTCATCATCGAAGTGGGCCTTGTCCAGGCCTCGTTCGGCCACCCACGCGTCGTCGTACACGGAGTTCAGGTAGCGCTCGCCGAGGTCCGGGGAGATCGCCACCACGGTGGCGTCCTGCGGGATGCCTGGCGCGAGGCGGCGGATTCCGGCCAGGACCGTGCCGGTCGAACCGCCCGCGAGGAGGCCGGACTTCTCGGCCAGCCAGCGGCACTCGCGTACCGTCTCCCACTCGGGTATCAGCACGACCTCGTCGGGCGCCTGGTTGTCGAGGATCGGCGGTCGCTTGCTCGTCCCGAGTCCCGGGATGTGCCGGGGCCCCGCGGTTGCCTGGAAGTTGACCGAGCCGGCGGTGTCGACCGCGATGATCCGGGTATGCGGGCTACGGCGGCGGAAATAGTCGACGCAGCCCATCAGGGTGCCTCCGGTCCCCACTCCCAGGAAGAGGTAGTCGACCTTGCCGAACTCCCTGAGCATGGACGGCGCGGTGGCCTGTTCATGTGCTGTGGGGTTGGTCGGGTTCTCGTACTGGTTGAGCCAGTAGACATCGGGATCGGCGGCCTGTAATTGCTGGATGTAGGAGATCCGGGAGCCCAGGAATCCGCCGTTGGCGTCCCGTTCGGTGATCTCCACGACCTCCGCTCCGAGAGCGCGCATGATGGCCACGGCCGTCGCGTTGGAATTCGGGTCGGTCACCAGGGTCAGCCGGTATCCCTTCGCCGCGCAGATGACGGCGAGGGAGATTCCGAGATTCCCGGATGTCGACTCGATGAGCCGGAGTTCGGTCAGGTCCCGTCCGGAATCCTCCGCGGCCTGGATGAGGCCGCGGGCGGTCTTCATCTTGATCGAGCCGCCGGGGTTGAATCCTTCGACCTTGAAATAGAGCCGATTCAGGTTGTCGATCCCGGAAACTCTGAGATATATGTCGTCCAGGATAAGGTCATAGACATGCTCAGCGATCAACTTCATTCCCGAAGCGAGTAGGGATGGTGCCTCAGCTGTGCCTGCGACTGCGTTGCTGCAGCTCCTGAAGTGAATTCACCTCGAATTCCATGCGGCTTCTGGCCCGGATGCCCCTGACCATGGCCAGCAGCCCGGAAGCCGTCGTCACGTAGGGGATGGAGTACTGTGCGGCCGCCGTACGGACCGGCCGGTCGGCGTCGTGCGCCGCGAGGCTGATGACGAAGTGGACCTCGCCGTCGCGGAGCCGGTCGACGGTCGGGTCGCCGGGGCCGGCCTCGACCACCTCGTCCGGCAGGAACCCGGCGACCTGCAGCAGCTCCGCCGTACCGGACTCGGCCGTGATCTCGAAGCCGTACCCGCGCAGGGTCCGCAGCGAGGGCAGCACGCGGGTCAGGTGTTCGAGGGCGGAGGAGACGTGGACGCGGCCCGAGAGCGGCAGGGCGAAGCCGGCCGCCAGCTGGGCCTTGGCGAAGGCCACGTCGAAGCCGGTGCCCATGCCCATGACCTCGCCGGTGGACTTCATCTCCGGCCCGAGCAGGCTGTCCAGGCCCTCGCCGTCGTCGGTGCGGAACCGGTGGAACGGCAGGACCACGTCCTTGACCGCGATGTGCGAGCCGGTCCCGCGGTGGCCGCCGTCGCCGGTCGCCGGCAGCAGCCCTTCGGCGCGCAGCCCGGCGACGGTGGCGCCGAGCATGATCCGGGCACCGGCCTTGGCCAGCGGGACGCCGGTCGCCTTGGAGACGAACGGCACGGTGCGGCTGGCTCGCGGATTGGCCTCCAGGACGTGGAAGACGCCGTCCTTGAGCGCGAACTGGATGTTCAGCAGACCGCGTACGCCCAGTCCGGCCGCGATCACCTCGGTGTGGGCGCGCACCATGTCGATGTCGGCCCGGCCCAGCGTGAGCGGCGGAAGGGCGCAGGCCGAGTCGCCGGAGTGGACCCCGGCCTCCTCGATGTGCTCCATCACGCCGCCGAGGAAGACCTCGTGTCCGTCGCACAGCGCGTCGACGTCGATCTCGATCGCGTCCACCAGGAACTCGTCGATCAGCAGAGGGCGTTCGGGGGCGACCTCGGTGGCCTGCCGGACGTAGGCGGCCAGCGCCCCCTCGTCGTGGACGACCTCCATGCCGCGTCCGCCGAGGACGTACGAGGGGCGCACCATCACCGGATAGCCGATCCGGTCGGCGACGCTCCTGGCCTGCTCGAAGGTGACGGCCATGCCGTTGCGCGGGGCCGTCAGCCCGGCCGCGTCCAGCACTTCGGCGAAGGCGCCGCGGTCCTCGGCCAGGTGGATGGCGTCCGGCGAGGTGCCCGCGACGGGCAGCCCGGCCTCGGCGAGCCGCCGCGCGAGCTTCAGCGGTGTCTGGCCGCCCAACTGCACGATGACTCCGGCGACTTCACCGGTCGCGCACTCGGCACGGTAGACCTCGATGATGTTCTCGAAGGTCAGCGGCTCGAAGTAGAGCCGGTCGGAGGTGTCGTAGTCGGTGGAGACGGTCTCCGGGTTGCAGTTGACCATGACGGTCTCGTAGCCGGCCGACCGCAGGGTCAGCGCCGCGTGGACGCAGGAGTAGTCGAACTCGATGCCCTGGCCGATGCGGTTGGGCCCGGAGCCGATGATGAGCACCTTCGGCAGCCGCTCGCTCCGCGCCACCACCTCCGAGTCCGCCGCCGGGTCGGTCTCGTAGGCGGAGTAGTGGTACGGCGTGGTCGCGGCGAACTCGGCGGCGCAGGTGTCGACCGTCTTGTAGACCGGTCGGACCTCCCAGCGGTCACGCAGCGCCCGGACGCCGTCCTCGCCGTCCAACTCGGGTCGCAGCAGCGCGATCTGCAGGTCTGAGAAGCCCATCCGCTTGACCCGGCGCAGCAGTTCGGCGTCGACGGTCTCGGCGTCCAGCAGCTCCTGGCGCAGCTCGACAAGGCCGAGGATCTGGTCGGCGAACCAGGGGTCGATGCCCGAGGCCTCGTGCACCTGCGCGACCGTGGCGCCGAGCCGCAGCGCGCGCTCGACGGTGTACAGCCGCCCGTCGTGCGGGGTCCGCAGCGCCTCCAGGGTGGCGGACCGGTCGGCGTCTTCGGGGTCGGGGGCGGTCCAGAAGCCGGCGGCGGCGGACTCCGTCGAGCGGAGCGCCTTGCCGAGCGCCTCGGCGAAGTTGCGGCCGATCGCCATGGCCTCGCCGACGGACTTCATCGTGGTGGTGAGGGTCGCGTCGGCGGTCGGGAACTTCTCGAAGGCGAAGCGGGGGACCTTGACGACCACGTAGTCGAGGGTGGGTTCGAAGCTGGCCGGGGTCTCGCCGGTGATGTCGTTGGGTATCTCATCCAGCGTGTAGCCGATCGCCAGCTTCGCGGCGATCTTGGCGATCGGGAAGCCGGTCGCCTTGGAGGCCAGTGCGGAGGAGCGCGAGACGCGCGGGTTCATCTCGATCACCACCAGCCGGCCGGTGGCGGGGTGCACGGCGAACTGGATGTTGCAGCCGCCGGTGTCGACGCCGACCGCGCGCAGCACGTCGATGCCGACGTCGCGCATGTGCTGGTACTCGCGGTCGGTGAGGGTCATCGCGGGTGCCACGGTGACCGAGTCGCCGGTGTGCACGCCCATCGCGTCGACGTTCTCGATCGAGCAGACCACGACGACGTTGTCGTTGCGGTCCCGCATGAGTTCGAGTTCGTACTCCTTCCAGCCGAGCACGCTCTCCTCGACGAGCACCTCGCCGAGCGGGCTCTGGGCCAGTCCGTCCCCGGCCAGGGACTCCAGGTCGCCGGGGGTGTACGCCATGCCGGAGCCGAGGCCGCCCATGGTGTAGGAGGGGCGGATCACCACCGGCAGGCCCAACTCCTCGACCGTGGCGCGCACTTCGTCCATCGTCCGGCAGACGGCGCTGCGCGGGGTCTCGGCGCCGACGGAGGCGACGATGTCCTTGAACCGCTGCCGGTCCTCACCGCGGGCGATCGCCTCGACGTCCGCGCCGATCAGCTCGACGCCGTACTTGTCCAGCACGTTCCGCTCGTGCAGCTCGACGACGCAGTTCAGCGCGGTCTGTCCGCCGAGCGTCGCGAGGATCGCGTCCGGCCGCTCCAGCGCGATGATCTTCTCGACGAACTCCGGGGTGATCGGCTCGATGTAGGTGGCGTCGGCGAACTCCGGGTCGGTCATGATCGTCGCCGGGTTGGAGTTCACCAGGCTGACCCGGAGCCCTTCCTCGCGCAGCACCCGGCACGCCTGGGTGCCCGAGTAGTCGAACTCGCACGCCTGCCCGATCACGATCGGTCCGGAACCGATCACCAGGACATGTCTGAGGTCCGTACGCTTCGGCATCAGCGGTCCCCGCTCATCAGGGTGGTGAACTCGTCGAAGAGGGCGGCCGCGTCGTGCGGACCGGCCGCGGCCTCGGGGTGGTACTGGACGGAGAAGGCCGGGACGTCCAGGCAGCGCAGACCCTCCACGGCACCGTCGTTGGGACAGTGGTGGGAGACCATGGCCCGGCCGTACGGGGTGTCGAACCGCTCCCCGGCCTCGCCTTCGACGGCGAACCCGTGGTTCTGCGAGGTGATCGACACCCGGCCGTCGCCGGCGTGGATCACCGGGATGTTGATGCCCCGGTGGCCGTAGCGCATCTTGTACGTCGCCCGGCCCAGCGCCCGTCCGAGGATCTGGTTGCCGAAGCAGATGCCGAAGAGCGGGATGCGGCGCTCCAGCACCTCCCGGGTCAGGGCGACCGCTTGGGTCATCGCCGCCGGGTCGCCGGGGCCGTTGGAGAGGAACACCCCGTCCGGCTCGGTCTCCAGGAGCTGGTCCAGTGTGGTGGCGGGAGGCAGCACATGTGTCTCGATCCCGCGGTCGGCGAACATGCGCAGCGTGCTGGTCTTCACGCCGAGGTCCAGCGCGGCCACCCGGAACCGGCGGGTCCCGGCCGCCGCCCGGACGTAGGGCCGTGCGGTGCCGACGCGGGCCGCGAGGTCGGCGCCGGCCATCAGCGGCGCGGTCAGCACCTGTTCCGTCATGGTGTCGGGTCCGGCCAGGGCGTCGCCGGAGAAGACTCCGGCACGCATCACTCCGGCCTCGCGAATGTGCCGGGTCAGGGACCGGGTGTCGATCTCGGAAATCCCGACGATGCCCTGCCGTACCAACTCGTCCGCGAGTTCTCCGCGCGACCGCCAATTCGAGGCGGCCCGGGAGGGATCGCGCACCGCGTATCCGGCCACCTGTATCCGGGCCGATTCGTCATCGTCGTCGTTCCATCCCGTATTGCCGATCTGCGGGGAGGTCTGCACGACGATCTGACCGTGGTACGACGGGTCGGTGAGCGTCTCCTGGTAACCCGTCATGCCGGTCTGGAAAACCACTTCGCCCAGGGAGCTTCCAAGGGCACCGAATTCTCTGCCCCAGAACACCTTCCCGTTCTCGAGTACGAGTGCGGCCCGCGTCGCGGACGTGTTCATCTTTCCCTCCTCCTAGCCGTCGAACGGATGTGAATCCAGGCGTGCGGACATGCAGGGGCCGCGTCCCGTCAGGGAGAGGACCACTGGGTATGACCGGGCGTGGGGAAGGGCTGTCAGCGGCCGCTTCCGGAGGCATTCCATCCGACGTCGTCGGAGGGCGGGAGGGTGGCCGGTGCCGTCCACGGCGCGACGGCCGCCGTGGCGGCGAGGGTCTCGACCCGCGGTGCGGGGAGCGGGCGGGCCGGGGCCGCGTCCGGGTGCAGTCCGGAACGGTGGGAGCTCATGACTGTCCTGACTTCGGAATGGGTCGGCCGACGAAAGGCCTGACCCGGAGCTTATGAATGTCCTCGGTGACACACGGCGGTTGCCTCGGGGGCATTCCAGCAGCCCTATTGTCCGCTGCCCGCCGATGTCACTGATCTGTTCCGGCCGAATCCGTTCCGGCCGGATTTCACCTTCCGGAAAGGCCTCTCCGGAGTCCCTTCCGGTATCGAGGCCCTGCCGGTTCGCGCCGCTCCGTGACATGAGAAGTGATGGTCGGTCCATGCCGCAAGGGCGGCCCGCCGAAAGTTTTAGGACATCTTCTGCCGAAAGCTTTCGGACACCTTCGGGCAGGGGTGCCGCAAGTGGCCATGAGAGCCGGCTACCGGGAACAGCACCTCGGGGTGACACGCGGGCCGTCAGGTCGAATCACTGGGCCCGTGCCACGATCCACACACTCCATCAGAACTTCCCCCCATAGATGTATCCGGCCACACACCAGATGATTCTGGCCAACGCATCGCCGTCTTGGCTCCATCTTCAAGCGAGTGTCCAGTACCGAACGGGCCGGAGGAAAGATCCATGACGGTTCAGGTAATCGCATTGCTACTATTGGAGCCATCTCGCTTGGCACACGGCGGGTGGCGACGGGCCGCCTCCACGGTGCACGGGTCTGGGGGCGACGGCTGATGACGAGCAGGTCGGAAGGGGTGGGGCCCGGTTCCGGGCTCGCGGCGGTCCGGGACCGTACCGGCCCCGCCCCGGACGACCCGGCGAGAACCGGCGGCTCGGATCCATCGGGGCCCCATGGCTGGAAAGAGATCGCGGAAACGCTCGCCGAACTGTCCCGGCAGGTTCTGCGGCAGGCGGACCACGACGACCGGGCCGGATCCCTGACGACCACGCCGCCCTCCACCGCTCCCCGGAGCCGGCCGGGACTGCTGAACCTGCACGGCGTGGCGACGATCAACGCGGCCATCGGCTCCAGCCTGGACGGTGCCGTGTCGGAGATCCTCACGGCCCAGCCGGACGGCGCGCGTCCGAAGGAGGTGCTGACCGGGGCCCTGGAGTCGGTCCGCCTCAGGATCGACGACGGCGTCGGCATGCGGACGATCTATCAGCACTCGGCCCGCTTCGACGAGGCGACCAAGTCCTACGTCCGCGCCGTCACGGGCTACGGCGCCGAGGTCCGGACCCTGCCCGAGTTCTTCGACCGGCTGATCATCATCGACCGTTCCACCGCCTTCATCCCGGCCAACTCCGAGCGCACCATCGCCGTCGCGATCACCGAGGCGTCCGTGGTCCACTTCCTCGCCGACGTCTTCGAGCGTGCCTGGGACCGCGCGGAGCCCTTCCCGTTCGTCCCCAACTACGCCGCCCAGGCGGCCTCCGAGGTGATCGAACCGATCCGCGCCGCCATCCGGCAACTGCTCGCGCAGGGACATTCGGACAAGGCGATCGCGCGCCGCCTCGGCATCAGCGAGCGCTCGCTGCAGGCACACATCGCGCACATCAAGAAGTGCCTCGGCGCGAAGAACCGCACGCACCTCGGCTACCTCCTCTGCCACTCCGCCCACCACGGCGCACGGCCGGACGCGGAGACCGGAGGCGGGGAGGAGGAGCGTCCGGAGAGCCTCGAAGGTAAGGGAACGGCAAAGCCAGGTCGTTCGTTACCCCGTGCATGACCGCAATGACCCCCGGCTCGAACATCCCGCTCTCCGCCGTCCGTGTGGCGGTGGACGTCGCCGCTCCGGTGCGGCTCGACGTCTCGGGCCTGCTGCTCACCGCCGACGGCAAGGTGCGCTCCGACGACGACTTCATCTTCTACAACCAGCCCTCGGGCCCCGGTGTGACCTACCGCGCCGGCGGGGGCTCCGCGCCCGACGCCATCGTGGTGGACACGACCGCGGTCCCGCCCGGCATCGAGAAGATCGTCGTCACCGCGAGCCCCGACGCCGCAGGACAGACCTTCCAGGGCGTCGAGCCCACCGCCACCGTGCGCAATGCCGACGACGGCACCGCGCTGGCCACGTTCACCCCGCCCCAGCTGGGCGGTGAGACGGCGCTCGTGGTCATCGAGGTCTACCGGCGCAACGGCGCCTGGAAGGCCCGCGCGGTCGGCCAGGGCTATGCGAACGGGCTGGCCGGCATCGCCACGGACTTCGGCGTCTCGGTCGAGGAGCCGGCCGCCCCGCCGGTCCCGGCGGCCGCCGCCCCGGTGGCCCCCGCGGCCGCCCCGGTCGACCCGCGCATCGCCCCGCCCGCCCCCGCCGCTCCCCCGGCCCCGCCCGCGCCCGCCGCCACCGGGAAGATCAACCTCGACAAGGGCCGGGTCAACCTCCAGAAGAACCAGACCGTCTCCCTGGTCAAGGGCGGCGCCCCGCTGCTCTCCCAGGTCAAGATGGGCCTCGGCTGGGAGCCCGCGTTCCGCGGCAAGGACATCGACCTGGACGCCTCGGTCATCGCCTACGGCCCCAACCGCAACCACCTGGACAGCTGCTACTTCGGCAAGCTCTCCATCCTCAACGGCGCGATCAAGCACTCCGGCGACAACCTCACGGGCGAGGGCGCGGGCGACGACGAGGTGATCGTCGTGGACCTGGGCCGGATCCCGGCCGAGGCGACGGGCCTGGTCTTCACGGTGAACTCGTTCACCGGCCAGAAGTTCAACGAGGTCGCCAAGGCCTACTGCCGCCTGATCGACGCGGCCACCGGCGAGGAGCTGGTCCGCTTCGACCTGACCGGCGCCGAGCCGCAGACGGGCGTCATGATGGCCAAGCTGATCAAGCAGTTCAGCGGCGAGTGGGAGATGACGGCCATGGGCGAGTTCGTGAAGTCGCGGACCGTACGGGGCATGGTGAAGCCCGCCGCCAAGTCCCTCTGAGCCGTCCGTCCGGGCCGCAACGGGATCCGGGGCACCTGAAGTGGTTCTTCAGGTGCCCCGGATCCGGAGAAGGAGGAGACGGGCGCTGACGCCGCTCGTCCGGTGTCTCAGAGCTTGGTCAGCTTGGAGTAGGGGCTCAGGATCCTCCCCTGTCGCCCCGAGAAGTCGATGAGGACTGCGTCGTTGTCGCCCTCGACAGCAAGGATCCTGCCGAGCCCGAACTGGTCGTGCGACACCCTGTCGCCCACATCGAAGCATTCGACCGGTGGGGCCTCCTGGGCCGGGCGGTTGAAGGGACTGGAAGGCAGGTGACGCCGGGATCCGGCTGACTGTTTCATTAAGTCGAGTATGCGCCCTGTGGAGGCCCGACGCCATGCCCGTTTGCCGCCCGGGTCCCAGAAGTGCCGGATTCGTGACCCGCGCCCACCGGCTCCGGTCAGCGCTTACCCCTGCCGCCGGCAGCGGAACCACGCGGAACACGGCCTCGGAAAGCCCCCCGAACGTGTGGCGGTTTCCCTCGCGTACGAGGGCGTGGCCGAGCCGGTATCCGGCCGGATACCGGGCGCGGACGGGCACGATGTCCGGAACGCTCCGAGTGGCGTCGCCACGCTGGGTGCACGGAGACTGCTCGACGGTGACGATCGGTACCGCGGGCCGTGACCCGCGCCCGGAGGCGGAGTGCCGGGTCGCATACTGCCCTCAGGTGGATACTCGGCCAGGGGGCGGTTGTGCGAACGGTCTACGACGGTGTTCTGGAAGTCAGCTATCGGCAGTTCTCCGTCGAGAGCCGCCCCGATGGCGCTCACGAGGAGGAGGTGGCGCACAGTGCCGGACAGAGCAACGGGCTGTGCGGAGGAGCCAATCCGGGCTACCTGTTCCTGACGACGGGACTGCACACGGGACGGGTGGGCCTGACCGTGGAGGTCCACGAGGCCGAGCCGCCGATCGATGAGCGGTGGGAGGAGATCGTCGAGGTCTCCTTCCGCCCCGGGTCCACGGAGACCGCCGTCGTACCGTGGGGCGACGGACCGCTCTGCTCGCTCGGTCTGCCGATCGCCGACCACCGGGTCCGCTACTGCGCACAAGGCATGGACACGACGCCGGACGACGAGCTCTCCGTTCTGGACGGCGGCCCGGTCGTCGATCACTACCTGCTGCAGTTCTGGCCTGCGGAGCCCGCCGCGGACCGCGTGGTCAAGCAGACGACGCAGAGCGCCGCGTACTGGCACGACCGCGCCCGCGCGCTGCCACCGCCGCCCACGCCCGAGGAGCGCGCCGAGGCCGAGCGCCCTCGGCGTGAGGCGGAGGAGAAGATCGTCCGCGACGCGGAGTGGCAGGCGCCGGCGGGCGAGTGGGGCGGCCGGGAGCCGAGCCAGGCGCTGCGCGAGGCCGGTGGCGACAAGTGGGGCCTCGCCCTCCTGGACCGTGACCTGGTGGACGCCGTGGACACCGCCGACGCGGCCACGCAGAGGGCCATCGCCCGCTGGGCCGTCAGCCGCGCTATCGTCCGGGCCGAACTCCACACGTTCTACGCGTTCGCCCGCGCCGTCCGGGACCTGCACACCGGCGAGCCGTTGTCCGGCCCCTTCGAGGACCGGGAGAAGGCCTGGAAGTGGCTCTTCGCCCAGAAGAACGTCCCGCGGACCTTCGTAGGCGCTCCGCACGGCCCCCGGGACGAGCTGTTGCAGCAGGCCATGGCGGTACGCGCGCTGTTCGCCGCGGTGGAGGAGGATCCGCTGCGCGCCGCACTGGATGCCGTGTACGCGGCCGCCGCCACCTACGGCGGCGCCTACCCGGACCTCCTGGCGGAGGTGCGGGAGGCGTTTCCGGAGCTGAACCGGCCGACCTGAGTGACCGCGGACACCTGCTTTGTAAGAGCAGATGCCTTCGCCTGAGCTACGCTCCCTCGCCGCCCGCGCGCGACCGGGCCTTGAACGCGGCCTTCCGGGCGGCCTTCGCCGCCTTCTTGTCGCTGTGCAGGCGGCCCATGGCCTCCAGCACATCGGCGGTGGCCGGGTGGTCGACCCGCCAGACCTCGTCGAAGAAGCCGCTGTGCTGCGCGGAGAGCCCTTCGACCAGGCCCTGGAGCTCGTCGAGTTCGCCGTCGGCGTCCAGTTGGGCGGCGATCGTGTCGATGGCCAGCCAGAAGATCATCGCCTCCGGCGGGGCCGGGACGTCGGACGCGCCGTGTTCCGCGAGCCAGACGCGGGCCAGGCCGCCGAGCTCCTGGTCGCCGAGGACAGCGCGTACGGCCGGTTCGGCCTCCTCACCGGTCAGCGCGAGGGCCTGCTGGCAGTGGAGGCGGCGCAGCGGTGCGCCCTCGTCCGTGCCGCGTGCGGCGGCCAGCAGTTCGGCGGCGGCCGGGACCGCGCCTTCGGCCCCGTGCCCCGCGAGCCAGAGCTGGATCTCGGCGCGGGCGGCGGCCTCCGGGTAGGAGGCGATGCCGTCGAGAAGGGCATCGGCACCCTTGTCGGCCAGGTCACCGACGGCCGGGGCGTCCACGCCGGCCTCCAGCATCCGGGCCCGGATGCCGTACAGGCCGAGCGGGGTGAGCCTGACCATGCCGTACCGCGTGACGTCGTCCTCGTCGGCCTCGGTGACGGCGGCCTCCGCCGCATCGCCCTCCTCGGCCATCAGCGACTCGTCCACCGGCTGGTAGGCGACGATCCCGATGGGTTCGAGGAGCCGGAACTGGTCGTCGAGGCGCATCATCGCCTCCGACACCTGCTCCAGGATGTCGTCGGTGGGCTCGCCCATGTCGTCGGGGACGATCATCGACGCGGCGAGGGCCGGCAGCGGCACCGGGCCCTCGCCCGCGCCGTGGTCGGCGAGGGTGAGCAGGTAGAGGTTGCCGAGGACCCCGTCGAGGAACTCCGCCTCGGCCTCCGGGTCCCAGTCCAGGGCCTCGAAGTCGATCGAGCCGTCCTCACCGACGAGGTCGGCGAAGTCGTCCAGGACGGGTGCGGTGGCGTCGGCGTGCACGGCGTCGAGGCCGTCGAGCCAGATGGAGAGGACGTTCTGCGGGGAGCCGGAGGTGAGCAGCGCCAGGTTCTCACCCACGGTGACGGTGCCCTCGCCGTCCTCGTTCTCGGGGTCCGTGACGTCGAGGAGCCCGGTGTCCACGGCGAGCCGCCAGGCCTCGCTGGCGTACGCGGCACCGTCCCCGTCGTCCGTCAGGCCGAGGTGCTGGGCGGCGGCGGGCAGTTGCGCCTCCACCAGCTCGCCGCCGGCGCCGACCCGCGCGTCGGGCCCGGCCCACCGGGCGAGCTTCACGGCGCGCACGAACAGCGGCGCGGCGAGCGCGTCCCGCGCCAGTTCGGCCTCGGAGGGCAGCCGCACCGGCGGCAGGATGGGGCGCTCTGCGGACATCGGGGGTTCTCCTCGGTGCGTGCTCGGGGGCGTACGGAACGGGTACGCGGTTCAGCCGCCCAAGCCTAGGGCGTGTCCGGCGGATCCTGCCCGGGTGCACGACGCCTGGCACGGCACCTCGCGGCCCTGATCCGCCGGACACACCCTAGACGTCCTTCACCGCCCGCCGCCCGCCGCGCCCCCTCATGCGCCCGCGCCCGCCTCCATGCTGAGCGCGGGCGTGTAGCGGTTCACGCCCCCACCGGTCACGCCCGGGTACGTCGACACGCGCTCCCACAGCGGCGACGGCGAACCGACCCCCTCACCGGGCGCGGCGAGGGCCGCGATGTGGTGGTCGGCGCTCTCCCACTCGGCGTAGTTGAGGACCCGCGTCCCGTCGGTGCTGACGTGGAAGTGCGCGGCGATGCCACCGGTGAGCATGTGCGGGTCCTCGCCGAGCGCCTCGAACACCGTGTCCACCCAGTCCCGTTGCCGGATCGGATCCGGCCCGGCGAACTCCACGTCGACGATCAGCGTCGATGTCGTCGTCGCGGGTGTCCCGGCTCTCCCGGACGAAGTCCTGCTAGGCGGGTTCGCCGGTCCACTGGGAGTGGTGCAGCAGGGCCGCACCGTCCTCACCCTCATGAACGCTGTACGAGAGCAGCCCGGGATGCGGCCACTCCCGGCTCCCCCACGCCTTCCGGATCGCGTCGACGACCTGCCTCCGCCGCTCCGGCGTACCGGCGTTCCAGGTACTGACCTTGACGATTCTCGCGTCGGTACGGGCCGGGTCCGGGCGGTCGGTGAACTGCACGGTCATGGTGGCTCTCCCCTCTCCCGCGCGCCGGTCGGCGAGCGGTTGCCACCCCCGTTCCACCTCAAGTCAGCTTGAGGTCAAGCACGGTCACTCGGGCAGCTCCGCCCGCCACGCCGTCATGTTCAGCTCGTCCATGTACCGGATGTCGTGGCCCTCCAGCCGGTAGACGCGCGCCCCGCTGTCCGGCGCGGCCGCCAGTTCCAGGGCGTCGGCCATGATGAGTTCGCCACCTTCCTGGGTGGAGACCCAGGCGAGCATCGACCGCGCGGTGGCCCCGGGTTTCAGGGTGCGGGGCTCGGGGCCCTTGTCGTGGCCGAACATCGACCCGCCCGGGTTGACCTTCACCGGCAGGCGCTCCCCTTCCTCGCCGAGCGCCTGGACCGACGGGTAGCCGTCGACCCGGTAGGGCTTCGTGCCGCAGTTGGTCAGGGTCAGGACGACCGCGCGGCTCATCATCGCGGTCAGCACCTCCCCCATGGTCACCACGGCCCCGGAGGCGGGGCAGCCACCGGTGGGGGTGGGGGTGGGCGACGGGTCCGGACCCTGAGCCGGCAGGTCAGCGGTCGGCGGCGTCACGGAAGGCGGCGCCACGGCCCGGGCGGACCGGGCCGGCTCCGGTTCGCCCTCACCGGCAGGTACGAGGAACCCCGAACAGCCGCTCAGCACCGTCAGCGCCACCGCCACCACCGGGACCAGTCTCCACATCCGCGCCTGCTCGCCCATCCCGCGCCCGCCCCTCATCACAGCCCTCCAGCCGTACGTCGTCCACGTGTTCGATCATGTCAGCAGGCGGGCGCACCGACAGCACTGTTCAGCATCTCTTCCCGATCCGGCCAAGCAGATCTAAGTGGACCTTCACGGTCGCCCCGGCCGACACTGCGGACATGACCACCACCGCACCCCGCCCCCGTCCCGGCCCCTTCGGCCGCACGCTCTGCGCCATGATCACGCCGTTCACCGCCACCGGCGCACTGGACCTCGACACCGCGCGCGCCCACGCCGCGCACCTGGTGGCCGAGGGCTGCGACGGGCTGGTGCTCAGCGGGACCACCGGCGAGTCGCCGACCACCTCGGACGCGGAGAAGGCGGAGCTGCTGCGGGCCGTACGGGCGGAGGTCGGGGACGGGGTGCCGCTGGTCTCGGGCGTCGGCAGCGCGGACACCGCGCACGCGGTGCGGCTCGCGCGGGAGGCGGAAGAGGCGGGCGCGGACGGGCTGTTGGTGGTGCCGCCGTACTACAGCCGCCCGCAGCAGACCGCCGTCGAGGCGTACTTCCTGCGGGTCGCCGAGGCCACCGGCGTACCGCTGATGCTGTACGACATCCCCGGCCGCACCGGCGTCCGGATCGAACCGGAGACCCTGCTGCGGCTCGCGGACCACCCGCGGATCGTCGCGGTGAAGGACTGCGCGTACGACCTGCTCGGGTCGACGAAGGTGATCGCCCGCACCGGGCTGGCGCACTACTCGGGGTGCGAGGAGCTGAACCTCCCGCTGTACGCGCTCGGCGGCGCGGGCTACGTCTCCACCGTGGCCAACGTGGCCGCGCGCCGGATGCGGGCGCCGCTGGACGCGTTCGACGCGGGGCGCACGGGCGAGGCGGCCCGGCTCAACGGGCTGACCGTCCGCCTCACCGAGCTGATGATGGCGGGCGGCCTGCCCGGCACCGTCACCGCGAAGGCCCTGCTGGACGCGGGCCCGGTCCGGGAACCGCTGCAGCCCGCCGGCCGCGAGGCGGTCGACGGGCTGCGTGCGGCGTACGAGGAGCTTCTCGCGGCCCGCTGAGTCAGTTGTGGGCGTGCAGGACCTCGTTCAGCCCGCCCCACACCGCGTTGTTCGGGCGGGCCTCGACCGTGCCGGTGACCGAGTTGCGGCGGAAGAGGATGTTGGAGGCGCCGGAGAGCTCGCGGGCCTTGACGACCTGGCCGTCCGGCAGCGTGACCCGGGTGCCGGCCGTGACGTACAGCCCGGCCTCCACCACGCACTCGTCGCCGAGCGCGATGCCGACGCCGGCCTCCGCGCCGACCAGGCAGCGCTCGCCGATGACGATGCGGACGTTGCCGCCGCCGGAGAGGGTGCCCATGGTGGAGGCGCCGCCGCCGATGTCCGAGCCGTCGCCGACGACGACACCGGCGGAGATGCGGCCCTCGACCATGGAGGTGCCGAGCGTGCCCGCGTTGAAGTTGACGAAGCCCTCGTGCATGACGGTGGTCCCGGCGGCGAGGTGCGCGCCGAGCCGGACCCGGTCGGCGTCGGCGATGCGTACGCCCTTGGGGGCGACGTAGTCCGTCATGCGCGGGAACTTGTCGACCGAGGTCACCTGGAGGTGCAGCCCCTCGGCGCGGGCGTTGAGGCGGACCCGCTCCAGGTCGTCGACGGCGACCGGGCCGAGCGAGGTCCAGGCGACGTTGGCGAGCAGGCCGAAGAGGCCGTCCAGGTTCTGGCCGTGCGGCTGGACGAGCCGGTGCGAGAGCAGGTGCAGGCGCAGGTACGCGTCGTGCGCGTCGAGCGGCTTGTCCTCCAGCGAGGAGATGACCGTGGAGACGGCGACGACCTCGACCCCGCGACGGGCGTCCACGCCGATGGCCTTGGCGGCGCCCTCGCCCAGGCGGTTGACCGCCTCGTTGGGGGTGAGCCGCTGCGTACCGGCCGGGCCGGGCTCGGGCTTGAGCTCGGGGGCGGGGAACCAGGTGTCGAGGACGGTGCCGTCACCGGCGACGGTGGCGAGGCCGGCGGCGACGGCGCCGGTGGTACGGGAAGTGGCCTGGGAAGTCGTGTCGGTCATGGACAGAAACCTAACCGGCCGGAGCCCGCTCGGGCGAACCGGTCTCAGCCTCCGGCCGGTTCTCCGTGACCCGCACCGGCTCCACCGCCCGGGCAGCCTCACCTCCGCCCCTCCACCACCCGCGCCAGCATCTCGCGGGTGTAGGCGGCGTCGAAGGCGGAGCCGCTCAGCAGCACCTGGAGGCAGACGCCGTCCATCAGCGCGACCAGCGCCCGCGCGGTGGCCGGGTCGGTGCGGGTGGACAGCAGCTCGACCGCCGACGTGGCCCACTCGGCGGCGACGGGACGCAGGGCCGGTCGGCGCAGGGCGGCGAGGTACAGCTCGTACTCCAGCTCGATCGCGCCCCGCTCGCCCGCGAACCACTCCCCCAGCACCCGCGTCAGCTCATCGGCCAGCCCGGTACCGGAGGACGCCTCCCCGGCGCAGACCTCGCTGTCACGCAGCGCCTGCGCGAAGTTCTCGTTGGACCGGCGCAGGGCCGCCGTCAGCAGCTCGTCCAGCGAACCGAAGTGGTACGTGGTCGAGCCGAGCGGCACGTCCGCCTCGGCGGCCACGGTGCGGTGGCTGAGCCCGGCTATCCCGTCGGCCGCTATCACCCGCAGCGCCGCGTCGATGATCCGCGTCCGCCGGTCGGGGTCGTACCTGCGGGCCATCAGTGCGCGCCTCCCAGGTTGAGCACGACGACCCCGACGACGATCAGACCGACCCCCACGATCTTGACCAGGCTGGTGGACTCGCCAAGGAACAGGATGCCGATGAGGGCCACGGCCGCCGTGCCGACGCCGGCCCAGATCGCGTACGCGGTGCCGACGGAGAGGGTCTTGAGGGTCTGCGCGAGCAGGGTGAAGGCGATCAGATAGCCCACCGCCGTACCGATCGAGGGCCAGAGGCGGGTGAAGCCCTCGCTGTACTTCATGGCCGTCGTCCCGGCCACCTCCGCCGCGATCGCCGCGGCCAGCAGTCCGTATGCGTATCCCATGTGTACGACTGTACGCATCGTTGCGTACAGCTGTACATATCATCGGCCCACGTCGGGGGCGCTACGGTGTCCCGACCGATGACACGTGACAGGGCCCGGGACCACGGGCCGGCGGAGCTGAGCGGAGACGCAGTGGCGCAGGACGCAGGGTGGGGCGGTGGCCCGTACGGGGGCGCGCCCCACGGTGGGGGGCCCTTCCACGGGGGAGCGCAGGGACCAGGTGGCTGGAACGGCGGATGGGCGCCGCCCAGGCCGGGGGTGATACCCCTGGCGCCGCTGAGGGTCTCGGACATGCTCAGCGGCGCCTTCGCGACCATCGGGCGGTACTGGAAGCCGCTGATCGGCATGGCTCTGACGCTGTTCGGCGCGGCGACGCTCGTGATGGTCGTCGCCTTCGTGGTGGCCGCCTCCGCCGTGGCAAGCCAGTGGGACGAGCTGACGTCCGGCTCGTCCAGCTCCCCCGACGCCACCGAACTCGTCCCGCTCGCCGTGGCGTTCGGCGTATTGATGGCCATCGGCATGATCGTCTACCTGCTGGCGTCGGCCATGATGCAGGCGGCGGTCCCCGTCGTCCTCCAGGAAGCCGTCCTGGGCCGCCCGGTCAGCTTCGGGGAGGTCTGGAAGCGGGCGTGGGAGCGGGTCTGGTCGATCATCGGCACGGTGTTCCTGATGGGGCTGGTCATGCTCATCGGAATGGCGCCCCTCCTGGCCGCCTTCGCCGGGCTGATGGTCTACGCGGTCTCGCTGGGCGACGAGGACGGCGCGCTGCCACTGGCGCTGATCGGCTCCCTCGTCGGGCTGCTCCTGGCTCCGGCGGCGATATGGCTCTGGGTACGGCTCTGTCTGGCACCGACCGTCGTGGTCTTCGAGAACCAGCGCCCGTTGGCAGCCCTGCGTCGCTCGGCCCAGCTCGTGCGCGGCACGTGGTGGCGGGTCTTCGGTATCACGCTGCTCGGCTTCGGTCTTGCGGCCATGATCGGCTTCATGATCCAGATGCCGTTCCAGATGATCGGCATGCTGCCCGGCCTGTTCGACCCCGCGGACATGGGTTCCGAACCGAGCGACGGGGCGCTCATCGCCATGTTCGGCGGCCTGATGGTGCTGTCGTTCATCAGCCAGATGATCTCGCAGCTGATCACGATGGTCCTCCCGCCGCTGGTGACCGGCCTGCTCTACGTCGACCTCCGGATGCGTACGGAGAACCTGGGCCCGGTCCTGGCCGGGGCGGCGGGAGCGACGCTGCCCGAGCAGTACGGCCCGGCGCCGGCCACACCCGCGTAGGGCAAGGGCTCAGTCGGTCAGCTTCCGCTTCGGCCGCAGCACACAGAACTCGTTGCCCTCGGGGTCGGCCATCACCACGAAGGTGGCGTCCGGCCCCTGGCCGACGTCCACCCGCCGGGCGCCGAGCGCGAGGATCCGCTCGACCTCGGCGGCCTGGTCGTCGGGGGTCAGGTCGATGTGCAGCCGGTTCTTGACGGTCTTCTTCTCCGGCACGGGGAGGAAGCACATGCCCGGCAGCGCGGTCTCATGGGCGCCGATGACGATCTCGTGCTCGTCCTCGAAGAGCACCTGCCACTCCAGCACCGCGCTCCAGAAACGAGCCATGAGCGGCAGATCGTGGGCATCTACGGCGAGGTGGTACAGGGATACGGCCATGCCCGCCAGTATGACTGGCGGGCATGGCCGTATCCGTGCTGCTCGGGGCGCGTCAGACGTTGAACCCCAGCGCGCGCAGCTGCTCGCGGCCGTCGTCCGTGATCTTGTCCGGGCCCCACGGCGGCATCCAGACCCAGTTGATCCTAAGTTCGTTGACGATGCCGTCCGTGGCGGACTTCGCCTGGTCCTCGATGACGTCGGTCAGCGGGCAGGCCGCGGACGTCAGGGTCATGTCGAGGGTGGCGATGTTGGCGTCGTCGACGTGGATGCCGTAGATCAGGCCCAGGTTGACGACGTCGATACCCAGCTCGGGGTCGACGACGTCGTACAACGCCTCGCGGACCTCCTCCTCGGAGGCCGGCTTCATGGTCGCGGTCTCGTTCTCGCTCATGCGGTCTTCCCTTCGGACAGCGCCTTGGCCGTCGCGTCCTTCCACGCCATCCAGCTCAGCAGCGCGCACTTGACCCGGGCGGGGTACTTGGAGACGCCGGCGAACGCGACCGCGTCCTCCAGCACCTCCTCCATCGCGTCGTCCGGCTCCAGCTGGCCCTTGGACTGCATCAGCTCCAGGAAGGCGGCCTGGATCTTCTGCGCCTCGGCCAGCTCCTTGCCGACGAGCAGCTCGTTCAGCACGGAGGCGGAGGCCTGGCTGATGGAGCAGCCCTGGCCCTCGTAGCTGACGTCGGCGATGGTCTCGCCGTCGTACTTCACCCGGAGCGTGATCTCGTCACCGCACGTCGGATTGGTGTGGTGCACCTCGGCGTCGCCGTCCCGCAGGCCGCGCCCGTGGGGGTGCTTGTAGTGGTCCAGGATCACTTCCTGGTACATGGAATCGAGCTTCACCGTTCCACCCTCAGCCGAAGAAGTTCCGGACGTGCTCCAGCCCGTCCACCAGTGCGTCGACCTCGGCGGGCGTGGAGTACAGATAGAACGACGCTCGCGTCGTCGCGGGAATTCCGTACCGCAGGCAGACCGGGCGGGCGCAGTGGTGGCCGACCCGGACGCAGATGCCCAGCTCGTCGAGGACCTGGCCCACGTCGTGCGGGTGGATGTCGCCGAGCGTGAAGGAGATCGTCGCGCCGCGGTCCTCGGCCGTCGAGGGGCCGATGATCCGCAGGTCCGGGACCTCCAGGAGGCGCTTCACCGCGTACTCGGTGATCGCCTTCTCGTGCTGGTGGATCTTCTCCATGCCGATCGCGGAGAGGTAGTCCACGGCCGCGCCGAGACCGACGGCCTGCGCGATCGGGGGCGTACCGGCCTCGAACTTGTGCGGCGCCGGAGCGTAGGTGGACGAGTGCATCGACACGGTCTCGATCATCTCGCCACCCCCGAGGAACGGCGGCAGGTCCTCCAGGAGTTCCTGCCGTCCCCAGAGCACGCCGATACCGGTCGGGCCGACCATCTTGTGGCCGGTGAAGGCCACGAAGTCGGCCTGGAGCGCCTGCACGTCCAGCACCATGTGCGGGGCCGCCTGCGAGGCGTCGATGCAGACCAGCGCACCGACCTGCTGGGCGCGGCGGATGATCTGCTCGACCGGGTTGACGGTGCCCAGGATGTTGGAGACCAGCGTGAAGGAGACGATCTTCGTCTTCTCGGTGATGATCTCGTCGATGTTCGACAGGTCGAGCCGGCCGTCGTCGGTGATGCCGAACCACTTCAGCTTCGCGCCGGTGCGCTGCGCGAGCAGCTGCCACGGCACGATGTTGGAGTGGTGCTCCATCTCCGTGGTGACGATCTCGGTGTCGCGGTCCACCCGATAGGGCTCGTCGGCCCAACCGAGCATGTTGGCCACGAGGTTGAGCGACTCCGAGGCGTTCTTGGTGAAGATCACCTCGTCGCGGCTCGGCGCGTTGATGAAGGCCGCGACCTTGTCACGGGCGCCTTCGTACAGCGCGGTGGCCTCCTCGGCGACCGTGTAGACGCCTCGGTGCACGTTCGCGTTGTGGCGCTCGTAGTACGTGTTGAGCGCGTCGAGGACCTGGCGCGGCTTCTGCGAGGTCGCCGCGGAGTCCAGGTAAACGATCTTCTTGCCGTCGTGGACCGTGCGGTCCAGGATCGGGAAGTCCTTGCGGATCGCCTCGGTGTCGAGGAGGCCGGTGAGCCCCTGTCGGGCGTCAGTCACGCGGAAGCGCCACCCTTCGTGTATGCCTCGTAGCCCTCGTTCTCCAGCTGGTCGGCCAGCTCGGCGCCGCCGGAGGCCGCGATCCGGCCGTTGGCGAAGACGTGCACGAAGTCGGGCTGGATGTACTTCAGGATGCGGGTGTAGTGCGTGATCAGCAGCGTGCCGACCTCGCCGGTCGCACGGACCCGGTTGACACCCTCGGAGACGGTCTTGAGCGCGTCGACGTCCAGGCCGGAGTCGGTCTCGTCCAGGACGGCGATCTTCGGCTTGAGGAGCTCCAGCTGAAGGATCTCGTGGCGCTTCTTCTCACCGCCGGAGAAGCCCTCGTTGACGTTGCGCTCGGCGAAGGACGGGTCCATCTGGAGCCCGGCCATCGTCTCCTTGACCTCCTTGACCCACGTACGCAGCTTGGGGGCCTCGCCGCGGACGGCGGTGGCGGAGGTGCGCAGGAAGTTGGAGACCGAGACACCGGGGATCTCGACGGGGTACTGCATGGCGAGGAAGAGGCCGGCGCGGGCGCGCTCGTCGACGGACATCTCCAGGACGTCCTCGCCGTCCAGGGTGACCGTACCGCCGGTGATCGTGTACTTGGGGTGACCCGCCAGCGAGTACGCGAGGGTGGACTTGCCGGACCCGTTGGGGCCCATGATGGCGTGGGTCTCGCCCTGCTTCACGGTCAGGTCGACGCCCTTGAGGATCGCCTTCGTGGCGTTGTCGGCCTCGACGGAGACGTGCAGGTCGCGGATTTCAAGCGTTGCCATGGGTGACTCAGGACTCCTGGGTGACGGAGACGAGCACATCGTCCCCTTCGATCTTTACGGGGTATACGGGGACGGGGCGCGTCGCGGGAAGGCCGGACGGCTTGCCGGTACGGAGGTCGAACGACGAGCCGTGCAGCCAGCACTCGATCGCACAGTCCTCCACCTCGCCCTCCGAGAGCGACACGTTCGCGTGCGAGCAGATGTCGTTGATCGCGAACACCTCGCCCTCGGTGCGGACGACGGAGACCGGTGTGCCGTCGAGCTCGACCCGCTTCGGGGTGTCGTCCTCCAGCTCACTGAGCGCGCACGCCTTGACGAAGGTCATCAGACCGACGCCTTCAGCTCGGCCTCGATCTTGTCGAGCAGCCGCTGCTCCACGTCCGGCAGGCCGATCTGCTGGACCAGCTCGGCGAAGAAGCCGCGCACGACCAGACGGCGGGCCTCCTCGGCCGGGATGCCGCGGGACTGGAGGTAGAAGAGCTGCTCGTCGTCGAAGCGGCCGGTCGCCGAGGCGTGGCCGGCGCCGACGATCTCGCCGGTCTCGATCTCCAGGTTGGGTACGGAGTCGACCCGGGCGCCGTCGGTGAGGACGAGGTTCCGGTTCATCTCGTAGGTGTCGGTGCCCTCGGCCGCGGCCTGGATGAGGACGTCCCCGATCCAGACGGCGTGGGCGCCGTCGCCCTGGAGCGCGCCCTTGTACACCGCGTTGGACTTGCAGTGCGGGGTGTTGTGGTCGACCAGGAGGCGGTGCTCCTGGTGCTGGCCCTTGTCGGTGAAGTACAGGCCGAAGAGCTCCGCCTCGCCGCCGGGCGCCGCGTAGGCGACCCGCGGGTGCAGCCGGACGAGGTCGCCGCCGAAGGTGACGACGATCGACTTGAAGGAGGCGTCCCGGCCGACCAGCGCGTTGTGCTGGCCGACGTGGACGGCCGTGTCGTCCCAGTCCTGGACGGAGACGACGGTCAGCTTGGCGCCGTCACCGAGGACGTAGTCGACGTTGGCGGCGAGCACCGCGTCACCGGTGTGGTCGATGACCACGACGGCCTCGGCGAAGGCCTTCAGCTCGATGAGCTGGTGACCGTAGGCGATGCCGCCCTCGCCGTGCACGGCGATCCGGATCGGCTCCGTGAGCACGGCCTCCTTGGCGACCGTGACGACCGAGGCCTGCTCGAAGGAGGAGTACGCCTGGGCGGCGACCCGGTCCACCGGCGTACCGGCCTTGCCGAGCCGCGCGTCGTCGCGGCCGACGGTCTCGACCGTGACGCCGTCGGGCGCCTCGATCGCGACCTTCACGCCGCCGCCCGTGGCGACGGCGGTGCCGTCGTGCAGCCCGCGCAGCCGCTCCAGCGGCGTGAAGCGCCACTCCTCCTCGCGACCGTGCGGGACGGGGAAGTCCGCGACGTCGAAGGACGGGGGTGCGCTCATGCGCGTGGCGACGGTCGACTCCGCGGCCACCGCGATGGAGCCGGCGGTGGTGGAGCCCACCGGAGTGTTCTGAGCCTCAGCCATGGCTGTCGTAGTGCTCGCTTTCTCAGTCAAGAAGGGGGGTGGTTCGGTGGGGTGCGGGGGCGGCCGCGAGGGCCGCCCCACAGGATCCTCGTACGAGGTCCTAGCCGACCGAACCCTCCATCTGCAGCTCGATCAGCCGGTTGAGCTCCAGGGCGTACTCCATGGGCAGCTCCTTCGCGATCGGCTCGACGAAGCCGCGCACGATCATCGCCATGGCCTCGAACTCGGTGAGTCCGCGGCTCATGAGGTAGAAGAGCTGGTCCTCGGAGACCTTGGAGACGGTCGCCTCGTGGCCCATCGACACGTCGTCCTCACGGACGTCGACGTAGGGGTAGGTGTCCGAGCGGGAGATCGTGTCGACGAGGAGAGCGTCGCAGAGGACGTTGGACTTCGCGCCCGGCGCGCCCTCGCCGATCTCGATCAGTCCGCGGTAGGACGTACGGCCGCCGCCTCGCGCCACCGACTTGGAGACGATGTTCGAGGAGGTGTTCGGCGCCATGTGGACCATCTTGGCGCCGGCGTCCTGGTGCTGGCCCTCGCCCGCGAAGGCGATGGAGAGGGTCTCGCCCTTGGCGTGCTCGCCCATCAGGTAGATGGCCGGGTACTTCATGGTCACCTTGGAGCCGATGTTGCCGTCGACCCACTCCATGGTCGCGCCCTCGTAGGCCACGGCCCGCTTGGTGACCAGGTTGTAGACGTTGTTCGACCAGTTCTGGATGGTCGTGTAGCGGCAGCGGCCGCCCTTCTTCACGATGATCTCGACCACGGCGCTGTGCAGCGAGTCCGAGGAGTAGATCGGGGCGGTGCAGCCCTCGACGTAGTGGACGTAGGCGTCCTCGTCGACGATGATCAGCGTCCGCTCGAACTGGCCCATGTTCTCCGTGTTGATACGGAAGTAGGCCTGGAGCGGGATCTCGACGTGGACGCCCTTGGGCACGTAGATGAACGAGCCGCCGGACCACACGGCCGAGTTCAGCGAGGCGAACTTGTTGTCACCGACGGGGATGACGGTGCCGAAGTACTCCTTGAAGAGCTCCGGGTGCTCCTTCAGCGCGGTGTCGGTGTCCATGAAGATGACACCCTGCGCCTCCAGCTCCTCGTTGATCTGGTGGTAGACGACCTCGGACTCGTACTGCGCGGCGACACCGGCGACGAGGCGCTGCTTCTCCGCCTCCGGGATGCCGAGCTTGTCGTACGTGTTCTTGATGTCCTCGGGCAGCTCCTCCCAGGAGGCCGCCTGCTTTTCCGTGGACCGCACGAAGTACTTGATGTTGTCGAAGTCGATGCCCGACAGGTCGGAGCCCCAGTTCGGCATGGGCTTCTTGTCGAAGAGCTTGAGGCCCTTGAGCCGCAGCTTCAGCATCCACTCGGGCTCGTTCTTCTTCTCCGAGATGTCGCGGACGACAGCCTCGGAGAGGCCGCGCTTCGCCGCCGCGCCTGCCGCGTCGGAGTCGGCCCAGCCGAATTCGTACGTACCCAGACCCTCGAGCTCAGGGTGGGCAGTCTCCGTGGGGAGCGTCATGCGGGGTTCCTCCCGGCCGTGCTTGCAGATGCTGAATGGGTGGTCTGTGGGGGTGCTGTCTGACCGCTGCGCGGCACATAGGTCGTGCACACGCCGTCGCCGTGGGCGAGGGTGGCCAGACGCTGCACATGGGTCCCGAGGAGGCTGGAGAAGAATTCCGTCTCCGCCTCGCACAGCTGTGGGAACTGCTCGGCGACATGCGCCACCGGGCAGTGGTGCTGGCACAGCTGCTCGCCCTGCTGCGGGCCCGGCGCGCTGCGCGCCGTAGCAGCGTACCCGTCGGCGCTCAGGGCCCTGGCGAGGGCCTCCGTGCGCTCGGAGGGCTCCGCGGCCTCGACCGCGGCGCGGTACGCCTCGCCCATCGCCGCCATCCGGGCGCGGGCGAAGGCGGTGACCGCCTCGTCCCCGCCGGACTCGGCGATGAACCGCAGCGCGTCCGCGGCCAGCTTGTCGTAGGACTGGTCGAAGGCGTCCCGGCCGCAGTCGGTCAGGGCGAACACCTTGGCGGGCCTGCCGCGGGTCCGCGCCCCGTAGACCCGCTGTTCACGGGCTTCGACGACATCGTCGGAGACGAGGGCGTCCAGGTGGCGGCGGACGGCGGCCTGGGTGAGGCCGACGCGCTGGGCGAGGTCGGCGGCGGTGGACGGGCCGTGGTCCAGGATGGAGCGCGCGACCCGGTTGCGCGTCGAGCGCTCACCGGTCGCGAGTTCCTCCTGAGGAGCCCCACCGTCGTATTTCACAACACCATTGTTGCGTAATTCATTCGGCCATGACAACCACGGTCCGGAACGATCTACGGTGTGGTTCGTCACTTAGGGTTACCTAATCTGGCCCCGGGACCGGGCCGCCGCCGGGCCCTGCCTAAACTTCCCTGCCATGGAGAACGAGCCCGTCGTACAGGTCACCGGCCTGGTGAAGCGGTACGGCACGAAGACCGCGGTGAACGGCCTCGATCTGGTCGTGGCGTCGGGCGCGGTGACCGCCGTGCTCGGCCCGAACGGCGCCGGCAAGACCACCACGATCGAGACCTGCGAGGGCTACCGCCGCCCCGACGCCGGCACCGTACGCGTCCTCGGACTCGACCCGGTCGCCGACGCGGAGCGGCTGCGCCCCAGGATCGGGGTCATGCTCCAGTCCGGCGGCGTCTACTCCGGCGCCCGCGCCGAGGAGATGCTCCGCCACATGGCCAGGCTCCACGCCCACCCGCTGGACGTCGACGCCCTGATCGAGCGCCTCGGCCTCGGCTCCTGCGGCCGCACCACCTACCGCCGGCTCTCCGGCGGCCAGCAGCAGCGCCTCGCCCTGGCCCTCGCGGTCGTCGGCCGGCCCGAGCTGGTCTTCCTGGACGAACCGACCGCCGGGCTCGACCCGCAGGCCCGCCGCTCCACCTGGGACCTGGTGCGCGAGCTGCGCGCCGACGGGGTCTCCGTGGTGCTGACCACCCACTTCATGGACGAGGCCGAGGCGCTCGCCGACGACGTCGCGATCATCGACGCGGGCCGGGTCATCGCCCAGGGCTCCCCCGAACAGCTCTGCCGCGGCGGCGCGGAGAACACCCTGCGCTTCACCGGGCGTACGGGGCTCGACCTCGGCTCCCTGGTCAAGGCGCTGCCCGACGGCTCCGAGGCCGCGGAGCCGCTCCCGGGGACGTACCGCATCACCGGGACCATCGACCCGCAGCTGCTCGCCACCGTCACCTCCTGGTGCGCGCAGCACGGCGTGATGCCCGACGGCATCTCGGTGGAGCGGCACACCCTGGAGGACGTCTTCCTCGAACTGACCGGCAAGGAGCTGCGCGCATGAGCGCCGGTACGTACACCCCGCGCCCCGGCGCCGCCCCGCTCCCCCGGATGATCGCCGCGCAGACCGCGCTGGAGACCCGGATGCTGCTGCGCAACGGGGAGCAGCTGCTGCTGACGGTGATCATCCCGACGCTGCTGCTGGTCCTGTTCAGCGCGGTGGACATCGTCGACACCGGCCCGGGCGCGTCGGTCGACTTCCTGGCGCCGGGCATCCTCGCGCTCGCGGTGATGTCGACGGCCTTCACCGGCCAGGCCATCGCCACCGGCTTCGAACGCCGTTACGGGGTCCTGAAGCGGCTCGGGGCCTCTCCGCTGCCGCGCTGGGCGCTGATGACGGCGAAGACGCTGTCGGTGCTGGTCACCGAGGTGCTCCAGGTGCTGCTGCTGACGGCGATCGCCTTCGCGCTGGGCTGGTCGCCGCAGGGCAGCCCGCTCTCCGTACTGCTGCTGCTGCTGGTGCTGGGGACCGCCGCGTTCTCGGGGCTCGGGCTGCTGATGGCCGGGACGCTGAAGGCGGAGGCGACGCTGGCCGCCGCCAACCTGGTCTTCCTGCTGCTGCTGGTCGGCGGCGGGGTCATCGTGCCGCTGGACAAGTTCCCGGACGCGGTGCAGTCCGTGCTGGGTCTGCTGCCCGTCTCGGCACTCTCCGAGGGGCTGCGGGACGTCCTCCAGCACGGCGCGTCGATGCCGTGGGCGCAGGCCGGGATCCTGGCGGTGTGGGCGGTGCTGGGGCTGGGCGCGGCGGCGAGGTTCTTCCGCTGGGAGTAGCCCCGGCAGCAGGGATCTTCACGGGCAAGCCGCCACGAACCACCCCTCGTGAAATCATGCACAAGCCACGTCCTACGATGGTCCGCGTGGAAACCCCCATCACTGCCATCGCCAAGCGCTGGACGCCGTCCACCAAGATGGTGAAGCGCGCCGCGCTCTCCGCCATCCTGATGAGCGTCTTCATCATCGTGACCGGCGGTGCCGTCCGGCTGACCGGTTCGGGCCTCGGCTGCGACACCTGGCCCAAGTGCACCGACGACAGCCTCTTCGCCACGCCCGCGCAAGGCATGCACGGTGCGATCGAGTTCGGCAACCGGCTGCTGACGTACGTCCTGTCGGCCGCCGTCGGCTGGGCGATCATCGCCGTCAGTTCGATGAAGCCGCGCCGCCGGAAGGTGACCCGGCTGGCCTGGTCGCAGTTCTGGATCGTGCTCGGCAACGCCATCCTCGGCGGGATCACGGTCTGGGCGGGACTCAACCCGTGGACGGTGGCCGGGCACTTCCTGCTGGCCAATGCGCTGCTCGCGGTCGCCGTTATCACCTGGGTCCGGATCGGCGAAGGCGACGGCCCGGTCCGCCCCCGCGCACCCCTGCCCGTACGCCGGCTCTCCTGGGCCATCCTGGCGACCACCGTGGTCCTCATCGTGCTCGGCACCACGGTGACCGGTTCCGGCAAGCACGCGGGCGACAGCAGCGACGTACCGCGGATGCCGTGGGACTGGTCGGCCGCCGCACACATCCACGCCATCGCCGCCTGGGTGGTCTGCGCGCTCGCCATCGCGATGTGGCTGGCCCTGCGGGTGGTCGACGCCCCCGCCGACACCCGGGCGCGCGCCCGCGACCTGCTGGTCGTGCTGCTCGCCCAGGGCGCGATCGGATACGTCCAGTACTTCACCGACGTCCCCGAGATCCTGGTCGGCGTCCACATGTTCGGCTCGGCCATCATGTGGATCGCCGTGGTCCGCCTGGTGATGAGCATGCGCGAGCGCGGCGACGTCGAGCCGGCCACGCTGCCGGGCCCGTCCGCCTCCGCCGAGCAGCGGGAGTCGCAGGCGGTCTGAGAGACCCCGCATACGGAGAAGGGGCGGCGGGCCTGTGCCCGCCGCCCCTTCTCCGTACCCGCTCAGCTGTCGTTGGACGGGCCGCCGACCTGGATCCCGGCCATCCGCGACCACTCGTACGGACCCGTGCGGACCTTCAGCGCGAAGTCGCCGTCGAACTCCTCGTGCATCGTGATGCCGGACTTCTCAGCCGCGCTCTCGGCCACCGCGTACGTCGGCGCCACCAGGTCGCCCCAGGCGCCGTCCTGGCCGACCAGGACGATCCGGGCGCCCGCCTGGCCGATGTAGGCGAGCTGCCCCTCCGCGCCGCCGTGCTCCTTGGCGAAGGCACCGATCTCGCGGGCCAGCTTCGCCGCCTTGCGCTCCGCGCGGGCCGCCTTCCTGGCGTCCGTCCGCGAGGTCTGCTCCGTGTCTGCTGCGTCTGCTGCCGTCTCTGCCATGGACAGGATGCTACCGACGGGTAGAAGGAACGGCGACGGGCGGGGGGGGGGGGGGGGGGGGCGCGGGCCCCCCCCCCGGGGGCCCCCCCCCCCCCGCGCGGGGGGGCCCCCGCCCCCCCCCGGACGCCGCCGGCCGCGGTGGGGGGGGGCGGGCGGGGTGGGCGGCGGGTGTGTGCGGGGTGCGGGGGCCGGGTCTCCCGGCGACTGACGCCTCCCGCGGGGGGCGGGGCCGGGGGGGGGGGGGGGCGGGGGGGGGCCCCCCCCCCCCCCGCCCGTGAGGACACGCCCTAACGGAGGAAGGGGTCCACCGCGACGGCCAGGAAGAGCAGCGAGACGTAGGTGATGGACCAGTGGAACAGCCGCATCTCCTTGAGCTTGGCACCGGTCACCCCGGCCCTGGCCCGGTTCTGCAGCCCGTGGGCCTCCCAGAGCCAGAAGCCGCCCGCCAGCAGCGCCACCGCGAGGTAGAACCAGCCGGTGTAGCCCAGCGGGGTGAGCAGCAGCGAGACGCCGACCATCACCCAGCTGTAGATGACGATCTGCCGGGCCACCACCTGGTTGGAGGCGATGACCGGGAGCATCGGGACGCCGACCCGGGCGTAGTCCTCCTTCACCTTCATGGAGAGCGGCCAGTAGTGCGGCGGCGTCCAGAAGAAGATGACGGCGAAGAGGATGACGGCGGCCCAGGAGAGGGAGTTCGTCACGGAGGACCAGCCGATGAGCACCGGCAGGCAGCCGGCGATACCGCCCCAGATGATGTTCTGCGAGGTGCGGCGCTTCAGCAGCATCGTGTAGACGACGACGTAGAAGAGCAGCGCCCCGAGGGCGAGCGCGGCGGACAGCCAGTTGACGAGCAGTCCGAACCAGAGCGTCGAGATCACCGCGAGCGAGATGCCGAAGACCAGGCACTCGCGCGGACTGACCATCCCGGTGACCAGCGGACGCTGCGACGTGCGGTCCATCAGCGCGTCGATGTCGCGGTCGATGTACATGTTCAGCGCGTTGGCGCCGCCCGCCGAGAGGTAACCCCCCAGCGTGGTGGCGAGCACCAGCCACAGGTCGGGTACGCCCTGGGCGGCGAGGAACATCACCGGAACGGTGGTGATGAGCAACAGCTCGATGATCCGTGGCTTGGTAAGCGCCACGAATGCCTTGACACGGGCCCCGTACGGGCGATGGCCCCTTGGGCTGGGAGTCAAGGCGACCCCTGCGGGTCGGGACTCGACGGCCGTCACGCACACCCCTGACAGAGAAATCCCAGCAAGCTCCGGGCCGGAAGGCCCTTGTGAAGACTTGCGCGAACTCGACCACTCTAGACGTTGGGGATACACCGCCCTTCGCGGGGGTGGGCTCGTGTTGAGGGTGACTGTGGGATGGACGGGACCCGTCCGCCGGGAGGCGAAGTGGGCGGGTCGCCCGCACCCTGGAAAATGCTCGGAAAGCGCGCCCTGCGGCGAGGGTAGGCTCGACAGCGCCCGGTGCGGTAACAGTCACCGGCTTACGAACAGTGGAGAGGAGCCCTGACTCAGGGTGAGCATCAAGCCGACCACCGCAGACCTCCAGTGGACCGATTTGGACCAGCGGGCCGTGGACACCGCCCGTGTCCTCGCCGCGGACGCCGTACAGAAAGTCGGAAACGGCCACCCGGGTACGGCCATGAGCCTGGCTCCCGCCGCGTACACCCTGTTCCAGAAAGTCATGCGGCACGACCCCGCGGACGCGGAGTGGACCGGCCGCGACCGGTTCGTCCTGTCGGCCGGTCACTCCAGCCTGACCCTGTACATCCAGCTCTACCTCGCCGGTTACGGCCTGGAGCTTGAGGACCTGAAGTCCTTCCGGACCTGGGGCTCCAAGACCCCGGGCCACCCGGAGTACGGCCACACGACGGGTGTCGAGACGACGACCGGTCCGCTGGGCCAGGGTGTCGCCAACGCGGTGGGCATGGCGATGGCCGCCCGCTACGAGCGCGGCCTGTTCGACCCCGAGGCGGCCCCCGGCACCTCCCCGTTCGACCACACGGTCTGGGTCATCGCCGGTGACGGCTGCCTCCAGGAGGGCATCTCGGCCGAGGCGTCCTCGCTGGCCGGCCACCAGAAGCTCGGCAACCTGGTCCTGCTCTGGGACGACAACCACATCTCCATCGAGGGCGACACGGAGACCGCGGTCTCCGAGGACACCCTGAAGCGGTACGAGGCGTACGGCTGGCACGTCCAGCGTGTCGAGCAGGCGGCCAACGGCGACCTGGACCCGGCGGGTCTGTACGCGGCGCTGCAGGCGGCCAAGGCCGAGACCGAGCGCCCGTCGTTCATCGCGGCCCGCTCGATCATCGCCTGGCCGGCCCCGAACGCGCAGAACACCGAGGCCGCGCACGGCTCGGCGCTCGGCGACGAGGAGATCGCGGCCACCAAGCGGGTCCTCGGCTTCGACCCGGAGCAGACGTTCGAGGTCGCGGGCGAGGTCATCGGCCACACCCGTGAGGCGCTGGACCGCGGCCGCGAGGCCCGTGCCGAGTGGGACAAGTCGTTCGCCGCGTGGCGCACCGCCAACCCGGAGCGCGCCGCCGACTTCGACCGGATCGCCGCGGGCGAGCTGCCCGCGGGCTGGGAGGAGAAGCTCCCGGTCTTCGAGCCCGGAAAGGGCCTGGCCACCCGTGCCGCCTCCGGCAAGGTGCTCCAGGCGCTGGGCGAGGTCGTGCCCGAGCTGTGGGGCGGCTCCGCCGACCTGGCCGGCTCGAACAACACGACGATCGACAAGACGTCGTCGTTCCTCCCGGTCGGCAACCCGCTGCCGGAGGCCGACCCGTACGGCCGCACGATCCACTTCGGGATCCGCGAGCACGCGATGGCCGCCGCGATGAACGGCATCGCGCTGCACGGCAACACCCGCATCTACGGCGGCACCTTCCTGGTGTTCTCCGACTACATGCGCAACGCGGTGCGGCTCTCCGCGCTGATGCACCTGCCGGTGACGTACGTGTGGACGCACGACTCGATCGGCCTCGGCGAGGACGGCCCGACCCACCAGCCGGTGGAGCACCTGGCCGCGCTGCGCGCCATCCCGGGCCTGAACGTCGTGCGCCCGGCCGACGCCAACGAGACGTCCATCGCCTGGCGCGAGATCCTGCGCCGCTACACCAAGGAGTTCGGCGTGGGCGCCCCGCACGGTCTGGCGCTGACCCGCCAGGGCGTGCCGACGTACGAGGCGAACGAGGACGCGGCCAAGGGCGGTTATGTCCTGTTCGAGGCCGAAGGTGGCGAGCCGCAGGTGCTGCTCATCGCGACCGGCTCCGAGGTCCACGTCGCCGTGGAGGCGCGCGAGCAGCTCCAGGCCGCCGGTGTGCCGACCCGGGTCGTCTCGATGCCGTGCGTCGAGTGGTTCGAGCAGCAGGATCAGGGTTACAAGGAGAGCGTGCTCCCGCCGTCGGTCAAGGCGCGGGTCGCCGTCGAGGCGGGCATCGGCCTGACCTGGTACCGGTACGTCGGGGACGCCGGCCGGATCGTGTCGCTGGAGCACTTCGGTGCCTCGGCCGACGCGAAGGTCCTCTTCCGCGAGTTCGGCTTCACGGCCGAGAACGTGGCCGCCGTCGCGCGGGAATCCCTCGAAGCCGCAGCGCGCTGACGCCGTATATACGACGTAGATATACGACTAGTAGGAGATGCAACCCATGACAGACGCACTCAAGCGCCTCTCCGACGAGGGCGTGGCGATCTGGCTCGACGACCTGTCGCGCAAGCGGATCACGTCGGGCAACCTGGCCGAGCTGATCGACCAGAGCCACGTCGTCGGCGTCACCACCAACCCGTCGATCTTCCAGAAGGCGATCTCCTCGGGCGACGGTTACGAGCAGCAGCTCACCGACCTCGCCGCCCGCAAGGTGACCGTCGAGGAAGCGCTCCGCATGATCACGACGGCGGACGTCCGCGACGCCGCCGACATCCTGCGCCCGGTCTTCGACGCGACCGGCGGCCAGGACGGCCGGGTCTCCATCGAGGTGGACCCGCGCCTGGCGCACAACACCCTGGCCACCGTGGCCGAGGCCAAGCAGCTGGCCTGGCTGGTCGACCGGCCGAACACGCTCATCAAGATCCCGGCGACCAAGGCCGGTCTCCCGGCGATCACCGAGACCATCGGCCGGGGCATCAGCGTCAACGTGACGCTGATCTTCTCGCTGGAGCGCTACCGCGCGGTCATGGACGCCTACCTGGCGGGCCTGGAGAAGGCGAAGGCCGCGGGCCTGGACCTCTCCGAGATCCACTCGGTGGCGTCCTTCTTCGTGTCCCGCGTGGACACCGAGATCGACAAGCGCCTGGACGCCATCGGCTCCGACGAGGCGAAGGCCGCCAAGGGCAAGTCCGCCCTGGCCAACGCGCGTCTGGCCTACGAGGCGTACGAGGAGGTCTTCTCGGGCGAGCGCTGGGAGGCCCTGGACAAGGCGCAGGCCAACAAGCAGCGTCCGCTCTGGGCTTCCACCGGCGTCAAGGACCCGTCGCTGAAGGACACCCTGTACGTCGACGACCTGGTGGCGCCGAACACGGTGAACACCATGCCGGAGGCGACCCTGGAGGCGGTGGCCGACCACGGCGAGATCACCGGCAACACCGTCGCCGGCGGCTACGACCAGGCGCGCGCCGACCTGGACGCGGTCAAGAAGCTCGGCATCTCGTACGACGAGGTCGTACAGGTGCTGGAGGACGAGGGCGTCGAGAAGTTCGAGGCGTCCTGGAACGATCTGCTCAAGTCGACCGAGGCGGAGCTCTCGCGCCTCGCCCCCTCGGAGGGCTGACCACTTTGTCTGCTGTTCCCGGAGCCAACCCGCTCCGTGACGCACAGGACCGACGGCTCCCGCGTATCGCGGGGCCGTCGGGCCTGGTCATCTTTGGCGTCACGGGCGATTTGTCCCGTAAAAAGCTGATGCCTGCCGTCTACGACCTGGCCAACCGCGGCCTGCTGCCACCGGGCTTCTCGCTCATCGGCTTCGCGCGCCGCGACTGGGAGGACGAGGACTTCGCGCAGGTCGTCCACGACGCCGTCAAGGAGCACGCCCGTACGCCGTTCCGCGAGGAGGTCTGGCAGCAGCTCATCCAGGGGATGCGCTTCGTCCAGGGCGACTTCGACGACGACGAGGCGTTCGAGACGCTCAAGGCCACCATCCAGGAGCTCGACAAGGCACAGGGGACGGGCGGCAACTTCGCCTTCTACCTCTCCGTGCCGCCGAAGTTCTTCCCCAAGGTCGTCCAGCAGCTCAAGAAGCACGGCCTGGCCGACCAGAAGGAGGGCTCCTGGCGACGGGCCGTCATCGAGAAGCCGTTCGGCCACGACCTGGCCAGCGCGCAGGAGCTCAACCAGCTCGTGCACGACGTCTTCCCGCCCAACGAGGTCTTCCGGATCGACCACTACCTGGGGAAGGAGACGGTCCAGAACATCCTGGCACTGCGGTTCGCCAACACGATGTGGGAGCCGATCTGGAACCGGTCCTACGTCGACCACGTACAGATCACGATGGCCGAGGACATCGGCATCGGCGGCCGCGCCGGCTACTACGACGGCATCGGCGCCGCCCGTGACGTCATCCAGAACCACCTGCTCCAGCTGCTGGCGCTCACCGCGATGGAGGAGCCCGGCTCCTTCCACCCGAAGGCCCTGGTCGCCGAGAAGCTCAAGGTGCTCACCGCCGTCGAGCTGCCGGAGGACCTCGGTCTGCACACCGTGCGCGCGCAGTACGAGCACGCCTGGCAGGGCGGCCAGGAGGTCCTCGGCTACTGCGAGGAGGAGGGCATCGACCCCAAGTCGACGACCGACACCTACGCGGCGATCAAGCTGACGATCAACAACCGCCGCTGGGCGGGCGTGCCGTTCTACCTCCGGACCGGAAAGCGGCTCGGCCGCCGGGTCACGGAGATCGCGGTCGTCTTCAAGCGCGCGCCCTACCTGCCGTTCGAGTCCGGCGCCACGGAGGAGCTCGGCGGCAACGCCCTGGTCATCCGGGTCCAGCCGGACGAGGGCGTCACCGTGCGCTTCGGCTCCAAGGTGCCCGGCACCTCGATGGAGGTCCGGGACGTCACGATGGACTTCGCGTACGGGGAGTCCTTCACGGAGTCCAGCCCGGAGGCGTACGAGCGGCTCCTGCTGGACGTGCTGCTCGGCGACGCCAACCTGTTCCCGCGCCACCAGGAGGTCGAGCTCTCCTGGACCATCCTCGACCCGATCGAGGCGTACTGGGACAAGCACGGCAAGCCCGCGAAGTACGCGGCCGGCACCTGGGGTCCGGCCGAGGCCGACGAGATGCTCGCACGTGACGGACGGAGCTGGAGGCGGCCATGAAGATCGATCTCACGGAGACCACATCCAGCAAGATCAACCAGGCGCTGGTCTCGGCCCGCCGGGCGATCGGCACCCCGGCCATCGGCATGGTGCTCACGCTGGTCATCGTCACCGACGAGGAGAACGCGTACGACGCGCTCAAGTCGGCCGGTGACGCCTCCCGCGAGCACCCCTCGCGGATCATCGCGGTGATCAAGCGGGTCAGCCGCTCGCCGCGCGCCCGCCGGGACGCCCGGCTCGATGCCGAGGTCCGGGTCGGTTCCGACGCCGGGACCGGCGAGACCGTCGTCCTGCGCCTCCACGGCGAGCTGGCCAACCACGCCCAGTCGGTGGTCCTCCCGCTGCTGCTGCCGGATGCCCCGGTCGTGGTGTGGTGGCCCGAGGACGCGCCCGCCGACGCGGCGAAGGACCCGCTGGGCGCGCTGGCCCAGCGCCGGATCACCGACAGCTACTCGGCCGAGCGCCCGATCGACGAGCTGGCGGTGCGTGCGGCGACGTACAGCCCCGGCGACACCGACCTGTCGTGGACCCGGATCACGCCGTGGCGCTCGATGCTGGCCGCGGCGCTGGACCAGCAGCCGGCGAAGGTGATCGGCGCGACCGTCGAGGGCGAGAGCGACAACCCGAGCTGCGAGCTGCTCGCGATGTGGCTCGCGGACCGGCTCGGCGTCCCGGTGGAGCGTACGTACTCCGACGGGCCGGGTCTGACCGCGGTCCGGATGGAGACGAAGAACGGCGTCATCGTCCTCGACCGGGCCGACGGCTCGCTGGCCACGCTCTCCATGCAGGGCCAGCCGGACCGCGCGGTGGCGCTCAAGCGCCGGGAGACCGCCGAGCTGCTGGCGGAGGAGCTACGCCGGCTGGACCCGGACAACACCTACGAGTCCGCGGTGAAGTTCGGGGTGGAGAAGCTCCACGCGGGCGGCGAGGTGAAGGCGGCCCCGGCTGCCTCGGCCGAGGAGAAGCCCGCGGAGGGCGAGCGGAAAACGCCGGCCGCGAAGAAGGCACCGGCGAAGAAGGCGGCCGCCAAGTGACGCCTCCTCAGCTGGTCGTGCACCGGGACAAGGAGCTGATGGCGCAGGCCGCGGCGGCCCGGCTGATCACCAAGGTCGTGGACGCCCAGGCCTCCCGGGGCCACGCCTCGGTGGTGCTGACCGGCGGGCGCAACGGCAACGGCCTGCTGGCCGCACTCGCCGCCGCGCCCGCCCGGGACGCCGTCGACTGGTCGCGGCTGGACCTGTGGTGGGGCGACGAGCGGTTCCTGCCGGAGGGCGACCCCGAGCGGAACGTGACCCAGGCCCGCGAGGCGCTGCTCGACGCGGTGGAGCTCGACCCGGCCCGGGTGCACGCGATGCCCGCCTCGGACGGCCCGTACGGCAAGGACGTGGACGAGGCGGCAGCGGCGTACGCGGCCGAACTGGCCGCCGCCGCAGGACCGGAGGACCACGGTCCGGTACCGGCGTTCGACGTGCTGATGCTCGGCGTCGGCCCGGACACGCATGTCGCCTCGCTCTTCCCGGAGCTGCCGGCGGTACGGGAGACGGAGCGCACCGTCGTCGGTGTGCACGGAGCGCCCAAGCCGCCGCCGGTCCGCGTCTCGCTCACGCTCCCCGCGATCCGCGCGGCGCGTGAGGTGTGGCTGCTGGCGGCGGGCGAGGACAAGGCGGAGGCGGCGGCCATCGCGCTGTCCGGCGCCGGCGAGATCCAGGCGCCGGCGGCGGGCGCGTACGGCCGCAGCCGGACGCTCTGGCTGCTGGACGCGGCGGCGGCCTCGCAACTGCCGCGCGCGCTGTATCCACCGGCGTCCGCCTGACCGTTTCCGGCTCTACGCCACCGGGCCCGGCCCGCTCTCCGTCCGAGCGGGCCGGGCCCGGTGCGTGAAAGGCTCGCGCCCATGGTGCATATCGGAACCGTGGTGATGGGTGCGACCGACGTGGCGCGGGCGGCCGCCTTCTGGAAGGCGGCGCTCACGTACACCGAGCGCGAGCCGGGGGCGGACGACTGGGTGGTGCTGGTCCCGGTCGAAGGACCCGGCATCGGCGTGGCGCTGGGCCGCTCCGACTCACCCGTCCAGGAGGTCCCCCGGGTCCACCTCGACCTCTACTCCGACGAGCAGGAGGCCGAGGTGGAGCGGCTGATGGGGCTGGGCGCGGTGCGGGTCGCGTGGGAGCTCTATCCGCCGGACCCGGACTTCGTGGTCCTGGCCGACACCGAGGGCAACCGCTTCTGCGTCATCGACACGACGCACAGCGCCTGAGGACCCCGCAGATCAGAGGATGACCTGGTCCGTGCCCTGCTCCAGCTTGGTGATCGCGGCCCGGCAGGCGGCGGTGAAGCGGTCGAAGACCGCGGTCGTGGAGCCGGCCCGGCCCGCGCGGGTGTTGTTGGTGAACATGGCGGCGCGCAGCTCCGTGGTGAGCTCCAGCTGACCGCCCTTGGAGAGCATGGTGCGGTTGACCGGGTTGGTGGGGTTGACGCCGGCCAGGTCGGGCGTCTCGTTCCCGTCCCGCCAGGCGATGCCCACCTTGTCGAACTCGGCCTTGAGCAGGGTCTTGAACCGGGTGTTGAGCCCGCCGACCACCACGGCCTGCGGGACGGTGCCCGCCTGTGCCGACGTACAGCCGTGCAGGCTCAGGACGTTGAGGCTGCCGGCCGCCATGGAGATCGCGACGTGGTCGTCGCAGTTCTTGGCGGTGACGTGCAGGTCGCGGTTGCCCGAGGTGCGCAGTCCTTCGAACATCCAGTAGTCGTGCACCCCGTGGCCGTCCTGGAGCGGCGCGAGCGTGGCCGGGTGGTAGCCGGCTATGGCGAGGCAGAGTTCGGAGGTGCCGGTCTCGATGCCGCCGCCGTGCAGGGCCATGACGGTGGTCCGGTTGTACGGGTATCTCTGCGGCGTCGAGTGGTCGACGTACTCGTGTCTCTTGTAGCGGCGGGCGAACTCGACGCCTTCCTGTCCGGCGAGCTTCTTGTAGAGGTCGGTGTTGGAGGTGTAGATGTCCAGGTCGTCCGTGGCGTGGGCCGGGGTCGCGGCGAGCGAGCCGAGCAGCGGGCCGCTGACGGCGGCGGTGGCCAGGGCGGTGAGGACGGTACGGCGATGGGTGAAGGTCATGATCTGTATCGTCGCCGACGCGGGTCCGGCGCCCCACGCCGGGGTGGTGCCGTCGGGCGTGTGGTGAGGCGCCGGGCGCTCCGTCACGTGCCGGTGCGCGCGTCCCGCTCCAGGAACGGCTCCAGCAGCCCGGGGACGGCCTCGGCGGCGAAGCTGAGGCCCTCGGCCGCGTCGGTGTCGTACGCCGTGTACGCGCCTCCTCCGGCGGCCGTGGTGGCCGTGATCGTGAGCAGTCCGGCCCGCCGCTGGAAGTACGACTGCCTGACGGTCCAGCCGATCACTCCGGCCCGCTCCAGCGCGGCGGTGGAGCGGCGGAGCGTGCCGGAGCGGGTCACCAGGTAGCGGCCGGAGAGCGCGTGGCCGAGGTTGCGGTACGCGTCCAGCGCCAGCGCCACCGCGAGCGGCAGGAACACCGCCGCGCAGCCGAGCGCGATCCAGAGGAGTACGGGAGTGAGGAGCGTGCCGAGGACGGTGAGGAACAGCACCGGGGCGAGGGCGGCGGCGAGCGACCAGCGCAGCCTGCGGCCCCGGGCGGCGCGCGGGTGGCGGGTCAGCCTGGCGCCGGTCGGCGTGGCCTCCTCGCGGAGTATCGCGGCGGCGACGGAGTCGGCCCGTGGGCGCGGCACCGCCGGGAGGACCGTGTTGTGGTCGGCGTTCCTGGACTCCTTGTCCTTGGCGAGTCCGGTGGTGATGGCGTCCAGCCGGCCGGCGCCGAACAGCCGTACGCCGAGCGGTTCGACCAGGTCGACCCCGCGCAGCCGGGCCTCCTCGACGGAGATCGACCGGGAGGTGAAGAGCCCGCGCCGGACCCGGATGGTGCCGCCGGGCTCGCGCTCCAGGCGGTAGTTCCACCACATCTCGATCCAGAGGCCGAGCGCCCCGACGGCACCGGCGACCAGTGCGGCGAGGACCAGGATGACGATCATCCAGAGCAGCGGGGTGTCCCGGAACCGGTCGGCTGTCCACGCGATGACCTCGCCCTGCGCCCCGACCCAGTCGCTGATCTGCATCACGGCTCCGACGGCCGCGCCGCCGAGCATGGGCGCGACGAAGGAGACCGGTGCGTACCGGATCCAGCGCGGGTCGAGCAGGGCCAGTTCGCCGTCGCGGTGGACGCCGGCAGGCGGGGTGGTGGCGCGTTCCAGCAGGAGGCGGCGGAGCCGTTCGCCTTCGGCGCGGGTGACCGGGTCGAGCTCCAGGGTGGAGTCACCGCCCTGTTCGCCGGTGCCGATCCTGACGGTGACCAGGCCGAGGAGGCGCAGCAGCAGGTTGGCGGTGAGGTCGACCGTACGGATGCGGCTGCGGGCCAGCGAGCGGCGCTTGACCAGGAGGAGGCCGGTGTGGAGGTCGACGCGCTCCTCGCCGATCCGGTAGCGGGTGCGGTGCCAGCGGACCCGGTCGGCGCCCGCCGCCACGCCGATGACCAGGAGGCCGGCGCCGAGGACGGCGAGCACCCCGCCCGGGAGCCCGAGCCAGTTGGAGAGGCCGAGCGCGGCGGGCAGGGCCGCGCCGGCGACGACGCCCGCCACGACGAGGGCGGAGACCAGGACCGTACGGGGATCGAGGCGGAGCCAGTCGTCGTAGGGCGGGCGCGGGGTGCTCATGTGGCGTCGCCGGGGGTGTTCCGGGTGATGCGGGTGAGGCGCTCGGCCAGTTCGGCGGCGGTCTCGTGGTCCAGGCCCTCGATCCGTACCGCGCCCTTGGAGGAGGCGGTGGTGACCGTGACGGTGGCGAGCCGGAAGAGCTGTTCCAGCGGGCCGCGCACGGTGTCCACGGTCTGGATCCGGGACATCGGCGCGATCCGCCACTCCTGCCAGAAGAACCCGGTGCGTACGTACACCGCGTCCTCGGTGACCTCCCAGCGGTGCGTGCGGAACCACCAGAGCGGGAGGAGGACGGCAAAGGCCAGGCCCGCCGCGGCGAACACCGCGGCGGGCAGCAGGAGCCAGAGGCGGGCGGGCCCGATCAGCGCGCCGAGGACGACCAGCGGCACGACGGGGACGGCGGTCATCAGCAGCCACTGGACCCGCCACCAGCCCACGACCCGCCCGTTCAGCGTGTTGCGCGGCGGCCGCAGCCGTATCTCCGCCGCCGTCCCGTCCGCCTCCCCCTCCGGCATGGGCTCAGCGCCCCCGCAGCGTGCGGTAGGCGGCGACCAGAGCGGCGGTGGAGCTGTCGAGCTCCTCCGTGCCGGCCTCACCGGTCAGGACCGGCTCGATCTTCTTGGCGAGGACCTTGCCGAGTTCGACGCCCCACTGGTCGAAGGAGTCGATGTTCCAGATGGCGCCCTGGACGAAGACCTTGTGCTCGTAGAGCGCGATGAGCTGGCCGAGGACCGAGGGGGTCAGCTTGTCGGCGAGGATCGTCGTCGTCGGGTGGTTGCCGCGGAACGTCTTGTGCGGGACCAGCTCCTCCGGCACGCCCTCCGCGCGGACCTCGTCGGGCGTCTTGCCGAAGGCGAGCGCCTGGGTCTGGGCGAAGAAGTTGGCCATCAGCAGGTCGTGCTGGGCGATCAGGCCGGGCAGCAGGTCGTGGACCGGGGCGGCGAAGCCGATGAAGTCCGCCGGGATCATCTTCGTACCCTGGTGGATCAACTGGTAGTACGCGTGCTGTCCGTTGGTGCCGGGCGTGCCCCAGACGACCGGTCCGGTCTGCCAGTCGACGCGGTGGCCCTCGCGGTCGACGGACTTGCCGTTGGACTCCATGTCGAGCTGCTGGAGGTAGGCGGTGAACTTGGAGAGGTAGTGGCTGTACGGCAGCACCGCGTGCGACTGGGCGTCGAAGAAGTTGCCGTACCAGACGCCGAGCAGGCCGAGCAGGAGCGGCGCGTTCTCCTCGGCGGGGGCGGTGCGGAAGTGCTCGTCGACCAGGTGGAAGCCCTCCAGCATCTCGCGGAACCGGTCCGGGCCGATGGCGATCATCAGCGAGAGGCCGATCGCGGAGTCGTAGGAGTAGCGGCCGCCGACCCAGTCCCAGAACTCGAACATGTTGGCCGTGTCGATGCCGAACTCCTCGACCTTCTCCGCGTTGGTCGACAGCGCCACGAAGTGCTTCGCGACGGCGTCCTGACCGGCCCGCAGCTCGGTGAGGAGCCAGTCGCGGGCGGAGGTGGCGTTGGTGATCGTCTCGATGGTGGTGAAGGTCTTCGAGGCGACGATGAACAGCGTCTCGGCCGGGTCCAGGTCGCGGACGGCCTCGTGGAGGTCGGCGCCGTCGACGTTGGAGACGAACCGGACGGTGAGCGAGCGGTCCGTGAAGGAGCGCAGCACCTCGTACGCCATGGCGGGGCCGAGGTCGGAGCCGCCGATGCCGATGTTGACGATGTTCTTGATGGGCTTGCCGGTGTGGCCGGTCCACTCGCCCGCCCGGACCTTGTCCGCGAAGGCGGCCATCTTGTCCAGGACGGCGTGCACGGCGGGTACGACGTTCTCGCCGTCGACCTCGATGACCGCTCCGCGCGGGGCGCGGAGCGCGGTGTGCAGGACGGCCCGGTCCTCGGTGGTGTTGATCTTCTCGCCGCGGAACATCGCGTCCCGCAGCTCGGCGACCCCGGTGGCGGCGGCGAGCTCGCGCAGCAGACGCAGCGTCTCGTCGGTGACCAGGTGCTTGGAGTAGTCGAGGTGGAGGTCGCCGACCCGGAGGGTGCAGGCGGTGCCCCGGTCCGGCTGGCGCGCGAACAGCTCGCGGAGCTCGGTGGTGCCGAACTCCTCACGGTGCTTGGCGAGAGCGGTCCACTCGGGGGTCTGGTTGAGCTTGGTTCGGCTTGCTGCGTTCATCCCGGATATCAGCCCACTTCTTCTTGTACGTCAGCATCCCCGCTGCCCCACCAACCTAATTGATCGAGGAGGCGGGTGGCGCGGACGCGGGCCACGGCGCGGAAAAGCAGTCCGGCCGGACACCCGTGAGGTGTCCGGCCGGTGAACGACTGGGGGTGGCCCGTGGAGCGGACCGGGGAGTGGCTAGATCTCGCCGCGGAGCTTGGCCAGCGCCTCGGCGAGGATCGCCTCGCCGTCCTCGTCGCTGCGTCGCTCACGTACGTACGCGAGGTGCGTCTTGTACGGCTCGGTGCGCGGCGGGTCCGGCGGGCTGTCCTTGTCCTGGCCGGCCGGGAAGCCGCAGCGCGGGCAGTCCCAGGTGTCCGGCACCTGCGCGTCATGGGCGAAGCTCGGCTGCGTCTCGTGCCCGTTCGAGCACCAGAAGGAGATGCGGAGGCGCGGCGCGGACTCGCCCCGCTCGGCCTCCCCCATCGGCCCCGCTCCGACCCGGCTTCCCCGGATCGCGTTGCCACTTGCCACGGTCGTAACTCCCTGCCTGATGGTGCTCGACGAAGCCCCAGTCTACGTAAGGCCCAACGCGCGTCCAGTGAAAGGAGTTACACCCTCACCGGGGATCGCGGACGACGGTCAGTCGCCCAGCTTGACCAGCAGACCGAGGACGACGACGCAGGCGAACCAGATCAGGCCGACCACGACGGTGATGCGGTCGAGGTTGCGCTCGGCCACGGAGGAGCCGCCGACGGAGGACTGCATTCCGCCACCGAACATGTCGGAGAGGCCGCCGCCCTTGCCCTTGTGCATGAGCACCAGCAGCATCAGCAGCAGGCTGAAGACGATCAGAGCGATCTGGAACGCCATAACCACGGCTGGTCCCTACTTTCAGAATTCTCGACTACTGCCTGTACGTACAGCGGGGGCCGGAGGGTGACAACCCCCTCGGCCCCCGCAAGGGTACGACGGATCCGCGCTACCGCATACTCACTGGTCGCGGAAGCGGACGATCTTGACGAACTCGTCGGCGTCCAGCGCGGCGCCGCCGATCAGGGCGCCGTCGACGTCGGGCTGCGCCATGATGGCGGCCACGTTGCCGGACTTCACCGAGCCGCCGTACTGGATGCGGACGGCGTCGGCCAGCTCCTGCGAGTACAGCTCGGCCAGCCGGCGGCGGATCGCACCGCAGACCTCCTGGGCGTCCTCGGGGGTGGCGACCTCTCCGGTCCCGATGGCCCAGACCGGCTCGTAGGCGATGACGATGGTCTCTGCCTGCTCGGCCGGGATGTCCTTCAGGGCGCCGTCGAGCTGCGCGAGGGTGTAGGAGACCTGGTCACCGGCCTTGCGGATGTCCAGGCCTTCGCCGACGCAGAGGATCGGGGTCAGGCCGTGCTGGTAGGCGGCCTTCACCTTGGCGTTGCAGATCTCGTCGTTCTCGCCGTGGTACTGGCGGCGCTCGCTGTGGCCGACGGCCACGTACGTGCAGCGCAGCTTGGCGAGCATCGGGCCGGAGATCTCGCCGGTGTACGCACCGGACTCGTGCGCCGAGATGTCCTGGGCGCCGTACTTGATCTTCAGCTTGTCCCCGTCCACCAGGGTCTGCACGGAGCGCAGGTCGGTGAAGGGCGGCAGGACGGCGACCTCGACGGCGTCGTAGTCCTTGTCGGTCAGGGCGAAGGAGAGCTTCTGGACGTGGGCGATGGCCTCGAGGTGGTTGAGGTTCATCTTCCAGTTGCCCGCCATCAGCGGGGTGCGGGTGGTCATTGAGGTTCAGTCCTCCAGTGCGGCGAGGCCGGGAAGCGTCTTGCCCTCAAGGTATTCGAGGCTGGCGCCGCCACCGGTCGAGATATGTCCGAAAGCATTCTCGTCGAAGCCCAGGATGCGAACGGCCGCGGCGGAGTCGCCACCGCCGACGACGCTGAAGGCCGGGGAGTCGACGAGCGCCTGGGCGACCGCGCGGGTGCCGTCGGCGAAGTCGGGGTGCTCGAAGACGCCCATCGGGCCGTTCCAGAAGACGGTGGCCGCGTCGGCGAGCTTCGATGCGTAGAGCTTGTTGGTCTCCGGCCCGTTGTCCAGACCCATCTGACCGGCCGGGATGGCGTCGGCGGCGACGGTGGTGGCGTCGGCCGGGGCCTTGGTCTTCAGGTCGGGGAAGGCGGGGGCGACGACGACGTCGACCGGGAGGACGAACTCCACGCCCTTCTCCTCCGCGCGCCGCAGGTACTCCTGCACCGCGGGGATCTGGTCCTCCTGGAGCAGCGAGCTGCCGACCTCGTGGCCCTGGGCCTTGAGGAAGGTGTACGCCATGCCGCCGCCGATCAGGATGCGGTCGGCCCGCTCCAGCAGGTGGTCGATGACGCCGAGCTTGTCGGAGACCTTGGCCCCGCCGAGGACGACGGCGTACGGCCGCTTGACGTCGGTGGTGAGCTTCTTCAGGACGCCGACCTCGGTGGCGATGAGGTAGCCCGCGTAGTGCGGAAGCCGCGCCGGGAGATCGTAGACCGAGGCGTGCTTGCGGTGTACGGCCCCGAAGCCGTCGCCCACGTACACGTCCGCCAGCTCGGCCAGCTGGTCGGCGAAGGCGCCGCGCTCGGCGTCGTCCTTGGAGGTCTCACCGGCGTTGAAGCGGAGGTTCTCGACGACGGCGACCTGGCCGTCGGTGAGGCCGGCGACGACCGAGCGGGCGGAGTCGCCGACGGTGTCGGTCGCGAAGGCGACGTCCGCACCGAGGAGTTCACCGAGCCGCGCGGCGGCGGGCGCCAGCGAGAACACCGGGTCCGGGGCGCCCTTGGGGCGGCCCAGGTGCGAGGCGACGACGACGCGCGCGCCGGCCTCGGCGAGCTTGGCGACGGTCGGCAGGACGGCGCGGATGCGGCCGTCGTCGGTGATGGTGGTGCCGTCGAGCGGCACATTGAGGTCGGCGCGGACGAATACCCGCCTGCCGGCGACCCCTTCGGTGAGAAGTTCGTCGATCGTCTTCATCTGGTCTTCCGTTACTCCTTGCAAGGACGGATGAACATGCTAAGAGGCTCGACCGGCGCCTCGTTGCGCCGGTCGAGCCCCTTCACTCACATCGTTGTGCCTGCCGACCCGAAGGTCAGAGCTGCTCGCCGACGAAGACCGTGAGGTCGACGAGGCGGTTGGAGTAGCCCCACTCGTTGTCGTACCAGCCGAGGATCTTCACCGTGTTGCCCTCCTGGACCATGGTCAGGGAGGAGTCGAAGGTGCAGGACGACGGGTCGCCGACGATGTCCGAGGAGACGATCGGGTCCTCGGTGTACGTCAGGAAGCCCTTGAGGGCGCCGTCGTCGGCGGCCTTCTTGAACGCGGCGTTGACCTCGTCCTTGGTGACCTCGCGGTCCAGGGTGACGACGAGGTCGGTGGCGGAGCCGGTCGGGACCGGGACGCGCATCGCGATGCCGTCGAGCTTGCCCTTGAGCTGCGGGAGGACCAGAGCGGTGGCCTTGGCGGCACCGGTCGTGGTCGGGATGATGTTCTCGGCGGCGGCGCGGGCGCGGCGCAGGTCCGAGTGCGGGAAGTCCAGGATGCGCTGGTCGTTGGTGTACGCGTGGACCGTCGTCATCAGGCCCTTGACGATGCCGAAGTTCTCGTCGAGAACCTTGGCCATCGGCGCCACACAGTTGGTGGTGCAGGAGGCGTTGGAGATGACGTGGTGGCTGGCCGCGTCGTACTTGTCCTGGTTGACGCCCATCACGATGGTGATGTCCTCGTCCTTGGCCGGAGCCGAGATGAGGACCTTCTTGGCGCCACCGGCGATGTGCTTCTCGGCGTCGGCCTTCTTGGTGAAGATGCCGGTCGACTCGATGACGATGTCGACGCCCAGCTCACCCCAGGGGATGTCGGCCGGGTTGCGCTCGGAGAGCACCTTGATGGTGTGGCCATCGACGGTGATGGTGTCGGCGGTGTGGCTGACCTCTGCCTTGAGACGACCCAGGATGGTGTCGTACTTCAGCAGGTGGGCCGTGGTCGCAGTGTCACCCAGGTCGTTGACAGCCACGATCTCGATGTCCGCACCCTGCTCCAGCAGCGCGCGGAAGTAGTTACGACCGATGCGGCCAAAGCCGTTGATGCCTACGCGGATCGTCACGAACCGATCTCCTCGTATAGGTACGCCGGTTTATGACGCCGGCGAGGGTGTATAGGGATGTCCCCGACCGCTGTCGACCCTACCTCTACGAGGGCCCGGGGGTGACATCGACAGGGGCCGTACGCGCCAGCGGAATACGACGGGAGGCCCGTACTCCCCAGTAGGGTGCACGGGCCTCCGCACGGCCGCGGGACCTTCGCCCCGGTACGGCCCGGGACCTTGGTCCCGGGCCCGCCGACGGATCAGCCGACCAGGCCGTCCGCCAGCTCCTCGCTGAGCGTGGCTTCCGTGCCCGGAATGCCGAGGTCCTGGGCGCGCTTGTCGGCCATGGCCAGCAGGCGGCGGATCCGGCCGGCGACGGCGTCCTTGGTCAGCGGCGGGTCGGCGAGCGCTCCCAGCTCCTCCAAGGAGGCCTGCTTGTGCTCCATGCGGAGCCGGCCGGCCGCCGCGAGGTGCTCGGGGACCTCCTCGCCGAGGATCTCCAGCGCGCGTCCGACCCGGGCGCCGGCGGCGACCGCCGCGCGGGCCGAGCGGCGCAGGTTGGCGTCGTCGAAATTGGCCAGCCGGTTGGCCGTGGCGCGGACCTCGCGCCGCATCCGGCGCTCCTCCCAGGCCAGCACCGACTCATGGGCGCCGAGCCGGGTGAGCAGGGCGCCGATGGCGTCGCCGTCGCGGACGACGACCCGGTCCACGCCGCGGACCTCGCGGGCCTTGGCGGCGATGGAGAGCCGACGGGCCGCGCCGACCAGGGCGAGGGCGGCCTCCGGGCCGGGGCAGGTGACCTCCAGCGAGGAGGAGCGGCCGGGCTCGGTGAGCGAGCCGTGGGCCAGGAAGGCCCCGCGCCAGGCGGCCTCGGCGTCGCAGGTGGCCCCCGAGACCACCTGCGGCGGCAGACCGCGGATGGGGCGGCCGCGGCCGTCCACCAGGCCGGTCTGGCGGGCCAGCTGGTCGCCGCCCGCCACCACCCGTACGACATAGCGCGAGCCGCGCCGCAGTCCACCGGGTGCCATCACGATCAGCTCCGAGCTGTGCCCGAAGATTTCGAGGATGTCGCGCTTGAGCCGGCGCGCCGCCATCGCGGTGTCCAGCTCCGCCTCGATCACAATGCGGCCGCTCACCAGGTGCAGCCCGCCCGCGAACCGAAGAATCGCCGAGACCTCTGCTTTCCTGCAGCAGGTCCGGGTGACGGGAAGCCGAGAGATTTCGTCCTTCACCGCTGGCGTCATCGCCATGGGCCGATCCTTCCATGCATCCGAAAAATACGGTCGTACGCGGCGGCCAACAGCTCCTGATCATGGACCGGAACGCCGTCGGGCGATGCCACCGGCGCCAGCTCGACCGCCGCCCCGAGCCGCTGGGCGGCGTCGTCGAGCGATGCGCGGTCGGGCACGGCTGCCTCGTCGGCCAGCACCACGTCCAAGGCGAGTTTAGGGGCGTGTCGTCCCAAAACCTCCAAATGACGCTGCGGTGAGAACCCCTCGGTTTCACCGGGTTGTGGTGCGAGATTCAACGACAGGACCTTGCGTGCCTTCGTGGTGACCAGAGCGTCGAGCAGATCCGGCACCAGCAGATGCGGGATCACCGAGGAGAACCAGGAGCCCGGGCCGAGCACCACCCAGTCCGCGTCGAGGACCGCCGCGACGGCCTCCGGGACGGCCGGCGGGTCGGGCGGGACGACGTGCACGGACTGCACCTCGCCCGGCGTGAGCGCCACCGTGGCCTGCCCGCGCACGGTGACGATCGCGTCGGGCAGCTCCGGGTCGTGGCCCTTGACCAGCGCCTGGAGTTCCAGCGGCACAGCGGACATGGGCAGCACGCGGCCCTGCGCGCCGAGCAGCTTGCCGACGAGGTCGAGGGCCTGGACATGGTCGCCGAGCTGCTCCCAGAGAGCCACGATCAGCAGGTTGCCGACCGCGTGCTCGTGGAGGTCGCCCTTGGACTCGAACCGGTGCTGGATGACCTGGGCCCAGGTGCGGCCCCAGTCGTCGTCGCCGCAGAGCGCGGCGAGCGCCTTGCGCAGGTCTCCGGGCGGCAGGACGCCCAGCTCCTCACGGAGCCGGCCGCTGGAGCCGCCGTCGTCGGCGACGGTGACCACGGCCGTGAGGTCGCCGGTGATCCGGCGCAGCGCCGCCAGGGACGCCGAGAGGCCCATGCCGCCGCCGAGCGCGACGACCTTGGGCTGTGCACCGCGTTTGCGGCCGGAGAGCGCCGAGGTGGCGCGGCTCAGCCGCCGCATCCGCAGATTGCGACCGGTCACTCTCGCCCCATGTCCCGGTGGACGAGGACGGTCTCGATGCCTTCGGCGGCCAGGCGGGCGGAGAGCTTCTCCGACATGGCGACGGAGCGGTGCTTGCCGCCGGTGCAGCCCACGGCGATGGTCACGTACCGCTTGCCCTCGCGGCGGTAGCCGGCGGCGATCAGCTGGAGCAGCTCCGTGTACTGGTTGAGGAACTCCTTGGCCCCGGGCTGGTCGAAGACGTAACCGGAGACCTCCTCGTTGAGGCCGGTGAAGGGGCGCAGCTCCGGGACCCAGTGCGGGTTGGGCAGGAAGCGGCAGTCGACGACGAGGTCGGCGTCGACGGGCAGGCCGTACTTGTAGCCGAAGGACATCACCGTGGCCCGCAGCTCCGGCTCGGACTCGCCCGCGAACTGGGCGTCCATCTTGGCCCGCAGCTCGTGCACGTTGAGGCTGGAGGTGTCGATGACGAGGTCGGCGTCGCCGCGCAGCTCGCGCAGCAGGTCGCGCTCGGCGGCGATGCCGTCGACGATGCGGCCGTCGCCCTGGAGGGGGTGCGGGCGGCGGACGGACTCGAAGCGGCGGACCAGCGCGTCGTCGGAGGACTCCAGGAAGACGATCCGCCGGGTGACGTGCTTGGCCTCCAGGTCGGCGAGGGACTCGCGGAGGTTGTCGAAGAAGCGGCGGCCGCGCACGTCGACGACGACGGCGATCCGCGCCACGTTGCCCTGCGAGCGGGCGCCGAGCTCCACCATGGTGGGGATCAGCGCGGGCGGCAGATTGTCGACGACGAACCAGCCGAGGTCCTCCAGACACTTGGCGGCGGTGCTGCGTCCGGCGCCGGACATGCCGGAGATGATCACCAGCTCGGGGATGGCCGGCGCGATTGCCTCGCCCGTCTCGTTCGTGGTGTTCGTACTCACGTCTGCTCCGTCTGCTCGGTCTGTTCGTTCGTGCTGCTGGTGGTGCTGGTCGTGGTCGCCGGGGTGGGCGCCGCCTTGCCCGGTGGCCCGGCGGGTGTGCTCGGTCATGGCGTGCCCCCGTCGTCCTCTTCCATGATCTCTCCTGTGGCCGTGTTCACGGCAGGGGCCGCGGGAGCGGCCGAGGCGAGGGCGGCCGCCACCGATTCGGCCGTCCTGCGCCCTATCCCGGGGACCTCGCAGATCTCCTCGATTGTCGCCTGCCGGAGCTTCTTCACGGAGCCGAAATACTTGATCAGGGCCTGTTTACGGGTCTCGCCGAGCCCGGCCACGTCGTCCAGAGGGCTCGTACGGATGCGCTTGGCCCGCTTGGCGCGCTGGTAGGTGATGGCGAAGCGGTGGGCCTCGTCCCGGACGCGCTGGAGGAGGTAGAGGCCTTCGCTGGAGCGCGGCAGGACGACGGGGTCGTCGTCATCGGGGAGCCAGACCTCCTCCAGCCGCTTGGCCAGGCCGCAGACGGCGATGTCGTCGATGCCCAGCTCGTCGAGGGCGCGCTTGGCGGCGGCGACCTGCGGCTGACCGCCGTCGACCACGACGAGCTGCGGCGGGTACGCGAACCGCTTGGGGCGGCCGTCGTCCTCACGGGGCTCGATCTCGTCGGCCGGGGAGGCGGGGGTGAAGGCGGGGGCCTCGACGGGGCCGGTTGGAGCGGGGCCGGTGACCTCGGCGACGGGGCCGGGAGCGGCCTCCTGCGGCACCTGGTCCCACTCCCCCGTGCGCTCCTTCTCCTGGAGGTAGCGCTTGAAGCGGCGGCCGATCACCTCGTGCATCGAGCGGACGTCGTCCTGGCCCTCGAAGCCCTTGATCTGGAAGCGGCGGTACTCGCTCTTGCGGGCCAGGCCGTCCTCGAAGACGACCATGGAGGCCACCACGTCGTCGCCCTGGAGGTGCGAGATGTCGTAGCACTCGATGCGCAGTGGCGCGGTGTCCAGGCCGAGCGCCTCCGCGATCTCCTCCAGGGCCCGGGAGCGGGTGGTGAGGTCGGAGGCGCGCTTGGTCTTGTGCAGGCCGAGTGCCTGCTGGGCGTTGCGCTGGACCGTCGCCATGAGGTCCTTCTTGTCGCCGCGCTGCGGGATGCGCAGGCTGACCTGGGAGCCCCGGCGCTCGGCGAGCCACTGGGAGACCGCCTCGGTGTCCTCGGGCAGGGCCGGGACCAGGACCTCCTTGGGGACGGCGTCGCCGCGCTCCTCGCCATACAGCTGCTGGAGCGCGTGTTCGACGAGGCCGGCCGTGTCGACCGCCTCGACCTTGTCGGTGACCCAGCCGCGCTGGCCGCGCACCCGGCCGCCGCGCACGTGGAAGATCTGGAGGGCGGCCTCCAGCTCGTCCTCGGCGACGGCGATCAGGTCGGCGTCGGTGGCGTCGGCGAGGACGACGGCGCTCTTCTCCATGGCCCGCTTGAGGGCCCCGGCGTCGTCCCGGAGGCGGGCGGCGCGCTCGTACTCCATCTCCTCGGCCGCCTGCGCCATGTCCTTCTCCAGGCGCCGGATGTACGTGCCCGTGCGCCCGGCCATGAAGTCGCAGAAGTCCTCGGCCAGCTCCCGGTGTTCCTCGGGGGTGACGCGGCCGACGCAGGGGGCCGAGCACTTGTCGATGTAGCCGAGGAGGCAGGGGCGGCCGGTGCGGGCGGCGTTCTTGAAGACGCCGGCGGAGCAGGTGCGGACGGGGAAGACCCGGAGCATCAGGTCGACGGTCTCGCGGATCGCCCAGGCGTGCCCGTACGGACCGAAGTAGCGCACGCCCTTCTTCTTGGCGCCGCGCATCACCTGGACGCGGGGGAACTCCTCGTTCAGCGTGACGGCCAGATAGGGATAGCTCTTGTCGTCCCGGTACTTGACGTTGAACCGGGGGTCGAACTCCTTGATCCAGGTGTACTCCAGCTGGAGCGCCTCGACCTCGGTGGAGACCACCGTCCACTCCACGGAGGCGGCGGTCGTGACCATCGAGCGCGTACGCGGATGGAGATTGGCCAGGTCCTGGAAGTAGTTGGCCACGCGCTGGCGGAGGTTCTTGGCCTTCCCGACGTAGATCACCCGGCGGTGCTCGTCGCGGAACTTGTAGACCCCCGGGGAGTCGGGGATCTGCCCCGGGCTGGGGCGGTAGCTGGAGGGGTCTGCCATGGTTCACACCCTACTTGCGGGGTGTGACAGGACGTCGTCCGCGAGGTGACCGGTGCGCTCCGGGCCCGCCGGTGGTACCGGCGGGCCCGGAGCGCGGCTTCATGAACGGCCGCTCCGGGGCGTGCGCGCCCCGGAGCGGTCCGCTCAGGCGTCCGGCGCGGGGTTGCGCCGGGCGCGGGTCCGGTGGCGTACGGCGGCGGCTCCGCCGAGCGCCAAGGCGAGCAGGGCCCCGGCTCCGGCCATCGTGGAGACGGCGGTCAGCGCGGTGTCCGGGGTGCCGGTGCCGGCCGCGTCGGCGAGCGCGGGGCCGGGGGCCGGCGCCTGCCCGGTGTCCGCGCCCGCCGCCCCGGGGCCGTAGCCTCCCGCCTTGCCGGACTCCGCGTATCCGGAGCCGGGCAGCTTGTCGCCGTACGCCTCCCGCACGCGCGCCCGGTACGCGTTCAGGCTGGTGCCCTTCGCGCCCACGGCCGCCGCCGCGTCCTCGTCCAGCGGCAGCACGCGGTAGGCGTCGTGGACGTACCAGGCGTCGATCTGCGGCTCCCGGAAGACCGTGCCGCCGGGGAGCGCGCGGGCCCCTTGCGCGGTGTAGCGGGCCTCGTCGTCGCCGGTGGCGATGTTCACCACCTGCCACTCCCCGCTGCCGCCCGAACCGGGGACGGTCCACAGGGAGGCCTTCTGGCCGTCGGAGGAGACGGCGGTCGCGGCGAGGTAGTCCAGGGTGCTGGGCTCGGCCCCCGGCTTCCCGGCGACGAACGCGGCCGAGAGTGTGCGTACGGGAACGGTCCTCGCGTCGATGCGCGGCGCGGCCGCCGTACGCGCCACCGCCCCCTCCCGGGCGAAGAACCGGGACAGGGTGTCCAGGGTCGCCGGTGCGGAGGCGGCCTCGTGGGCCGCTTCGAGGGTGGCGGCGGTCAGCTTCGGCGGGGCGGGCGCCTCGTCGGCGGAGGCCACGGGGGCCGCGGCGAGCAGGGCGGTGGCGGCGAGTGCGGTGGCGACGGCGAGGCGCCGGGTGGTCGCGGTCATGTCCTCACGCCCCGATCCGGTAGAGCGAGTGGGTCCAGGAGAACTGGTTGTTGTTCACGTACCAGGAGTGCGAGGCCCAGTTGTAGCGGTCGCTGGAGGGCCACGGGTCGCCCCAGTAGACCCAGCTGTTGGCGTCGTCGTAGCCGTAGATCACGTGCATGTGGCCGCCGCCGGACGACCACTGGATGCGGGTCTCGATGGGCCGCTGGGCGGCTATCTCGGCCTGCACGGTCGGGTAGCGCAGCCAGCCGGTGACGTAACTGCCGGGCCGCACACCGGCCCAGGAGAGGCCGGTCTGGACGTTGCCGAGGGTGGCCTGCGAGTTGGGGCACTCGGTGTTCTGCGAGCGGTTGAAGGAGGCGTTGCAGAACTGGTTCTGGGAGTAGCTGCGGCCGAACCAGGCGGCGATGGTGTTGCCGCCTGCCGCCCAGCACCAGTTGCTCTTCGCTTGCGCCTGCATGGTGATGTCGAGGCGCTGCGCGGCGGCGACGGAGACACCGTCCCGGGACGCGGGCTCGGCTGCCGTGGCGGTGGCGGTGGCCGCGGGGACGGCGAGGAGGGCGGCGGCCAGAAGGGCGGTGAAGGACAGCCTTCGGGGACGGATTCTTCGGTTGCGCATGGCGTTCCTCCCAAGGCGGGGGGCGGGGATCGGAGGAGCGCGTCCGGACGCTGATGAGGAGCATCGACCGTTGTCCGGAACAGGTCAACACGCTTCAATGCGGAGTGACATCACGGTGTGAACGGCGCGACGCCCGTGTGAACGGCGCAGCCCCGTCACCTGCTCCCCCGCATCTCCCGGGGCGGTGTCGCCTCTCCCCCACGTGAACGTTCACCGGAGGCCCCCATGCGGCACACCGAGAGAGAACTGGACCGGGTGCTGGACACCGGCCCCTTCCATCTGGCCCTGCGCACCGCCCTCTCGGTGCGCGGGCTGCCGCTCCACCGGGTGCAGCACCATCTGGCGCACCGGGGCGTCAAGCTCGGGGTGACCAGCCTGAGCTACTGGCAGCAGGGCGTACGCCGTCCGCGCCGCCCGGAGTCGCTGCGGGCCGTCCGCGCGCTGGAGGACGTGCTCGCGCTGCCGGGCGACTCCCTGCTGCGGCTGCTGCGGGACGACGGTTCCGGTGGCACGGACGGGGAGCGCCCGGCGGCACGCTCGTACCGCTCGCTGCTGGAGTCCTCCGGCGCGGTGGAACGGCTGCTGGCGGCGATGGAGTCACCGGTGGACGGCGGGCTGCACACGGTGGACCACCAGGAGCGGGTCCGGATCGGGGCGCGGCGCGAGCTGGCGGGCCGCACCTCGCTCCACGTCGTACGCGCGCACCGGGACGGCGTCGACCGCTATCTGGCGGTCCACCGGGGCGATCCGGGGTGCGACCCGTCGCGGATCGCGGTGCGGGCGGGAGAGAACTGCCGGACCGGACGGGTGCGCTGGGACGCGGAGGCGGGCGTGCTGGTGGCGGAGCTGCTCTTCGACACCCGGCTGCGGTCGGGCGAGACGTACGTCTTCGGCTACGGCTTCGAGGACGGTACGGGCGGCCCCAGCGGCGAGTACGTGCGCGGCTTCACCTTCGGCGGCGGGCAGTACGTGCTCCAGGTCGGCTTCGACGGCACCGCGCTGCCGGTGCGGTGCCGCCGCTTCGAGCAGTCGTCGGCCGCCGCGGCCCGCGCGGCCCGCCGGGACCTGACGCTCACCGGCCTGCACCGGACGGTGCACGTGGTGGAGGAGGGGGTGCGGCCGGGGCTCGTGGGGATCGACTGGGACTGGGAGTGAGGACAGGCGGTACGGGGGTGGGGTCAGGCGGCGTGGCCGTACGGCTCGTCAGACGTCGTACGGCTTGTCAGGCCTCGTACGGCTTGTCAGGCGTCCGGGCCCGCGACGAGCTTTCCGCCGTCGGCCGTGACCGGGACCGCGGGCAGCGGGACGGTCGCCGGGCCCTGGATGACCTCGCCGGTGGTCGTGTCGAAGCGGCTGCCGTGGCAGGCGCAGTGGCCCTCGGTGCCCTCGATCTTGGTCAGGACGCAGCCGCCGTGCGTGCACTGGGCGCTGAACGCCTTGTACTCGCCCTTCGCCGGGCAGCTGACGACCAGGCGCTGCTCGCGGTAGAGCTTGGCACCGCCGACGGGGACCTCGGAGGCCTCGCCGAGCGCGACGGGTGCCGTGGGCGTGGGCGACTTGGCGTGGCCGAGCTTGGACTCGGTGGAGCAGGCGGCCGCTCCCAGCCCGGCGGCACCGGCGAGCGCGGCGCCCTTCAGCACGGTACGGCGGGCGGCGGGCAGGCCGGGCATGCGGACTCCACGGATCGTTGTTCGGGGTGGGACGGGTGTCGCCGGGCGGGGGCGGAGGTTGGTGCGGCCGGTGACGGAACCGACGATACCGGCGGCGAACGGACGGCCTGCGGCCGGGCCCGGCCCTGGTCCTGGTTCATGGCGGTGGCTCACCGGTCGCGGCGGTAGCTCCCGGTCTCGGCGGTGGGCTCACCTGTCATGGCGGTGGGCTCACCTGTCATGGCGGTGGCCCCCTCCCGGGCGGGAGGGGGCCACCGCCATCGGCTCATGCCTTGCGGGCGCGCGTCGCCTTCTTCGCGGGGGCGGCCTTGGTCGCCTTGGTGGCGGTGGCCTTCTTGGCCGCCGTCGCCGTGGTCTTGGTGGCAGCCGCCTTCCCGGGCGCTGCCGCCTTCTTCGCCGTGGTGGTCTTCCGGGCGGCGGCCTTACGAGCCGTCCCCCGTCCCGACGGCACCGCGGCCTCGCTGATCCGGTCCGCGTCCAGGATCCCCTGGAGGAACTTCCCGGTGTGGCTGGCCGGGACCGAGGCGACCTGCTCCGGCGTGCCCTCGGCGACGACCAGTCCGCCGCCGTTGCCGCCTTCGGGGCCCATGTCGATGACCCAGTCGGCGGTCTTGATGACGTCCAGGTTGTGCTCGATGACGATCACCGAGTTGCCCTTGTCGACCAGGCCGGAGAGGACCGTGATCAGCTTGCTGATGTCCTCGAAGTGGAGCCCGGTGGTCGGCTCGTCCAGGACGTAGACCGTGCGGCCGGTGGAGCGCTTCTGGAGCTCGCTCGCCAGCTTGACCCGCTGCGCCTCACCGCCGGAGAGGGTCGGCGCGGACTGGCCGAGCCGGACGTATCCGAGGCCGACGTCGTTCAGCGTACGGAGGTGGCGGGCGATGGCCGGGACGGCCTCGAAGAACTCCAGGCCCTCCTCGATCGGCATGTCCAGCACCTCGGCGATGGACTTGCCCTTGTAGTGGACCTCCAGGGTCTCCCGGTTGTAGCGCGCACCGTGGCAGACCTCGCACGGAACGTACACATCGGGCAGGAAGTTCATCTCGATCTTGATCGTGCCGTCGCCGGAGCAGTTCTCGCAGCGGCCGCCCTTGACGTTGAAGGAGAAGCGGCCCGGCAGATAGCCGCGCACCTTCGCCTCCATCGTCTCCGCGAACAGCCGGCGGACGTGGTCGAAGACGCCGGTGTACGTCGCCGGGTTGGACCGGGGCGTCCGGCCGATCGGCGACTGGTCGACGTGGACCACCTTGTCGACCAGGTCGTCGCCGTCGACCCGGGTGTGGCGGCCGGGGACCGACTTGGCGCCGTTCAGCTCGCGGGCCAGGTGGGTGTAGAGGATGTCGTTGACCAGGGTCGACTTCCCGGACCCGGAGACGCCGGTGACCGCCGTGAGCACGCCGAGCGGGAAGGAGACGTCGATGTTGTGCAGGTTGTTCTCGCGGGCACCGTGCACCGTGAGGCTGCGGGCCGGGTCGACCGGGCGGCGGATGTCCGGCGTCGGGATGGCCCGCTTGCCGGACAGATACTGGCCGGTGATCGACCCCTTGTTGGTCAGCAGCTCCTTGAGCGAGCCGGAGTGGACGACCTTGCCGCCGTGCTCACCGGCGCCGGGGCCGATGTCGACGACCCAGTCGGCGACCTTGATGGTGTCCTCGTCGTGCTCGACGACGATGAGCGTGTTGCCCATGTCGCGGAGCCGGACCAGGGTCTCGATCAGCCGGTGGTTGTCGCGCTGGTGGAGGCCGATGGACGGCTCGTCCAGGACGTACAGCACGCCGACCAGGCCGGAGCCGATCTGGGTGGCGAGCCGGATGCGCTGGGCCTCGCCGCCGGAGAGAGTGCCGGCCGCGCGGTTCAGCGAAAGGTAGTCCAGGCCGACGTCGACCAGGAACTTCAGCCGCTCGTTGACCTCCTTGAGGACCCGCTCGGCGATCTTCTTGTCGCGGGCGTTCAGCTTGAGGCGGCCGAGGAACTCGGCGCACTCGCTGATCGACATCGCGGAGACCTCGGCGATGGACTTCTCCATCACCGTCACAGCGAGGACGATCGGCTTGAGCCGGGTGCCCTCACAGGTGGGGCAGGGCACCTCGCGCATGTAGCCCTCGAAGCGCTCCCGGCTGGAGTCGCTCTCGGCCTCGGTGTGGCGCCGCTTGACGAACTGGACCGCGCCTTCGAAGGCGGGCGTCGTGTAGGCGCGCTCGCGCCCGTAACGGTTGCGGTAGCGGACCTCGGTCTGGATCTTGTGTCCGTACAGCAGGGCCTTCTTGGCGCGCTGCGGGAGTCCGGCCCACGGGATGTCCGTGCGGAAGCCGAGCGCCTTGGACAGCGCGCCGATCAGCCGGCCGAAGTACTCCTTGGTGTGGCCGTGCGACCAGGGGTGGATCGCGCCCTCGTCGAGCGACTTCTCCTCGTCCGGAACGATCAGCTCCGGGTCGACCTCCATGCGCGTACCGATACCCGTGCAGTCGGGGCAGGCGCCGAAGGGCGAGTTGAAGGAGAAGGAGCGCGGCTCCAGCTCCTCGAAGGAGAGGTCGTCGTAGGCGCAGTAGAGGTGCTCGGAGTACATCCGCTCGCGCTCGGGATCGTCCTCGGGGAGGTCGACGAAGTCCAGGACGACCATGCCGCCGGAGAGGCCGAGCGCGGTCTCGACCGAGTCGGTGAGCCGGCGCTTGGCGCTGTCCTTGACGGTGAGGCGGTCGATGACCACCTCGATGGTGTGCTTCTCCTGCTTCTTGAGCGTGGGCGGCTCGGAGAGCTGGATGGTGGTGCCGTCGACCCGGGCGCGGCTGTACCCCTTGGTCTGGAGGTCGGCGAAGAGGTCGACGAACTCGCCCTTGCGCTCGCGCACGAGCGGCGAGAGCACCTGGAAGCGGCTGCCCTCGGGGAGGCCGAGGACCTTGTCCACGATGGCCTGCGGCGACTGGCGGGCGATGGGACGGCCGCACTCGGGGCAGTGCGGCTTGCCGATCCGGGCGAAGAGCAGGCGGAGGTAGTCGTAGACCTCCGTGATGGTGCCGACCGTCGAGCGCGGGTTGCGCGAGGTCGACTTCTGGTCGATGGAGACGGCCGGGGAGAGACCTTCGATGAAATCGACGTCCGGCTTGTCCATCTGGCCGAGGAACTGCCGGGCGTACGAGGAGAGGGACTCCACATAGCGCCGCTGGCCCTCGGCGAAGATCGTGTCGAACGCGAGGGACGACTTGCCCGACCCGGAGAGCCCGGTGAAGACGATGAGGGAGTCACGGGGGAGATCGAGCGAGACGTTCTTCAGGTTGTGCTCGCGCGCGCCACGGACGATGAGACGGTCGGCCACGCCGGTCCGCACCTTTCTAGAGAGAAACGGGGAACTCAGCCCCCGGTCCAGGTTATGGGGGGCGCCACAGCGATGTGGGAAGCTTTGACTTCTCCGAGCGTATAGCACGCACATTCGATTTACGGTCGCGCTAGGACACCTTCACCCGAATGAGTGGCGGAGCTAGGCTCGGCCGCATGATGGATCATGCGCATGACCTGGGAGCCGTACGCGAAGCGACCGATCGATTGCTAGACGAAGCGGGTAAGTGGGACAACGCCGCACTCGCCGAGCCGTCACGGCTGCCGGGATGGAGCCGGGGCCATGTCCTGACCCACTTGTCACGTAACGCCGACGCGATCGGAAATGTTCTCCGGGGACTGCCGATGTACGCGAGCAGCGAAACGAGGGACGCCGACATCGCGGCCGGCGCCTCGCGCCCGCTGGACGAGCAGCTGGCCGATTTCCGGGAGAGCGCGGACCGTCTGCGGGCGGTGGCCGACGAACCGGCCGACTGGTCCCGTACGGTCGCCCTCCGCAACGGCGTGACGGACTCCGCGTCCCGGGTCCCCTTCCGACGCCTGATCGAGGTGGAGATCCACCATGTCGACCTGGACGTCGGCTACGAGCTGGAGGACCTGCCGGCGGACTTCACGGAGCGGGAGATCGCCTTCCTCACCGACCGCTTCGCCGGCCACCCGGACGTCCCCGCCACCACGGTGACCGCAGAGGACGGCCGCACCTGGACCACGGGCGGCGGAGCGGACGGCCCGGCCGTGTCGGTACGGGGTACGGCCGCCGATCTCCTCGGCTGGCTGGCCGGCCGCCGCGACGGCTCGGCGCTGACCGTGAGCGGTGGCGCGCTGCCGGGGCTGCCGCCGTTGTAGCGGCTGTCCGGACTCCGTCCCCGCTGTACGTCGTACGGATTAGGGTGATCCGTATGACGTACAGCGGAGCGGTGAAGGTCGGCGGACCGGCGAGCGTGCACGAACTGACGGATCTGATGATCTCCAAGGTTGCCGTCGGCGCGATGAACAACAACGCCTATCTGCTGCGCTGCCGGGCCACCGGCGAGCAGCTCCTGATCGACGCGGCGGCCGAGCCCGCCACCCTGCTGGCGCTGATCGGCGACGACTCCATCGCGTCCGTCGTCACCACCCACCGCCACGGCGACCACTGGCAGGCGCTGGCCGAGGTGGTGGCGGCGACCGGCGCCCGGACGTACGCGGGCCGGTACGACGCCGAGGGCATCCCGGTCGCCACGGACGTGCTCGTGGCGGACGGCGACACGATCACGGTCGGCCGGGTGGAGCTGACCGCCCGCCACCTGGTCGGCCACACGCCCGGCTCCATCGCGCTGGTCTACGACGACCCGCACGGAGCCCCGCACCTGTTCACCGGGGACTGCCTCTTCCCGGGCGGCGTCGGCAACACGCACAAGGACCCCGAGGCCTTCGCGAGCCTGCTGCACGACGTGGAGACGAAGCTGTTCGACCGGCTTCCGGACGAGACCTGGGTCTACCCGGGCCACGGCAACGACACGACCCTCGGGGACGAGCGGCCGCACCTGCCGGAGTGGCGGGCGCGCGGCTGGTAGTCGACGGCCCCCTTGCGCTGCGGGCCGCGTCGGACCCGCACAGCAGGGTCCCGGCATGGCCTTCACCGTCCACGGTGTCCGCAGCTCCACCCTCTCTCCCGGGCACGCCCAGGCCATGGCGGACCGCCGCCCGCACACCGGCCTTGTCCACCTGCACGCGTCACACGGTCCACGAGACCGATCCCGTGGGCTTCGCCGTCGCTGTCCGTGCGTTCCTCGGAGAGCTTCCGCTCCTCGGGGAGCTCTGACGGAGGTGCACGCACAGCGGCCGGGGTGGTCGGGCTCGCGCCCTTCCGCCCCGGCCGCTGCCGGTGAGTCCCTGTGCCGCCCTCGGCGGCCCGGGGTCAGCTGCTGACGCTCTCCGGCTGCTCGTCGGACGCGTCGATGCTCTTCGCCTTGGCCGCCGCCTCGGCCTCGGCCGCCTCCTGCTTCTTGTTGGCGATCAGGCTGGTGATCGTGGTGACCACCAGGACGCCGCAGATGACGGTGAGGGAGAACGGGATGGAGATCTCGGGCACGTGCACCCCGGACTCGTGCAGGGCGTGCAGCACCAGCTTCACGCCGATGAAGCCGAGGATCACCGACAGGCCGTAGCTGAGGTGGACCAGCTTCTTCAGCAGACCGCCGATGAGGAAGTACAGCTGGCGCAGACCCATCAGCGCGAACGCGTTGGCCGTGAAGACGATGTACGGGTCCTGGGTCAGGCCGAAGATCGCCGGAATCGAGTCCAGCGCGAACAGGACGTCGGTCATACCGATGGCGAGCATGACCACCATCAGCGGGGTCATGATGCGCTTGCCGTTCTTCTGGATGAAGAGCTTCGTGCCGTGGTACTGGTCGGCGACGCCGAAGCGCTGCTCGATCTTCTTGAGAAGACGGTTCTCCTCGAACTCCTCTTCCTCCTCGCCGGCCCGGGCCTCCTGGATGAGCTTCCAGGCGGTGTAGATCAGGAACGCGCCGAAGATGTAGAACACCCACGAGAAGTTCGCGATCACGGCCGCACCGGCGGCGATGAAGATCGCCCGGAGCACCAGGGCGATGAGCACACCGATGAGCAGCACGCGCTGCTGGAGGTGCGAGGGCACCGAGAACTTCGCCATGATCAGGACGAAGACGAAGAGGTTGTCGACGCTGAGCGACTTCTCGGTGATGAATCCGGCGAAGAACTCTCCGGATGCCTGGCTGCTGCCGAACACCAGCAGGCCGAGTCCGAAGATGATGGCCAGGGCTATCCAGACGGCCGTCCAGATACCGGCTTCCTTGGTCGACACGTCATGGGGCTTGCGCCCGATGAAGAAGTCGACGGCGATCAAGGCTGACAGACCAATGATGGTCACAGCCCAAAGGGTCCATGAAACGTCCACTGCGCCTCCGGCAGTTCGCTACGGCTACTGATCAGCGTCGTCGCTGCCGGAGGTCTCTTCCGCCCTGGCACACGGGATGCGTGCCGGGCCGACGCCCCGGGACCGGTCACGGTCCGTACTGACGGGAACGTCGCGTAAGGAGTACTCCCCTCCGTGGTCAGTACAGTACATGTACTGCCAAGGATAGGTAAAGAAAAAGGTAAAGATAAGGCAAAATAACCAGGTCAGATGCGGTTCTGCGGTCAACGGCCGGCGGCTCTGCGCGCGGCTGTGACCGCCGCGAGGACTTGCTCCAGGACCCGGCTGCCCGGTGGTGTCACCGGCGGCTCGTATGTCCAAGCGTGACCGACCCAGGGGTCGGCGAGGTGGCTGTCGGCGACCGGAGTGATCCGCAGCAGCGACCGCCAGAGCGGGTCGAGCACCGGACCGTACGCACTCGCATCTTCGCGGTCCGCCACCATCAGCAGATGTACGCCGACGGCCGGGCCCTCGTCCGCGAGGTAGCGGAGCTGGGTCACGGCCCGGTCGTCGAAGCCGTGCGGGAAGTCGTTGACCACCAGGAGCTGCTCGCCGGTGTCCAGGTCGGGCGGGAGCGAGTCGGCCGCGCCGGCCCGCACCGCCATCTGCACCAGGTCCACGCGGCGGGTGAGGTGGGCGAGGACCGCGGCCACGCCCTGAGGTCCGGCGGCTGGTGGTCCGGCGAGGACGCCCGCGTCGACCAGCGGCGCCAGCGGTCCCGCCGCCGAACCGGCCGGGTCGATGACGTGCACCGAGAACTCGCCGGGCGGATACACCGCGAGCAGCCGGGCCGCGTGCAGGACGGCGGTCTCCATCGCGAGGCGGCGGAGCCGGTCGCCGTCCATGAGCGCTGCGGCCTCGGAGGCCGTACGCCCGCTGTCCACCCACATCCCCCGCTCCAGCGGCAGCCGGACCAGCAGCGGGATGCGCAGGTCGGTGCGCTCGGGCAGATGGAGGTCGCCCAGGCGCAGAGCCATCGGCAGCTCCATCGGGATGCGGTGGGCGTGCCAGACGGGGTTGTCCCAGCCGGCGTACGCGGCGGGGAGCGCGGGTTCGACGACGGCGGCCTCTGCGGCCAGCTGGGCGAGGTCGCGGTCGAGGACCTCACGGGCCCGGGCGGTCAGCTCGTCGCGTTTGGCACGGGCCTCCTCGCGGGCGCGGTCGCCCGCGCCGCCGATCCGGTTGCGCGGGTCGGAGAGCGACCGGTCGAGTTCCTGGTCCATACGGGACTCGGCGAAGTCCACGGCGCTGCGGTAAGCCGCGGCGGCCCGTGCCAGGTCCTCGAACATGCCCCAGATCTGGTTGTAGAGCCGCTCGTCCATCGACCAGCCGGTGGCGTCCCCTGCCACCGGCTGCGCGGCCTGCCCGGGCTGGGCGGGGGGCGCGGCGGGCGGCGGCGACGGCGGGGCGGCGTGCTGGCGTCGCGGGTGCGCGTAGTTGATGGGGCCGCCGGCGCTGGGGGCGGCGGCCGTGTCGGTGCTGATGGCGGCCGGCGGTTGCGCGGGGGTGGCTGCCGGTGGCGTGGCGGGCGCGGGGCCGGGGTCCGGCGGCCCGGACGCCTGTCGTACGCGGTCGCCTTCGGGTGTGCGGGGCGGTGGCGGGGCCACCGAGCGGGCCAGGGAGCGGGCCACCGCCTCCTGGATGGACGCGGCCAGCTCGGCCGCATTGGACAGGCCCTGGTCGGCGAGCATCTCGGCCAGCCCGGCCGCGTACCCCTGGCCGACGGCCCGGACCTTCCAGACGTCCTGGCGGCGGTAGATCTCCAGGGCGGTGACCGCCGACTCGGTGTCCAGGCCGGTGAGGGTGAAGGTGGCGATCTCGGTGCCGTCGAGCCCGGTGACGGCGACGAAGGGCGCGGCGGTGGCGCCGAACCGGGCCGGGCCGCCCACACCGACCGGGAGGGCGAGCAGCACGGTGACCCGGTGCACGGCCTCTGGCAGCGCCTCCAGGTCGACGGCGAGGCGGTGGCCGGCCGCGGCCTGCTGGGAGACTTCGAGGCCGGGGAGCTGGGGCGAGCCGGGGTGGGCGATCCACTCGGCGCCGCGCACCACGCCCCTCTCGTCGCCGAGGGTGGCGCCGGCCACGACGGGTGAGCCCGCGGACACCCGGATCTCCAGACGGGTCCGGGGCAAGGTGTGGTTCTGCCCGCGGACCAGTTCGGCCGTCATTGCGCTGTCCCCCTCGACGATGTGTGCTGTGCCCGCGCACCACGCGCGGTGCGGCTCCCGGAGGCGGGTGCCTCCGGGAGCCGCAGGTGCCGGTGCCGGCCTGAATCCGGTCCGGCCGTCCTACAGGTGGGGCAGGATGGACGGCATCAGGTCCTGGAAGGTGCGGCCGTTGGCCGGGTTCCCGAGGGCCGTCATCTGCCAGCCGCCGCCCGCGCGGTGCACCTTGGCCATGATCTGGGCGGTGTACTGGCCGCCGCCGTCCAGCGTGTACCGGGCGAGCTCCTGGCCGTTGGTCTCGTCCACGATGCGACAGAAGGCGTTCTGCACCTCCTGGAACGTCTGGCCGGTGAAGGAGTTCACCGTGAAGACGATCTGGTCGATGTGGACCGGGACGCGCTGGAGGTCGACGAGGATCGCCTCGTCGTCGCCGCCGGAGCCGGCGCCGCCTACCAGGTTGTCGCCGGTGTGCTTGACCGAGCCGTCGTCGCTGACGAGGTGACGGAAGAACACGACATCGACCGGCTGCTTGTCGGCGAAGAGCACCGCCGAGGCGTCCAGGTCGATCTCGCGGGTGCGTGAGCCGAACAGACCGCGGCGCGGAGCCGCCTGCCAGCCGAGCCCCATCCGTACCGCCGTCAGGGTCCCCCCGTCGCTCTTCTGCAGGCTGATGGCCTGACCCTTGGTCATGTTGACCGTCACGCGCTGTCCCCTCTCGGCATTGCCCCGCAACCGTCGGTGTGCGGTTTCCCCGCACCCTACGCATTCCCCCCGGCGCGGCAGCAGGTTCGGTCCGTTTTTGTGTCGGTCTTGCAACACACCGGGCCCTGGGCCTCAGGCGAGGCCCGCCTCCTTCATCTGGCGGAGCTCCTTCTTCAACTCGCCCACCTCGTCACGCAGCCGGGCGGCGACCTCGAACTGCAGGTCGGCGGCGGCGGCCCGCATGCGGTCGGTCATCTCCTCGATGATTCCGGCCAGTTCGGCCGCGGGACGGTCGCTGACGACCGCACCGGCCGAGGCGCCCTTGGCCTTCGCGCCGCCCTTGGCCGCCTTGGCGCCGAGCGTCGGCACCGGCGTCTTGGCCTCCTTGCCCTGCCGGTAGCCGGTGCCGAGGAGCTGCTCGGTGTCGATCTCCTCGCGGGCGATGGTGGCGACGATGTCGTTGATCTTCTTGCGCAGCGGCTGCGGGTCGAGGCCGCGCTCGGTGTTGTACGCGATCTGCTTCTCGCGGCGGCGGTTCGTCTCGTCGATGGCCTGCGCCATCGCCGGGGTGACCTTGTCGGCGTACATATGGACCTGGCCGGAGACGTTTCGGGCGGCGCGGCCGATGGTCTGGATGAGCGAGGTGCCCGAACGCAGGAAGCCCTGCTTGTCGGCGTCGAGGATGGCCACGAGGGAGACCTCGGGGAGGTCGAGGCCCTCGCGCAGCAGGTTGATGCCGACCAGGACGTCGTACTCACCGGAGCGCAGCTCGCGCAGCAGCTCGATGCGGCGCAGGGTGTCGACGTCGCTGTGGAGATACCTGACCTGGATGCCGAGCTCCAGGAAGTAGTCGGTGAGGTCCTCCGACATCTTCTTGGTGAGCGTGGTGACCAGGACCCGCTCGTCGCGCTCGGTCCGCTTGCGGATCTCGTGCACCAGGTCGTCGATCTGGCCCTCGGTCGGCTTGACGACGATCTCGGGGTCGACCAGGCCGGTGGGACGGATGATCTGCTCGACGAAGCCGTCGCCGCGCGAGAGCTCGTACTTGCCCGGGGTGGCGGAGAGGTAGACGGTCTGGTCGATGCGCTTCAGGAACTCCTCCCACTTCAGCGGGCGGTTGTCCATGGCGGACGGCAGCCGGAAGCCGTGGTCGACGAGCGTCCGCTTGCGGGAGGCGTCGCCCTCGTACATCGCGCCGATCTGCGGCACGGTGACGTGCGACTCGTCGAGGACGAGCAGGAAGTCCTCGGGGAAGTAGTCGAGGAGGGTGTTGGGTGCGGTGCCGGGGGCCCGCTCGTCGAAGTGCATCGAGTAGTTCTCGACGCCGGAGCAGCTGCCGATCTGGCGGAGCATCTCGATGTCGTACGTGGTGCGCATCCGCAGCCGCTGGGCCTCCAGCATCTTGCCCTGCTTCTCCAGCTCGGCCAGGCGCTCCTCCAGCTCCTGCTCGATGCCCCGGACGGCCTTCTCCAGCCGCTCGGGCCCGGCCACGTAATGGCTGGCGGGGAAGACGTGGAGAGACCGGTCCTCGCTGATGACCTCGCCGGTCAGCGGGTGGAGCGTGGAGAGGGCCTCGATCTCGTCGCCGAACATCTCGATGCGGACGGCGAGCTCCTCGTAGACCGGGAAGATCTCGATGGTGTCGCCGCGCACCCGGAAGGTGCCGCGGGTGAAGGCGAGGTCGTTGCGCGTGTACTGCATCTCCACGAACCGGCGAAGCAGTTGGTCGCGGTCGATCTCCTCGCCGACCTTGAGCTGGACCATGCGGTCCACGTACTCCTGGGGCGTACCGAGGCCGTAGATGCAGGAGACGGAGGCGACCACGACGACGTCGCGCCGGGTGAGCAGCGAGTTGGTCGCGGAGTGGCGCAGCCGCTCGACCTCCTCGTTGATCGAGGAGTCCTTCTCGATGTAGGTGTCCGACTGCGGGACGTACGCCTCGGGCTGGTAGTAGTCGTAGTACGAGACGAAATACTCCACCGCGTTGTTCGGCAGGAGCTCGCGGAACTCGTTGGCCAGCTGGGCGGCGAGCGTCTTGTTCGGCGCCATCACCAGGGTGGGGCGCTGCAGCTTCTCGATCATCCAGGCGGTGGTCGCCGACTTGCCGGTGCCGGTCGCGCCGAGCAGGACGACATCCTTCTCGCCTGCGCGGATACGCCGGTCCAGCTCGGCGATGGCCGCCGGCTGGTCGCCGCTGGGCTGGTAGGGACTGACGACCTCGAAGGGCGCCACCGAACGTTCGATCTTGGAAACGGGCCGCATGCAACCACCGTACGGTCCCCCACTGACAACGGCCTCGGATCGGCGCGACAAGGACCGTCCGGTGGCCTCGCGGGGGTGCGGCGGGAGGCGCTCAGTCAGGTGTGTGGTGGTCGGAGGTGAGGCCGGGAGCGGTCGGGTGCAGCTGCACACCGAGCGCGGCCATCCCGGTGTAGTGCATACCGGTCACCGCGACGGCCATCATGGCGCCCGCGCCCAGTCCGGAGAGGAGGACGCGGGCGGAGAGGGCGGCGCGGAGCGCGGCCGTGGCGGCGGTCGCGGCGATCAGGACCGAGAGGACGACGAGCGGCGTCTCGTACGTGAAGTGCCCCCGGAAGCGGATGCCCGCCATGCCCAGGTAGTGCGTGGAGGCGATGCCGAGGCCGGTGAGGGTGCCGCCGGTGATCAGCGCCATGCGGGTCGCGCCCCGGTACCCGACAATGAAGAGGCCGACGCCGGCCATCACGACGGCCACGGCCAGACCGGCGAGGACGTGGGGCTTGTCGTGCGAGAGCGGTGCCTCCACGACGGTGAAGCCCGTCATCGCCACGTAGTGCATGGTCCAGATCCCGGAGCCGATGGACAGCGCACCGAGCGCCAGCCGGCCGGCCTTGAAGGAGCGCGTCGTGCGGGGAGACCTGACGGTGAAGCGGAGCCCCAGAGCGGCTCCCAGGCAGGCCACGAGGAAGGCCAGGACCGGAATGACCGGGCCATGGGTGAATCCGTCAACCGTTCCCTGCACTCCGGCACGCCCTTCGAGAAAGCCCGGGTTCGATGGGGATCTCCCAGGGCCCGACAGGCATATGTAGGGAACACATTTTATCGGCACGGGACGGTGCTCCTGGCCGTCGGGTGTGTTCCCCGTGCCACTCCGGTGGCTCTCTTTCCCGGTCGCTCCGGTGACTCTGCTTCCTGGTCACTCAGGTAGCTCTCTCCTGGCCGGTGCGGCGGCACGGATCCCGTGATTCCGTTCACCCCGCGGCCATCGCCGCCCCGCCCGGCGTTGGTGGGCCGCTGCCAGTCTCGTCGTGTCCGCACACTCCGATACGAGGAGTCCACGTGTCCGTACGCACCGCAACCGCCTCCGCCGCCGCGGCCGTACTCGGCGCCGGCGCCCTGCTGCTGCCCGCCGCCGCCCAGCCGCAGGAGACGGCGACCACCCTGACCTCCGACCGTCGGACGGGCCCGGTCGTCGTGGCCCACCGTGGCGCGTCGGGCTACGCGCCGGAGAACACGCTCGCCGCGGCGGACGCAGCGAAGGCGCTCGGGATCGAGTGGGTGGAGAACGACGTCCACCGCACCAGGGACGGTGTGCTGGTCGTCCTGCACGACACCGACCTGAAGCGCACGACGAACGTCGAAGAGGTCTTCCCCGGCCGCGCGCCCTGGGCGGTCAAGGACTTCACCGCCGCGGAGATCGCGAAGCTCGACGCCGGCAGCTGGTTCGGGGAGCAGTTCGCCGGAGCCGGGGTGCCGACGCTCACCCAGTTCGTGGACCGTCTGGAGCGCAACCGGCAGAAGCTGCTCCTGGAGATCAAGAGCCCGGCCGTCTACCCGGGCATCGAGCGGGACATCCTGCGCGTGCTGCGCCAGGAGGGGTGGCTGGACCGCTCGCACGTACGGGACCGGCTGGTCATCCAGAGCTTCGGTGCCGACAGCGTCAAGAAGGTGCACGCTCTGCGCCCCGACATCACCACCGGCTTCCTCGGCACCCCGGCGGTGGCCGACCTCCCCGGGTACGCGGCGTTCACCGACCAGATCAACCCCTCGTACACGACGATCGACGCCGACTACGTGGCGGCCGTCCAGCGGCTCAAGGGCCCGCACGGCAAGCGGCTGCGGGTCAACACCTGGACAGTCAACGACGCGGCGAACGCGGCCAAGGTCCACGCCTACGGCGTGGACGGCATCATCACCAACTTTCCCGACGTGGTGCGCGACGCGACGCGCTGACGCGGCGGAGGCGGGCGCCGGGCCCGCCGGTCTCCGCCGGCGGGCCCGGCGTTGTCAGTGGCCGGTCGTACCGTGGACGGCATGAACAGTTACCGGTCCGGAGAGCCGGCCGTCGAGTGGTCCGTCGCGGAGAGCGCGATCGGGCCGCTGCTGCTCGCCGCGACCTCCGCCGGTCTGGTGAGCGTGGCCTTCCACGCCCGTCCCGACGTGCGGGACGCGGCGCTCGCCCAGCTCCGGACCCGGCTCGGCACGGAGCCGGTGGAGGCGCCCGGCTCGGAGCGGCTCGCCGAGCCGATACGCAGGCTCGCGGCCTACTTCGCGGGGGATCGGCAGGACTTCGGCCTGGAGCTGGACTGGTCGCTGACGGCCGGTTTCCACCGTGAGGTGCTCCGCGAGCTGGAGTCCGGAGTGCCGTACGGGACGGTCGTGGGGTACGGGGAGCTGGCCGCGCGGGTCGGACGACCGGAGGGCGCACAGGCGGTGGGGGCCGCGATGGGGTCGAACCCGTTGCCGGTGGTGGTGCCGTGCCACCGGGTGGTGGAGAGCGACGGCGGCCTCGGCGGGTTCGGGGGCGGGCTGGAGACGAAGCGGCGGCTGCTGGCGCTGGAGGGGGTGCTGCCGCAGCCGCTGTTCTAGGGCCCACTGCTCCAGGCCCCAATGTTCCAGGCCCCGCCGCTCCAAGGCCCGCTGCTTCAGGACTCGCGGCTCCAGGGCCCGCCGCTCCGGCGCATCGGCCGCCGGTTCACTCGTACGGGTGCAGCACGCCGTTCGTCTGATGGCACACTGCGCCGGTGACACCATCACTCCCCCGGCCCACCGCACCACCGCTCACCGCCGCCGAACTGCCCGCGCTCCAGCGCCGGACCTCGGCCGTGCTCGTCGTCAGCCAGATACTCGGCGGCCTCGGTGTGGCCATCGGCATCGCGCTGGCCCCGATGCTGGCCACCGAGGTGACCGGCTCCGAGGCACTCTCCGGGCTGGCTCCGACCGCGTCCGTCGCCGGTACGGCGCTGCTGTCGCTGCCGCTGGCCGCCCTGATGACCTCGCGCGGCCGGCGCCCCGGTCTGGTGCTCGCCTATCTGATCGGCGCGCTCGGCGGCGCTCTGGTGGTCCTCGGCACGGTGGTGCGCAGCTTCCCGCTGCTGCTGCTCGGGATGGCCGCGTTCGGCGCCGGGTCCTCCGCCAACCTCCAGGCCCGGTTCGCTGCGGCCGACCTGGTCGGGCCGGAGCGGCGGGGCCGGGCGATCTCCACCGTCGTCTGGGCCACCACCATCGGCTCGGTGGTGGGCCCCAACATCGCGGCCCCGGCGGGCCGGGTGTTCCGCGGCGGTCCGGTGCCCGAGACCGCGGGCCCCTACCTCTGGTCGGCCGTCGCCTTCCTCCTCGCCGGAGTGATCGTGGCCGTACTTCTGCGCCCTGACCCGCTGCTCACGGCCCGTGCCCTGGCCCCGCAGAGCCCGCGAGGAGTGCGGAAGCCGTCCCTGCACGCCGGGGTCGCGGCCGTCCGCGAGTCGCCGATGGCCAAGCTGGCGCTCGGGACCGTCACCGTGTCGCACACTGCGATGGTGTCGATCATGGTCATGACCCCGGTCCACCTGGGCGGGCACGGCGCCGGTCTCCAGCTGATCGGGCTGGTCATCAGCGGCCACATCGCGGGCATGTACGCGTTCTCGCCGGTGATGGGATGGCTGGCCGACCGATTCGGCCGGCTCTCCGTGATCGGCCTCGCGGTCGGTCTGCTCAGCTGCGCCGCGCTGCTCGCCGGCACCGCCGGGCCCCGGCACGGCCAGACCGCGCTGGGCCTGTTCGTGCTCGGTCTCGGCTGGTCGGCGGGCATGATCGCGGGTTCGGCGCTGCTCACCGACTCCGTGGCGCAGGACGACCGGGCCGCCGTCCAGGGCCTGTCGGACCTGACCATGAACGCGGCGGCGGGCGTCGGCGGAGCGACGGCCGGAGTGATCGTCGCCCAGTGGGGGTACGGCCCGCTCAACGCGGTCGGCGCCGCCCTGCTGCTGCCGGTGGCCGCGCTCGCGCTGCGCCGGAGCGTGAAGCCACCGGCCGCCGGAGCCTGAAGCCGTCCCGCCGCGGAAGCCTGAAGCAGCCCGCCACGGGAGCCTGGACCACCCGAGCCTCAGAGGCTGATGTGGTACGCCTTGCGGAGTGTCTCGTGGACCGTCCACGTCGTCCGGTCACCTTCCCGCAGGACGCAGGCGTCCCCCGGGCCGATCCGCAGCGTCGCGCCGCCTTCCACCGCCACGGTCGCCCGCCCGCTGACGACGACGAACAGCTCGTTCGCCTCGGTGTCGGTGACCACGCCCGGCGTGATCTGCCAGATCCCGCGGATCTGCGTGCCGTCGGCGGACTCCCACAGCACCTTGCCCGTCACCACGGGCTCGCCCGAGACGATCTGGGCCGGATCCAGCGGCTCCGGTTCGAGCTCGGCGTCCGGGATGTGTACGGCGAAGGAGGCGGGGGCCTGGTCGTTTGTCGTCATGGCCGGTCACCTTAGCGACCACTTCCGGCCGACCCGTCACCAGGACCGGCCGGAACCCGCCTCTCCATGGTTTGCGGCCCACCCGCCCGCGACAGGGATGGGGACATGCCACAGAACAGCGATACCTCGTACGAGCCGGTCCTCTCCGCCGAGGTACGGGCGGCGCTGGTCGGCGGACTGCCCGTCGTGGCCCTGGAGTCGACGATCATCGCGCACGGGCTGCCGCGCCCGCGCAACCTCAAGGTGGCCATCGAGCTGGAAGGGATCGTCCGGTCGGCCGGCGCCGTCCCGGCCACCATCGCCGTCCTGGAGGGACGGGCCCATGTGGGTCTGGAGAAGGACCAGTTGGAGCGGGTGGCCGGGGACCCTGCGGTCCGGAAGCTGGGCCACCGCGATCTCGCCCCCGCCCTCGCGCTCGGGGCGAGCGGAGCGACGACGGTCTCCGCGACGGCGTTCCTGGCGGCGCGGGCGGGCCTGCGCTTCTTCGCCACCGGCGGACTCGGAGGCGTACACCGTGAGTGGGCCGACAGCCAGGACGAATCCGCCGACCTGCGGCTGCTCGCCCGCACCGGGATCACGGTGGTCTGCGCGGGCGTGAAATCGATCCTCGACGTCCCCGCGACGCTCCAGCGGCTGGAGACCCTGGGAGTGGGCATCCTCGGTTACGGCACCGGCCACTTCCCCGGCTTCTACCTGAGCAGTTCCGGGCAGCCGGTCGACTGGACCGTGCACAGCCCGGAGGAGGTGGTGGAGGTGGTCCGGGCGAGGGAGGCGCTTGGCGGCCCGGAAGCGGCGCTGATCGTCGCCAACCCCGTACCGGAACAGGACCAGTTGGATCCCGCGCTGCACGACCGGGTGCTCGCGGAGGCGCTCGACGCGTGCCGGGAGCGCGGGATCTCCGGGCAGGGCGTCACCCCGTTCCTGCTGGAGGAGCTGATGCGGCGGACCGAGGGGGCGTCGCTGGAGGCGAACCTGGCGGCGGTACGCGGGAACGTGCGGCTCGCGGCGCGGATCGCGGCGGCCGTACGGTGACCGACGCCGGCCCCTCGACCGGGCGCGGGCTCCTCGTGGTCGGCGAGGTGGTCACCGACGTCGTGGCGAGGCACAGCTCGCCGCTCGTCCACGGCACGGACACCACCGCCCGCATTCGGAGCGTGCCGGGCGGCGCGGGGGCCAACGTGGCGTGCTGGGCGGTGCGTTCGGGTTGCCGGGACGTGGCGCTGGTGGCGCGGGCCGGCGTGGAGTCCGCCGACTGGCACCGGGAGGCGCTGGAGCGGGCCGGGGTGCGGGCGCTGCTGGCGGTGGACGACGAGGTGGCGACCGCGACCGTCATCGCGCTGGTGGACGCCGCCGCCGAGCGGACGTTCCTCACCGACAGCGGGGCCGTACTGCGCCTGGCCACCGAGGACTTCGCGCCGTCGATGCTGGACGGCGTGGGGCGGCTGCACCTGTCCGGCTACCTCCTGTTCGCCGCGGGCGGCCGCGCAACGGCGCTGCTCGCTCTGCGTACAGCCGTGGCACGAGGCGTTCCGGTGAGCGTGGATCCGGCGTCGGCGGGATTCCTCGCGGAGCTGGGGCCGAAGCGGTTCCTGGAGCTCGCGGAGGGGGCCGAGCTGCTGCTGCCGAACGCGGACGAGGCCCGGCTGCTGACCGGGCTGCCCGAACCGGAGGAAGCGGCGGCCGAGTTGAGCCGTACGTTCCCCCGGGTCGCCGTCACCTTGGGCGGGCGGGGTGCGGTGGTCGCCGCCGGGGGTGTGGTGACGGGGCGGGTCCTGGCCCGGCCCGTCCGGGAGCCGGTCGACTCGACGGGCGCGGGCGACGCGTTCACCGGCGGGTTCCTCGCGGCTCTGCTGGCCGGGGCCGACGACGAGGCAGCGGCGGCGGAGGGCTGCCGGGCCGGGGCCGAGGCGGTGACCACGGTGGGCGGCCGCCCGCCCCTCAGCTAGGGCCTTTCAGCCCCGACCACGCCGGATGGCCCGGGTCGTCCGCGCGCACGACCACGTCCGCCGCGTCGGCCGGCGCCACCTCCTCCTCGTACCGCGCGAAAGCCGGCAGCGTCCACCGCGCCGCCTCCGCCGTACGCCGCCGCAACGCGCCCGGTGAGAGCCGCACGTGGACGCTCAGCGCGAACGGGAACCAGTGGCCGAGCAGCAGCGGCCCGTGCACGATCACCACGCCGCCCTGCGGCAGTCGGTGGTACGGCGTGCGCGTGGCCCGGTCCGTCACCGGGTCCCACAGATCGGGCAGCACCCGCCCGGTGCCGCCCGCCTCCAGCGGCCCGAAGACCTCGCGCCAGAGCGCGCCCGTGTCGAACCAGCTGTCGGCGTACGCGTCCGGGTCCTCCTTCCCGTACTCGAACCGCAGGCTCGCCGGCCGCAGGAAGCCCTCGGTGGAGACCACGAGCACCGAACGGCCGCGCAGCCTCAGCTCATCGGCGAGGCGTTCCGCCAGGTCACCGGTGCGGGCGGCCGGGGCGCCGTCGATGCCGACGGCGAGCCAGGGTGATCCGTCGGCGGCGGTCAGGCCGTCGCTGTGCCGGGCCAGCTCGCCGGCCAGCCGCTCCCAGGTGATCGGTTCGAGTCGCACGCCTCCATCATCCACGCCGGAGCACACCGCCCCGGAAGCCTCACCCGCCCCGCAGCTCGGCGGCGAGCGATCCATCGCCCGTCACCTCGATCCGCCCGTCCTTGACCGCCTGCGCGAACGTGACCTCGCCGCGTCCCAGCTCCAGGCACAGCTCCGCGTCCAGGGTGATGCGGGCGTCGGGCCGCGGAGCCGGACCGAACCCGTACGGCTCGACCGCCGCGCCCACTCCCGTACGGACATGGAACTCACCCTCGTCCAGCCGCACTTCGAGCACGCCCTCCTGAGTGAGTCCGGTCAGCGCGCGCAGCAGCGGCAGGGCGAACCAGTGGGCGCGTACGGCGTCGGTGGGACGGCGTTCGGTGAGCGCGGGCGCTCCCCACTCGGCCAGGGCGGCGAGGACCGGGAGCAGGCCGTGGCCGCGTTCGGTCAGCTCGTACACCGAGGCGGCGGCGGGCGGCGGGAGTCTGCGGCGTACGGCGAGGCCGCCCTGTTCCATGTCCTTGAGGCGGGAGGCCAGGACGTCGGTGGAGACGCCGGGCAGGTCGGCGTGGAGGTCGGTGTAGCGGCGGGGGCCGGCGAGCAGTTCGCGGACGATCAGCAGCGTCCACCGGTCGCCGACGGAGTCGAGGGCGCGGGCGGAGGCGCAGAACTGGTCGTAGCTCCGGCGTCTGACGGGGCGTTGGGCGGCGGGCTGCTGACGTGGCATGCGACGCAGTCTAGACATGTTGTTGGACTTTCCAAGCTCTCACTTGGTAAAACCAAGTATCGCAGTTCGGCTCGGGGAGGCACCGCATGGAGTTCCGGCAGTCCAGCAAGCTCAACGAGGTCTGTTACGAGATCCGGGGCCCGGTCATCGAGCACGCCAACGCCTTGGAGGAGGCGGGCCACAGCGTGCTCCGGCTCAACACGGGCAATCCGGCGCTCTTCGGGTTCGAGGCGCCGGAGGAGATCGTCCAGGACATGATCCGGATGCTGCCGCGGGCGCATGGCTACACCGATTCGCGCGGCATCCTCTCCGCGCGGCGGGCGGTGGCCCAGCGCTACCAGGCCATGGGGCTGACCGAGGTCGGCGTGGACGACATCTTCCTCGGCAACGGGGTCTCCGAGCTGATCTCGATGGCCGTACAGGCGCTGCTGGAGGACGGCGACGAAGTGCTGATCCCGGCCCCGGACTTCCCGCTCTGGACGGCGGTGACCACGCTCGCGGGCGGCAAGGCCGTGCACTACATCTGCGACGAGGAGTCCGACTGGAACCCGGACCTCGCCGACATGGCGTCGAAGATCACCGACCGGACCAAGGCCGTCGTGATCATCAACCCGAACAACCCGACCGGCGCGGTCTATCCGCGCGAGATCCTGGAGGGCATCCTCGATCTGGCCCGCCGGCACGGGCTGATGGTGTTCGCCGACGAGATCTACGACCAGATCCTGTACGACGGCGCCGAGCACCACAGCGCCGCCGTCCTCGCCCCGGACCTGGTCTGCCTCACCTTCAGCGGGCTCTCGAAGACGTACCGCGTGGCCGGGTTCCGCTCCGGCTGGATGGTCGTCTCCGGTCCGCGGCAGCACGCGCGCAACTATCTGGAGGGCCTCACCATGCTGGCCTCCATGCGCCTGTGCCCCAACGCGCCCGCGCAGTACGCCATTCAGGCCGCGCTCGGCGGACGGCAGTCGATCCGCGAGCTGGTGGCGCCGGGCGGCAGGCTGCACGAGCAGCGCGACCGGGCCTGGGAGCGGCTGAACGAGATCCCCGGCGTCTCGTGTGTGAAGCCGAAGGGCGCGCTGTACGCGTTCCCGCGCATCGACCCGAAGGTCCATCCGATCGTCGACGACGAGAAGTTCGTCCTGGACCTGCTGCTGCGCGAGAAGATCCAGGTGGTGCAGGGCACGGGCTTCAGCTGGCCGCGCCCGGACCACTTCCGCATCCTGACCCTTCCGTACGCTGATGATCTCGACGCGGCGATCAGCCGCATCGGCCGCTTCCTGAACGGATATCGCCAGTGACGTGTGCTCTCTGCCCCCTCCCCGTCCACACGCAGTTCGCCACGGCCGAGTTGGTCGGGGCGATCGTGGAGGGCGGGCTGGATCCGGCCGAGGACCCGGGCTGGGCGGAGTCGGGAGCGGGTTCGCGTGAGGAGTACGCGCGGTGGGCAGGTCATCTGTGCGGTATGACCTGCCTGCGCATGGCGCTCGGCGCCGACGCGCCCCCGCTCTTCGAACTGCGCGACGGAGCGCTGAAGTACGGGGCGTACACGGAGGACGTGGAAGGTGTGATCCGGGGCCTGGTCTACACGCCCTTCGCGGAGTACGTCAGCGAGGTGTACGGGCGTGAGGCCACGGTCCACCGGCATCTGGAGGTGGACGAGATCCCTGAGCTGCTGGACGCGGGCCGGACGGTGCTGGCCTCCGTCCACTACGGGATCCGGCATCCGGAGCGGCCGGCTCCGGGACGCGGCGGGCATCTGGTGCTGGTGACCGCGCGGACGGCCAACGGGGCCGGCCTCCACTTCCACAACCCGTCGGGGACGGACGCCGGGACGCGGGCGGCCGTACTGCCGACGGCGGAGTTCGAGCGCTTCTTCGCGGGGCGGGGCGTGTCGCTGGGAGCAGCGGAGGTGCCGGGATGGGGAGCGGGCCCGGAGGCGTAGCCGGCCTCCGGGCCCTGGGTTGCCGCCCATCTCGCACGCCGGCACGTTTAAGGGTCCGGGTCAGTCATGATGTCGTCGCGTCCTGCCTTTGGACCACCGCAGATCGGAGCTCTGCGGGCCGGACTTGAACCGGCATCTCGACGCGCGCGGGCCCGGGCCCGTTCGATCCGGCGATCGGCGGCGAATGCTGAGTCTGGAGCAAGAGTCTGAGATTGACGGCGGTCTGCCTCTGCCTGCTTGGGCTACTCCGGCCCGTGCCGGAGGGAGGAGTCGAACCTCCACTGGAACCGCGCCTTCACGACAAGCTTCAGTTTCAGCTTGCGCTCCTCGCGCACCCCGGTCACCGTCATCGGCGGCCGGGGAATCCATGGTCGGTCACCCGAGGAGATGACCGAGGCCGGTCACCCGAAGAGGTAACCGAATACCGCATCACCCACCCGCTGGTCGGTGACCTCGACGCCGTTGGCCTCCTCGCGGGCGAACTTCACGGCCTGCTGGAGCTTCTCGACCCGGTCCAGCAGCTCGTTGACGCGCCGCGCGGGCAGTGCGCCGGAGAACTTGACCGTCGTCCAGTAACCGATCGGGATGTCCTCGTAGTACACCTCGACCTGCGCCGGGTGCTTCTCGGTGGCCTCCGCCTTCACATGGTTGCGGGGCACCTTCTTCGTCCGGAGCGTGCGGACCGGCTCGGTCTTCCAGGAGTCGGTGGACGGGTCCTGCACCCACGCCTCGGCGGCGTCCAGCACCGGCAGCTTGCGGATGAAGGTGTTGAGGTCGGTGAGCTGCTTCTCCAGGAAGAGCAGGTAGGACACCGGCACCTCGGCCACCAGCACCCGGCCGTCGACCTTCACATCGGCCCGGGCCGAGCAGTTCGCCCAGTCCTTCGTGGCGGTCACATCGAAGAGCCGGGTGAGGGTGCTCGCGGTGTCCCGCAGCACGTCCTCGGCCTTGACCTGGACCAGCGTCGACTCGGGCGGAAGCTGCTCGCCCTCCTCGTCCTTGGGCTGGTAGGTCCGGGAGATCCCGGCGAGCAGTCCGGCCTTCTGCAGGCCGTGGTGGGCCGCCGTCAGGTCCTGGTGCGCCTTGGACTTGACGCCCTTCTCCACTGCGATGATCTGATTGAGTTTCGCCACGTCGAGGACGGTAACAGCGCCCACTGGGCCATGGCCAAAGGTTTTGTCGTCCGTAGGTGTCATCTGACGTACGACGGGTCGATGCCGTCCGGGGCCGTGGTGTCCGTGTCGCCGGCCAGCAGTCCTTCGAGGGCGGCGACCGGGTCGGGGTCCGGCGTGGCACGGGGCCACCAGTCCTCGGCGCCGGGGTCGGACTCGTAGCCGTACCAGCGGGCGTCGTGGCCGAAGCGGAGCTGGAGCGTGCCGGCCGGGTGGGTGAGGTGGTTGCGCCAGGGTGTGAAGCGCGGGAACTCGGCGGCGGCCAGCAGCGGCCTGGCCCGGTCGAACGGGCCGGCCGGCGGGTCCCAGGGCTCCTCCAGGACCGCGAGGCCCTCGGCGCCGCCCTGCCGCCAGGCGGCCACCGCGCGGGCCAGGTCGGTGGTGTTGCGGCCGGTGGCACGGGCCAGCTCCCGGTAGAGCGCGCGGGTGGTGGCGGTGAGCCCGGCGGTCGGTCGGGAGGCGGCGATCCGGACGGCGTCCTGCCAGGCGGTGAGCCCGGCGAGCGGGTCGCGGCCGGTGGTCAGGAGCGCGTGGGCGCGGGCGGCGGCGTCGGTGGCGAGGTGGTCCAGGCCCAGCGGGTCGCGTGCGCCCGGCAGGTTCGGGTAGGACGGCGGCTGGCCCGGACACGGCGGTACGGGAAGGGGCGGCGGGAGCGGCGGCAGGTAGCGGTCGGCGAGGGCGTCCGCCGCCGGGACCGAGGGGACAGCGGGGGCTGCGGGGCGCTCGCGGGCGGTGTGGACGGCGTTGCGGCGGCCCAGCTCGTCCAGCAGCTCGCGCTCGCCCCGGCCCCGCATCAGCAGCAGGACGAACGGGTCGCTGTCGAGCAGCCGTGCGCTCTGGTAGCAGAGGGCGGCGACATGCTTGCAGGGCCGGCCGTGGTCGGGGCACGTACAGCTCGGGTCCAGGTCGTCGGAGCCGGGCAGCAGCCGGACGTCGGCCTCCCGCGCGGTGTCGGCGAGGGAGTGCGGCATCTCCTTGGCCAGCAGCGCGGAGAGGTGTCCCGGGTGGGCGGCGACCGCGTCGAGCAGGGTGTCCCAGCCGGTGTCGGTGAAGGTGCGCAGGCGCAGCTCGGCGCGGTAGGGACGGGCGCGGCTGCCGTGCACATAGGCGACGACGCGTCCGGGGGTGACGGTGATCGCGGCGACCTTGCCTTCGTCGGCGTACGCGCGGCCGCGGGCGAGCCGGGCCTCGTCCATCGACAGGGACTCCAGCGCGGCCACCCAGGCGCGGCCCCACCAGCTGTCCGCGAAGGGCTCGCCCTCCGGGGAGGTACTGGCGGGCACCGCTTCGAAGGTACGCCGCAGATCGTCGGGGCCGGGGCGGGCGCGGGGGGCCGACCTCCGGGCGGCCGGGCCGGTGGTCGGGCGCGGGCTCACGCGGGCCTCCGCGGTGACGGGCTCATGCGGGCCTCCGCAGGGAGACGAGGTCGGCGAGGTCGCGATCGCTCAGCTCGGTGAGGGCGGTCTCGCCGGTCGAGAGGACCGCGTCGGCGAGGGCGCGCTTGGACTCCAGCAGCTCGGCGATCCGGTCCTCCACCGTGCCCTCGGCGATGAGGCGGTGGACCTGTACGGGCTGGGTCTGGCCGATGCGGTACGCCCGGTCGGTGGCCTGCTCCTCCACGGCCGGGTTCCACCAGCGGTCGTAGTGGATGACGTGCGCGGCGCGGGTCAGGTTGAGCCCGGTGCCGGCGGCCTTGAGGGAGAGCAGGAAGACGGGGATCTCGCCGGCCTGGAAGCGGTCCACCATCCGCTCCCGCTCGGCCACCGGCGTACCGCCGTGCAGGAGTTGGGAGGGGATCGCGCGGGAGGCCAGGTGCGCGGAGAGGAGCTTGGCCATCGTCACGTACTGCGTGAAGATCAGGACCGAGCTGTCCTCGGCGAGGATCGTGTCCAGCAGCTCGTCCAGCAGGGCGAGTTTGCGGGAGCGGCCGGTGAGCCGGGTGGGCTCCTCCTTCAGATACTGCGCCGGGTGGTTGCACACCTGCTTGAGCGAGGCCAGCAGCTTCATGACCAGCCCGCGGCGGGCGATGCCTTCGGCCGCCTCGATCTGCGCCATCGTCTCGCGCACCGCCGCCTCGTAGAGCGTTGCCTGCTCGCGGGTGAGGGAGACGGGGTGGTCGGTCTCCGTCTTGGGCGGCAGCTCGGGGGCGATACCGGGGTCGGACTTCTTGCGGCGGAGCAGGAAGGGTCGGACCAGCCGGGAGAGCCGCTCCACGGCCTCGTCGTTGCCGAGGCCGGCGGCCGTACCGGTGTTCTCCACGATCCGGGCGTGCCGGGCCCGGAACGCCTTGAGCGGGCCGAGCAGTCCGGGGGTCGTCCAGTCGAGCAGGGCCCACAGCTCGGAGAGGTTGTTCTCCACCGGGGTGCCGGTCAGGGCGACCCTGGCCGGGGCCGGGATGGTGCGCAGGGCCTTGGCGGTGGAGGAGTGCGGGTTCTTGACGTGCTGGGCCTCGTCGGCGACGACCAGACCCCAGGTGTGCGCGGCGAGTCGGGGCGCGCTGGAGCGCATGGTGCCGTACGTGGTGAGGACGAAGCCGCCGTCCATCTCGCCGAGGGTCCGGTCGGTGCCGTGGAAGCGGCGGACCGGGACGCCGGGGGCGAAGCGGTTGATCTCCCGGTGCCAGTTGCCGAGGAGGGAGGCCGGGCAGATCACCAGGGTGGGGGCTTTCCGCGCGCGGTGGAGATGGAGGGCGATGAGGGTGATCGTCTTGCCGAGGCCCATGTCGTCGGCGAGGCAGCCGCCGAGGCCGAGCGAGGTCATCCGGTCCAGCCAGGCCAGGCCGCGCAGTTGGTAGTCGCGCAGCGTGGCGCCGAGGCCGGGCGGCGGTGCGATCGCCGTGTCGTCGGCGAGGATCCGCGTACGGAGCGCGGCGAGGGCTCCGACCGGAACGGCCTCGACCTGCTCCCCGTCCACCTCGGCACTGCCGGTCAGGGCGACGGCCAGCGCGTCCACCGGGTCCAGCAGCCCCAGCTCCCGCTTGCGCGCCTTCCGTACGAGGGCGGGGTCGACGACCACCCACTGGTCGCGCAGCCGGACCACCGGGCGGTGGGCCTCGGCGAGGGTGTCCATCTCGGCCTCGGTGAGCCGCTCGTCGCCCAGGGACAGCTGCCAGTTGAAGGCGAAGAGCTGCTCGGCGTCGAAGAACGAGGTGCCGTCGGTGGCCGATCCGGGCGCGGGCCGCACGACGGCGGCCGCGGTGAGCGAACGGGCCAGCTCGCGGGGCCAGTGGACATGAACCCCGGCGGCCGCCAGCCGGGCTCCCGCGTCGCTCAGCAGCTCGTACAGCTCGTCCTCGGTGATCGCGAGCACATTGGGCACGTCCTGGTCCAGCAGCCGCTCCAGCGCTCCCCAGACCCGGGCGGCCCGGCGCAGCGCCAGCACCGCGTCGACCCGGGCGCGCGGCCCGAACGGCTCGCCCGCGAGCCCGTTCCAGAGGGCGGCGGCGTCGACCACGTACGTCGGGTCGGCGAGGCTGTGCACCTGGACGACGGCCGCGGCGGCGTGGCGGAGCGCCGGGTCGGCCGGGTGTGCCGGGGCGCTCTCGTCGCCCCCCTCACCGGAGGCCGTGACGGCGTAGGTGTCGGCGGTGTCGAACAGCTCGTAGGCGGAGAGGTCGAGCCGGAGCGAGACCCGCACCCCAGCGTCCAGGCCGGAGGCCACCTCGACGGCCCAGGCGGCGGCGTGGGGCAGGTGCTGCGGCTCCCGGGCGGCGAAGGGCGCACCCATCGCGAAAGCGGCGGCCGGGGTGCGCGGGAGCGTGTCGGCGACCGCGTCCAGGAAGGACCCGATCAGCGCCTCCGGGTCGGGGAGCCGGGGCGGGTCCTGCTCCGGGAGCGGCGTCGCGTACCCCTCGTACGGCATCGCCGCCGCGGTGGCCCGCAGGTGTGCCACGTCCTCGGCGTCCCGTGGGCCCGCGCGCCAGGCGTCGTGGCCGTCCGCCGTGAGTCCGGGCAGGAGCCTGCCGCGCGCGACCAGGTGGAGTGCGTGCAGCGCGGCAGCGCCCCAGCAGCGGGTGGCGGGATGCGCGGACGGCTGGTGGCGGGCGCGGACGAGCACGGGGAGCGCGTCGGCCACGGAGAGCAGCGCGGCGGGCACCTCGGCGCTCCGGATACCGGGGGGTGGCGCGGCCCCGTCCCGCCGGAGGACGGCGAGCTGGTCCGGGATGTACGGCACGGCGTCGGCCGGGGCCCGGTCGTCGGCGTGGGCACCGTCCGCGTAGGCGAAGGAGGACCCGCCAGGCGCGTCCGCGTGCGGGTCCCAGAAGGCGATCCGGCCCTCACGCGGGACCGGGCCCGGCAGGAAGACCGCCGCACAGCGCAGCAGGCGGCCGACGTCCGCGGTGCGCGGCCCGCCGCCGCGCGGGTCCTTCGCCGTCATTCCGGCCACCCCCTCCCACCTGCTCCGATGAGTCAGTCAGCCAGCACCGTTCATGCTGACTCTGCGAGTCTAGGCGGGAGGTCTGACAACGCTTCCCGCGGTCACGTCATCGCAGCTCAGGGCCGTATGCGGGGCTCCTGCGGCCGACCCGGCACCGGTCACGCCCAGTGATGGACGAGCGGCTCCCGGTCCAGGTTCGAGGTGCGCTCCCCCGTTCCGGCCCTCGCCCGGTCGGCCGCGCACCGGATGCCGGGGCGGTGGGGAGCGGGCAGGGTGGCCAGCGCCAGCACGTCTTCCCGGCGTTTCGATGAGGGCCGGAGACGTACCGAACGAGCCGGACGAGCACCGGTGAGAGCCGGACGAGCACCGGACGAGCAGACGAGGACCCGCCCATGTCCGTGACCGCGCCCGATCCCCGCCGACGCCGTCTCGGCGCCGTCGCCGCCGCCTCGCTCCTCGCCCTCACCGTCTCGGGCTGCTCCGGTCTCGGCCGCACCGCGGTAGGCCCGGTGACCTACCACACCGACCGCGACGCGGTGGTGCAGGTGAACAGCCCCTCCGTGCGCGGCTGCCACCGGCTGGCGCCCGCCGGAGCCCGTGAGCTGGAGAACGGCACGCTGGTCGACATCGTCCTCTACCCGACCCGCGACTGCTCCGGGCAGGGCACGGCGTACGTGGCGACCCGGTTCAGCGACGTGGCGCCCGAGAGCGGCCCGCCGTGGCGCAGCTACACCTTCGTGCACTGAGCGATTCACCCACCGGGACCTGGGAAGGACCAACGGTCCACGCCGGGTATCGGTTCCCGCCGCAGGGCTCACGGGTCCATGCTGGAGGTGAGGTGGTGGCCATGCGTACCGGCAGTGAGCCCGCGACCGCCCGCAGTCCGCTGCGGATGCGGCTCTGGCTGAGTCTCTGGGGGACGTTCTGGGCGCTCTTCGGCCTGGTGGCGTTCTTGCTGGTCGGGCGGGTGGGATGGGCGGCGGCCTGCGCGGTGCTCCTGGCCCTCACGCTCCTGGACCTCTGCGTGGTCACGTACCGCATGCGCCAGGGAGCGCACTTCCAGCCGGGCCGGGACGTGCCGCCGTACGAACCCGACCGCGGCGGGCGTCCTCGGTGGCGGAGGCCGGACCCCGGGGACCGTACGAAACCGCCGTGACGGCCCCGGGACCTCCGCGTCGGGCCCGGCCCTGGGCGCTCACTCGTCCGCGTCGAACCTGGCCGCCTTCAGGTACTCCGGCTTCGGATCCAGCGCCGCCGCGAGCCGGAAGTGACGCGTCGCCGCTTCCGGACGGCCCGCCCGCTCGAAGGTGCGGGCCAGTGCGTAGTGGGCGAACGCGTTGTCCGGTTCGCGCTCCAGCACCAGCTCGAACTCCAGCTCGGCCGGGCGAAGTTGGGCGGCGGCGAAGAAAGCGCGGGCCCGGAGCAGCCGGGCGGCGGTGTTCTCCGGGTGGGCGGCGATCACCGAGTCGAGCAGTTTGACCGCGCCCCGGGGGTCCCGGGCCTCCAGCAGCTGCTCGGCCGCGCGGAAGTCGATGACATGGGTTTCCGGGTTGCTCTCGGGCACGGTCGCATCCTTCCCTTCGCTTCCGGATTTCCAACGTCCACCCGGGAGCGGGTATTCCGGTACGGCGGTCAGCGCGTGGCGGCGGCCCTGCGGAGCAGTTCCTCCCACACTCCGCGGACCTGCGGCTCCAGCGCCTCCAGCGGCCCGTCGTTGTCCACGGTCAGATCGGCGACGGCGAGGCGTTCCTCGCGGGTCGCCTGGGCGGCCATCCGGGCGCGGGCGTCGGACTCGGTCATTCCGCGTACGTTCACCAGCCGGTCCAGCTGGGTGCCGGGCGAGGCGTCCACGACGACGACCAGGTCGTAGAAGGACGCGAGGCCGTTCTCAGCCAGCAGCGGTACGTCGTGGACGACGACGGCGTCCGCAGCCGCCTCCCGCTCCAGCTCGGCGGCGCGGGCGCCGACCAGCGGGTGGATGATCGCGTTGAGCGCGGCCCGGCGGTCCGGGTCGGCGAAGACGATGCGGCCGAGCGCCGGGCGGTCCAGCGTGCCGTCGGCCGCCAGGATGTCCGGCCCGAACTCCTCGACCACGGCCGCGAGCCCGGGGGTGCCGGGCTCGACGACCTCGCGCGCGATCCGGTCGGAGTCGATCAGGACGGCACCGTACGCGACGAGCCGCCGTGACACTTCGCTCTTGCCGGCGCCGATCCCGCCGGTCAGGCCCACTTTCAGCATGGGCCGCAGCCTACGGGCCCCACCGGGACCCCCGACCGCCGCCCTCCCGGTCACAGGCGGCCCGGCAGCTCAGCCGTCGCCCTCCCGCTCCGCGAGGAAGCGCTCGAACTCTCGGCCGATCTCGTCGGCGGACGGCAGGTCGACCGGTTCGGCGACCAGGTTGCCCCGGGTCTCGGAGCCGGCGACCGCGTCGTACTGGTGCTCAAGGCCCTCGACGAGCGCGACCAGCTCCTCGTCGCCCTGGCCGATCTGCCGGTCGATCTCGGTCTGCGTGCGGTGCGCCTCGGTGCGCAGGGAGTGCGCCAGGGCGGGCAGGACCAGGCCGGTCGCGGCGGTGATGGCCTCCAGCGCGGTCAGGGCCGCGTCCGGGTAGGCGGAGCGGGCCACGTAGTGCGGGACGTGGGTGGCGACTCCGAGGACGTCGTGGCCGGACTCCATCAGCCGGTACTCGACGAGGGACTCCGCCGAACCCGGGACCTGCGCCTCGTCGAAGGGGCTGCGGTGGCCCGGCATCAGGTCGGTGCGGTTGCCGTGCGGCGTGATGCCGACGGGCCGGGTGTGCGGGACACCCATCGGGATGCCGTGGAAGTTGACCGTGAGGCGGACGCCGAGGCGCTCGACGATCTCCTCGACGGCGGCGGCGAACCGCTCCCACTCCACGTCCGGCTCCGGGCCCGACAGCAGCAGGAAGGGCGCTCCGGTGGCGTCCTGGACGACCCGGACCTCCAGGGTCGGGGCCTCGAAGGAGGTCCAGCGGTCGCGCCGGAAGGTCAGCAGGGGCCGGCGGGCGCGGTAGTCGACGAGCCGGTCGTGGTCGAAGCGGGCCACGACCTGGTGGGGCAGCGTTTCGAGCAGGCCCTCGACGATCTGCTCGCCGGTCTCGCCCGCGTCGATGTATCCGTCGAAGTGGTAGAGCATGACCAGGCCGGCCGACTCCTGGGCCAGCGCCATGTCGACGACGGCCAGGCCCTTCGGCTCCCATTCGTACAAACTCTGCGGATCAGGCACGGTTACCGCTCCTCCTCGTGTTCCCTGAGAAGAACACGGCCGGCCGCATGAGCATTCCCCGCGACCCCACTTTCCGGCAACGGGGCTTCACGGCGCGTCAGTTGCCGATCCGGGCCGGGAAGTTGTTGGTCCAGACCTTGACGGGCCCGATCGCCGTCCCTACCGTCACTGGGCGACACGTTCAGAGATGCGACCTCTATTCACGTACAGGAATGTACGGGAATGTACGGGCCGCCTCTGGACCCCTCCGACGGGAAGGCCTCCCCCCATGCGCCCCCGCACTCCCCTCACCGCCCTGCTCGCCGCCGTCCTCGCCTCCGGCGGGCTGGTCCTGACCGGTGCCGGGCCCGCGCACGCGGCCGTCATCGACGTGTCCACCGCGGCCCAGCTCAAGTCGGCGCTCACCACCGTCTCCCCCGGCGACACGATCCGGCTCGCCGACGGCACGTACACCGGCAACTTCAAGGCCACCCGCCCCGGCACCTCCGGCGCCCGGATCATCCTCACCGGCTCCAGCAGGGCCGTCCTGACGGCGGGCGGCGGCTACGGGCTGCACCTGAACGGCGCCTCGTACTGGACGGTCCACGGGGTCACGATCAAGGGCGGGCAGAAGGGGATCATGGCCGACGCGGCGAACGGCGTCGTCATCGACTCGGTGACCGTCCACGACCTGGACATGGAGGGCGTCCACTTCCGCAAGTCCAGCCGCGACGGCGTACTGAAGAACTCCCGCATCCACGACACCGGGCAGAACGGACGGGGCATGGGCGAGGGCGTGTACGTCGGGACGGCGAACGACCTCTCCGACCGGAGCGACAACGCGCAGATCCTGAACAACACGATCGGGCCGGATGTCCGCGGCGAGAACGTCGACATCAAGGAAGGCACCACCGGCGCCCGCATCGTCGGCAACACCTTCGACGGCAACGGGCTCACCGGGGCCAACTTCGACGACTCCTGGGTCGACGTGAAGGGCAACAACGTCCTGGTGGAGGGCAACCGGGGCTCCCGTACCACCAACAACGGCTACGAGACCCACACCCAGCAGAGCGGCTGGGGCTGCGGCACGGTCTTCCGGAACAACACCTCGAACCTGACCGGCGCCACCGGCGACCGGCAACTCGCCATCAACGTCACCAACAACAGCGCCACCTGCCGCACCACGGTCCACGCGAGCAACACCGTCACCGGCGGCAAGGGCCTCACCAACGTCACCATCGCCCCGTAGACGTCTCCTTACGCGAGTGAGGCCCGCCCCCCGAAGGGAACGGGCCTCACACTTACCGCTCTACAGCTTTACCGCAGCCGATGAGCCGTCGGGATCCGGAGCGTCAGCTCTGGCCGCCCGCCAGCTTCTCGCGCAGGGCAGCGAGGGCCTCGTCCGACGCCAGGGCGCCGGAGTTGTCCGCCGACTCCGAGGAGTACGAACCGCCACCGGAGCCACCCGAGGCGGCCGGAGCGGCGCCGGCCGGGGCGGCAGCACCCTCGGCAGCGGCGGCCTCGTCGGCCTCGCGGGACTTGATGACCTGGGCCTGGTGCTGCTCGAAGCGCTGCTGCGCCTCGGCGTACTGCGTCTCCCAGACCTCACGCTGCGACTCGAAGCCCTCGAGCCAGTCGTTGGTCTCGGGGTCGAAGCCCTCGGGGTAGATGTAGTTGCCCTGGTCGTCGTAGGACGCGGCCATGCCGTACAGGGTCGGGTCGAACTCGACCGAGGCCGGGTCGCCACCGAAGGACTCGTTGGCCTGCTTCAGCGAGAGGCTGATGCGGCGGCGCTCGAGGTCGATGTCGATGACCTTGACGAAGATCTCGTCGTTGACCTGGACGACCTGCTCCGGGATCTCCACGTGGCGCTCGGCCAGCTCGGAGATGTGGACCAGACCCTCGATGCCCTCGTCGACGCGGACGAACGCACCGAACGGAACGAGCTTGGTGACCTTACCCGGGACGACCTGACCGATCTGGTGCGTCCGGGCGAACTGCTGCCACGGGTCTTCCTGCGTCGCCTTGAGCGACAGGGAGACGCGCTCGCGGTCCATGTCGACGTCGAGAACCTCGACGGTGACTTCCTGGCCGACCTCGACAACCTCGGAGGGGTGGTCGATGTGCTTCCAGGAGAGCTCGGAGACGTGCACGAGACCGTCGACGCCACCCAGGTCCACGAAGGCACCGAAGTTGACGATCGAGGAGACGACGCCGGAGCGGACCTGACCCTTCTGGAGGGTGGTGAGGAACGTCTGGCGCACCTCGGACTGGGTCTGCTCGAGCCAGGCACGGCGGGACAGGACCACGTTGTTGCGGTTCTTGTCCAGCTCGATGATCTTCGCCTCGAGCTCCTTGCCCACGTAGGGCTGGAGGTCGCGGACACGACGCATCTCGACGAGCGACGCCGGGAGGAAGCCACGGAGGCCGATGTCGAGGATGAGACCACCCTTGACGACCTCGATGACGGTACCGGTGACGATGCCGTCCTCTTCCTTGATCTTCTCGATGGTGCCCCAGGCACGCTCGTACTGAGCGCGCTTCTTCGAGAGGATCAGGCGGCCTTCCTTGTCCTCCTTCTGGAGAACCAGGGCCTCGATCTCGTCGCCGACCTTGACGACCTCGTTCGGGTCGACGTCGTGCTTGATCGAGAGCTCGCGGCTCGGGATGACACCTTCGGTCTTGTAACCGATGTCGAGGAGAACCTCGTCCCGGTCAACCTTGACGATGACACCGTCAACGATGTCGCCGTCGTTGAAGTACTTGATCGTCTCGTCGATCGCCGCGAGGAACGCGTCCGCGTCGCCGATGTCGTTGACCGCAACCTGCGGAGTGGTGGCGGTGGTCTCGGTGCTGCTCGTCATGTGGGAAAGGGCTCCGGTACGGACAGAGAGTCGTAGGTACTGCTACGCCGAAAGCCCGTATCGCCTCTGCAGAAGCCGGACAGCCTGGAAAGCGCGCAATCCGTTTCCGGAGAGACGCCTCGACAACCGAGGGGACATGCAACAGACGCGAGCGCGGCCTGCTAGGTCTGAGGCGCGCAGGCTCGCAGCGCAACTTGTAGCATACGGGGGCAGCCGGACAGGGTCAATGCGCGCAGGCGCGAACCGGGGGCACCACGGCCCCGTAGCGGCCCTGTACCGGAGCAACTCCTGTTCTCCGAGGCGCGTTCGGGCCGATCGACCCGTACACAATACGGCAGTGCGGCAAGGCGTCGCGCACACACGTGTCCGACCCGGTACCACCTCTGGTCCGTACCGCGTGCGGCGAGTGAAGGCAAACTACAACGACGGGCACGATGAGCCAAGAGATCCACGGGACCTACACAGAGGAACCCGCAGAACCCGAAGCGACCCGCCGCGCGGCGGACGAGGCCGAGAGCAGCCGGGCCAGCCGCGGCTGGTGGGACCGGAACGCCGACGAGTACCAGATGGACCACGGCGGCTTCCTCGGCGACGACCGCTTCGTCTGGGGCCCCGAGGGGCTCGACGAGGCGGAGGCCGGCCTGCTGGGACCCGCCGCCTCCCTCAAGGGACTCGACGTACTGGAGATCGGTGCCGGGGCCGCGCAGTGCTCGCGCTGGCTGGCCGGACAGGGCGCCCGGCCGGTGGCGCTCGACCTCTCCCACCGCCAGCTCCAGCACGCGCTGCGCATCGGCGAGGGCCTGCCGCTGGTCGAGGCGGACGCGGGCCGGCTGCCGTTCCGCGACGCCTCCTTCGACCTGGCCTGTTCCGCGTACGGGGCGGTGCCCTTCGTCGCCGAACCCGTACAGGTCTTCCGCGAGGTGCACCGGGTGCTGCGGCCCGGCGGGCGCTGGGTCTTCTCCGTGACGCACCCGATCCGCTGGGCGTTCCCGGACGAGCCGGGGCCCGAGGGCCTCTCCGTCGCCGCCTCCTACTTCGACCGCGTCCCCTACGTCGAGCAGGACGAGGCCGGTGACGCCGTCTACGTGGAACACCACCGCACGCTCGGCGACCGGGTGCGGGATGTGGTGGCGGGCGGGTTCCGGCTGGTCGACCTCGTCGAACCGGAATGGCCTGAGTGGAACGACCAGGAGTGGGGCGGCTGGTCGCCTCTCCGGGGCAACCTGATCCCGGGCACAGCGATCTTCGTGTGCGAGCGGGACTGAGGTTGTTCGGGTGCGGGCGGGACTGAGGTTGTTCGGGTGCGGGCGGGACTGACCGTCCGTACCGGAGGCTCCCGTACGACACTGGGACCGTGATCCGCACCGAAGCCCTGGACCGCCTCCCCGTCCGCACCGCCGTCCCCGCCCTCCGGCGCGCGCTCGACGACCGTGGCGTCGCGGTCCTCTGCGCCCCGCCCGGTACCGGCAAGACGACCCTCGTGCCGCTGGTCCTGGCCGGGCTGACCGGCGACGGACCGGTGCGCCGCGTCGTGGTCGCAGAGCCGCGCCGGATCGCCGCACGGGCGGCGGCGCGGCGGATGGCGTGGCTGCTCGGCGAGCAGCCGGGCCGGCGGATCGGCTTCACCGTGCGCGGCGAGCGCGTGGTGGGCCCGGAGACGGTGGTGGAGGTCGTGACCACCGGGGTGCTGCTCCAGCGGCTCCAGCGGGACCAGGAGCTGGCCGGGGTCGATGTGGTGATCATCGACGAGTGCCATGAGCGCCACCTGGACGCGGACACGGTGGCCGCCTTCCTCCTGGACGTACGGGAGGCGATCCGGCCCGATCTGCGGCTGGTGGCGGCCTCCGCGACGACGGACGCGCAGGGGTGGGCGCGGCTGCTGGGCGATGCGCCGGTGGTCGAGGCCGAGGGGGTCTCGCACCCGGTGGAGGTCGTCTGGGCCCCGCCCGCGCGGCCGGTGAGGCCTCCGCACGGGATGCGCGTCGATCCCGCGCTGCTGACGCATGTGGCCGCGACCGTGCGGCGGGCGCTGGCCGAGCGGGAGGGGGACGTGCTCTGTTTCCTGCCCGGTGTCGGGGAGATCGCGCGGGTGGCCGGACAGCTCGCGGGGGTGGACGCGGAGGTGCTCCAGGTGCACGGGCGCGCTCCGGCCGCCGTGCAGGACGCGGTGCTGGCCGGGTCGTCCGAGAGGCGGCGGGTGGTCCTGGCGACCTCGGTGGCGGAGTCGTCGCTGACGGTGCCGGGTGTGCGGGTCGTCGTCGACTCGGGCCTGGCCAGGGTGCCCCGTACCGACCATGCCCGGGGCCTGAGCGCGCTGACCACCGTACGGGCCTCGCAGGCGGCCGGCCGGCAGCGTGCGGGCCGGGCGGGGCGGGAGGCGGCCGGGGCGGTGTACCGGTGCTGGGAGCAGGCCGAGGACGGGCGGCTCGCGCGGTTCCCGGCCCCGGAGATCAAGGTGGCCGACCTCGCGGCGTTCGCGCTCCAGGCCGCGCGCTGGGGCGATCCGGATGCCTCCTCGCTCGCCCTGCTGGACCCGCCGCCCGCCGGGGCGATGGCCGCCGCCCGCGAGGTGCTGGGCGCGATCGGCGCGGTGGACGAGACGGGCCGGGTCACCGACCGGGGCGTACGGATGTCCCGCCTCGGGCTGCATCCCCGGCTGGCGCGGGCGTTGCTGGACGGCGCCTCGGAGGCCGGGGCGCGGCGGGCCGCGGAGGTGGTGGCGCTGCTCAGCGAGGAGCCGCCGAGGGAGTACGGGGACGATCTGGCGGCGGCGCTGCGGACGGCCCGCCGGGGCCAGGACGGGTACGCGGCACGCTGGAAGCAGGAGGTGCGGCGGCTGTCGGCCCAGGTGAGCGGGGCTTTTGGACATGGCTCCGACGACGCCGTCGTCGGGCTCGTCGCCGCCCTGGCCTTTCCGGAGCGGGTGGCGCGGGCCCGGGGTGACGGGGCGTTCCTGATGGTGTCGGGTACGGGCGCGGAGCTGCGGGAGACCTCGCGGCTGCGCAGCGCGCCCTGGCTGGCCGTCGCCGTCGCGGACCGGCCCTCCCACGCGGCCTCGGCCCGGGTGCGGCTGGCGGCGGTGGTCGACCAGGAGACCGCGCTGCTGGCCGCCGGGGAGCTGCGGGTGCGGGGCGAGGAGGTCCGCTGGGTGGACGGCGAGGTGGTGGCCCGGTCGGTGGACCGGGTCGGGGCGGTGGAGCTGGCGGTGCGGCCGCTGAGGCAGCCGGATCCGGAACTGGTGCGCGGGGCACTGGTGGAGGGGCTCGCGCGGGAAGGGCTCGGGCTGCTGCGGTGGAGCCGGGACAGTGAGCAGGTGCGGCTGCGGCTGGCGTTCCTGCACCGGGTGGTGGGCGCGCCGTGGCCGGATGTGTCGGACGGGGCGCTGCTCGCGGACCCGGGGGCCTGGCTGGAGCCGGAGCTGTCGCGGGCCCGGCGGCGCGCGGACCTGGGCCGGATCGACGCGGGGCAGGCGCTGCGCCGGCTGCTGCCGTGGGCGACGGGTGAGGCGGTGCGGCTGGACGAGCTGGCGCCGGAGCGGATCGAGGTGCCGAGCGGCTCCCGTATCCGGGTCGAGTACGGCGGCGAGCAGCCCGTACTCGCCGTGAAGCTCCAGGAGTTGTTCGGGCTGAGCGAGACGCCCCGGGTGGCCGGCGTGCCGGTCCTGGTCCATCTGCTCTCCCCCGCCGGCCGTCCCGCCGCCGTCACGGCCGACCTGGCGTCGTTCTGGCGGGACGGCTACACGGCCGTACGGGCGGAGCTGCGCGGCCGCTACCCGAAGCATCCGTGGCCGGAGGACCCCGCGACCGTACCGGCGACGCGCTACACCTCGGCGCGGCTCAAGCGCTCGTAGCGCTCCCAGGGGCCGCCGGGCTTTCAGGGACCGGCGGGCTCTCAGCGACCGTGGCGCTCTCCGTAGCCGCCGGCCGCCGCGACCGCGCCTCCAGCCACAGCGCGAGCGCCAGCAGGCCGATGCCGAGGCCGAGGAAGCCCCACGGCAGGTACGAGGTGAGCAGGAGGACCAGGACGCGCTGGGACTTCACCAGTTCGACGGTGTCGACGATGTAGTCCTCGCGCATCTTCACATGGCCGGAGAACGCGGTGACGGTGTCCTCGGACATGCCCATCTTCTTCGCGTTCCGCAGCTCCTCCTGGTGGATCTCCTCGCCGTTGACCGGGGCTCCGGTGACCGGCTCGACCCAGAACATGCGCTGGGTGGTGTACCAGCGGGTGATGCCGGTCTGCGCGATCTGCTCGGCGGTGACGCCTTCGATGGGCATCTTCTTCGGCATCGGGACCTCGGTCCACGGGATGGTCTGCTCGAAGTAGTAGACCTCCAGGCCGCGGAAGGTGCGGGTGCCCTTGTAGTGGATGGGCGCGGTGGTACGGGACTGGGCGTCGAAGTACTCGTAGTCCCGCTTCTCGGTGAGGAAGGGCCACTTGAACTCGATGCCGGTGCGGCGGACCGGGTCGCCGTCGACCATCTCACCGGTGGCGTTGACCGGGTCCTGGGTGTGGGCGTCGAAGATGTAGCGCTCGGGGATCTCGGAGACCATCTCGCCGTCGGGGCCCTCGATGTAGGAGAGCGCGTCCCAGACGACGACGTCCCGTCCGGCGCTGCGTTCAATCTTCTCGGACTCCTCCACGTTGCCTTTGAGCGTCTGGACGATGGTGACCTTCTCGACCTCCTTCGCCTTGAGCGTCGTGTAGTCGAGGAGCGTGGCGGGCTTCGCCTCCAGCACGACCTCCTGGTACTGGTTCGGCGGCACCTTGGCCAGGCGGGGAAAGGCGTACCAGCGCAGCAGCGGGGACAGGGCGGCGAAGAAGACGGCGAAGGCCAGGAGTACGAGACCGGCTCGGCGGCGCATGGTGGTGGTGACCTCTCCCTCTGCGGTACTACCTCTTGGGGCCCGGGACCGTGGTGAGCAGGGGTTTCGGCGAGGTCTCGCCGGGCGGTGAGCCGACGGCGGAGAGGGTGGACACGAGCGCGAAGGCTGCGGCCAGCCCGATGGCGGCGGCGACGAGGGCGCGCATGCTCGACCTCCCGGGACGGTGGGCTGACGGCGCGTCAGGGGTGGGGCACCGTAGCAACCGGGGCGTGAGATGAGAACAGCGCGGACAGCCCCCGCGCCGGGTGGGCGCGGGGGCTGTCGGTGGGAGCGGTGAGATCTTCGGGCGGCCGGGTCAGGCTTCGGGGGTTGCGGTCTCCTCCGGGGCCGTCTCCTCCGGGGCCTGGACGGTCAGCTCGATGACGACCGAGCCGCCGCCTTCGGTGGTGAGCCGCAGCTTGTACGTGCCCGGGTTCTCGTCGGCGAAGACTTCCGGGAGCTGGAGCAGGCCGTCGGCGTCGGTGGTGAGCTCCAGGGTCCGCAGCGGCTTTCCGGCCGCGTCCTTGAAGTACGGGCCCTTGTCGTTGTCGATGAGCCCGAGGCTGTCCTTGACCATGGTGGCGGTGACGGCCACCCCGGCTGCGGCGGCGCCCTTGTGGGTGGCCTTGACGGTGACGGCGTCGGCGAACTTCTCGCCGGGCGCGGTGACGAGCGCCTCCTCGCCGACCCGGACGATCGTGTCGGCCTGGCGGGCGGTGACGCTCGCCGCGTACGTCAGGGTGCGCGGCCGGGTGGTGCCGGCCGTGGCGGTCACGCTGAACTCGCCGGTCTTCTCGCCCGCCTTGAGCACCGGTGCGGTGGCGGTGCCGTCGGCCCTGCTGACGACCGTGACCGTCTTCCTGCCGCCGTCGAAGAGCGTGCCGGTGGTCCCGGTGACCGTGAAGGTGACGGGCACCTTGGCCATCGGTGCGCCGAGGGCGTTGCGGGCGCGGACGGAGATCCGCTGCTCGAACGAGGAGCCGGCGGTGGCGCGGAGGGGGCCGGTGCCCGCGTTCTCCAGGGAGCCGAAGGTGTCGGACGGGGACGGGGACGGGCTCGGCGGCGGTGTCGGCTTCGGGGGCGTGGTGGGCGGCACCGGCGTCGGCGTCGGGCTGGTGGAGCCGCCGCCGGGCTTCGAGGGGCCCGGGCTCGGCTTCGTACCGCCGGGCGTGGACGGGGACGGGGAGGGCGTCGGGCTCGTCGTCCCGCCGGGGGTGGGGATCGGGCTCGGCACCGGGGTGCTGGGCGCGGTCGGGAGGACACCGCTGCCGTCGGGTACCTCGTGCGTACCGCGCTGGTAGTACGCGAACCAGGACCGGACCGTACGCAGGTACTCCGTCGACTGGTTGTAGCTCAGCACCGCCCGGTCGAGGTCGGCGGCGACGGCGAGGTTGCGGCCGCCCGCGCAGAGGTAGCGGCCGGCGGCGAGCGCCGCGTCGTAGATGTTGTTGGGGTCCTTGCGTCCGTCGCCGTTCGCGTCCTGGCCCCAGACCGCCCAGGTCGACGGGATGAACTGCATCGGGCCGACCGCGCGGTCGTGGACGGCGTCGCCGTCGTACGCACCGCCGTCGGTGTCCTTGATGAGCGCGAAGCCCTGGCCGTTGAGGGCCGGGCCGAGGATCGGGGTGGGGGTGGTGCCGTTCGCGTCGACCTGGCCGCCGCGGGCCTGGCCGGACTCGACCTTGCCGATCGCGGCGAGCAGCTGCCAGGGCAGCCGGCAGGCCGGGTCGGTGGTCGTGACGGTCCGCTCGGCCTGCTTGTACGCGGCCAGGACCGAGGCCGGAATGCCCGCTTCCGCACTGCCGGTGGCGGCCGGGAGATTACTGGACGAACCGGGCCGGTTGGGTGTGACGAGGGGCGGGAGGTCGGTGTAGTACGGCGAGTTGCCGGTGGCGGCGCCGTCGTCCGGGCCGCCCGACTCGCCGCCGGCGGTCTGCTGGTCGCCGCCCGCGGCCACCTCGGCCAGCGGGGCCGCGGGTGCCTGGGACGCCGCGAGTGCCGCCACGGCGGCCGCCGCCACCGCGGTGGTCGTCGCTCCCTTGCGCAGCCGTCGGCGCATGTGCGCTGCCATACGTTCCGGTCCCTCCCCCTCGAAGGCTGATCGCGCTCCCCAGCGCAGGACTCAAGCGACCCTACGGCACCTCGTGGCGCCCGGGCACCGCACCCTGACCGCTTCTTACTGTTTTTTCACGTTCCGGCGCACACGGTGTCCGGGAGGGCAACGGAGGCTGCCCCCGCCGTCCGGTTACGGCGCTCCCGCATACTTGCCGCCATGCCGTTCACCCTCAGCCATGCCGCAGCCGTGCTCCCGGCGATCCGCCGGAACGGGACCGCCCGCTCGGGGCTGTTTCCCTCGGCCCTGATCGCCGGTTCGTTCGCGCCCGATGTCACCTACTTCGCGGACACCGTGATCCCCGGGGCCATGAGGTTCGGCGACTTCACACACACCTTCCTCGGTGTCGTCACGGTGAACGTGCTGATCGCCGCCGTGCTGGTGGCGGTCTGGGCGGCGCTGCGCGAGCCGCTGGTGGCGCTGCTCCCGGTACGCGTACGGGGCCGCGTCCACACGCTCGTACGGGGACAGCGGTGGAACCGGGAGTCGTTCGGGCCGCACGCCTGGCTGGTGTTCGTGGGATCGGCCGCACTCGGCGCGGCCACGCACGTGGTGTGGGACGCGTTCACCCATCACAGCCGGTGGGGCACGGAGTTGCTGCCCGTCCTGAACCGGAGCGTCGGCGGCTTCCCGCTCTACCAGTTCGCGCAGTACGGCAGTTCGGTCCTGGCGCTGGTGGTGCTCGGCTGGTTCCTGCTCACCGCGCTGCGGCGCACGGTCGTGACCCCGGTGCCGGAGGCGCTCCCGGAGCTCGGCCGGGGCGAGCGGTGGGGTGCGCTCGGGCTGCTGGGCGGCTGCATGGCGGTCGGGATCCTCCACCGGTGCCTGCGCTTCTACGCCCACTTCGGGCGCATCGAGAACCCGCTCGACATCATCCCGACCGCCTGCTTCGGCGCGGGCGCGGGGCTGGCGGGCGGACTGCTGCTGTACGGGGTGTGGATGCGGCTGCTGCGCGGGCGCCGGCGGCCGGGGAAGAGCCCGGAAGCCCTATCCGTACCGTCCGTGGCGGACGGATCCCGTGCGGAGCGGTCCGCCGCCGACCGGGCGTAGGGCGTGTCCGGCGGGAAGCCGCAGGGCCCGGAACCGCGTCCCGGTTCCGGGCCCTGCGCCGTCGGTCAGTGAGCCGCCGACTCCCAGTCCTTGCCGACGCCGACCGAGACGTCCAGCGGGGCGCGCAGCTCGACCGCGCCCGCCATCTCGCGGCGCAGGATCTCCTCCACCTGCTTCCGCTCGCCCTTGGCGATCTCCAGCACGATTTCGTCGTGGACCTGGAGCAGCATCCGCGAGGTCAGCTCCGCCTCCCGCAGCGCCTTGTCCACCCGGAGCATGGCCACCTTCACGATGTCCGCCGCGGTGCCCTGGATCGGGGCGTTGAGCGCCATGCGCTCGGCGGCCTCGCGGCGCTGGCGGTTGTCGCTGTTGAGGTCGGGGAGGTAACGGCGGCGGCCGAGGATCGTCTCCGTGTAGCCGGTGGCCCGCGCCTCCTCGACGACCCGGTGGAGATAGTCCCGTACACCGCCGAACCGCTCGAAGTAGGTGTCCATCAGCACCCGCGCCTCGGCCGGGTCGATGTTCAGCTGCTGGGAGAGGCCGAACGCGGACAGGCCGTAGGCCAGGCCGTACGACATGGCCTTGATCTTGCGGCGCATCTCCGGGTCGACGGCGTCCTTGTCCACGCCGAAGACCTGCGAGGCGACCGTGGTGTGCAGGTCCTCGCCGGAGGTGAACGCCTCGATGAGACCGGCGTCCTCGGAGAGGTGCGCCATCACCCGCAGCTCGATCTGGCTGTAGTCCGCCGTCATCAGCGTCTCGAAGCCCTCACCGACGACGAACCCGCGGCGGATGGCCCGGCCCTCGTCGGTGCGGACCGGGATGTTCTGCAGGTTGGGATCGGTGGAGGAGAGGCGGCCGGTCGCCGCGACCGTCTGGTTGAACGTGGTGTGAATGCGGCCGTCGGCGGCGATCGTCTTGATCAGGCCCTCGACCGTGACCCGGAGCTTGGCCTGCTCGCGGTGGCGCAGCATCAGCACCGGCAGCTCGTGCTCGGTCTGCGCGGCCAGCCAGGCCAGCGCGTCCGCGTCCGTCGTGTATCCCGTCTTGGTCTTCTTCGTCTTCGGCAGGCCCAGCTCGCCGAAGAGGATCTCCTGGAGCTGCTTGGGCGAACCGAGGTTGAACTCGCGGCCAACCGCCGCGTGCGCCTCCTTCACCGCCTGCTGCACGGTCCCGGCGAACTGCTGCTCCATGGATTCCAGATGGGCCCGGTCCGCCGCGATGCCGTGCCGCTCCAGACGGGCCAGCAGGATCGAGGTCGGCAGCTCCATGTCATGGAGCAGCTCGGTGGCGTTGACCTCCTTCAGGCGGGTCGTGAACGCGTCACCCAGGTCGAGCACGGCGCGGGCCTGCGCCATCAGGGCGTCCGCCTCGGCCCGGTCGTCCGCGCCGAAGGCCAGCTGCCCGTCGGAGGCGGCGGCCGGGGCCAGCTCACGGCCCAGATACTCCACGGCCAGCGCGTCCAGGGCGAAGGAGCGGCGGCCCGGCTTCACCAGATACGCGGCGAGCGCGGTGTCCATCGTGACGCCTTCGAGCTGCCAGCCGTGCTCCGGGAAGACCCGCATCACGTTCTTCGCGTTGTGCAGGACCTTCGGCCGCCGCGGGTCAGCGACCCAGGCGGCGAACGCCCGCTCGTCGGCCTCCTCCAGCTGCGCCGGGTCCAGCCAGGCGGCGGTCCCGTCGGCGGCGGCGAGCGCGACCTCGGTGACCGTACCGGCGCCGAGCGACCAGGTGTCGACGGTCATGACGCCGAGCGGCTGCGCGCCGTGCGCCTCCAGCCACGGGGCGACCTCACCCGAGCCGAGGACCGTGCCGTCCAGCTCGATACCGGCGGCGGGCGCGGGCGGCTCGGCCTCCGCGGCGCCCGGGTCGACGGCGAGGAGACGCTCGCGCAGGCTCGGGTTGCGGATCTCCAGTATGTCCAGGATGCCGGTGACCGCCGAGCGGTCGTACGGAGCGCGCTCCAGATCGGTCGCGGACTTCGGCAGCTCCACGTCCCGGACCATCTCGGTCAGCACCCGGTTCATCTTCACCGCGTCCAGGTGGTCGCGGAGATTCTGCCCGGCCTTGCCCTTGACCTCCTCGGCCCGCTCCATCAGCTCGGTGAACGAACCGAACTGGTTGATCCACTTCGCGGCCGTCTTCTCACCGACGCCGGGAATGCTCGGAAGGTTGTCCGACGGGTCTCCGCGCAGAGCGGCGAAGTCCGGGTACTGCTGCGGGGTGAGCCCGTACTTCTCGACGATCTTCTCCGGGGTGAACCGGGTCAGCTCGGAGACGCCCTTCGTGGGGTACAGCACGGTCACGTTCTCCGTGATCAGCTGGAAGGAGTCCCGGTCGCCGGTGACGATCAGCACCTCGAACCCGGCCGCCTCTGCCTGGGTCGCCAGCGTCGCGATGACATCGTCCGCCTCGAAGCCGTCCACCGCGAACCGGTCCGCGCGCATCGCGTCCAGCAGCTCGCCGATCAGCTCGACCTGCCCCTTGAACTCGTCGGGGGTCTTGGATCGGTTCGCCTTGTACTCCGGGAACTCCTGCGCCCGCCACGTCTTGCGGGACACGTCGAACGCGACCGCGAAGTGCGTAGGGGCCTCGTCACGCAGGGTGTTCGCCAGCATCGACATGAAGCCGTACACGGCGTTCGTCGGCTGCCCCACCGCCGTCGTGAAATTCTCCGCGGGCAGGGCGAAGAACGCCCGGTACGCCAGGGAGTGCCCGTCCATGAGGAGCAGGCGCGGTCGGTTGTCTGCCGTCTTCTTCGATGCCGTCTCAGCCACGCCCCCGATCCTGCCACGGCCCACTGACAATCCGGACCGGCACGGCCTTGCGGAGGCGTGACAGGATCGATGGTGAGGACACACGACCGCCGAAGAAGCGCTCGAAGGGGAGCAGCATCATGGCCAGCAAGCCGCCCACAGGTGACCCGGTCCAGGACGCCCCGCAGGTCGGACCGGCCCCGCACGCCGCCGCCGGGCTGCCCGCCGTCGCCCACTCCCTGCGCATCGCGCAGCAGCAGATGGGCGTGCGCCGCACCGCGCAGACCCTCCTCAAGGTCAACCAGAAGGACGGCTTCGACTGTCCCGGCTGCGCCTGGCCCGAAGGCGACAAGCGGCACACCGCCGAATTCTGTGAGAACGGCGCCAAGGCCGTCGCCGAGGAAGCGACCCTGCGCCGCGTCACGCCCGGCTTCTTCGCCGCGCACCCGGTCGCCGACCTCGCCGAACGCAGCGGCTACTGGCTCGGCCAGCAGGGCCGGATCACCGAGCCGGTGTACCTCCCCGAAGGCGCCGACCGGTACGAGGCCATCACCTGGGAGCGGGCCTTCGCGATCATCGCCGAGGAGCTGACCGCCCTCTCCTCACCCGACGAGGCCCTCTTCTACACCTCCGGGCGTACGAGCAACGAGGCCGCCTTCCTCCTCCAGCTCTTCGCCCGCGAGTTCGGCACCAACAACCTGCCCGACTGCTCCAACATGTGCCACGAGTCCTCCGGCTCGGCGCTGGGCGAGACCATCGGCATCGGCAAGGGCAGCGTCTCCCTGGAGGACATCCACCAGGCCGACCTGATCATCGTCGCCGGACAGAACCCCGGTACCAACCACCCTCGGATGCTCTCGGCCCTGGAGAAGGCCAAGAACGCGGGCGCGAAGATCATCTCGGTGAACCCTCTGCCCGAGGCCGGCATGGAGCGGTTCAAGAATCCGCAGACACCGCACGGCATGCTCAAGGGCACACCGCTCAACGACCTCTTCCTGCAGATCCGCATCGGCGGCGACCAGGCCCTCTTCCGCCTCCTCAACAAGCTGATCCTCGCCGCCGAAGGCGCCGTCGACACCGCGTTCGTCACCGAACACACCCACGGTTACAAGGAGTTCGCCAAGGCCGCCGAAGCCGCCGACTGGGACGAGACCCTCACCGCCACCGGCCTCACCCGCGCCGAGATCGAGCAGGCCCTCGCCCTGGTCCTCGCCTCGGAACGCACCATCGTCTGCTGGGCCATGGGCCTCACCCAGCACAAGCACTCCGTGCCCACCATCCGCGAAGTCGTCAACTTCCTTCTCCTGCGCGGGAACATCGGCCGCCCCGGCGCCGGCGTCTGCCCGGTGCGCGGCCACTCCAACGTCCAGGGCGACCGCACGATGGGCATCTTCGAACGGCCCGCACCGGCCTTCCTGGACGCCCTCGACAAGGAGTTCGGCATCACCTCGCCGCGCCACCACGGCTACGACGTGGTGCGCTCCATCCAGGCGCTGCGCGACGGCGAGGCCAAGGTCTTCTTCGCGATGGGCGGCAACTTCGTCGCCGCCACCCCCGACACCGCCGTCACCGAGGCCGCGATGCGCCGCGCACGCCTCACCGTCCACGTCTCCACCAAGCTCAACCGCTCCCACGCCGTCACCGGCACCCGTGCCCTGATCCTGCCGACGCTCGGCCGCACCGACAAGGACGTCCAGGCGAGCGGCAAGCAGTTCGTCACCGTCGAGGACTCCATGGGCATGGTCCACGCCTCCCGAGGCAACCTCACCCCCGCGAGCCCCCACCTCCTCTCCGAGCCCGCCATCGTGGCCCGCCTCGCCCGCGCGGTCCTCGGCGCCGACTCCCGTACGCCGTGGGAGGAGTTCGAGCGCGACTACGCCACCATCCGCGACCGGATCTCCCGCGTCGTCGCCGGCTTCGAGGACTTCAACACCCGCATCGCCGCCCACCCCGGCGGCTTCGCCCTCCCCCACGCCCCCCGCGACGAACGCCGATTCCCCACCGCCACCGGCCGCGCCAACTTCACCGCCGCCCCCGTCGAGTTCCCCGAACTCCCCGCAGGCAGGCTCCTGTTGCAGACCCTGCGCTCCCACGACCAGTACAACACCACCATCTACGGCCTCGACGACCGCTACCGCGGCATCAAGGGCGGCCGCCGCATCGTCATGGTCAACCCCGACGACGCCGCCGCGCTCGGCCTCGCCGACGGCTCCTACACCGACCTCGTCAGCGAGTGGAAGGACGGCGTCGAGCGCCGCGCGGAGGGCTTCCGCGTCGTCCACTACCCCACCGCCCGAGGCTGCGCCGCCGCCTACTACCCGGAGACCAACGTCCTGGTCCCGCTGGACTCCACCGCCGACACCAGCAACACCCCGGCCAGCAAGTCCGTCGTCATCCGTTTCGAAAAGGCAGAGGCCACCGGCTGAAAACCGCCACCCCCTAAGCGTCCGCTCAGCACTCTGGTAAGAACAGTGCACACAGCAATGAACCAGCGCAGACGATCGGAGCCGGACCCATGGGCGATCACACCGCACCCCTCTTCCCGCAGGAAGTCATCGACGAGTACGCGGCACTCGGCATCGACCTGCCCGCCCTCTTCTCCGCCGGCCACCTCGGCGAACGCATGGGCGTGACCATCGTCGAAGCCGCCGCCGACCGCGTCGTCGGCACCATGCCCGTCGAAGGCAACACCCAGCCCTACGGCCTCCTGCACGGCGGCGCCTCCGCCGTCCTCGCCGAAACCCTCGGCTCCATCGGCTCCATGCTCCACGGCGGCGCGAACAAGATCGCCGTCGGCGTCGACCTCAACTGCACCCACCACCGCTCCGCCCGCAGCGGCCTCGTCACCGGCGTCGCCACCCCCGTACACCGCGGTCGCTCGACGGCCACGTACGAGATCGTCATCACCGACGAACAGGACAAGCGGGTCTGCACCGCCCGCCTCACCTGCCTCCTCCGCGACGCCCCCCGCCCCGACGCCGGCTGACCGCCCGCGCCCCGGAAGCACGCCGCACCACCGCCGCAAGACCGCCTGCCCGGCCGGAATCGCCCCCCGCATTCCGGCCGGGCAGCGCCATATCCCCACCAAACCCAACGACGTTGATCACCACCCTCGGTCAACACCCTTGACGGCGAACGACGTTCCATGAGCCACTCAGCAGCCACATTGGCCTCATCGGACTCGAACGCACCTTCGCCGTTGTAACACTGCGTAACAAGTACGAAATGTGAAAACCAGCCGCCCACCCCGGCCCGAGGCCCCCGGGGCACCCCGGCACGCCCGACGCCACCCCCACCCCGCGTCAGCACCAAGATCAACCCAAGCCCCTTAGCAGAGCTGCGCGTTCTCAGCATGTGGTCATTTCGCACTCCGTGCCAAAGCCACACATCCACACCCGGAAACCTCAAGCCTTGCTCAACGGCATAACAAGAGCGTCACATCCGTCGCCGACCCGTCCCGGACACCCCCAGCTGCGCTTAGAGTCACCGCCAGTCACCGCGCCGCCGGGCACGTCTACAGCACAGCCCCCCGTACGACCCCAGTACGACCCGGCGACCGACACGGCACCTCAAGCAGAGGAGGCCGCGCCAGGGAAAGGACTTTTCGTGCGACACCGTTCTTTGCTCATACTCACCGCCGTGCTCACCACCGGAGCACTCACCCTCACCGCCTGCGGTTCGCGCGACGACAGCAACAACAGCAGCGGCAGCGACGGCGGCACCACCACCGTCGTCATCGGCGTCGACGCCCCGCTCACCGGCGACCTCTCCGCCCTCGGCCTCGGCATCAAGAACGCCGCCGACCTCGCCGCCAAGCAGGCCAACGCCAAGAAGTACGTCGACGGCGTCACCTTCGAGATCCAGGCCCTCGACGACCAGGCCCAGCCCTCGTCCGGCCAGCAGAACGCGAGCAAGTTCGTCGCCAACAAGGACGTCCTCGGCACCGTCGGCCCCCTGAACTCCTCCGTCGGCGAGTCCATGCAGAAGGTCCTCGCCGACGCCAAGCTCGTCCAGGTCTCCCCCGCCAACACCTCGCCCTCCCTCACCCAGGGCCAGAAGTGGAACGAGGGAACCAAGGAGCGCCCCTTCGCCTCCTACTTCCGCACCGCCACCACCGACGCCGTCCAGGGCCCCTTCGCGGCGCAGTACCTCTTCAACGACGCGAAGAAGAAGAAGGTCTTCGTCATCGACGACAAGAAGACCTACGGTGCCGGCCTCGCCGGCACCTTCAAGGCCGAGTTCACCAAGCTCGGCGGCAAGGTCGTCGGCACCGAGCACATCGACCCCGAGACCAAGGACTTCTCCTCGGTCGCCACCAAGGTCAAGAGCGCCGGCGCCGACGTCGTCTACTACGGCGGCGAGTACCCCGCGGCCGGCCCGCTCAGCAAGCAGATCAAGAAGGCCGGCGCCAAGATCCCGCTCGTCGGCGGCGACGGCATCTACAGCGCCGAGTACATCAAGCTCTCCGGCGCCGAAGGCGTCGGCGACCTCGCCACCTCCGTCGGTGCGCCGATCGAGACCCTCCCGTCCGCCAAGGAGTTCGTGGCGAACTACGAGAAGGCCGGCTACAAGGAGCCCTTCGAGGCCTACGGCGGCTACTCCTACGACGCCGCCTGGTCGATCATCGAGGCCGTCAAGGCCGTCGTCGACGCCAACGACGGCAAGCTCCCGGACGACGCCCGCGCCAAGGTCGCCGAGGCCGTCGGCAAGGTCGACTTCGAAGGCGTGACCGGCAAGGTCTCCTTCGACGAGTACGGCGACACCACCAACAAGCAGCTCACCGTCTACGAGTACAAGGACGGCGCCTGGGCCGCGGTCAAGTCCGGCGAACTCACCAGCTGACACCACCCAGCCTGACCTACCACCGGCAGCGCGGGGCGCCGCACACCATGCGCCCCGCGCTGTTCTATACCCGGCGAAAGACACGGAGGACCCGCGGTGAACGAACTGCCGCAACAGCTGGTCAACGGCCTGCTACTCGGATCGATGTACGGGCTCGTCGCCATCGGCTACACGATGGTCTATGGCATTGTCCAGCTCATCAACTTCGCCCACGGCGAGATCTTCATGACCGGCGGCTTCGGGGCCCTCACGGTCTGGCTCATACTCCCCAGCGGCACCAGCGTGCTGCTCGCACTCCCCCTCATGCTCATCGGCGCCATCCTCGTCGCCACCCTCATAGCCGTCGGCGCGGAACGATTCGCCTACCGACCGCTCCGCGGCGGACCACGCCTCGCCCCCCTCATCACCGCCATCGGCCTCTCGCTCGCCCTCCAGCAAGCCGTATGGGCCTGGTACCCGGGCGCCAAGTCCGCCCGCACCTTCCCCGAAATCCCCGGCGGCCCCTTCGAGCTCGGCCCCGTCACCATCCAGACCGGTGACGTCTTCCTGCTCATCGCCGCCCCCCTGTCGATGGCCGTCCTCGGCTACTTCGTCATCAAGACCCGCACCGGCCGCGGCATGCAGGCCACCGCACAGGACCCCGACACCGCCAAGCTCATGGGCATCAACACCGACCGCATCATCGTGGTCGCGTTCGCCCTCGGCGCCACCTTCGCCGCCATCGGAGCCGTCGCCTACGGCCTCAAGTACGGCGAGGTCCAGTTCCGCATGGGCTTCCTGCTCGGCCTCAAGGCCTTCACCGCAGCCGTCCTCGGCGGCATCGGCAACATCTACGGCGCCATGATCGGCGGCCTCACCCTCGGCGTCGCCGAGACCATGGCCGCCGCCTACATCGCCGAAGTCCCCGGCCTCGAACAGCTCGGCGGCCAGTCCTGGGCCAACGCCTGGGCCTTCGTACTCCTCATCCTCGTGCTCCTCTTCCGCCCCCAAGGCATCATGGGCGAGCGCGTCGCGGACAGGGCGTGACCACCATGACCACCACACAGACCACCACCACGGTCACCGCACCCGCACCGACCGCACCCACCACCCGCGGCCCGCTCACCCTCCCGCCGCACATCGCCCGGGCCACCGCCACGGCCGGCGGCGCACTCACCGTCGTCTCCGCCTTCCTCGCCTGGACCTGGACCTCCGCCTTCCCCGGCGACCTCACGGTCTACGGCTACCCCGGTGGCCTCCAGTGGCTCGTCCTCGTCAGCGGCGCCCTCCTCGCCCTCTTCGGCCTCTCCTCCTACGGGATCAAGGGCCTCACCTGGCTCACCCCCCAGGGCGCCGACCCCGCGATCCGGCTCGCCTCCTACGCGGCCCTCGCCACCGCCTGGTTCTCGATCATCGCCATCAGCGCCAGCCTCGGCGGCGTCGTCAACCTCGAACCCGGCGCCTACGTCGCCGCCATCGCCACCCTCATCGGCTGGATCGGCGCCCGCTCCCTGCCCTACGAGCGGCCCGAGAACCACCCGGCCGACCCCGAAGACAGCGGCTACGACCAGTTCAAGCACAACCTGAGCAACCGCTGGACCACCTACAAGAGCGCCTTCGCCACCGACAGCGCCCGGCCCGCGAAGCCGCTCCCCTCGTACCTCGAGATCCTGATCGTCGCGGTCGTCCTGGCCCTCGGACTCGTCGTCTTCACCTACGGCATCAGCACCGAGTACGACGAACTCTTCATCGGCTTCCTCATCACCGCCGGCTTCGGCTTCGCGGCGATCCAGAAAGCCGGCCTCATCCAGCGCGTGACCACCCTCACCGCACGCCACCGCAACGTGACCCTCGTCGGCGCCTTCGTCGCCGCCGCGGCCTTCCCGTTCACCCAGTCCGACGACCAGTACGCGACCATCGGCGTCAACATCCTCATCTTCGCCACCGTCGCCCTCGGCCTCAACATCGTCGTCGGCCTCGCCGGCCTCCTCGACCTCGGATACGTCGCCTTCCTCGGCGTCGGCGCCTACGCCGCCGCCCTGGTATCCGGCTCCCCGACCTCCCCGCTCGGCATCCACCTGCCGTTCTGGCAGGCCATCCTGGTCGGCGCCGCCGCATCCATGGTCTTCGGCGTCCTCATCGGCGCCCCCACCCTGCGACTGCGCGGCGACTACCTCGCCATCGTGACCCTCGGCTTCGGAGAGATCTTCCGCATCGCCGTCCTCAACCTCGACGGCACCTCCGGCCCCGACGTCACCAACGGCTCCAACGGCATCTCCTCGATCCCGAACCTCTCCCTCTTCGGCTTCGACTTCGGCGCCACCCACACCATCGGCGGATTCACCATCGGCCGCTTCGCGAACTACTTCTTCCTGATGCTGCTGGTCACCCTCATCGTGGTGGTGGTCTTCAGGCGAAGCGCCGAATCCCGCATCGGCCGCGCCTGGGTCGCCATCCGCGAGGACGAGACAGCCGCAGAAGCCATGGGCATCAACGGCTTCCGCACCAAGCTCATCGCCTTCGCCCTCGGCGCCACCCTCGCCGGCCTCGCCGGAGCCGTACAGGCACACGTCACCTACACCGTGACCCCCGAGCAGTACCAGTTCGCCCACGCCGTCCCGCCCAACTCGGCCTTCCTCCTCGCAGCGGTCGTCCTCGGCGGCATGGGGACCATCAGCGGCCCCCTCATCGGCGGCGCACTGCTCTTCCTCATCCCGAACAAACTCCAGTTCATGAGCGACTTCCAGCTCCTCGCCTTCGGCCTCGCACTGGTCCTCCTCATGCGCTTCCGCCCCGAAGGCCTCATCGCCAACCGCCGCCAGCAACTCGAATTCCACGAGAAGGACGAAGCGCCCGCCACTCTCACCAAGGCAGGGGCCTGACGATGACCACCGACACCACCACCGCCGAGGCCACAGCCGTGAGCACACCCGGCGAAACCGTCCTCGACGCCCGCGGCGTCACCATGCGATTCGGCGGCCTCACCGCCGTCCGCTCCGTCGACCTCACCGTCAACGCCGGTGAGATCGTCGGCCTCATCGGCCCCAACGGCGCCGGCAAAACCACCTTCTTCAACTGCCTCACCGGCCTCTACACCCCCACCGAGGGCGAGGTCCGCTACAAGGGCGACGTCCTCCCCGCCAAATCCTTCAAGATCACGGCGACCGGCATCGCCCGCACCTTCCAGAACATCCGGCTCTTCTCCAACATGACCGTCCTGGAGAACGTCCTCGTCGGACGCCACACCCGCACCAAGGAAGGCCTCTGGTCCGCCCTCCTCCGCGGCCCCGGCTTCCACCGCGCCGAAGCCGAATCCAAGGCCCGCGCCATGGAACTGCTGGAGTTCATCGGCCTCGACCACAAGGCCGAACACCTCTCCCGCAACCTCCCCTACGGCGAACAGCGCAAGCTGGAGATCGCCCGGGCCCTCGCCAGCGAACCCGGACTCCTCCTCCTCGACGAGCCCACCGCAGGCATGAACCCGCAGGAGACCCGAGCGGCCGAAGAACTCATCTTCGCCATCCGCGACAAGGGCATCGCCATCCTCGTCATCGAGCACGACATGCGGTTCATCTTCAACCTCTGCGACCGCGTCGCCTGCCTCGTCCAGGGCGAGAAACTGGTCGAAGGCACCGCCGCCGAGGTCCAGGGCGACGACCGCGTCGTCGCCGCCTACCTCGGCGAACCCTTCGAAGGCGACCCCGGCGCGGCCGAAGTCGCCGAAGTCGAAGCCGCCGAAGCCGCCGCCGCACCGGAGACCACCACCCCGGGAACCACCACCCCCGAGGCACCGGCCACTCCGGCCACCCCCGGCGAAAGCACCAGCAAGGAGAACGACCGATGACCGCACTTCTCGAAGTCGAGGACCTGCGCGTCGCCTACGGCAAGATCGAGGCCGTCAAAGGAATCTCGTTCAAGGTCGAAGAAGGCGAAGTCGTCACCCTCATCGGCACCAACGGCGCCGGCAAGACCACGACACTGCGCACCCTCTCCGGACTGATCAAGCCCCTCGCCGGCCAGATCAAGTTCAACGGCAAGTCCCTCCGCAAGGTCCCGGCCCATCAGGTCGTCTCCCTGGGACTGGCCCACTCCCCCGAGGGCCGCCACATCTTCCCTCGCATGTCCATCGAGGACAACCTGCGCCTCGGCGCCTTCCTCCGCAAGGACAGCGACGGGATCAACAAGGACATCCAGCGCGCCTACGACCTCTTCCCCATCCTCGGGGAACGCCGGAAGCAGGCCTCCGGAACCCTCTCCGGCGGCGAGCAGCAGATGCTCGCCATGGGCAGGGCCCTGATGTCCCAGCCGAAGCTGCTCATGCTCGACGAGCCCTCCATGGGCCTCTCCCCGATCATGATGCAGAAGATCATGGCGACCATCACCGAACTGCGTGCCCAGGGCACCACCATCCTGCTCGTGGAGCAGAACGCCCAGGCGGCGCTCTCGCTCGCCAACCACGCGCACGTCATGGAGGTCGGCAGCATCGTCCTCTCCGGCACCGGCCAGGACCTGCTGCACGACGACTCGGTCCGCAAGGCGTACCTGGGCGAGGACTGAGGTCCTTTCTCCTCTGTATGAGAAGAGGCCCGTACCCGGTTCTTCCCGGGTGCGGGCCTCTCGCTTGGATACGTACGCGGCTACTCGGCCGCCTTCTTCTTCTCATCGGCGTCCGCGATCAGCGCCTCCGCCAGCTGCTGCATCGACATCCGGCGGTCCATCGACGTCTTCTGGATCCACCGGAACGCGGCCGGCTCGGAGAGCCCGTAATCCGTCTGCAGGATGCTCTTGGCCCGGTCCACCAGCTTCCGGGTCTCCAGCCGCTGGGACAGGTCCGCGATCTCGCTCTCCAGCGCCTTCAGCTCCGCGAACCGGGAGACGGCCATCTCGATGGCCGGCACCACGTCGCTCTTGCTGAACGGCTTCACCAGGTACGCCATCGCCCCGGCGTCCCGGGCCCGCTCGACCAGGTCGCGCTGCGAGAAGGCGGTGAGCATGAGGACGGGCGCGATGGACTCCTCGGCGATCTTCTCGGCGGCGGAGATCCCGTCGAGGACCGGCATCTTCACGTCCAGGATCACGAGGTCCGGCTTGTGCTCCCGGGCCAGCTCGACGGCCTGCTGCCCGTCACCCGCCTCCCCGACGACGGAGTAGCCCTCCTCCTCCAGCATCTCCTTGAGGTCGAGGCGGATGAGGGCCTCGTCCTCGGCGATGACGACGCGGGTCGTCAGCGGCGGGACGTGCGACTTGTCGTCGTCGACGGCGTCTACGGGCTGGGGCGACTCGGGGGTGGTCACGGGGCTCCTTGATTCAGGGCAGGCACTGCTGCGAAGCAGCCTACCTACCTGCTGCTGCCTTCTGTCACCAGGTACACTGCTGATCGGTCACCACGCCGGGTTGGCGCAATTGGTTGACGCGGAGGTCTCAAACACCTCTGTCCGAAAGGACATGTGGGTTCGAATCCCATACCCGGTACCGGCTCGCAGGGCGGATGTTCACTTTCGCGTGAACATCCGCTTTTTGCTGCCCATGTTCGACCCTCTTCACGAAGAGTGGCCGAGTGAACGTACAGAGCGCACAAGTGCGCAGCAAGACCCACACGCCCCCGTGCCACCGGTGCGACGGCACGGCACTCGATGAGCCCACCTATGCCTACCTGCTGGGCCTCTACCTGGGCGACGGCCATATCAGCCAGTACGCAGGACACCGGGCGCCGAGCCTCATGATCACGCTGGACGACGCCTGGCCCGGTATCCAGAACGAGGCGGAGGCCGCGTTACGCAAGGTGTTCCCGGAGAACGCCACGTGCCGGGTCCGCAGGACCGGCTGCCACAACATCAAGGTCTACTCGAAGCACCTCGTCTGTCTCTTCCCCCAGCACGGCCCCGGCCGGAAGCACGAGCGCGACATAGCCCTGGAGCCCTGGCAGCGGGCGATCGTCGACGCACACCCCTGGCAGCTCGTACGGGGGCTCATCCACTCCGACGGCTGTCGCATCACCAACTGGACCACGCGCATGGTCGGCGGCGAACGCAAGCGCTACGAATACCCCCGGTACTGGTTCACCAACGTCTCCGACGACATCCGCCGCCTCTACACCGACACCCTCGACGCGCTCGGCATCGTCTGGACGCACTGCACACGGGCGGGCAAGCCCTACAACATCTCCGTAGCCCGACGGGCATCCGTCGCCCTCATGGATGCGCACGTCGGGCCGAAATACTGAGCCGCCCTACTTCGGGCTGTCGTCCTCGCCCACGTGGTGGACGCGGACCAGGTTCGTGGAGCCCGAGACGCCGGGCGGGGAGCCGGCCGCGATCACCACGATGTCGCCCTTCGCGCAGCGGCCGATGCGCAGCAGTTCCTCGTCGACCTGGGCGACCATCGCGTCCGTGGAGTCGACGTGCGGGCCGAGGAAGGTCTCGACGCCCCAGGTGAGGTTGAGCTGGGCGCGGGTCGCTTCGTCGGGGGTGAAGGCGAGGAGCGGGATGGGTGAGCGGTAGCGGGAGAGGCGCTTGACCGTGTCGCCGCTCTGGGTGAAGGCGACGAGGAACTTGGCGCCGAGGAAGTCGCCCATCTCGGCGGCGGCCCTCGCGACCGCGCCGCCCTGGGTACGGGGTTTGTTGCGTTCGGTGAGGGGCGGGAGGCCCTTGGCGAGGATGTCTTCTTCTGCTGCTTCGACGATGCGGGACATGGTGCGGACGGTCTCGATGGGGTACTTGCCGACGCTGGTCTCGCCGGAGAGCATCACCGCGTCGGTGCCGTCGATGATCGCGTTGGCGACGTCGGAGGCTTCGGCGCGGGTGGGGCGGGAGTTGTCGATCATCGAGTCGAGCATCTGGGTGGCGACGATGACCGGCTTGGCGTTGCGCTTGGCGAGCTTGATGGCGCGCTTCTGGACGATCGGGACCTGTTCGAGGGGCATTTCGACGCCGAGGTCGCCGCGGGCGACCATGATGCCGTCGAAGGCGGCGACGATGTCGTCGATGTTCTCGACGGCCTGGGGTTTTTCGACCTTGGCGATGACGGGGAGGTGGCGGCCTTCTTCGTCCATGATGCGGTGGACGTCGTCGATGTCGCGTCCGGTGCGGACGAAGGAGAGGGCGATGAGGTCGGCGCCGGTGCGCAGGGCCCAGCGGAGGTCGTCGATGTCCTTCTCGGAGAGGGCGGGGACGGAGACGGCGACGCCGGGGAGGTTGAGGCCTTTGTTGTCGGAGACCATGCCGCCTTCGATGACGGTGGTGTGGACGCGGGGGCCGTCGATGCCGGTGACTTCGAGGGTGACGCGGCCGTCGTCGACGAGGATGCGTTCGCCGGTGGTGACGTCGGCGGCGAGGCCGTCGTAGGTGGTGCCGCAGATGTCGCCGTTGCCTTCGTTTTCGAGGGGTTCGACGGTGATGGTGAAGGTGTCGCCGCGTTCAAGGAGTACGGGGCCTTCGCGGAAGCGTCCGAGGCGGATCTTCGGGCCTTGAAGGTCGGCGAGGATGCCGACGCTGCGGCCGGTCTCTTCGGCGGCTTTGCGTACGTGGTGGTATCGCTGCTCGTGTTCGGCGTAGGAGCCGTGGCTGAGGTTGAAGCGGGCGATGTCCATTCCCGCTTCGACCAAGGCCTTGATCTGGTCGTATGTGTCGGTTGCGGGTCCCAGGGTACAAACGATTTTTGCTCGGCGCATGGTTCGAGCCTAAACCTTACCTACGGGTAGGTATTTGGCTTGGCATGACACCTCAACAACCTTTGGGTGAAGGGTTATTGACAAGTGTTGAATTGTGCGGCGGTCCGCTCTGATGAGCGTTTATCCGAGGTTCGGCGGGATGAGGGTGAAGGACGCTTCGACTTGGGCGTCGATGGTCTGGCGTACGGGTTCGAGGTCGAGGGGTGGGGCGTCGGCGGCCTCCGCTCCGCCTGCCGCTGCCGCGTAGGGCATGGATTCGGCGAAGGCGGCGCGGCCGAGGGGGGTGTGGTGGGTGCCGGTGTCGTTGAGTTCGAGGAGGGCGCCGAGGCGGGTGTCGAGGGCTTCGGCGTATTCGCGGGCGCGTTGGAGGGTTTCGCGAACGGCTTGGCGGCGTGCGGTGGCGTGGTGGGGTGAGGTGGGGCGGAGGGACCACCAGGGGCCGTCGATGCGGGTGAGTTCCTGGTCGGCGAGGCGGGTGATGAGTTCGCCGAGGGAGGCGAAGTCGTTGATGGTGAGAGTGAGTTGGATGTGGCCGTGGTAGGCGCGGATGCGTTCGGCGCGGCCGTGGCGGGTGAGTTCGGGGTTGATGGTGAGGGTGCCGGTTTCGAGTTTTTCGATGGTGTCGCCGTAGCTCTTGATGAGGTCGAGGGTGGCGGTGTTGCGGCGGGTGAGGTCGTCGAGAGTGGTGCGGCGGTCGGTACCTCGGGCGGTGGTGGTGAGGGTGATGTGGGCGAGTTCGGGGTCGACTTCGAGGTGGGCTTCGCCTCGGACGGTGACGTGGGGGGTGTCGGGGGTGCCGTAGGGGTGGTGGGCGGGTGCGGGCGTGGGGGTGGGAGTTTCGGTCATGCGTTCACTGTGGCATGGCGGGCGGGGGTGGTTGTGGAGGAGGTGTGTGGGGTGGTCATCGGATCCTCATCTGCCGGGGGTGTCGCGTGCAACGGGGGCGGGTCAGAATCTACGCGCGTTGCCCTACTGAACGAGGAGTGAGAAGCATGGCGTTGGAGCGGTGGGACCGTAGGACGTTTCTGGGCCGTTCGGCCGCTGTCGGTGCGGGTGCCGCCGGTGTGGTGGTGGCGGGTGGTGAGGCTCGGGCGCAGGGCCGGGAGCGTGGTGGCGGTCATGGGCGGCCGGGCCGGCGGTACTCCTTCACCGTCATGGGCACGACCGATCTGCACGGGAACGTCTTCAACTGGGACTACTTCACCGACAGGGAGTACGACGACGCGGCCCGCAACGACATCGGTCTGGCGAAGATCTCGACGCTGGTGGATCAGGTGCGCCGGGAGAAGGGGCGCCGGAACACGTTGCTGATCGACGCGGGTGACACGATCCAGGGCACGCAGTTGTCGTACTACTACGCGAAGGTCGATCCGATCACCGCGCGGCGTGGTCCGGTGCATCCGATGGCGAAGGCGATGAACGCGATCGGCTATGACGCGGCAGCGCTGGGGAATCACGAGTTCAACTACGGGATTCCGGTGCTGCGGAAGTTCGAGGAGCAGTGTGATTTTCCGCTGCTGGGGGCGAACGCGCTGGATGCGAGGACGTTGCGGCCGGCGTTCGCGCCGTATGTCATCAAGCGGTTGCGGACGCCGTTCGGGCGTGATGTGCGGGTGGCGGTGCTCGGGTTGACGAATCCGGGGATCGCGATCTGGGACAAGGTGAATGTGGGTGGGAAGATGGTGTTCCCGGGGTTGGAGGAGCAGGCGGCGAAGTGGGTGCCGAGGCTGCGGTCGATGGGTGCTGATGTGGTGATCGTGTCGGCGCATTCGGGTTCGTCGGGGACGTCGTCGTACGGGGATCAGTTGCCGTACGTCGAGAATGCGGCGGGTCTGGTGGCGGAGCAGGTGCCGGGGATCGACGCGATTCTGGTGGGGCACGCGCATGTGGAGATCGCCGAGCATTTTGTGGTGAACAAGGAGACCGGAAAGCGTGTGGTGCTCTCGGAGCCGGCGAAGTGGGGGCAGCGGCTGACGGTTTTCGATTTCGATCTGGTGTGGGAGAAGGGGTGCTGGACGGTCGAGAAGGCCGGTTCGCAGGTGCTGAACTCGAATGCGGTGGCCGAGGACCGGAAGGTGGTCTCGCTGTTGCGGGGCGAGCACCGGAAGGTGGTGGCGTACGTCAATCAGGTGATCGGTACGTCGGTGGTGGCGATGTCGACGGCGGACGCGCCGTGGAAGGACGAGCCGATCATCGATCTGATCAACCAGGTGCAGACGGAGACGGTGGCGGCGGCGCTGGCGGGTGGGGAGTACGCGGAGCTGCCGGTGTTGTCGCAGGCGTCGTGCTTCTCGCGTACGGCGGGGATTCCGGCGGGTGAGGTGACGATCCGGGATGCGGCGGGGCTGTATCCGTTCGAGAACACGTTGGAGGCGCGGCTGCTGACGGGTGCGCAGTTGAAGGAGTATCTGGAGTATTCGGCGCGGTATTACGTGCGGACGCCGGTGGGTGGTCCGGTGGATACGGCGAAGCTGACGAATGCGGACGGGATTCCGGATTACAACTACGACGCGGTGTCGGGGGTGACGTACGACATCGATATCGCGCAGCCGGTGGGGTCGCGGATCGTGGGGCTTTCGTTCGAGGGGAAGCCGGTGGATCCGGCGGCGCGGTTCGTGTTCGCGGTGAACAACTACCGGGCGAGCGGTGGGGGCAATTTCCCGCATGTTCCGGGGGCGAAGCAGCTGTGGGCGAATTCGGACGAGATCCGGAACACGATCATCGGGTGGGTGCAGGCGAAGGGGTCGGTGGATCCGGCGGCGTTCGCTTCGGTGGGGTGGCGGCTGACGCGTGAGGGGACGCCGGTGTTCCCGTAGCTCTGTGCGCTGTGCTGTTCGTTCGGCCCGGGTTCCTTCGGTGGGGTCCCGGGCCGTTTCGCGTCGCGGTGGTCAGACGGACTGGCTGAGGGGAATGAGGGCGGGGGTCTGGGCGGGGACGCGGGGGTGGCCGGTGGTGAGGCCGAAGGTGGTGAAGGCGGTGCGTTCGGGGAGGGGGTAGGGGGTGGTGCCGGTGAGGTTGTTGAGGATGGTGGCGCTGCGCCAGGCGGCGAGGCCGAGGTCGGGGGCGCCGACGCCGTGGGTGTGGCGTTCGGCGTTCTGTACGTAGACGTGTCCGGTGACCGCGCGGTCGAGGATCAGGCGGTACTGGTCGTCGATGCGGGGGCGGTGGGAGGCGTCGCGGCGGAGGTAGGGGTCGAGGCCGCCGAGGAGGGCGTCGAGGGGGCGTTCGCGGTAGCCGGTGGCGAGGATGACGGCGTCGGTGGTGAGGCGGGAGCGGGTGCCTTGCTGGGTGTGTTCGAGGTGGAGTTCGACGCGGGTGTTGGCGAGGCGTCCGGCGGTGCGGACGTGGACGCCGGGGGTGAGGGTGGCGTCGGGCCAGCCGCCGTGGAGGGTGCGGCGGTAGAGCTCGTCGTGGATGGCGGCGATGGTGTCGGCGTCGATGCCTTTGTGGAGCTGCCATTGGCGGGGGACGAGTTCGTCGCGGGCGGTTTCGGGCAGCGCGTGGAAGTAGCGGCTGTAGTCGGGGGTGAAGTGCTCCAGGCCGAGCTTGGAGTATTCCATGGGGGCGAAGGCCTGGGTGCGGGCGAGCCAGTGGATCTTTTCGGCGCCTTCGGGGCGGGCGCGCAGGAGGTCGAGGAAGACTTCGGCGCCGGACTGGCCGGATCCGATGACGGTGATGTGGTCGGCGGCGAGGAGTTGTTCGCGGTGGCGGAGGTAGTCGGCGGAGTGGAGTACGGGGACGGATTCGGCTTCGGCGAGGGGGCGGAGGGGTTCGGGGACGAAGGGTTCGGTGCCGATGCCGAGGGCGATGTGGCGGGCGTAGGCGCGGCCGAGGGCTTCGGCTTCGCCGTCGGGGTCGAGTTGGGTGAAGTCGACTTCGAAGAGGGCGCGTTCGGCGTTCCAGCGGACGGCGTCGACCTGGTGGCCGAAGTGGAGTCCGGGGAGTTGTTCGCTGACCCAGCGGCAGTAGGCGTCGTATTCGGCTCGTTGGATGTGGAAGCGCTCGGCGAAGTAGAAGGGGAAGAGGCGGTCGCGGGTGCGGAGGTAGTTGAGGAAGCTCCAGGGGCTGGAGGGGTCGGCGAGGGTGACGAGGTCGGCGAGGAAGGGGACTTGGAGGCTGGCGCCGTCGAGGAGGAGGCCGGGGTGCCAGTGGAAGGCGGGGCGTTGTTCGTAGAAGGTCGCGGCGAGGGGGCGGGGGTCGTCGTCGGGGGTCGCGGGGATGTTGTGGGCGAGGGCGGCGAGGGAGAGGTTGAAGGGGCCGATTCCGATGCCGACGAGGTCGTGGGGCCGGTCGGGGGCGGGGGCGGGCCGGTCGGTCATCGCGGGGTGTCGCCTTCTGTGCGGGGGGTGGGGTGGGGGGTGGTGGCGGTGGTGACTGCCAGGTCGGTGGTGGTGGCGGTGATCAGGTCGATGAGGGCCTGGAGGTCCTGGGGGGTGGTGTGGGGGTTGAGGAGGGTGGCCTTGAGCCAGAGGCGGCCGGCGGCGTGGGCACGGCCGAGGACGGCGTGGCCGCGGTTGAGGAGGGTGCGGCGGAGGGTGGCGACGGTGTGGTCGTCGGCGTCGGTGGGGCGGAAGAGGACGGTGGAGATGGTGGGGCGCTGGTAGAGGTCGAGGGTGGGGGTTTGGGTGATGAGGTCGGCGAGGTGGCGGGCGGTGGCGAGGGTGCGGTCGATGAGGTCGGCGAGGCCGGTGCGGCCGAGGGCCTGGAGGGTGACGGCGATCTTGAGGGCGTCGGGGCGGCGGGTGGTGCGCAGGGAGCGGCCGAGGAGGTCGGGGAGGCCGGCTTCGGTGTCGTCGTCGGCGTTGAGGTAGGGGGCGTGGTGGTGGAGGGGGGCGAGGTGGTGGCGCTCGGGGACGGCGAAGAGGCCTGCGGATGCGGGTTGCCAGCCGAGTTTGTGCAGGTCGAGGGTGACGCTGTGGGCGCGGTGGAGGCCGTGGAGGAGGGTGCGGTGGGTAGGGCTGAAGAGGAGGGGTCCGCCGTAGGCGGCGTCGATGTGGAGTTCGGCGCCGTGGGTGGTGCAGAGGTCGGCGATGGTGTCGAGGGGGTCGATGGCGCCGGTGTCGGTGGTGCCGGCGGTGGCGACGACGAGGAGGGGCCGGTCGAGGCGGGTGAGGGCGTCGTCGAGGGCGGCGGGGTCCATCGTGCCGTCGGGGGCGGGGACGGCGACGGGTTCGGGGAGGCCGAGGAGCCAGGCGGCGCGGGCGACGCTGTGGTGGGTGTTGGTGGCGCAGACGGTCTGGACGGGGCCGTGGCGTTCGCGGGCGAGGAGGAGGGCGAGTTGGTTGGCTTCGGTGCCGCCGGTGGTGATGACGGCGTCGGGTGAGGGGGTGTGGGGGTAGATCTCGGTGGCGAGTGCGGTGGTGAGGTCGGCTTCGAGGGTGGCGGCGGCGGGGGCCTGGTCCCAGGAGTCCATGGAGGGGTTGAGGGCGCTGGCGGCGAGGTCGGCTGCGGCGGCGAGCGCGAGGGGTGGGGTGTGGAGGTGGGCGGTGCAGTGGGGGTGGGCGGGGTCGGCGGCGCCTTCGGTGAGGGCGGTGACGAGGGCGCGGAGGGCGTGGTGGGCGCCGGTGCCGTGGTCGGGGATGAGGGGGTGGGTGGCGGTGCGGGTGCGGGGGGTGACGGTGTCGGGTCCGCCTGCGGGGAGGGGGCCGTCCCGGAGGGCCGCGCCGTCGTGGAGTGCGGTGAGCACGGTGTCGATGAGGGGGCGCAGTGCGGCGGGCCCTGCGGTGCCTCCGGCGAGGGGTGGGGTGGGCATGGGTGGGGTCGTCCTTCGGGAGGGCGGGGGTGGACATGCCAGCTTGTCCCGGGTTTCGGGCGGGGCGGCCGAAGAGGTCAACGATCTGAACTCGAAAGGGGTACTGGTGGCCGGTGTGGGCCCTTTGCCGGGGGTTCAGGTGGTATAGATGTGCGGTTTCGGGACGGGCGTACGGGGGTGCCTTGCGGGGTGCGCCTCGCGGGGTGGCGTCGGTGAGGGGCGGTTCCGGTGGGGACGGTTCCGGTGGGGGCGGTCCCGGTGGGGATGGGGGTGCGCTTTAGGCGGAGGCCGGGCGGCTTCCGGCGGAGGTGGCGTCCCGGGGCGGCTTCCGGTGGAGCGGAGGCCGGGGTGGCTTCCGGTGGAGGCGGAGGTCGGGGCGGCTTCAGGCGGAGGTGGAGGCCGGCGGCTTCCGGCGGAGGTGGCGTCCCGGGGCGCGGCGGCGCGAGGGGACGCGGGCGATCCTGACCGAGGCGCTGACAGGGCAGGCGGGGCCGCCGGCGGTTCTGCGGGCGGCCGGTCGGGGGCAACCGGTTCAGGGACGGCCGGTCCGCCGACGGCCGGTCCACCGACGGTCCATCCCTCGGTGGTCGGTCTGTCGGTGGGGCGTCCGTCGGCGGTCAGTCGCGGGGCCGTCGGTGCATGACCGGCTGAAAAGCCTGCGGGCGCGCGAAGGGTGTCTTCGCGCGCCCGCCGGTCCTCCCCCGGGTATGCCGGGTCAGTGCTCCGTCGCCCGTACGGCCAGGGCCCGGCGGAGGTCGTCGAGCTGGTCGACCAGCTTGCGGCGCAGCGCCGGGATGAGGGCCGGGTCCTTGAGGGCCCGGGTGCCGGTGGCGAGGCTGTCGGGGTCGATGGCGTACGCGGGGAATGCGTACCGTCCGGCGGCCTCCGCGATGGCCGGGCCCCGGCGGGCGGCGAGTGCGGTGGCGTCGGGGTAGAAGCGGTCGACGTACGCGGTCAGGAGCTCGTCCTGGCCGGGCTGCCAGAAGCCCTGGGCCGTGGCGGTGAACAGGTAGTTGGAGAGGGTGTCGTCGCCGAACATGGCCTGCCAGGCCGCCGCTTTGGCCTCGGGCGTGGGCAGCGCGGCCCGGCAGCGGGCGGCTCCTTCGCGGCCGGTGGCGCTGGGGTCGGCGGCGAGTTCGGCGTCGATGGCCCGCTCGTCGGTGGCGCCGAGGACGGCGAGGCGGGTGAGGATGCGCCAGCGCAGCTCGGGGTCGAGTTCGGGTCCGCCGTGGACGGTTCCTTCGGTGAGCCAGGCCTGGAGGGTGTCGGGCTGGGTGGCGGCGTCGATGAAGTGGCGTACGGCGGTGAGGCGCAGGCCCGGGTGGGAGCCGTCCTCCGTGCGGCGGATCAGGTCGCGGCAGAGGCTGGTGAGGGTGGCGAGGGCGGCCGGGCGGGCCTCGGGGGTGACGTAGCGGTCGGCGATCTGGCCGCCCGCGAAGGCCAGGACGCCTTGGACGAGGGCAAGGTCGCTCTCGTGCGGGAGGTGGGTACGGGCGGCGGTGAGGTAGCGCGCGGGGTCGAGCTCGCCGTCGCGGACCATGTCGCGGGCGGCGTTCCAGATGACGGCGCGGGTCAGGGCGTCGGGGATGGCGGAGAGGTGGTCGAGGGCGGTCTTCCAGGAGGTGGTGTCGAGGCGGATCTTGGCGTAGGTGAGGTCACCGTCGTTGAGGACGACGAGGGCGGGGCGGCGGCCGGTGCGGACGGTGGGGGTGGAGTCGCCGGGGATGTCGAGTTCGAAGCGGTCGCGGGGGGCGAGGTGGCCGGGGCCGGCCTGGGTGTTGAGGGCGTGGTCGAAGGTGGCGACGGTGATGCGGTGGGGTCGGCTGCCGTCGCGCTCGACGGCGAGCGCCCAGGACTGGCCGGCCTCGGTGGGTCCGGTGGGTTCGTGGACGTCGGCGGTGAGGGTGTCGACGCCGGTGGTGCGCAGCCACTGCTCGGCCCAGGCGTGGACGTCGCGGTCGGTGGCGGAGGCGAGGTTGTCGATGAAGTCGGCGAGGGTCGCGTTGGCGAACTTGTGCCGGGCGAAGTGGGTGTTGATGCCGGCGAGGAAGTCCTTCTCGCCGAGCCAGGCGACGAGTTGGCGGAGTGCGGAGGCGCCCTTGGCGTAGCTGATGCCGTCGAAGTTGAGGAGGGCGGAGGCGGTGTCGGGGACCGCGTCGGGGTCGGGTGCGACCGGGTGGGTGGAGGGGCGCTGGTCGGCGTCGTAGCCCCAGCCCTTGCGGGCGACGCCGAACTCGACCCAGGTGTCGGTGAAGGCGGTGGCTTCGGTGAGGGTCTGGTAGCCCATGTACTCGGCGAAGGACTCGTTGAGCCAGATGTCGTCCCACCAGCTGAGGGTGACGAGGTCGCCGAACCACATGTGGGCCATCTCGTGGGAGACGACCATGGCGCGGGTCTGGCGTTCGGTGTCGGTGACGGCCGAGCGGTAGATGAACTCGTCGCGGAAGGTGACGAGTCCGGGGTTCTCCATGGCGCCCGCGTTGAACTCGGGGACGAAGGCCTGGTCGTAGGAGTCGAACGGGTAGGGCTCGTCGAACTTCTCGTGGTAGCGGTCGAAGCAGGCGCGGGTGATACCGAGGATCTCGTCCGCGTCGGTGTCCAGGTGGGGCGCGAGGGAGCGGCGGCAGTGGAGGCCGAAGGGCAGTCCGGCGTGCCGGGTGGTGACCGAGTGCCAGGGGCCGGCGGCGACGGCGACGAGGTAGGTGGAGATGAGCGGCGTGGGCGCGATGGTCCAGTGCCCGTCCTCGGTGCGGTCGGCGATGCCGTTGCCGAGGACGGTCCAGCTTTCGGGGGCGGTCACGTCGATGGCGAAGACGGACTTGAGGTCGGGCTGGTCGAAGGCGGCGAAGACGCGCTGGACGTCCTCCATGAACAGCTGGGTGTAGACGTACGTCTCGCCGTCGGCGGGGTCGGTGAAGCGGTGCATGCCCTCGCCGGTGCGCGAGTAGCTCATCACGGCGTCGACGTGCAGTTCGTGCGGGCCGGCGGCGAGTCCGGTGAGGGGGTAGCGGTTGCCGTCGAGGAGGGCGGGGTCCAGGGGCTGTCCGTCCAGGCTGATCGAGCGCAGGGTGGCGGGCTTGACCTCGACGAAGGTGTCTCCGGCCACGTGGGCGGTGAACCGGATCGCGGCCCGCGAGTCGAAGGTCTCCTCGCCGGTGGTGAGGTCGAGGGCGATCGTGTACCGCTCCACGTCGATGATCTGGGCTCGGGTCTGCGCTTCGTCGCGCGTCAGTACGGACATGGGCCCATGCTGCCGTACGGGATCGGGCGCGGGCAGGGGGGTTCTCCCTGGGCGTACGGGAAGGGGGGCCTGCCCCAGGAGGGGGTGAGGTGTGCCGGTGTACGGGAGGGGGCGTATACCCCCTGGGGGCTGTTGCCGCTTACCATCTCCTCGGCGCGGCACACCGAGTACCGAGGACGTCCTCATGACGCTCACGCCTGCGCGCGCGACCGCCACCGACCGCTTTCCTGACCTGGTTCCTTCCCGGTTCCCCGGCCCGCCGGCCCCCTCCCCTTCCTCCTCCCCCGGCCTGATGTGCCGTGCCGTCTGCGAGTTCGGGCTGACCGCGCTGCTGCTCCTGGCCGTGGTGAGCGGTGTGCGGTGGCTCTTCGCGCCGGACGGGTACGGAGGCGGCGGGGCGGCGTTCGCGCTGCTCGGGGCGGGGGTCGGCGCGTTGCTCGCCGTCCTCATGCTCTCCGCGCCGGGGCGGTGGTCGGGCGGGCATCTGAATCCGGCCGTCACCGTCGCCCTGTGGCGGCTCGGGGCGTTTCCGGGGCGGGAGGTGGTGCCGTACGTCGTAGCGCAGGTGGGCGGCTCGGTGGTGGGGACGTGGCTGGCGGAGCTGGTGTGGGGGTCCGTGGTCGTCCGGCCTCCGGTCGTGCACGCGGTGGTGCGGCCCGGTCCCGGCTGGAGCGAGGGGGCCGTGCTGGTGGCGGAGGCCGGGGTGATGGCCGGGTCGACGCTGCTGCTCGCGGGGCTCCTGGGGCATCCGGTGGGCCGGAGGCTCCTCCCGTACGCCGTCGGTCTGGTCACCGCGCTCGTGATCGCGGTGCTGGGTCCGCTGAGCGGCGGATCGGCCAGTCCCGCGCGGCAGTTCGGCCCTGCGCTGCTGTCCGGGGAGGCCGGGCTGCTGTGGGTGTACGTGGCCGGGCCGGTGCTGGGTGCGGTGGCCGGGGCGGGGCTGGTGGCGGTGGTGCGCGGGAGGCCGGGCGCGGGGCTCGCGGTGGTGGCGTACAGGAGGCTCGGCGGTCGTCCGCCCGTCAGGCCCCGAAGGCCTTAGCGCCCCTGCCCGTCAGGCCTCGAAGCCTTGGCATCCCCGCCCGTCAGGCCCCGGAGACCGTGGCGTCCGTCAGGCCCCGGCGGCCTTGGCGTTCCCGTCGGCGGCGGCAGCGTTCCCGTTGCCCGTCTCCTCCGCGATGCGCTCGTGGTGGCGGATGACCTCGGCGATGATGAAGTTCAGCAGCTTCTCGGCGAAGGCCGGGTCCAGGTTGGCGCTCTGCGCGAGCTGTCGCAGGCGGGTGATCTGGCGGGTCTCGCGGGCCGGGTCGGCGGGCGGCAGCTGGTGGTCGGCCTTGAGGCGGCCGACCTGCTGGGTGGCCTTGAAGCGCTCGGCGAGCATGTGGACGACGGCGGCGTCGATGTTGTCGATGGACTCGCGCAGCCGGTTCAGCTCCGCCTGGACGGACGGGTCGGTCAGCTGGGACGCGGACGCGTCGTTCTCGCTCGTACTCATGGTCAGCGAGCTTAGACGTCCTTCCTCACGGCCCGATCATCGGCGGGTGGTCCGGGTCGGGCACCTGGTCGCTCCAGCCGCCGGGCACGCTGCGGCCCTGCTGTTCGCGGAAGCGGACGGGGGCGGTGCCGACGCGGCGGGCGAAGAGGCGGGAGAAGTAGGCGGGGTCGTCGTAGCCGACGCGGCGGGCGACGGCGGCGACCGGGAGGTCGGTGGCGGCGAGGAGTTCCTTGGCCCGGCCGAGGCGGATGGTGAGGAGGTAGTCCTTGGGGCTGCATCCGGCGCCGCGGCGGACGGCGGTGCGCAGTTCGGCGGGGGTCATGCCGTGTTTCGCGGCGTGTTCGGCGACGGTGAGCGGCTGGTAGGCGTCGCGGGCGAGCGCCTGGAGGACCGGATCGCCGTCGGGGCCGAGGTCGGCGCGGGCGCGGCGCAGTGAGACGAGGAGCTCGTGGACGGCGGCCGCGGTCTCGACCTCCAGGAGGGGGTTGCCGCGGCGGGCGGCGCGCACGATGCGGCCGACGGCGGCGCGCGGGGCGGCGGTGTCGGAGAGCGGGACGAGGGGGCGGTCGGGTTCGATGCAGCCGAGCTCGGTGTAGGTGGTGGTGGCGGGGCCGGTGAAGTCGACGAAGCTCTCGTCCCAGCCGGTGCCCGGATCGGCGCCGTAGTGGTGCGGGGTGCCGGGCGTGAGCCAGATGAGGGTGGGGCCGGTGACGGGGGTGCGGCGGCCGTCGGGGCCGCTGAACCAGCCGGTGCCGGAGTTGACGATGACGGCGACGTGGTGGTCCAGGGTGCGCGGGCCGACGGTGGGCAGTGCGCCGTGCTGGAGGCCGACGCCGAGGCAGACGAGGCCGAGGCGGTGGTGGAGCGGGCTGGGCGTGAAGAAGCGCATCCAGGTGTGGTACATCGCGGCCTTCCCCTCCCAGGGTCCTTGAAGACGTCACGCCCGACGGGTCCGTCACGCCCGACGGGTCCGTCGCGTCCGACCGTCCCTTGCGTCCGACCGTCCCTTGCGTCCAATCAGCAGCGATCTTTGTCCATGGACCGTCGTAACACCAGAGGTCACAGTGGTCGGACCATTGCCCGCCCGGGCCGCCGGGTGGACCGAGCGCAGGAGCGTACGTACACGATGTCCGACGTCACCGTGGGGACCGACCACTTCCGGCTGGACGGGAAGCCCGTACGGCTGCTGTCGGGTGCGCTGCACTACGCCCGGGTGCACGAGGACCAGTGGGAGCACCGGCTGGCGATGCTGGCGGCGATGGGGCTGAACTGCGTCGAGACGTACGTGCCGTGGAATCTGCACGAGGAGCGCGAGGGGGCGTACCGGGATGTGGGGGCGCTGGGGCGATTCCTGGACGCGGTGCGGCGGGCGGGGCTGTGGGCGATCGTGCGGCCGGGTCCGTACATCTGTGCCGAGTGGGAGAACGGCGGGCTACCGGTCTGGGTGACGGGCCGGTTCGGGCGGCGGGTGCGGACGCGGGACGCGGGGTTCCGGGCGGTGGTGGAGCGGTGGTTCCGGGAGCTGCTGCCGCAGGTGGTGGAGCGGGAGATCGGCCGGGGTGGTCCGGTGATCCTGGTGCAGGCGGAGAACGAGTACGGGAGTTACGGCAGCGACGCGGTGTATCTGGAGTGGCTGGCGGGGTTGTTGCGGGAGTGCGGGGTGAGCGTCCCGCTGTTCACGTCGGACGGGCCGGAGGACCACATGCTGACCGGCGGGTCCGTGCCGGGGCTGCCGGCCACGGCGAACTTCGGCTCCGGTGCGCGGGAGGCGTTCGAGGTGCTGCGCCGCCATCAGCCGGAGGGGCCGCTGATGTGCATGGAGTTCTGGTGCGGCTGGTTCGACCACTGGGGTGCGGAGCCGGTCGTACGGGATGCGGCTCAGGCGGCCGGGGCGCTGCGGGAGATCCTGGAGTGCGGGGCGTCGGTGAACATCTACATGGCGCACGGCGGGACGAACTTCGCCGGGTGGGCGGGGGCGAACCGGGGTGGGCCGGTGCAGGACGGGGAGTTCCAGCCGACGGTGACGTCGTACGACTATGACGCGCCGGTCGACGAGTACGGGCGGGCCACGGAGAAGTTCCACCTGTTCCGGAAGGTGCTGGAGGGATACGTGGAGGGCCCGCTGCCCGCGGTGCCGCCGGAGCCGGTGGGGCTGGCCGGACCGCCGGTGCGGGTGGAGTTGGACGGGTGGGCCGGGCTCGGTGACGTACTGGAGGCGCTGGGTGATCCGGAGGGGCCGGAGACGGGGGTGGCGCCGACGTTCGAGGAGCTGGGCGTGGGCCGGGGGCTGGTGCGCTACCGGGTGGCGGTGCCGGGGCCGCGTATGCCGTATCCGCTGACGGTGGCGGGGTTGCGGGACCGGGCGGTGGTGTACGTCGACGGGGTGCGGGCGGGGGTGCTGACCGAGGAGGGCCCGACGCTGCCGGAGCCGGTGGCGGGTCCGGCAGAGGTGGAGCTGTGGGTGGAGTCGCTGGGCCGGGTCAACTACGGGCCGCGCCTGGGTGAGCCGAAGGGGATCACGGGCGGGGTGCTGCACGAGCGGCAGTACCTGCACGGTGTACGGGCCCGGGGGCTGCGGCTGGACGCGTTCGAGGAGGCGGGTGCGGTGGCGGGGGTGCCGTTCGGGCCGGTGCCTTCGCCGATGGACGAGGGAGTGGAGCGGACCGGGCTGTTCCGGGGGGCGTTCACCGTCGGTACGGCGGAGGGCGTCGGTCACGCGGGGGTGCGGCTGCCGGGCTGGACGCGCGGGTTCGTCTGGGTGAACGGTTTCTGCCTGGGCCGGTACTGGTCGGTGGGCCCGCAGGAGACGCTGTACGTACCGGGTCCGGTGCTCCGGGACGGCGTCAACGAGGTGTGGGTGCTGGAGCTGGAGGGTGCGGGCGAGGCGTGGGTGGAGCTGGGCCCGGGGGCCCCCGCACGGTGCTCGGGCGCCCCCGGGGTGGTTCAGCCGTGATCGTCCCCGGGTGGATCAGTCGTGATCATCCGCGGGATGGTTCAGCCGTGACCACCACCCGCGGGGTGGCGGGTGGTGGTCACCGGCGTCAGAGCGTGCGGGCCGCGGAGGCGATGGCGGAGGCGAAGGTCGAGACCTCGGTGTAGACGCCGGGGTAGCCGGGCCGGGCGCAGCCGTAGCCCCAGCTGACGATGCCGACCTGGACCCACTCGTTGGCGTTGTCCTTGCGGAACATCGGGCCGCCGGAGTCACCCTGGCAGGTGTCGATGCCGCCGGTGTCGGGGTAGCCGGCGCAGATCTCCTCGTTGGCGACCAGCTCGTTGCCGTAGGCGGAGCGGCAGGCGGCGTCGGAGACGAACGGGACGTTGGCCTTGAGCAGGTAGCGCTGCTGGCTGCCGCCCTCGCGGTTGGCGCCCCAGCCGGCGACGGTGAAGGTGCCCTGGTTGTACGCGGTGGTGGTGGCGATCTTGAGGGTCGGCTGGTTGATGGGCTGGGCGAGCTTGATCAGCGCCCAGTCCTTGCCGGTGCCGTTGTAGCCGGGGGCCTGGAGGACCTTGGTGGAGCGGACCTTGACGGCGTTGGGCGACTGGAGGTCGACGACGCCGCCGGTGGCGGTGATCGAGGTGTTGTTGCCCGATCCGTTCACGCAGTGGGCGGCGGTGAGGACGATGTCCTTGGCGTAGAGGGCGCCGCCGCAGCCCATGGAGAGCCGGACCATGAAGGGGAACTCGCCCTGGGCGGCGCGGGTTCCGCCGACGACGGGGTTGGGGGCGGCCGAGGCGGTGACGGGCTGGAGGCCGACGACGGCGATCGCGACGGTGGCGACGACGACGGAACATCTCTTCAGCGCACGCAGGAGTTGCTTCACGGACTGCCTTCTTTCGTGGGGGGTTGCGGTGGGAACCACGACGGGACGACTCCATGACTTGGTCATGAACCCGTCAAGGCAATCCGATTATCGGGAGCCGTTCACCGCTGCCACAAGGCGCACTTTTCGGCCAAGCTCGCCCCCGGCGATTCCCGCGGCCCTCGGACACCCCGGCCTACAGTGGAGACCGGCCGGGGACGGGGGTTCCCGGCCGGAGCGGATGGGGGTACGGACATGAGCAACGGCAGTCCGGGCGCACCGGTCGTCCACGGCTTTCCGCATCTGGAGACGGTCCGGTCCGCGATCACCGCGCTGTACCGGCGCCTCTCCTCCGACGGCGTCCACTCCTACGGCACCAGCCTGGTACCGGCCGACGCCGCCTTCTCCGACGCGGACGACCTCCATCTCGGCGCCCAGCGGGTGGCCCGGGCCCTGGTCCAGCACCTCCGCCTGCCAGACGCCCGCATGATCGTCGGCTTCCGCACGATGGAGCACGCGGCGAGCGTGGAACTGACCGCGGGTCCCGAGTACTTCATCGAGCTGAACGACCGCTTCCGCACCCACCGCAGGGACATCGGCGCGGCGCTCGCGCATGAGATCACCCATGTCCTGCTGCACCGGCTCGGCCTGGAGTTCCCCGGCACACGGGACAACGAGATCCTGACCGACACGGTGACCGCCTACCTCGGCGCGGGCTGGCTGCTGCTGGACGCCTTCCGGGAGGACGCGGCCTCCCGGCAGAAGCTGGGGTATCTGACGCCGGAGGAGTTCGGATACGTCCTGGCCAAGCGGGCGTTGGCGTTCGACGAGGACCCTTCGCCGTGGTTCACCAGCCCGCAGGCGTACACGGCGTACACCAAGGGCCGGGCGCAGGCGCTGCACGATCTGCGCCGGCCTCCGCTGACGGCGGCGGGCTGGGCGGGACGGCGTCGGTACGCCAAGGACCGCCGGTACGCCCAGGACCATCCAGGTACGGCCGCGGCCCCGGATGTTCCGTACGCCTTCGAGTCCGGCGGCGAGGGCCTGCGGGTCTCCTTCGCCTGCCCCACCTGCCACCAGCGCATCCGGCTCCCGGTGCGGGGGCGGGTGGTCGCGCGGTGCGGGCTGTGTCGTACGCGACTGGAGTGCGACACCTGAGCATCATTTCGGCCACCGTAGGGTCGAAGCATGACGAACGAGCCGATCAGGGACGAACCAAGCCTGTTCGATGCGCTGTACGAGGACGAGAACGCTGTCGTTCGGGCGCTGCGCGCGGGTGCGCAGGCGGAGGCGAGCGACGAGGAAGGCACGACGGCGCTCTATCTGGCGGCGGTCCAGGACCTGCCCGGAACAGTACGGCTGCTGCTGGCGGCGGGCGCCGACCCCGACCGGGCGAGCGGCCCCGAGGCGGGCGATCTGCCGCTGTGCGGGGCGGCGTGCGGCGGGCACACCGAGGTGGTGGAGGCGCTGCTGGCCGCCGGGGCGCGGCCGGATCTGCCCGAGGAGTTCGGGTTCACGGCGCTGCGCTGGGCGGTGGGTCTCGGCCACGCCGCCACGGTGGAGGCGCTGCTCGCGGGAGGTGCCGACCCGTTGCTGCCGGGCCCGCAGGGCGAGCCGATGCTGGTCCTGGCGGCGCAGCGCGGCTCGGTGCGGACGGTGCGGGCGCTGCTGGAGTACGGGGCCGGGGCGCGGGGTCAGGAAGCGGTGGCCGGGGTGGCGCTGGCCGAGGCGCGGCGGCCGGCTGGGGTGGACCTGGAGCGGGAGCTGCTGGGGCAGCTGGAGGAGGCGTACGGGACCGGGCTCGACGCGGTGGTGCGGCGCGAGGTGGTCGACGGCGAGGAGACGGTGACCGTGGAGCTGCTGCGGGACGGGGAGCCGGCGGCGGGGGTGGACCGGCACACGGGGCACGCGGAGATCGCGGCGCTGCTGGAGGAGGTGGTGCGTGGTGGTGGAGCCGGTCCGGCCGACGGTGCTACCGGCCCGGCCGACGGGCCTCCCACTCCGCCCGCGTGAGCACGTACTCCACCTCACCGTGCTCCGAACCCGCGATGGCGTCCGGCCAGTCCTCGGTGTAGGCGCGGAGGAAGGTCAGACCCGCCTTCTCCATCACCCGCCGGGATCCCGCGTTGACGGCCATGGTGTTGGCGGTCACGCGCTCCGCCCCGAGGCCGGTGAACCCCTTGTCCACCAGGGCCCGCGCGCCCTCGGTGGCGTAACCACGGCCCCAGGCGGCCCGGTTGAGCCGGTAGCCGAGCTCGACGACGGTGGGGTCGTGGTCGGCGAGGGGCCGGAGTTCGAACCAGCCGAGGAAGGTGCCGCCGGCCTTCTCCTCCGCGGCCCAGAACCCACGGGTGCCGGTGCAGGGGTGGTCGTGGAGGAGCCTCGGCAGGGTCCGTTCCCGGATGGCGTCGGCGGTGGTGGGCCGGCCGCCGTTGATGTACCGCATGACCTCGGGGTCGTTGTCGAGGGCGAGCAGATGAGGGGCGTCGGCGGCGGTGAACGGGCGCAGCACCAGGCGGTCGGTCTCCAGGAAGGCGGGCATGTGGTGATCCTCTCGGTACGCGGCCGGGTCGCGCCACCGGACGGGCGCGGGGCTCACAGGCCCAGCGGGTGGATGCGGAAGGTCGGCCCCTGCGGGCTCCTCAGCCGCGCGCGGGGCCGGCCGCACTCGTGGGTCTTGAGGTCCATCCAGCAGAACTCGTTCAGCGGGCCGTGCCGTGTCATCGTGCGCTCCTCGGTGTCCTGTGCTGGATACCGGGAGCGCGGACGCCTCCGCAAGCGAGTTTCGCCGTGACCCGTGGTCCGCGCCTTCCCTTACGACGCCCCGTACACCCGTTGCGGCGCCTCCGCGTCCGCCAGCAGCCGGCGCACCGCCTCACCCGCCTCGGCCGGGGACCTGCGCACACCCCGGTCGTCGGTGGGGCCGGGGCGCCAGCCCTCCATGACGGTGATGCGGCCCGCCTCGGCCTCGAAGACGCGGCCGGTCACGCCGTCGCTGGCCGATGAGCCGAGCCAGACGACGAGGGGCGAGACGTTCTCGGGGGCCATCGCGTCGAATCGACCTTCTACCGGGGCCGCCATCGTCGCGGCGAAGGTCTGCTCGGTCATCCGGGTCCGGGCCGCCGGGGCGAGGGCGTTGACGTGGACTCCGTAGCGGCCGAGTTCGGCGGCCGCGACCAGGGTCAGGGCGACGATTCCGGCTTTGGCGGCCGCGTAGTTGCTCTGACCGACGCTGCCGAGGAGTCCGGCGCCGGAGCTGGTGTTGACCACCCGGGCGGCGGGCGGGCGGCCCGCCTTGGCCTCGGCGCGCCAGTGGGCGGCGGTGTGTTTCAGCGGCAGGAAGTGGCCCTTGAGGTGGACGCGCATGACCGCGTCCCAGTCGTCCTCCTCCAGGTTGACGAGCATCCGGTCGCGGAGGAAGCCCGCGTTGTTGACCAGGGTGTCGAGGCGGCCGAAGGCGTCCAGTGCGGTGGTGACGAGGGAGGCGGCGCCTTCGGTGGTGGCGATGTCGCCGTCGTGGACGACCGCTTCGCCACCCGCCGCCACGATCTCCGCGACGACCCGGCGGGCGGGTCCCGCGGAGGGGCCGTCGCCGCCGGGGCCGACGCCGAGGTCGTTGACGACGAGCCGGGCGCCTTCGGCGGCGAAGGCGAGCGCGTGGGCCCGGCCGAGGCCGCGTCCGGCGCCGGTGACGGCGACGACCCGGCCCGCGCAGAGCCGTCCGCTGGTGGATGAGGTCATCGCATCTCCCGTTCGCGTGGGCCTGGTTGGCGGCCGGAGGCGTGACTGCTACCGTCCACCTAACAAATGTTTGGTGGAAAGGTAGCTGATCCTCCGATGACTGTCTCCACCGCACATCCGGCCGGCGCCGAAGGCGTGTGTGTCGTCACCGTCGACCATCCGCCCGTCAACGCCCTTCCCGTACAGGGCTGGTACGACCTGGCCGACGCCGTCCGGGCCGCGGGCCGCGACCCGGACGTACGGTGTGTCGTCCTGGCCGCCGCCGGGCGCGGCTTCAACGCCGGTGTGGACATCAAGGAGTTGCAGCGCGACCCGGGAGCCGGCTCCCTGATCGGCGTCAACCGGGGCTGCGCGGAGGCGTTCGAGGCCGTGTACGCGTGCGAGGTCCCGGTCGTCGCCGCCGTGCGGGGGTTCTGCCTCGGCGGCGGTGTCGGCCTCGTCGGGAACGCCGACGCGATCGTGGCGAGCGAGGACGCGGTCTTCGGCCTGCCGGAGCTGGACCGGGGCGCGCTCGGGGCGGCGACCCATCTGGCCCGACTGGTCCCGCAGCATCTGATGCGGACGCTGTACTACACCGCCCGCACGGTGACGGCGGCCGAGCTGCTGTCCCACGGCTCGGTCTGGCGGGTCGTCCCGCCGGATGAACTACTGGACGTGGCACTGGAGTTGGCCGTGGAGATCGCGCGTAAGGACGGACACCTGCTGCGGCTGGCGAAGGCCGCGCTCAACGGCATCGATCCCGTCGACGTACGCCGGAGCTACCGCTACGAACAGGGCTTCACCTTCGAGGCGAGCCTGTCCGGCACCGCCGACCGGGTCCGTGACACCTTCGGCAAGGAGGCCTGAGAGATGAGCGCCGACCGAGCCCGCTCCCGTACGGTGTCCGCCGCGCGCGACAAGACCATGACGCCCGACGAGGTGGCCGCCCGGCTGCGCAGCGGCATGACGATCGGCATCGGCGGCTGGGGCTCGCGCCGCAAACCGATGGCTCTGGTGCGGGCGTTGCTCCGCTCCCCCGTCACCGATCTGACGGTGGTCTCCTACGGCGGCCCGGACGTCGGACTGCTCGCCGCCGCCGGCCGGATCTCCCGCCTGGTCACGGCGTTCGTGACGCTCGACTCGATCCCGCTGGAGCCGCACTACCGGGCGGCCCGGCAGCGCGGGGCGTTCGCCCTGACGGAGATCGACGAGGCGATGTTCCTGTGGGGGCTGCAGGCGGCCGCCAACCGGCTGCCGTTCCTGCCGGTGCGGGCGGGGCTCGGCTCCGATGTGATGCGGGTCAACCCGGATCTGCGCACGGTGACTTCACCGTACGAGGACGGCGAGGAGCTCGTCGCGATGCCGGCCCTGCGGCTGGACGCGGCACTGGTCCACCTGAACCGGGCGGACCGGCTGGGCAACGGCCAGTACCTGGGCCCCGACCCGTACTTCGACGATCTGTTCTGCGAGGCGGCGGACGAGGCGTACGTCTCCTGCGAACGCCTGGTGGAGACCGCGGAGTTGACGAAGGGGTCCGTGGCGCCGCAGACCCTCCTCGTCCAACGGCACTCCGTCACCGGGGTGCTGGAGACCCCGGGCGGCGCGCACTTCACCTCATGTGTTCCCGACCAGCCGCGCGACGAGCCGTTCCAGAAGGCGTACGCGGCCGCGGCGGCCGATCCGGGGGCCTGGGCCGAGTTCAGCGCGCGTTTCCTGCCTCCGGACGGCGACGAGACGAGCTACCACCAGGCGGTCCGCACATGGCACGAGGAGCAGAAATGACCCCGTCCGCCGTCAAGGACATCACCCGCGCCGAGTACTGCGTGATCGCCTGCGCGGAGGCCTGGCGCGGCGACGGCGAGATCCTGGCCAGCCCGATGGGCGCGGTCCCGTCCGTCGGCGCGCGGCTGGCCCGGCTGACCTTCGCACCCGGACTGCTGCTCACCGACGGCGAGGCGATGATCGTCGGCGCGGACGGCGAGGTGGAGGGCTGGCTCCCGTACCGCAGGCACCTCACCCTGGTCACCGGCGGGCGGCGGCACGTGATGATGGGCGCGAGCCAGATCGACCGGTTCGGCAACCAGAACATCTCCTGCATCGGCGACTGGGACCAGCCCACGCGTCAACTCCTGGGCGTACGCGGAGCACCGGTCAACACATTGAACAACCCGGTGAGTTACTGGATCCCCCGGCACTCGGTCCGGGTCTTCGTCGAGCGGGTCGACATGGTCTGCGGGGTCGGTCACGACCGGGCAGAGGTGGCGGGCCCTTCCGCCACGCGCTTCCACCGCATCCCTCGAGTCGTCAGCGATCTCGGGGTGTTCGACTTCGCGACCCCGGACCGTTCGATGCGGCTGGTCTCGGTCCACCCGGGCGTCACGGTGGACCAGGTCCGCGAGGCGACCGGCTTCGCCCTGACCGTACCCGCCGACGTCCCGTACACCCGCGAACCCTCCCCCGCGGAACTCGCCCTGATCCGCGAGGTCATCGACCCCTCGGGCACCCGGAACCGCGAGGTGCGGGCCTGATGCGCACGGCGCTCACGGACCTCACGGGGGTCCGCCACCCGATCGTGCAGACGGGCATGGGGTGGGTCTCCGGCCCCCGCCTGGTCACCGCGACCGCGCGGGCCGGGGCGCTCGGGATCCTGGCCTCCGCGACGATGACGCCGGATCAACTGCGTTCCGCCGTACGGGAGGTGAGGTCCCGGACGGACGCTCCGTTCGGGGTGAACCTGCGCGCCGACGCCGGGGACGCGCGGGAGCGGGTGCGGATCATCGTGGAGGAGGGCGTACGGGTGGCGTCGTTCGCGCTGGCCCCGTCGAAGGAGCTCATCGCGGAGCTGAAGGACGCCGGCGTGGTGGTCGTCCCGTCGGTGGGGGCCCGGCGGCATGCGGAGAAGGTGGCGGCGTGGGGCGCGGACGCGGTGATCGTGCAGGGCGGCGAGGGCGGCGGCCACACGGGGAACGTGGCGACGACGGTGCTGCTGCCCCAGGTGGTCGACGCGGTGGACATCCCGGTGGTCGCGGCGGGCGGCTTCCACGACGGGCGTGGGCTGGTGGCGGCGCTGGCGTACGGGGCGGCGGGCGTGGCGATGGGGACCAGGTTCCTGCTGACCTCGGACTCGACGGTGCCGGATGCGGTGAAGGCGCGGTATCTGGCGGCCACGGTCAGGGACATCACGCTGACGACGGCCGTGGACGGGCTCCCGCACCGGATGCTCCGTACGGAGATGGTGGCGCGGTTGGAGGGTGCGGGGCGGGTCCGTGCCCTGTCCCGAGCGGTGCGGCAGGCTGCCCGCCTCCGGCGGATCTCGGGGCTGAGCTGGCCGGGGATGGTGCGGGACGGTCTGGCGCTGCGGCACGGCAAGGAGCTGGCCTGGAGCCAGGTTCTGATGGCGGCGAACACGCCGATGCTGCTGAGGGCGGCGATGGTGGACGGCCGCGCGGATGCGGGCATCATGGCGTCCGGCCAGGTGGCGGCCCTGATCGAGGACCTGCCGAGCGTGGAGGTGCTGGTGGGGCGGGTGATGGCGGAGGCGGAGCGGACCCTGACGGCTCTGGGCACGCAATCCAGCCCGTCCGCCAACCCCAGCCCGTCCGGCGCTTGAGGACGGACCCGACACATCCAGCCCGTCCGGCGCTTGAGGACAGCCCCGTCCGGGGCCTTCGGGGCTCTGCCCCGGACCCCGGTCCTCAATCGCCGGACGGGCTGGAAGTGGCCCCGGTCCTCAAGCGGCGCCGGACGGCTGGGTGCGTGCCGGACGGCCGGAAATGCCGCTACGCGGCGCGACGCCCCCGCGTAGGCGCACCGGAGCGGCCCGCACCACGGGACTCGCCACCGGCACGCGCGGCGCCGCCGGAACGACCCGCGCCACCTCCCTGGGCACCGCCACCGGCGCCACCCGCACCAGAACCGCGCCGTCCCCGGCCCCGGCTCCCGGAGCGCACCGTGCCGCCGCCGGAACCGGCAGAACCCGAACCGCCCGACCGCGTCCGCTGCTTCGGCGGCGTCGGCTGCGGGACCTCGACCACGATCGCGATCCCCGACGGTTCACGCGCGCCGGTGATGCGGGAGAGCTCCTCGTCGCTGGAGGTGACCCGCGTGGTGCGCGGCGCGATGCCCGCGTCCTGCATCAGCCGGGTCATCTCCCGCTTCTCCTCGGGCAGCACCAGCGTGACGACGCTGCCGGACTCCCCGGCGCGGGCCGTGCGGCCACCCCGGTGGAGGTAGTCCTTGTGGTCCGTCGGCGGGTCCACGTTGACGACGAGGTCGAGGTCGTCGACGTGGATGCCGCGGGCGGCGACGTTCGTCGCGACGAGCGCGGTGACCTGGCCGTTCTTGAACTGGTCGAGCGTCCGGTTGCGCTGCGGCTGGGAGCGCCCGCCGTGCAGCGCGGCAGCCCGTACACCGCTGGCGAGAAGCCGCTTGGCGAAGCGGTCGGCGGCGCGCTTGGTGTCGACGAACATGATCACGCGGCCCTCGCGGGCGGCGATCTTCGTGGCGACGGCCTTCTTGTCCGTCTCGTCCATCACGTGGAGCACGTGGTGCTCCATCGTGGTGACCGCACCGGCGGACGGGTCGACGGAGTGGACGACCGGGTCGGTGAGGAACATCTTGACGAGGCGGTCGATGTTCTTGTCCAGGGTCGCGGAGAACAGCATCCGCTGCCCGTCCGCCTCCACCTGCTTGAGCAGGGCGACGACCTGCGGCATGAACCCCATGTCGGCCATCTGGTCGGCCTCGTCGAGGACGGTGATCGAGACCTGGTCCAGCCGGCAGTCGCCGCGCTCGATGAGGTCCTTGAGCCGGCCCGGAGTGGCGACGAGCACTTCGGCGCCGCGCCGCAGCGTGGCGGACTGCCGGGTGATCGACATGCCGCCGACGACGGTGGCGAGCCGCAGGTTCACGGCGGTGGCGTACGGGGTGAGCGCGTCGGTGACCTGCTGGGCCAGCTCACGGGTCGGGACGAGGACCATCGCCAGCGGGGCGCGCGGCTCGCTGCGGCGCCCGGCGGTGCGGGCGAGCAGGGCCAGGCCGAAGGCGAGGGTCTTGCCGGAGCCGGTGCGGCCACGGCCGAGGATGTCCCGGCCGGCCAGCGAGTTCGGCAGGGTCGCGCCCTGGATCGGGAACGGCTCGGTGACGCCCTGCGCGGCGAGGGTCTTCAGCAGCGCGGCCGGCATGTCGAGGTCGGCGAAGGCGTCGACGGAGGGCAGCGCGGGGGTCACCGTCTCCGGCAGCGCGAACTCGCCCTGCGGCGGAGTGGCGCGGCGACGGGCCGGAGCCTTGGAGCGGGCGCCGCCACCCCGGTTGCCCGACGGTGCCTGAGCGCCGCCGCCACGGGCCGGGCGGGAGCGGGGGGTGCGGTCCTGGCGTTCGAAACGGGTCATACGGAATTGCCCTCCTGGGGGATTCCTGGGCAACTACGGATTCGGATCACTGCCGATGTGCTTGTCCTGCCGCTTTTCGTGCGCCCCCAGGATGCGCGCACAGAACGGGTTGTTGCTCGGACAGCACAAACCGGGGCCCGCACCTTCACGGTGCGGGCCCCGGTCAGCGAGGTACGCGTCGCGGCAATTAGGCCGGGACGATGTTCTCCGCCTGCGGGCCCTTCTGGCCCTGCGTGACGTCGAAGGAGACCTTCTGGCCCTCCTGGAGCTCACGGAAGCCCGAGGTGGCGATGTTGGAGTAGTGGGCGAAGACGTCGGCGCCGCCGCCGTCCTGCTCGATGAAGCCGAAGCCCTTTTCCGAGTTGAACCACTTCACGGTGCCGGTGGCCATGTCATTCTCCTAAAACAGGTGCAGTGCCGAGAACCCGCACTTTACGGATTCCAAGTCGCCGCATTGAGCCCCATCCGGAGAAAGCCGGAAAACAATAAAGCGCCTGAGGAAGCATTCCCGTCAGGCGCACATAAAGTTCATGGGTACCAAAACTGCAACGGGAACACCGTAGCACGTCCTCCCCGCCGGTGGTGGATCACGCCACGCCGCAGCGGGAGGAGGGCGTCACAGGCGCTCGACGACGGTGACGTTGGCCTGGCCGCCGCCCTCGCACATGGTCTGGAGCCCGTACCGGCCGCCGGTGCGTTCCAGTTCGTGCAGGAGCGTGGTCATCAGCCTGGCGCCGGTCGCGCCGAGCGGATGGCCGAGCGCGATGGCCCCGCCGTTGACGTTGACGCGCTCGGGGTCCGCGCCGGTCTCCTTCAACCAGGCGAGGACGACCGGCGCGAAGGCCTCGTTGATCTCGACGAGGTCGATGGCGTCGATGGTGAGGCCGGTCTTCTTGAGGGCGTACGCGGTGGCGGGGATCGGCGCGGAGAGCATGCGGATCGGGTCCTCGCCCCGTACGGAGAGGTGGTGGATCCGGGCGCGCGGGGTCAGGCCGTGTTCGGCGACGGCACGCTCTGAGGCGATGAGGAGGGCTGCGGCCCCGTCGGAGACCTGCGAGGAGCAGGCGGCGGTGATCGTGGAGCCGGGCAGGACGGGGCTGAGGGCGGCCATCTTGGCCAGGGTGGTGTCGCGGCGCGGGCCCTCGTCCACGGTGACGTCCCCGTACGCCACGGTCTCGCGGGCGAAGCGGCCCTCGTCGATGGCGCGGACGGCGCGGCGGTGGGAGGTGAGCGCGAACTCCTCCATGTCCCGGCGGCTGATGTCCCACTTCTCGGCGATCAGCTGGGCGCCGTGGAACTGGTTGACGGGCGCGTCGCCGTACCGGGCGCGCCAGCCCTCGCTGCCCGCGTACGGGCCCTCGGTGAGGCCGAGGGGTTCGGCGGCCTGGCGGGAGGCGAAGGCGATGGGGATCTGGGTCATGTTCTGCGTGCCGCCCGCCACCACGAGGTCCTGGGTGCCGGAGAGGACGCCCTGGGCCGCGAAGTGGAGTGCCTGCTGCGAGGAGCCGCACTGCCGGTCGACGGTGACGCCCGGCACCTCCTCGGGGAGCCCGGCGGCCAGCCATGACGTACGCGCGATGTCGCCGGCCTGCGGTCCCACGGTGTCCAGGCAGCCGAAGACGACGTCCTCCACGGCCGCCGGGTCGACGCCCGAGCGGGCGATCAGCTCGCGCAGCACATGGGCGCCGAGGTCGGCGGGGTGGACGGTCCCGAGGCCTCCCTTGCGCCGTCCGACGGGTGTCCGTACCGCTTCGACGATGTAGGCCTCGGCCATGGCTGCTGCTCCTCGGTCATCGAGAGGGGGCTAGGTGCGCAGAGCGATCCCGTCCAGCACCATCGACAGGTACTGGCGGGCGATCTCCTCGGGGCTGTGGTGTCCGCCGGGCCGGTACCAGGAGGCGGCGACCCAGACGGTGTCGCGGACGAAGCGGTAGGTGAGGCGGATGTCCAGGTCGTGGGGGGGGGGGGGGGCCGCGGCGCCCCCCCCCCCCCAGGCGCGCCAGGCCGGCGCGAACCACCTCCGCGCGGCGGAGAGGGAGGCGCCGCGCGGCGGGGTCGCGAGGGGCGTG
>NZ_JBIWOZ010000012.1:0-183565 GCF_044767965.1 Streptomyces sp. NPDC101178
GGGGGGGGCCGCGGGGGGTGCCGGCGGGGGCGGCGCCCCGGGGGGGGTCGGTTCGGTGGGGGTGGGGGTGGGGGTGGGGGGGGGGGGGGCGCCGCCCCCCCCCCCCCACGCCGCGCTCCAGCGTGGAGAGCCAGGCCTGCTCGAACCTCGTCCGCGAGTCGGTGAGGTAGGCGAAGCGCGGCTGGGTCGCGAGGTGCTTGGACTCCTTCTGGTAGATCGCGACGGCGGGGCGGTGCCGGTCGATCTCCCGGAAGGACTCGGTGACCAGTGCCTCGATGGTCTCGCGGGGGCCGAGTCCGGCCGCCAGGACGGCGTCGTACCCCTGCCAGAGCTCGTCGAGGAAGGCGGAGAGGATCTCGTCGATCATCGATTCCTTGGAATCGAAGTGGTAGTAGAGGCTGCCGGCGAGCATCCCCGCCTCGTCCGCGATGCGGCGGACGGTCGTGGCGTTGTATCCCTGGGCGGCGAAGACCTCGGCGGCGGTGGCGAGGAGTTCGCGGCGCCGTTCGGGGGTGGGGGTCACCTGGGGCTTCTTCTTGGTAGGCACCGGTCCATTGTCCGCCCGCCACCGCCGCGTTCACGCATGCTGGCTGCTGACGGCGACGACCTCGCCGGTCATGTACGAGGAGTAGCCGCTGGCCAGGAAGACGATCACGTTGGCGACCTCCCAGGGTTCGGCGTAGCGCCCGAAGGCCTCCTTCTCCGTCAGTTCCGCGAGCAGTTCGGCGGAGGTGACCTTGGCCAGGTGGGGGTGCAGGGCGAGGCTGGGGGCGACGGCGTTGACGCGTACGCCGTAGTCGGCCGCTTCGAGCGCGGCGCAGCGGGTGAGGGCCATGACGCCGGCCTTGGCGGCGGCGTAGTGGGCCTGGCCGCGCTGGGCGCGCCAGCCGACGACGGAGGCGTTGTTGACGATCACGCCTCCGGTTCCGGTGGCCTTGAGCGAGCGCAGGGCCGCGCGGGTGCAGCGGAAGGTGCCGTTCAGCGTGACGTCGAGGATCTTCGTCCACCGGTCGTCGGTCATCTCGGTGAGTTCCGCGGTGCCGCCGAGGCCCGCGTTGTTGACGACGATATCCAGGCGGCCGTGGGCCTCCTGCGCGTGGGCGAAGAGGGCCTGCACCTGGGCCTCGTCGGTGACGTCGCAGGTCAGAGCGGTGACGCGGTCGGCGCCGAACTCTTCGGCGAGGGCGTGCGCGCTCTCCTTCAGCCGCCGGGCGTGGGCGTCGCTGAGGACGATTCGCGCCCCCTCCTCCAGGAAGCGGCGGGCGGTGGCGCCGCCGATCCCGGCTCCGGCGGCGGCGGTGACGACGGCGGTGCGGCCGGTGAGCAGGCCGTGGCCCGGCAGGTAGTCCGGTGCGCCCATCGGCCCATCCCCCAACTCCTCGACGGTGCTTGGAGCGTACGTTAACCTACCAAACACTTGTTAGGGAACGGCCTGACGGAAGGCGACCCCTCATGGATCTGGCGCAGACACCACGGACCGAGGCGCTGCGGGCCGAGGCGAGGGAATGGCTGCGCGCCCATGTGCCCGCCCGGCCCCTCCCCTCCCTGGAGACGGCGGAAGGGTTCGCCGCGCACCGGGCGTGGGAGGCGGAGCTGTACGCGGGCGGGTGGTCGGCGGTCTCCTGGCCGAAGGAGTACGGGGGCCGGGGCGCGGACCTCTTCGGGTGGCTGGCGTTCGAGGAGGAGTACTGGGCGGCGGGCGCGCCGGGCCGGGTCGCGCAGAACGGGATCAGCCTCCTCGCCCCGACCCTCTTCGACCACGGCACCGCCGAGCAGCGGGCCCGGGTGCTGCCCCCGATGGCGGGCGGCGAGGTGATCTGGGCGCAGGCCTGGTCGGAGCCGGAGGCCGGGTCGGATCTGGCGGCGCTGCGGTCGCGGGCGGTGCGGACGGCGGGCGGCTGGCTGCTGTCGGGGCAGAAGACGTGGTCCTCGCGGGCGGCGTTCGCGGACCGGGCGTTCGGGATCTTCCGTACGGACCCGGCGGCGGCGAAGCCGCATCACGGGCTCACGTACCTGATGTTCGGGCTGCGCGACCCCGGGGTCACGGTCCGGCCGATCGGGCGGCTGGACGGGAAGCCCGCCTTCGCCGAGATCTTCCTGGACGAGGTCTTCGTACCGGACGAGGACGTCATCGGTGAGCCGGGCCGGGGCTGGCAGATCGCCATGGCGGCCACCGGGAACGAACGCGGCCTCACCCTCCGCTCCCCCGGCCGCTTCCTGGCCGCCGCCGACCGGCTGACGGAGTTGTGGCGGGAGGCGGGCGACCCGGCGGACACAGCGGTGCGCGACCGGGTGGCGGACGCGGTGATCGGAGCGCGGGCGTACCGGCTGTTCACGGCAGCCTCGGCGTCCCGGTTCACGGCGGGCGCGGCGCTCGGCGCGGAGTCCAGCCTGAACAAGATCTTCTGGTCGGAGTACGACATCGCGCTGCACGAGACCGCGCTCGACCTGCTCGGCCCGGACGCGGAGGCGGCGGACGGGCCGTGGGCGGAGGGGTACGTCTTCGCGCTGGCGGGGCCCGTCTACGCCGGGACCAACGAGATCCAGCGCGACATCGTCGCCGAGCGGCTGCTCGGCCTGCCGAAGGGACGGCGCTGATGCGTTTTCTCCTCACCGACGAGCAGCGGGAGTTCGCGCGCTCGCTGGACACGCTGCTCACGGCGGCGGACACGCCTGCGGTGGTACGGGCGTGGGCCGCCGGTGATCACGGACCGGGGCTCGGTCTGTGGCGGCGGCTGGCGGAGGCGGGCGTGTTCGCGCTGGCGGTGCCGGAGGCGTACGGAGGTGTGGGCCCGCTCCCGGTGGAGACGGCCGTGGCGTTCGTGGAGCTGGGCCGCCACGGTGTGCCGGGGCCGGTGGTGGAGAGCGTGGCGGCGGCGGTGCTGCTGGGCGCGGTGGGCGGTCCGGGGGCCGGGGAGTGGCTGCCGGGGATCGCGGACGGTACGGCGGTGGCATCGCTGGCCCTGGAGGCGTACGGGCCGTACGCGCTGGACGCCGATGTGGCGGAGGCGGTGTTCGTGGTGGCCGGGGACGAGCTGCGGCCGGCGCGGGCACCCGGAAGGCCCGCGCCCTCCATGGACCCGGCGCGGCGGCTCTTCCGGCCGGAGGCGGCCGGCGCGGCGGTGGCCTCCGGGGCCCGGGTGCGCGAGGCGGCGACGGCGGCGGGCACCTGGGCCACCTTCGCGACGGCGGCCCAGGCGCTCGGCTGCGGGGAGGCGCTGCTGCGGGCGACGGTGGCGTACGCCAAGCAGCGCACCCAGTTCGACGTGCCCATCGGCTCCTTCCAGGCCGTCAAACACCGCCTCGCGGACACCCTCCTCGGCCTGGAGTTCGCACGCCCGCTGCTGTACGGGGCGGCGGTGGAGCTGGCCGAGGACGCGCCCGGTGCCGGGGCCGCGGTGGCGGCGGCGAAGGTGGCGGCGGGCGAGGCGGCGTACGCGGCGGCCCGCACCGCGCTGCACCTGCACGGCGCGGTCGGGTACACCGAGGAGCTGGACCTGGCGTGGTGGCTGCGCCGGGCCCGGCCGCTGCGGGACGCGTGGGGCACACCGGCGGCGTGCCGGGCACGGGTGCTGACGGGGTGAGGACCTCTCAGGTCCCGAGCGGCGTCACTTTCGGCCCTGACGGGGTGAAGGCCTCTCAGGTCCGGAGCGGCGTCACTTCCGGCGTACCGTGCGCAGCGGCTGTCCGGGCCGCCAGGACTCGATGACCAGAAAGTCGCCGTCCAGCCCGATGCGGACCGCCTCCGTCAGCTCGGCGCGGAAGAGCTGGAAGGGCTCCGGCGGCGTGGCGTCCTCGACGAAGCGGGCGAGGTACTCGGGGTCGGTGATCTCCACGGCCCGGCCGCTGACGCGGACGTCGCCGTCGTTCATCTCGGCGTCGGGCCCCGGGTTGGCGTGGAGCGCGAAGCGCGGGTCGCGGCGCAGGTCCAGGGACTTGCGGGAGTCCGGCATCATGCCGAGCAGCAGCTCGCCGAAGCGGAAGTCGGCCTCCAGGCCGGTGACGCGGGGCGAGCCGTCCGCGCGGACGGTGGCGAGGACGTGGTGCTTGTAGAGCTGGAAACGCCGGCGCACGGTGTCGGCGAAGACGGGCTCGGCGGCGGCGAAGCCGCTCCAGGAGAGCGGTGAGGAAGACGTCATGGCCGCCATGGAACACCTGATACCCGACACCTTCTGTCCGGTATCGCCGACCGGCTCCGGCCGCTCACACGTCCGAGAACGTGATGACCACCGCCTGGCCCATCGTCCGCAGCACCCCGGGCGTGCCGTCCTCGGCGAGCACCCCGTCGTAGCGGTCGAGCCGGATGTCCGTACCGTCGAGCACTGCGCCGTCGTCCAGCGAGAGGGCCAGCACCGCGCCGCCCGGCGGGGCCGTGAGGCGTACGGTGCCGCAGACCACGGCGGTCTCCGCCCGCGTACGCCCTCTGCGGTACATGACGTTCAGGTTGACCACGGGTCCGGCCAGCAGGAAGCCGTCGGTCGGCCGGTCGCCGGCGAAGTCGTGCGGCCACAGCGGCTCGTCGACGATGTGGTGCTCGCCGCCGACGACGAGGTCCATGCCCGCGCCTTCGACGACGGTCAGGGTGCGGTCGACGCCCGGGAAGAGCGAGAACGGCCCGTCGGCGGTGACGTCGGCGAGGCTCACCCGCCAGTCGAACGCGTCGGCTCCCGCGGGCGCGGCCGCCACCTCGCGGGTCAGACCGCCGCCGTTCCTCCACGGGACGGGCGTACGGTCGGCGGCGCGCAGGATCCGCGTACTCATCGGACGATCCCCTGGGCCTCGGCGGCGGCCAGCCAGGACGGGAACTCCGCGACCAGCCGGTCGTACAGCTCGGTGTCCGAGACCTTCCGCGGATCGAGCCCGGCGTGGAAGTACCCGGCGTTGTCGACGACCCGCTTGGCGGGGACCGCCAGCTCGTCCAGCTTGCGCAGGAAGTCGAACTGGGTGCTGCGGGTGTCGCCGAAGCCGACGAACTGCCAGAACAGCGGGAGCTTCGCGGCCTTGCAGAGGTAGCGCTCGGCGGCGAGCTTGCTGGTGGGCCCGCCGTCCGTCTGGAAGACGACCAGGGCGGGTTCGGTGGAGCCGCTGTCGAGGTAGTGGTCGATGACCGCGTCCATGGCGGCGTGGTAGTTCGTCCGGCCCATGTGCCCGAGGTTCGCCACGATCTTGTCGATGATCCCGTGGTGGTCGCTCAGCCCGGCCTCTCCGAACCCGTCGATGTCCGTGGAGAAGAAGACGACGGGGACCCGGCCGTCGTCGTCGAGGTGGGCCGAGAGCCCCAGCACCCGGTCGGCCAGCGCCTGGACGGTGCCGTCCTTGTAGTAGTCCCGCATCGAGCCGGAGTAGTCGAGAACCAGGTAGACGGCGGCGCGCCGGCCGTTCAGTCCGTGCTTCTCCAGCGAGACGCCGGCGCTCTTGTAGAGGCTGACGAGGCCGGGAGCCGTCTCCCGTACCTTCTCCAGGCTGATGGCCGGGCCGCTGGCGGCCGCCGTGTTCACGCCGTGCATGGCGCCCCCTTGTGCGGTCCGTTGTGCGGTCCGTGCTCTGCGGACCTAGAGCATAGGGGTGCCCCGGCACCGGAGTCCCCCGTACCGGTTCGCTATCTTGATCGCCGCCGACCTGCGCCGGCCCCGCAGCGCACTCCCAGTGAAGGAGCCGGTCATGGAGGCCGCCGCCACCACGTGTTACCGCCATCCGTCGTACGAGACGTATGTCCGCTGCACCCGCTGCGAGCGCACCATCTGCCCTGAGTGCATGCACGAGGCCTCGGTGGGCTACCACTGCGCGGAGTGCGTGAAGGAGGGCCGGCACTCGGTGCGGCAGGCCCGCACGGTGTTCGGCGGTGCGGTGACCGGGGCGGCGGCGCCGGTGGTGACGTACGTCCTGATGGCGCTGAACATCCTGGCCTACCTCGGCGAGGTGGTGCGGCCGGAGATCGTGGACCGGTACGCGGTGCTCGGTGCGGCGCTGACCGGGCCGGACGGGGAGCGGTACTACTACCAGGGTGAGACGTTCGCCGGGTACCAGCTGACGGGGATCGCGGACGGCGAGTGGTACCGGCTGGTGACCGGGGCCTTCCTGCACCTGCCGCCGGACGCCTCGTTCGGCGTGATGCACCTGCTGTTCAACATGTTCGCGCTCTGGAACATCGGCCGGGTGGTGGAGGGGCAGCTCGGGCGGGCCCGGTATCTCGCGCTGTATCTGCTGTCGGCGGTGGGCGGCTCGCTCGCCGTGTATCTGCTGGCGCCGGACACCTCCACCGTGGGCGCCTCCGGTGCGGTGTTCGGTCTCGCCGCCTCGTACTGGGTGATCAACCGGCGGCTCGGCCATGACATGGCGGCGGTGAACCGGTTCATGGCCGGGTTCCTGCTCTGGATGGTGCTCTCGGCGCTGTTCACCTCATGGCAGGGGCACCTGGGCGGGCTGGTGACCGGGGCGGTGGTGACGTACGGACTCGCCTACGCGCCGGCAAGGCTGCGGACCTGGCCGGTGCAGCTCGCGGGTGCGGTGGTGCTGGTGGGGCTGTTCGCGGTGGCGGTGGTGGCGCGGACCTCGGCGCTGACCGGCTGAGCCCCGCACCGGGAGGCCGGTCGACCTGGCCCCGGACGCGCCACGGCGCCCACTGAGTCCGGTCGGGGACAGGCGGGCGCCGCGTTCAGTTCCGTACGCCGTTGTACGGGACGTTTCTGGGGGCTCACCCCCGGGCCGCGTGGCCCAGGGGGAACCCGGGTGGTGCTCAGACCAGCAGGGACCGGTCCGTCGGGCGGATCGGGGCCGGCAGGGCGCTGGTCCCGGTCAGGAAGCGGTCCACACCGCGGGCGGCGGAGCGGCCCTCGGCGATCGCCCAGACGATCAGCGACTGGCCGCGGCCCGCGTCACCGGCGACGTAGACGCCGTCGACGTTGGTCGCGTAGTGCTCGTCGCGGGCGACGTTGCCCCGTGCGTCGAGCTCCAGGCCGAACTGCTGGACCAGGCCGTTGGACTGGTCGGTTCCGGTGAAGCCCATGGCGAGGGTGACGAGCTGCGCGGGGATGCGCCGCTCCGTGCCGGGCTTCTGCTCCAGCTTACCGTCCTTGAACTCGACCTCGACCAGGTGGAGGGCCGCGACGTTTCCGTCCTCGTTGCCCTCGAAGTGGGTGGTGGAGACGGAGTAGACCCGCTCGCCGCCCTCCTCGTGCGCGGAGGTGACCTTGTAGAGCATCGGGAAGGTCGGCCACGGCTGGTTCGCGTTCCGGTCCTCGCCCGGCTTCGGCATGATCTCCAGCTGGGTGACGGAGGCCGCGCCCTGTCGGTGGGCGGTGCCGACGCAGTCGGCTCCGGTGTCGCCGCCGCCGATGACGACGACGTGCTTGCCGCCGGCGTGGATCGGGGCGACCGTCAGGTCACCCTCCTGCACCTTGTTGGCGAGCGGGAGGTACTCCATCGCGAAGTGGATGCCGCCCAGCTCACGGCCGGGGACCGGCAGGTCGCGGGAGACGGTGGCACCGGCCGCGATGACGACCGAGTCGTAGCGGCGGCGGAGCTTGGCGGCGTCGATGTCCTTGCCGATCTCCACCTCCGTACGGAACTTGGTGCCTTCCAGGCGCATCTGCTCGATGCGGCGGTTGATGTGCGACTTCTCCATCTTGAACTCGGGGATGCCGTAGCGCAGCAGGCCCCCGATGCGGTCCGCGCGCTCGTAGACGACGACGGTGTGACCGGCCCGGGTCAGCTGCTGGGCGGCGGCGAGTCCCGCCGGGCCCGAACCGATGACGGCGACGGTCTTGCCGGAGAGGCGCTCGGGCGGCTGCGGGGTGACGTCGCCGCTGTCCCACGCCTTGTCGATGATGGAGACCTCGACGTTCTTGATGGTGACGGCCGGCTGGTTGATGCCGAGCACGCACGCCGACTCGCAGGGGGCCGGGCAGAGCCGCCCGGTGAACTCCGGGAAGTTGTTCGTGGCGTGCAGCCGCTCGGAGGCGGCGGTCCAGTCCCCGCGGTAGGCGTAGTCGTTCCACTCGGGGATGAGGTTTCCGAGCGGACAGCCGTTGTGGCAGAACGGGATGCCGCAGTCCATGCAGCGGCCGGCCTGCTTGCTGATGATCGGGAGCAGCGAGCCCGGAACGTAGACCTCGTTCCAGTCCTTGACGCGCTCGGCCACGGGGCGGGTCTGGGCGACCTCGCGTCCGGTGGTCAGGAAGCCCTTGGGGTCAGCCATTGGTCGCCGCCTCCATCATCTTCTCGGTGGTCTCCTGCTCGGAGAGACCGGCGAGCTCAGCGGCGTCCTTGGCGGCGAGCACTGCCTTGTACGTGGACGGGATGATCTTGCTGAAGCGGGTCACGGCCGTGTCCCACTCGGCGAGGAGCTTCTCCGCGACGGTGGAGCCGGTCTCCTCGTGGTGGCGGCGCACGACGTCGTGCAGCCACTGCCGGTCGGTGTCGGTGAGCTCCTCGATCGCGCCGAGGTTGCCCACGTTGACGTTGTCGCGGTCCAGGTCGATGACGTACGCGACGCCGCCCGACATACCGGCGGCGAAGTTGCGGCCGGTCTCGCCGAGGACGACGGCGTGGCCGCCGGTCATGTACTCGCAGCCGTGGTCGCCGACGCCTTCGGAGACGACGGTCGCGCCGGAGTTGCGGACGCAGAAGCGCTCGCCGGTGCGGCCGCGGAGGAAGAGTTCGCCGCCGGTGGCGCCGTAGCCGATGGTGTTGCCGGCGATGGTGGAGTACTCGGCGAGGTGGTCGGCGCCCCGGTCCGGGCGGACGATCACCCGGCCGCCGGAGAGGCCCTTGCCGACGTAGTCGTTGGCGTCGCCCTCCAGGCGCAGGGTGACCCCGCGCGGGAGGAAGGCGCCGAAGGACTGGCCGGCCGAGCCGGTGAAGGTGACGTCGATGGTGTTCTCGGGCAGGCCCGCACCGCCGAACTTCTTGGTCACCTCGTGGCCGAGCATGGTGCCGACCGTGCGGTTGATGTTGCGGATCGCGACCTGGGCCCGGACGGGCTGGGCGGCCTCGGGGCTGTCGGCGCCGAGCGCGTCGGCGGCCAGCTTGATCAGCTGGTTGTCGAGCGCCTTGGCCAGACCGTGGTCCTGCTCGACGATCCGGTGGCGGACCGCGCCCTCGGGCAGCTCGGGGACGTGGAAGAGCGGAGCCAGGTCCAGGCCCTGCGCCTTCCAGTGGGAGATCGCCCGGTCGGTGTCGAGGAGCTCGGCGTGGCCGACGGCCTCCTCGATGGTGCGGAAGCCCAGCTCGGCGAGGATCTCGCGGACCTCTTCCGCGATGAACTCGAAGAAGTTGACGACGTACTCGGCCTTGCCGGAGAACCGGTCGCGGAGCACCGGGTTCTGGGTGGCGATGCCGACCGGGCAGGTGTCCAGGTGGCAGACGCGCATCATGACGCAGCCGGAGACGACGAGCGGCGCGGTCGCGAAACCGAACTCCTCGGCGCCGAGGAGGGCGGCGATGACGACGTCGCGGCCGGTCTTGAGCTGGCCGTCGGTCTGGACGACGATGCGGTCGCGCAGGCCGTTGAGCAGCAGGGTCTGCTGGGTCTCGGCGAGGCCGAGCTCCCAGGGGCCGCCCGCGTGCTTGAGCGAGGTGAGCGGGGACGCGCCCGTTCCGCCGTCGTGGCCGGAGATGAGGACGACGTCCGCGTGCGCCTTGGAGACACCGGCCGCGACCGTGCCGACGCCGACCTCGGAGACCAGCTTCACGTGGATGCGGGCCTGCGGGTTGGCGTTCTTCAGGTCGTGGATCAGCTGCGCGAGGTCTTCGATGGAGTAGATGTCGTGGTGCGGCGGCGGCGAGATGAGGCCGACGCCGGGCGTCGAGTGACGCGTCTTGGCGACCCACGGGTAGACCTTGTGGCCGGGCAGCTGGCCGCCCTCCCCGGGCTTGGCGCCCTGGGCCATCTTGATCTGGATGTCGTCCGCGTTGACCAGGTATTCGCTGGTCACACCGAAGCGGCCGGAGGCGACCTGCTTGATGGACGAGCGGCGCGCCGGGTCGTACAGGCGGTCCGGGTCCTCGCCGCCCTCGCCGGTGTTGGACTTGCCGCCGAGCTGGTTCATCGCGATGGCGAGCGTCTCGTGCGCCTCACGGGAGATGGAGCCGTACGACATGGCGCCGGTGGAGAACCGCTTGACGATCTCGGAGGCGGGCTCGACCTCGTCGATCGGGATCGGGGCGCGGCCGGAGGTGAAGCCGAAGAGGCCGCGGAGCGTCATCAGGCGCTCGGACTGCTCGTTCACCCGGTCCGTGTACTGCTTGAAGATGTCGTAGCGCCGGTTGCGGGTGGCGTGCTGGAGGCGGAAGACCGTGTCCGGGTCGAACAGGTGCGGCTCGCCCTCGCGGCGCCACTGGTACTCGCCGCCGATCTCCAGCGCGCGGTGCGAGGCCGCGATGCCGGAGGCCGGGTACGCCTTGGTGTGCCGGGCGGCGACCTCCTTGGCGACGACCTCCAGGCCGGCGCCGCCGATCTTGGTGGCGGTGCCGTTGAAGTACGTCCCGACGAACTCCTCGTCCAGGCCGACGGCCTCGAAGACCTGGGCGCCGCGGTAGGAGGCGACGGTGGAGATGCCCATCTTGGACATGACCTTGAGGACGCCCTTGCCGAGCGCGTAGATCAGGTTCCGGATGGCCTGCTCGGCCTCGATGTCCTCGATGAACGTGCCGGCGCGGACCAGGTCCTCGACGGACTCCATCGCGAGGTACGGGTTGACCGCGGCGGCGCCGTAACCGATGAGCAGCGCGACGTGGTGGACCTCGCGGACGTCCCCGGCCTCGACCAGCAGGCCCACCTGGGTGCGCTGCTTGGTGCGGATGAGGTGGTGGTGGACGGCGGAGGTGAGCAGCAGCGAGGGGATCGGTGCGTGCTCGGCGTCGGAGTGCCGGTCGGAGAGGACGATGAGGCGGGCGCCGTCCTCGATGGCGGCGTCGACCTCGGCGCAGATCTCCTCGAGACGCGCGGCCAGCGCGTCGCCGCCGCCGCTGACCCGGTAGAGACCGGCCAGCGTGGCGGCCTTCATGCCCGGCATGTCGCCGTCGGCGTTGATGTGTATCAGCTTGGCGAGCTCGTCGTTGTCGATCACCGGGAACGGCAGCGTGACGCTGCGGGCCGCGGCGGCGGTCGGCTCCAGGATGTTGCCCTGGGGGCCGAGCGAGGAGCGCAGCGAGGTGACGAGCTCCTCGCGGATGGCGTCCAGCGGCGGGTTGGTGACCTGGGCGAAGAGCTGGGTGAAGTAGTCGAAGAGGAGCCGGGGGCGCTCGGAGAGCGCGGCGATCGGCGAGTCGGTGCCCATGGAGCCGAGCGGCTCGCCGGCGGTGCGGGCCATCGGCGCGAGGATGACGCGCAGCTCTTCCTCGGTGTAGCCGAAGGTCTGCTGGCGGCGGGTGACCGAGGCGTGGGTGTGCACGATGTGCTCACGCTCGGGCAGGTCGCTCAGCTCGATCTCGCCGGTCTCCAGCCACTCCTGGTACGGCTGCTCGGCGGCGAGGGACGCCTTGATCTCGTCGTCCTCGATGATGCGGTGCTCGGCGGTGTCGACGAGGAACATCCGGCCGGGCTGGAGGCGGCCCTTGCGGACGACCTTGGCCGGGTCGATGTCCAGGACGCCGACCTCGGAGGAGAGCACGACGAGCCCGTCGTCGGTGACCCAGTAGCGGCCGGGGCGCAGACCGTTGCGGTCGAGGACCGCGCCGACCTGGACGCCGTCGGTGAAGGTGACGCAGGCCGGGCCGTCCCAGGGCTCCATCATCGCGGAGTGGTACTGGTAGAAGGCGCGCCGGGCCGGGTCCATCGAGTCGTGGTTCTCCCACGCCTCGGGGACCATCATCAGGACCGCGTGCGGCAGCGAGCGGCCGCCGAGGTGGAGCAGCTCCAGGACCTCGTCGAAGGAGGCCGAGTCGGAGGCGTCCGGGGTGCAGACGGGGAAGATCCGGTCGAGCTGCGCCTGCCCAAAGAGGGAGGAGGCGAGCTGGGACTCGCGGGCCTTCATCCAGTTGCGGTTGCCCTTGACCGTGTTGATCTCGCCGTTGTGCGCGACGAAGCGGTACGGGTGGGCCAGCGGCCAGCTCGGGAAGGTGTTGGTCGAGAACCGGGAGTGGACCAGCGCGACCGTGGAGGCGAAGCGGCGGTCGGAGAGGTCCGGGAAGAACGGCTCCAGCTGCCCGGTGGTGAGCATGCCCTTGTAGACGATGGTGCGGGCGGAGAGCGAGGGGAAGTACACCCCGGCCTCACGCTCGGCACGCTTGCGCAGGACGAACGCCTTGCGGTCCAGGACGATGCCGGTGGACTCGCCGTCGGCGACGAAGACCTGGCGGAACTCGGGCATGGTGGCGCGGGCGCCGTTGCCGAGAAGTGCGGGGGTGACCGGGACGTCACGCCAGCCGAGGACGGTGAGGCCCTCCTGGGTGGCGATCTCCTCGATCGTGCGGACGGCCTCGGTGGAGCCGTCGGCGGGGAGGAAGGCGATACCGACGGCGTACGAACCCGCCTCGGGCAGCTCGAAAGGGGCCTCTGCGCGCAGGAAGGCGTCGGGGACCTGGCACAGGATGCCGGCGCCGTCGCCGGAGTCGGGCTCGGAGCCGGTGGCACCTCGGTGTTCGAGGTTGCGCAGTACGGTCAGCGCCTGCTCGACCAGCTCATGGCTGGCCACACCGGTCAGAGTGGCCACGAACCCGACGCCACAGGCGTCGTGCTCGTTACGGGGGTCGTACATCCCCTGCTGGGCGGGGCGACCGTCCATGGGCGACCAGGCGTCGATACGCATCGGCTCTCCCGTCGTCGTCGTGGCATATGCAGTGCCGAGGGACGACGTTGGCCCTCTGCGAAATTTCGTGCAGGTTACATGATGGGGCGCTTCTCAAGAAGCGGAAGGCTCGTTCCAACATGCGGACACCGCGGTGACCGGAGGTGACTGGGTGACCAGAGGTGACCGGTTGACCGGGGGTGGGTCGCTGTCGGCTGGATCGGCGCCCGGGGACCCGCAGAGAGCAGGCGTCGTTGCCTGCGGTGCCTACGGCTCATGCCCGGCGGCAAAGGAAACGAAACCACCGAGTAACGGCTACTTATGTGTAGCCCTGCATAGAGACTCATTTTACGGCTGCGGAGCCCGTCCCGCCCAGGGTCCGGCGCCAAGACGTACGTCACACGGGTTGCCGCGCGGTTAAGCCGTTCGGGCGGGTTCGTTACGCCGTACACCCCACCCCGACTCGGACCCGACCTCTCCCGTCAGCCGGCCGCCACACCGAACAGCGTGCCGAGCCCGTACGTCAGCGCCGCCGCGCCGCCACCGAGGGCGAGCTGCCGCAGCCCGCTGAACCACCAGCTGCGGGCCGTCACCCGGGCCACCACCGCACCGCAGCCGAAGAGGCCGAGCAGCGCGAGGAGCACCGATGGCCACAGGGCGCTCGCGCCGAGGAGGTACGGCAGCACGGGCAGCAGGGCGCCGAGCGCGAAGGCGCCGAAGGAGGAGACGGCGGCGACCAGCGGGGAGGGCAGGTCGTTCGGGTCGATGCCGAGCTCCTCGCGGGCGTGGATCTCCAGCGCCTGCTCCGGGTCGCGCGAGAGCTGCCGGGCCACCTCGCCGGCCAGCGGCGCGTCCACGCCCCGGGCCTCGTACAGCGCGGCGAGCTCGGCCATCTCGTCCTGGGGGTGTTTACGCAGTTCCCGGCGCTCGACGGCCAGCTCGGCCTCGACCAGCTCGCGCTGGGAGGCGACGGAGGTGTATTCACCGGCCGCCATGGAGAAGGCTCCGGCGGCCAGACCCGCGAGCCCGGTGATGACGATGGTCTGCTGCGAGACCGCGCCACCTGCGACGCCGGTCATCAGGGCGAGATTGGAGACCAGGCCGTCCATGGCGCCGAAGACGGCGGGGCGCAGCCAGCCGCCGTTCACATCCCGGTGGGTGTGGTTGTCCCGGTGCGCCTCGTGCAGGACGGCGTCGGTCTCGATGATGGCCACTGCTCACTTCTCCCCTGGGCGGTACAACTTTCGACAAAGTCCAAAGTACGCCTGCCGGGCGACCTTCGCCAGGAAGGCAAGCCTGCCTTAACACCCGCTCTGACCTGCGAAGAAAGGGCAGCCTCAGGATGACCGGCCGTCATCCGACCGGCCCCTTTCTGCCCGCTTCCCGCCTCCGACCGCCCTCCGCGTGGCACAGATGCGGACAGAGCCCGGAAACGGACTCGCCGGACGATCGGAGGGCGACGCGATGGACACGGCCGTCGGCAAGGAACGGGCCAGGGGTGCGCTGCTGGGTCTCGCGGTCGGGGACGCGCTCGGCGCCCCGGCGGAGAACCTGCGGCCCTCGGAGATCCGCCGCCGCTGGGGGCGGATCGAAGGGTTCGTGAGCGAGGACCCGGCGGGGACCGATGACACGGAGTACGCGATCTTCTCCGGGCTGCTGCTGGCCCGGCACGGCTCCGCGCTCACCGTCTCCCATGTGGAGCGGGCCTGGCACCACTGGATCGCGGACCTGGACGAGGGCCCGTTCCGGGGCGCCGGGTTCAGTGAGCGCGGCACGCTGGAGAACCTGCGCCGGGGCCTCGCCGCACCGATCTCGGCCCAGCACCGGCACGCCTGGAGCGACGGCCTGGCGATGCGGGCGGCTCCCTTCGGCGTGTTCGCGGCCGGGCGTCCCGCAGAGGCGGCCCGGCTGGTGGCGGTGGACGGCCGGGTCAGCCACGAGGGCGAGGGGATCTACGGGGGCCAGGCGGTGGCGGCCGGAGTGGCGGCGGCGATGGTCGGCGCGGGCCTCGCCTCGGTGATCGCGGCCGCGCTCTCGGTGGTGCCGATGGACTCCTGGACGGCCCGCTCGCTGCGCCGAGCGGTGGCGGCGGCCCAGCGCCCGTACCCGGACCGGCTCACGATGGAGCGGGCGGTGCGGTCGGCGGTGGTGATCGGCGGCTATCCGTGGACGGACCTGGCGCCGGAGGCGGTGGGCCTGGCGTTCGGGGCGTTCACGGCGGCGCGCGGCGATTTTCCTACCGCCGTGCTGACGGCCGTGAACATGGGCCGCGACGCGGACACGACGGCGGCGGTGGCGGGGGCCCTGGCCGGTGCGCTGCACGGATCGGGCGCGATCCCGCCGGAGTGGGCGGCGGCGATCGGGCCGGTGCGCGGGAGCTGCCTGCCGTCGATGCGCGGCTACCACGTGCTGGACATCGCCGACCTGCTGACATCGGAGGGCACGGAGGCGGCGGAGAGCCAGGGCCGCGGCGGCGGGCGTGAGCCTTCCGCCGTACGGGACATGGCATCGGTGGCCGCGTCCTTCGAGCCCGCAAGGGAGGAGCGGCGATGACGACACCCAGGCTGCCCGCCAGCGCCGCCGCACCCTCCCGGCGCGCCCGGATCGAGGGCCTGCTCCTCGGCCTCGCCTCCGGGGACGCCGCCGGGTGGCCCGCCGCTCGGCACCGGGCGGCCAGGATGCCCGAGTGGACCCGGCGGCTCACCCGGGAGCTGGACACCTTCGCCGAGCAGAACGCCACCACCACGCTCCCTGTGCCCATCGCGCTCAACCAGCCGCCCGAACCGCTGCGGCTCGGGCCGTCCGACGACGCCGAGTGGGCCGCGTTCGCCGGGCGTACGGTGCTGGCGGCGGCCGCCGACGCGGACGGCCTCTCCCCCGGCCGCCGGATGCGGGACGCGGTGGACCGGGCCTGGAACGCGCTGGCCGCCACCGTCGCCGCCGCGAGCGCCCGGGCCCCCGAGGTGGAGGCGGCGGTGCTCCCGCTGCGCGCCCGGATCTCGGTACGGGCCGGGCTCGGCAACCTGGCCGCCGGGCTCCGGCCCCCCGCCACCGGTCACGACAACCCGCACTACTTCGACGACGCCGCCTGCGTACGGGCCGCCGTCCTCGCCGTCGTCCACCCGGGCGAACCCGAGGAGGCGGCGGCGCTCGCCGAGTTCGACGCGCGCTACACGCAGGACGGCGACGGGGTGCACGGCGCCCGCGCCATGGCCGCCGCGATCGCCGTGGCGCTGGCCGGGGCGGACGTCGACGCGGTGGTGGACGCGGCGCTGGCCCAGCTCCCCCACTCCACCGAGATCGCCCGCAACGCCGCGCACGCGGTCCGCCTGGCCCGGGAGTTCGCCGACGAGCCCGCCGGGGCGTTCGCCCTGGTCCCGGTCCTGGAGCACCAGATCGTGGACCACGTCTACAGCTACGGGATCGCCGCCGCCGAGACCGTACCCGTGGCCCTGGCCCTCGCCACCGCCGCCCGGGGCGAGATCGCGCAGGCGCTCCCGGCCGCCGCCTGCCTCTCCCGGGTCGCGGACTCCGCGCCCGCGCTGGCCGGGGCGCTGACCGGAGCGATCGGCTCGGTCACCGCCGTACCGGCGGGCTGGCGCGAGGCGTGCCGCACGCTCGCCGGGTGTGCGCTGCCCCGGCTCGCAGGCACGGATCTGGTCGAACTCGCCGGGCTGCTGGCAGCCACGGAACCGGCCACTCCGGGTGGACAATTCCGACATGACGCCTACAACGGCCACGGCTCCCGCCGCCTCGGTCCCGCAGCCCTCCCCGACCACGCCCGGACTCGATGACCGCATCACCCGCGCCCTCGTCGGCGCCGCCGTAGGTGACGCCCTCGGCGGCCCGGTCGAAGGGTGGACGCCCGAGCAGATCGCCGAGCGCCACGGCGGCCGGGTGACCGGCATCGTCGGCCCCTGGCACGGCGAGAACTGGCGCACCGCCCGCCCCATCGCGCCGTACCACAAGGGCCACGGACACGTCACCGACGACACCTTGATGACCCACGCGCTGATCCGTGTGTACGAGAAGGTCCGCGACCACCTCGACGCGTACGACATCGCCGACCACCTCGTCCCGGACCTGCTCTCGCCGCGCTGGATCCCGGAGCTGGAGGCCGAGGCGCTGCCGCTCCAGCGGATCTTCCTGGCCGAGAAGTGGCTCGTCGCCCGGCTGCACTACGGGCACGTCGACCCGCGCGAGGCCGGTGCGGGCAACATCGTCAACTGCGGGGCCGCGATGTACATGGCCCCGGTCGGCCTGGTCAACGCCGGAAACCCGAGGGCCGCGTACGCCGAGGCGCTGGAGATCGCCGCGCCGCACCAGTCCTCGTACGGGCGCGAGGCCGCCGGGGTCTTCGCGGCCGCCGTCGCCGCCGCCTGCCGTCCGGGCGCGACGCCGGACGCGGTGATCGACGCGGCCCTCGCGTCGGCCAAGGACGGCACCCGGTACGCGATCGAGGAGGTCTGCGAAGTCGCCTCGCACCACGACGACTTCGAGTCCGCGCTCGCGCCGTTGCGGGCGGCGGTCGAGCCGTTCGACACGGTCGGCCCCGACTACCGCTCCCCCTCGCTCGGCGCCCGCCGCCCGTCCCGGCTGCACGCCATCGAGGAACTGCCCATCGCGCTGGGCATGTTGCTGGTCGGCGGCGGTGACTACCGGCGTACGGTGCTCGGTTCGGTCAACTACGGGCGTGACTGCGACTCCATCGCCACCATGAGCGGCGCCCTCGCGGGTGCGCTGGGCGGTGAGGTCCCGGCCGACTGGGCACGGACGGTGGCGGAGGCGAGCCGACTGGACCTGGAGGCCCCGGCCCGGGCCCTGGCCCAGGTCGCCCGCGTGGTCTTCGCCCGGGACCTGGAGCGCCGCGCGGCCCACGAGGAGGCGTTCACCGCGCTGGCCGGTGAGCGGTGAGCGTCCGCCTGACCTGGGTGCAGCCCGAGGATCTGGTCGGGCACGAGCTGCGGCAGGCCGCGCAGGACGGGCGGGACGCGCGGGAGATCGCGGAGCGGTGGCGCACGGCCGGGGGCGGCCCCGCTCCGGACCGTGCGGGCGCGTCCGAGCCGCCCGCACCGCCGCGTCTGCGCGCGCTGGCCGGTGAGCTGCTGGACGAACTCGCCACGTTGGAATCGCCGTTGGCGGCGGACGAGCCGACCGGACTGGACGCCGTCATCGCGGCCTGCCCGCAGTGGCCGGGGCCGCCGGAGACCGGGCCGGTCCTGGCCGGCCAGGACCGGCGGCCCACCACCGTCCGGGACCGGGCGTCCTCCGTCGACCGGGACCGCCTGCACGCCGCCTGGCTCGGCCGGGCGGCGGGCTGCCTGCTCGGCAAACCGGTCGAGAAGCTGCCGCTGACCGGCATCCGCGCACTCGCCCGCGCCACCGGCAACTGGCCCCTCACCACCTGGTTCACCGCCCACGGCGTGCCCGCAGAACTGCTCGCGGCCCACCCCTGGAACCGCCGCTCGGCCCCCACCTCCCTCGCCGAGAACATCGACGGCATGCCTGAGGACGACGACCTCAACTACCCGCTGCTCACCATGCTGTTGCTCCAGCGGCACGGCCGCACCTTCACCACCGCCGACCTGGCCCGCCTCTGGCTCGACGAACTCCCGGCCGGCCGCACCTTCACCGCCGAGCGCATCGCGTACGGCAACCTCCTCGCAGGCATCGAGCCCCCGGAGACGGCACGCTTCCGCAACCCGTTCCGCGAGTGGATCGGGGCCCAGATCCGGGCCGACGCGCACGGCTGGACCCATCCCGGCGACCCGGCAGGAGCCGCCGCCCAGGCCCACCGCGACGCGGTCCTGACCCACACCGCCAACGGGGTCTACGGTGCGATGTTCACAGCGGCGGCGCTCGCCGTGGCGGCGGGCGGAGAGAGCGATGTGCACGGCTGCCTGGCCGCCGGACTGCGGGTCGTGCCGCCGCACTCGCGGTACGCCCGCGCGGTCCGGCTCGGGATCGAAACCGCGCGTACGGAGGGGGAGTTCGACACCGTGGTGGACCGGCTGCACGCCGCGTACGCCGACACCCACCACTGGGTACACGTGCTGCCCAACGCCGCACTGCTCGCCGCCGCGCTCACCCACGCCGACGGCGACTTCACCCGGTCGATCGGCAACGCGGTCTCCGGCGGCTGGGACACCGACTCCAACGGGGCCACCGCAGGCTCGCTCGCCGGACTCCTCGCCTCCACCCCGACCGCCCTGCCCGATCACTGGACCGCTCCGCTCAAGAATCGCCTCGCCACCTCCGTACCCGGCCACGACCAGACCGGATTCGACACCCTCGCCGCACTGACCCACCAGGAGGCTCTGCGCCCATGACCCGTATCGCGGTGCTCGGCAGCACCAACATGGACCTCGTCGCCTACACCGCCCGCGCGCCGGGCCTCGGAGAGACCGTCACCGGCCGGGAGTTCCGGACGATCCCCGGCGGCAAAGGCGCCAACCAGGCCGTCGCCGCCGCCCGCGCGGGCGGCGAGGTGACGATGATCGGCGCGGTCGGCGACGACGCGTACGGCGCACAGCTGCGTGACGGCCTCGAACACGCCGGAGTCGACACGGACTTGCTGCACACCGCCGAAGGCCCGAGCGGCACCGCGCACATCGTGGTCGACGACTCCGGGGCCAACGCGATCGTGGTCATCCCCGGCGCCAACGGCGTCGTCACCGCGCTCGGCCCCGGCGAGATCGCGGCTATCGCCGCCGCCGAACTGCTGCTGATGCAGCTCGAACTCCCGCTCTCCGCCGTCGTGGAGGGCGCCCGAGCCGCCAGGTCCCAGGGCGTACGGACCATCCTCACCCCCTCCCCCGTGCAGCCACTGCCCGACGAACTCCTGGACCACATCGACCTGTTGATCCCCAACGAGCACGAGGCCGCCGAACTCTCCGGACAGGCCGAACCGCACGCCGCCGCACAGATCCTGCTCCGGCAGGTGCCCGAGGTGATCATCACGCTCGGCGCGAAGGGCTCCCTGTACGCGGCCCGGGGCGGCGAACCGGTGCTGTTCGCGGCGCCCGAGGTGAGCGCGGTGGACACGACCGGGGCCGGGGACACGTTCGTCGGGGCGCTGGCGGTGGCGCTCGGTGAGGGGCGGCCGGTGGCGAAGGCGCTGGCGTTCGCCTCCTCGGCCGCCGCGCTCTGCGTCCAGAAGCCGGGCGCGTCCACGTCCATGCCGTACCGCGCCGAGATCGAGGCAGCATGAGTACGCCAGCGGCAGGACCCCTGACCGGGCTCAAGGTCATCGACCTCGCCACCCTCTTCGCCGGGCCGCTCGCCGCCACCATGCTCGGCGACTTCGGCGCCGATGTGATCAAGGTCGAGCACCCGCGCAAACCCGACCCCTCACGCGGCCACGGACCCGCCAAGGACGGCATCGGCCTGTGGTGGAAGCTGCTCGGCCGCAACAAGCGCGCCCTGACACTCGACCTCGCCGCGCCCGGCGGCCGGGACGTGCTGCTCCAGCTGGCCGCCGAGACCGACGTCATCATCGAGAACTTCCGGCCCGGGACGCTGGAGCGCTGGGGCCTCGGTCCCGAGGAGCTGCACGCGGTCAACCCACGGCTGGTGCTGGCCCGGGTCACCGGGTTCGGCCAGTTCGGGCCGTACGCGCACCGGCCCGGGTTCGGCACGCTGGCCGAGGCGATGAGCGGGTTCGCGGCGATCACCGGCGAGCCGGACGGGCCGCCGACGCTGCCACCGTTCGGTCTCGCGGACTCCATCGCGGCGCTGGCGACGGCGTACGCGGTGATGGCCGCGCTCGCCGGGCGGGAGAGGACGGGCGAAGGCCAGGTGGTGGACCTGGCGATCATCGAGCCGATCCTGACCGTGCTGGGCCCGCAGCCGCTCTGGTACGACCAGCTCAGCTACGTCCAGCCGCGCACCGGCAACCGCTCCCGCAACAACGCCCCGCGCAACACCTACCGCACCGCCGACGGCCACTGGGTCGCGGTCTCCACCTCCGCGCAGTCCGTCGCCGAGCGGGTGATGCGGCTGGTGGGCCGCCCGGAGCTGATCGAGGAGCCCTGGTTCGGATCGGGCACCGGCCGGGCCGAGCACACCGAGGAGCTGGACGGGGCCGTCGGACACTGGATCTCCCGGCACAGCCGCGAGGAGGTGCTCGACGGCTTCGAGAAGGCGGAGGCGGCCGTGGCGCCGATCCATGACGTACGGGAGGTGATGGAGGACCCGCAGTACCGGGCGCTGGGGACCCTCGCCGAGGTGGACGATCCGGAGCTGGGACCGCTGCGGATGCAGAACGTCCTCTTCCGGCTCTCCGGGACTCCGGGCGCCATCCGCTGGGCGGGCCGCCCGCACGGCGCGGACACCGAGGAGATCCTGGCCGGGCTCGGCCTCTCGGAGAACCGGATCGCGGCGCTGCGGGAGCAGGGGGCGCTGTGAGCGACCGCACGGCCCCCGCCGTCCCCCCGCTCCCGGAGGACACCCCTCCGCCTCTCGGCCGACCGCCGCTGACCTGGCTGTACGTCCCCGGGGACAAGCCGGAGGTGGTGGCCAAGGCGCTCGACTGCGGGGCGGACGTGGTGATCGTCGACCTGGAGGACGCGGTCGCACCCGACCGCAAGGAGTACGCGCGGTCCGCCACCGCCGAACTGCTCGCCGACCCGCAGGCCGCCTCCCCCGACGCCGTACCCGTCCACGTCCGGGTGCACGGCGAGGACGACATCCGCGCGCTGACGCACCTGCCGGGCCTCTCCGGCTTCCGTCTGCCCAAGATCACGCACGCGGTCTCCGTGCACCATGTGGCGGCGGTCGCCCCCGGCGTACCGCTCTATCCGCTGCTGGAGTCGGCGCTGGGCGTGGAGCACGCGTATTCGATCGCGTCGGCCGACCCCGCCGTCCGGGGCATCGCGCTGGGCGAGGCGGATCTCCGCGCCGATCTCGGCGTACGGGAGGACTGCGGGCTGGACTGGTCGCGCAGCCGGCTCGTGGTGGCGGCCCGGGCGGCCGCACTGCCACCGCCCGCGCAGTCGGTCTTCCCGGATGTGCGGGACCTGGACGGGCTGTGGGCCTCCTGCGTACGGGGGCGGGGGCTCGGTCTGCTGGGGCGGGCGGCGATCCATCCGCGTCAGCTGGAGGTGATCGAGCGGGCGTTCCGGCCGACGGCCCGGGAGATCGAGGCGGCGGAGGAGATCGTCGCGGCGTCGGCGGTGGAGGCGGGGGCGCTGGCGCTGCCGGACGGGCGGTTCGTGGACGCGGCGGTGGTGGCGTCGGCACGCCGCACACTGGCGATCGCCGGGCGGTCCTGAGGTTTCCCAGGTCCGCCCGGCGATCGGGGGTGGTGCGCGCGCGGGAGGTCAGCTCTTGTCGGCTGCCTCGGCGGCGGTGTCCTTCTTCTTCAGCGCGTCGCCGTCGTCCTTCTTCAGCGCGTCGCCGTCGTCCTTCTTCAGCGCGTCGCCGTCCGCGTCGGCGGCCTCCGCGTCGTCCTTCTTCCCGGCGTCCTTCTTCGCGACGGCCTCGGCGGTCCTGTCGTCCTTCTCCGGCTCGACGATCTCCTCGCGGCCCGGGCGGAGCCTGGCGGAGATCACGATGTAGGCGACGGCGAGGACGAAGACGATGATCGCGGTCCACACGTTCAGGCGGAGGCCCAGGACGTGGTGGGCCTCGTCGACCCGCATGTACTCGATCCAGCCGCGACCGGCGCAGTAGGCGGCGACGTACAGCGCGAACGCCCGTCCGTGGCCGAGCCTGAAGCGGCGGTCGGCCCAGATGACCAGCAGCGCGACGCCGATGCACCAGAGCGACTCGTAGAGGAAGGTCGGGTGGTACGTCCCGGCGACGCGGTTCGGGCCCTCGCTGATCTCCAGTGCCCATGGCAGGTCGGTCGGCTTGCCGTACAGCTCCTGGTTGAACCAGTTGCCCCAGCGCCCGATGGCCTGCGCGATGGCGATACCCGGGGCCAGCGCGTCCGCCCAGGCGGGCAGCGGGATGCCTCGGTGGCGGCAGCCGATCCAGGCGCCGACGGCACCGAAGGCGATGGCACCCCAGATGCCGAGGCCGCCTTCCCAGATCTTGAAGGCGTCGACCCAGTTCTGGCCGTCGCTGAAGTAGAGCTGGTAGTCGGTGATCACGTGGTAGAGCCGGCCGCCGACGAGGCCGAAGGGCACGGCCCAGACGGCGATGTCGGCGACGGTGCCGGCTTTGCCGCCACGGGCGACCCAGCGCTTGTTGCCGATCCAGACGGCGACGAAGACACCGATGATGATGCAGAACGCGTAGCCGCGGAGCGGGATCGGGCCGAGCTCGATCACGCCGGTCGACGGGCTGGGAATGGAGGCAAGGTTCATGACGGGGTCGACGCTACCTTGCCGGGCGGTGGGTACCGCAAGCCACCCGGCAACGTCTGGATAACGAGGCCCCTGCCCCGCTCCCTCAGGAAGCCGGGGTGGCGGTGCCGGGCTTCTTGCCCTTGTTGGCCTCCATGACCCACTTCTTCAGGTTCTCCACGGAGATCTGCTCGTCGCCCTTCTTCGGGAAGATCGACTCGCCGTTGAGGAGCGCGGTCGGAGTGCCCTGGAAGCCGCCCTCGCGGAACGCCGTGTCGGACTTCTGCACCCAGCTGTCGTGCTCGCCGTCCTCCACACAGCTGCGGAAGGCGGGCGTGTCGAGCCCCTCGACCTCACCGGCCAGCTCGATCAGCCGGCTGTTCTTGGCGAAGGCGTCGTCCGGCTCGGGAGGCTGGTTGCGGAAGAGGACGTCGTGGTACGGCGCGAACTTGCCGACGTCCTGGGCGCAGGCGGCGGCATTGGCGGCGCGGAGCGAGCCCTTGCCGCCGAGGTTGCCGTCGATGATCGTCGCCAGGTGGTACTCCACCTTGAGCTGGCCCGCCTCCACCAGCTCGGTGATGGTGTCCCGGAAGGCGTTCTCGAACTGGGCGCAGACCGGGCAGCGGAAGTCCTCCCAGATCGTGAGCGTGGACGGGGCGTCGGAGGCGCCGACCGGCAGGGTCAGGGAGTCCTCGCCGGTCGCTCCGGACGGGGTGATGGCGGGGCCGGAGGCGGTGTCGCCGCCGCCGTCCTTGCCGACGTTGGCCGCGATCAGGCCGACCACGGCGGCCAGCGCCAGGACGCCGACCACGGCGGAGGAGACGATCAGCGTACGGCGGCGCTTGTCGCGGCCCTTCTCCCGCTCGCGCTGCTGGGCCAGGCGCTCACGCGCACTTCGGTTTCCCTCAGGGTTCTTGTCGCTCACACCCGCAGCAACGAACCGGGGAGGCGCCTGCGCGCCTCCCCGGTCCACATTCCACCCATTCAGGTGACTTTAACGATCACCGCTTTCGAACGCCCTGCGCCAGCTCGCCGGCCAGCGAGCGGACGGCGTCGAGACCGGCGGCCTCGTCCGGAGCGTCCAGCATGGCCTTCACGAACGCCGAGCCGACGATGACGCCGTCGGCGAATCCCGCGACCTCGGCGGCCTGCGCGGCGTTGGAGACGCCGAGGCCGACGCAGACCGGCAGGTCGGTGGTGGCGCGGGTGCGGCCGACCAGCTCCTGGGCCTGGGCGCCGACGGAGGCGCGGGTGCCGGTGACGCCCATCAGGGACGCCGCGTAGACGAAGCCGCTGCCCGCCGCCGTGATGGTGGCGAGGCGGGCGTCCTGGCTGCTGGGTGCGACGACGAACACGGTGGCGAGGCCGTGCTTGTCGGCGTGCTCGCGCCACAGCGCGGACTCCTGGACCGGCAGGTCGGGCAGGATGCACCCGGCGCCGCCCGCCTCGGCCAGCTCGGCGGTGAAGCGCTCGACGCCGTACCGGTCGATGGGGTTCCAGTACGTCATGACCAGGATCGGGACGCCGGTGGCCTCGTACGCCTCGCGGACCGTCCGCATCACGTCGGCGATGCGGACGCCGCCGCGCAGGGCGATGTCGTCGGCGGTCTGGATGACCGGCCCGTCGAGCACCGGGTCGCTGTGCGGGAGGCCGATCTCGACGACGTCGGCGCCGCCCGCGATGACGGCCTTGACCGCCTCGATGCCGCCGTCGACGGTCGGGAAGCCGGCCGGGAGGTAGGCGATCAGCGCGGCCCGGTCCTCGGCCTTGGCGGCGGCGAGGGTGGTGCTCAACAGCTCGATGTTGCCGCTCACTTGGCGTCCCCCTCGATCTCGGCGCGGTCGCTGTCCGCGTCCGCCTCGACGGCGGCGTCGGTTTCGTAGAGCCCGAAGTAGCGGGCGGCGGTGTCCATGTCCTTGTCGCCGCGGCCGGACAGGTTGATGAGGATCAGCCCGTCCTTGCCGAGCTCCTTGCCGAGGTCCAGCGCACCGGCGAGCGCGTGGGCGCTCTCGATGGCCGGGATGATCCCCTCGGTACGGGAGAGCAGGCGCAGGGCCTGCATGGCGGCGTCGTCGGTGACCGCGCGGTACTCGCCGCGCCCGATGTCCTTGAGGTAGGAGTGCTCCGGGCCGATGCCCGGGTAGTCCAGACCGGCGGAGATGGAGTACGGCTCGGTGATCTGGCCCTCGTCGTCCTGGAGGACGTAGGAGCGCGAACCGTGCAGGATGCCGGGCTCGCCCGCCGTCAGGGTGGCCGCGTGCTCGCCGGTCTCCACGCCGTGCCCGGCGGGCTCGCAGCCGACCAGGCGGACGTCGGCGTCCGGGATGAAGGCGTGGAAGAGGCCGATGGCGTTGGAACCGCCGCCGACGCAGGCGACCGCCGCGTCCGGGAGGCGGCCGGTGCGCTCCAGGAGCTGGCGGCGGGCCTCGACGCCGATGACGCGGTGGAAGTCGCGGACCATCGCGGGGAAGGGGTGCGGACCCGCGACCGTACCGAAGAGGTAGTGCGTGCGGTCCACGTTGGCGACCCAGTCGCGGAACGCCTCGTTGATGGCGTCCTTGAGGGTGCGGCTGCCGGACTTCACGGCGACGACCTCGGCGCCGAGCATCCGCATCCGGGCCACGTTCAGCGCCTGGCGCTCGGTGTCGATCTCGCCCATGTAGATGGTGCAGTCGAGGCCGAAGAGGGCGCAGGCGGTCGCGGTGGCGACGCCGTGCTGACCGGCGCCGGTCTCGGCGATGACCCGGGTCTTGCCCATGCGCTTGGTGAGGAGCGCCTGCCCGAGCACGTTATTGATCTTGTGTGAGCCGGTGTGGTTCAGGTCCTCGCGCTTGAGGAAGACCCGGGCGCCGCCCGCGTGTTCGGCGAAGCGCGGGACCTCGGTCAGTGCGCTGGGGCGGCCGGTGTAGTTGACCATGAGCTCGTTGAGCTCGGCGGCGAAGGCCGGGTCGGACTTGGCCTTGTCGTACTCGACGGCGACCTCGTCCACGGCGGCGACGAGCGCCTCCGGGATGAACTTGCCGCCGTAGGCACCGAAGTAGCCCTCGGCGCTGGGGGTCAGACCCTCGGGGTCCGGAATGAAGAATTCGGACGTCATGCGACGTGCTCCTTGGCATGCATGGCAACGGGTGGGTTCACCGTATGCGCGGAGCAGCGAGCGCCACCGGGACCGGTGTGCGGCCGGGGTGGTGCGGTCGTACGTACGGGTGGAGATGTGGGGTACGTCGGCCGGGGCTCGCTACTGCGCGGACCCCGGGCGCCATCGCATCCCGTTCACCTGGCCGGGCTCGTCGCCGATCACGTACCGCACACGCCGTCCGTGCACGCGCCGGGCGGGCGCGCGGCAGCCACGGTGCCAGAAGGGCGGCGCGCAGCGCCTCGGCTGAGGGTGCCGGTGGGAGACGGGCGGGAGGCAGCCGCGCGCCGCCGGGGCGTGTGTGTCCCGGGCGCGGGCCCCGGCGGGGCGCAGGCCCGGCCGGGTGCGGGCGGCGGGACGGCCGGTCATGTCGTCGGGCTCCCGGTCAGCCGCGGCCGTGGCGGAGTGCCGGGTGGGCACCGGCGGCGACCAGGTCGGCGACGGCGGCGCGCGGGTCGCGACCGGTGACCAGGGACTCGCCGACCAGGACGGCGTCGGCGCCGGCGTTGGCGTACGCGATCAGATCGTGCGGGCCCCGGACGCCGGACTCGGCGACCTTGACGATGTGGTCGGGGATCTCGGGGGCGACGCGCTCGAAGGTGGAGCGGTCGACCTTGAGGTCTTTCAGGTTGCGCGCGTTGACCCCGATGATCTTCGCTCCGGCGTCCACGGCGCGCTCCGCCTCCTCCTCGTCGTGCGCCTCGACGAGCGGGGTGAGCCCGATGGACTCGGCGCGCTCGATCAGGGAGACCAGGGCCTCCTGGTCCAGGGCGGCGACGATCAGCAGCGCGAGGTCGGCGCCGTACGCCCGGGCCTCCCACAGCTGGTACGAGGTGACGATGAAGTCCTTGCGCAGGATCGGGGTGTCGACCTTGGCGCGGACGGCCTCCAGGTCGGCGAGCGAGCCGCCGAAGCGGCGCTCCTCGGTGAGGACCGAGATGACGGACGCGCCACCGGCCTCGTAGTCCGCGGCGAGGGCGGCGGGGTCCGCGATGGCGGCAAGGGCCCCCTTGGACGGGGACGAGCGCTTGACCTCGCAGATGACGGTGACGCCCTCGCCGCGCAGGGCGGCGACTCCGTCCTTGGCCTGGGGAGCGCGGGCGGCGCGCTCCTTCAGCTCGTCGAGGCTGACGCGCGCCTGCCGCTCCGCGAGGTCGGCGCGGACGCCGTCGATGATCTCGTCGAGCACACTCACGCGAGCGGCCCCCTTCCGGAACGGTTGACGGTGAACAGGATCAGCCATACCGATGGTATCCGTAGGAGGCCTCCGGGCCCGCATCCGGCCACGCCGCGTCCCACTACCTGGGCATTCAGGGCGCCAGTGCGGAGCCGAACGGCAGATTCCGGACGACGGTGAAGACCAGGAGCAGCGCGCCGATGCTCCACCACCAGACGGGGGCGAGGACGATCCGCAGGGGCTGTCCGCGCCAGGCCCGGACGAGCCAGAGGACCCAGACGGCGGCGAAGAGGAAGTAGCCGGTGGTGGCGACGGCGTTGGCGGAGAAGGCGGTGCCGAGGTCGCCGTGGATGAAGGCGTGAGCACTGCGGAGGCCGCCGCAGCCGGGGCAGAAGGCGCCGGTGATCTTCAGCAGCGGGCAGACGGGGTAGTGGCCGGGCTCGTTGGGGTCGACGGTGCCGACGTAGGCGAAGGCGGCGGTGACGGTGGCGAGGATGCCGAGGGGGGTGGCGAGGCGCATCCAGCCGGTCCGGCTTCCTCCCCGGCCCGTCCGGCGTTCGAGGACGGAACCGTGGCCTGGGGGGCCGGGCACCTGCGAGGGTTCCTCGCCCGAGGGGCCTGCGAGCTCCGGGTCCGCCCCGGAAAGGGTTCCGTCCTCAACCGCCGGACGGGCTGGATGGGGGCGGGCCATGTCCGGGGTCGGGCAGACCGTCAGCGGCATGTTCATGGGGCCGACGCCCTCGGGCTCGGCTTCGGGGGTCGGGTTCGGGGAGGCGTCCACCCGGTGATTGTCGCCGCTCATACGGAAAGGCGCAGCCCACCCGGGGCTGCGCCTTGCTGCGTGTCGGCCGCGCGGGTCAGTGGGAGACCTGGGCCTCTCCGGCGCGCGCCCGGGCCTCCACCAGCTCGGCGGACTCCTTCGGCATGCCGAGGCCGGCGAGCTTCATGGCGTAACCGACGATGCCACCGGCGAAGATGACGGCGATACCGGCCCAGAAGCCGAGCGGGTTGGCCGCGACCATGAAGACGCCTGCGACGCAGAAGCCGATGAAGGCGATGATGACACCGGTCCAGGCGGCCGGGGTGTGTCCGTGGCTCGTGCCCGCCATGAGTTGCTCCTTGTTGATGTCGCGCAGTGGGTATCGCGGTGGCAGTGGGTGTCGCTGCAGCTGTCGCTCGGGGGACGGCTCGCCTCCATTGTCCCGTACGGGAGGCGTGGGAGGTGCGCCGGGGGTCACCCCTTGCCAGGCGTTCAGCCCGTCGGGTCCTCGCCGCGGTCCAGGGCCTTCCACAGCTCCTCGGGCCGGTCCGGGTCCGGGGCGGTGCGGGGGGCCTTGCGAGGGCGCGGGGTGCCGTCGCGTTCGTACCGGCCCGACATCGTGGGCCAGCGGCTGCCGAAGCGGAGGGCGAGCAGCCCGGCGAGCAGGATCAGCAGGCCCCCGGCGGCGGTGACGTACGGCCAGGCGGTGTGGGTGAGGGCGTCGATGGTGGCGGCCGTGTCACCGGTGGTGCGGGCGGCCTGCTCGTCGAGGGCCGAGCTGTCGGACGCGCCCGCCCAGGCGCTGAGCGCGGCCCCCAGGCCGCTGAGGGCGAGCAGGACGGCGACGAGGCGGCGGCCCGCGCCCCGGACGGCGAAGACGGCGACGAGGGCGGCCAGGCCGACGATCGCCAGGGCGGCCGGGGCGCCGGTGACGTCCCGGCCGTCGGCGGTCAACGGCAGGGCGCCGCCGCCGGTGGCCGCACGGCCCTCGGCCCAGATCTGGCCGGAGGCCAGGAGGACGACGGTCGCACCGGCCGCGCCCAGGAGCAGCCCGGCCGCGAGGGACCGGCGGCTGCCCCGGCCGTCCGAGGAGTCGGCCGGGGCGTCGGGCTCGGTGTCGGCGGTGTCGGTACGGGGCTGGGGTACGGGAACAGCACTCACGCGTTCCACTATCCCCTACCGCCTCAGCGGTCGTGGAGCCGGTTGGCCGTATGGACCGCGCGCAGCACCGCGGCGGCCTTGTTGCGGCACTCGGTGTCCTCCGCGACCGGGTCCGAGTCCGCGACGACACCGGCGCCCGCCTGCACGTACGCCGTACCGTCGCGCAGCAGCGCGGTGCGGATGGCGATGGCGGTGTCGGAGTCCCCGGCGAAGTCGAGATAGCCGACGCAGCCTCCGTACAGTCCGCGCCGGCTCGGCTCCAGCTCCTCGATGATCTGCATGGCGCGCGGCTTGGGGGCGCCGGAGAGGGTGCCGGCGGGGAAGCAGGCGGTGAGGACGTCGAAGGCGGTGCGGTCCTCGGTGACGCGGCCGGTGACGGTGGAGACGATGTGCATCACGTGGGAGTACCGCTCGATCGACATGAAGTCGACGACCTCGACGCTGCCCGGTTCGCAGACCCGGCCCAGGTCGTTGCGGCCGAGGTCGACGAGCATCAGGTGCTCGGCGCGCTCCTTGGGGTCGGCGAGCAGCTCCTCGGCGAGCGTCTGGTCCTCCTGCGGGGTGGCGCCGCGGTGCCGGGTGCCGGCGATCGGGTGGACCATCGCCCGCCCGTCCTCGACCTTGACGAGGGCCTCGGGGCTGGAGCCGACGACGTCGAACCCGTCGAAGCGGAAGAGGTACATGTACGGGGACGGGTTGGTGGCCCGCAGCACCCGGTAGACGTCCAGGGCGCTCGCCCTGCACGGCGTCTCGAAGCGCTGCGAGGGCACGACCTGGAAGGCCTCGCCGGCCCGGATCCGCTCCTTGATGTCCTCCACGGCCTCCTGGTAGGCCTCGCCGCCCCAGAGCGCGGTGTACGGCGGCAGCTCGGAGGGGGGCAGGACGGCCGGGGCGTTCTCGACCGGGCGGCGCAGGTCCTGCTCCATGGCGTCGAGCCGGGCGACGGCGTCCGCGTACGCCTCGTCGACCCCCGTGGAGAGGTCGTTGTGGTTGATCGCGTTGGCGATCAGCAGGACGGTGCCGTTCTGGTGGTCGAGGACGGCGAGGTCCGAGGTGAGGAGCATGGTCAGCTCGGGCAGCTTCAGGTCGTCGCCGCCGTGCTCGCAGATCTTCTCCAGGCGGCGGACGACGTCGTAGCCGAGGTAGCCGACCATGCCGCCGGTGAACGGCGGCAGGCCCAGGTCGCTCACCAGGTCGCGCGGGGTGTGCAGGGTCTCGACGGTGGCGCGCAGGGCGTCCAGCGGGTCGCCGTCGACGGGGACGCCGACGGGCGGGGTGCCGAGCCAGTGGGCCGCGCCGTCGCGGGCGGTGAGGGTGGCGTCGCTGCGTACGCCGATGAAGGAGTAGCGCGACCAGGTGCGGCCGTTCTCCGCGGACTCCAGCAGGAAGGTGCCGGTGCGCTCGGCGGCGAGTTTGCGGTACAGGCCGACCGGGGTGTCGCCGTCCGCGAGGAGGCGGCGGCTGACGGGGACGACGCGCCGGTCGACGGCCAGCTTGCGGAAGGTGTCGAGATCCATGGCCGGACCTTAGCTGTCGAGGAGGGTGAGGACGTCGGCGTCGAAGCAGGTGCGGTCGCCGGTGTGGCAGGCGGCGCCCGTCTGGTCGACCTTGACCAGCACGGTGTCGGCGTCGCAGTCCAGGGCCACGGACTTCACCCGCTGGATGTGGCCGGAGGTGTCGCCCTTGACCCAGTACTCCTGGCGGCTGCGTGACCAGTAGGTGCAGCGGCCCGTGGTGAGGGTGCGGTGCAGCGCCTCGTCGTCCATCCAGCCGAGCATCAGCACCTCGCCGGTGTCGTACTGCTGGGCGATGGCCGGGACCAGACCGTCGGCGCCGCGCCGGAGGCGGGCGGCGATGGCGGGGTCGAGGCTGCTGGCGGGCGGCGTGGGGCCGGGCGTGCTGGTCATGGGCCCATTGTGCCGTGGCCGCGACCGGTCTCCGGGCGGACGTCCACTGGGCGGACCCCGGGTGACGGTCGTACGCTGGCGGGCATGTCGACCCATGCGAAGCGTGAACGTCTTCTGCTCGCCGATCTGTTGGAAGCGGCCGGCCCCGAGGCCCCGACGCTGTGCGGGGGCTGGAAGACCCGCGATCTGGCGGCCCATGTGGTGGTCCGCGAGCGCCGCGCCGACGCGGCGGGCGGGCTGGTGATCTCCGCGCTGAAGAACCGTCTTGAGCGGGTGCAGGCGGAGTTCGCGGCGAAGCCGTACGAGGAGCTGATCCAGCTGATCCGGACCGGCCCGCCCCGGTTCTCGCCGATGTCCCTCAAGCAGATCGACGAGGCGGCGAACACGGTGGAGTTCTTCGTCCACGCGGAGGACGTACGCAGGGCCCAGCCGGACTGGTCGCGGCGCGAGCTGGACCCGGTCTTCGCCGACGCGCTCTGGTCCAACGTCGAGAAGACCGCGCGGGTGCTGGGGCGCAAGTCCCCGGTGGGTCTTGTGCTGCGCCGCCCGGACGGCCGGACGGCGGTGGCCCACAAGGGCACCCCGGTGGTGACGGTGACCGGGGAGCCCGCGGAGCTGCTGCTGTTCGCGTTCGGCCGGCAGGACACGGCGGACGTGCAGGTGGAGGGCGAGAAGGACGCGGTGGACCGGCTGCACCGGGCGGAGCTGGGGATGTAGCCCCGCTACCCGCCCAGCAGCCGCCGGGCCGCCAGGGCGAGGGAGACCTCCACGGCGTCGCGGGGGCGGGTGAGGCAGCGGCCGGTGAGCTGTTCGAAGCGGCGGAGCCGGTTGAGGACGGTGTTGCGGTGGCAGTAGAGCCGCGCGCCCGCCCGCTGCGCCGAGCCGTCCGCGTCCAGCCAGGCCGTGAGCGTCTCCAGGATGACGTCCCGGTCCGAGGGGTCCAGCCGGTCCAGCGGGCCGAGCAACCGGTCCGCGAGGGCGGAGCCGAGAGCCGGGGACGAGACGACGAGGGCGTCCGGGAGGTGCTCGTCGAGCAGGACGGTGCCTCCGGAGGCGGGACAGGCGCGCAGAGCGGTCTCCGCCAGCCGCCGGGCGTCGCCGAGGGCGGCCAGGCCGTCGACGGCGGAGCCGATGCCGGTCCGGGTGCCGGCGGGAGCGTCCAGGGCGGCGGCGACGGCGCGCAGCTCGCCGGGGTCGCCCGGTTCGCCGGTGAGCCGGAGGATGGCGAACTCGGCGTCGGGTCCGGTGTGCCAGAGGGTGGTGGCGGGGGCCGCGTACGAGGGTCCGTCCGGTGCCGCGTGCGGGACTCGAGCCGCGTTCGTACATCCCGCGGGTCCGTGCGGGGCCGCGTCCGGTGGCAGTGCGGCCGGCAGGGTCACCCGTGGCCGGGCGGGGGCAGGCTGCCGCGGTCCGCCGGAGCGGACGGAGGCCACCGCGAGGACGGCGTACCGTCCCTGCTCCGGCAGCCCCAGCATCGCCGCCGCCTCGCCGAGGTCCGCGATCCGGGCGGTCCCGTCGAGCAGGGCCGCGATCATCAGCCGCTGCTGGTTCTCGCGCCGCCAGGAGAGCCGCCGCTCGGCCTGGCGGTAGGCGTCCGCGACGATCCCGCAGTGCTCGTCGACGAAGTTCCACACGTCGGCGGCGACATGGACGAGCAGCCGTACGTCGTCGGGGTCGCGGCGGGCCGTCTCGTCCACCAGGTCCTGCCAGACCATCGCGCCGCCCATCCGGAAGGCGTGCAGGACGGCGTCGAGCGGTACGCCCTGTCCGGCGCGGATCTCGCCGATCCAGCGGGAGGTGCGGTGGGCGGCGTCGCGGAACTCCTTGGGCTGGAGCAGCGAGCCGACGTTGTGGCGCAGCGAGTGGTGGACCTCCTGCCAGACCTCGGCCCGGTCGGAGTCGATGGCCGCGCGGTAGCCGGGCTCCTGTTCGTACAGGGCCTCGACCAGCCGGTCGGTGAGGACCGGGAGCGAGGCGACGAGGACCCGGGCGGCCCGGTGCAGCACCTCGACGGCTTCGCGGTCGGCCAGGGAACGGAAGCGCTGGGGCAACGGCGCCGCGGGGTGCGGGCCGTGCAGCACCGCGAACCGAGGACGTACGACCTGTGGCATGGCGGCCTCCACCGGAGATCGACCGGGCGATCCTGACGCCCGCAGAATGGCATACCGCCCGGTCGGTACCTAGAGGTCTGCGCGGAACTTGTCATCACGGTCTCGCAACCACCGGCCTTCACGGGACCTCGGGACCCAGCAGCCGGGCCAGTTCGGTGCGGGAGCGGATGGCGAGGGCGGCGAAGACGTTGCGCAGGTGGTGGTCGACCGTGCGCGGGCTGAGCGAGAGCCGGAGCGCGACCTCGCGGTTGGTGGCTCCTTCCGCGACGCAGCGGGCGATGCGCTGCTGCTGCGGGGTGAGGGCGGAGAGCACATCGCCCGCGGCGGGCCGCACCGACGGCCCCTGCTCCCCCGCCGCCCGTAACTCACCGGCCGCCCGCTCCGCCCACGCGCGGGCCGAGCAGCGCTGGAAGGCGACCAGGGCGTCGCGCAGCGGGGTGCGGGCCTCGCGGGTACGCCGGCGGCGGCGCAGCCACTGCCCGTACAGGAGCTGGGTGCGGGCCCGCTCGAAGTCGCCGCCGGCCCGGTCGTGGTGGGCCAGGGCCTCCGCGTACCGGGCGTCGGCCTCCTCAGCCGGTGCCAGCAGGGCGCGGCAGCGGGCCAGTTGGGCGGGGGCCTGCGGGTCGGTGGTCCGGCTGGTCCACCGGGCGAACTCGGTCACGGCGGCACGGAGTTCACCGGCCTCTTCCGCTCCTCTGCCGCCGAGGACGGCGGCCTCGACATAGCAGGGCACGGCGAGCATCCGGGCGGCGAAGTGGCCTTGCCGTGGCCCGGGGCGCACCAGCGGTCCGAGCCGGGCGGCGGCCTCGTCGGAGCGCCCGGCGGCCAGATCGGCGCGGGCCCGGGCCCAGATGGCGAGGGTGGCGGCCTGGGCGAGCCCGTGCGGTCCCGCACCGGCCAGTGCGGCGTCGCTGTGGGCGGCGCAGGCCTCGGCGGGCCCTTCCACGGAGGCGGCGAGCGCGAGGACGGCGTGGAGGTGGACGGAGCTGTTGGGCTGCCCGGTACGGCGTGCGGCGTGCAGCCCTTCCAGCGCGTGGGTGCGGGCGGCGGCATGGCGTCCGGCCCGCAGCTCGGCGTAGGCGAGGTGCTCCAGCGCCTGCGGCAGCAGGGCGTCGGGCCCCTTGGCCCGTACGGCGGCGAGCGCCCGCGCCCCGGTCCGGTAGGCGACGGCGACCTCCCCGAGGACGAGCGCGGCGACTCCGGCGCGGAGGAGGGCGACGGGTGCCGGGTCCACCGGGTCGAGGCACTGGCGGAGCAGCGCGTGCCCCGCCTCCGTACGCCCGGCGAGCACCGCGCACATCCCGGCCCGGTAGGCGGCGGACACACGGTCGTACGGGTCCGGCTCGACGCGCCCCATGGCTTCCAGGTAGCCGGCGGCGTCGCCCATCACCCAGGCCGCCTCCGCCGCACCGACGAGGGCGTCGAGGGCCCGCAGGGGGTCGTACGGGCCGAGCAGTCCGGCTGCGGCGAGGAGGGCTTCGTGAGCGTCGGCGGCGGGCCCGGCGCGCAGGGCGAGCAGGCCGTGGACGTACGCGACGAGGCCGTGGCGGGGCTCGCCCGCGGAGGGACCGGTCCGGGCCAGCAGGGCGCGCGCGAGGGCCGGGTCACCGGAGAGGGCCGCCTGCTCGGCCGCCGCCGCGAACCGGGCCGAGCTCAGGGGCCGGTCGACGGCGAGGGCAGCGGCACGGGCGAGGGCAAAGGAGCGCTGGGCGTGGGGGTACGGGGAGGTCGCGGCGGCCTCCAGGCGGGCGGCGAGCGCGTGGTCCGGGCCGGAGGCGGCGTAGGAGAGCTGGACGAGGGAGGCGAGGGGGACGGGATGGCCCCCGGTCCCCGCCAGCAACGCGGCGAGCAGCTCGTGGGCGGCTCGGCGGCGGGCGGGTGAGGCGTGGTGCAGGACCGCGCGGGCGTCCAGCGGGTGGCTGAAGTGGACCCGGCTGCCCGCCCGCTGGAGGAACCCCTCGGTGGCGGCCGAACCGAACAGGACGCCGTCCAGGAAGTCCCGGGGCAGCCCGGTCCGGGTGCCGGCGCGCAACAGGAGCAACGCGTCCGCCCCCGCGCCGGCGGGCTCGTGCTCCTGGGCGGCGGCGGCGAGCAGGAGCAGCGCCCTGGTGTGCGCCGGGAGCCCGTCGAGCCGGTCCGCGTGCGCGGCCAGCACGCCCTCGGCGCCGGGCAGCGGACACGGCAGCGGAGTACGCCCGGCGAGCTGGTCCGGGGTGAGGCGGCCGGTGAGCGCGGTGAGGAGGCGCGGGTTGCCGGCCGCCTCCCGGAGGAGCTCGGCGCGGACGACCGGGTCGAGTCCCTCCGTACCGCTGAAGGCCTTCGACGTGCCGCGGGGGCGCTCTTCCGCGCCTCCGGCCAGCCGGTCCAGCAGCGCCGCCGCCGCGTCGTCGTCCAGGGGGCCGAGCCGGAGTGCGGGCAGTCCGGCGAAGGCGGGGCCGTCGTCCGCCGTGATCAGGACGGCCACCCGGCTGCCCGCGCCGAGGCCGCGGGCGGCGGTGATGAGGGCCGTGCGGGAGGCCCGGCCCCAGGTGTGGGCGTCGTCGGCGCAGACCAGCAGGGAGCGTCCGGCGGCCAGTTCGCGCAGCGCCTCGGGTGCGGGCAGGCCTCGTTCGTCCGCGTGCAGCACCGGGCCCCGGGGGCGGTGCGCGGCGGCCGCCTCGTGGAGCAGCGCGGTGCGGCCGAGGCCGGGCGGTGCCGCCAGCACGAGAGCGCTGCCGTCACCGCGCCAAAGCCGCACCAACAGGCCTTCCAGAATGGCGAGTTCACCGCTGCGGCCGTACAGCCGGAGCGGACTGTGCACGGTCGTCGATGGGGTCACATCGGCACGGTACGGTCGCCCCGCCGACGGAGGAAGGCGCGCGTCCGGTCAGCGGTGCGGGCTCCCAGCCGGACGGCTTCGGCGCTGTGCGCGGGCACAGCACCGAAGCCGCCGGAAGGGACCGTTCTACGACGTGTGCGGGCAGGTGCCCCGGTACTCCGCGATGGTGAGGCTCGGCCGCGGGATGGGGCAGAGGAACTGCTCGTAGCGGGTGTCGTTGTCGATGAAGCGCTTCAGCCACGAAAGGCTGTACTTGGCGATCGTGGTGTCGGACGAGTTGGGCGTGAAGTGCGAGGCGCCCCGCAGCTCCAGGTACGCCTTGTCCAGCGAGCCGGGCAGCGACGCGTAGAACGGCTTGGAGTGGGTGCCGACCGGTGCGACCGTGTCACCGTCCGCCCCCACCACCAGCGTGGGCGTGCGCAGTTCGGGCCAGGTCTTGTCGGTGTTCCAGCCGGTCAGCGGGATCGCCGCCTTCAACGACGTACGGCTCTTGGCGGCCTCCAGCGAGCCGCCGCCACCCATCGAGTGGCCCATCACGCCGAGCCGGCTCGCGTCGACCCGGGTCCGGACCGAGCTGCGCTGGGTCAGGTAGTCCAGCGCGGACAGGAGTTGGCGGCCCCGGCTGTCGGGCTGGTCGAGCGTGGTGTTGGTGTCGATGGTGAAGACCACGAAGCCCTGGGACGCCAGGCGCGGGCCGAGCCAGGCGATGGAGGACTGGTAGGCGGTGAACCCGGGCGAGATGACGACCGCGCCGAAGGTGCCGTCGGCGGTGGAGGTCGGGTAGTAGATCGTGCCGCCGCCGAATCCGCTCACGGCGAGCGAGGAGACGGAGGTCTGGGAGGTGGCGTACGAGCCGCGGCTCGCCTCGATGGAGGCGTTGGTGGGGGCCGGGCCGCGCTCGTAGGGGTTGGCGGCGACGGCCTGGGCGCCGGGTGCCAGGCCGGTCAGCAGAAGGCCGGCGGTGGCCGCGGCGGTCACGAAACCGGTGAGGGCGTGGAGGCGGCTCGGGCGTGCGGGGAGGTGCTGCTGCACGGGGGATCCTCTCGGTGGTGGCGGGGGAACCACACCACGCGGAGGCCCATGAGCCCGTCGTCCGGGGGCTGTCGGGGTGCGCCGCGTGGCTGCCGTCGTCGTTCGTCGGCGGTCGCCACTCTCACGGTGCGTCCCGTGGATGCGCATCGGCGGTATCACCGGTCTTCGCGGACCGGTGATACCGCCGAAAGGGGTCGAAGGCGTCAGCGGACCGGCTGGCCCGCCTCCCGCAGCGCGTCCTTCACCTGGGAGATCCGCAGGTCGCCGAAGTGGAACACCGACGCGGCGAGCACCGCGTCCGCGCCCGCCTCGATGGCCGGGGCGAAGTCGGCGAGGCGGCCCGCGCCGCCGGAGGCGATGACGGGGACGGTGACGTGCGCCCGTACCGCCTCGATCATCTCCGTGTCGTAGCCGTCCTTCGTGCCGTCCGCGTCCATCGAGTTGAGCAGGATCTCGCCCGCGCCCAGCTCGGCGGCCCGGTGGGCCCACTCGACGGCGTCGATGCCGGTGCCCTTGCGGCCGCCGTGGGTGGTGACCTCGAAGGCGCCTTCCGGGGTGCGGCGGGCGTCGACCGAGAGCACCAGGACCTGGCGGCCGAAACGTTCGGCGATCTCGCGGATGAGGTCGGGGCGGGCGATGGCGGCGGTGTTGACGCCGACCTTGTCCGCCCCGGCGCGCAGCAGCTTGTCCACGTCGTCGGGGGTGCGGACGCCGCCGCCGACGGTGAGCGGGATGAAGACCTGCTCGGCGGTGCGGCGGACCACGTCGTACGTGGTCTCGCGGTCGCCGCTGGAGGCGGTGATGTCCAGGAAGGTCAGCTCGTCGGCGCCCTCGGCGTCGTACAGCTTGGCCATCTCGACGGGGTCGCCCGCGTCACGCAGGTTCTGGAAGTTGACGCCCTTGACGACCCGGCCGTTGTCGACGTCCAGGCAGGGGATGACCCGTACGGCGAGCGTCACTTGGTGCCTCCCCGGTAGGCCTCGATCTCGACCTCGACGACCAGGCTCGGGTCGACGAACCCGGACACGATGATCATGGAGGCGGCGGGACGTACCGCGTCGAACAGCTCCTTGTGGGCGCGGCCGACCTCGTCCACGTCCCGGGCGTGCGTGAGGTACATCCGGGTGCGGACTACGTCCTCACGGCCGAGTCCCACCTGCTCCAGCGCCGCGAAGGCGACGTCGAAGGAGGTGATGGCCTGCTCGTACGGGGAGCCCGCGGAGATCTGGCCGTTGATCACGGAGGTGCAGCCGGCCACCAGGACGAGGCCGTTGGGAAGCTCGACCGCGCGCGAGTAGCCGAACTTCTCCTCCCAGGGGGCGCCGGTGGAGATCCGGCGTACGGAGGTGGCGCCATCGCTCATGCGGCGACCGCCTTCAGCGCCTCTTCCAGCGTGAACTCCTTCGCGTACAGCGCCTTGCCGACGATCGCGCCCTCGACGCCTTCGGGGACGAGGAGCGAGATCGCGCGGAGGTCGGCGAGCGAGGAGACACCGCCGGAGGCGACGACCGGGCGGTCGGTGACGGCGCAGACGTCGCGCAGGAGGCCCAGATTCGGGCCCTGGAGGGTGCCGTCCTTGGCGATGTCGGTGACGACGTAGCGCGCGCAGCCCTCGGCGTCGAGGCGGGCCAGCGTCTCGTACAGGTCGCCGCCGTCGCGGGTCCAGCCGCGGCCGCGCAGCGTGGTGCCGCGGACGTCGAGGCCGACGGCGATCTTGTCGCCGTGCTCGGCGATGACCTTGGCGACCCACTCCGGGGTCTCCAGGGCGGCGGTGCCGAGGTTGACGCGGCGGCAGCCGGTGGCGAGGGCGGCCTCCAGCGAGGCGTCGTCGCGGATGCCGCCGGAGAGCTCCACCTTGATGTCCATGGCCCCGGCGACCTCGGCGATCAGGTCCCGGTTGTCACCGGTGCCGAAGGCGGCGTCCAGGTCGACGAGGTGCAGCCACTCGGCGCCGGCGGACTGCCAGGCGAGGGCGGCCTCCAGCGGGGAGCCGTAGGAGGTCTCGGAGCCGGACTCGCCGTGGACGAGGCGGACGGCCTGGCCGTCACGGACGTCGACGGCGGGGAGCAGTTCAAGCTTCGGCATTACAGCGTCTCGATCCAGTTGGTCAGCAGCTGGGCGCCGGCATCGCCGGACTTCTCGGGGTGGAACTGGGTGGCCCACAGCGCGCCGTTCTCCACGGCGGCCACGAACCGTTCGCCGTGCGTGGCCCAGGTGACCTTGGGGGCACGGATCTTGGCGTTGGTGACTTCGAGGGACCAGTCGTGCGCCGCGTAGGAGTGCACGAAGTAGTACCGGGCCTCGGGGTCCAGGCCGGCGAAGAGCCGGGAGTCCTCGGGGGCCTCCACGGTGTTCCAGCCCATGTGCGGGACGACATCCGCCTTCAGCGGGCCGACCGTACCGGGCCATTCGTCCAGGCCCTCGGTCTCCACGCCGTGCTCGATGCCGCGCTCGAACAGGATCTGCATCCCGACGCAGATGCCCATCACGGGGCGGCCGCCGGAGAGCCGGCGGCCCACGATCCAGTCGCCGCGGGCCCGCTTCAGCCCGTCCATGCAGGCGGAGAACGCGCCGACGCCGGGGACGAGGAGACCGTCGGCGTTCATCGCGCGGTCGAAGTCGCGGGTGATCTCGACGTCCGCGCCGACGCGGGCGAGAGCGCGTTCGGCGGAGCGGACGTTGCCGAAGCCGTAGTCGAAGACGACGACCTTCTTGGTGTCGGTCATGGCGCGCCCCTCAGTCCCACAGGCCCTGGATCCGCAGGATGCCCGCCACCAGGCACATCACGGAGCCGATCGACAGCAGCACGATGACGCCCTTGGGCATCCCCTGCTTGGCGAAGGAGTAGACGCCGCCGGCCAGGAAGAGGCCGACGACGATCAGGATGGTGTTGAGGCCGGTCACAGGGCGCCCTTCGTGGAGGGCAGGATGCCGGCGGCGCGCGGGTCGTGCTCACAGGCGTACCGCAGGGCGCGGGCGAGCGCCTTGAACTGGCACTCCACGATGTGGTGCGCGTTGCGCCCGTACGGCACGTGGACGTGCAGCGCGATCTGCGCCTGCGCGACGAAGGACTCCAGGATGTGCCGGGTCATCGTCGTGTCATACGCGCCGATCATCGGCGCCATCTTCTCGGGCTCGGTGTGCACGAGGTACGGGCGGCCGGAGAGGTCGACGGTGACCTGGGCGAGCGACTCGTCCAGCGGGACGGTGCAGTTGCCGAAGCGGTAGATGCCGACCTTGTCGCCGAGGGCCTGCTTGAAGGCGGCGCCGAGCGCGAGCGCGGTGTCCTCGATGGTGTGGTGGCTGTCGATGTGCAGGTCGCCCTCGGTCTTGACCGTGAGGTCGAAGAGGCCGTGGCGGCCGAGCTGGTCGAGCATGTGGTCGTAGAAGCCGACCCCGGTGGCGACATCGACCTTTCCGGTGCCGTCGAGGTTGATCTCGACCAGCACGGACGTTTCCTTCGTGGTGCGTTCCACGCGGCCTACGCGGGGGCTCATGCGTCGTGCTCCTTCTTGAGTTCGCGTACCGCATCGAGGAACGCGTCGTTCTCTGCCGGGGTTCCCGCGGTGACCCGCAGCCATCCCGGTACGCCGTTGTCCCGGACCAGCACGCCCCGGTCGAGGATCTGCTGCCAGACGGCGTGGCTGTCGTCGAAGCGGCCGAACTGGACGAAGTTGGCGTCCGACTCGGTGACCTCGTAGCCGGCGGCGCGCAGCTCGGCCACCAGCCGGTCGCGCTCGCTCTTGAGCTGCGCGACGTACCCCAGCAGCGTATCGGTGTGCTCCAGGGCGGCGAGCGCGGTGGCCTGGGTGACGGAGGAGAGGTGGTACGGCAGCCGCACCAGCTGGACCGCGTCGACGACGGCCGGGTCGGCGGCGAGGTAGCCCAGGCGCAGCCCGGCGGCGCCGAACGCCTTGGACATGGTCCGCGAGACGACCAGGTTGCGGCGGCCCGCGATCAGCGGGAGGAGCGAGGCGTGGTGGCTGAACTCGCCGTACGCCTCGTCGACGACGACGATCGAGGGCCCGGCGGCCTGGGCGGCGTCGTACAGGGCGAGGACGGTGTCGGCGTTCACCGCCGTGCCGGTGGGGTTGTTGGGCGAGGTGATGAAGACGACCTCGGGGCGGTGCTCGGCGATGGCGGCGCGGGCGGCCTCGACGTCGATGGTGAAGTCTTCGCCTCGCGGCCCGGAGATCCAGGCGGTGCCGGTGCCCCGGGAGATCAGGGCGTGCATCGAGTACGAGGGTTCGAAGCCGATCGCGGTGCGGCCGGGCCCGCCGAAGGTCTGGAGCAGCTGCTGGAGGACCTCGTTGGAGCCGTTGGCGGCCCAGACGTCGGCCGCCGTGACCTCGTGTCCGGCGGTCCGGCTGAGATAGCGGGCCAGCTCGGTGCGCAGCTCCACCGCGTCCCGGTCGGGGTAGCGGTTGAGGTCGCGGGCGGCCTCGCGAACGCGCTCGGCGATGCGGTCGACGAGCGCCTCGGGCAGCGGGTAGGGGTTCTCGTTGGTGTTGAGGCGGACGGGAACGTCGAGCTGCGGCGCTCCGTACGGGGACTGGCCGCGCAGCTCGTCGCGGATGGGGAGCTCGTCCCAGGGGTTGAGAGGGGCGGTGCTGTCGTACGTCACTGCTGCGGAACCTTCCAGCCGAACCTAGCCTTGAGCGCTGCGCCGTGGGCGGGGAGGTCCTCCGCCTCTGCGAGGGTCACGACATGGTGGGTCACCTCGGCGAGCGCGTCGCGGCTGTAGTCGACGATGTGGATGCCGCGCAGGAAGGACTGCACGGAGAGGCCCGAGGAGTGGCAGGCGCAGCCGCCGGTGGGCAGGACGTGGTTGGAGCCGGCGCAGTAGTCGCCGAGCGAGACCGGGGACCAGGGGCCGACGAAGATCGCTCCGGCGTTGCGGACCCGGTCGGCGACGGCGGCGGCGTCGGCGGTCTGGATCTCCAGGTGCTCGGCACCGTACGCGTCGACGACCTTGAGGCCGTCCGCGATGGACGAGACCAGCACGATCGCGGACTGGCGGCCGGCCAGCGCGGGCTCGATCCGGTCCTCGACGTGCTTGGTCGCGGCGACCTGCGGGACCAGCTCCGCCTCGGTGGCGGCGGCCAGCTCCTCGGAGTCGGTGACCAGGACGGCGGCGGCCATCGGGTCGTGCTCGGCCTGGCTGATCAGGTCGGCGGCCACGTGCACCGGGTCGGCGGTGGCGTCGGCGAGGATCGCGATCTCGGTGGGCCCGGCCTCGGCGTCGATGCCGATGCGGCCCTTGAGGAGGCGCTTGGCGGCGGCGACGTAGATGTTGCCGGGGCCGGTGACCAGGTTGACCGGGGGGCAGTCCTCGGTGCCGTACGCGAACATCGCGACGGCCTGGGCCCCGCCGGCCGCGTACACCTCGTCGACGCCGAGCAGGGCGCAGGCGGCGAGGATCGTGGGGTGCGGGAGGCCGCCGAAGCCCTTCTGGGGCGGGGAGGCGACGGCGACGCCCTCGACGCCCGCCTCCTGGGCCGGGACGACGTTCATCACGACGGAGGAGGGGTAGACCGAGCGGCCGCCGGGGACGTAGAGCCCGACCCGCTCGACGGGCACCCACTTCTCGGTGACGGTGCCGCCGGGGACGACCTGGGTGGTGTGCGTGGTGCGACGCTGCTCGCGGTGGACGAGGCGGGCGCGGCGGATCGACTCCTCCAGCGCGGCGCGGACGGCCGGGTCCAGCTCCTCCAGCGCCTGCTTCAGCGCCCCGGCGGGCACCCGGACCGACGAGATCCGGACACCGTCGAGCTTCTCCCCCCACTCGATCACTGCCGCGGAGCCACGATGGCGTACGTCCTCGCAGATGGGCCGCACCGTCTCCAGGGCGGCTTCCACGTCGAACTCGGCACGGGGCAGCAGGTCGCGCAGGGCCGAACCCTCGGGGAGGGTGTCGCCGCGCAGATCGATTCGAGAGATCACACCGCAATTCTCGCAGACCGCTCAGGAGCGCCGGTCGCCCGTATCACTGGCTGATACATGTCTCGGCCAACTCGGGTCGCACCGGTTGTCACTGCTGACCGATAGCTTTCACGCCGTCACGCAGAGGGAAGAACAGCACTACAGCATGTGTGCACGGAGGGAGCGGCCGTGACCGAGCCGCACGAAGGCGATATCCCGGACGGGCTCAGCGCGGCGGAGCTGGGCATGTGGCAGTCCTTCCGGAACGGGACGACCTACGACTTACGTACCTACGACTCCGCCCGCAACGATCCGTTCGGCCCGCACCCCTGGGGGCCGGAGCGGAGTGTCGGGGCGCGGACGGTGGCGCGGCTCCTGCTGAGCGGCCCGCCGGCGCGGCCGGGCCGGGTGGCGGCGCTCAAGCTCCGGGGGGTGCGGATCACCGGGAAGCTGGATCTGGCGGGCGGGCGGGTCTCGCCGTACGTGGAGCTGACGGGGTGCCGTTTCGAGCAGGAGGTGGTGCTGCCGGAGTGCCACTTCACCACCCTGCGCATGGTGGGCTGCTTACTGCCGCGGCTGGAGGCGGCCCGGCTGCACACGGAGGGCGATCTGCATCTGCCGCGCTGCCGGATCGACCGGGGCATCCGGCTGACCGACGCGCAGATCGGCACGGATCTGCTGATCAACCAGCTGAGCGTGGGGCCGGACCGGCACGGCCGGGCCTTCGTCGGGGACGGCATGTCGGTCGCCCAGGACCTCCAGGCCGAGATGATCGAGACGCACGGTGAGCTGAGTCTGCGCGGGGCGAAGGTGGGCGGTTCGCTGAGTCTGCGCGGCAGCCATCTGCGGGCGGCGGAGGACCGGCGCGCGCTGAACGCGCCGCAGCTGACGGTGGAGCGCACGCTGTACATGACCGAGGCGTGGGTGAGCGTCGACACCGGGAACCAGGGCACGACACCTCCGTACGGCGTGGTCTACGCGCCGACCCCGGCGCGCGGGACCCGGTCGCAGATCTTCGAGTGCAAGGGCGGGGTGCGGCTGGACGACGGGCGGTTCGGGGACGCGGTGGACCTGCACAAGGCCCGGTTCTCGATGACGCGGCAGGAGGAGCTGTCGCTGCGCCGGATCGTCACGCCGGAGCTGCGGTTCAACGCGGAGCGGCCGGAGGAGGGCCGGGTCGTGCTGAACGGCGCGAAGGTGGTGACGCTGATCGACCTGTCCACCAGCTGGCCGGGGCCCGGCGGTCTGGCGATGGGCGGTTTCGTCTACGAGAACCTCGTCCCGTACGGCCACTTCCCGCTCTCGCGGCGGCTGGAGTGGGTGTCGGCGGCGACGCCGGAGTACGTCCCAGAGCCGTACGAGCGCCTCGCGGCGGTGCTGCGCGGCAGCGGGGAGGACTCCGACGCGCGGGAGGTGCTGCTGGCCAAGCAGCGGCGCCGCCGGGAGACGCTGCCGCCGGCCGCGAAGGCGTGGGGGTTCCTCCAGGACTGGACGGTGGCGTACGGGTACCGGCCGGGGCGGGCTGCGGTGTGGATGGCGGTGCTGTGGGCGGCGGGGACGGCGGCCTTCTCCCGGTACGACCCGGCGTCGATCAAGAACGACGAGTCCCCCGAGTGGAATCCGGCGCTCTACGCCCTGGACCTCCTGATCCCGGTGATCAACCTCGGCCAGGACGGCTACTGGCGGATGGAGGGCGGCTGGCAGTGGGCCGCGGCCGCTCTGGTGCTCGTGGGATGGGTTCTGGCCACGACGGTGGCTGCCGGGGCCTCCCGGCTACTGCGCAGGGGCTGACCGAAAGGGCAGTTCGTGCGGGGTGAGGGCGGCCGGGACCGGCCGTTCCGGGAGGTGTGCGGGGCCACTGTGGCGGCGGTGACGCCGTGACCGGAAGGTCATTTTCAAGCCACCGCCGGACATTTCCTTTGCCCTTTCTTGACCCGGGCCGACACAACCCATGCACTCGGCACAGAAGCTTCACAGCGCCCCCCTGGCGCGGCCCTCACCAGCGCTTTTCAATGGTCTGCACCATGGCCTTCCTTCGCGCTCTGCTCAGTACCGCGCGCATGATCCGGCACAGCCCTCCGCTGTGCGCCGGACTGCCCGCGGATGACGCCGTGCTGCTCGACGCCCCCGACGAGCGGCTCTCACCGGCGCTGGTGGCGGCGGCCCTCGGCGACCACGAACCGGCCGCCAAGCTGCTGGCGACCACCCGGGACACCGCCGACTGGGAGAACCGCGACCGCTATCTCGGCAGACTCGTCACCTTCGCCCGCCACCGGGACGGCTGGCTCACCGACTGGCTGGCCACGGCCCCGCGCGACCCGGACGCGCTGCTGGTCAAGGCGGAGCTCGCGGTCCGCCGGGCCTGGGAGTCGCCCGCCCGCGCGGAGCGGCTCCACGAGGTCGGCCCGCTGATCACGGCCGCCGCAGAGGCGGACCCGCGCGACCCGGTGCCGTGGCGGCTCGCGCTGGACCACGCGCGCGGCAGCCACGCCACGCACACCGCCTTCGAGTCGCTGTGGGAACAGGCGATACGGCGCTCCGCGCACCACTACGGCTGCCATGTGGCGGCGCTGCGCTACCTCTCCGCCGCCTGGTACGGCTCGCACCGCGAGTGCTTCGACTTCGCCGAGCGGGCCGCCGAGGACGCCGTACCGCACTCGCTGGTGCAGGCCCTGCCGGTCCGGGCCGCCTTCGCGCTGCTCCTGGACGCGCAGGCGGCGGGCCGCACCACCTCCGTACTGGAGGAGCGGATCGACGCGGCGGCGGACGCGGCCATCCGGCTGTCGGCCGCCTACCGGCCCGGCGACCCGTGGCCCGCCGAGGTGCGCAACCTCCTCGCGTACGTGCTCCTCGCCCGTGGGCGCTGGGCCGAGGCGCTGGAGCAGTTCACGCTGATCGGGCAGCACGCGACGTCGTTCCCGTGGTCCTCGGTCTCCGACGACGCCCTGGGCCGGTTCCTCGACGCGCGGGACGGCGCGCGGCTCCAGGCGGCCTCCGTGACACCCTTGCGCGCCCGGGCCGACCGCGGACGTCCGCGCGGCCATTACGCTTGAGCGTTGTGACCACCGCCCGTCTGCCCCTTTTCCCGCTCAACACGGTGCTGTTCCCGGGCCTCGTGCTGCCGCTCAACGTCTTCGAGGAGCGCTACCGCGCCATGATGCGGGAGCTGCTGAAGAGCGACGAGGACGAACCTCGCCGCTTCGTCGTGGTCGCGATCCGCGACGGCCGCGAGACCGCGGTGACGGGCACCGGCATGCCGGACCCGGTCGCCTCCGCGCCGCCCGCCGAGCGTGCTCCGGCCGAGGGCTTCGGCCCCGACCCGATCCAGACCTTCCACCGGGTCGGCTGCGTCGCCGACGCGGCTACCATCCGCGAGCGGCCGGACGGCAGCTTCGAGATCCTGGCCACCGGCACCACCCGGGTCCGGCTGCTCTCCGTCGACGCGAGCGGCCCGTATCTGAGCGCCGAGGTCGAGGAGGTCACAGAGGAACCGCCCGCCGAGGACGAGGCCGACGAGGCCGGAGCCCTCGCCGAAGGCGTGCTGCGGGCGTTCCGCGCCTACCAGAAGCGGCTGGCCGGAGCGACCGAACGCTCGCTCGCCACCGGCACCGAGCTGCCCGACGACCCGTCCGTCGTCTCCTACCTGGTCGCGGCGGCCACCGTCCTGGACGTCCCGACCAGGCAGCGCCTCCTCCAGGCCCCGGACACCGCGACCAGGCTGCGCGAGGAGCTGACGCTGCTGCGCCGGGAGACGGCGGTCATCCGCCACCTCCCGTCACTGCCCGCGCCGGACCTGACCCGCGCCCCGACGCACCCCAACTGACCAAGGACTACCCACCGTGGCCAAGAAGCCGAAGAAGCAGTCGGGCGGAACCCCCGCCACGGTCGCCCTGACCGAGGCGGGCACCGCCTTCACGGTCCACGCCTACGACCACGACCCGGCCGCCCCCTCCTACGGCGAGGAGGCCGCCGAGGCCATGGGAGTCTCCCCCGACCGGGTCTTCAAGACCCTGGTCGCGGAGGTCGACGGCGAACTGACGGTCGCCGTCGTCCCGGTGGCCGGCTCCCTGGACCTCAAGGCCCTGGCGGCGGCGGTGGGCGGCAAACGCGCCACGATGGCGGACCCGACGGCGGCGGAACGCACGACGGGCTACGTCCGCGGCGGCATCTCCCCGCTGGGCCAGCGCAGACGCCTGCGTACGGTGCTGGACGCGTCGGCCCGCTCACACGCCACGATCTGCGTCTCGGCTGGGCGCCGGGGCCTGGAGGTGGAGCTGGCGGCGGAGGATCTGGCGGGGCTGACGGGGGCGGTGTTCGCGGAGATCGGGCGGGGGGCGTAGGCGCTGCGCGGGCCGGCAGAATCCAGCCCTTCCGGCGCTTGAGGAGCGGAGTCCGGGGCGGAGCCTGAAACCCAGCCCCTCCGGCGCCTGAGGAGCGGGGTCCGGGGCAGCGCCCCGGTTTCGGGAAGGGGCGGGTAGGGGAACAGCCCGCCGCAGGCGCCCTACGAGCCCCCCGGCCCCCCTGAGCCCCCCGGTCCCCCAGACGGCGGCCCGCCCTGCCCAGCCCCACCCGGCCCGGGCGGCGGCCCACCCGCCCCCGGCTCCCCGTAATACGACGACCAGCCCAGCCCCGCCCACTCCGGCTCCGGCACCGGCTCCCGCTCCCCGAACGCCGCCGTCAGCAGGACATGCAGGGCCAGCGCCACGAACGGCCACACCAGCACCGCCGCCGCCACCCCGTGCAGCTCCAGCGGCGCGTCGAAGACGACGCCCTTGCCGGCTTCCCGCGCCCGGGCCACCACGTCGGAGGACGGGCCCAGCCAGACCCCGACCCGCCAGGCAGCCAGCGAGCCGAGCACACTGCCCAGCGCGAGAGCGATCACCACGAGGACCCCGCCCCGCCGCAGCCGCCAGAAGACGGCGGCCGCCGACAGCAGGCCGAACCCGGCCGCCAGCAGGACAAACGTTCCGTCCGCCCCGATCGCCTCCTCGCCCTCGCTGTTCTCCAGGAAGACGGCGCTGCCGTCGGAGACCAGGGGGACCCGGGGCGCGAGCCACAGCCACAGCAGCCCGAGCGCGACACCGGCGAGCGCCACGAGCACGGTGACCACGGCGGCCTGACGGAGCTCCGTCGCCGTGTCCGGGTCGTCGGGCGAGTCGAACGCGGGCGCGAGGTGGGAGCCCGAGGGCGGAGCCTGCCACGGATCGTGGGGGTCCGGCTGGTGAGGCGGCGTCAGAGGTGCGGTCACCGTGCCATCGTGCCAGGCCACCCTGTGCGGCGCCTCACCGGCTGCCGCACGCGTGCGCACGGCACGCCACCGGCGTACGAACCGCCCCTACCGCACCGCCGCCCGCCGGTACGCCCACGTGGCCACCGCCAGCGACAGCACCCCCACCACCGCGCACACCGCGAGGAAGAGGCCGATCATGCCCCAGTCCGGTGACGCGTCGAAGGAGCGGGCCAGCGCCTCGACCCCGTACGTCGACGGCAGCAGGTCCCGCGCCCACCCCACCGGCTCCGGCAGCCGGTCGGCCGGCAGCACTCCTAGCAGCAGCGCGGCGGACATGCCGAGCTGGCCCAGCAGTGTGGCCAGCTCCTGGCGCGGCGCGAGCAGCCCGAGAGCCGCTCCCAGACCGGCCAGGGCGGCGCCGGAGAGCGGGATGACGGCGACCAGGACCCAGAGATGGGTCATCGGGAGCTGGAAAAGCACGCTGCCGGTGATCGCCGTGAAAACCGTGCCGGGCACGGTGAAGGAGGCGTACGCGCCCGCCGCTCCCAGCACCACCGCGGCGGGCGGCACCGGCAGCGTGGCGTAGTGGTCGAGCCCGCCGCCGGCCCGCAGCTGACCGAAGTACTGCGCGAGCAGGTTCAGCGCGACGAACGCCACCACCAGCACGCTGGAGCCGGCGACCACCGCACGGGCCTCCGCGCCGCCGTCGACGACCCCGCGCATCAGGACCATGATCCCGACGGACTGGAAGGTCGCCACGAAGAGCAGCGGGATCCGGGCGACGCGCGCCCGGGAGAGCTGGGCGCGGTAGACGGCGGCCAGCGATGGCACCAGCCGGGCGCGCGGAGCGAGCGGGGCGGGCACGGTCCGCGCGGCGGAGCCGGGGCCGGAGGGGCGGGGCAGGGGCCGGACGCGCGACGGTGCGGTCCTGGCCGGAATGATGCTCGTCACCTGAGGCCGCTCCCCTTACACCGGTCCAGTACATCCACCGCGCCCACCACTACGTACGGTGCCCGCGCCCCGTTCAGCGCTCCGCGTCCCCGGATCCTCACGCCTTCACCAGCCCCTTGCTCGCATTGGCCGCGTCCCCGCCGAGCGCCAGGTACACATCTTCCAGGCTGGGTGTGGCCAGGGTGAAATCGTCGAGCGCGGCGAAGGCCGCGCCGCCCGTCACCGCGGCGACCGCGGCCCGGGCCTCGTCGGGGCCGAGCCGCAGCACCCAGCGCCGCCCGGACTCCTGGGCGGACGGGCGCAGCGCCGCGACCTCCGGGACGTCCAGCGGCGCCCGCTCACGCCACATCAGCTCGACGCGGACCTCGCCGGCGACCTTCTCCTTGAGCCCGGAGGGGGTGTCGCAGGCGATGACCCGGCCGCGTTCCAGGACGGCGACCCGGTCGAGGACGGTCTCGGCCTCGATGACGTTGTGGGTGACCAGCAGGACGGTCGCGCCGCGCTCGGCCCGACGGCGGTCGACGGCGGCCCAGACGGCCCGCCGGGCCACCGGGTCCATGCCGGTCGTGGGCTCGTCCAGGACCAGTACGGGCCGGTCACCGACGAGCGTGGCGGCGAAGCAGGCGAGCCTGCGCTGGCCGCCGGAGAGCTTCTTCAGGGGCCGCCCGGCCAGCTCGGTCAGGCCGAGCTCCTCCAGGACGGCGTCGCGTTCGGCGCGCGCCTCGCGGACGTGGAGGCCGCGCAGCCGTCCGGTGGTCTCGGCGGCCAGCGAGACGGTCAGCTCGTCCAGGGCGGTGGACTCCTGCCCGAGGTAGCCGATCAGCCGGGAGGCCCGCTCGGGGTGGCGTACGAGGTCGTGGCCGAGGACTTCGACGGAGCCGGAGTCGGGGCGCATCAGCCCGGTGAGCTGGCGGACGAGGGTGGACTTGCCGGCGCCGTTGGGGCCGAGCAGTCCGAAGATCTCGCCGCGCTCGACGTCGAGGCTGATTCCGTCGGTGGCCCGCACCTCGGGCGTGGCGGGCGCGCCGCGGCGGCCCCGGACGGCGGGATAGGTCTTGACGAGGTCACGCACCGCGCACACGGTGCCGGTGTCGCTCTGCGCCTGTGCTGTGCCCGTACTCACGAGGTACGAGGGTACGGGGTCACATGCCCCGGTTCGCGTCCGGGGCCACCACGCGTCGCGGGATGCGGCGCGGTCCGGGGGAAAGGCGCTACTCCCCCGCGGGCACGTGCTCCGCCGCCGCGCGCACGTCGATCTCGCGCCAGAACCCGGCCCGGATCGCGTACCGGTCGTGCTCGTCGATCTGGTCGTCCTTGTGGGCGAGGAGCCCGAAGCGGGCCGCGTACCGCAGGAGTTCGCCGTCGATGCGGTGCGGGATGCGCGGGTACATGGTGGAGAGCTTCTGGAGGTGGACGGTCTCCGGGAGGCGCTCCATCCACCGGCGGGCGAAGACCTGGCCGACCTCGAAGGGGTCGCCGCCGACGGTGGTGATGTCCTCCTCCCGGTCGGCCCACCGCTGTTCGGCGCTGGTGAGCTGGGCGAGGGTCGGCAGGGAGGCGGTCTCGGCGGGTTCGCCGAGCGGGCCGGAGCGCTCGACCCAGCCCTTGTCGGAGGACCAGCGCAGGGTGGCGCCGGCGGGGGCCGCGTGCTGGGCGGCGCTCCGGTCGGGGTGGGTGGCGTGGGCGCGGAGGGCGGCGAGGTCCTTGGGGGTGGGGACGGTCTTGTGGCCGGGGACCGACGGGGTCTGGGAGGGTTCGGTCTCGGCGGGTGCGGCGGGGCCGTTGCGGGCGGCGGCGGCCTGCGCGGCCTGGGTCGCTTCGGAGGCCCGCTCGGCGGAGGCGGCGAGGGCGGCCTCGGGCAGCGGCGCGGAGAGGATGGCGGCGATCTCGGGGCGCGGGGCGGGCGGCGGCGGGCAGTTGCCGCCGGTGTCCTTGGCGCGTACGGCCTTGGTGATCCAGGCCCGGTCGAGGACGCGGCGCTCGTCCGCCTCGGCGACGAGGTCCTCGGACTGGTTGTAGTCGCCGTCGGCGGCCTGGACGGCCCAGAGGTGGACGGCGACGCCGTGCTCCTTGGCGGACATGAGGCCGGGCAGCAGGTCGCCGTCGCCGGTCACCAGGACCACGTCGGAGCAGGCCCGGTTCCTGGCCAGCTCGGTGAGCTCGGCGTGCATGGCGGCGTCCACGCCCTTCTGCGCCCAGCGTCCGTCGCTGCGGGTCAGGGCTCCCAGTCGTACGGTCACCCTGGGCATCACCCGGAGCCTGCGGTGCTCGGGCTGGGGCACCCGGTCGGGGGCGCCGTCGAACCAGTAGATCCGCAGCAGCGGCTGCTGTGTATCGGCCTCGGCCCGCTCGCGCAGCCCCTGGATGAGGGCCGCGTGGTCGACGGTGATCCGGGAACGGGCGGGCTCCCCGGCCAGCAGACTCGCGGCTGCGCCCAGCAAGTAGCCGGCGTCCACCAGGACGACGCAACGGTCCACGCGTTCCACCCTCTTCCAGGAGTTCGGGAACGGTTCAGCGGCCCGCCCCTCGATGACCGGGTCCGCTTACCCAGGGTTTCCTTCGAGTCTGCCCGACCGCACAAGGGTTAACGGCCGGAACTCGATCATCGGCGTGGCGAATCGGGAAAGGGCTGGAAAAGGTCTGGGGCGCACGGCGGGAATGGCCCTCACCGGGGATACCGCTACGCACGGTAATGATCCAACATGCACGGTTTGCGGCGCTATGTGAGTCTGACGATGGTCCTGGCCCCCCAGGATTCCCCACAGGAGGCATTCATCATGGCCAAGAACAAGAACCGCAAGCAGGGCAGCCAGCACGATCGAGCGTCCGCGTCGGAGCGTAGCGCCGAGCAGGCCAAGTCGACGGCGTTCGAGTCGCAGACCCAGTCGCAGACACAGTCCCAGGGCAGCCCGTCCGACGTGGCGCGCAAGCACCAGCGGCGCTTCGGTCACAACTGACGCGTCGGCCGCTCGCGGTCGTAGAGACGAGAGGGGCGTCCCGCCGGTGCGGGACGCCCCTCTCGTTCGTACGCCGTTCTGAAACTCGTTCGTACGCCGTTCCGAAAAGCCTCAGCCGGCCAGGCAGGCCGGGCCGAGCAGCACCTTCAGGTCGCCGAAGAGGGCCGAATCGGCCTTGACCCGGTGCCGGTCGAGCCGGAGCACGGTGGTCTTGCTCGGGCCCTGGAGCCTGATGCGCACCTCGGTGTCGCCGCGGTGGTGGCTGAGCACCTCGCCGAGCCGGGTGACCATCGGCGGGGTGATCTTCACGGTGGGGATGGTGAGGATGACCGGCGCGTTGGTGCCGGCGTTGGAGATGTCCGGGACCTGCATCTCCATGGCGACGAGCCGGGGCACGTCCTCGCGCTTGTCGAGCCGTCCCTTGACGAAGACGACGGTGTCCTCGACGAGCTGGGTGGAGACCAGCTGGTAGGTGGCGGGGAAGAACATGCACTCGATGGAGCCGGCCAGGTCCTCCACGGTGGCGATGGCCCAGGCGTTGCCCTGCTTGGTCATCTTGCGCTGGAGGCCGGAGATGATGCCGCCGACGGTGACGATGGCGCCGTCCCCGTAGTCCCCGCCCATCAGCTGGGAGATCGAGGAGTCGGCCTTGTCGGACAGCACGTGCTCCAGGCCGAAGAGCGGGTGGTCGGAGACGTACAGGCCGAGCATCTCCCGCTCCTGCGCGAGCAGGTAGGCCTTCTCCCACTCGATGTCGGAGAACTCCACGTCGAGCCCGAAGCCCGGCTCGCCGCTCTCCTCCTCGCCGCCGCCGAAGAGGTCGAACTGCCCCTCGGCCTCCTTGCGCTTGACCTGGACCACGTTGTCGATCATCGGCTCGTGGTGGGCGACGAGCCCCTTGCGGGTGTGGCCCATCTCGTCGAAGGCGCCGGCTTTGATCAGCGATTCGACGGTGCGCTTGTTGCAGACGACCGCCTCGACCTTGTCCAGGAAGTCGGGGAAGGAGCTGTACTTCCCCTTCGCCTTACGGGACCGGATGATCGAGTCCACGACGTTCTGGCCGACGTTGCGGATGGCGGTCAGGCCGAAGAGGATCACGTCGTCGCCCTGGGCGGCGAAGTTGGACAGCGACTCGTTGACGTTCGGCGGGAGCACCTTGATGCGCATGCGGCGGCACTCGTTGAGGTAGACCGCGGACTTGTCCTTGTCGTCCTTGACCGAGGTCAGCAGGGCCGCCATGTACTCGGCCGGGTAGTTCGCCTTGAGGTAGGCGGTCCAGTAGGTGACCAGGCCGTACGCCGAGGAGTGCGCCTTGTTGAACGCGTACCCGGCGAACGGCACCAGGACGTCCCACAGCGCCTTGATCGCCGCGTCGGAGAAGCCCTTGTCCTTGGCGCCCTTCTCGAAGAGGACGAAGTTCTTCGCCAGCTCCTCGGGCTTCTTCTTGCCCATCACGCGGCGCAGGATGTCGGCCTCGCCGAGCGAGTACCCGGCGACGATCTGGGCGGCCTTCTGGACCTGCTCCTGGTAGACGATCAGGCCGTAGGTGAGGCCGAGGACCTCCTTGAGGGGCTCCTCCAGCTCCGGGTGGATCGGGGTGATCTCCTGGCGGCCGTTCTTGCGCTCCGCGTAGTTCGTGTGCGAGTTCATGCCCATCGGGCCCGGCCGGTAGAGGGCCGAGACGGCGGAGATGTCCTCGAAGTTGTCGGGCTGCATCTGGCGGAGCAGGGAGCGCATCGGCCCGCCGTCGAACTGGAAGACGCCGAGCGTGTCACCGCGGCAGAGCAGTTCGTACGTCTTGGGGTCGTCCAGCGGCAGGGAGAGCATCTCCAGGTCGATGCCCTTGTTGGACTTCACCATCTTGATGGCGTCGTCCATGATCGTCAGGTTGCGCAGGCCGAGGAAGTCCATCTTCAGCAGGCCGAGCGACTCGCACTGCGGGTAGTCCCACTGCGTGATGGTGACGCCGTCGGTGTGCCGGACCCAGACCGGTGCGTGGTCGACGATCGGCTCGCTGGACATGATGACGCCGGCGGCGTGCACGCCCATCTGCCGGACCAGGCCCTCGACACCCTTCGCGGTGTCGATGACCTTCTTGACGTCCGCCTCGTTCTCGTACATCCCCCGGATCTCGCCCGCCTCGCTGTAGCGCGGGTGCTTGGGGTCGGTGATGCCGTTGAGGTCGATGCCCTTGCCGAGGACGTCGGCGGGCATCGCCTTGGTGAGGCGGTCGCCCATGGCGTACGGGTAGCCCAGCACGCGGGCCGAGTCCTTGATGGCGTTCTTCGCCTTGATCTTGCCGTACGTGCCGATCATGGCGACCTTGTCGGCGCCGTACTTCTCGGTCACGTACCGGATCACCTCGACGCGCCTGCGCTCGTCGAAGTCGATGTCGACATCGGGCATGGAGACGCGCTCGGGGTTGAGGAACCGCTCGAAGATCAGCCCGTGCTCGATCGGGTCGAGGTCGGTGATGCCCATCGCGTACGACACGATCGAACCGGCCGCCGAACCACGGCCGGGGCCCACGGCGATGCCGTTGTTCTTGGCCCACATGATGAAGTCGGCGACGACCAGGAAGTACCCCGGGAACCCCATCTGGATGATGATGTCCATCTCGTACTCGACCTGCTTCTGCCGGTCGTCGGGGACACCGTTCGGGAAGCGGCGGGCCATGCCGGTCCGGACTTCCTCCTGGAACCAGGTGATCTCCGTGAAGCCGTCCGGGATCTCGAACTTCGGCATGAGGTTCTTCGCCTCGAACATGCCGGAGGTGTCGATCTGCTCGGCGACCAGAAGGGTGTTGGCGCACCCCTGCTGCCAGGCGTCGGAGGAGTCGACGGCGTACATCTCGTCCGTCGTCTTCAGGTAGTAGCCGGTGCCGTCGAAGCGGAAGCGGTCCGGGTCGGAGAGGTTCTTGCCGGTCTGGATGCAGAGCAGGGCGTCGTGGGCGGTGGCCTCGTGCGCGTACGTGTAGTGGGAGTCGTTGGTGACCAGCGGCGGGATGTCGAGCTTCTTGCCGATCTCCAGCAGCCCGTCGCGGACCCGGCGCTCGATCTCGATGCCGTGGTCCATCAGCTCCAGGAAGTACCGGCCCGCGCCGAAGATGTCCTTGTAGTCGGAGGCGGCCTGGACCGCCTCGTCGAACTGGCCCAGCCGCAGCCGGGTCTGGACCTCGCCGGAGGGGCAGCCGGTGGAGGCGATGAGCCCCTCGGACCACTGGGAGATGGTCTCCTTGTCCATCCGGGGCCACTTCTGGAGCCAGCCTTCGGCGTACGCGTCGGAGGAGAGCCGGAAGAGGTTGTGCAGCCCGGTCTTGTTGGACGCCCAGATCGTCTTGTGGGTGTAACCACCGGATCCGGACACGTCGTCGCGCTTCTGGTGCGGCTGTCCCCACTGCACCTTCCGCTTGTGTTTGCGCGACTCCGGAGCGACGTACGCCTCGATGCCGATGATCGGTGTGACGTCCGCCTTCTTCGCCGAGTGGAAGAAGTCGTACGCCCCGTGGAGGTTGCCGTGGTCGGTCATCGCGATGTGCGTCATGCCCATCTCGTTGGCCGCCTCGAACATGTCCTTGAGCCGCGCCGCACCGTCCAGCAGCGAGTACTGGGTGTGAACGTGCAGGTGCGTGAAGGGCGGCTTGGTCACGGCGTCGGGCCTCCGGGAAGTCGGGCGATGACGGACGGGGGGACAGCGTGGAAGTCTACGACGTGACGGAGTCGGACGACGGGCACTCCCGGCTTCCGCCGAGCGTTGGAGAGAGCGGGACGGGTGTCCGTTTTGTCATGCACTCCGTCACACGCACCGGGTTCCCGGGCAGGTACGCCAACGACAGCAGGAGGCAGCAAGAAATGTCGGAAACGCAGACCGGCGCAGCGCAGCGCGGGGAGCAGATTCTCGCCGTTTTCGACACCGCCTTCGGGGAGCTGCTGGCCGCCGATCCGGCCGCTTTCCGGGTCAAGTTCCGCAAGATGGCGGGCTCGGCCTTCGCCTTCTACCGGGGCACGGCCTGCCTGTTCTACACCGACCTTGAGCGCGAGCAGCGCGGCGGTCCGTATGTGGACGAGCGCACGGGCCGGGTCTGGATCCACGGTGATCTCCACGCGGAGAATTTCGGCACCTACATGGACGCCAACGGCCGCCTCGTCTTCAACGTCAACGACTTCGACGAGGCGTACGTGGGCCCCTTCACCTGGGATCTGAAGCGGTTCGCCGCCTCCGTGGCACTGATCGGTTACGCGAAGGCGCTGGCCGACGAGCAGATCACCGACCTGGTCCGGGTCTTCGCCGCGGCCTACCGGGAGCGGATCCACGCGCTGGCGACGGGCGCGAAGAACGACGAGGTGCCGCCCTTCACGCTGGACACCGCCCAGGGCCCGCTGCTGGACGCGCTGCGCGCCGCCCGCTCGCTGACCAGGTTCTCGCTGCTGGACTCGATGACGGTGATCCGCGACTTCGAGCGCCGCTTCGCCGACGGCGGCGGCGCGATCGACCTGGACGCCGCCACGCGGTACAAGGTGCTGGCCGCGTTCGACGGCTATCTGGAGACGCTGCCGGAGTCGAGCCTGACCCGTCCCGACTCCTACCGGGTCAAGGACGTGGTGGGCCGCCGGGGCATCGGCATCGGATCGGCCGGGCTGCCGTCGTACAACATCCTCCTGGAGGGCAACAGCGACGCCCTGGAGAACGATGTGGTGATCTACCTCAAGCAGGCGCAGACCCCGGCGGTCTCCCAGCACATCACGGACGCCGCCGTGCGGGACTACTTCCAGCACGAGGGGCACCGTACGGTGATCTCGCAGCGCGCTCTGCAGGCGCACGCGGACCCGTGGCTGGGCTGGACCGAGCTGGACGGCTCCGGACAGCTGGTCGCCGAGGTCTCGCCGTACGCGGTCGACCTGGACTGGTCCGAGATCGACGAGGTGGACGAGATCGCGGCGGTCGTCGCGGACCTCGGCCGGGCCACGGCCACCATGCACGCGGCGGCGGACGACGAGAGCGGCCACTCGCTGGTGCCGTTCTCCACGGAGCGGGCGATCGACGCGGCCATCGCGGCCGACGAGGAGGGGTTCGGCGAGCTGCTGGTCGACTTCGCCCACAGCTACGGGGCCCGGGCCCGCGCGGACCACCAGATCTTCGTGGACCTGTTCCGCAACGGCAGGATCCCGGGGTTGTAGGCCGCCCGCACCCGGCCGTGCTGTGACTCTCAGCTTCTTTTAAGGTCCGCTTACCTCCGCACATGACACACTTTCCGGCGATGGACATTTCAGGTACGCAGCTCAGGGTGGTGCGCGCGGCGCTGTTCGCCGCGCTCGTCGTCACCCTGTCCACCGCGTCCCATGTGCTGCTCTCCGGGGTCCCGCTGCCGCTGACGGCGGTGGCGCTGCTCGCGGCCGTCGTCTTCACCGTGGCGTACGCGCTGGCCGGCCGGGAGCGCGGCTTCGGCGCCATCGCGGGGCTGCTGGTCCCGCTGGAGCTGGCGGCCGACACGCTCTTCACCACCGGCCAGCACCTCTGTTACGGAGCGGCCGGCGGGCCCATCGCGGGCCCGCTGCGCGCGGTGGGCTTCGACGTGCTCTGCGGAGGCGGCGAGGTCGGCGCGACCGGTACCCGGATCGCGGGCGTCGGCGCGGTGGGCACGCCGCTCGCCGGGATGACGGGTGCGGGCGACCGCGCGGCGGCCCTGCTGGCGCAGCCCGGTCCGGCCGTGCCGTGGCTGCTGCTCGCCGCGCATGTGGCCGTCGGGCTGCTCGCCGCCGCCTGGCTGCGGCGCGGCGAGGCGGCGCTGGCGGGGCTGGTGCGCACGGCGGCGCTGGTGGCGTTCCGGCCACTGCTCACCGCGGTCGCCGTGGTGCGCGGAACGGTCCGGTCCGCTCCCCGTCTGCCGCGCGCCGCCGAGCGCGTGCACCCGCTCTCCCCGGCCCGCTTCCCCGTGCACTCCGTGGGACGGAGGGGGCCGCCGCTCACCGCGTACGCCACCGCTGCCTGAGGGCAGCGCGGCAGGCGCCGAGCAGCACCCCTTCCACTCCCCACGCATCCACGGAGAACACCACCATGAGCAAGCGCAACACCCAGCAGAACAAGGCAGCGGCCCGTGAGCGGCTGCGCGCCGAGCGCGAGGCGCAGGCCAAGAAGGACCGGACCCGCAAGCAGCTCGTCGTCGGCGTCTCGGTCGTCGCGGCCCTCGCCGTCGTCGGCGGTATCAGCTACGGCGTGATGCAGCTGAACAAGCCGTCCGCCTGGGAGACCGCGGCCGACGCGAAGAACGTCAGCGCGCCGAAGAACACCTCCGGCACCGACGGCACCACCGTGGTGATCGGCAAGTCCGACGCGAAGAAGACGCTGGAGCTGTACGAGGACTCCCGCTGCCCGGTCTGCGCCACGTTCGAGCAGGGCGTCGGCGAGACCGTCGCGAAGGACGTCGAGGCCGGCAAGTACAAGGTCAAGTACGTCGGTGCGACCTTCATCGACAACACCGACAACGGCGAGGGCTCCAAGAACGCCCTGAGCGCGCTCGGCGCCGCGCTGAACGTGAGCCCCGAGGCGTTCATGGACTACAAGGCCGCGCTGTACTCCGCGAAGTTCCACCCGCAGGAGAGCGAGGACAAGTTCGCCGAGGACAGCTACCTCATCGAGGTCGCCGACTCGGTGGACGGACTCAAGGGGAACAAGGCCTTCCAGAAGGACGTCGAGGACGGTACGTACGACGCCTGGGCGATGAAGATGTCCGAGGCGTTCGGCAAGAGCGGCGTGGAGGGCACACCGACGCTGAAGATGGACGGCAAGAAGGTCACGAAGGAGGGCAGCGACAACGCCCCGATGACGGCGGCCGACTTCACCGCGGCGGTGGACAAGGCGCTGAAGGCGTAACGCCTCCGGGCGGGCGGACATGCCCTGTTCGCCCGCCCGCCGTCAGGCCCGTCAGGCCTCTACAGCGTGGCCAGGAAGCCGAGCGCGACCTTCCAGGTCTGCTCGGCGGCCGCCTGGTCGTAGTCGTGGAGGTCGGGGTCGGTGAACAGGTGGCCGGCCCCGGGGTAGCGGTAGATCTCCACGTCGGCGCCGGTGCGCTGCATCTGGAGGTACCAGCTGTTCAGCCAGTCGTGGGACTCGAAGGGGTCCGGGTCAGCGACGTGCAGCTGGACCGGAAGCTCCTCCACCGTGGCGTTCTCCGCGATGTCCGAGGTGCCGTGGAGGAGCAGCAGCCCGCGCGCCTTCGCGTCGCCGAGCGCCAGGGTCTGCGCGGTCGCCGCGCCGAGCGAGAAGCCGGCGTAGACGAGCCCTTGGTCGGAGTAGGGCGCAGCGGCCAGCACCGCGCGCTTCAGCAGCTCCTCCTTGCCGACCTCCTCCTTGAAGGCCATGCCCTCCTCCACCGTGTCGAAGGTGTGGCCCTCGAAGAGATCGGGCACGCGCACCTCGTGGCCGGCGTCCCTCAGACGTGCGGCCGCGGCGTGCACTGCGGGCGTGAGCCCGTAGGTCGAGTGGAAAAGCATGATGTCCATGAGGCCCATGGTGCCAGTTGCGCCTCAAGGCTTGGAGGACCGGACGATGGAGAACGTGCTGCGCCCGCTGATCGTCTTCGGCGGATCCGTGGTGATCACCCTGCTGATCGGCTGGCTGGTCGACCGGCTGCTGCGCAGGGCCGACAGCCGCCACCACGAGACCCCGCTGTGGGGTCTGCTGCGGCGCTGCCGGCCACCGTTGCAGGTGGTGATCATCGCGGCGCTGTTGCGCGGCTCCTACCGTCAGACGCGGATCCCCTGGGTGTGGGAGCACCGGGTCGGGGTCGGCCAGGTCCTCTCCCTGGTGCTGATCGGTGCCACGGCCTGGCTGGTGGTCCGGGCCGCCGCGACGGTCGTCGAGGCCAGCTACGCCCGGTACGCGACAGCCACCCGCGATCCTGCCCGGGTCCGCCGGGTCCGTACGCAGGTGACGCTGATCCAGCGCGTCGTCATCGCGGTCGTGATGGTCGTCGCCATCGCGGCGATGCTGCTGACGTTCCCGGCGATGCGCGGGGTCGGCACCTCGATGCTGGCCTCGGCCGGTGTGCTCGGCATCGTCGCGGGTGTGGCCGCCCAGTCGACGCTCGGCAACCTGTTCGCGGGGCTCCAGATCGCGTTCGGGGACATGGTCCGGATCGGCGACACCGTGGTGGTGGACGGCGAGTGGGGCACGGTCGAGGAGATCACGCTGACGTTCCTGGCGGTACGGACGTGGGACGAGCGGCGGATCACGATGCCGGTCTCGTACTTCACGAGCAAGCCGTTCGAGAACTGGTCGCGCGGCGGGGTCCAGATGACCGGCACGGTCTTCTTCCACCTGGACCACTCGGCGCCGGTGGCCGCCATGCGCAAGAGGCTGCGGGACATCCTCGGCGACATCGCCGCGTGGGACGGCCGGGACTGGTCCCTCGCCGTCACCGACACGACCCCGTCCACGATCCAGGTGCGGGCGGTGGTCACTGCGAAGGACGCGGACGACATCTGGACGGTGCGGTGCGCGGTGCGCGAGCAGCTGATCGGCTGGCTGCGCGACCACCACCCGTACGCGCTGCCGCGCATCGCCAGCTCCCCCGCCGCGCTGCCGCCGGGCGAGCAGTGGGCGGAGCTGACGGGGGCACGGCCCCGGCCCGGCCGCAACGGCTCCGGCCCCTCCCGCGACCTGGAGGACTCCAAGGCGCCCCGGACGGGCCGCGGCTGAGGACCGCCGGGTTCAGCGCAGGGAGCGGAAGTCCAGGTAGCGCAGCACCCGGTCCACGACCTCGGGGTCGGAGCCGGCCTCGTTGCGCGCCGAGAGCACCTCGTGGCGGGCGGCCGACATCATCTCCCGCTGGACCCGGCTGACCGCCTGGAACCGCTCGGCCCGCTTCGCGTACGCCTCGCGCCGCTCCTCGTCGACGATCTCCGGGTTGATCCGGGCGCCGATGTCGTACGCGGCCTTCTGGAGCCGCTCCACGACCTCGTCCGGGAACTCCTCGACCTCCTGGATCTCCTTGAGCCGGTACTTGGCGGCCTTGGCGGCGCGCACAGCGAGCTCCCGCTCCAGGGCCTCCTCGGCGTCCGCGTCGGCGCGCACGCGCAGCTTGCGGACCAGCCAGGGCAGGGTCAGGCCCTGGAAGACCAGGGTGACCATGATCACGCAGAAGGCGATGAAGATGATCTCGTCGCGGCCGGGGAAGGGCTGCCCGTCGTCCGTCTCCAGCGGGATCGCCAGCGCCAGCGCGACGGACGCCACCCCGCGCATCCCGGCCCACCACATGACGACGGTCTCCCGCCAGCTGGTCGGGATCTCCTCGCTGACGTCCCGCCGGGTGTGGAGCTTCTTGGCGAGCCAGGTGGCGGGCAGCAGCCAGGCCAGCCGGACGCCGACGACGACCCCGACGATCGCCAGCCCCCAGCCGAGCATCTGGAACTCGCGCCCGCCGGAGGTGCCGAACACGCTGTGCAGCTCCAGGCCGATCAGCCCGAAGGCCACGCCGGTGACCAGGGTGTCGACGATCTCCCAGAAGGTGCGTCCGGTGAGCCGGCCCAGCACGTCGTCGGCGTCGGCGGTGTGCTCGGCGAGGTAGAGCGCGATGGTCAGGACGGCGAGCACGCCGGAGCCCTTCAGCTCCTCCGCCAGGACGTAGGCGGCGAACGGCACCAGCAGGCTCAGGCCGACCTGGAGGGTGGCGTCGCCGAGCAGTCCCATCAGCTTGATGGTGAGCCAGCCGAGCGCGAGGCCGACGGCGACCGCGACCACGGCGGAGAGGAGCAGCAGGCCGAAGGCCTCGGGCACCGAGAAGGTGCCGCTCACCGCCGCGGCGATGGCCACGTGGTAGAGCACGATCGCGGTGACGTCGTTGAAGAGCCCCTCGCCCTCCAGGATGGAGACGAGCCGGCGCGGCAGTCCGACCGAGCCCGCCACGGCGGTCGCGGCGACCGGGTCGGGCGGGGCGACCAGCGCGCCGAGCGCCACGGCTGCGGCGATCGGCAGCCCGGGGACGATGGAGTTGGCGACGGCGGCGACGGCGGCCGTGGTGACGAAGACCAGGGCGACGGCCAGCAGGAAGATCGGGCGTTTGTTGGCGGCGAACTGGCGCCAGGAGGTCCGCTGCACGGAGGCGTAGAGCAGCGGCGGCAGCAGGGCCGGGAGGATGATCTCGGGCGGGATGTCGACGTTCGGCACGAAGGGCGCGAACGCCATGGCGACCCCGGCCAGCGTCATCAGCACCGGTGCCGGCAGCCCCAGCCGGGCGCCGAGCGGCACCGTGACCACGGCTCCGAGCAGCAGCAGGAGCAGCAGGGCCATTTGATCCACGGGAGGCGCCTTCCGGAGCGTACGGTTCCGGGCCGCTCACCGTGTCCTCCAGGACACCCCCCGAGGTGAACGGCCGTCAGGAAGCCCGGCCGGATCACCGGCCGGGCGGTCCTCCACCCTGCCATGCGGGACCCGCGAGGAGGCCGAGACCCCCCGTGGACCGGGACCGGACCTCCTGGTGGACGGGCCGGAACCCTCCGGTGGGCGGGGTCAGGCGGCGCCGATCTCGCGGCGCATCGCCCGGTGCGGAATTCCCGCGTCCGGGAACTCGGGGCCGTACGCGACGTATCCGAGCCGTTCGTAGAAGCCGAGGGCGTGGGTCTGGGCGTGCAGGTCGACGGCGGCGAGGCCGAGCCGGGCCGCCTCGTCCTCGATGGCCCGCACGAGTGCGGCGCCGACGCCGAGGCCGCGCGCCTGACGCGTCACCGCGAGCCGGCCGAGCGAGCCGACGGTGAGGTCGCCACCGGTCTTCCCGGACGCGTCGGCGCCGTGCAGCAGCCGCCCCGTACCGAGGGCGGTGCCGTCGGCCGCCACGGCCAGGACGTGCACGGCTGTCGGGTCGTAGGCGTCGTACTCGATCTCCTCGGGCACGTTCTGCTCGCCGACGAAGACCTCCTTGCGCACCTGGAAGCAGGCGGCGAGGTCGCTCTCCTCGATGGCCCTGCGGGTGGTGTACGAGGTCACTGGCTCTCCGCCGAGATGGTGTCGAGGGCGTGCTGGAGGTCGGCCGGATAGGTGCTGGAGAACTCCACCCAGGAGCCGTCGCTCGGGTGCTCGAAGCCCAGGCGCACCGCGTGCAGCCACTGCCGGGTCAGCCCGAGCCGCTTGGCCAGCGTCGGATCGGCGCCGTACGTCAGGTCGCCGACGCACGGGTGGCGGTGGGCGGACATGTGGACCCGGATCTGGTGGGTGCGGCCGGTCTCCAGCTTGATGTCCAGGAGGCTGGCGGCGCGGTACGCCTCGATCAGGTCGTAGTGGGTCACCGACGGCTTGCCCTCGGCGGTGACGGCCCACTTGTAGTCGTGGTTGGGGTGGCGCCCGATGGGGGCGTCGATGGTGCCGCTCATCGGGTCCGGGTGGCCCTGGACGAGCGCGTGGTACTTCTTGTCGACGACCCGGTCGCGGAACTGGGCCTTGAGCAGCGTGTAGGCGCGCTCGGACTTGGCGACGACCATGAGCCCGGAGGTGCCGACGTCGAGGCGGTGCACGATGCCCTGGCGCTCGGCGGCGCCGGAGGTCGAGATCCGGTACCCGGCGGCGGCGAGGCCCCCGATGACGGTGGTGCCGGTCCAGCCGGGGCTGGGGTGGGCCGCGACGCCGACCGGCTTCATGATGACCACGATGTCGTCGTCGTCGTGGACGATCTCCATGCCCTCGACGGGCTCGGCGACGATCTGGACCGGGGCGGGCGCGCCCGGCATCTCGACCTCCAGCCAGGCACCGCCGTGCACGCGCTCGGACTTGCCGGCCACCGAACCGTCCACCTGGACCTTCCCGGCGGCGGCCAGCTCGGCGGCCTTGGTGCGGGAGAAACCGAACATCCGGGAGATGGCGGCGTCGACACGCTCGCCTTCCAGGCCGTCCGGTACGGGCAGGGTGCGGATCTCGGGGTGCGTACTCACCAGTCGAGTATGCCTTGCGCGCAACGCTCACCGCGCAGCCCGGTCAGTCCTTGTGGACGGTCCCGTCGGGGTCCAGGCCCTTGAAGGAGAGGATCACGATGAGGATGCCGCCGCAGACGATCGCGGAGTCGGCGAGGTTGAAGACGGCGAAGTGCTTGGGGGCGATGAAGTCGACCACCGCCCCTTCGAACACGCCGGGCGCCCGGAAGAGCCGGTCGGTGAGGTTGCCGAGCGCACCGCCCAGGAGCAGCCCCAGGGCGATGGCCCACGGCAGGCTGTAGAGCTTGCGGGCCAGCCGGATCACGACCACGATCACGCCGGCCGCGATGATGGTGAAGATCACCGTGAACGCCTCGCCGAACCCGAACGCGGCCCCCGGGTTGCGCAGCGCCCGGAACTGCAGCCAGTCACCGATGATGTCGATCGGCGGCTGGTGCTCCAGCTTGGCGACCACGATCAGCTTGGTGACCAGGTCCAGCAGATAGGCGACGATCGCGACGCCGACGAGCGCCAGGATCTTGCGCTTGCCCACACCCGCGTTCACGGCGGCGTCGGCGGCCGTGAAGCCGCCTTCTTCCGTGTGCTCGGCCTCGGGATTGTCCGGCGTACCGATGATGCGCTCCGCCTCTGCCACGTGAGTCCCTCAACCTAGGTGCCTGACTGAGGACGAGGGTACGACACACCTGTACGGGTCAGCCGCGCCGCTCCTGCTTCTGTTTGTCCTCGACGCAGAGGGTGGCGCGGGGAAATGCCTGCATCCGTGCCTTGCCGATCGGTTTGCCGCAGATCTCGCAGAGCCCGTAGGTGCCCGCTTCGAGCCGGGCGAGGGCCCGCTCGGTCTGTTCCAGCATCTCCTGCGCGTTGGCGGCGAGCGACAGCTCGTGTTCCCGCGTGATGTTCTTGGTGCCCGTGTCGGCCTCGTCGTCGCCTGCGCCGTCCCCGGAGTCCCGCATCAGCCCGGCGAGCGCGGCGCCCGAGGCCTCCAGCTCGCTGCGCAGCCGCATGATCTCGCTGGTCAGCAGGGTGCGCGCCTCGGTGACCTCCTCGGGCGTCCAGGGGTCCTCCCCGGGCCGTACCGCCAGTTCGCCGGGAGCGGTCGCGGCGCCGGCCCGGGCCGGCGGCACGGCCGCCTCGTCCGTACCGGCTGCGGGGTGACTCGCGCTCTTCTTGGCTACCACCGTGTGGGCTCCCGTCTCCTCGGCGGCCGCAGCCGCCCCCGTGGCCGTCTCCGCGGCCGTCTTCGAAGCCTTCTTGGCCGCGCTCTTCTTCGCGCTGCTCTTGGTCGCGCTCTTCGTCGTGCTCTTCTTGGCGGCGGTCTTCTTCGCCGCACCCTTCTTGGCGGGCGTTTTCTTCGCGACGTCCTTCTTGGCGGCCGTCTTCCCGGCAGCCGTGTCGTCCTGGGACGTCTCGCCGGCCGGTGGCTTCCCGTCGGCCTCCTGCCCGGCCGCGGTCTCTTCCGCCGTCTTCTTCGCCACCATGGCCGCGGCCCCTTCACATATTGTGATCTTGCTCGCGAATCGTGCTGGGACGATAAATCGACCCCAGCCCCGCGGCAACGGGGCACGCCGCCCTTTCGCCCCTCCCCCTGCCCGGTCGTGGCGCGTCTGCATCGGTTGTTCCCAGCTCCCCGCCCAGTAATCCGCCCCTGACCGCCCCCGCACCGCCGCGCCCAACTCCGTACGCCTCCGACTGGCCATTCGGGTCACGCCCGGGCGCCGGGTTAAACCGGTCGGCCGTCAGCCGTACGGGCCCGTACACTGGGCCCAGCGAGAGGCGTGGATGGGACGAGTAGCGTCGTACGCAGCCAGCAGCGACCCGGGGACGGTGGGAGCCCGGGGGCGAGCGCGTCGTGAAGATCACCCCGGAGCCGCCGGAAGAAAGCCTCGGTCCATGGGCACCGCCCACGGACGGCCAGGCCAGTAGACCCGGCATCGCGACCCCAATGAGGGGGCCACGGGCGCACGCCCGGGGCCAAGGAGGGTGGTACCGCGGGAGCGCCGGACGCTCTCGTCCCTCCGACGGAAGTGGAAGACGTCCGCCGGAGGAAGCCGCACATGACATCGCCGCAGTACCGCCAGGTACCCGCCCAGGTCGACCTGCCCGCGCTGGAGCACGCCGTGCTCGACTTCTGGCTCGAGAACAAGGTCTTCGCCAAGAGCCTGGACCAGTCCGAGGGCCGCCCGGAGTGGGTCTTCTACGAGGGCCCGCCCACCGCCAACGGCATGCCCGGCGCCCACCACATCGAGGCCCGCGTCTTCAAGGACGTCTTCCCGCGCTTCCGCACCATGCAGGGCTACCACGTGGGCCGCAAGGCCGGCTGGGACTGCCACGGCCTGCCGGTCGAGCTCGCCGTGGAGAAGGAACTGGGCTTCAACGGCAAGAAGGACATCGAGGCGTTCGGCATCGCCGAGTTCAACGCCAGGTGCCGCGAGTCGGTGACCCGCCACACCGACGCCTTCGCCGAGCTCACGACCCGTATGGGGTACTGGGTCGACCTGGACGACGCGTACCGCACGATGGACCCGGAGTACGTGGACTCCGTCTGGTGGTCGCTGAAGGAGATCTTCAACAAGGACCTGCTGGTCCAGGACCACCGCGTCGCCCCCTGGTGCCCGCGCTGCGGCACCGGCCTCTCCGACCACGAGCTGGCGCAGGGGTACGAGACGGTCGTCGACCCGTCCGTCTTCGTCCGCTTCCCGCTGACCTCCGGCCCGCTGGCCGGCGAGGCGGCGCTCCTGGTCTGGACGACGACCCCGTGGACGCTGGTCTCCAACACGGCCGTCGCCGCGCACCCCGAGGTCCGCTACGTCGTCGCGACGAACGGCGAGGAGAAGCTCGTCGTCGCCGAACCGCTCCTGGAGAAGGCGCTCGGCGAGGGCTGGGAGGCGACCGGCCGGTCGTTCACCGGCGCGGAGATGGAGCGCTGGACGTACGAGCGCCCGTTCGACCTCGTCGACTTCCCGGCCGAGGCGCACTACGTGGTCAACGCCGAGTACGTCACGACCGAGGACGGTACGGGTCTGGTCCACCAGTCCCCCGCGTTCGGCGCGGACGACCTCCTGGTCTGCCGTGCGTACGGTCTCCCGGTGGTCAACCCGGTCCGCCCGGACGGCACGTTCGAGGAAGACCTCCCCCTGGTCGGCGGCGTCTTCTTCAAGAAGGCCGACGAGGCGCTCACCGCGGACCTGGACGCGCGGGGCAAGCTCTTCCGCCACGTCCCGTACGAGCACAGCTACCCGCACTGCTGGCGCTGCCACACGGCGCTGCTCTACTACGCGCAGCCGTCCTGGTACATCCGTACGACCGCGATCAAGGACCGTCTCCTCCAGGAGAACGAGAAGACCAACTGGTACCCGGACTCGGTCAAGAACGGCCGCTTCGGCGACTGGCTGAACAACAACGTGGACTGGGCGCTGTCCCGTAACCGCTACTGGGGCACGCCGCTGCCGATCTGGCGCTGCGAGGACAACCACCTGACGTGCGTGGGCTCGCGAGCGGAACTCACGGAACTGACAGGCCGGGACCAGTCGTCACTCGACCCCCACCGCCCGTTCATCGACGAGATCACCTTCACCTGCACGCACGAGAACTGCCAGCTGGAGGCGTACCGCGTCCCGGAGGTCATCGACGCCTGGTACGACTCGGGTTCGATGCCGTTCGCGCAGTGGGGCTACCCGTACAAGAACAAGGAAGTCTTCGAGAGCCGCTACCCGGCGCAGTTCATCTCGGAGGCCATCGACCAGACCCGCGGCTGGTTCTACACGCTGATGGCGGTAGGAACGCTGGTCTTCGACAAATCCTCGTACGAGAACGTGGTCTGCCTGGGCCACATCCTCGCCGAGGACGGCCGCAAGATGTCCAAGCACCTGGGCAACATCCTCCAGCCGATCCCGCTGATGGACCAGCACGGGGCGGACGCGGTGCGGTGGTTCATGGCGGCGGGCGGCTCCCCGTGGGCGGCGCGGCGGGTGGGCCACGGCACGATCCAGGAGGTCGTCCGCAAGACGCTCCTGACGTACTGGAACACGGTCGCGTTCCAGGCCCTGTACGCGCGCACCTCGTCCTGGGCCCCGTCGGCGGCCGACCCGGCCCCGGCGGACCGCACGGTCCTGGACCGCTGGCTGCTGAGCGAACTGGGCGCGCTGGTCGACCAGATGACGGTCGCGATGGAGAGTTACGACACCCAGCGCGCCGGCAAGCTGCTCTCGGCGTTCGTGGACGACCTCTCCAACTGGTACGTCCGCCGCTCGCGCCGCCGCTTCTGGCAGGGCGACAAGGCGGCGCTGCGCACGCTGCACGAGGTCGTGGAGACGGTGACGCGGCTGATGGCGCCGCTGGTCCCGTTCATCACGGAGCGGGTCTGGCAGGACCTGATCGCGCCGGTCACGCCGGAGGCCCCGGAGTCGGTACACCTGTCCTCCTGGCCGACGCCGGACACGACGGCGATCGACCCGACCCTGTCGACCCAGATGGCGCTGGTGCGCCGCCTGGTGGAGCTGGGCCGCGCGACGCGCGCGGAGTCGGGCGTGAAGACCCGCCAGCCGCTGTCGCGGGCGCTGGTGGCGGCGGCGGGCTTCGACGCTCTCCCCGCCGAGCTGCGCGCGCAGATCACGGAGGAGCTGAACGTCACATCACTCGCCTCCCTCTCGGAGGTCGGCGGCTCGCTGGTCGACACGACGGCGAAGGCGAACTTCCGGGCGCTCGGCAAGCGGTTCGGCAAGGGCGTGCAGGCGGTGGCCAAGGCGGTGGCCGAGGCGGACGCGGCGGCGCTCTCGTCGGCCCTGCGCGAGGGCACGGCGTCGGTCGAGGTGGAGGGCGAGAGCATCACGCTCTCCCCCGACGAGGTGATCATCACGGAGACCCCGCGCGAGGGCTGGTCGGTCGCCTCGGACGCCGGCGCGACGGTGGCCCTGGACCTGGAGATCACCCCGGAACTGCGCCGCGCGGGCCTGGCCCGTGACGCGATCCGCCTGATCCAGGAGGCCCGCAAGAACAGCGGCCTGGACGTGGCGGACCGCATCGCCGTCCGCTGGACCACGACGTCCCCGGCCACGGCGGAGGCCCTCACGGAGCACGCGCCGCTGATCTCCGAGGAGGTCCTGGCGGTGGACTACGCGGAGGGCGAGGCGGACGACTCCTACGGTGCCCCGTTCGAGGACGAGGGCCTGGCCCTGGTGTTCCGCCTGCGCAAGCGGTAGGTCCGTACGCCTGAGGGCCCGGCCGGATACGTTCCGGCCGGGCCCTTCGTCGTACCCCTCAGGGGCTCCGCCCCGAGATCAAGCCCCTCCGGCGCTTGAGGAGCGAGGTCCGGGGCAGCGCCCCGAAATCAAGCCCGTCCGGCGCTTGAGGACAGAGGGGGCCCGGGGCGCAGCTCCGGTTTCGGGAAGGGGCGGGTAGGGGAACAGCCCGCCGCAGGCGCCCCGGTCACACCGGCCACCGCCCGCGGCAGAGGGCCGGGCCCCGGGGAAAACCCCGGGGCCCGGCCCTCTGACTGCCGACGGCTACGCGCTCAGCGAGCGCGCACCGATCAGTTGTCGTCCTCGTCGATCAGGAACCCACGCATCGGCGACGGCGCCTGCTGCATCGGCTGCGGCGCCTGAGGCCGAACCGGCGCCATCGGCTGCGTCATCGCGGGCGACATCTGCTGCTGCCCGCCGTAGGACGGCGCACCGCCCATGGACTGGCCGCCACCCATCTGCTGGCCACCGTGGCCGCCGTGGTTGGAGCTGCCCATGGAGTGACCCATCGCACCCGCACCGGCCGGAGCCAGCGAGGGGGACGGCGGCAGCGAGGCCGTCGCCGGCGTCCGCGGCGGGGCGAGCGAGTCGTCCGACTGGGTCTCCAGCTGACGCAGCTGGCTCTCCAGGTAGGACTTCAGTCGCGTGCGGTACTCGCGCTCGAAGCCCCGCAGGTCCTCGACCTTGCGCTCCAGCGTCGCGCGGGCCGACTCCAGCGAGCCCATCGCCACGCGGTGCTTCTCCTGCGCGTCCCGCTCCAGGGCGTCCGCCTTGGCACGGGCGTCGCGCTCCAGACCCTCGGCACGGCTGCGCGCCTCGCCGACGATCTTGTTGGCCTCGGAACGGGCCTCCGCGATCGCCTGGTCGGCGGTCTGCTGCGCGAGCGAGAGGACACGGGCGGCGCTGTCGCCACCGGGGCCCTGACCCTGCTGCTGCATCTGCGGCTGCTGCATCTGCTGCATTTGCTGCATCTGCTGCTGGGGGTGCTGACCCATGGGGCCGCCCATCGGACCGCCCATGGGGCCGCCCTGCATCGGGCCCTGACCCTGCGGGCCGCCGTGGCCGCCCTGGGGGCCGTGGCCGCTGGGGCCGGCGGGCAGCTGCGGCGCGCCACCGGGCAGCTGGGGCGGACCCATCTGCGGGGGCTGCTGCTGCTGCGGCGGTCCAGATATGGCGGCGGGTACGGGAGCGCCCGGGCGATCCTGCTGCTCCGGGGGCTTGCGCATACCCTGCTGCTGTTGCTGCTGCTGGTTCTGCGCGGCGGCACGCGTCGCGGCGGCCAACTTGGCGCGCAGGTCCTCGTTCTCACGGAGCAGACGGGTCAGCTCCGATTCGACCTCGTCGAGAAAGGCATCGACCTCGTCCTCGTCATAGCCTTCTCGGAGGCGGACGGTCGTGAACTGCTTGTTCCGCACGTCCTCGGGGGTCAACGGCATCTCTTCTTCACCTCTACGTAGTCGTCGGCAGTCGGCAAGACCGTATCGCTCACAACCTGATCACAATGCTGATCAGGATGTAGACGATGATCATCAGAACGAAGAAGGACAGGTCGAGTGCCACGCCCCCGAGACGCAGCGGCGGAATGAACCGCCGCAGAAGCTTGAGCGGTGGATCGGTGACAGTGTAGGTGGCCTCAAGTACGACCACCATCGCCTTACCGGGTTGCCATGAACGCGCGAACTGGAAGACGTAGTCCATGACCAGCCGGAAGATCAGCACGATGAGGAAACACATCAGCGCGATATAGACCACATCCAGTGCGACGCCCATGTCCCGCTGTTCCCTCTCCCCTGGCTCTCATAGCTCCGGCCGCTCGGCCGGTTCCGGCCTCGCGGCCGGGTTGTTCCCGGTGTCGTGTTCTCAGCTCTGGTTGAAGAATCCGCCCTCTGCGATGCGGGCCTTGTCCTCCGCCGTGACATCGACGTTAGCAGGCGACAACAGGAACACCTTCTGCGTCACGCGTTCAATGCTGCCATGGAGCCCGAAGACGAGTCCTGCGGCAAAGTCGACAAGTCGCTTCGCGTCCGTATCGTCCATCTCCGTGAGATTCATGATCACCGGAGTGCCCTCACGGAAGTGTTCCCCGATGGTACGGGCCTCGTTGTAGGTCCTGGGATGCAGCGTGGTGATGCGGTACGGCTCCCGCTCGGACACGACCTTGGGCATGATCACCGGTGCGTTCTTCTCCATGTTCGGGCGTTCAGGTGTGATGGATGCCACGGGTGCGATCCGGGCGGGTCGCACACTTTCCGCGGGGAGCTGAACCGGCTCGCGCTGGGCGGGTGGCTGCACCACTCGTACCGGTTCATCCCTTTCGCGCTCCCGCTCGCGTTCCACCTGGTGCGGGGGCTGATGCCGTCGCCGCTCGGGCTCCGGCTCAGGTTCGAATTCGTCATCGGGGTCGAACCCCGGACCGTCGTACCCATCGTCCTCCACGAGGCCGAGGTAGACCGCCATCTTGCGCATCGCGCCGGCCATGCTCCGAGTCCTCCGCTCTGTGGTGGATCGGCATTCGTCACCAAGTGCCCGCGATCCACGGTGGTCCGCCCCGCCGTGCCGGGCAATGACCATATTTTCTGCTGTGGTCCGACTTGCTTCGCGACGTTACCCGAGCCCGGGTCGGACTCCGAGTACCGCCGTACCGACGCGTACATGTGTCGCTCCGGCCGCCACCGCGTCCTCCAGGTCCGCACTCATACCTGCGGAGACCATGGTGGCAGCCGGATGACCGGCGCGCAGGCGGGTGGCGATTTCCATCAGCCGGTCGAACGCGGCCCGTTGCCTGCCGGCAAACGGTCCGGCCAGCGGCGCCACGGTCATCAGACCGTCCAGCCGCAGCCCCTCCGCCGCGTCGACCGCGGCCGCCAACTCCTCGATCCCGTCCGGCGCGACCCCGCCGCGCTCACCGCTCTCCGCGTCCAGGGCGACCTGGATCAGACAGCCGAGCTCGCGCTCCGCGCGGACCGCGGCGGCCGAGAGGGCGGTGACGAGCTTGATCCGGTCGACCGACTGCACCACATCGGCATAACTCGTCACAGAACGAACCTTGTTCGTCTGCAATTGTCCGACAAAGTGCCACATCAGGGAAAGATCCGCACAAGCGGCGGCTTTCGGTGCCGCGTCCTGGTCACGATTCTCCGCGACATGGCGCACACCCAGCTCCCGCAGCATCCGCACGTCGCTCGCGGGGTAGGTCTTGGTGACCACGATCAGGGTCACGTCCTCGCGCTTGCGCCCGGCCGCCGCACAGGCGGAGGTGATCCTTTCCTCCACCTGTGCCAGATTCGCCGCGAGTTGAGCCTTACGGTCCGTCATGCCCTATCAGTCCAACCAGACATATCCGGCGAACCGCCCGGTGGTGCGGTCGCGGCGGTACGAGAAGTGATCGCCCGATTCACGGGTGCAGACCGGCGAACGGTGCAGGTCGCTCACGCCGAGAGCGGCGAGCTGGGCATGGACTCCGCCGGTGACGTCGACCGCCGGCGTCCCCCAGCTGGTCTCGGACCAGGTGCCGGGGACGGCTTCGGCGACCTCGGCCCGCATCTCCTCGGGCACTTCGTAGCACCGTCCGCAGACGGCCGGTCCGGTGTGCGCGGTGATCCGGGACGGGTGTGCGCCCCGCGCGGTCATGGCCTCGACCACCGCGGGGACGACTCCGGCGACCAGCCCCGGCCGCCCGGCGTGCGCCGCCCCGACGACTCCGGCGACCGGGTCGACGAGGAGGACCGGGGTGCAGTCGGCGGTGAGGACCGCGAGCGCCAGGCCGCGCCGTGTGGTCACCACCGCGTCCACGGCCGGGATCTCCGCCTCCGCACCCCAGGGCCCGTCGACCACCGCCACGTCCCGGCCGTGCACCTGGTTCATCCAGACGACCGAGGCCGGGTCGAGGCCGAGCCGGCGGGCCGCGCGCTCGCGGTTCGCGCCGACGGCGGCGGGGTCGTCACCGACCGCGCCGCCGAGGTTGAGCTCACCGTACGGAGCGGCGCTCACTCCGCCCCACCGGTCGGTGAAGGCGAAATGAGCGCTGCCCGTGACGGGTTCCGCCCGGTCCTGACCTATCACTTCAAGAAGTCCGGTACGTCCAGCTCTTCGGCCTGGGTGTCCTGGTAGGGACGGGCCGGCGGAACGTGCGGCGGGGAGACCGGCGACAGCGGGCTCTCGCTCGAAGCCGACGCGGGGGCGGGCTCGGCCGGGGCCGGGCTCTCCTCGCGCGGAGGTACGGACCCGAGTCCGCCCGACGGACGCGCGGGCTCGGCGGAGGACCTGGCCGGGGCGGCCGGCTCCTCCCTCTTGTTCGTGTTGGCGCCGAGGGTGCTCTCGCGCCGGGCCGGCGGCTGCCCGCCGTCGAAGCCCGCCGCGATCACGGTGACCCGGACCTCGTCGCCCAGGGCGTCGTCGATGACGGCGCCGAAGATGATGTTGGCCTCGGGGTGCGCCGCCTCGCTCACCAGCTGGGCGGCCTCGTTGATCTCGAAGAGACCGAGGTCGCTGCCGCCGGAGATGGAGAGCAGGACACCACGGGCGCCGTCGATGGACGCCTCCAGGAGCGGCGAGGAGATCGCCATCTCCGCGGCGGCGACCGCGCGGTCGTCGCCGCGCGCCGAGCCGATGCCCATGAGCGCCGATCCGGCCTCGGACATGACCGACTTGACGTCGGCGAAGTCGAGGTTGATCAGGCCCGGCGTGGTGATCAGGTCGGTGATGCCCTGGACACCCGAGAGCAGGACCTGGTCGGCCGACTTGAAGGCGTCGAGCACGCTGACCTGGCGGTCCGAGATGGACAGCAGGCGGTCGTTGGGGATGACGATGAGGGTGTCGACCTCTTCGCGGAGCTCGGCGATGCCGTCCTCCGCCTGGTTCGCGCGTCGCCGGCCCTCGAAGGTGAACGGGCGGGTGACCACACCGATCGTCAGGGCGCCGAGCGAGCGCGCGATGTTGGCGACGACGGGTGCGCCGCCGGTGCCGGTGCCGCCGCCTTCTCCGGCGGTGACGAAGACCATGTCGGCCCCCTTGAGGACCTCCTCGATCTCCTCACGGTGGTCCTCTGCCGCCTTACGACCGACGGCCGGGTTCGCCCCGGCGCCGAGGCCCCGGGTGAGTTCGCGGCCGACGTCGAGCTTGACGTCGGCGTCGCTCATCAACAGGGCCTGTGCGTCCGTGTTGATCGCGATGAACTCGACGCCCTTGAGACCGACCTCGATCATTCGGTTGATGGCATTGACACCACCGCCGCCGACACCGATGACCTTGATGACTGCGAGGTAGTTCTGCGGTGCTGCCACGTCGAAGGCCTCTCGCCTCGAGTTACGTGTCGTCGCTCGGCGGGTGATCCGCGGCGACGACTGATGTCGATGGGGACGGTCCGAACGCCGACCCAAACCCTAACGTTCAAGTTTAGGGTTACCAGTGTGTCTGCTTCCTGGACTCTTCCGAACAGGACACTAAGTCGACAAGTGGCGCACGTTCAACGAACACGCCGAACCTCCCGTTTTTCTTTTCACCCTATGTGATCACCCGTAGCGCTGACCAACCAGGGGGCTGGCCAGCACAAATGCACGTCAACTCCCCGATACCGCAGGGGCGCTGGGGGCACTCACGTCGAACTGTCCCGCTTTGGGCTCCGCCTTCATGAGCGCGGTGAGAACATCCGCCTTCTCCGGCCCGTCCTCACTACTGCCCCAGATCACCGTCCGGCCACGGGTGAGCCGCAAGGAGATCCCGTCGTACGAGGTGATCCGCACCGCCCTGACCTCCTTCGCGAGACGCTTCGGCAGCTCGCCCGCGACCAGGACGGCTTCCGCCGACAGACCGTCACTGCCGAATCTGCGCAGACTCGCCGACCGTTCCGGCTTCAGCTCCAGCAGCGGTACGCCCTTGGGCGCCCGGTCCACCGTGGCGAAATGGAAGCCCGTTCCGTCGACTTCGACGAACTTCGCACCCTTTTCCACCAGCAGGACCGGCTTGCGTTCCGTCACCTTAAGGCTGATGCGGTCCGGCCAGGACCGCACGACATCCACGGAGTCGATACGTGGCAACTTCTGGAGCAACCGGCCTTCCATCGCGCCGGTGTCCACGGAGATCAGCGGAGCCCCGAGCGGCACGGCGGCGACCGCTTCCACCTCTTCGCGGGTCAGCGCCTCGGCACCGGTGGTGGAGACGCGTTCGACGCGCAGCCAGGAGGAGCCGTACAGCGCCCAGATGACGAACGCGGTGAGCAGGGCCGCCGCGACGCCGATGAGGATCAGGAGCGTACGGCGGCTGAGCCGGCGCCCCTCGGGGCCGATGTGCGGCGGGCGGGCGGTGGTGTCCGCCCGCCCCGTTGCGCCGCGCTGGGCGGTCGTCGGTCCGGCCACGCTCGCTCCTTCGCCGGACCCGGGGCGCCCGCCCCGGGTCCGCACCGCCTCACGCCTGGCGGCGGGAGGCAATCGCTTCGTACACCATGCCGACGAGCAGGTCGTCGGCGTCGCGCCGGCCGAACTCGGCCGCGGCACGGGACATCTCGTACAGCCGGTGGGGGTCCGACAGCACCGGCAGCACGTTGCCCTGCACCCACTCGGGCGTCAGCGCCGCGTCGTCCACCAGCAGGCCGCCGCCGGCGTTGACCACCGGCTGGGCGTTGAGCCGCTGTTCGCCGTTGCCGATGGGCAGCGGGACGTAGGCGGCGGGAAGCCCGACGGCGGAGAGTTCGGCGACGGTCATCGCGCCCGCGCGGCAGAGCATCATGTCGGCCGCGGCGTACGCGAGGTCCATCCGGTCCACGTACGGTACCGGGATGTACGGCGGCATCCCGGGCATGTTGTCGATTCGCGGCAATTCGTTCTTCGGGCCGACCACATGGAGGATCTGGATCCCCGAGCGCTGGAGCAGTGGCGCGACCCGCTGGACCACCTCGTTGAGGTGGCGGGCGCCCTGCGAGCCGCCGGAGACCAGCAGCGTGGGCAGGTTGGGGTCGAGGCCGAAGGAGGCGCGGGCCTCCGGGCGGACCCGGGCGCGGTCCAGGGTGGCGATGGTGCGGCGCAGCGGGATGCCGATGTAGCGGGCGCCGCGCAGCTTGCTGTCCGGCGTGGAGACGGCGACCCCGTGGGCGTACCGCGAGCCGATCTTGTTGGCGAGGCCCGGGCGGGCGTTCGCCTCGTGAACGACGATCGGCACGCCGACGCGCTTGGCGGCGAGGTAGCCGGGCAGCGCGACGTAACCGCCGAAGCCGACCACGCAGTCCGCCTTGGTGCGCTCCAGGATCTGCTCGGCGGCCTTGATGGTGCCGCGCAGCCGGCCCGGGACGGTGATCAGCTCGGGCGTGGGCTTACGCGGCAGCGGTACGGCCGGGATGAGCGCCAGCTCGTACCCCCGCTCGGGTACGAGCCTGGTCTCCAGGCCGCGTTCCGTGCCGAGGGCCGTGATTCCCACGGTCGGGTCCTGCCTGCGCAGGGCGTCTGCGAGGGCAAGCGCGGGCTCGATGTGTCCGGCGGTCCCCCCGCCGGCGAGTACGACATGCACCGAAATTCACCGCTCTCCGGACGGACGCTTCGTGACGCGCCGTCTCATCGTCTTCCATCTCACCCCGGGCCTCCGCATGGCCAGGGCCGCCTTCGCGGCGGGATCGTTCCGCGCGAAGGCGATCATGAGCCCGACCGCGAACATCGTCGGCAGCAGGGCGGATCCTCCGTAGGAGAACAGCGGGAGCGGGACACCGGCGATCGGCAACAGGCCGAGCACCGCACCGATGTTGATCACGGCCTGGGCCATGATCCAGGTGGTCACGCCTCCCGCGGCATACCTGACGAAGGGGTCCTCCGTGCGTCCGGCCACGCGGATACCCGCATAGCCTAGAGCCGCGAAGAGGGCGAGCACGGACAGCGTCCCCGCCAGACCCAGTTCCTCACCGGTGATCGCGAAGATGAAGTCGGTGTGGGGTTCCGGGAGTTGGCCCCATTTTTCCACACTCGCACCGAGCCCGGAACCGAACCATCCGCCGGAGGCCAGAGCGTAGATTCCGTGGGCGGCCTGCCAGCAGCCGTCGTCCGGGTCGGGTTCGCCGATGATGCCCATGCAGGAGAGCCGGGACATCCGGTTGGGGCTGGTCCAGATCAGCAGGAACGCCATGGCGGCGGCGAATCCGAGGACTCCGGCGAAGAGCCGGGTGGGGGCTCCGGCCAGCCAGAGCAGGCCGAAGAGGATGGCCGTGAGGATGATCGCGGTGCCCATGTCGCCGCCGAGCATGATCAGCCCGAGGAGCATGAAGGCGACCGGGACGAGCGGGACGAGCATGTGCTTCCACTGCGTCAGCAACCGCTTGTCCTGCTTGCGGGCGAGCAGGTCGGCGCCCCACAGGATGAGCGCGAGCTTGCCGAACTCGCTGGGCTGGACCTGGAACGGGCCGCCGAGATAGAGCCAGTTCTGGTTGCCGTTGACCGACATCCCTATCCCCGGCACCTGGACCAGGACCATCAGGAAGACGGTGACCATGAGCATCGGGTAGGCCAGACCGCGGTGGAGCTTCACCGGCATCCGGGAGGCGACCATCATCAGCGCGCCGCCGATGACGGCGGCGACGAACTGCTTGCCGAAGAAGTACGTCGACGACTTGTCGATGCTCAACGCCTTGATCATCGAGGCGGAGTAGACCATCACCAGGCCCAGCACGGTGATCAGGAGGCTGGAGCCGAGGATCACGTAGTAGGCGGTCAGAGGTCGGTCCCAGGCCCGGCGTGCCTGCTCGTAGAGGCGCCGGACCCCGCTGCCGCGCGGGGTCCGGGGTGCCGGGGAGCCGCGTCCCGCGCCACGGGGCGGCGCCGGCCGGCGGCTGCGTACGGCGGAGCTCTTCTCGGCCGGCATTGTCGCTGTCCCTCCACTGCTCGTGCCCCAGGGCGCGGCCCCGGCGCGGAGCCCGGTCGGTCAGGCGCTCTTCTCGGCGCGTGCGCGGACCGCGTCCGCGAACGCCTCGCCCCGCTTGATGTAGTTGGTGAACATGTCCATCGAGGCGCAGGCCGGGGCCAGCAGTACCGTATCGCCCGGCCGCGCGAGCCGTGCGGCCTGTTCGACCGCCTCGGACATGGCCCCAGTGTCGGTGCGGTCGAGGTCGACCACCGGGACTTCCGGGGCGTGTCGCGCCAGGGCTTCGTGGATCAGCGCGCGGTCGGCGCCCATCAGGACGACCCCGCGCAGCCGCTTCGCCGCGCCGGTGACCAGCTCGTCGAAGGTGGCGCCCTTGGCGAGGCCGCCGGCGATCCAGACGATGGAGTCGTAGGCGGCGAGCGAGGCCTCGGTGGCGTGGGTGTTGGTGGCCTTGGAGTCGTCGACGTAGGCGACTTCGGCGATGTCCGCGACGTGTTCGATGCGGTGGGCGTCGGGGCGGAAGTTCCGCAGCCCGTCGCGGACGGCGGCCGGTTCCACGCCGAAGGCGCGGGCGAGGGCTGCGGCGGCGAGCGCGTTGGCGATGTTGTGCGGGGCCGGCGGGTTGACGTCGGAGACCTCGGCGAGCTCCTGGGCCTGCTTCTGGCGGTTGGCCACGAACGCCCGGTCGACGAGGATGCCGTCGACCACGCCGAGCTGCGAGGGGCCGGGGGTGCCGAGGGTGAAGCCGATGGCGCGGCAGCCTTCCTCGACGTCGGCCGCGCGGACGAGGTCCTCGGTGGCGGGGTCGGCCGCGTTGTAGACGCAGGCCACCGTGTTGCCCTCGTAGATCCGGCCCTTGTCGGCCGCGTACGCCTCCATCGAGCCGTGCCAGTCGAGGTGGTCCGGCGCCAGGTTGAGGACGGCGGCGGAGTGGGCGCGCAGGGAGGGTGCCCAGTGCAGCTGGTAGCTGGAGAGTTCGACGGCGAGGACGTCGTACTCCTGCTCGCCGAGCACCGCGTCCAGCAGCGAGACGCCGATGTTGCCGACCGCAGCCGTGCGCAGGCCGGCCGCTTCGAGGATCGAGGCCAGCATCCGTACGGTGGTGGTCTTGCCGTTGGTGCCGGTGACGGCGAGCCAGGGCGCGGCCTTGCGGCCGTTCGTCCCGCGCAGCCGCCAGGCGAGTTCGACGTCGCCCCAGATGTCGACGCCCGCCTCGGCGGCAGCCAGGAAGAGCGGCTTGTCCGGCTGCCAGCCGGGGGCGGTGACGACGAGTTCCGTGGACGGCGGCAGGGTGGCGCCGTCGCCGAGGCGCACGGTGACGCCGAGCGCCTCCAGTTCGGCGGCCTGCGCGCGGGCGCGCTCGTCGTCGCCGTCGTTGACGACGGTGACGACCGCTCCGCGCTCGTGCAGGGCGCGGGCCGCGGGGATGCCGCTGACGCCGAGTCCGGCGACGGTGACGTGCTTGCCCTGCCAGTCCACGGTGCTCACTTCTTGGCTGCCCATCCCGCGTAGAAGAGGCCGAGGCCGACGATGACGCACATGCCCTGGATGATCCAGAAGCGGACCACGACCAGGACTTCGGACCACCCCTTGAGTTCGAAGTGGTGTTGGAGCGGCGCCATCCGGAAGACCCGCTTGCCGGTCATCTTGAACGAGCCGACCTGGATGACCACGGACATGGTGATCATCACGAAGAGGCCGCCGAGGATGGCGAGCAGGAACTCGGTGCGGGACAGGATCGCGAGGCCCGCGAGGGCGCCGCCGAGGGCGAGCGAGCCGGTGTCGCCCATGAAGATCTTGGCGGGCGAGGTGTTCCACCACAGGAAGCCGAAGCAGGCGCCCATGAGGGCGGAGGCGACGACAGCGAGGTCGAGTGGGTCCCGTACCTCGAAACAGGCGCTGGGGTTGGTCAGGTTGTCCGCGAAGGCGCAGGACTCCTGGAACTGCCAGAGGCCGATGAAGGTGTAGGCGCCGAAGACCATCACCGAGGCGCCGGTGGCCAGTCCGTCCAGGCCGTCCGTCAGGTTCACGCCGTTGGACATGGCGAGGATCATGAACAGCGCCCAGACGCAGAACAGCACCGGGCCGATCGACCAGCCGAAGTCCTCCACGAAGGAGAGCCGGGTGGAGGCGGGGGTGTTGCCCCGGGAGTCCGCGAACTGGAGCGAGAGCACCGCGAAGGCGATACCGACGATCAGCTGGCCGGCCATCTTCGCCTTGGCCCGCAGACCCAGCGAACGCTGCTTGACGATCTTGATGTAGTCGTCGAGGAAGCCGACGAGGCCCATCCCGGCCATCAGGAACAGCACGAGGATGCCGGAGTACCGGATGTCCTCGCCGGTGATCACCTTCGCCAGGACGTACGCGATGATCGTCGCCAGGATGAAGGCGATGCCGCCCATCGTGGGCGTGCCCTTCTTGCTGCCGTGGGTGCGCGGGCCGTCGTCCCGGATGAACTGCCCGTACCCCTTGCGGGCCAGCAGCTTGATCAGCAGCGGGGTGCCGACCAGGGTCAGGAAGAGCCCGATGGCCCCCGCGAAGAGGATCTGCCTCATCGGCCGGCGACCTCGCCCTCGGTCGAGTTCTCCAGCAGTGCCTGGGCGACCTTCTCCAGGCCGACCGACCGGGACGCCTTCACCAGCACGACGTCTCCCGGGCGCAGTTCACTGCGCAACAGGTCGACGGCCGCCTGTGCGTCGGACACGTGCACCGACTCCTCACCCCACGAACCCTCGTTATATGCGCCCAGTTGCAGCCAGGAGGCTTCTCTCCCCCCGACAGCGACGAGCTTGCTGACGTTGAGCCGGACGGCGAGCCGTCCGACCGCGTCGTGCTCGGCGAGCGACGCGTCACCGAGCTCGGCCATCTGGCCGAGCACCGCCCAGGTGCGCCCCCCGTCGGCCGCTCGGGCCTGGCCCATGGCAGCCAGCGCACGCAGTGCGGCTCTCATGGATTCGGGGTTCGCGTTGTAGGCGTCGTTGACAACCGTCACACCGTCCCCGCGCTCGGTGACCTCCATGCGCCAGCGGGAGAGGGTGCCCGCCTCCGAGAGCGCCTCGGCGATCTCGGTCACGGACATGCCCAACTCATGGGCGACGGCGGCCGCGGCGAGCGCGTTCGACACGTGGTGCTCACCGTACAGGCGCAAGGTCACGTCGCTGCACCCGGTGGGTGTGTGGAGCTCGAACGCGGGCCGCCCGTCGGCGGTCATCCGGACCTTCTCGCCCCGTACGTCCGCTTCCGGGGCTTCTCCGAAGAGCAGGACGCGGGCCTTGGTGCGCGAAGCCATCGCGCGTACGAGAGGGTCGTCGGCGTTGAGTACGGCGCAGCCGTCCTCGGGGAGCGCCTCGACCAGCTCGCCCTTGGCCTGGGCGATCGCCTCGCGGCTGCCGAACTCCCCGAGGTGGGCGGAGCCGACGTTGAGGACCAGGCCGATGCGGGGCGGGGTGAGCTCGGCGAGGTAGTGGATGTGCCCGATGCCGCGGGCGCCCATCTCCAGGACCAGGTGCTGGGTCTCGGAGGTGGCGCTCAGGGCCGTGATCGGCAGGCCGATCTCGTTGTTGAGGGAGCCCGGCGTCCAGACGGTCGGGCCGTGGCGCTGCAGGAGCTGCGCGATCAGGTCCTTGGTGGACGTCTTGCCCGCGGAGCCGGTGAGCGCGACGACGGTGGTGCCGAGGCGTTCGACGACGGTACGGGCGAGCGCGCCGAGCGCGCCGACGACGTCGTCCACGACGATCGCCGGAACGCCGACAGGGCGGGCGGCGAGTACCGCTGCCGCGCCCGCCTCGACGGCGCGCTGCGCGTAGTCGTGGCCGTCCACGCGCTCGCCGGCGAACGCGGCGAACAGGCTGCCGGGTCCGACCTCGCGGGAGTCGATGACGACGGGGCCGGTGACGGTGACTGCCGGATCCGGTATGTCGTGCGGCTGCCCGCCGACGATTTCGGCGATCTCGGCGAGGGAAAGGGTGATCACTTGGTCATCCCTGACTGTTGTTCTCGTGGTGCGGGGCACGGTCGGCGGCGCCGGTGCGCCCCAGCGACCGCTCGATGGCGTCGTGCAGGACCTTGCGGTCGTCGAAGGGGCGTACGACCCCGTGGATGTCCTGGCCCTGCTCGTGGCCCTTGCCCGCGACGAGGACGGTGTCGCCCGGTTCGGCGCGCGCGACGGCGGCGGCGATGGCCGAGGCCCGGTCGGCGTCGACCAGGACGTCGCCGCGTTCGTGGACGGGGACCTCGGCGGCGCCGGAGAGCATCGCGGCGAGGATCGCGAGCGGGTCCTCGGAGCGGGGGTTGTCGGAGGTCAGTACGGCGGTGTGGGCGAGGCGGGCCGCGGCGGCGCCCATCGGGCCGCGCTTGGTGGTGTCGCGGTCGCCGCCGCAGCCGAGGACGATGTGCACCCGGCCCTCGGTGACCTTCTGCAGCGAGCGCAGCACGGACTCGACGGCGTCGGTCTTGTGCGCGTAGTCGACGACGGCGAGGTACGGCTGTCCGGCGTCCACCCGCTCCAGCCGGCCCGGGACGCCGGGGACGGCGGAGATGCCGTCGGCGGCGGTCTGCGGGTCGACGCCCGCGACGGCCAGGGTGACGATCGCGGCCAGGGTGTTGGCGACGTTGAACGGGCCGGGCAGCGGGGCGCGGGCGGCGATCCGCTCGCCCTTCGGGCCGACGGCGGTGAAGGTGCTGTCCTGCGGGCCTACCAGGACATCCTCGGCGTGCCAGTCGGCGTCCGGGTGGCCCTCGGTGGAGAAGGTGGTGACCGGGACGCCGGACTCGGTGATGAGCCGGCGGCCGTACTCGTCGTCGAAGTTCACGACGCCGCGGTGGCTGCGCTCGGGGGTGAAGAGCTGGGCCTTGGCCTGGAAGTAGTCCTCCATGCCGGAGTGGAACTCCATGTGCTCCGGGCTGAGGTTGTTGAAGACGGCGACGTCGAAGACGCAGCCGTCGACCCGGCCGAGCACGAGGGCGTGGCTGGAGACCTCCATGGCGACGGCCTCGACGCCGCGTTCGCGCATGACGGCGAACAGGGCCTGGAGGTCGGTGGCTTCGGGGGTGGTGCGCTCGGACTTGATGCGCTCGTCACCGATGCGCATCTCGACGGTGCCGATGAGCCCGGTGGGCCGGCCCGCGGCGCGCAGTCCGCCTTCGACCAGGTACGCGGTGGTGGTCTTGCCGGAGGTTCCGGTGATGCCGATCTGGAGGAGGCCGATGCCGGGCCGCCCGTAGATGTCGGCGGCCAGCTCGCCCATGACGCCGCGCGGGTCCTCGGCGACCAGGACCGGCAGGCCGGTGGCGGCGGCGCGTTCGGCGCCCGTCGGGTCGGTGAGGACGGCGACGGCACCGAGGCCGGCGGCCTGGGCGGCGAAGTCGGCACCGTGCATACGGGCGCCGGGCAGGGCCGCGTACACGTCTCCGGGTCGCACGGCCCGTGAGTCGTGCGTGATGCCGGTGACTTCGCCGCTTCCTGCGGTCTCGACGCCGAGCCGGTCGGCCAGCTCGCCGAGGGGGGTGGGCCGGAGCCGGTTCGGTCGGGGCGCTCCCGGGTAGGTCACAGGCGCGTCCTTCTGAGAGGTTTGGGACTGATCAGCGTGGGGCACGGCGGTGAGCGTACCGGGCCGGTGCGGGCTCTCGCGAAGCGAGGGACCGGGTGCCGGGAAGTTCTCGTTCCGGTTCCCGGGATCGGGGGTGATGGTTGTCACTGAGGGTTCCCTTGGCGGAGAGGCTCGCGCATCCCCGTGTTCACTCGCCGGGTTTGAAGGACACCGGCAGCCGGGGCGGCTTGCTGCCGGACGGTGGGGTCTGGAGCGTCTTGAGCGCGAACTCCATGACCTGCTTGTAGATCGGGCCGCAGATCTGGCCGCCGAAGTAGCTTCCCTTGGTGGGGTTCTGGATCGCGCAGTAGACGGTGATCTGCGGATCGTCGGCCGGTGCGAAGCCGGCGAAGGAGGCGGTGTACCCCTTGTAGACGCCGCGGACCGGGTCGACCCGGTTGGCGGTGCCGGTCTTGCCCGCGACCCGGTAGCCGGGGATGGCGGCCTTGGTGCCGGTGCCCTCCTGGTCGTCGACGACGGACTCCAGCATGGCTGCCAGGGTCTTGGCGGTCTTCTCGCTGACCACCCGGGTCTCCTCGGGAGCGTCGGCGGCGGTGAAGCGGCCGTCGGCGCCCTTGGTGCCGCGTACGAGCGTGGGAGCGACGCGTACGCCTTTGTTGGCGACCGTGGAGTAGACCGAGGCGGCCTGGACGGCGTTGATGGAGAGGCCCTGGCCGAAGGGGATCGTGTACTGCTGCGAGGTCGACCAGTCCTTCGGGTGCGCGAGGAGGCCGGGTGACTCGCCGGGGTAGCCGAGTCCGGTCTTCTTGCCGAGGCCGAACTTGCGCAGGTAGTCGTAGAGCACCTGGTTCGACTCGGCCTGGGTCTTGCCGAGCTGACCGGTCGCCAGGATGGTGCCGATGTTGCTGGACTTGGCGAGGACCCCGTTGAGCGTGAGGTACCAGGTGGGGTGGTCGACGTCGTCCTTGAAGAGCCGGTCGCCGCGGTGCAGCCGGTTGGGGACGGTGACATGGGTGCCGGGCGTGGCGGCGCCTTCCTCCAGCACGGCGGCGATCGACATGACCTTGCTGGTGGAGCCGGGCTCGTACACGTCCTGGAGGGCCGCGTTGCCGAGGGAGGCGGAGGTGGCCTGGGAGAGGTCGTTGGGGTCGTAGCCGGGCGCGTTGGCCATGGCCAGCAGCTCGCCGGTCCGGGTGTTCTGCACGATGACGTAGCCGCGGTCGGCCTTGGACGCGGCGACCTGGTCGCTGATGGCCTTCTGCGCGGCCCACTGGATGTCGCGGTCGATGGTCAGCTCGATGTCGGAGCCGGGCACGGCCGGGTCCTCGCTGCCACCGGCGGTGGGGACCCGGCGGCCGCCGGACTGGGCGTAGCGGATCTTGCCGTCCTCGCCCGCCAGCTCCTTGTCCAGCTGCGATTCGAGTCCGCCGCCGCCCTTGCCGTCGGCGCTGACGAATCCCAGTATCCCGGCGGCCAGGCCCCCGTTGGGGTAGACCCGCTTGGTGGTGGGCTCCTGGAGGACCCCGGCCAGGACGTTGGCGCCCGTACCGCCGTTGCGCTTGTCCGCCAGGGCCTTCTCCGCGAAGACCGCCTTGAGGTCCTTGATCTGCTTCCAGACCTGAGGGGTCTGGCGGTAAGCGAGCACGGTGTAGCGGCTCTTGGGGGCCGAGAGCTTCTTGACCAGCTCGTCGATGTCCTTGCCGAGGATCGGGGCGAGCAGGGCCGCGGCCTGCTGCGGTGCGTCGGGGGCCTTGCTGTCCTCGGGCGTGAACATCTTCGGGTCGGCCGTGATGTTGTGCGCGTCCACGCTGGTGGCCAGCGCGACACCCCGGCGGTCGGTGATCTCGCCGCGCTCGGCGGCCACCGTGTACTCCAGGTAGCGGTTCTTCTCGGCCTTGGCCGCGTACGCGGTGGCGTCGACGGCCTGGACCTGGAGCAGCCGGGCCACGAAGAGCAGCATGACCAGCGTCAGCCCGAGGCTGACCAGCCGGAGCCGGGGGCGCGGGGAGCCGAGGCGCAGGGTCCGGGGCGCGCGCCCGCGTGCGGTGGTGCGCCGTGGGGCGGGGCGGGGGGCGCGGGCCGGGGGGCGTGCGCCGGAGCGGCCGTTGGCCCCGTTACGGGGGCGCGCCGGGCCGGGTACGCGGCGGCGCGGCGGTTCCTTGGGCGGCACTGCGTCACCTGCCGGGGGTGGTCGGGGGCGGGGTGTTCTCTGTGGCGGGGGCGGTGCCGGGCTGGACGTCGGGCCCTGCCGGGGCGCTCTGCGCCTGGGGGTCCGCGGAGGCGGCCGGTGAGGGGGTCGCGGAGGCGGAGGGCGTGGCCGCGGGGGCGTCGGCGTCGGCTCCGTCGTCCGGCGCGCCGTCCTCGGGGGCCGGCTCCGGGCTCGGGGTGGGGCTGGGCGGGGGCGGTGGGGCGGTGGCCTCGGTGGGGACTCCGCGGACCGTGCCGTCCGGGTTCAGGAAGGCGGGGCTGCCGCCGGGGACCATGCCCAGCTCCCGGGCGCGGCGTTCCAGGGCGTCCGGCTGGGAGTAGCTGTCGACGTCGCGCTGGAGGGCCTGCTGCTCGTCGGTGAGCTCGGTGGTGTCCCGCTTGAGCTCGCTGAGCCTGAACGATCCTTCGTTGAGCGCCGAGTTCAGCAGGAGCAGGGTGATGAGCCCGCCGCCCAGGAGGAGGACGACCAGCAGCACGAAGGGTGTGCGGGCCGCGCTGCTGGTGGACGCGGACGGCATCAGCCGGGCGAGCCGTCCGGCCCGCCCCTTCAGCGGTGCGTCCGGCCTGCTCACCGCGCGCCCCTCGTGGTGCTCATCGCTCGTCCTCCCGGATGCGCTGGGCGCCGCGCAGCCGGGCGGGGGCGGCACGGCGGTTCTCGGCGACCTCCTCCTCGGTGGGCAGCTCGGCGCCCCGGGTCAGGAGCTTCAGGCGGGGCTGGTAGCGCTCGGGGACGACGGGCAGGCCCGGCGGCGCGGTGTTGGCGGCGCCGGCCGCGAACACCTGCTTGACCAGCCGGTCCTCCAGCGAGTGGTACGAGAGGACGGCGATCCGGCCGTCGACGGCGAGGCTCGCCACGGCCGCCGGAACGGCCCGCTCCAGCACGCTCAGCTCGCCGTTGACCTCGATGCGCAGGGCCTGGAAGGTCCGCTTGGCCGGGTTGCCGCCGGTGCGCTTGGCGGCCTGCGGCAGGGAGTCGCGGATCAGCTCGACGAGCCGGGCGCTGTTGCTGAAGGGCTCCTTCTCGCGCTCGCGAACGACGGCGGAGACGATCCGCTTGGCCTGCTTCTCCTCGCCGTACGCCCGCAGGATCCGGACGAGTTCGCCGGGCGGATAGGTGTTGAGCACCTCAGCGGCGCCGATCCCGGTCGTCTGGTCCATGCGCATGTCGAGCGGGGCGTCCTGGGCGTACGCGAAACCGCGGTCGGCCTCGTCGAGCTGCATGGAGGAGACGCCGAGGTCGAACAGAATGCCCTGGACCTTGGGGGTGCCGAGCCGGGCGAGTACGTCGGGGAGTTCGTCGTAGACGGCGTGGACGAGCGTGGCGCGGTCGCCGTACGGAGCGAGCCGCTCGCCGGAGAGCCGAAGGGCCTCCTTGTCCCGGTCCAGCGCGATCAGCCGGGCGGTGGGGAAGGCTTCGAGGAGCGCCTCGCTGTGTCCGCCGAGGCCGAGGGTGCAGTCGACGACCACGGGCTCGGGGTGGGCCGGGTCCTGGAGAGCCGGGGCCAACAGGTCCAGACACCGCTGGAGCATCACCGGGACGTGTCGGGTCTGGCTCAATGCGCCCTCTCAGGCTCTGTACCGCGCGGCCGGTACGTACGTCCTGGTCCCCGCCCGCTCCGAAGGGGAGGTCCGCCGGCGCCGGGGAAGGGGCGTCGGCCGACCGGGAGCGGGAGAGGGCCGGGCCGCACGTACGCCGCACATCACGGGGAAAACGGAATATGCAGGAGGTGCAGGGTGTACGGAGTGGGTGATACGGGTTCAGGGTGGTGACTTCGCGTTACTTTAGTCCACCCTGCCATTCGATCGATGCGCGATCAACGAACCGGGCAGCGAGTCGCACCACCCGTCCGGAAGCGGCGACGTCACCCGAACGGCCGCGTCCCCTGGTGCTTGTGGGTTAGCTCACAACAAGACACGTTGATGTTCTTTGTCCGCTCTCACAGCCCACCCGAGCCAGGGGGGAAGGCTAACGTCGTCACCATGTCGACTTCAGCTCACTCCCCCGCCGAGTCCGTCACGGTCCGCGAGGGGGGCCAGGTCACCGATCAGCTGATCGAGGCGAACTCCACGTACGCCAAGGGCTTCCGCGACCCCGGGATGGACGCCAAGCCCGTCCTCCAGGTCGCCATCGTCGCCTGCATGGACGCCCGTCTCGACCTCCACGCCGCGCTGGGTCTCGAACTCGGCGACTGCCACACCATCCGCAACGCCGGCGGCGTCGTCACCGACGACGTGATCCGCTCGCTCACCATCAGCCAGCGGGCGCTCGGCACCCGCAGCATCGTCCTCATCCACCACACGGGCTGCGGCCTGGAAGCCATCACCGAGGAGTTCCGGCAGGACCTGGAGCGCGAGGTCGGCCAGCGGCCGGTCTGGGCGGTCGAGGCGTACACGGACGCCGACCAGGACGTACGCCAGTCGATGCAGCGGGTGCGGACCTCACCGTTCCTCCTGCACACCGACGACATCCGCGGTTTCGTCTTCGACGTGACCACCGGTCTGCTCCGAGAGATCAAGCCCGCTTCCTGAACATCGCGCACGCCCGGCCCACCCCCCGAAACACGGCAGAAACTGACAAATCACACCCACTTATCCACAGGCGAGTGACACGAAGCGGTAACGGCAACAAGAATGCGGGAGTGACCTCCACCGGGCCTTCCGGAGGAGGGTCACGAATTTCGGGGTGGGCCGGGCGGGCAGTGCGCCGGTCCGTGCGCAGAAATGGGCCGAGGAGGGCCGGGTGACGACCTATGACGATCGAGCGAGCCTCACAGATCTGACCACCACAGCGGAGCGGGTGCGCAGGTCGGTGGAGGGTGTGATCGAGGGCAAGCCTGAGGTCGTACGGCTTTCGCTGACCGTGCTGCTCGCGGAGGGGCATCTCCTCATCGAGGACGTCCCCGGGGTCGGCAAGACCATGCTGGCCAAGGCGCTGGCGCGGTCCATCGACTGTTCGGTGCGCCGCATCCAGTTCACGCCGGACCTGCTGCCGTCCGACATCACCGGTGTGTCGATCTTCGACCAGCAGCGGCGCGACTTCGAGTTCAAGCCTGGCGCGATCTTCGCGCAGATCGTGATCGGCGACGAGATCAACCGGGCCTCGCCGAAGACGCAGTCGGCGCTGCTGGAGTCGATGGAGGAGCGCCAGGTCACCATCGACGGGCAGACCTACGAGCTGCCCGACCCCTTCATGGTGGTGGCCACCCAGAACCCGGTGGAGATGGAGGGCACCTACCCGCTGCCCGAGGCCCAGCGCGACCGGTTCATGGCCCGGGTCTCCATCGGCTATCCGAGCCCGGCGGCCGAGTTGCAGATGCTCGATGTGCACGGCGGCGTCTCCCCGCTGGACGACCTCCAGCCGGTGGCGCACGCCCACGACATCGTGAAGCTGATCGACGCCGTCCGTACGGTGCACGTCGCCGACGCGGTCCGGCGGTACGCGGTGGAGCTGGTCGGGGCCACCCGCAGCCACCCCGACCTCAGACTCGGCGCGTCGCCGCGCGCCACGCTGCACCTGCTGCGCGCCGCGAAGGCCTCGGCGGCCCTCAGCGGCCGCGACTACGCCCTGCCGGACGACGTCCAGGCCCTGGCCGCGCCCGTCCTCGCCCACCGCCTGCTGCCCACCGCGCAGGCACAGCTCAACCGCCGCACGGCGGAGCAGGTGGTGCTGGAGATCGTCCAGCGCACCCCGGTCCCGACCTCGCCCGGCGGCCCCATTCCCCCGGCGCAGGGCGCGCACGAGCCGGGCCGCCCGCTCTACGGCCAGCAGCAGCCCGGCACCCGGCGGCTGTGATGGCGGCCGGCGAGCCCGGCGCGGTGGAGGACGGCTCCAGCAAGGGCGGTCCGCGCGCGGCTCTCGGCGGGCTCACCACCCGGGGGCGCTCCTTCCTCGCCGCCGGGGTGGCCGCCGCCGTCTGCGCGTACGTCCTGGGCCAGGCCGACCTGCTGCGCGTCGGGCTGCTGCTGGCCGTGCTGCCCCTGGTCTGCGTGACCGTGCTCTACCGCACCCGTTACCGGGTGACGGGGACCCGGCGGCTGACGCCGTCCCGGGTGCCCGCGGGCTCGGAGGCGCGGGTGCACCTGCGCATGGACAACGTGTCCCGGCTGCCCACGGGGCTGCTGATGCTCCAGGACCGGGTGCCGTACGTGCTGGGGCCCCGGCCCCGGTTCGTGCTGGACCGGGTGGAGGCGGGCGGCCGGCGTGAGGTGTCCTACCGGGTCCGTTCCGACCTGCGCGGCCGCTATCCGCTGGGCCCGTTGCAGCTGCGGCTGAGCGACCCGTTCGGGATGTGCGAGCTGACCCGCTCCTTCAGCGCGTACGACACCCTCGTCGTCGTTCCGCGCACGGTTCCGCTGCCCGCTCTGCGACTGGCGGGCGAGGCGTCGGGATACGGGGACGGGCGGCAGCGCTCGCTCGCGCTGGCCGGTGAGGACGACATCATTCCGCGCGGCTACCGCCACGGCGACGACCTGCGCCGGGTCCACTGGCGCTCCACCGCGCGATACGGCGAGCTGATGGTCCGCCGTGAGGAACAGCCACAGCGGGCCCGGTGCACGGTGCTGCTGGACACCCGTCAGGTCGGGTACGCGGGCGCGGGACCCGACTCGGCGTTCGAGTGGGCGGTCTCGGGTGCGGCCTCCGCGCTGGTGCACATGCTGGAGCGCGGCTTCGCCGTACGGCTGCTCACGGACGACGGGAACGCGGTGCCCGGCGAGGGCTCCGACGGTTTCGCGGGCTCGACGCAGGAGTCCGCCGACTCGGCGGGCCTGATGCTCGACACCCTCGCGGTCGTCGGCCACTCCGACGGCGGCGGGCTCTCGCGCGCCCACGACGTGCTGCGCGGCGGCAACGAGGGGCTGCTGATCGCGTTCTTCGGCGATCTCGACGAGGAGCAGGCCTCGGTCGCGGCCCGGATGCGGCAGCGCGCCGGTGCGGCGGTCGCCTTCGTCCTGGACAGCGCCCGCTGGTCCGGCGGCATGGACCTGCTCCTCGACTCCCCGCCCGGGCGGGCCGAGGAGCGGCTGCGGCAGCTGCGCGAGGCGGGCTGGATCGTGGTGCCCGTGGAGCCGGGGGCCGAGCTTCCGGCGCTGTGGCAGCTGGCGGGCCAGATGCGCACCGACACCCAGGCCACCGGGAACGGCGGTTCGACAGGTTTTGCGGGGGGATGGTCATGAGCGGACGGGCCCGGCTGGCGCTGTGCGCCTTCGCGGCGACACTCCTGGCGTCGGGAGCGCTGATCCCGCTGGTGGAAGGGGTCGGCTGGCTCCCGCAGGCGGCGCTGCTGCTCGCGGTCCAGAGCGGAGTGGGCGCGCTCGCGCGCCGGGTTCCGCTGGCCCGGTCGCTGACCATCGCCGCCCAGACGCTGGTGACCCTGCTGCTGCTGACCGTGGTCTTCGCGCGCGACCAGGCCCTGTTCGGCGTGGTCCCGGGCCCACAGGCCCTCGCGCGCCTCGGTGAGCTGCTGGTGGCGGGCGGCGAGGACATCGGCATGTACGCCATCCCGGCTCCGACGACGGACGGCATCCGGCTGATGATGGTCGGCGGGGTGCTGCTGATCGGGTTGACGGTGGACGCGCTGGCGGTGACCTTCCGCAGTGCGGCCCCGGCCGGACTGCCGCTGCTCGCCCTGTACTCGATCGCCGCCGGGCTCGGCGACGGCACGACCGGCTGGCTCTGGTTCCTGCTGGCCGCCTGCGGCTATCTGATGCTCCTGCTGGCCGAGGGCCGCGACCGGCTCTCCCGGTGGGGGCGCGTCTTCGGCGGTGCCAACCGGTCCCCGGGCGGCCTGTCGGACGGTCTCTCCGGCCGGGGCGGCGGGGCCTCCGCGCCGGTCCGTACCGGGCGGCGCATCGGTGTGCTGGCCCTCGGCATCGCCCTGGTCGTCCCGCTGGCCCTGCCCGCCATGGACAGCGGTCTGCTGGGCGGCCGGGGCGGCGGGAACGGCAAGGGCAGCGGCGGCGGCACCATCTCCGCGGTGAACCCGCTGGTCTCGCTCAAGGACAACCTCAACCAGCCGGAGAACCGGCAGGTGATGACGTACCGCACGAACGCCGAGGACCCGCGCGACCTCTATCTGCGGATCCTCTCCCTGGACGAGTTCAACGGCAGCGACTGGCGATCCTCGACCCGCCGGCTGAGGGACGTGCCGGACCGCCTCCCGCAGCCCACCGGTCTCGGCCGTGACGTCGCCGTCACCGAGATCCGGACGAACATCTCCTCCTCACCCTCGTACCAGCAGGACTATCTGCCGCTCCCCTACCCGGCGAGCGAGGTGGAGATCGAGGGCCGCTGGCGGTACGAGCCGGAGGGCCGCACGCTCATCGGCGACAAGGGGCAGAACACCGGCGGCGCGCAGTACGAGGTCTCCTCGCTGGTCGTCGAGCCGACCGCGGCCCAGCTGGCGGCGGCCGGGCCGCCGCCGCAGAAGCTGTTCGACGAGTACACGCAGGTCCCCGACTCGCTGCCGGGTGTGGTGGCCGAGCAGGCCCGGGAGATCACCGAGGGCTCGGCCAACGCCTACGAGCGGGCCGTGAAGCTCCAGAGCTGGTTCGCCTCCGAGGGCGGCTTCCGGTACAGCACCTCGGTCAGCTCCGGAACGGGCTCCTCGGCGATAGCGCGGTTCCTCCGGGACAAGGAGGGGTTCTGCATCCACTTCTCCTTCGCCATGGCCTCGATGGCCCGGACCCTGGACATCCCGGCCCGGGTCGCGGTGGGATTCACTCCGGGCGCCCTCCAGGGCGACGGCTCGTACTCGGTCGGCCTGCGCGACGCGCACGCCTGGCCCGAGCTGTACTTCGAAGGCGTCGGGTGGACCCGGTTCGAGCCGACCCCGAGCCGCGGCAACACACCGGCGTACACGCTGCCGGAGACCCCCACGGGCAGCCCGAGCGATCCGGCGCAGCCGTCGGCCGGCGCCTCCGCCGCGCCGTCCGCGGTCCCGTCGGCCCCGGAAAGCTGCTCGCCGCAGATGCGCCGACAGGGTGAGTGCGGCGTCTCCGCCGCACCCGGCCCGACGGCTCCGACCGACCGGGGCACGCCGGTCGGCACGGTCCTGCTGGTGGGTGCCGGTGCGCTCGCGGTCCTGCTGCTGCCCCTGCTGCCGCTGCTCTGGCGGACCCGGGTGAGAAATCGGCGGCTCGGCTCCGGAGGGCGTACGCCGGCGGACGCGGCGGCCAGAGCTCTGGCCGCCTGGCAGGAGGTCACCGACTGCGCCTGGGACTACGGCATCGCGCCGGACGAGTCGCTGACGCCCCGGAAGGCGGCGGTCCGGATCGTGCGTCTGGGTGGGCTCGACACCATGGCGGCCGAGGCCGCGCACCGGATCGCGGGCGCGGTGGAACAGGTGCTGTACGCCCCCGAGCCGCGCCTCGCGGCCCGGCTGACCGAGGACGCGCTGGCGGTACGGGCCGGGCTGGAGGCCAATGCGAGCCGGGGCGCACGGTTGCGGGCGAAGCTTGCACCGCGCTCGGCCGTCCGGGTGGCGTGGGCGGTCTCGGACCGATGGGCGGCGCTCGTCCAGCGGTGGACGGACCGTCCGGGGCGTGGCCGCTGGACGGCCCGGTGGCGACGGCTGTCACGCCAGCACGGCTGAAACGGGGGCGGGGGGGGGGGGGGGGGGGCCGGGGGGGGGGGGGGCCCCCCCCCCCCCCCCCCCCCCCGCCCCCCCCCCCCCCCCCCAAAAAATTGGGCGCCCGGGGGGGGGGGGGGGGGGGGGGGGGGGGGGGGCGGGGCTCCCCCCCCTGCGGGGTTTAGGGGGGGGGGGGGGGGCCCGGCCGGGGGGGGCCGGGCCCCCCCCCGCCCCGTCCGTCCTTCCGCCCGCCTGCCCGTCACACAGAATTCATGTGGCAACACGGCTGAGGGGCGGCCGCAGAAATGCGGCCGCCCCTCACCCATCAGTGTCGTGCGTCGTGCCGGGCACGATCCGCCCCGCCCCGCGATGAGCTTCGGGGCCGGGCCAAAGAGATTCTTACTGGCCCTGCTCGTCGCGGCGGCGCTGCCACCGCTGCTCGATGCGGTTCATCACCGTCCGGCGTTGTCTGGGTCGTCGGCGCGAGCCGCCGTCCCCGCCGTCCGCGGCGGCGGCCTGCTGCTGTTCACCGGGCTTCGGCGCCTTGCGCCATCCGGTGACCGCGAGCACGGCGCAGCCGAGCATGACGAGGAACCCCACCACGCTGATCCAGATCTGCTGGGCGACCATTCCGGCCATGAGGAGCGCGATACCCACCAGGAAGCCAGCGACCGCCTGGTAGACCCTTTTACGGGTGTACGTACGCAGCCCGCTTCCCTCGAGCGCTGTCGCGAACTTGGGATCTTCGGCGTACAGCGCTCGCTCCATCTGCTCGAGCATGCGCTGCTCGTGCTCCGAGAGCGGCACGGGATCCTCCTCGTCGTCGGCCGCGGGGGCGACCGGTATGCGGCCCTTCCAGGATAGGCAGGGATTCGCCCCCGTGAAACCCGCCCTCTAGCGCTCAGCCAGTCCGGACCGCTATGTCGGCTCGGCTGCTGAGGCGTAGATTCCCCGACGACCGATCCGCCATGCCGGATGGTGTCACCCGATCATACGGGGCTCCTGCCCGCTACGGGGGTCCCGAGTCCTACTCCGTTCGCAGCTTCGTTGCTGATCAGCCCCGTACCGGCCCTCGCGGGGGCTTCCGGGGGCCGGTCCGCGCGGTCGGTTCAGCGGTGCTTCTCGCCGAGAACGTGCAGCTGGGTCGCGACGGAGTGGAAGGCCGGCAGCTCGGCGGCGGCGGCTTCGAGCTTGAGGAGCGCGTCCACGGCGCCGGGCTCGGTGTCCACCAGGACGCCGGGGACGAGGTCGGCGAAGACCCGAACGCCGTGGACGGCGCCGACCTCCAGACCCGCGCCGGAGACCAGCTCGGTGAGCTGCTCGGCGGTGAAGCGGCGGGGCACCGGGTCGCCTTCGCCCCAGCGGCCCGCCGGGTCGGTGAGCGCCTGCCGGGCTTCGGTGAAGTGACCGGCCAGCGCGCGGGCCAGCACGGCCCCGCCCAGCCCCGCGGCGAGCAGGCTGAGGGCCCCGGAGGGGCGCAGGGCCTCCACCGCGTTCCGCACGCCCTCGGCGGGCTCGTCGACGTACTCCAGGACTCCGTGGCAGAGGACCGCGTCGAAGCCGCCGCGGTCCACGACGTCGAAGAGGCCGAGGATGTCGCCCTGGACACCGCGGACCCGGTCGGCGACCCCGGCCTCGGCGGCGCGGCGCTCCAGCGCGAAGAGCGCGTTGGGGCTGGGGTCGACGACGGTGACGCGGTGGCCGAGCCGGGCGGCGGGGACCGCGAAGTTGCCGGTGCCGCCGCCGGTGTCCAGGACATCCAGGGCGTCCCGGCCGGCCGCCTTGACCTGACGGTCCAGAGCGTCCTTCAGGACCTCCCAGACCACGGCGGTACGGAGGGAGGCGCGGGGGCGCAGCTGGTCCGACACGGCAGATGACTCCTCGGCACGGTGCCGCCTGGACGGCGGAGCGTGAACAGTGCGGGTGGTGATGTGAGCGTTGACCACCCTATTGCCTCGCACCGCCGTCCCGGTCATCCGGCACCGGCCCGTCTCACCCCGTGGCCGGCCTCCCCGGCCTGGGCTGCGGGAGGACCGGCTGGAGGACCAGCAGCCGCTCCACCAGGCGCAGGAACCGGGCGGCGTCGTGCAGCAGGCCGTCCGCGTCCCGGTCGTCGGCGGCTCCGGGCATGCCCGCCTCCGCGCGGGCCCGGCGGGTCGCTCCGGAGGCGAAGAGGTCGCTCCAGTCGGTGAGCTCCGGGGCTACCTCCGGGAGGACTTCCCAGACGCTCCGGATGCGGTCGCGGTGGCGCTTGTTCGTCTCGGGGCGGCCACGGGCGGCCAGCACGGCGGCCGCCGTGCGCAGGGCCGCGAGGTGGGCGGTGGCGTAGCGCTCGTTCGGTTCGCGCAGCACGGCGGCCTCGTCCAGGCCGGTGCGGGCCTTGGCGAGCAGGTCGAGGGCGGCGGGCGGTGCCGTGGTGCGGCGCAGCACGGGGTGCACATCGTCGGCGGGACCGGTCAGTGAGGGGGCAGGGCTGCCTGCGCGGCGCCGCGGGGCGGCGGCTGCGGACGAGCTGGCCATGACGAACCTCCTGTCGTCGTGTGACGGCTCCGTGGCCATCTGTGTCCATGGTGACGGTCCCCACTGACAATCGGTCAGAACCCTTCCCTGACCTGCCGTTTTGCTTCGAGCGCGAGTTCGGGCTAACTTTTTGCACTGACCAGTCAGTTTAAAAGATCGCAGCACGGACGAGATCAGGGGAGGGTCTGTGGAGAGCCCGCACGGCGCCGCAGTGAGCGCCGAGGACTTCGGACTCAAGGGGCCACGCGGCTGGGCCTTTCGCGGCGTGGGGTTCAGCGCTCCGCCGGGGTCGCTCGTCGCCGTCGAAGGACCTTCCGGCTCCGGACGCACCTGCCTTCTGCTCGCTCTGACCGGCCGTATGCGCACCACCGAGGGCAGCGCGCGGGTCGGCGGCCTCGAACTGCCCCGCAAGGCGGCGCCCGTCCGCAGGATCGCGGCCCTCGGCCCGGTGCCGGGCGTCAGCGAGCTGGACCCGGCCTTCACCGTCGCCGAGCACCTGCGCGAACGGGCCCTGCTCCAAGGCCGTTACGGGTCCTCCCTGCGCACCCTGCTCCGCCCGCGCGCCGAACGCCGGGCCACCGCCCGGGCCCGGATCGACACGGCCCTCGAAGCCGCGGGGCTCGACCCCGCCACCCTGCCGAAGGCCGAGCGGACCTCCGTACGGGATCTGGAGCGGATCGAGGCGCTGCGGCTCTCCGTCGCTCTGGCCCTGATCGGCAAACCCCGGCTGCTGGCCCTGGACGACGCCGACCTCAAGCTCTCCCCCGCCGAACGGGCCGACGCCTGGGCGCTGCTGCGGTCCGTGGCCGCGTCCGGCACCACCGTGCTCGCCGTGTGCAGCGAGGCCCCGCAGGACGCCCACGTCGTCCGTACCGGGCCCGCCGCCGAAGACATCCCGACCACACCCACCACCGAGAAGGAGAGCGCCGATGCGATCGCCGAAGCTGGCCGCGCTTGAGCTGAGGCGGTTCCGCAGGGGGAAGCTGCCGGCCGCCGCGCTGGTCGCCCTGCTGCTCCTGCCGCTGCTCTACGGCGCCCTGTACCTGTTCTCGTTCTGGGACCCGTACGGGAACCTCGACAAGCTGCCCGTCGCCCTGGTCAACAACGACAAGGGGGCGGTCAACGACGGCAAGCGCCTCGAGGCGGGGGACGAGATCAGCGACAAACTGCTCGACTCCAAGGTGTTCTCGTGGCATGAGGTGAGCTCCGCGGAAGCGGACAAGGGCGTCGAGGACGGGACGTACTACCTCTCGCTGACGATGCCGTCCGACTTCAGCGAGAAGATCGCCTCCAGCGGCGGCGACTCACCGGAGACTGGCGCGCTCCAGGTGCGGACGAACGACGCCAACAACTACATCGTCGGGCAGATCTCCAAGACGGTCTTCGGCGAGGTACGCAACGCCGCCTCCACCAACGCTTCCCGGGGCTTCCTGGACCGCATCTTCGTCAACTTCTCCGATCTGCACGACAAGACCGCCGACGCGGCCAAGGGCGCCGACGAGCTCAAGGGCGGCATATCGAAGGCGAAGAAGGGGTCCCAGGAGCTGGCGAACGGCCTGAAGGACTCGAAGGCGGGCAGCAAGCGGCTCTCCGACGGGATCGTGAAGCTGAACACCGGTGCGGGCGAAGTGGCCTCCGGTGCCCGTCAGGTGGCCGGCGGCACCCAGCAGCTGGCCGACAAGGTCAACGGCGCCGCCGGCCAGGCCCGCCCCTTCTTCACGTACTTCAAGGAGAACGGGAAGAGCATCGGGGAGGCCGCAAGCCTGGCCGCCGACGGGGCGAAGACCGCGCGCGAGGAGCTCGGCAAGCTGGTGGCCGCCGCCCCGGCGGCGGCAGCCGACGCCCGCACCGCCGCCGACGAACTCGGCGAGGTGTACCGCACCCGGTGCGAGGAGGCCGCCGAGCCCGACGAGGCCTCCTGCCCGGCGCTGAAGAAGGCCAGTGAGGCGGCGTCGGACACCGCCACGACGGCCGCCGACGTGAGCAAGCTGGTCACCAGCCAGAACGGCGAACTGAAGACGCTCAGCACCCACCTGGCCGCCTTCCAGAAGCAGGCCGAGCACCTGGCGCAGCGCGCGCCGACCCTGCAGTCCGACCTGGAGAAGGCCGTCAAGGACGTGAACGCCCTCAACACCGGTGCCCACAAGGTCGCCAAGGGTGCCGCGGACCTGCACACCGGCCTCGGCAACGCCCGTACCGGCTCGGCCGATCTGGACACCGGCATGGGCAAGCTCAAGACGGGCGCCGAGAACCTGGACGGCGGGCTGTTCCGGCTCGGCGACGGCTCGGCCGAGCTCGCCCAGGGGCTCAACGACGGCGTGGAGAAGATCCCGGACTACGACAAGAAGGACCGCGACGCCCGGACCGACGTCATGGCCGACCCGGTGAAGCTGGCCTCCAAGTCTCTTCACGCGGCACCCAATTACGGCACCGGTTTCGCCCCGTACTTCATCCCGCTCTCCCTCTGGGTCGGCGCGATGGTCGCTTATATGATCATCCAGCCGCTCAACAAGCGAGCGCTCTCGACCGGCGCCTCCGCCTGGCGGATCGCCTTCGCCGGCTGGCTCCCGGTCGCCGCGATCGGCATCCTCCAGGTCGGCGCCCTGATGGCCGTCCTGCACTGGGGCCTGGGGCTCCAGATGGAGCGCTCGGCCGGGACGATCGCCTTCCTGGCGCTGGTGACCTGCTGCTTCGGCGCGATCGTGCAGTGGCTGAACGCCTGCTTCGGCGCGGCGGGACGCATCCTGGTGCTGGTCGTGCTGATGCTCCAGCTGACCTCGGCCGGAGGCACGTACCCCGTCCAGACCAGCCCCGGCTTCTTCGGCGCGATCCACCCGTACCTGCCCATGACGTACGTCGTCGAAGGGCTCCGCAGGCTCATCACCGGCGGTCCGCTCGGCCCGGTCTGGCTGGGCTGCGCGGTGCTGGCCGCCTTCACCGTCGGCGCGCTCGCCCTCACCGCCTGGACCGCACGCCGCAAGCAGGTGTGGAGCCTGAGCCGGCTGCACCCGGAGCTGAGCCTGTGAGCGCGCCGGAAGCTGGGAGAATCGGGCTCATGGAAAGCAGTGGCACCACGCGCCGCCAGGCCACCCGGCAGAGGCTCTACGAGGCGGCGGTGACCCTCATCGCCGAGAAGGGGTTCTCGGCGACCACCGTCGACGAGATCGCCGAGCGGGCCGGGGTCGCCAAGGGCACGGTCTATTACAACTTCAAGAGCAAGACCGAACTGTTCGAGGAGCTGCTCCGGCACGGCGTCGGGCTGCTCACCGCCTCGCTGCGGGCCGCCGCCGAGGAGTCCGAGGAGCGCGGCGGCACCCGGGTCGAGGCGCTGGACGCGATGATCCGGGCCGGCCTCGCCTTCATCGACCGCTACCCGGCCTTCACGCAGCTGTACGTGGCCGAGCTCTGGCGCACCAACCGCGCCTGGCAGTCCACGCTGCTGGTGGTGCGGCAGGAGGCCGTCGCGGTGGTGGAGGACGTGCTGCGCGAGGCGGTGCGCAGCGGTGAGCTGAGCGAGGAGATCGACATCCCACTGACGGCCGCGGCCCTGGTCGGGATGGTGCTGGTGGCGGCGCTGGACTGGCAGGCGTTCCAGCCGGAGCGGTCGATCGACGAGGTCCACTCGGCGCTGTCCCTGCTGCTGCACGGGCGGGTCAGCGGCCACTGAGGACGCAGGCAACACGATGACGCCGGTCCGGTGGCGTTCGCATCCCCCTGCGAACGCCACCGGACCGGCGTCTTCCGCGCATCCGTCGGACCCGTTCCCCGTGACCCCGTATGTCCCCCGTGGCCCCCGGGTCCTGACGTCGTGCACCCCCGTTCCGTCAGGGGCCGCGCCGGTCCGCCGCCCCGTGTCGGCGGTCCGGGCGCCGCGCCCCTTCCGTGGTCACCACTCTTCCGTCCTCGCAGGTCCGGGCCTATCCGCGCACCTACTCATCTCGCTCCCTGAGTACGGGTACTCAGAGCTGCGCACCCGACCCCAGCCGGTTGTCGGACCGGGTCGTTACGATCTCCTGCGTGTCCGTAATCCCTCTGGTGTTCACAAGTGGCTGGGCGAGCGGGATCAACGCCTACGCGGTGGTCCTGCTGCTCGGCGTCTTCGGCGCGACCGGCGTCTCCGACGAGGTGCCCGCCGCGTTGCAGCGCACCGACGTCCTGATCGTGGCCGGTGTGCTCTTCCTCTGCGAGGTGGTGGCCGACAAGATCCCGTACGTGGACTCCGTCTGGGACACCGCGCACACGGTGATCCGTCCGGTGGCGGGAGCGGTGATCGCCGCGCTGCTCGCCGGGGAGAGCGGTTCGCTGCCGGAGCTGGCGGCCGGGGCGATCGGCGGGTCGACGGCGCTGATGAGCCATCTGGTGAAGGCCGGCACGCGGATGGCGGTCAACACCTCACCGGAGCCCTTCAGCAACATCGGGATGAGCATCGCCGAGGACCTCGGGGTCGCCGGGGTCGTCACGTTCGCCATATTCAATCCGGTGGCGGCGGCGATCATCGCCGCCGTTCTGCTGGTGCTCGGGATCGTCATCGTGATCTTCCTGGCCTCGCGGATCCGCCGCTTCCTGCGCCGCCGGGCCCAGCGCCGCGAGGAGAAACGCCTGGCCGGCGCGGAAGGGCCCTGGCCTCCCGGCTGAGCTGTACGCGGTGGGGCCCAGGCCTCCCGGCCGGTGTGTCGGTGGTGGTCGATAAGGTCACCGGCATGGCACGAATTGCGGTGATCGGCGCCGGGACGGGCGCCATGGCGGCGGCCGCCCGGCTCGCCGTCGCGGGCAACAAGGTGACGGTGTACGAACGGTCCGCGAGCTACGGCGGCTCGCTCGGCCGCCATGAGCACGAGGGCTTCGTCTTCGACACCGGGCCCGGGCTGCTGCATCTGCCCGCCGTCCAGCGGGACCTCTTCGTCAAGACCGGCAAGGAGCCCCTGGAGCAGTGCGTCACGCTGACCCAGGTGGACCCGGCGAGCCGTCACCTCTTCGCCGACGGCACGACGGTCTCCCTGCCCAACGCCTCCCGCGCCGGAGTGGCTTCCGCCCTGGACGAGGCGCTCGGATCCGGTGCCGGGGAGCGGTGGAGCGGGTTCCTGGAGCGGGCCCGGGACGCCTGGGACCGGTCGCGGCGGCCGCTGCTGGAGGAGCCGCTACGGGCGGACCACCAGGTGCTGGGCCGCGACCCGTATCCCGCCGTGAAGCAGCGGCGGCTCCTGCGCACCCGGCAGGCGGCCACGGTGGCGGAGATCGGCGCGTGGGAGCTGGCGGACGCCCGGCTCGCCGCTCTGCTCGACGGGTACGCGCTCTCCTACGGCCTCGACCCGCGCACCGCGCCCGCGAGCGCCGCGCTGCTGCCGTACATGGAGCAGACCTTCGGCAGCTGGTATGTGGTGGGCGGGATGCGGGAGCTGGCCCGGGCGGTGTACGAGCGGTGCTTGGCGCGGCGCGTGGAGTTCGTCTTCGGGGCCGAGGTGATCCGGGTCGTGGAGAAGGACGGCCGGGCGGCGGGGGTGGAGCTGGCCGGCGGTGAGGTGGCCGAGGCGGACCGGGTGGTGCTCGGAGCGCGGCCGCACGCGGATCTGGTGCCGGGGCAGCAGGTGTGGGGCGCGGACGATGTGCGGGTCCGGTCGGGTGCGGCGGTGCCGGGGCGGTTCGTGGTGCTGCTGTCCCTGCGCGGGGGCCGGGAGGCGGACGCGGTGCACCGGACCGTGGTGCACAGCGCCGACGCGGCGGCGGAGCAGGAGGCGGTGTTCGGCGGCCGGGTCGCCGAGCACCCGACGGTGACGGTGCTGCGCCCCGACGACCCGGCGACCCGGCCGGACGAGGCGCACGAGGCGGTGACGCTGACCGCGGTGGTGGCCCCGCGGGGCCGGGTGGAGTGGACGGACCCGGCGGTGCGGCAGCGGTTCGCCGACGCCTTGGTGGACCGGGCCGCCGCGGCCGTTCCCGGGCTGCGGGAGCGGATCCTGCACATGGAGGTCCGTACGCCCGCGGAGACGGAGGCTCAGACCGGCGCCGAGGGTGGTGCGGTGCCGCCGCCGGCGCTGGCCGGTGCGCACGGCACGTATCTGCACCCCGGCAACCTCACCCGGCTGCCGGGGCTTTATCTGGCGGGCGGCTGGTCGCACCCGGGCGGCGGGCTCGCGCACGCCGGGATGTCGGGGACGCTGGTGGCCGGGCTGGTGGTGGAGGGCGACGGCTTCCGCGGCTCGCGGTAGGGGCCGCTGGGGCGCGCCGACTCAGTAGCGGTACTGCTCGTTCTGGCCGGTGTCGTACCCGTTGCCGTTGCTCCGGCCGTACGGAGCGGGCTGCTCGGGCGGCATCGGCGGGTACTGCTCGGCGTCGCGCTGCTGCGGGACCCAGACGCCGCCGGGCGGGGTGTCCGTGGTGTACGCGTCCGTGCCGTAGCCCTGGGCGTAGGGGTCGGCGTAGCCCTGCTGGCCGCCCTGGCTGTCGTAGCCGTTGCCGCCGTTCCCGTAGGCGTCGTAACCGGCGTGGGAGGCCGTCCCGTTGGTCGTGCCGATGTACGGGTCGGAGTAGGCCGCGTAGCTCTGCTGGCCGGTCGTCCCGTAGTCGTACGGGCCCGTGTAGGTGTCCTGGGCCTGCTGCGGGTCGTAGGCGGTGTACGGGTCGTACGCGGCGAACTGCGGCGCTCCCGCCGGGTCCGGCTCGTACGCGTGCTGGTCCTGGCCGCCGGAGCCGCCCGTCCCGTAGCCGGAGTCGCTGTACACGCCGTACTGGCCGGTGTCGTCGGGAAGCGGCTGCGGCTCGTACACCGAGGTCGGCTCGTCGGAGGCGGTGGCCGGGATCCCGGTGGAGTGGCCGAAGGAGTCGAAGCCGGAGTCGGCGGCCGGGTCCGAGACCTCCAGGCCGGAGACCTCCAGCGTGGGCTCCTTGGCGGCCGCGCGCTCGCCGCCCTTGCGGCGGCGGCTCTCGCCCGGGCTGCCGCCTATGGCCCAGCCGGTGGAGAAGCCGCGCCGGAAGGAGAGCGTCACATAGGTCTGGCCGGTGGCGAAGGCGAGGGTGCCGACGACGATGACCGGGACGGAGGCGAGCAGGACGCCCATGACGACACCGAGGAAGCCGCCGAAGGCGAGCAGCCGCCAGCGCAGCCGCGCCTTGTACTGCAGCAGCACCTCACCCAGCAGCCACAGTGCCACCAGACCGAATGCGATGTAGAGGACCGTCCAGCCCACGCCCGCCCCCTCCTGCGGCCGCAGCCGCTCGGGGGCGGGTACGGCCGGTCACGACTGCTTGTGCAGTCCGAGATTCTCGTAGATTTCGAGCGTTGCCGTCGAGTTGTTGAGCGTGATGAAGTGCAGCCCGGGTACACCCTCGGACAGCAGTTTCGCGCAGAACTCCGTTGCGAACTCGATACCGATGGAGCGTACAGCGGCGGGATCGTCCTTGACCGCGAGGATGCGCTCTTTCAGCGGCTCCGGGACGGTCGCGTTGCTGAGCTGCGAGAATCTTTCCAGTTGCTTCACACTGGTGAGCGGCATGACCTCGGGAATCACCGGCGTATCGCAACCGGCGGCGACCACCCGGTCACGCATCCGGAGGTAGTCCTCCGGGCGGAAGAACATCTGGGTGATCGCGTAGTCGGCACCGGCCCGGCACTTGTCGACGAAATGACCGATGTCGGTCTCCCAGTCGGTGGAGCGCGGGTGCATCTCGGGGAACGCGGCGACGCCGACGCAGAAGTCGCCGGACTCCTTGATGAGGCGGACGAGGTCGGCCGCGTACTTCACGCCCTGCGGGTGCTCGACCCATTCGCCCATCGGGTCGCCGGGCGGGTCGCCGCGGACCGCGAGGATGTTCCTGATCCCGGCGTCGGCGTACTGGCCGATCATGTTGCGCAGTTCGGCCACCGAGTGGCTGACGGCGGTGAGGTGGGCGACCGGGGTGAGCGTGGAGTCGGCGGCGATCTGCTGGGTCGCGCGCACGGTCCCGGCCCGGGTGGAGCCGCCGGCCCCGTAGGTCACCGAGACGAAGCTCGGGCGCACCGCCTCGATCCGGCGCAGCGCGTTCCAGAGGTTGCGCTCGCCCTTCTCGGTCTTGGGCGCCCAGAACTCGAAGGAGTACGAGGTCTTGCCGGTCGCGAGAAGGTCACGCACCGTGCGTGCGTGATCCGTCCTGGTGGAAGGTGTCCCAAGGGCCATACGGCGAGGTTAACCAGGGGGTGGACACTCCCCCAACCAGAGCGGGCGAGATTGTCTCGTTTTGCCGGTTTGCCGTCCACCCCTTGGGATGAAGGCGCCCCTGGAGAGCCCGTAAGACCTGCTCAGAGGGTGTGCGCCCGGACCCGCTCCGCCAGGTCGGCGGTGGCGGCCGCCGGGTCGCCCGCCTCGGTGATCGCCCGGACGACGACGATGCGGCGGGCACCGGCCTCCAGCACCTGGTCCAGGTTGCCCGCGTCGATCCCGCCGATCGCGAACCAGGGGCGCGGCTGGGCCAGGGAGGCGGCGTACCGCACGAGGTCCAGGCCGGGGGCGTGGCGGCCGGGCTTGGTGGGGGTGGGCCAGCAGGGGCCGGTGCAGAAGTAGTCCACGCCGTCCTGGGCGACGGCGGCGTCGACCTCGGACCGGGCGTGCGTGGAGCGGCCGATCACCTTCTCCTGGCCGATGATCGCGCGGGCCGCGCCCACCGGCAGATCGCCCTGGCCGAGGTGGAGGACGTCGGCGCCGACGGCGTGGGCGACATCGGCCCGGTCGTTGACGGCGAGAAGCTTGCCGTGGCGGCGGCAGGCGTCGGCGAAGACCGCGAGGTGCTCCAACTCCTCGGCGGCCTCCATGCCCTTGTCACGGAGCTGGACGATGTCGACACCGCTGGAGAGCACGGCGTCCAGGAAGGCCGGGAGGTCGCCCTGGCGCTTGCGGGCGTCCGTGCAGAGGTAGAGCCGGGCGTCGGACAGCCGCTCGCGAGGCGTGGGCATGGTGGAGTTCCCCCGTGGTCGTGGCGGAGCACGGGCCGCGCACCACGCGGGGCCCGTACACCGCTTCCTGTCGTGTCGGTCAGACGGCGAGCGCCTGGGCTCGGCGCTTCACCTCCGTACCGCGATTCTCGCTCAGCGCCTGTGCGGGGGTGCCGGGCAGGGTCGGGTCGGGAGTGAAGAGCCACTCCAGCATCTCTTCGTCGGAGTAGCCGTCGTCCCTCAGGAGGGTCAGGGTGCCGGAGAGGCCCTTGACCACCTTGTCGCCGTCGATGAAGGCGGCAGGCACCTGGAGCGTCCGGTTCTCACCACGGCGTACGGCGATGAGCTGGCCTTCCTTGACCAGCTGCCGTACACGCGTCACCTCGACATCGAGCTTCTCCGCGATGTCGGGCAGGTGGAGCCAGGCGGGGACGAGTGCATCGGTCTTTGCGTCAATCTCGGTCACAGGGACAAGCGTGCCATCCAGGACTGACAGCCGGTAGCCGGGCCGACCGTACGGGGGTCGGACCCGGCGGTTCAGAGTGCGGTGGACTTCAGCGGTACGGCGGGGTCGGCGACCCGGTCCGGGTCGAGGACGGCCCCGGATTCGATGAGCTTGCGGCCCTGGGCGAGGTCGCGCGGGCGGCCCACCGCGAGGACGGCGACCAGGGCGCCGGCCTTCAGCCAGCAGACCGACCAGGTGGCCTCGGTGCCGTCGCCGCGCCACACCAGGGTGTCGGCGTGGGCGTGGTGGCCGGCGTACTGCACGAAGCGGCCGAACTGTTCGGACCAGAAGTACGGGACGGGGTCGTGGACCGGCAGCGGGTCGCCGCTCCCGGCGGCGAGGATCGCGGCGGCGGCGGTGCGCGGGCCCTGGAGGGCGTTGTCCCAGTGGTGGATGAGCAGGCGTTCGCCGTAGCGGGCGGAGGGGAAGGAGGCGCAGTCGCCGACGGCGTACACATCGGGCAGGGAGGTGCGCAGCGCGCTGTCGGCGGTGACCGAGCCGTCCGGGCCGCGTTCGATCCCGGAGCCGGCGAGCCAGCCGGTGGCGGGGCGGGCGCCGATGCCGACGACGACGGCTCCGGCGGGCAGTACGCGGCCGTCCGCGAGGACCACCCTGCCGGGCTCGACGCGCTCGACCCGGGCGTCGGTGAGGAGTGCGGCGCCGCTCTCCGCGTACCAGTCGGCCATCGGGGCCGCGACTTCGGCGGGCAGGGTTCCGGCCAGCGGGCGGGCGGCGGCCTCGACCACGGTGACCGCGCAGCCGGCGGCGCGGGCGGCGGTGGCGAACTCGGCGCCGATCCACCCGGCCCCGACGACCACCACGTCGTGCTGCTCCTCAAGGACGGGACGCAGCCGGGCGGCGTCGTCCAGGGTGCGCAGCAGATGGACGCCGGGGACGCCCTCGGTGCCGGGCAGGGCGATGGGCTCCGCGCCGGTCGCCAGGACCAGGACGTCGTAGGGGACGGGGCCGTCGGCGGTGTCCAGGACGTGGTCGGCGGCGCGGAGGGCGGTGACGCCCAGGCCGAGGCGGAGCGTGATCTCCAGGGCCTCGAAGTCGACGTCGAAGGCGGAGTCCTCGGCCTTGCCGAGCAGCACCGCCTTGGACAGCGGCGGCCGGTCGTAGGGCTGGTGGGGTTCGGCGCCGATCAGGGTGACGGTGCCGGCGAAGCCGGCTTCCCGCAGGGCGACGGCGGTCTGCACGCCCGCCATGCCCGCCCCGACGACCACGACGTTCCGTGTCGGCCGCCCGGCCACGTGCTCTTCCGTCTGCTCGCTCACGTGTACCACTCTATTCAGCTGACGCGGCGTCAATGGGTGACTTCTTCCACCACGCTCGTTCCGCTGCCTTCCTGTGACTCCCATTCCCAGCGCTCCTCCAGCCGCACCCGGCCGTCCGGGAGGTCGGTGACGGTGGAGAGGCAGTGTCCGGAAGAGGTCGTTCCGTCCTGCTTGAGCTGGACGTAGCGGAAGTCGAGCCGATCCGCCTCGCGGGTGCCGACGAGATGGCCGCGGACCACGTCACCGCCCGCGTACTCGGCCCAGATCGCGCCGTCCCGCTCGTGGTAGGTGAAGCGGGTACGGGTGCCGACCTGGCCCGGGGCCTGGTCGGCGACGGGTGAGAGGACGAGTCCTTCGAGCGAACGGGCCACGGTGGCTGCTCCCTTGCCGGTCGGAAGGCGGGTGGGTAGGGCCTGTCGTCAAACTGCCGTCGCCGCCCGGCAGGCGGCAGTTTGACGACAGGCCCTAGGCTGGCCAACGTAGAACACTCGCGGGAGCCCGGGCGCACCGGGCTGAGAGGGAGGCTGGAGCGCCTCCGACCGTACGAACCTGATCCGGGTCATGCCGGCGAAGGGAGGGGCTGGACACCCATGCGCGTCTCGGGGAAGACCTCCGGAAGCCCGGGGGAGAGAACAGGATCCGATGTCCTCGTCATCGGGGGCGGCATCATCGGCCTGGTCACCGCGTGGCGGGCGGCCCAGCGCGGGCTGGCCGTCACCGTGGCCGATCCCGGTCCGGGCGGCGGGGCCGCCCAGGTCGCGGCGGGCATGCTGGCCGCCGTCACCGAACTGCACTACGGCGAGGAGATGCTCCTCGGCCTCAACCTGGCCTCCGCCGCCCGCTATCCGGAGTTCGTCGCGGAGCTGGAGGCGGCGAGCGGCCGGGAGACCGGTTTCCGGACCTGCGGGACGCTCGCCGTGGCGCTGGACTCCGACGACCGGGCGCACCTGCGGGAACTGCACGCCCTCCAGGAGCGCTCGGGTCTGGAGTCGGTCTGGCTGAGCGGCCGCGAGTGCCGCCGGCTGGAGCCGATGCTCGCGCCGGGGGTCCGGGGCGGGCTGCGGGTGGACGGTGACCACCAGGTGGATCCGCGCCGGCTGGCCGCGGCGCTGCTGGCCGCCTGCGAGCGGGCCGGAGTGGTGTTCCGCAGGGCCTCCGCCGAGCGGCTCACCGTCGCCGGAGGCCGGGCCACCGGAGCCTCGCTCGATGACGGTACGGAGGTCGGGGCCGACCAGGTCGTCCTGGCGGCGGGCAGCCTCAGCGGGCGGCTCGCGGGCGTGCCCGAGGAGGTCCTGCCGCCGGTCCGCCCGGTCAAGGGCCAGGTCCTGCGGCTCACCGTGCCACCGGCGTACGCCCCTTTCCTCAGCCGGACCGTCCGTGCCGTGGTCCGGGGCGGCCACCTCTACCTCGTACCGCGCGAGAACGGCGAACTGGTCGTCGGCGCCACCAGCGAGGAGATGGGCTGGGACACCACGGTCACCGCCGGCGGGGTCTACGAGCTGCTGCGCGACGCCCATGAGCTGGTGCCCGGCATCACCGAACTGCCGCTCACCGAGACCCGCGCCGGCCTGCGTCCCGCATCGCCCGACAACGCCCCGCTGCTCGGCCCGACCGCCGTGCCCGGTCTCCTCCTCGCCACCGGCCACCACCGCAACGGCGTCCTGCTGACGCCCGTCACCGGCGACGCGATGGCCGAAGCGCTGACCACCGGCGAGCTGCCCGAGGTGGCCCGCCCCTTCGCGCCGGGCCGGTTCACGTCCGCCGCCGCCACCCCCGTACTCCAGGAGCAGTCCGCATGACCCCACAGGTATCCGTCTCGGTCAACGGCGAGCCGCGCACGCTCGACGAGGGCACCGCACTGGACCGGCTCGTCGCCACCCTGACCGCCGCGCCCTCCGGGGTCGCCGCCGCCGTCAACGAGAGCGTCGTGCCACGCGGCCGGTGGGCCGCCACCACGCTCGGCGAGGGCGACCGCGTCGAGGTCCTGACCGCCGTCCAGGGAGGCTGACCGTGTCCGACGACGTCTTCACCCTGGGACCGGCCGCCTTCGGCTCCCGGCTGATCATGGGCACCGGCGGGGCGCCGAGCCTGGAGGTGCTGGAGCGGTCGCTGATCGCCTCCGGGACCGAGCTGACCACCGTCGCCATGCGGCGGCTCGACCCGACCGTGCAGGGCTCGGTGCTCTCCGTGCTGGAGCGGCTCTCCATCCAGGTGCTGCCGAACACGGCGGGCTGCTTCACCGCCGGTGAGGCGGTGCTGACCGCGCGGCTGGCCCGGGAGGCGCTCGGCACCGACTGGGTCAAGCTGGAGGTGGTGGCCGACGAGAGGACGCTGCTGCCGGACCCGATCGAGCTGCTGGACGCGGCGGAGATCCTGGTAGACGACGGGTTCACCGTGCTGCCGTACACCAACGACGACCCGGTCCTGGCCCGGAAGCTGGAGGACGTCGGGTGCGCGGCGATCATGCCGCTCGGCTCCCCCATCGGCTCCGGGCTAGGCATCCGCAACCCGCACAACTTCGAGCTGATCGTGGAGCGGGCCGGGGTGCCGGTGATCCTGGACGCGGGGGCCGGGACGGCGTCGGACGCGGCCCTGGCGATGGAGCTGGGGTGCGCGGCGGTGATGCTCGCCTCGGCGGTGACCCGGGCGCAGGAGCCGGAGCTGATGGCGGGTGCGATGCGTCACGCGGTGGAGGGCGGGCGCCTGGCCTTCCGGGCGGGCCGGATCCCCCGCCGCCACTTCGCCGAGGCGTCCTCGCCGGTGGACGGGCGGGCGGCGCTGGATCCGGAGCGGCCGGCGTTCTGAGCGCAGGTGGGCGCAGGTGCGTGGTCGGGAGCGCTGCCCCCGAGCCCTCGCGCCTCAAACGCCGGAGGGGTTGAATTGCCTCCCGACCTGGGGCGCGGCCCTGTCACGGATCGGCTGCAGAACGGGCTCGGGAGCGCCCCGGCCCGTCCGGGCTGTCGGTGGCGGCTCGTAGACTCTCGGGGTGGACACGACCCTCCAGGATCCTCTCGTCGGGCAGCTGCTCGACGGCCGGTATCGCATTGAGGCGCGCATCGCGGTCGGCGGGATGGCCACGGTCTACCGGGCCGTGGACACCCGCCTGGACCGGGTGCTCGCCCTCAAGGTGATGCATCCGGCGCTCGCCGTCGACGTCGCCTTCGTCGAGCGGTTCATCCGCGAGGCCAAGTCGGTGGCGCGGCTCGCGCACCCCAACGTCGTCGCGGTCTTCGACCAGGGCGCAGAAGGTGCGTACGTCTATCTCGCGATGGAGTACGTGGCGGGCTGCACCCTGCGCGACGTCCTGCGTGAGCGCGGCGCCCTCCAGCCCCGGGCCGCGCTGGACATCCTGGAGCCGGTCCTCGCCGCGCTCGGCGCCGCGCACCGGGCCGGGTTCGTGCACCGCGACATGAAGCCGGAGAACGTCCTGATAGGCGACGACGGCCGGGTGAAGGTCGCCGACTTCGGGCTGGTCAGAGCGGTCGGCACGGCCACCGACACCACCGGTTCGCTGCTGGGTACGGTCTCGTATCTGGCGCCGGAGCAGATCGAGCACGGCACCGCCGACACCCGCAGTGATGTGTACGCCTGCGGTGTGGTGCTCTACGAGATGCTGACCGGTGCCAAGCCGCACACCGGCGAGAACGCCGCCCAGGTCATCTACCAGCACCTCAACAACGACGTCCCGGCCCCGTCCGCCATGGTGCCGGGGCTGCCGGTGGCGCTGGACAGCCTGGTGGCGAGCGCGACCGCCCGCAATCCCGAGGTGCGCCCGTACGACGCGGTGCTGCTGCTGGCCGAGGCCCGGGAGGCCCGTGCCGGGCTGACCGAGGCGGAGCTGGACGCCGTACCGCCGCAGGCGCTCTCGGACACGCACGACGGCGCACAGGACCGTACGAGCGTGATCCCGCGGGCCCTTCCGGCGGACGGGCCCGGGGACGGCGTGTACCGCACCAGCCGTCTGGAGATGCCGCCGCCGGTCGCACCGCCCCGGCGCAGGGCTGCCCGGCGCGGTCCGTTCGGCGGCCCGCACCGCAAGCTGATCACGATCATCACCGCCGTCCTGCTGACGCTCGGCGTCGGCATGGGCGTCTGGTACATCAACTCCGGCCAGTTCACCCAGGTCCCCTCGCTGCTCGGCCAGACCCAGAAGGCGGCGGAGCAGCGGCTCTCGGACGAGGGGCTCGGGCTGGAGGGCGTGGAGCGGGTCTTCAGCGACACCGTGGAGCGGGGTTCGGTGGTCGGCAGCGACCCGGCCTCCGGCGACCGGATCCGGGGCAACGGCTCGGTGAAGCTGGTCGTCTCGCGCGGCCCGGAGATCGTCCGGGTGCCCGATGTGGCGGGCTCCTCCCTCGCGGACGCCAAGCGCTCGCTGAAGAAGGTGGGCCTGGTCCCCGGCATGGTGACCAGGGAGTTCAGCGAGGAGGTGGAGCGCGGCGAGGTGATCCGTACGGAGCCCCGCGCGGGCACCGACCGCAACCCGGACACCGCCGTGGCCCTGGTCGTCAGCAAGGGCAGCCCGATCGACGTGCCGGACGTCACCGGCCTCTCCGTCCAGGACGCCACCGCGGAGCTGGAAGGAGAGGGGCTGAAGGTGGAGGTGCTGCCCGGCCGGGTCCACTCCGCAGAGGCCGACGGGGACATCGCCGAGCAGTCCCCGGGCGCCGGCGACGAGGCGGCGGAAGGCGACACGATCGAGCTGACCGTCTCCAAGGGACCGCGCATGCTGGACGTCCCCGATGTCACCGGGCGGGACGTCGACGAGGCCCGGGCCACCCTGGAGGAGGCGGGCTTCGAGGTGAAGGTCGACCGGCCGTTCCTCTCCTTCAGCGACACCGTCGCGCGCCAGTCCGTGGACGGCGGCGAGCAGGCTCCGGAAGGTTCCACCATCACGATCAGGACCAAGGGGCTCTAGACATGCGTAACCCGGTGGGCGGACACGTCCCGGTGGCCGGCGGCCTCGCGAAGGTCGGTCTGGAGTACGCCCGGGAGCTGGTGGCCGAGGCCGTGCAGGTCTTCGTCGCCAATCCGCGCGGCTGGGCGACGCCCGCCGGGAACCCGGCGCAGGACGAGCTGTTCCGCGCGGAGTGCGCGGCCGCGTCGATACCGGCGTACGTCCACGCCCCGTATCTGATCAACTTCGGGTCGCACAGCGAGGCGACGGTCGAGAAGTCCGTGGAGTCGCTGCGCCACTCGCTGCGGCGGGCCCGGCAGATCGGCGCGCTGGGCGTGGTGGTGCACACCGGCTCGGCGACCGGCGGGCGGCCCCGCTCCGAGGCGCTGGCCCAGGTGCGGGAGCACATGCGGCCGCTGCTGGACGAGCTGACCCATGACAACGACCCGTATCTGCTGCTGGAGTCGACGGCGGGCCAGGGCTTCTCGCTCTGCTCCCGTACGTGGGACTTCGGACCGTACTTCGAGGCGCTGGACGCCCACCCCAAGCTGGGCATCTGCCTGGACACCTGTCACATCTACGCGGCGGGCCACGACCTGGCCGGACCGTCCGGGATGCGGCAGACGCTCGATCTGCTGGTGGAGACGGTCGGTGAGGGGCGGCTGAAGCTGATCCACGCCAACGACTCCAAGGACGTCGTCGGCGCGCACAAGGACCGGCACGAGAACATCGGCTCCGGCCATATCGGCGCCGAGCCGTTCCGGGAGCTGTTCACCCACCCGGCGACCGAGGGCGTACCACTGGTGATCGAGACGCCCGGCGGCAAGGAGGGGCACGCGGCGGACGTGGCCCGGCTGAAGGAGCTGCGGGAGGACGTCCGGAAGTAGCCCTGGGGCTGAACAAGCCGAGCCCGGCATGCTCGGCAGGGCACCACCTAGGGGGTGTCTTCGGCAGGGCACCCCCTAGAGCTCGGGGCCGTCCCCCGGCTCCTCCTGGTACGAATAGCGCTGCTCGCTCCAGGGGTCGCCGATGTTGTGGTAGCCCCGCTCCTCCCAGAAGCCGCGCCGGTCGGCCGTCATGTACTCCACGCCCCGGACCCACTTCGGGCCCTTCCAGGCGTACAGGTGCGGGACGACGAGGCGGAGCGGGAAGCCGTGCTCTGCGGTGAGCAGCTCGCCGTCCTTATGGGTGGCGAAGAGCGTGCGGTCGGAGGCGAAGTCGGCCAGGCGCAGGTTCGAGGAGAAGCCGTACTCGGCCCAGACCATCACATGGGTGACGCCGGGCGCCGGTGGTGCCAGATCGAGCACCGTACGGGCGGAGACTCCGCCCCACTCGGCGCCGATCATGCTGAACTTCGTCACGCAGTGCAGATCGGCGACGACGGAGGAGAACGGCAGCGCCGAGAAGTCCTGGTGGTTCCAGCAGTGCTTGTCGCCGTCGGCGGTGGCCCCGAAGACCCGGAACTCCCAGCGCTCCGGTTTGAACTTGGGAACGGGCCCGTAGTGGGTGACCGGCCATCCGCGCTGCAGGCGCTGTCCCGGCGGAAGCTCGGACTGCTCTGACTCGCGGTTTTCCCGGCTTTCCGGCTGACCCATGTCTCCATGGTGACAGACAGGCAGGGGTGGTCATGACCAGGGCAGACCCCCTCGGGGTCAACTCGTACTAAGCGTGCACTTACTGGACGGCCGGTGAGTGCGGTGCGAGGATGCGGCCACCTTGTCGATCACGCTTGGAAGGAGCCTCTGCGATGCAGGGCGACCCCGAGGTCCTTGAGTTCCTCAATGAACAGCTGACCGCCGAACTGACCGCTATCAACCAGTACTTCCTGCACGCGAAGATGCAGGACAACTTCGGCTGGACCAAGCTCGCCAAGTACACCCGGGCCGAGTCCTTCGACGAGATGAAGCACGCCGAGATCCTCACGGACCGGATCCTGTTCCTGGACGGACTGCCGAACTACCAGCGGCTCTTCCACGTCCGGGTGGGCCAGACGGTCACCGAGATGTTCCAGGCGGACCGCCAGGTCGAGGTGGAGGCGATCGACCGCCTCAAGCGCGGGATCGAGGTGATGCGCGCCAAGGGGGACATCACCTCGGCGAACATCTTCGAGTCCATCCTGGAGGACGAGGAGCACCACATCGACTACCTCGACACCCAGCTGGAGCTGGTGGAGAAGCTCGGTGAGCCGCTGTACATCGCGCAGCTGATCGAGCAGCCGGAGAGCTGACAGCCGCTGTACGGGGAAGGGTCAGGCCGCGTCGGGAAGACGGGTGTCCTGGACCGCCGCCACCGGCAGGGCCACCGGGTGGCCGACGGAGGCCGCCACGGGCTCCCGCTGCTGGCTGACGAGGTCGCGGCGCGAGCAGTCGCGCCCCAGCAGGGCCTGGATCCGGCGGACACAGCCGCCGCAGTCGGTGCCGGCCTTGCAGGCCGAGGCGATCTGGCGCGGGGTGCAGGCCCCGGCGTCCGCATGCTTCTTGACCTGCGCCTCGGTGATGCCGAAGCAGGAGCAGACGTACATGCGGTTCACCTCCCTGCGGGCCGGTCGCTGGAGCCGTCCCCGTCTTCATCGGTGAGGCTAACCTAACCTTACCCGCCTGGCGAGTCGCGCAAAAGCCCGGGAACGGACTGTGGGGCACGGATCACATCGATCCGTGCCCCACAGGTGCGTCCGGCGGGAACACCCGCCGGGGAGTCCTACTGGTCGCGGTACATCTCGGCGACGAGGAAGGCCAGGTCGAGCGACTGGCTGCGGTTGAGCCGCGGGTCGCAGGCCGTCTCGTAGCGCTGGTGCAGATCGTCCACGAAGATCTCGTGGCCGCCGCCCACGCACTCGGTGACATCGTCGCCGGTCAGCTCCACGTGGATGCCGCCCGGGTGGGTGCCGAGGCCCTTGTGGACCTCGAAGAAGCCCTTGACCTCGTCCAGGACGTCGTCGAAGCGGCGCGTCTTGTGGCCGGAGGCGGCCTCGAAGGTGTTGCCGTGCATCGGGTCGGTCACCCACGCCACGGTGGCGCCGGACGCGGTGACCTTCTCGACCAGCTCGGGGAGCTTGTCGCGGACCTTGTCGGCGCCCATGCGGACGATGAAGGTCAGGCGGCCGGGCTCGCGGTCCGGGTCCAGGCGGTCGACGTAGCCGAGCGCCTCGTCGACCGTGGTCGTCGGGCCGAGCTTGATGCCGATCGGGTTGCGGACCTTGGAGGCGAACTCGATATGCGCGCCGTCCATCTGCCGGGTGCGCTCACCGATCCAGACCATGTGGCCGGAGGTGTCGTACAGCTCGCCGGTGCGCGAGTCGGTGCGGGTCAGCGCCGTCTCGTAGTCCAGCAGGAGCGCCTCGTGCGAGGCGTAGAACTCGACCGCCTTGAACTCGGCCGGGTCGGTGCCGCACGCCTTCATGAAGTTCAGCGCGTTGTCGATCTCGCGGGCCAGGGCCTCGTAGCGCTGGCCGGCCGGGGACGACTTCACGAAGTCCTGGTTCCAGGCGTGCACCTGGCGCAGGTCCGCGTAACCACCGGTGGTGAAGGCGCGCACCAGGTTCAGCGTCGAGGAGGACGCGTGGTACATCTGCTTCAGCCGCGCGGGGTCCGGGATCCGGGCCTCCTCGGTGAAGGCGAAGCCGTTCACCGAGTCGCCGCGGTACGTCGGCAGGGTCACGCCGTCGCGGGTCTCGGTCGACTTGGATCGCGGCTTGGAGTACTGGCCCGCGATCCGGCCGACCTTCACCACGGGCACGGAGGCCGCGTAGGTCAGGACGGCGCTCATCTGGAGGAGCGTCTTCAGCTTGGCCCGGATGTGCTCGGCGGACACGGCGTCGAAGGCCTCGGCGCAGTCGCCGCCCTGCAGCAGGAACGCCTCGCCCTTGGCGACGGCTCCCAGACGGGCGCGCAGCTGGTCGCACTCGCCCGCGAAGACGAGCGGCGGATACGACGCGAGGTCCGCGAGTACATCGCGCAGGGCCTCGGAGTCGGGGTACTCGGGCTGCTGCGCCGCGGGAAGGTCTCGCCAGGTGTTGCCACCGGCGACGGAGGTATTGGCGTTCACGGTCACATGGACCACATTACGGGGTCGCGCGGGGCGTCCATTCGAGCGCTCAATAGTTGAGACACCCGCTCCGATGCCCGGAACGTCCGCTAGGGTCGCACCATGTCGACGCAACAGATCCAGATCTCGATCCAGAACTGGTGGTGGACCGCTCATCCGGCGGCCCGCTGAATCATCGCGCTGACAGACACCGCGAAGGCCGCCCGAGGGGCGGCCTTTCCTGCGTTTCGGAGCCGTTCCTCTCCCCCGTGAATCCCGTACGAGGCCCTCGTACGGACCGTCCGGAAGGAACCCGCTCCCATGTCCCGTACCGCCGTTGAACTCGTCCGCCGGCTGCTGGCCGACGACGCTCCGCCCTTCGCCCTGCTGCGCCGGCGTACGCCCGGCCGTGACCACGATCACGTGGAGGTGCTGATCGGCCAGGTGCGTCAGGCGGAGCGGCTGGCCGATCTGCCGGTGGGCGAGCGGCCCGCGCTCGCGCTGGTGCCGTTCCGGCAGATCGCCGAGCGCGGCTTCGACGTGCGGGACGACGGGACGCCGCTGAGCGTGCTGGTCGCCGACGAGAGTCACGAGCTGGAGCTGACGGAGGTGCTGGCCGCCCTGCCCGCGCATGACGTGACGGTGGAGGACCGCGGCTTCGATGTGCCGGACGGGGAGTACGCGGAGATCGTGCGGCGGGTGATCCGGGACGAGATCGGGCAGGGCGAGGGCGCGAACTTCGTGATCCGGCGGACGTTCCGGGGTGAGATCCCGGGGTTCGGGCGGGCCGACGCGCTGGCGCTGTTCCGGCGGCTGCTGGCGGGTGAGCGGGGCGCGTACTGGACGTTCGTGGTGCACACCGGGGACAGGACGCTGGTGGGGGCGAGCCCGGAGGTGCATGTGCGGATGTCCGGCGGGACCGTCGTGATGAACCCGATCAGCGGGACCTACCGCTACCCGGCCGAAGGGCCGACCGCGGCAAGCCTGCTGGCGTTCCTCGGAGACCGCAAGGAGAGCGAGGAGCTGTCCATGGTGGTCGACGAGGAGCTGAAGATGATGTGCACGGTGGGCGACATGGGCGGGGTGGTCGTCGGACCCCGGCTCAAGGAGATGGCCCATCTCGCCCATACGGAGTACGAGCTGCGGGGCCGGTCCTCCCTGGACGTACGGGAGGTACTGCGCGAGACCATGTTCGCGGCGACCGTCACCGGCTCACCGGTGCAGAACGCCTGCCGGGTCATCGAGCGGTACGAGCTCGGCGGGCGCGGCTACTACGCGGGCGCGCTGGCGCTGCTGGGCCGGGACGCGAACGGGGCGCAGACGCTGGACTCCCCGATCCTGATCCGGACCGCCGACATCGCTCCGGGCGGCTCGCTCAAGGTCCCGGTCGGCGCCACTCTCGTACGGCACTCGGACCCGGAGAGCGAGGTCGCCGAGACGCACGCCAAGGCCGCCGGGGTGCTGGCGGCGCTCGGGGTGCGGCCGGGACGGCCGGAGGCGGAGGCGGGCCGTCCGCTGCTGGCCGCCGATCCCCGGGTGCAGGCGGCGCTGGACGACCGGCGCGGCTCACTCGCCCCGTTCTGGCTGCGGATGCAGGAGCGCACCCGGGAGCTGTCCGGGCACGCGCTGGTGGTGGACGGCGAGGACACTTTCACCGCGATGCTGGCCCACCTGCTGCGCTCGTCCGGGCTCGATGTGTCGGTGCGCCGGTACGACGAGCCGGGGCTGCGCGAGGTGGTGCGGGCGCATCAGGGACCGGTCGTGCTGGGACCCGGCCCCGGGAATCCGGGCGATCTCGCGGACCCGAAGATGCGGCTGCTGCGGGAGCTGACGGCCGAACTGGTCCGGGAGCACCGGCACGGGCTGCTCGGTGTCTGCCTCGGCCATGAGCTGATCGCGGCGGAGCTGGGGCTGGAGATCGTACGCAAGGCGGTGCCGTACCAAGGCGCGCAGACGAGGATCGAGCTGTTCGGGCGGCCGGAGACGGTCGGCTTCTACAACAGCTTCACCGCTCGGTGCGACTCCCCCGCCGCCGTGGAGCTGGCCGCGCACGGCATCGCGGTGAGCCGGGACGAGGAGAGCGGTGAGCTGCACGCGCTGCGCGGGCCGGGCTTCGCCTCGGTGCAGTTCCATCCGGAGTCGGTGCTGACCGTGCGAGGGGCCGCGATCGTGACGGAGCTGCTGGCGGGGCTGCCGGTGCTGAGCTGAGCCTCCACGTTCACCTACGCGGCACGAGCACGTTCTCGCTGTGGCGGCGGGCCAGGTAGTCGGTGACGTTCTGTACGGTCGCGTCGATGATCTGGCCCACCGCGTCCTCGGTGTAGTACGCCTGGTGCGAGGTGACGATGACGTTCGGGAAGGTCACCAGCCGGGCCAGGGTGTCGTCGTCGACGCCTTCCAGGGACTTGTCCAGGAAGAAGAGCCCGGCCTCCGCCTCGTACACGTCGAGTCCGACGCCGAGGAACCGTCCGGCCCGCAACTCGGTGACCAGGGCGGCGGTGTCGACGAGCCCGCCGCGGCTGGAGTTGACCAGGATCGCGTCGTCCTTCATCGACTTGAGGGCCGCCTCGTTGATGATGTGCTGGGTGGCGGGGAGCAGCGGGACGTGCAGGCTGATCAGGTCGGCCTCGGCGAAGAGCCGCTCCTTCTCCACGTACTCCATGCCGATCTCCAGGCAGGCCGGGTTCTCCACGACGTCCCAGCCCAGCAGCTTCATCCCGAAGCCGTGGGCGATCCTGGCGAACGCCTCACCGATCTTGCCGGTGCCGACCACGCCGACGGTCCGGCCGTGCATGTCGCGGCCGAGCAGTCCGTCGAGCCGGAAGTCGAAGTCGCGGGTGCGGCTCGCGGCCCGGATCACGCGCCGGTTGACCGCCATGGCCAGGGTCCAGGCGAATTCGGCGACCGAGTACGGCGAGTAGTACGAGACCCGGGCGACGCGCAGGGCCAGCCGCTCGGCGACGTCCAGGTCGATGTTGTTGAAGCCGGTGGAGCGCTGGGCGATCATCTGCGTGCCGCCGGTGGCCAGGGTCTGGAGGACCTGGGAGCCGAGGTCGGCGTTGACGCTGGTGGAGATGATCTCGTACCCGGCCGCGATGGGAGCGGTGTCCCGGTTCAGGAAGACGTCCAGGCAGCGCACCTCGTGCGACCCGGCGAAGGCCTTCTCGATCAGGGGCTTCTCGTCTGACTGCACACCGAACGCCAGGATCTCCATAGCGCGAATATAAGGCTCCGCACCGGAGCGCGCCTGCGGCCGGACGGCCCGCCGGCCGGGCCGCACGTCCTCACAGGCCCCAGCCCCGAGGGTCGGCCCCGGGTCCCGGTCAGACGTCGTCGAGGCCACGCTCGATCGCGTACCGCACGAGCTCCACCCGGTTGTGCAGCTGGAGCTTGCCGAGGGTGTTCTGCACGTGGTTCTGGACGGTGCGGTGCGAGATGACCAGGCGCTCCGCGATCTGCTTGTACGAGAGCCCCTTGGCGACCAGCCGCAGCACCTCGGTCTCCCGGTCGGTGAGCTGCGGGGCCTTGGGCTCGTCGGAGGCGGCGGGCGCGGGGTCGGAGGCGAGCCTGCGGTACTCGCCCAGGACCAGGCCGGCGAGGCCGGGGGTGAAGACCGGGTCGCCGTTGGCGGTCGAGCGGACGGCGTCGGTCAGCTCCTGGGTGGAGGCGGACTTCAGGAGATAGCCGGTGGCGCCGGACTTCACCGCCTCCAGGACGTCGGCGTGCTCGCCGCTCGCGGAGAGGACCAGGACGCGCAGGCCCGGGTGGGAGGGGACCAGCTCCTTGCAGACCTGGACGCCGGGCATGCCGGGCAGGTTCAGGTCGAGGACCAGGACGTCCGGGACCACGGCCTTGGCGCGGCGGACCGCCTGCGGGCCGTCCCCGGCGGTCGCGACGACGTCGAAGCCGGACTCGGCGAGGTCGCGGGCGACGGCGTCGCGCCACATGGGGTGGTCGTCGACGACCATGACCTTGATCGGCCGGTCGGTGGCCTCGGCGCCGTCCTGCATCGGTGCGCTCCGAGGTGCGTCCTGATCAGATGCATCCTGCGCCGCCGCGTCCTGTGCTGCGTTCTGCGTGCTCATCGGGCCGATCCTGCCTTCCCCCGGGAAACCTGTGCTTTCGGAACCTTCAACTCGACCTCGGTGCCCTGTCCCGGCACCGAGATCACCTCGGCCGTGCCGCCGAGATCGCGCAACCGGCCGCGGATGGAGAGCGCGACCCCCATCCGCCCCTCCCCCTCCGCCTGGGCGAGGCGGCCCTCCGGGATGCCGGGGCCGTCGTCCCGGACCGTGACGACGACCTCACCGGGCTCGTCCTCGACCAGGATCCACGCCTGCGCCCCGTCGCCGGCGTGCACCCGCACATTGTCCAACGCGGCACTGACAGCGGCGGCCAGCTCGCGGGCGGCCTCCGCGGGCAGGACCACCGGAGCGCCGGGCTCCGCGAGGCTGGTGCGGGAGCCGGCGTGCGGGGCGAGGAGGGCGCGCAGGTCGCAGGTGGCGGCCTCGGCGCCGGAGCCGTCGTCCACCTCGACCGTGCGGACGACGGCCCCCTCGGCGGCGTCCTCGGAGACCCGGGTCGGCGGGACCAGGCCGCTGGAGACCAGGGTGCGCAGGGCGACCTCCTGCTCGCCGGCCATCCGGCCCAGCTCGGCCGCCTCACCGCCGATCGCGGTGCCCCGGCGCTGCACCATGGCGAGGACCTGGAGCACGCTGTCGTGGATGTCCCGGGCCAGCCGCTCGCGCTCGCGGGTCGCGGCCTCGATCTCCAGAGCGCGGGCCAGGGTGCGTTCACTGGCGCGGGCGACCTCGACGACGTACCCGATGGCGATGGAGGCGACCCAGACCAGCAGGACGTTGTGGAAGGTGTCCCGGCTGGGGTCGCCGCGCTGGATGATGTTGGCGACGGCGACGAAGGTGGAGGCGAAGGCCGCCCACCGCCAGCCGCCCTTGATGGCGAAGGCGAGGACCGCTCCGGCCGTCCAGATCGAGGGCAGCGTGGGGCCGTCGAAGGTCTGGGAGTGGATGTCGGCCACCGGGGTGAGCATGATCCCGGTCAGCGCGACGACGAGGTCCGCGCCGAGGAAGCGTTTGGTGCAGCTCGCGGCGGAGCGGACCTTGGGCAGGGTGGCGAGCGTCCACACGAAGAGGAACGCGAGGTAGGCGCAGGCCACCCAGGGCCGCTCGAACCTCTGCTGGCCGAAGTTGTCCTTCCCGAAGATCGCGAGCAGCACCGCGTAGACCATCGTCAGCACGCGGTAGCCCGTCAGCGCACGCCACAGCGGCTGCTCGACCGACATCCGTACGACCCGCTCACGCCTGGCCATTTCGCCCCACCCCCGACGGTGTACGACGCGCCTACGCGCCGGACCGTTCCGTTCCGCTCTCGTCGGCCGCGTGCCCCCGGCCCTGCTCGTGCCCGCTGCCGTCGCCCGCCGCCTGCGCCTGCTTCCGCTCCCGCTTGGCCTCCTCCGCCTTCGCCTTCGCCTCGTCGGCGATCTGGCGCTTGGCGGCGGTGGCGTAGATGTCCACGTACTCCTGGCCGGAGAGCTTCATGATCTCGTACATGACCTCGTCGGTCACCGAGCGCAGGATGAAGCGGTCGCCGTCCATGCCCTGGTAACGGCTGAAGTCCAGCGGCTTGCCGATCCTGATGCCGGGGCGCATGAGCTTGGGCACCACCTGGCCGGGCGGCTGGATCTTCTCGGTGTCGATCATCGCGACCGGGATGACCGGGGCGCCGGTGGCCAGCGCTACGCGGGCCAGGCCGCCGGGCTTGCCGCGGTAGAGGCGGCCGTCGGGCGAGCGGGTGCCCTCCGGGTAGATGCCGAAGAGGCCGCCGCTCTCGACGACCTGGATGCCCGCCTTGATCGCTGCCTCACCGGCGCCGCGGGCTCCGGAGCGGTCGACGGGGAGCTGGCCGACGCCTTTGAAGAAGGCGGCGGTGAGCTTGCCCTTGACGCCCGGGGCCGTGAAGTACTCGGCCTTGGCGATGAAGGTGACCTTGCGGTCCAGGACGGCCGGGAGGAAGAACGAGTCGGAGAAGGAGAGGTGGTTGCTCGCGAGGATCGCCGGCCCCCGCTCGGGGATGTTCTCCAGGCCCTCCACCCACGGCCGGAAGGCGAGCTTCAAGGAGCCGCCGATGGAGAACTTCATTGCGCCGTAGATCAACTGCTCTGCCTCCTGTGTGCTGTGGCTCAGACCATATCCCGGGGCGTGCGCGGGGTCCGCGACCCGGGGCGTGCGCGGGGTCCGCGACGGCCCTGGTCGGTGTCGGTCCGGTCGCGTACGGTGAAGTCATCCGTCAAGCACGCCCCCGGTGCGCGCCCCGCCCCCGCCTCACCTCACGAACAGGAGACCCTGGTGCCGGTCCTCCCTGGAGCCGAGCCGTTCCGCCACGAGGGCGGAGAGGTCGGCGTCCTCCTCTGTCATGGCTTCACCGGCTCGCCGCAGTCCCTGCGTCCCTGGGCCGATTACCTCGCCGAGCGCGGGCTCACCGTCTCGCTGCCGCTGCTGCCCGGCCACGGCACCCGCTGGGAGGACATGGCGGTCACCGGCTGGCAGGACTGGTACGCGGAGGTGGACCGCGAGCTGCGGGTGCTCAGCGAGAAGTGCGAGCGGGTCTTCGTCTTCGGCCTCTCCATGGGCGGCGCGCTGTCCCTGCGGCTCGCGGCCAAGCACGGGGACGCGATCAGCGGTCTGGTGCTGGTCAACCCGGCCAACAAGGTGCACGGCCTCTCGGCGTACGCGCTGCCGGTCGCCCGCCATCTGGTGCGGACGACGAAGGGCCTGGCCGACGACATCGCGCTGCCGGGCTCGCACGAGGTCGGCTACGACAAGGTGCCGTTGCACGCGGCGCACTCGGTGCGGAAGTTCTTCCGGCTGGTCGACGGCGAGCTGCCGCAGGTGACCCAGCCGGTGGTGGTGCTGCACAGCCCGCAGGACCATGTCGTGCCGCCGGCGGACAGCGCGCGGATCCTCAGCCGGATCTCCTCCACGGACGTTTCCGAGATCCTGCTGGAACAGAGCTACCACGTGGCGACGTTGGACCATGATGCGGAGCGGATCTTCGATGAGAGCTACCGGTTCATCGGCCGTCTCGCACCGAGCGTCGGGATGAAGGGGAGCACGTCCGGTGGCTGAGCACGACGCGGAACGCACAGGCAGCGACGAGGAGCGCGAACCGCGCCCCACGGAGAGCGCGGCCGTCCCGGAGGGGACGACGAAGCCGGCCGTCCCGGAAGGGACCGAGCCGGAGAAGCGGCCCGACGAGGAGCGGGTGATCGACGAGGACGCGGCCTGGGCCGCGATCGTCGCGGGGTACGGGGAGGAGCCGCCGGACCCGCCGGGGGCCAAGCCGTTCAAGTCCGTCGAGGATCTGGCCCTGCTGGAGGACGACCAGCGCAATGTGGTGGGGCCGGAGGACGGCCGGGCCGGGAGTCCGGCGGACAAGGGGGCCGGGAAGCCGCCGAAGCCGCCGGAGAAGAAGCCGCTCGGCAGCTCCGTCGTCTTCGCGCCCGGTGTCGCCGGTCCGCGCGACTACGAGCTGCCCGAGTCCAAGGACGACGGCATCGACGCGCCGGACGACGGCGAGGAGGGCCACTTCGTGCCTCCGGAGCCGCCGCCGCTGCCGGAGGCCGACACGACGGCGAAGTTCGCCTGGCTCGCGGTGCTCGGCGGGCCGGTGCTGATGCTGCTCGCGGTGCTGCTCCAGTGGGAGATGACGTGGTGGCTCACCACGCTCTGCATCGGCGGCTTCCTGGGCGGCTTCGCCACGCTGGTGGCCCGGATGCCGCACGACGACGATGACGACACCTACGGCGACCCGGGCCGCGGCGCGGTGGTCTGAAAGCTCAGCCGACAGGCACTCTGAGGGCGGCCAGGACCGGCAGATGGTCGGTGGCCGCCCTCAGGTCCGCGTCGCTGACGCCGGAAAGCCCGGTTGGGACTCCGCAGCCGAGCACCTCGATGCCCGGCGTCGCGAAGACGGCGTCGATGCGCTTACGGGGCCCGTCGGGCGGGAACGTCAGCTCACCGCCCCACGGGGCGACGGCCCGGCAGTCCTGAAGGTGGCCGGCCAGGTGCTGGAACGCCTTTCCGGTCGGTACGTCGTTGAGGTCGCCGCCCGCCACGGCGTGCTGGACGCCCAGGGACGCCAGCTGCTCCAGCAGCAGACCGGCCTGGGTGAGGCGCTCCTCGCGCTGGAGGCTCAGATGGCAGCTCAGCACCCCGAGCCGGACCCCGCCGATCGTGACGACAGCGGTGGCGAAGCCTCTGCGGTGCCGGCCCGGAGTGAGCGGCAGCAGGACGTCCTCCGTGCGCTCGACGGTGGCGCGCAGCGAGCAGAGCAGCAGCGGCCCGGCGGCGGTGGCGCCGCCGCCGAGGACCACCAGGCCGCTGCTCTTGGCCAGCCGCGCGGCCGCCTTGCGCCAGCGGAAGAAGCGCGGCGCCTCCTGGACGAGGACCAGGTCGGGGGCGCAGGCGCGGATGACCCGGGCCAGGGCCGCGGTGTCGTCGCGCATCGAGCGGACGTTGTAGCTCAGCACCCGGATCACGGCTGAACCGTCCGGCTCGGTACGGGAGTCGGGCAGCGGCGTCAGAACCATGCGGGCCACGATACGACGGACGCCCGCCACCGCCCCGGAGGGCGGCGACGGGCGCCGTATGCGTCGTACGGGAGAGGGATCAGCCTTGGCGGGCCAGGTCGGCCGCGCCCACGAGGCCTGCCTTGCCGCCGAGTTGGGCGGCGAGCACCTGGGCGTGCGGGCGCCACTCGCCGCCGATCAGCCAGCGCCGGAACGACTTGCGGATCGGGTCGAGGACCAGCTCGCCCTCGTCCGAGACGCCGCCGCCGACGATGAACGCCGACGGGTCGAACAGCGAGGCGAGGTCGGCCAGTCCGGCGCCGGCCCAGCGGGCCAGCTCACGGAACGAGTCGACCGCGACCGGGTCGCCCTGGCGGGCGGCCTCGCTGATGTGCTTGCCCTCGATGCCGTCCACCGTGCCGTCGCCGAGGCCCAGCAGTATGGCCGCGTTCTCGGGGGTGGCGTTGGCGCGCTGCTTCGCGTACCGGACGAGCGCGCGGCCGGAGGCGTACTGCTCCCAGCAGCCCTGGCTGCCGCAGCCGCAGAGCAGGCCGTCCGGGACGACCCGGATGTGGCCGAACTCGGCGGCCACGCCGAAGCGTCCGCGGCGCAGCTTGTTGCCGATGATGATGCCGCCGCCGAGGCCGGTGCCGAGCGTGATGCAGATGACGTCGTCGTGACCCTGGCCGGCGCCGAAGCGGTACTCGCCCCAGGCGGCCGCGTTGGCGTCGTTCTCGACGACGACGGGCAGGCCGACGCGCTGCTCGACCTTGTCCTTGAGCGGCTCGTGGCGCCAGTTGATGTTGGGTGCGAAGAGCACGGTGGCGCGCTTGTCGTCGACGTAACCGGCGGCGCCGATGCCGACGGCCTCCACCTCGTGTCCCTCGCTCGCTCCGGCCACCGCCGCGCAGATCGCGTCGACGATGCCTTCGGCCGTCGGGGGCGTCGCCACCTTGAACGTCGAGAGGATCCGGCCCTCTTCGTCGACCACTCCAGCCGCGATCTTCGTGCCGCCGATATCGACGCCGATGGTGAGTCCCATGAATCCCTCAGTTTCGGTCGAGCCCCGCTAAGGGCAACCGTACCCGAGGCAGCGCCCGGCCCGGCCGGGACCGGTCGGTCCCGGCCGAAGTGGAACGCGTGGCCGGCCGGCTCGTCCGGTCAGTCCAGGTCGATGCGTTCGGTGCCGGAGGGGCCTTCGCCGCGGCCGTCGTCACGCGGATCGGACGGGTCGTCGGCGGCCTTCTCGGCGGGGGCGGGCTTGGCCGGGTCGGCGGCGGTGCGGGTCCAGCGGCTCTCCTGGCCCTCCACCGCCGAGCGGTAGGCGGCGAGCAGCTCGTTGCCGGCGGCGGCGAGGTGGTCGAAGACCTGCGGGTTGCGCTCGATGACCGGCTCCACGGCGGAGCGTGCCTGCCGGATGGCCTGCTGGACCGCGCCCTGGGCGGCGACGCCGAGCAGCGGCGACTGGAGCGAGGAGACCTTGTCGGCGACCGCGTCGACGAGCTTGCGCAGCTCCTCGGCGGCGGAGCCGGGCTGCGGGCCGTACTGGGCGCGGCGGCGGGCCTTCTCCTCCGCGAGGTCCTCGGCGCAGGCGTCGGCCCACGCGTCGCCGTCGACGGGACGATCGGTGGCTTCACTCATGGCGGACTCCTGCGACGCGGGATGGAGGCTGCCGGCGCCGGCCGGCCGGGCTCGAACTCGTACCACCGACGTTACCCGAATGGCCGTGGACCGTTCAGGAAGTACGGGTCACGGGGTGCGCGGCCAGAGCGCCGGGTCCGGGGTGAAGCGGACCCGCAGGACGCCGTCGGTCAGGGCCGCGCCGGAGACGGTGCAGCGGCGCAGGGCCGAGGCCACCTTGAGGATGCGGTGGAACGGGCCCACGGTCAGGAGCAGTTCCTCGCCGCGGCGGACCAGGCGCAGGTCCTGCTTCACCGCGCCGGGCAGCGGCAGGCACCAGGCCAGCACGGACGGGCCGCCCTCCTCGCCCGGCTCCTCCTCGATCCACCACGGGTCCTCCGCCCGGCCCGGCACGCGCTCGTCGGGCGCCGGGACGGCGAGCGCGGCCAGGTCGTCGGCGGAGCGCGGGTCGCGGCCCAGGTGCGCGGCCTCGTGGACCGGGACGTGCGGGGCCCACTCCTCGTGCCAGTGGCCCAGGCACTTCTCCTGCCGGGCGGCGAGATCGGCGAACCAGGGGTCGGAGGAGTGGCGCGGCAGGACCCGGTTGGCCACCAGCAGGTCGGCGCGGAGCCCGTACAGGGCGAGGCCGGTGCGGGCGGTGCGCAGGGCGTCCTCCGCGGCGGGCCCGGGCTCGGCGACCAGGCGGAGCGTGGTGGCGCCGTCCTCGACCAGGGCCTGGACGGCGGCCAGCTCCTCGTCCTTGCGGGCGGCGGCCTCGTACAGCCACTGCGCGGGCATCGGGACCCCGGCGAGCTGGGCGAGGACCGGGCGCAGGGCGCGGGCGGCCTGGCGTTCGGCGGGGAGCAGGCGGCGCAGGTAGCGGCGGAGCTGCTCGGGCAGGGCCAGCAGGGCGAGGGCCTGGTCGAGCGGCGGGAGGTCGACGACGAGGGTGTCGTAGCCGGCGGTGGACCAGTCGCCGGCGGCGGCCCGGTGCAGGGTGTGGAGGAGGGCGAGCTGCGGGGCGCCGGGAAGTTCGGTGAGCTCCTCGCCGTCCAGGCGGCCGGCGCCGAGCAGGTCCAGGACGCCGGATGCGCGCTCCTGGAGCTCGGTGAGTTCGGCGCGGAAGTGGGCGCCGGAGTCGATCCGGGCGTGGTCGAGGCGGTCGGTGACGGCGGTGGGCTCGGGGCCTGCGGGGATGCCGGGTATCGGCTCGGCGGAGACCAGCAGGGTGCGGTGGCCGGCGGCCGCGGCGGCCAGGGCGGTCGCCGCGGCGAGCGTGGTACGGCCCGCACCGCCGGGACCGGTGGCCAGGACCGTACGCATCGCTCTCAGCCCTGCGGGACGGACTCGACGCGCTTCTTCAGACCGGCGAGCGCGCGGTCGATGATGACCTTCTCGGCCTTGCGCTTGATCATGCCGAGCAGCGGGATCTTGACGTCCACGGCGAGCTTGTAGGTGACCTCGGTGCGCACGCCGCCGGCCATCGACGCGAGGGCGTACGTGCCGTCCAGCGAGCGCAGCATCTGGGACTTGACCAGGGTCCAGCTGACTTCCTTGTCGCCGAGCCAGGTGTATTGCAGGACGTGGTCGTCCTTGATGGCTCCGGCGTCCAGGACGAGGCGGACCTGCTCGGCGCGGCCCTGGTCGTTCACCGCCAGGACCTCGGCCTCCTTGACCTCGCCGGTCCACTCCGGGTAGCGGGCGAAGTCGGCGATCACCGCCATGACGTCGGCCGGTGCCGCCTCGATCGTGATGCTCGAGCTGGTGTGTTCAGCCATCGCCGTGGCCCTCCAGTGCGGTGTTACCGGTCGCGTTCGGCAGAAGCCTGCCGCTGTGCAGGCTATCGCGTGCCCGCCGCGCTCCGGTCCACGCCCCGGGCCCTTCCGGTCACCAGGTCAGCGCCCAGGGCGTGCCGGTGGAGGCGAAGTGGCCGACGTTGACGCACTCGGTGGTACCGATCCGCATCCGGCGGACCAACGGCTGGTGAACATGGCCGAAAAGCGCGTACCGGGGGCGGGTGGTGCGGATGGCCTCCAGCAGGGCGGTGGAGCCGCGTTCGAAGCGGCGGGCGACGGTGTCGTAGGTCAGCTCGGGGACCTCGGGCGGGATGTGCGAGCAGAGCACGTCGACCGGGCCGAGCGCCTCGACCTTGGCGGCGTACTCCTCGTCACTGATCTCGTACGGGGTGTTCATCGGGGTCTTGAGGCCGCCGCCGACGAAGCCGAAGACCCGGCCGCCGATCTCCACCCGCTCCCCGTCCAGCACGGTGGTGCCGGGGCGGGCGTACTCGGGCCACAGGTCGGGGACGTCGACGTTGCCGTAGGTGGCGTACGTCGGGGTGGGGAAGGCGGCGAAGAGTTCGGCGTACTGCGTGCGTACGGCGCCGATGATCTCGGTGAAGCGGTCGCGGCCCGCCCACAGCTCGCGGCCGAGGGCACGGGCCTCCTCGTAGCGGCGGGCGGTGCGCAGCTCGACGATGCGGGTGGCGTTCTCCTTGCCGAAGAGGGCGGGGAAGATGCCGCGCGAGTGGTCGGCGTAGTCGAGGAAAAGCACCAGGTCACCGAGGCAGATCAGGGCGTCGGCCCCCTCCCCCGCGCGGGCCAGGGCCTCCGCGTTGCCGTGCACGTCACTGACCACGTGGATCCGGGTGCGGGCCGCCGGCCCGTCCGCTTCGCTGCCTCGCATACGGATCACCCTAGGACGGCCGCCCGCGTGCGGGTAGATCCGGCCGGACCTGCGGATACTTTCGAGTCGTCGGGCCGGTGGACTAGTGTGCGCGAAAAGGGCCATTTACCTGTGTGATGCATAAGACATCTGGCCGGAACCCCCTATCGGGAACCCAGTACCGGTGGGTAACGTCCGGGCAGTCCAGTCGTGCTCACCCCACTGAGCACCGCCATTCTTGGACCGCAGCCGGTGCGTCACACAGAGCCGTGGCACCGGAGCCCGATGAGGAGCAGCAGTCTTGCGCGAGTTCAGCCTTCCGGCCCTGTACGAGGTCCCGACGGACGGCAATCTGACGGATCTGATCCGCCGCAACGCCGCTCAGCATCCCGAAGTGGCGGTGATGAGCCGCAAGGTGGCCGGTGCGTGGTCCGATGTCACCGCCACCGAGTTCCTGGCCGAGGTGCGCACCGCCGCCAAAGGGCTGATCGCCTCGGGCGTGCAGCCCGGCGACCGGGTCGCCCTGATGTCGCGCACCCGGTACGAGTGGGTGCTGCTGGACTTCGCGATCTGGAGCGCGGGCGGGGTGACCGTGCCGGTGTACGAGACCAGCTCCGCCGAGCAGGTGCAGTGGATCCTCAGCGACTCCGGCGCGGTGGCGGTGTTCGTGGAGAGCGACGCGCACGCGGCGGCGGTGGCCTCCGTGCGGGAGGGGCTGCCGGATCTCGCGCACGTCTGGCAGATCGAGGCGGGCGCGGTGAAGGCCCTGGGCGAGGCGGGCGCCGAGGTCTCGGACGAGACCATGGACCTGCGGATGGTCAGCGCCAAGGCCGACGACCCGGCGACCATCGTCTACACCTCCGGTACGACCGGCCGCCCCAAGGGCTGTGTGCTCACCCACCGCAGCTTCTTCGCGGAGTGCGGCAACGTGGTGGAGCGGCTGAAGCCGCTGTTCCGTACGGGCGAGTGCTCGGTGCTGCTGTTCCTGCCTGCGGCGCACGTCTTCGGCCGGATGGTCGAGGTGGCGTCGGTGATGGCCCCGATCCGGCTCGGCTGCGTCCCCGACATCAAGAACCTCACCGATGAGCTGGCCTCCTTCCGGCCGACGCTGATCCTCGGTGTGCCGCGCGTCTTCGAGAAGGTCTACAACGCGGCGCGCGCCAAGGCGCAGGCGGACGGCAAGGGCAAGATCTTCGACCGGGCCGCCGACACGGCGATCGCCTACAGCCGGGCGCTGTCCACTGCGCAGGGCCCCTCTCTCGGGCTGAAGCTCAAGCACAAGCTCTTCGACAAGCTGGTCTTCGGGAAGCTGCGCAACGTCCTGGGCGGCAAGGGCGAGTTCGCGATCTCCGGCGGCGCCCCGCTCGGTGAGCGCCTCGGCCACTTCTACCGGGGCATCGGCTTCACGGTCCTGGAGGGCTACGGCCTCACCGAGAGCTGCGCGGCGACCGCGTTCAACCCGTGGGACCGGCAGAAGATCGGCACGGTCGGCCAGCCGCTGCCCGGCTCGGTGGTCCGGATCGCGGACGACGGCGAGGTGCTGCTCCACGGCGAGCACCTGTTCACCGGGTACTGGAAGAACGAGGCGGCCTCCGCCGAGGCGCTGGCCGACGGCTGGTTCCACACCGGGGACATCGGCACGCTCGACGAGGACGGCTACCTCGCGATCACCGGCCGCAAGAAGGAGATCATCGTCACGGCGGGCGGCAAGAACGTCGCGCCGGCGGTGATCGAGGACCGCATCCGCGCCCACGCGCTGGTCGCCGAGTGCATGGTGGTCGGCGACGGCCGCCCGTTCGTCGGCGCGCTGGTCACCCTGGACGAGGACTTCCTGGGCCGCTGGGCCGAGGAGCACGGCAAGCCGGCCGGTTCGACGGCCCTGTCGCTGCGCGAGGACCCGGAGCTGCTGGCCGAGGTGCAGCGGGCGGTGGACGACGGCAACGCGGCGGTCTCCAAGGCCGAGTCCGTACGCAAGTTCCGGATCCTGCGGGCCCAGTTCACCGAGGAGGCGGGCCACATCACGCCGTCGCTGAAGCTGAAGCGGAACGTGGTGGCGAAGGACTTCGCGGACGAGGTGGAGTCGATCTACCGCGCCTGAGCGGTGTCACGCGTACGAAGGGGCCCGCGCTTTCCGAGAGCGCGGGCCCCTTCCGCGTACTCACGGCGGTGTCTTGCCCGTAGTCACAGCAGCGCCTTGAGCTTCTCCGCCAGCAGGTCCCAGCGCCACTTCTCCTCGACCCAGGCCCGCCCCCGCTCCCCCATCCGCTGCCGCAGCTCCGCGTCCCCGAGCAGCGTGACGATCCGGTCCGCCGACTCCTCGGCGCTACCGCCGCGCACCACCCACCCGGTCTCGCCGTCGAGCACCGCGTCCGGCGCGCCGCCCGAGTCGCCCGCCACCACCGGCAGCCCGGTCGCGGAGGCCTCCAGGTAGACGATCCCGAGCCCTTCGACGTCAAGCCCACGCCGCCGGGTCCGGCACGGCATGGCGAAGACGTCCCCGGCCCCGTAGTGCGCGGGCAGTTCCGCCCACGGCACCGGCCCGGTGAACCGCACCGAGTCCGCCACCCCGGTCTCCGCCGCGAGCCGCTCCAGCTCCTTGGCGTACGGGCCGCCGCCGACGATCAGCAGCACCGCGTCCGGGATCCGCGCCAGGATCGCGGGCATGGCCAGGATCAGCGTGTCCTGGCCCTTGCGCGGCACCAGGCGGGATACGCAGACGATCACCGGCCGGTCGGTCAGGCCGAGGCGGGCCCGGACCTGGTCGCCGCCGGAGGCCGGGTGGAAGGTCTTCTCATCGACGCCCGGGGGCAGTTGCACCATGCGGGCGGCCGCGTCCGGGGTGAGGGCGGCGGCGATCCGGGAGCGCGTGTACTCCCCCAGATAGGTGATCGTGTCCGTGCCTTCCCCGATCCTTCGCAGCAGCTGCCGGGAGGCGGGCAGCTGGGCCCAGCCGGCCTCGTGGCCGTGGGTGGTGGCCACCAGCCGCTTCGCGCCCGCGCGGCGCAGCGCCGGGGCCATCAGGCCGAGCGGCGCGGCGGCGCCGAACCAGACGGAGGTGCAGCCGTGTTCGCGCAGCAGGTCGGTGGCCCGCCGGGTGACGCGCGGGGTCGGCAGCAGCATCGTCGTCCGGTCGCGCACCACGGTGAACGGCTGCTCGGCGTCGAAGGCGGCGGTGGCCGCCGTACCCTCCTCGCCCCGTTTCCAGGTGGAGGCGTAGACGACGACCCGGTCGGGGTCCAGGCGGAGCGCCATGTTGTGCAGGAACGCCTGGATGCCACCGGGGCGGGGCGGGAAGTCGTTGGTCACGATCAAGGTCTTGTCCATCGCGGCTGACAGTACCGAACGGCCGCGCTTCACGGCCCACGCCCTCACCCCCCGGCATCATGGGCCGCCGGACAGGAGCCGGAGACGATCCAGGGCGGCGGCGATGACGGGGCGGACATCGGGATGACGGGCCAGGCATCCAGGGGCGCGGGGCTCCTGCCGTACGCGGCCTGGGCGCTGACCCGGGCGGCGCTGCTGCTCTGGGTGTTCGGGGTGCTCACCCCGGGCGGCCTCGATGTCACGGTGGACGTGTCGGTGATCTACCGGGGCTGGTACGAGACGCTGCTGACCGGCACGTATCCGCTGGACGACGTCACCTGGCAGTACCCGCCCGGCGCCGCCCTCGCGATCCTCTCCCCGGCCCTGCTGCCCTTCTGGGAGTACGCGAGCGCCTTCTACGTCCTCGTGCTGCTCTGCGACGCGCTGGTCTTCGGCCTGCTGCTGTACGCGGGGCGGCGCCCGGGGATAAGGGCGGCGGGCGTGTGGGTGTGGGTCGTGGGGGTGCCGTTGCTGGGGCCGACGGTGTACGCGCGTTACGACCTGATGGTGACGGCGGTCGCGGTGGCGGCGCTGCTGGCCGGGGTGCGCCACCCGAAGGTGCTGGGGATGCTGGCCGCGTTCGGGGCGCTGCTGAAGGTGTGGCCGGCGCTGGTGCTGATCGGGGTCCGGCGGGGGCGGCCGACCCGGGCGGCCTGGTCGGCGGCGGCGCTGACGGGGGCCGGTCTGGCGGTGGGGTTCGCGCTGTGGATGCCGGGGGCGTTCGCGTTCCTGGTGTTCCAGCGGGACCGGGGCCTGGAGATCGAGTCGCTGGGCGCGCTGTACTTCCACCTCGCGCGCCATGTCGGCTGGGAGGGCCGGGTGGAGCTGCACTACGGCTCGATGGAGTTCCTCGGCCCGCAGGTGGAGCTGGTCTCGACGCTCGCGCTGGGGCTGGCCGTGCTCGCGCTGGGCTGGCTGCTGGTGTGGCGGCTGCGGGCCCGGACGTTCGCCGCGCACACCCCGGCGCAGGCCGCGTTCACGGCGGTGCTGCTGTTCACCACGACGAGCCGGGTGATCAGCCCGCAGTACGTGGTCTGGCTGGTCGGACTCGCGGCCGTCTGCCTCGCGTTCCGGAACGGCGGAATGGTGCGGCCCGCCGTGCTGGTGCTGGCGGCGGCCGGAGTGACGGTGATGGAGTTCCCGGTTTACTTCGCCGAGGTGGTGGCGAGCGACGCGTGGGGCGTGGCGCTCCTCGCCGTGCGGAACGGGCTGCTGGTGGCGGCCTCGGTGATGGCCGCGCGGCGGCTGTGGCGGGAGACGGTGCCGGGGGCGGTGGCCGGCCTGTCTCCGGTCGGCGGGGATCAGCCGAGCCGGGTGCTCAGGTAGTCGCGCCAGTCGGCGGTGAACTGCTCCGGCGTCGTGGAGAGCACCGACCCCAGCGCCTGCTCCACCGCCCCGTCCCGCCCGGGATGGGCGCCCACCGCCGCGTAGAAGGCGGTGAGCCTCTCCTGGCCCCACCGCTCGGCGATGAGCTCGCAGGCCATCCAGGCGCTCTCGTAGGCCCGGGACAGCTCGGCCGGGTCGCCGTCGAAGCCGAAGTCCTGGTCGACGGGGAGTTCGGCGGGCAGGTCACCGGCCCGGACCGTGCCGGTCAGCTCGGGGGCGATGAGGTCGGGCGTGCGGTCCTCGCCCCGGTAGGCGGCCCAGTCGGCGAACCCTTCGGAGAGCCAGACCGGTGTGGCCGTGGAGGTGCTGGTCCGGGTGGCGACATGGACCGTCTCATGGGTCAGGACGACGCGCTGGCCGAAGCTGCCGAGCGTGGCGTACGCCTGCGGATTGACGATCACCCGGTCCGCGAGCGCCGGCCGCTCCCCGGTGGCGCCGGCCTCGCCGGTGGTGACGGCGGCGATGCCCCGGTAGCTGGTCTCCGGCGAGCCCAGCAGGTCCGCCATGGACTCCGTGGAGTCCGGGACGAGGACGACCACCCGGCGCGCCCAGGACCCCGGCCAGGCGTCGGAGACGGCCGGTACGGCGAGGTCCACGGTGTCCGCGACCTGGCGCAGCTCCTCCTGCGACCGCCCGACGCCCAGGACGAGGCTGTGGGCGCCCCGCACGACCTCCACCTCCCCTTGGTGCCAGAGCTGCTCGGAGGCGCCCTTGGCGGGCCGGTCGGCGCTGACGTACCACTTCTCGCCGTCGCGCATCAGCTCCAGGGTCCGGCGGGCGGCGACGGGCGCGGTGTCGTACCCGTCGATCCGGTAGCGCAGCTCCACCTCGGCGGTGGCCCAGTCGCCGTCCTCCTCGGTGATGCCCTTCACCTCGTACGACCAGGACTTCAGCGGTACGTCGGCGAGGTTGGCGAACTCGGTGCGCTGGACGGCCCGCAGCTTCACCGCGTCGGGGGCCAGCGCGTCGAGGTAGCCCGCCGGGTCCCTGGCCAGGACGGCGGCGGCCCGGCGCTCCAGGGTGGCGTCGATCTCGCGGACGGTGAGCGAGGTGTCGGCATCGGCCGGGGCCACACAGCCCGAGGCGGTCAGCAGAGCGGCGAGCACCAGGCCCGCCGCACGCCGAGGAGACCGGGGTCGTCCCCGTCGCGCACCACGTCCTCGTACGGCCATCCTGCCGATCGTACGGTCAGATCCGGGTGACCGAGGAGACCGGCATCATGCCGACGGGGTCGTAGCGGATCGCGGCGCCCGGGTACGGGGCGTGGATGACCTGGCCGTTGCCGACGTACATGCCGATGTGGCTGGCGTCGGCGCGGTAGGCGACCAGGTCGCCGGGCTGGGCCTGGGAGAGCGGGACCATGCGGCCGGCGTACCGCTGTGCCTGCGAGGTGCGCGGCAGGCTCACGCCGGCCTGGCTGTAGGCCCACTGCATGAGGCCGGAGCAGTCGAAGCCGGAGGGCCCGTTGGCGCCCCACACGTACGGCTTGCCGAGCGCCTGGCGTACGGCGGCGACTGCGGACATCCCGCGGGCCGAACCGGGCGTGACGCCGGAGAGGTCGGGGGCGGCGTCGCGGCCGGTGCGGGAGGCGCGGTCGAAGGCGGCGCGGTCCTGGGCCGGCAGCGAGTTCAGCAGCTGCCGGGCCTGGCGGAGCTTGGCCTCGACGGTCCGCTTGTGGCGGGTGACGGCGGCCCGGTCGCGCTCCAGCCCGGCCAGCGCGCGGCCGGCCTCGGCGCGGGTCTGGGCCACCTTGCGCTGGGCGTGCCGGAGCTTGTCCAGGGTCAGCGCCTGGCGCACCCCGGCCCGGTCGAGCGCGGCGGCCCGCTCCAGGTAGGTGTCCGGGTCGGAGGAGAGCAGCAGCGCGAGAGCCGGGTCGATCGAGCCGGTGCGGTATTGCGCGCCCGCCATCGCGCCGAGCGAGTTCCGCATCCGGTTGATGGCCTCCTGGCCGCGGGCGGTCGCGTCCTGGGCCCGGTCCGCCTCGCCGCGTAGCCGCTCCACCCGCTCCCCGGCCTCGTTGTAGAGCTCGGTGGCCTTCTCGGCCTCGCCGTAGAGCCGGTCGACGGCCGCCTTGGCGCTCGCGCGGGTGTCCTGGGGGTCGGCGCTCGCCGGGGCCCCGGTCAGGGTCGCGGCCGCGGTGGCGGCGGCCGCCGAGACGACCGTGACGCGGACGCCCCGATGGAGGCCGGACTGGGTGGGACGGCGATGGGACACCACAGGAAGCCGCACTTCCTTCCGCTGACGCAGTTGACGCAGGAACGCGCGGGTCCGTACCGGGAGCCGCGCAGCAGCCAGACAGTAATCGGACGACCACCGGGCGGCCAAAGACCCCGGCGGTGGCGGAAGAGGCGTCGAAACGGCGCTGCCCCGCCGGTGACCTCGGTCTCCGGGCGGGGCAGGGCGTCAGTGCGGGGTGGGGCGATTCCCTCGTTCGGGCGTCGCTCCGGGCGGGCGTGGCGTCAGTTCGGACGCGTCAGATGCGGACGCCGAACTGGAAGGTGCCCATGTAGTCCATGGACTCGTAGCGGACGACGGTGCCCGGCTTCGGGGAGTGCAGGATCTGGTTGTTGCCGGCGTAGAAGCCGACGTGCGACAGGCCGTTGAAGAAGACCAGGTCGCCGGGCCTGAGCTCGCTGCGGCCGATCTTCGTGCCGTCGTTCTGCTGGGTGTACGTGGTCCGGGAGATGCCGACACCGGCCTGGGCGAAGGCCCACTGGGTCAGCCCGGAGCAGTCGTAGGAGTTGGGGCCGGAGCCGCCGGAGACGTACGGCTTGCCGAGCTGGGTGGCGGCGGCGGAGAGGGCGGCGGCTCCGCGGCCCGACGCGGGAGCCTCGTTGCCGAGCTCGACGCGCTCACTGGTGGCGCGGCTGGCGCGGTCCTTCGCCGCCTCCTCCTCCTGGATCTTCGCCCGCTCGGCGGCGGTGAGGCTGTTGAGGAGGCGCTGCGCGTCGGCCAGCTTGCCCTGGTACTTCTTCTTGTTCTCGCCGAGCTGCTTGCGGACGTCGGCGAGGTCGCCGAGCTTGTCCTGGGCTTCCTTGCGCTGCTGGGCGAGGGTGCGCTGCTTGGCCTGGATCTTCTGCAGCGACTCCGTCTGCTTGACCGTCAGCTGGTCGAGCGCGGAGGCCTGGTCGAGGAAGCTGTCCGGGTCCGAGGCGAGGAAGAGGGCGACCGAGGGGTCGATGCCGCCGGAGCGGTACTGCGCGGTGGCGATCGAACCCAGCTCGCCGCGCAGGGTGTTGAGCTCGTCCTGGCCGCGGGCGACCTTGTCCTGGAGCGCGTCGACCTGCTTCTTCAGCTTGTCCTGCTGCTCCTTGGCCCCGTTGTACTTCTCGGTGGCGGCCTCGGCCTCGTGGTAGAGCTTGTCGACCTCCGCCTTGACCTCGTCCTTGGTCGGCTTGGGGTCGGCGTGGGCGGCCTGGGAGGTCAGGGCCACAGCCGCGGCGGCGGTCGCGGTGAGCACGGTCACACGGGCGCGGCTCGGCTGCTTGGGACGACGGTGGGACGCCACGAAGGCGAGCTCCTTCTTCCTCAGAGCCGCCTACCGGGCTGGGGGAAAGAATCCCCGGCTCCGTGCACTCACGGATTCGGCGGTTCCTTCGCCGCCACCCCCAATGGGTGATCAACCGTGCGAAGGTTCGAGGGCTAAACCTAGTGACCATCTTGTGATCAGTTCAAATCCTCACAGGATTTTTCTTGTCACATCAGGCACTTTTTTACTCTCACTCCACCACGTGTAGCGGCGACTTGACGGTACGTTCCCAAAAATCCGGCATGCCACACATGTCGCACAACTGTACCTAGACGCGCGAAAGCCGCTTGAGGAGCAACACGGACGCGACGGGCCGGGCACCGGCTTTGGCCACCCCGTCCGCCACCTCGCGGTCGGTGGAGACCACCACCACGGGCCGTCCCGGCGGTTCCGCGCGGGCCAGTTGACGGATCAGCTCGTCCGCCGTGACCCCCGCCTTGCTGAACAGCACCCGCACTCCGCGCGGCGGCGCGAGCAGCACCGGTGCGGCCAGCTCGGCGCCGTCGAAGACACAGGTCATCTCGGCGCCGGTCTGCGCGGCGAGCACCGAGAGGCCGCCCAGCAGCCGCAACCGCTGCTTCTCCAGCGGCATCTGGGGGTAGCCGGTCTTGGTGACGTTGTAGCCGTCCACGATGAGGTGGGCCTGCGGGAGCGCCAGCAGCTGGTCGAGCAGGGCCGGGTCGGTGTCCGAAAGCGCCCTGGCGGCGATGTCCTTGGGCGACATCCGGCCGGGCTCGACCGCGTCCACGCTGTCGGCCGGGCGGGACGTCACCGGGGGCAGGGCCAGCTCGCGGCGGAGCCCCGACGCCGCGTCCAGCACGGTGTCCAGGAGCAGCCGCAGCCGCATGTCCTCCACCGAACGGCCCTCGCGGGAGGCCCTGCGGCCCGCCTCCAGGGCCGCCTCGGCCTCGCCGAGCCGGTGCTTGAGCCGGCGCGACTCGCTCTCGGCGGCGGAGAGCTGGGCGGCCGCCTCGGCCCGCTGCACCTCCGCCTCTGCGGTGGAGCGGCGCAGGGCGGCCTCGCCGCGCTTGACCTCGCTCTGCGCGGAGCGGAGCTTGCGGTGGAGCGACTCGGACTCCTTGCGGGCCGCGTCCAGCTCGGCGCGCAGCCGCTCGGTCTCGCTGCGGGTGTGGGCGCGCGCCCGCTCCAGTTCCTCGCGCAGCTGGAGCAGTTCGCGCCGGGCCTCCTCCTCCACCCGCTCCGCGTCGGCCCGCTGGACCTCCTCGCCGGCCGCCTCGACCAGCTTGACCCAGCCGACGGGGCGCAGCACGTAGGCGGCGGCGGCCACATCGACGGGGTCGGCGGCGGCGGGCGGCGAACCCGCCTCCAGCGCACCGGCCAGCTCCGGCTGGGCCTGGCTCAGCCGCTCACCGATGCGCTGGCGGAAGAGCGGGTCGCTCTCCAGCGCGGCGGCCATCGCGTTCCCGGCGAACTTGGCCCGCCGGGTCGGGGTGAACCGGGCGTACTGCCGCAACTGGGCGGGCAGTTCGGCGATGGTCAGACCGCCGAAGGCGTCCGCGACCAGGGCGACGACCCGCCGCCGTACGCCTTCGGGCAGCGGGCGGTCGAGCGCCTCGGCACCGTCGTCGGCCGCATCGGCCGATTCGGCGCCACTGGTCGGCTGATCCACCGTCCGTCACCCCATAGATCTGTCTGTCGGCGCGCTCCCTCAGGAGGCGGCACCCGGCCTGTCCACCAGTTCGATCTGGTCCACCGCGTTGCACCAACGACAGCGGACCGACTCGATGGTCTCACTGACCACCTCCCGCTCCTCGACACTGGACTCACCGGCCAGGTCGAGGTGCACGTACTCCACGACCTTGGAGGACCGCGTCACGTCGAAGCGCGTGAGATTGCCGCACAGGGTGCAGCGCCAGCGGGTCCCGTCGGTCGGCAGGGGAACCGTCGTCATCGTTGCGTCCTCTTTCGTCGTCTCCGACAGCGCGCGCAGGGCGTGCCGCCGTGTCGCTTCCTGTCCTACGTCAAGGATCTCGCGGTGCGCCGTCGAACTGCGGAAGTCCTGGCGTAACCCTACGGCCTCGCGTATAGGCATCGGCACGGCGAGGCGCTCCGTCCCGTTCTCCGCTGGTACGTCATGCTCTGTACATGATCGACGTACGGCGGTTCGACTGGCGGGCCTCGGCCGGGAAGGTCCGGGACAGCGCGGCGGGCGGGACGGTGGGCGGGGCGCCGGTGACGTACGGGCTGATCGCCCTGTGCTGCGCGATCTTCGTGATCAGCCCGCTCTCCGGCTTCGGCGGCGCCTCCTACGGCAGCCAGGACGCGCTGCTCGCCGCGCAGGCCGGGTACTTCGAGCGGTGGGGCGTGATCCCGGCCGAGCTGTGGGAGGGCTCGGCACGCGTGCTGGCCACGCCGTTCACCGCGCTGTTCGTGCACGGCAGCTGGCTGCACCTGCTGGGCAACCTGCTCTTCCTCTACGTGTTCGGGGCGATGGCCGAGGAGCGCATGGGCCACGTGCACTTCGCCCTCTTCTACGTGGGGTGCGGCTACCTGGCGCTGGTCTGCTACGCGGCGGCGCACGCGGACTCGGAGCAGACGCTGGTCGGGGCGTCGGGCGCGATCTCGGCGGTGCTCGGCGCGTTCCTTTACCTGTTCCCGAAGGCCCGGGTGACCAGCCTGTTCCCGTTCCTCTTCTTCCTGCCGCTGCGCTTTCCGGCCTGGATCGTGCTGGTCTTCTGGTTCGGGCTCCAGTGGGCGGCGGCGCAGGCGGCGGACGCGGGGCCGGGGGTGGCGTATCTGGCGCATGTGGCGGGGTTCGCGGCGGGGTTCCTGTACGCCTGGGGACGCTATCGGGGACGCACTAGAGTGAAGGTTCCAGCCACGGCGACCGAGGGAGACAGACAGCCGTGATCACCGCGATCGTGCTCATCAAGACCAGCGTGGACCGGATTCCGGAGATCGCCGAGGCCATCGCCGCGCTGGACAGTGTCAGCGAGGTCTTCTCCGTCACCGGCACCTACGACCTGATCGCCATGGTCCGGGTGGCCCGCCACGACGACCTCGCCGACGTCATCCCCGGCCGGATCAGCAAGATCCCGGGCGTCGAGGGCACGGACACGCATGTGGCGTTCCGTACGTACTCCCAGCACGACCTGGAAGCGGCGTTCGCCATCGGCCTGGACGCGTAACCTCCGACATACCTCGGCCGGGAACAGGCAGCGCGCCTGTTCCCGGCCGACGTGCTGTGCAGGCCTCAGACCTGGGCGGCCGTGCCCCGGTCCGGGACGCAGCGGCCGTCCTCGGTGCGGTACTTCCACTGGGCGCCCTCGCGGACCAGCTCGGTGACCGCGCGCAGGAACCGCTCGATGTGCTCGTCCGGCGTACCGGCGCCGAAGCTGACCCGGATCGCGTTGAGCAAGCGCTCGCCCGGCTCGGCCTCCGGGGCGCCGCACTCCCCCGGGTCCTGCGGGTCGCTGCCGAGGAGGGTGCGGACCAGCGGGTGGGCGCAGAAGAGGCCGTCGCGGACGCCGATGCCGTACTCGGCGGAGAGGGCGGCGGCGAAGTGCGAGCTGTTCCAGCCGCGCACCACGAAGGAGATGACGCCGACGCGGGGCGCGTCGTCGCCGAAGAGCGAGAGCACCTGGACCTCGGGGACCTCGGCGAGGCCCTCGCGTACCCGGCGCACCAGCTCCTGCTCCCGGGCGACCAGGGTGTCGAAGCCGGCCTCGGTCAGGGCCTTGCAGGCGGAGGCGATGGAGTAGACGCCGATCACGTTGGGCGAACCGGCCTCGTGGCGGGCGGCCGTGGTGTGCCAGTCGACGTCCACGCCGCCGTCGGCGCGCCGGGCGACCTTGCGGGAGGCACCGCCACCGGCGAGGTACGGCTCGGCCGCCTGGAGCCAGTCGGCGCGGCCCGCGAGGACCCCTGAGCCGAAGGGCGCGTACAGCTTGTGGCCGGAGAACGCGACCCAGTCGACGTCCAGTTCCGCGATGTCCACCGGGTGGTGCGGGGCCAGCTGGGCGGCGTCGAGGACGATGCGGGCGCCGTGCGCGTGGGCGGCGGCGGCCAGTTCCTTCACCGGCCACAGCTCACCGGTCACGTTGGAGGCGCCGGTGACGCAGACGAGGGCCGGGCCGTAGGGGTCGCGGTCGGCGAGCGCCCGCTCCAGCGCCTGGACCGCCTGGCCCGGCGTACGGGGCGCGTTGAGGTAGGTGACCCGGGCGTCGCGCCAGGGCAGCAGGGAGGCGTGGTGCTCGGTCTCGTACACGAAGACCTGGCAGTCCGCCGGGAGCGCGGCGGCCAGCAGGTTGAGGGAGTCGGTGGTGGAGCGGGTGAAGACGACCTGGTCCTCCGCGCGGCAGCCGAGGAACTCCGCGACCGTGCGGCGGCTGCTCTCGAAGAGGTCGGTGGAGAGCTGCGAGAGGTATCCGGCCCCGCGGTGGACACTGCCGTAGTACGGGGCGTACGCGGCCACGTCGTCCCAGACCCGCTGGAGGGCCGGGGCGCTGGCGGCGTAGTCGAGTGCGGCGTAGGTGACCTCACCGCCGGTGACGAGCGGAACGGTGACATCCTGCCCCAGAACGGGCAGCGGGGCACAAACCGACGGGTCGATGGCAGCGGTGGAGACAGACATGGCGAACTCCCGTAACAGGCAGGCGAAATCCGGCGTCGGCGGGTACGCGGCAACGCAGGAGGGGAAGGGGGAAAGGCGCGCTGAAGAAGGGCGGTCAGCTCAGGGCGTGAAGAAGCCCTGGGACGAGCCCTAACGCATTCGCTTGCTCACAGAAGGCTCCCTAGGGACCAGGACCCCGGGGGCTGACGTCCACTGGACGCCGAGGGGCCCGCGCTTGCCGCAGACCTCGCTGCCTACGGCCTGGTCTTCACCCGGGGCACCCCGCCACGGACGGAGGGTTGCCGGACAGCGGGCCGGGGCCGTAGTCGCTGTCACTCATGACCTGCGCAGCATCTTGCCATATGTATGCGCACGCGCAAGGGCGCAGTCCGGCATCCGGACTGCGCCCTTGGCCGGTTTCAGGCGTTGCTGGCCGCCACCCACCGCTCCAGCGCGTGCTTCGCCGCACCGGAGTCGACGGCTTCGGCGGCCACCTGGATCTTCGCCGCGATCTGCTCGGTCAGCGTGCCGGTGCCCGGGTCGAGCGCGACCAGCGCCGCCGCCGAGTTGAGCAGCACCGCCTCCCGTACCGCGCCGGTCCCGCCATCCAGCAGGCGGCGGGCCACATCGGCGTTGTACGAGGCGTCGGCGCCGCGCAGCGCCTCGACGGGGACCAGCGGGAGGCCGACGTCCCGCGGGTCGAAGGGCTCCTCGCGGACCGTGCCGTCGCGGACCACCCAGACCCGCGAGGTGGCGGTGGTGGTCAGCTCGTCGAGTCCGTCGTCGCCCCGGAAGACGAGCGCCGAGTTGCCCCGCTCCGCGAGCACGCCCGCGACGATGGGCGCCATCCTGGCGTCGGCCACCCCGATGGCCTGGGAGCGCACCTGGGCCGGGTTGGTGAGCGGGCCCAGGATGTTGAACGTGGTCTGCGCGCCGAGCTCCCGGCGGGCCTTGGCCGCGTACCGCAGGGCCGGGTGGAACTTCACGGCGAAGCAGAAGGTGATGCCCGCCGCCTCTGCGACCTCGACCACCCGCTGCGGGGTCAGCTCCAGGTTGACGCCGAGCTTCTCCAGTACGTCGGAGGAGCCGCTCGCCGACGAGGCGGCCCGGTTGCCGTGCTTGACGACCTTGGCGCCGGTCCCGGCGATGACGATCGCGGACATGGTGGAGATGTTGACCGTCTTGGCGAGGTCGCCGCCGGTGCCGACGATGTCGACGGTGCGGCCGGGCACGTGGATGGTGTTGGCGTGCGCGTACATCGCGCGCACCAGGCCGGTGACCTCCTCCACGGTCTCGCCCTTGGCCCGCAGAGCGACCGCGAAGCCGGCGATCTGCGCGTCGGTCGCCTCGCCGCTCATGATGCGGTCCATCGCCCAGGCGGTCTCCTCGGTGGAGAGGTTCTCGCCGCGGAGCAGGGGGTTCAGCAGGCCGGGCCAGGAACGGTCCGCCACGCTGTCGCCGCCGCTCGGGGTCACAACGTTCATGGTCCGCTCCAGGGGGTCCACAGCCGGGAAAGATACGGCTCCACCCTATCCAGCCGCCGGGACCGCGAAGAGCCCCGTCCATCGGATGGACGGGGCTCTCACGGTGGCGATCAGGTCAGGAGATCAGTGGTGGCCGTGGCCCGAGGTGATCTCCTTGTACTCCTCCGCGGTGGGCTTGACGATCTGGTTGTTCTCGCCGTAGTAGCCCTTGCTGAGCTTGGCTCGCACCTTCTGGACCGGGGAGATCTTGCGCTTGACGCCGTTCTCGTCGACCTCGGGGCCGAGCTCGACCGGCTTGTACTGCTCGTGCGCGGTAAGCGTGTGCAGCTGACCGGGCGAGAGCGGCTCGTGGATCTCCACGAACTCACCGTGCGGCAGGCGCTTGATGATGCCGGTCTCACGACCGTGCAGCACCTTCTCCTTGTCACGGCGCTGGAGGCCGAGGCAGATCCGCTTCGTGACGATGAACGCGATGACCGGTCCGGCGAAGAAGAAGATCCGGACGAACCAGGAGATGGCGTTCAGCGACAGGTGGAAGTGCGTGGCCCACAGGTCGTTACCACCGCCGACGAGGCCGATGAAGTACGCCGTGATCCAGGCGACACCGAGCGCCGTACGGGTGGGGGCGTTGCGCGGGCGGTCCAGGATGTGGTGCTCGCGCTTGTCCCCGGTGATCCAGGACTCGATGAACGGGTACACCGCGGGCAGCGAGAGCACCAGGCCGAAGAGGACCAGCGGGATGAACACGCCCAGGTTGAGCGTGTGACCCCAGAACACGATCTCCCAGCCCGGCATGACGCGGACCAGACCCTCGGCGAAGCCCATGTACCAGTCGGGCTGGGCGCCGGTGGACACCTGGTCCGGGCGGTACGGGCCGAGCGCCCAGATCGGGTTGATCGTGGCGATGGCCGAGATGATCGCGATGATGCCGAAGACCAGGAAGAAGAACCCTCCGGCCTTCGCCATGTACACCGGCAGCAGGGGCATGCCCACGACGTTCTTGTTGGTCCGGCCGGGACCCGCGAACTGCGTGTGCTTGTGGTAGAAGACCAGGATCAGGTGGGCCACCAGCAGTCCGAGCATGATGCCCGGCAGCAGCAGGATGTGGATCGAGTAGAACCGGGCCACGAAGTCGTGGCCGGGGAACTCGCCGCCGAACAGGAACATCGAGATGTACGTACCGACGATCGGCACGGACAGGATCGCGCCCTGGGTGAAGCGGACACCCGTACCGGAGAGCAGGTCGTCCGGGAGGGAGTAGCCGGTGAAGCCGGTGAACATGCCCAGCACGAAGAGCAGGAAGCCGAAGACCCAGTTGACCTCACGCGGCTTGCGGAAGGCACCGGTGAAGAAGACACGGCACATGTGCACGAACATGGCGGCCAGGAAGATCAGCGCGCCCCAGTGGTGGATCTGCCGGACGAGCAGACCACCGCGGACCTCGAAGCTGATCTTCAGCGTGGAGGCGTAGGCCTCCGACATCCGGATGCCCTGCATGGGCTCGTACGGACCGTGGTAGACGATCTCGTTCATGCTCGGCTGGAAGAACAGCGTCAGATACACACCCGTGAGGATGATGATGATGAAGCTGTAGAGCGCGACCTCGCCGAGCATGAAGGACCAGTGGTCCGGGAAGATCTTGCGCATGTTGGCCTTGGCCAGGCCGTAGATGCCGAGCCGGCCGTCCGCCCAGTCGGCGACCCGCTCGCCCGCGGGTGCCTTGCGCTGTCCCGCCTGGTCGGCGGGCTCGTTGGTTGCTGCAGTACTCATCCGCGCTCCCAGAAGGAAGGGCCGACGGGCTCGTCGAAGTCACCGAGCGCCTCGAGGTTGCCCTCGCTGTTCACGCCGATCCGCAGCTGCGGGAGCGCGTGGCCGGCCGGACCGAAGATGACGCGGGCGCCGTCGGAGAGGTCGAAGGTGGACTGGTGGCACGGGCAGAGCACGTGGTGTGTCTGCTGCTCGTACAGGCTGATCGGGCAGCCGACGTGGGTGCAGATCTTGGAGAAGGCCACGATGCCCTCGTGGGCCCAGTCACGCTGGCGCTTGTCCTTGATGTCGTCCGGCTCGATGCGGACGATCATCAGGGCGGCCTTGGCGATCTGCGACAGGAAGTCGTGCGCGTCTTCCTCGAGCCCCTCGGGCTTGGCGAAGGTCAGCGACCCCACGGCCACGTGCTCGGGACGCAGCGGCTCACCCGTGTTCATGTTGACGAGCAGCTTGCCCTTGGCCCACATCGTGGTCCGGAGCTTCTTCTCCGGGAGCGGACCGAGGTCGCGCAGCAGCACCACACCGGAGAGCGGCACCAGGGCCAGCGCGCCGAACATGGTGGTGCGGATCAGCTTGCGACGGCCGATCGCGGACTCCTCGGCACCGGCCTTGAAGTCCGCCAGGACCTGGGCCTTGACCTCGGCCGGCGCCTCGATCGGGTGCCGTTCGGCGGCGACCTCGACGTCGGACATCAGGGTGCGCGCCCAGTGGACGGCGCCCGCTCCGATGAAGAAGAGCGCGAAGCCGAGCGTCAGTCCCAGGGAGAAGTTGAGCGCGCTCACATGGCCGAAGGGCCAGATGAAGACGATCTTGTCCACCGGGAAGATGACGTAGGAGGCGATGAAGCCCACCGTCGACAGCATCGAGAGGACGAACATGAACGCGACGGCCCGCTCCGAGCGGTTCGCCGCGCGTTCGTCGAGGTCCTGGATGCGCGGCTTGTGGGCCGGCAGCCCCGGGTCGGCGAACGGGTCGTCCGTACCCTCCACCGCGCCGTGCGCGGTCTCCTGCACTACGGGCAGGTTGTCTTCTGGAATCTGTTGGCTACTCATGACTTCTTGGCCTTAGCGGTGTGGGCCGCGACCCAGACGGCGGTTGCGATGAGAGCGCCGAGCCCGAAGATCCAGGCGAACAGACCTTCGCTGACCGGACCCAGACCGCCGAGGGAGAGGCCACCGGGGCTCGCCGTCTCCGAACCGTTCACGGTCTGGATGTACGCGATGATGTCCTTCTTCTCCTGCTCCGGCATCGTCGTGTCCGGGAAGGAGGGCATGCTCTGCGGGCCGGTCTGCATGGCCTCGTAGATGTGCTTCGGGCTCACGCCTTCGAGGTCCGGGGCGTACTTGCCCTTGGTCAGGGCGCCGCCCTTGCCCGTGAAGTTGTGGCACTGGGCGCAGTTGTTGCGGAACAGTTCGCCACCCTTGGCGACGTCCGCGCCGGCCGGGTCGACCTGCTTGTCGGTCGGCGTGATCGGACCGGCGCCGAGCGACGCGACGTACGCCGCGAGCTGGTCGATCTCCGCCTGGGTGTAGATGACCTTCTTCTTCGGTACCTGGGCGCCCGGCTGCTGCGCGGGCATACGGCCCGTACCGACCTGGAAGTCGACGGCGGCGGAGCCCACGCCCACGAGGGACGGCCCGTCGGTGGTGCCCTGACCGCCGGTTCCGTGGCAGCTGGCGCAGCCTACGGTGTAGAGCTTCTTGCCCTCGTCGATGGCGAGGGACTGGGCGGTTTCTTCGGCCTGCGCCTTACCCGCAGGCGCGAACGCGGCGTACAGCCCCCCGGTAGCCGCCAGCGCGAGGAGTAGTACGACGACCGCCGCCAGCGGATGGCGTCGTCGTGCGGAGAGCTTTTTCACGGATTACCCCGGTGTCAGGATCTTCTGCGTCGATGGTGGGTGGGTGCGAGCCCGGTTACTTGATCATGTAGATCGTTGCGAAGAGGCCGATCCACACCACGTCGACGAAGTGCCAGTAGTAGGACACGACGATGGCTGCGGTGGCCTGGTCATGGGTGAACCTCTTGGCCGCGTACGTCCTGCCGAGAACCAGCAGGAAGGCGATGAGACCGCCCGTCACGTGCAGACCGTGGAAGCCGGTGGTCAGGTAGAACACCGAGCCGTACGGGTCGGACGAGAGGGAGAGCCCCGCCTCCTTGACCAGCTCCACGTACTCCAGGACCTGGCCGCCGACGAAGATCGAGCCCATCACGAACGTCACGATGAACCAGGTGCGGAGCTTCTTCACGTCGCCCCGCTCGGCGGCGAAGACGCCGAGCTGGCAGGTGAGTGAGGAGAGCACCAGGATCGTGGTGTTCGTGGCCGAGAACGGGAAGTTCAGATGCCCGGCCATCTCCTTCCAGTAATCGGGTCCCATCACCGATCGAAGGGTGAAGTACATCGCGAAGAGGGCCGCGAAGAACATCAGCTCGGACGCCAACCAGATGATGGTTCCGACGCTGGTGAGGTTCGGCCGATTGACCGACGGGTGCGCGTGCCCGGTTTCTACTGTCGTTGCTGTCGCCACGACCGACATTATGTCGGTCGCTTATCCCGCCCTCACTCCGGGGGGTGCCGTTCGGTGTGTCAGTCCCGTGTGTCCTGCCCGAACGGCCCATCGAATCGGTGTCCTTACCGGTGCTGACGGCCGGTCGACCGGAGTACGATCCGCGCATCGGTTCATGCCCCGAGAGCCCCGAAGACACAGATGTCACGGAGGAACAATGCAGGCGACCGCCACGGTCCTGGTCTACAGCGACGACGCCAACATCCGCGAGCAGGTGAAGCTGGCAGCGGGTCGGAGGCCTGCCGCCGACGTGCCACCGGTGAAGTTCCTGGAGTGCGCGACGCTTCCGGCCGTCCTGGCGGCGCTGGACGGCGGCGGGGTCGACGTCTGCGTCCTGGACGGCGAGACGGCTCCGATCGGCGGCATGGGCGTCTGCCGTCAGATCAAGGACGAGATCTTCCACTGCCCCCCGGTCCTCCTGCTGATCGGCCGTCCGCAGGACGCCTGGCTGGCCACCTGGAGCCGTGCCGAGGCCGCTGTGACGCTGCCGGTGGACCCGGTGGAGTTCGCCGACGCGCTGGCGGCCCTGCTGCGCGCGCGGCTCGCCGTGGAGGCCTGAGAGGGCCCTGTGACCCCGTGAGGAGCGCCCCGCCGTGCGGGGCGCTCCTGGTGTGTCCGGTCAGACATGCGGGCGCAGACGGGCGGCCTGGAGCGTCTGCGGGCTGTCCGGCACCCCTTCGTTGAGGGCGCTGCCCTTCTGCCACTTCTCCCAGGAGAGGTTCCACTCGCCGAACCCGTTGTCGAATGGGGTCATGGTCTCCCCGGCGCTCCCGACGACCTTCACGATGTCGCCCTGGCGCACGGTGTCGAAGAACCACTCGGCGTTGCTCGTGCTCATGCCGGTGCAGCCGTGGCTGACGTTGGCGCTGCCCTGCGAGCCGACGGACCACGGCGCGGCGTGGACGTACTCACCGCTCCAGGTCACCCGGGTGGCCCAGTAGACCGGCAGGTCGTACGACTCCGAGGAGCCGGCCGCGATGCCGATGGACTCCCCGCGCATCCGTACGAACTGCTCCTTGGCGAGGACCACCTTGACGCCGTTGCGGGTGGAGAAGCCGGGTTTGCCGGTGGTGACCGGGATGGTGTTGATCACTTCTCCGTTGCGCAGGACCGTCATGGTGTGGGTCGAGGCGTCCGTGAGGGCCTCGACACGGTCGCCGGTGGTGATCTTCAGGGGTTTGGCCTCGGCCCCGTGGAGGGCGTTGGCCACCTTGATGCCGGTGAGGTTGGAGCGGACCTCGATGGTGGCGTTGGCGGGCCAGAACTCCCGGGGCCGGTAGTGGAGCTTCTTGTCGTCGACCCAGTACCAGGAACCGGTGGAGGCCGGGGTGGAGCGGACCTTCAGGGCGCGCTCCACGGTGGCCCTGGAGGCCTTGTCGGTGACCGGAGCGCTGAGTTCCGCGGTGATGGGCTGGCCGACGCCGTAGGTGCCCGCCTCCGGGCCGAAGGCGACCTTCAGCAGCTTCTTGGGCGAGGAGGTGTCGAAGGAGAGCGTACGGGTGCCGGGAGCGCCGTCGCCGTTCTCGGTGGAGACCCTGACGGTGTATCCGGTGCCGGCGGCCAGCGGGGCCGTGGAGCGCCAGCGCCTGCCGTCGGCGGAGAGCTCGCCGGCGAGGTGGCGGCCGCCGGTGTCGACAGCGCTGACGTCGGTGATCCGGCCGTCGTCGCCCTTGACGGTGACTTCGAGCGGCTTGTCGGGGTCGGCCTTCTCGTTCTTGGAGGGGCCGTTGAAGGAGACCTGGTCCCCGGCGTCGTACGGCTTCGTCGACAGCGGGTGTCCGTCGGGCTCACCACAGGCGGTCGCACCCGCGCCAAGGGTCACGACCAGCAGAGTGCAGCTCACTACGGTGCGGATGCGCGGCGTGTGGTTCATGTCATCACGCTAAGAAGATTCATCCGATCCAGCGCGTTCAATGACGCCGAACGAGCGAGGGGCCCGCGTCGCTTCCTTGCGACGCGGGCCCCTCGTGGGGTAGTGCGGTGTCACCCTCGGGAGGGTGTCACTGGGTGCGGTTCTCACCCCGGTAGTACTCGAAGACCCAGCCGAAGAGGCCGAACAGGAGCAGCGGAGCCGAGAAGTACAACAGCCACCAGCCGAAGATGACGCCCATGAAGGCGAAGGCGCCACCGACGGCCAGGGAGAGCGGCTGCCAGCTGTGCGGGGAGAAGAACCCCAGCTCGCCCGCCTCGTCGGCGACGTCCGCCTCCTTGTTGTCCTGGGCCATGGCGTCGACCCGGTTGGCCGTGAAGGCCAGGTAGAAGCCGATCATGACCGAGAGCCCGAAGGCCAGGAAGAGGGCGGTGGTGCCGACCGGCTCCTTCGACCACCAGCCGTACACGCCGGCCATGATGAGGATGAAGGCGCTCAGCCAGAGGAACAGATGTCCCTGGATCTTCACTTGCCTGCCTCCTTGCCGCCGACGATGGCCTTGTCCGACTCGGAGTGGTGCTCAAGCTGTTCGAGCGCCGCGATCTCCGGGTGGTGCAGGTCGAACGCCGGGGATTCGGAACGGATCCGCGGCAGGGTGAGGAAGTTGTGCCGCGGCGGCGGGCAGGAGGTCGCCCACTCCAGCGAACGGCCGTAGCCCCACGGGTCGTCGACCTCGATCTTCTTGCCGTACTTGGCGGTCTTCCAGACGTTGTAGAAGAACGGCAGCATCGACAGGCCGAGCACGAAGGACGCGATCGTGGAGATCGTGTTCAGCGCGGTGAAGCCGTCGGCGGCGAGGTAGTCCGCGTAGCGACGCGGCATTCCCTCGGCACCGAGCCAGTGCTGCACCAGGAACGTGCCGTGGAAGCCCACGAACAGCGTCCAGAAGGTGATCTTCCCGAGCCGCTCGTCCAGCATCTTGCCGGTGAACTTCGGCCACCAGAAGTGGAATCCGGAGAACATCGCGAAGACCACGGTGCCGAAGATGACGTAGTGGAAGTGCGCGACGACGAAGTACGAGTCGGAGACGTGGAAGTCCATCGGCGGCGAGGCCAGGATGACGCCGGTCAGACCACCGAAGGTGAAGGTGATGAGGAAGCCGACGGCCCAGAGCATCGGTGTCTCGAAGGACAACGACCCCTTCCACATGGTGCCGATCCAGTTGAAGAACTTCACACCGGTTGGCACCGCGATGAGGAACGTCATGAAGGAGAAGAACGGCAACAGCACGCCGCCCGTCACGTACATGTGGTGCGCCCACACCGTCACCGAAAGACCGGCGATGGCGATCGTCGCGGCGATCAGGCCGATGTAGCCGAACATCGGCTTGCGGCTGAATACCGGGATGACCTCGGAAATGATTCCGAAGAACGGCAGGGCGATGATGTACACCTCTGGGTGTCCGAAGAACCAGAAGAGGTGTTGCCACAACAACGCGCCGCCATTGGCGGAGTCGAAGACATGCGCACCGAATTTACGATCCGCCTCCAGCGCGAAGAGCGCGGCGGCGAGAACCGGGAAGGCCAGCAGGACCAGGACACCGGTCAGCAGGACGTTCCAGGTGAAGATCGGCATGCGGAACATCGTCATGCCGGGGGCGCGCATGCAGATGATCGTGGTGATGAAGTTGACCGAGCCGAGGATCGTGCCGAAGCCGGAGAAGGCCAGACCCATGATCCACATGTCGGCGCCGATGCCCGGCGAGCGGACGGCGTCGTTCAGCGGCGCGTAGGCGAACCAGCCGAAGTCGGCGGCGCCCTGCGGCGTGAGGAAGCCGGCCACCGCGATGAGCGAGCCGAAGAGGTACAGCCAGTACGCGAACATGTTCAGCCGCGGGAACGCCACGTCGGGCGCGCCGATCTGCAGCGGCATGATCCAGTTGGCGAATCCTGCGAACAGCGGCGTCGCGAACATCAGCAGCATGATCGTGCCGTGCATCGTGAACGCCTGGTTGAACTGCTCGTTCGACATGATCTGCGTGCCGGGACGAGCGAGCTCGGCGCGCATGAAGAGCGCCATGAGTCCGCCGATGATGAAGAAGGCGAACGACGTGACCAGGTAGAGCGAGCCGATCGTCTTGTGGTCAGTGGTGGTCAGCCACTTGATGACGACGTTTCCCGGCTCCTTGCGGCGGACGGGCAGCTCGTCCTCGTACGAGTCGTCTGCCGGTGCCGCACCCTGAGGTTCGTTGAGGATGCTCACAGTTGCTTCTTCTCCGAATCCCTGGCCGGGTCGGTCTGCTCGATACCTGCCGGCATGTAGCCCGTCTGACCCTTCTCAGCCAGCTCCTTGAGGTGCTGCTGGTACCGCTCCGGGGAGACAACCTTGACGTTGAAGAGCATCCGGGAGTGGTCGACGCCACAGAGTTCGGCGCACTTGCCCATGAAGGTGCCCTCCCGGTTGGGAGTGACCTCGAAGACGTTGGTGTGGCCCGGGATGACGTCCTGCTTCATGAGGAACGGCACCACCCAGAAGGAGTGGATGACGTCACGCGAAGTGAGGACGAAGCGGACCTTCTCCCCCTTCGGCAGCCACAGGGTCGGGCCCGGGTTGCCGTTCTGGGGGTTGCGCGTTCCGGGGATGCCCGCGTCGTAGACGCCGGTGGCGTCAGCGGGGAAGTCGTCCTGGAACTTCTTGGGGATGGCGTCGAGCTCCTTGGGGATCTCGTTGCCCGCCGGGGCGGGCTGGCCTTCCACCTTCTCGATGTAGTTGAAGCCCCAGCTCCACTGGTAGCCGACCACGTTGATGGTGTGGGCCGGCTTGTCGGAGAGCTCAAGAAGCTTCGACTCATCACGCGCGGTGAAGTAGAAGAGCACCGAGACGATGATGAGCGGTACCACGGTGTACAACGCCTCGATGGGCATGTTGTACCTGGTCTGCGGAGGTACCTCCACCTTGGTCCGGCTACGCCGGTGGAAGAAGACGCTCCAGAGGATCAGCCCCCAGACAAGGACACCCGTGACGAGCGCTGCCGCCCACGAGCCTTGCCAGAGGGAGAGGATCCGAGGGGCCTCTTCCGTTACCGGGGTGGGCATACCGAGGCGGGGAAAATCCTCCCAGTTGTATGAACAACCGGAGGCCGTCGCCAGGACCAGGCCCGCAGTCAGCACCTGCGGCAGCTTCCGCCGCATCGGGCGCCGCGACGAGCGGTCGGAGCCGTTGGGACTCACGTAGCGCCTTCCCGAGAGTCTCGCCCGCACGGTCGGCGCGCCCGTCTCGCTGGTCGGTCGCCGTCCCTGTCGCGGGCAGGGGTTTGGATGTTTATGCGGACCAAACCCTACTGGACGCTATTTGGGGTCGCGCGGGGAGGGTGCCCAACGCGCCGCCCGACTCCCCGAAGGGGTGGAATCCGGGCCTCCGGCCGTCATCTGACGCCCTCTAGGACAGGCGGCCGGGCAGGCGGGCGCCGGGGTGGGGGGCGGTGCGGGCTAGCGTGACGGTGTGCCCTACTTCGACGCCGCCTCCGCCGCCCCTCTGCACCCCGTCGCACGCCAGGCGCTGCTTGCCGCGCTGGACGAGGGCTGGGCCGATCCAGCCCGGCTCTACCGCGAGGGCCGGCGCGCCCGGCTGCTGCTGGACGCCGCCCGGGAGGCCGCGGCGGACGCGGTCGGCTGCCGTCCGGACGAGCTGGTCTTCACCTCTTCGGGGACCACCGCCGTCCACGCGGGAATTGCCGGCGCCCTTTCGGGCCGTCGGCGTGTCGGCCGCCATCTGGCCCTCTCGGCCGTCGAGCACTCCTCCATACTGCATGCGGCTGCGGCGCACGAGGCTGCGGGCGGCTCGTTCACCGAGGTGCCGGTGGAGCGGTCGGGGGCGGTGGACCCGGTGGCGTACGCCGGAGCGCTCCGGCCCGACACCGCGCTGGCCTGCCTCCAGTCGGCCAACCATGAGGTGGGGACCGGGCAGCCGGTGGCCGAGGTGGCCGCGCTCTGCGCCGAGGCCGGGGTACCGCTGCTGGTGGACGCCGCGCAGTCGCTGGGGTGGGGGCCGGTGGCGGGCGGCTGGTCGGTGCTGACGGGGAGCGCGCACAAGTGGGGCGGGCCGGCCGGGGTGGGGCTGCTGGCGGTACGGAAGGGGGTCCGGTTCGCGCCGCAAGGTCCGGCCGGTGAGCGGGAGTCGGGCCGGGCGCCGGGGTTCGAGAACCTGCCGGCGATCGTGGCGGCGGCGGCCTCGCTCCGTGCGGTACGGGAGGAGGCGGCGGCCGAGGCGGTGCGGCTGCGCGGGCTGGTCGACCGGATCCGGACGGTGGTGGCCGAGCGGGTCGGCGATGTGGAGGTGGTCGGCGATCCGGAGCGGCGGCTGCCGCATCTGGTCACCTTCTCCTGTCTCTATGTCGACGGAGAGACCCTGCTGCACGAACTGGACCGGCACGGTTTCTCCGTATCGTCCGGTTCGTCCTGCACGAGCAGCACGCTGGAGCCGAGCCATGTGCTCAAGGCGATGGGCGTGCTGTCGGAAGGGAACGTCCGGGTGTCGCTGCCGATGGGCACGGCGGAGGCGGACGTGGACCGCTTCCTGGAGGTGGTGCCCGGCGTGGTCGCGGAGGTACGGGAGCGGCTCGGCGCGCCGGTTTCGGCACCCCCCTCCCCCGCATCGGGCCGGTCCCTGGTGGTCGACGCGCTCGGCCGGCGCTGCCCGATCCCGGTGATCGAGCTCGCAAAGGTGATCGGAGAGGTACCGGTGGGCGCCACGGTGACGGTCCTCGCCGACGACGAGGCGGCGCGGCTCGACATCCCCGCCTGGTGCGAGATGCGGGAGCAGGAGTACGTGGGCGAGGAGCCGGCGGACCGGGGTTCGGCCTATGTGGTCCGCCGGCTCAGCTGATCACGCCAGGTGCTGCTGGACCTCGGCGGCGGCCTCGTGGCCGTACGCCTTGGTGAAGCGGTCCATGAAGGCGGTGCGGCGCAGGGTGTACTCCTGGGTGCCGACCGTCTCGATGACCAGCGTGGCGAGCATGCAGCCGACCTGGGCGGCGCGCTCCAGGCTGACCCCCCAGGCGAGACCGGAGAGGAACCCGGCCCGGAAGGCGTCGCCGACGCCGGTCGGGTCGGCCTTGGTGTCCTCCTCGGGGCAGCCGACCTCGATGACCGGCTCGCCGGCCCGCTCGATCCGGACACCGCGCGAGCCGAGGGTGGTGACCCGGTGGCCGACCTTGGCGAGGATCTCCTCGTCGCTCCAGCCCGTCTTGGACTCGATGAGCCCCTTCTCGTACTCGTTGGAGAAGAGGTACGTGGCGCCGTCCAGCAGGATGCGGATCTCCTCGCCGTCCATCCGCGCGATCTGCTGCGAGAAGTCGGCGGCGAACGGGATGCTCCGGGAGCGGCACTCCTCCGTGTGGCGGAGCATCGCCTCCGGGTCGTCCGCGCCGATCGAGACCAGGTCGAGGCCGCCGACCCGGTCCGCGACGCTCTTCAGCTCGATCAGGCGGGCCTCGCTCATCGCGCCCGTGTAGAAGGAGCCGATCTGGTTGTGGTCGGCGTCGGTGGTGCAGACGAAGCGGGCGGTGTGCAGGACCTCGGAGATCCGGACCGAGCCGGTCTCCACGCCGTGCCGGTCGAGCCAGGCGCGGTACTCGTCGAAGTCGGAGCCCGCGGCACCCACGAGGATCGGCTCGGTGCCGAGCAGGCCCATGCCGAAGCAGATGTTGGCGGCGACACCGCCCCGGCGCACATCGAGGTTGTCGACCAGGAAGGAGAGGGAGACCGTGTGCAGCTGATCCGCGACCAGCTGGTCGGCGAAGCGGCCGGGGAAGGTCATGAGGTGATCGGTGGCGATGGAGCCGGTGACTGCGATACGCACGGGGAGGCTTCTCCTGCGGAAGGCGAAGGGCCGAGGTGCGCCCTCCGGGACGGCGTGACAGTTCACGCTACCGGGTGACTCCTCCGGGTGGGAAAAGGGAAAACTACCCGATAGTAGGTCTTTCTACCTGAGCGTGACCGTGGTTACGGTGCGGATATGTCGAACCACACCGCATCGCGAGAGTCCGAAGTGAGCCTGGCCGAGCTGCGCGGGGACTGCGCGCGCATGGCTCCGCACTGGGCCGCACCCAAGAAGGCCGTGACCACGCCGGTGAAGCCGTCCCTGATCCACGGAGTGACGGTGCCGCCCGCCTCGGCGCGGCTGATCGACGCGATGTCCGAGTACGGGGACTGAGCACTTCGGCGCAGCTCGGCGCGTTTTTCGGCCGGAACCGTACGGGCTCCGCGCCCGGTTCACCGGCGTACGGGAACCGCATCCTCCTCCGCTCCGTCCCATCGGTGTCCCCGTCCGGGGGCACGCGGTAGTGAACGCGACGGCAACGCAGTCGAAGGAGCGATCCGGTGAGCACCGAGCGACCCGACAACGACGTGACCGGCCCCCGGCGGCGGCGTCCGCCGCTCGCGGTGGCCTCGGTGGCAGCGGCTGTGCTGCTGGCCGGAGGCGGCGGGGCCTACTGGGCCGCCACCGCCTCCGGCGACGGCAGCGCGGCGGACAGCGGCTCCGCCTCCCGCGACAAGGCTCCCGTGCTGGCCCTGGACGCCGCAGAGGCGGCCCCGGCCACGCCCGGCGACCCGAGCGGCCCGCCGCCGGGCATCGCACCGGGTGAGCCGGACCCGGGCGGTCCGCCGGTGGTCTACCGGGCGGCGGGCCAGCTGCCCGACGGGCCGGACGAGGCGGCGGTCCACCGCGCCACCGGGACGGTCGCCTCGGCGGAGGTGGCCCGGCTGGCGGAGGCGCTCGGCGTTCCGGGAACCCCGCGGACCGTGGACGCGTCCTGGGTGGTCGGTGACGAGGACGGGCCCGGTGCGCTCCTGAGGGTCACCAAGCAGGCCCCGGGCACCTGGACGTTCGCCCGCACCACGCCCTCCAAGCCCTGCGACCCGGGGAAGATGTGCGCGAACCAGAGCCCGCCGGAGGCCGAGGGGCAGCCGGTGAGCGAGAAGGCCGCGAAGGCCGCCGCGGTGCCGGTGCTCAAGGCCGTCGGCCAGGACGACGCGGCGCTGAACGCGGGCCAGCTCATGGGCGACGTACGTGTGGTGAACGCCGATCCGAAGGTGGACGGGCTGCCGACGTACGGCTGGTCGACCGGGGTGCAGATCGGGCCGGACGGCAAGGTGGCCGGAGGCAGCGGGCAGCTGAAGGCGCTGGAGAAGGGCGCCACCTACCCGGTGATCGGGGCCGACGCGGCGCTGAAGCAGCTCAACGAGGCGGGCAAGGCCGAGGGGGACGCGAGCCGGGACATCGGCGGATGCGCCACTCCCGTACCGCTGGAGGGTGAGCCGAAGCCCTCGGACCCGCAGTGCGTGCCGTCGAACGGCAAGCGGGCGCCGGTGACGCAGACGGTCGAGGACGCGGTGTTCGGTCTGGCGCTGAGTTACGTGGACGGCCGGCAGACCCTCGTACCGTCCTGGCTGTTCCACGTCCGGCAGGCGCCGGGCGGGCCGGAGAGCACGGTGACGCAGATCGCGGTGGCGCCGGAGTTCGTCGAGAAGCCGGCCGGGCCGACGCCTTCGGGCGACCGGAAGGCGACCTCGTACGCGGCCGACGGCCGGACGGTCGAGGTGACGTTCTGGGGCAGCGTCTGCTCCACGTACACGGCGAGCGCCGAGGAGAGCCCGGGTCAGGTGCGGATCACGATCACGGAGAAGCCGCAGAAGGGCGGCGCCTGCATCATGATCGCCAAGGAGCTGAAGCGGACGGTGACGCTGGAGAAGCCGCTGGGCGACCGGACGGTGATCGACGCGGAGAGCGGGGCGACGGTGCCGCGCGGCTGAGTGTGCGGTGACGTACGAGGGCGGCCCCGGGAGTGATTCCCGGGGCCGCCCTCGTCGTTACGTTGCCATGCTCGCAGCGGTCAGCTGAACGAGTCGCCGCAGGCGCAGGAGCCGGTGGCGTTCGGGTTGTCGATCGTGAAGCCCTGCTTCTCGATGGTGTCGACGAAGTCGATGGAGGCGCCGCCCAGGTACGGGGCGCTCATCCGGTCGGTGACGACCTTGACGCCGTCGAAGTCCTTGACGACATCACCGTCGAGCGAACGCTCGTCGAAGAAGAGCTGGTAGCGCAGGCCGGAGCAGCCGCCGGGCTGGACGGCGACGCGCAGCGCCAGGTCCTCGCGGCCTTCCTGCTCCAGCAGGCCCTTGACCTTGGCTGCGGCGGCGTCGGACAGGAGGATGCCGTCGCTCACGGTGGTGGTCTCGTCCGATACGGACATCTGCTTCTCTCCCGGGTTGTACGGACTGCTTGCCGACGGTTCAACCGCCTGCGCCGCGGATTCATTCCGGGCCAAGCGCTTGTCTGTTCCTTTTCATGCTCGCACACCCGGTCGCCCGGGGGATGCGTCACATCGACGCTATCGGCATCGTCAAAGTGACACGAAGGAGCTATGATAGATAGCGTCAAATAGACGAAAAGGCGCGTTCGCAGAAGCGCAGAGCAGAACGCAGAGAAGAAAGGGTGCGTGACGTGACCACGGCCCAGCCCCTGGACGTACAGCCGACACCCCTCGCGCTGCTGCTGCTCGGCCGCGAGGCCGACCCGAGGAGCGAGCGGGGCGTCGAGTGTCCCGGCGACCTCCCCTCCCCCTCCGACCCGGACCTGGTCGCCCGCGCCCGCGCGGCGAAGGAGAAGCTCGGGGACCGGGTCTTCGTCCTCGGCCACCACTACCAGCGCGACGAGGTCATCCAGTTCGCGGACGTCACCGGCGACTCGTTCAAGCTCGCCCGGGACGCGGCCGCGCGCCCGGAGGCGGAGTACATCGTCTTCTGCGGTGTCCACTTCATGGCCGAGTCCGCGGACATTCTGACGACGGACGCCCAGGCGGTCGTACTGCCGGACCTGGCGGCGGGCTGCTCGATGGCCGACATGGCCACCGCCGAGCAGGTCGCCGAGTGCTGGGACGTACTGACGGAGGCCGGGGTCGCCGACCATGTGGTGCCCGTCTCGTACATGAACTCCTCCGCCGACATCAAAGCCTTCACCGGCAGGCACGGCGGCACGATCTGCACCTCGTCCAACGCGAAGCGGGCCTTGGAGTGGGCCTTCGAGCAGGGCGAGAAGATCCTCTTCCTCCCCGACCAGCACCTGGGCCGCAACACGGCGGTACGGGACATGGGGATGAGCCTGGACGACTGCGTCCTCTACAACCCGCACAAGCCGAACGGCGGCCTCACCGCCGAGCAGCTGCGCAACGCGAAGATGATCCTGTGGCGCGGCCACTGCTCGGTCCACGGCCGCTTCTCGGTCGAGTCGGTCGAGGACGTCCGGGCCCGGATGCCCGGGGTCAACGTGCTGGTGCACCCGGAGTGCAAGCACGAGGTCGTCGCCGCCGCGGACCACGTGGGCTCGACGGAGTACATCATCAAGGCCCTGGAGGCGGCTCCGCGCGGTTCGAAGTGGGCCATCGGTACGGAGCTGAACCTGGTCCGCCGCCTGGCGAACCGTTTCGCCTCTGAGGACAAGGAGATCGTCTTCCTCGACAAGACGGTCTGCTTCTGCTCGACGATGAACCGCATCGACCTGCCGCACTTGGTCTGGACCCTGGAGTCGCTGGCCGACGGCAAGCTGGTGAACCGGATCGAGGTCGACCCGGAGACGGAGAAGTACGCGAAGCTCGCGCTGGAGCGGATGCTGGCGCTGCCGTAGCGGCGGAGCCTCGTCCGCCAGGAAAGCCCGGGTATGCCGCAGGTGCGGCACACCCGGGCTTTTCGCTGCCCGCGGGGCTTTTCGCGCGTTCGCGGGGAGGCTGAATCTGCCCCATACACTCCCCGACCCCTCCTCCCCGTAACTACGCTGCTACTCACCGCAGCGGGCCTTGGTGCGCGCGGCACTGACCGGATGGTGACGGAACGGCGAGAACGGTGGGGCGGGCATGAGCTACGAGGACCGTGGGACGGGTGCGGGCGACGAGGCACGTGGGGCGGGCGTGGGGGTCGCGGACGGCCGGGGCGGCGTGGAGCCCGGCGGCCTCGCTCAGGCCGAGGAGGAGGTGCGGAGTCGGCTCGGCGCGGCCGAGCGTGATCCTGCCACCGGCCGGCCCGGGCTGGCGGCCGCCCTGGGTGTCCTCTCCGCGCTCCGGGCCGAGGCCGGGGACCGGGAAGGGGCGGTGGCTCCGGCACGGGAGGCGGTCGAGATCTACCGGTCGCTCGGCGAGAACCCCGAGGACGGCTTCGTACCCACGCTGGCCGGAGCCCTGCACCAGCTGTCGAACCGGATCGCCGCCACCGGCGACCACGCCGCCGCCCTGCCCCCGGCGGAGGAGGCCGCGACGCTGTACGCCGAGCTCGGCATGAAGCGCCCGGACCGCTACCAGGCCGAGCTGGCCGAGGCCATGGACGCCTTGGGCGACCGGATCGCCGACACCGGGGACCGGACGACCCCCGTGCCGTTCGCGAAGCAGGCCGTACGGCTCCAGCGGGAGCTGGTGGAGGAGGAGCAGCCGGACGCGTCCCTACCGGCGCTCGTGGAGTACCTGCTGAACTACGCCCGGCATCTGGCGGCCGCCGGCGAGCCGGTGGAGGCCGTGCCCCGGGCCGAGGAGGCGGTCGGCCATCTCCGGAGCCTCGCCGCGGCGGACCCGGAGGCGTTCCGGCACCGGCTGGCCACCGCCCTCCACGCGCTGGGCGGCCGCCGGGCGGCCGTGAGCGACACCTCGGGGGCGCTGGAAGCGGCCCGGGAGGCCTGCGACCTGTTCCGCGAACTCGCCGTACAGCGGTCGGCGCCGACCGGATCGGGCACCGAGCCGGGCACCGCCGGCACGGACTCGACCACTTTCCGCGCGAACCCGGCCACGTCCCGCCCGGAACCGGCCGCCTTTCGGACGGAACTGGCCGGGGCCCTGGCCGGTCTGGCCGGCCATCTGGACAAGGCCGGAGATCCGGCGGCGGGCGTACGGGCGGCACGGGAGGCCGTAGCCCTGTACCGCGAATCGGCGGCCGAGCACCCCGAGGCCCACCGCGCGGGCCTCGCCACCGCCCTCCGGGTCCTCGCGCGGACCCTGGCGGACACCGGCGACCCGGCGGAGGCGCTGCCTCCGGTGCGGGAGGCCGTGGAGTTGCTGCGGGAGGAGGGGGTCGCCTCCCTGCCCGAGCTGGCCGACTGCCTCCAGGTGCTCGGCACGTACGTGGAGCTGAACGGTGACACCGACGGGGCTGTGGAGGCGTTCTGGGAGGCGGTGGCGCTCCACAAGTCCCTGGCGCTGGAGGCCCCCGGCTCGTCGGCCGACCGGCTGTCCTCGGCTCTCGACGACCTGACCCGGGCTCTGGTGCGTACCGGCGAGCACATGGCGGCGATCGAGGAGTACGAGGAGACCGTCGAGGAGTTCGACGAGAGAGACCCGGCGACCGCGCGGCGCCTGGGCGTGGAGCGGGACGTCTTCCTGCTGCGCTGCCCCGACCACTGGCCCGGGAACGGGCTGACCGAGCTGGTGGCGTGGCTGGACCGCGAAGCGGAGGGTGGCAAGGGCGCGGACACGGTGACCGTACGGGCCCGGCAGGCGCTGCGTTCGTACGGTGACAGGGCTGCGGTGCGCACGGCGTGGGAGGAGGAGACGTTCACGCCCGTACCGGCCTGGCTCGCGCTGCGGCCGGAGATGCTGGACCTGGTCAGCGCGTGGATGTTCGCGCCCAACTGGCCCCGGTCACGGGACTTCTGGTCCGAGAACGCCGAGGCCCTCGCCGGCGCGGAGGCGGCGACGGCCCTGGACGAGCTGGCGGTCCTGGACCCGCGCGGCGCGCAACGGCACGCCGCGCTCCGTGACGCCGTACTCGTCCACGGGGTGACCGCCGCCTACGATCCGCTGATCCTGAGCGAGCAGCTGGCGGAGTGGCTGGAGTGCGCGGACTGGGCGGAGTCCCGGACCTACCTGGAGGAGCACCCGCGCCTGCTGACCGTGGCGCCGCCGCAGGACACCCCGCTGGCCCACGTGGCCATGCTCGACATCAGCCGCGCGGAGGGCCTGGACGCGGCGTACCGCCTGGTGGCGGACCGGGAGGCCCTCCAGGCGTACGTGGACCGGTCGCTGGAGACCGGTGACGGCACCGCGCTGATGCACGGCGGGGGCATCGAGGGCCAGGTCTTCGGCGACCGCCTCTCCTCCCTCACCCACGCCCAGGTGGCCCTGGTCCTCTCGGGCGAGAGCGAGGGCTTCGACCCCGGCGACCTGGCCGCGCTCCGGTACAAGTCCGACGAGGAGACCCGTATCCGCCTGCTGAAGGAGGCCCTCGCCGTCGGCGCCCGCCACCCGGAACGGAACGGTGAGACGCTGCGCCGGATCATCCAGGCCCTGGGCGGGGACGCCTGACCCCGTTCAGCCGGCGCCCTCCAGCGGCCCGCCCCGGCTCGCCGCGATCCGCAGGCACGTTCGCCTCTGCGGTCGAGTAAGCCGGGAAGGGGCCCGTCCCACGCACCTGCGTGGGGCGGGCCCCTTTGCCGTGTGGCAGGTCGTCAGGCCTTCGCGGGCTCCGTCTCCTTCGCCTCCTCCGGCTCCGCCTGCGCCGGGACGCCCGCCCTGGCCGCGCGCTTGGCGGCCTTCTTCTCGGCTCGGCGTTCCTTGCGGAGTTCGACCATCGCGTACAGCGTCGGGACCAGCACCAGGGTCAGGACCGTGGAGCTGATCAGGCCGCCGATCACCACGACGCCCAGCGGCTGCGAGATGAAGCCGCCCTCGCCGGTGACGCCGAGCGCCATCGGGAGCAGGGCGAAGATCGTGGCCAGGGCCGTCATCAGGATCGGGCGGAAGCGGTGGCGGCCGCCCTCGATGACGGCTTCGACGATGCCGAGGCCGCGTGAGCGGTACTGGTTGATCAGGTCGATCAGCACGATCGCGTTGGTGACCACGATGCCGATGAGCATCAGCATGCCGATCATCGCGGGGACACCCAGCGGGGTGCCCGTGATGAGCAGGAGGCCGATGGCGCCGGTCGCCGCGAACGGGACCGAGACCAGCAGGATCAGCGGCTGGACGAGCGAACGGAACGTGGCCACCAGCAGCATGAAGACGATCGCGATGGCCGCCAGCATGGCGAGGCCGAGCTGGGCGAACGCCTCGTTCTGGTCCTCGGTGACGCCGCCGATGGTGGCGGTGGCGCCCTCGGGGAGGTCCAGTGCGTCGATCTTCGTGGCGAGGGTGGTGCTGACCGCGCCGGTGTTGTCGCCGACCGGCTTGGCGGTGATCGTCGCCGCCCGCTGACCGTCGATGCGGGTCATCGATACCGGGCCGGGGACCAGTTCGACCGTGGCGACGTCGCCGAGCTTGACCGGGCCGAGCGGGAGGGCCTTGAGCTGGGCCATGGTGACCGCCGGGCGCGCGGACCTGATGACGATGTCGCGCTCGGTGTCGTCCAGCATCGCGGAGCCGGCCGGGGTGCCGCGTACGGCTCCGGCGACGATCCCGCCGAGGGCGGTCGCGTCGAATCCGGCGGCTGCCGCCTTGTCGTTCGGGGTGACCGCGATGCGCGGGACACTCTGGGCCAGGTCGCTCTGGACGTCGGTGACGTCCTTGATGGTGGCGACCTCGGTCCGTACCGCCTCCGCCGCCCTCTTCAGGACGTCGCCGTCGGACGCCTTGACCACCACGCTCAGGTCCTGGGAGCCGAAGCCGTCGCCCGCGGCGATGGTGGTGTCGCCGATGGAGTCGAGCTTGCCGAGGGCTTCGGAGATGCGGTCCTGAGCGGCCTCGCCGTCCGCCGCGTCCTTGAGCGTGACCTGGTAGGACGCCTGGTTGGAGCCCGTACCGCCGCCGAAGGCCGCCATGAAGCCGGAGGAGCCGACGGTGACCTGGTAGTCCTTGACGCCCTTGTCCTCGGAGAGGACCTTCTCGACCTTGCGCGCCGCCTCGTCGGCGGCCTGGAGGCTGGTGCCGGGTTCCAGCTCCTGTTTGACGGTGAGGACTTCCTGCTCGCCCGCGTCGAAGAAGTTGGTCTTGAGGAGGGGGAGCATGCCGAAGGTGGCCAGCAGTACCGCCGCGGCGATGACCAGGCTGGTGATCCGGCGGCGGGTCGCGAAGCGCAGGATGGGGACGTACAGGCGCTGGAGCTTGCTCGCCGCCTCCTTCTCCTCGGCCAGGCGGCGGGCCTCCGCCGCGTCCTCGGGGGTGCCTTTGGGGGCGCGGAGGAACCAGTACGAGAGGACCGGGACCACCGTGAGCGAGACCAGCAGCGAGGCCAGCAGTGCGGCGGTGACGGTCAGCGAGAACGAGCCGAAGAGCTGGCCGACCATGCCGCCGACCAGACCGATCGGCAGGAACACGGCGACGGTGGTGAGCGTCGCGGAGGTGACCGCTCCGGCCACCTCCTTGACCGCCGTGATGATCGCCGTCTCGCGCTCCTCGCCGTAGCCGAGGTGGCGCTTGATGTTCTCCAGCACCACGATCGAGTCGTCGACGACCCGGCCGATCGCGATGGTCAGCGCACCGAGCGTCAGCATGTTGAGCGACAGGTCGCGGGTCCAGAGCACGATCAGCGCCAGGACGACCGAGAGCGGGATCGAGACCGCGGTGACCAGCGTCGAGCGGATCGAGGCGAGGAAGACCAGGATCACCAGGACCGCGAAGACCAGGCCGAGCGCGCCCTCGGTGGTGAGGCCGGAGATCGACTTGGAGACGGCCGGGCCCTGGTCGGAGACGACGGTCAGCTCGGCGCCCGCTCCGAGGTCCTTGCGGAGGTCGGGGAGCTTCTCCTTGACGGCGTCGGAGATGGCGACGGCGCTGCCGTCCTTGTCCATCGTGGCCATCACGGCAAGGCTCGGCCTGCCGTTCGTCCGGGTGATGGAGACCGCGGTGGACGGCTCCTGCTTCACCTCGGCGACGTCGCCGAGCCGGACCGGTTCGGCCGGGCCCTGCTCCGTGGCGCCGGACCGGGGCTGGGGGGCGATCTGCAGGTCCTCGATCTGCTTCAGCGAGGTGTAGCCGCCGCCGACCTGGATGGTGCGGTTCTTGCCGGCCTCGGAGAAGGAGCCGGCCGGCAGCGTGGCGCCGCCCGCCTGGAGCGCCTGGGCGAGCGCGCCGGCGTCCAGGCCGGCCGCGGCGAGCTTCCTGCCGTCGGGGACGACGGAGACCTGGAGCTCCTGGACACCGTCCACCGTGACCTGGCCGACGCCGTCGATGTCCTGGAGGGCCGGGACGACCGTGCGGTCCAGCTGGTCGGCGAGCGCCTGCTGGTCCTTGTCGGAGGTGACGGCGAGGACCACGGTCGGGATGTCGTCCGTGGAACCGGCGATGACCTGCGGGTCGACGGTCGGCGGCAGCTGGGCGCGGGCCCGGTTCACCGCCTGCTGGATGTCCGCAACGAGCTGCTTGGTGCCCTCGTCGCCGAAGTCGAAGGTGGCCATGATGAGGGCGTTGCCCTCGCTGGCGGTGGAGGTGATGGACTCGACGCCGTCGACGGCCTTGAGGGAGTTCTCCAGCGGCTCGACGACCTGCTTCTCCACCACATCGGGAGACGCACCCTGGTAAGGGGCCAGGACCGAGACCATCGGGAGTTCGATGGTGGGCAGCAGCTGCTGTTTGAGCTGCGGTATCGCGATCGCGCCGAAGACGAGCGCGACGATCGAGATCAGCCCGATCAGGGCCCGCTGCGCGAGGCTGAATCTGGACAGCCAGGACATGGGTGGGTCTCTCTTCTGTGGCGTGCGAGGCGGAGGGGCGGGAGGGAGGAAAACGGAGCGCTACGGGGACAAGCCCGCCCGCCTATACGATCTCCGACCCCGTCCGCCCGGACGTCGGTCCCCGGGCTGCCTTCTTATGCCGCGCATACCGCAGGTGGAGTACGCCGTCTCTCCACCCTCCGCGTCCCGCGACCGCCCGTCACTCCACCCGGGGTCGTACCAGGCCCGATTCGTACGCGATGACCACCAGCTGGGCCCGGTCCCGGGCCGCCACCTTCGCCATCGCCCGGTTCACATGGGTCTTGACGGTGAGCGGGCTGACCGCCAGCCGCTCGGCGATCCGGTCGTTGGAGTGGCCGCCCGCCACCAGGACGAGCACCTCCCGCTCGCGCACGGTGAGCGCGGCCAGCCTCTCCGCGTACTCCGCGCTGTCCGGCCCCTCCCCCGAACTCCCGCCCTGCGCAAGGAAAGTGGCGATGAGCCCCTTGGTCGCCGCCGGCGAGAGCAGCGCCTCGCCCGCGTTGGCGATCCGGATCGCGTTGAGCAGCTCCTCCGGCTCCGCGCCCTTGCCGAGGAAGCCGGAGGCGCCGGCACGCAGGGCCTGGACCACGTACTCGTCGACCTCGAACGTGGTGAGCATGACCACCCGTACCGCCGCCAGTGCCGGGTCGGCGCTGATCATGCGGGTGGCGGCGAGCCCGTCCGTGCCCGGCATCCGGATGTCCATCAGCACCACGTCGGCACCGGTCTCCCGGGCCAGCTCGACCGCCTGGGCGCCGTCGGCCGCCTCGCCGACGACCTCCATGTCGGGTTCGGAGTCCACCAGCACCCGGAACGCGCTGCGCAGCAGTGCCTGGTCGTCGGCGAGCAGCACCTTGATGGGTGCCTCAGGTGTCTCAGGTGTCTGTACGGACTCACTCATCGGCGCTCCCCCGTCACGGCCGCCGGACCGGGTGGTTCCGGTTCACCCGTGCGGGCCTCGACGGGCAGGATCGCATGGACCCGGAACCCGCCTCCGTAGCGAGGTCCCGCCGTGAGGGCGCCGCCGAGCGCGGTGACACGTTCGCGCATGCCGAGGAGGCCGTGGCCGCCGCCGTCCGGAGAGCCGGTGCCTCCTGCCTGGGTGCCGGTGCCGGTGCCGGTGCCGTCCGCCGGGTCGCTGCCGCCGCTCGCCGCGCCCGGGCTCCGCGCCGCGCTCCCCCGGCCGTTGTCCAGCACCGTGATCTCGGCGGTCGTTCCGACCCGTACGACGCTGACCTCGGCCCTGGCGTCCGCGCCCGCGTGTTTGCGTACGTTGGTCAGGGCCTCCTGGATGACCCGGTACGCGGCCAGGTCGACGGCGGCGGGCAGGCGCGGGGCGCGGTCGGCGCCGACCACCTCGACCGGGAGGCCGGCGTTGCGGAAGGTGGCCACCAGCTCGTCCAGGACCGCGAGGCCGGGGGCCGGTTCGGTGGGGGCCTCGGGGTCGCCGGACTGGCGGAGCAGGCCGACGGTGACGCGTAGCTCGTTGAGTGCGGAGCGGCTGGCGTCCCGGACGTGGGCGAGCGCCTCCTTGGCCTGGTCCGGGCGCTTGTCCATGACGTGGGCGGCGACCCCGGCCTGCACGTTGACCAGCGCGATGTGGTGGGCGACCACGTCGTGGAGGTCCCGGGCGATCCGCAGCCGCTCCTCGGCGACCCGGCGCCGGGCCTCCTCCTCCCGCGTGCGCTCGGCCCGCTCCGCGCGCTCCCGGATCGCGTCGACGAAGGCGCGCCTGCTGCGTACGGCGTCCCCGGCGGCCGACGCCATCCCGGTCCAGGCGAAGACCCCGAGGTTCTCCTGGCTGTACCAGGGCGTCGAGCCGAAGACCATCGCGGCCACCGTCAGGATCCCCATGGTCAGCAGGCCGACCCGCCAGGTGGTCGGGCGGTCGGTGCGCGAGGCGACGGTGTAGAGCGCGATGACGGTGCTCATCACGACCGGGGCCGGCGGGTCGATGAAGATGTACTCGACGGCCGCGAGGCCACCGGTCACCGCCAGGACCGGCATGGAGTGCCGTCGGCGCAGGACGAGCGCCGAGGCGGCGAGCACCATCAGCAGCACGCTGAAGGCCTCGGGCGTGCGGGTCCCGAACGTCGGCCCGTGGCCCTTGCCCGGGTCCGCGAACGAACCGCAGATCATCGCGATCAGAACACAGAACGCCAGGGCCGCGTCGAACGCGAGCGGGTGGTCCCGGAGCCAGCGGCGGGCGCGCGCGAACCCGGAGGGAAGGGTGGTCACGTCGAGCAACGGTACGGCGTGTCGCGTACGGATCCGTCTCCGCGGTGTGCCGGTACGGCCACGGAACCGCACAGGACCGGTGACGCCTGTGCCCCGCGCCGGCGGACCGGGCACGGGGCACAGGAGTGACCACGAGTGCTGGTGGAGCAGGTACGTCCAGTTCGGGATGAGCCAGTTCGAGATGAGCTGGTCGAGATGGACTAGTTCGGGATGAGCCCGTCGTCGCTGAGCATGGCGCGCACCTCTTCGAGGGTCGCGTCGGGCGCCGGCAGGATCAGCTCCGACGGCTCCAGGGAGTCGTCGGGCAGCGGAGTGCCGAGCTCGCGCACCTTGTCGAGGAGTGCGTGGAGCGTGGTGCGGAAGCCGGGACCGTCCCCGCTGTCCATCTCCTTGAGCAGGACGTCGTCGAGCTCGTTGAGTTCGACGAAGTGACTGTCGGCCAGCTTGACCTGGCCTTCCCCCATGATCCGTACGATCATGACGCCGCCCTCACTACTGCTTGTCGAACTTGTGCGGGGACTGCTGCGACTGCTGCGTGCCGTCCTGGGCACCGCCCTCGATCGCCTGCTGCGAGGACGAGGAGCCACCGGCCAGCTCGGCCTTCATGCGCTGGAGCTCCAGCTCCACGTCCGAGCCGCCGGAGATCCGGTCCAGCTCGGCGGCGATGTCGTCCTTCGCCGTGCCGGTCGGGTCGTCCAGGGCGCCGGAGGCGAGCAGCTCGTCGATGGCGCCGGCCCGCGCCTGGAGCTGCTGCGTCTTGTCCTCGGCCCGCTGGATCGCCAGGCCGACGTCGCCCATCTCCTCGGAGATGCCGGAGAAGGCCTCGCCGATCCGGGTCTGCGCCTGGGCCGCCGTGTAGGTCGCCTTGATGGTCTCCTTCTTGGTGCGGAAGGCGTCGACCTTGGCCTGCAGCCGCTGGGCCGCGAGGGTGAGCTTCTCCTCCTCGCCCTGCAGCGTCGTGTGCTGCGTCTCCAGGTCGGTGACCTGCTGCTGGAGGGCGGCACGCCGGGACAGCGCCTCACGCGCCAGGTCCTCGCGGCCGAGCGCCAGCGCCTTGCGGCCCTGGTCCTCCAGCTTGGACGACTGGCCCTGCAGCTGGTTCAGCTGCAACTCCAGCCGCTTGCGGGACGTCGCGACGTCGGCGACGCCGCGGCGCACCTTCTGAAGCAGCTCCAGCTGCTTCTGGTACGAGTAATCCAGGGTCTCGCGCGGATCCTCGGCCCGGTCAAGGGCCTTGTTTGCCTTCGCGCGGAAAAGCATCCCCATACGCTTCATGACACCGCTCATGGGCTTCGCGCGCCCCCTTCTGACGGACTGAGCTCCAGCACTCCCGATAGAACCCACAGTACGGGCCCTACCTCTATTACCGCACTGTTCGAGTCCCGATGTGCTCCTCCCCAAGGACGACTGCGGACCGCCGACGCTCCCGCCCAGGGTGTAGGTGGCCGTCAGGGAAACCGGTGGTTAAGGCCTGTTCTGCCCGGGTCGGGTGCCTACAGGGACGCCGTCCGTTGCCGGATCGTTCCCGCCCGGGTCCGCGAACCCGTGTGCCGACCCCGTACCCTTGGGTTTTGTGTTCCGTAGCCGTGCCAAGACAGAGAAGACCCCCACCGACAAGGTGACGGCGGATCTCTCCCAGCAGCCCCGCGACCCGCAGGCTCCCAAGGGTCGCCCCACCCCCAAGCGCAGCGAGGCCCAGACGCAGCGCCGGCGTGCCGCGTCCAGCGCTCCGGCCGACCGCAAGTCGGCCGTGAAGCGCCAGCGCGAAGCGCGCCGGGCCGATCTGGCCCGGCAGCGTGAGGCGCTCGCCTCGGGCGACGAGCGGTACCTCCCGGTTCGCGACAAGGGCCCGGTGCGGCGCTTCGTCCGCGACTTCGTGGACTCGCGCTTCTGCATCGCGGAGTACTTCCTGCCGCTCGCCGTGGTCATCCTGATCCTCAGCGTGATCCAGGTGCAGAACATCCAGACCATTTCGCTGATGCTCTGGATGGCCGTGATCATCCTGATCGTGATCGACTCGATCGGTCTGTCGATCCGGCTGAAGAAGCAGCTGCGGGAGCGCTTCCCGGACACGCCCAAGCGCGGTGCCGTCGCCTACGGCCTGATGCGCACGCTCCAGATGCGTCGTCTGCGGCTCCCGAAGCCGCAGGTCAAGCGCGGAGAGCGGCCCTGAGCACGGAAACCTCCGGCTCCACCGGGGTCCGTCCGGTGAGCTCCGGTGGTGTGCGTGGAGCCGTGGGCGTACGGGACACCGTCCGCCAGGAGCTCGTGGCCCGGCAGCTGGACGAGCAGATAGCCGGGCGGTTCCCGGTCGGTCAGCGGCTGCGCGTCCTGGACGTCGGCATGGGCCGGGGCGTCCAGGCGCTGCGGCTCGCACGGGCCGGTCACTCGGTGACCGGTCTGGAGGCCGACGCCGAGCTGCTGCGGGCGGCCCGCGAGGAGCTGGGAGGCGAACCGGAGGGGATCCGGGAGCGGGTCCGGCTGATCGAGGGGGACGGCCGGGAGACCGGTGTGCACTTCCTGCCGGGCAGCTTCGACCTGGTGCTCTGCCACGGCGTCCTGATGTACGTCGAGGAGCCCGACCCGATGCTGGCCGGGCTGGCCCGGATGCTGGCGCCGGGCGGCCTGCTCTCGCTGCTCGTACGGAACGCGGACGCGCTCGCGATGCGCCCCGGCCTCACCGGCGACTTCGGTGCGGCGCTGGCGGCCTTCGACTCGGCGACGTACACGAACGACCTCGGCCTCACCGTGCGGGCCGACCGGCTCGACGCGCTGCGGGCCACGCTGGCCGGGATCGCCGCGCCGCTGCACGCCTGGTACGGCGTGCGGGTCTTCACGGACAACGTGGCCGACGGGACCGAGCTGCCCGCCGGCGAGCTGGAGCGGGTGCTGGCCCTGGAGGACCGGGCCGGGCGGACCGACCCGTACCGGGGTGTCGCGGCGCTGCTGCATCTGTGCGGAGTGCGCGGCTAGGGGGTGTCCGGTCCTGATCCGCCGGACACGCCCTGAGAAACCGTACGGGCCTCGTTCGGCCCATCAGCGCAGGCACCCGAAAGGGTGGGTCCACCAGACTCCGGATATGGACGCATCCCCCTCCCGCCGCTCCGCGCGCCGTGTGCCGCTGTTCCTGTCCGCAGGTGTCTGTGCGATCGCACTGGCCGCGACGGCCGGCTGTTCCGGCGGGTCTCCTGCGGCCGCTCCCGCCCCGCAGGCCAGCCCTTCCGGTACGGCCCAGGGCTCGGCGGCCCGCGCCACCAACGACCTGGAGAGCGCCTACCAGGACGTCATCAAGGACGTCCTGCCGTCGGTCGTCCAGATCGACGCGTCGGACAGCCTCGGTTCCGGGATCGTCTACGACGGCAAGGGCCATATCGTCACCAACGCCCATGTGATCGGTGACGAGAAGAAGTTCAAGGTCACCGCCGCCACCGGCGAGGCGGTGCTGAACGCCTCGCTGGTCTCCTCCTATCCGGAGCAGGACCTGGCGGTCATCAAGCTGGACGAGGTGCCCGAGGGCCTGAAGCCGGCGAAGTTCGGTGACGCGGAGAAGGTCGAGGTGGGGCAGATCGTGATGGCGATGGGCTCTCCGCTCGGCCTCTCCAGCAGCGTCACCCAGGGCATCGTCTCGGCGCTCGGCCGGACGGTGAGCGAGAGCCGGGCGGGCGGCGGGACGGGCGCGACGATCGCCGACATGGTGCAGACCTCCGCCGCGATCAACCCGGGCAACAGCGGCGGGGCGCTGGTCAACCTGGACAGCGAGGTGATCGGCATCCCGACCCTCGCGGCGACCGACCCGCAGATGGGCGACAGCGCGGCACCGGGCATCGGCTTCGCGATCCCCGTCTCGATGGTGCGGACGGTCGCGGACCAGATCGTCAAGGACGGCCGGGTCACCGACTCGGGCCGGGCCGCGCTGGAGATCACCGGCCGTACGGTCGTCGACGACTCCTACCGGCCGGCCGGAGTGGCGCTGGTGAGCGTGGAGCGGGGCGGGGCGGCTGACGAGGCGGGGCTGCGGGCCGGGGACGTCGTCACGAAGATCGGCGGCACTGCCGTCACCACCATCACCTCGCTCTCCGAGGCCCTGGCGGGCGACAAGCCGGGCCAGAAGGTGACCGTGACCTACACGCGGGACGACACCGACAGGACGGCGGAGGTCACGCTCGGCGAGATCTGAGACCCGCAGGTAAAGGGCGGTACGGAAGTCCCGTACCGCCCTTTCCCGCAGCTCTCAGGCGCCGTCGGCCTGCAGACTCATCGGGCCGTAGATCTTGGTCGAGTCCTCGAAGAGCGTCACCTGGGCGGCGCCGCCCTCCAGGAGCTCTTTCCAGTACTCACCGATCCAGGACTCCGCGTCGCCCTGGGTGGTGAACTCCTCCGGCTGCAGCGCCGGCTCCGTCTCCGTACCGTCGGGCTTCTCGAACCGCCACGTCCACGCCATGTGCGCCTCCTGGGTCACGTTGCCGACCGACTCCCGGGCCCGTCGCCGCTCCTGGGTCGGTTCCCGAAGCCTAGCCGGGCGCGCACCTGGCGTGGGGACGCGGGAGGATCAAGGTGTGGAACTGACTCTGCTCGGCACCGGAGCCCCCGACGGGCTGCCGCGCCCCTCCTGCCCCTGTGCGGCCTGTGCGCGTGCCCGTGGCCCGTGGGCGCGTGCCGCGACCGCGCTGCTGGTCGACGACGCACTGCTGCTGGACCTGACCCCGGGTGCGGTCTTCGCGGCCGCCCGCGCGGGGCGCTCGCTGGGCGCGGTGCGCCAGGTGCTGCTGACCCATCCGCACGACGGTCCCGCCGTCGAACTGCCGCCCTCGCTGCCGCCTGCCGGGCGGGTGCCGGACGGCCAGGTGCTGACGCTGATCAGCGGGCACCGGGTGCGGGCGGTGCCGATGGACGCGCCGGGGACGGGTTACGAGGTGGGCTCACCGGACGGCGAGCGGCTGCTGTACCTGCCGCCCGGGGCCGCGCCCGCCGGTCTCGACGGGCGGGCCGAGCACCCGTACGACCTGGTCCTCTGCGATGTCGTCGGGCGGCCGGACACGGTGGCGCGGCTGCGGTCGGCCGGCGCGGTCGGCCCGGCCACCGAGATGGTCGCGGTCCACCTGGACCACGACGCGCCGCCGGGCCCGGCCCTGGACCGGCTGCTGGCGGCGGCCGGGGCACGGGCGGTGCCGGACGGGACGACGCTGGTGGTGGGTGAGTACCCGGTGGTGCCGGACGTGCCGCGCCGGGTGCTGGTGACGGGCGGCGCGCGCTCGGGGAAGTCGCTGGAGGCGGAGCGGCGTCTGGAGACGTTCCCGGAGGTGGTGTACGTGGCGACCGGCGGGCGGCGCGAAGGGGACCCGGAGTGGGCGGCGCGGGTGGCGCTGCACCGGGAGCGCAGGCCGGGCGCGTGGCGGACCGAGGAGACGTGCGAGGTGGCGGAGCTGCTCGGCGCGGAGGGACCGCCGCTGCTGGTGGACTGCCTGTCGCTGTGGCTGACGGACGCGATGGACCGGGTGGACGCCTGGGAGGACGAGCGGTGGCGGGAGGGCGGCCAGGAGGCGTTGCGGGCGCGGGCCCGGGAGCTGGTGGCCGCGGTGCGCGGGGCCCGGCGTCAGGTGGTGCTCGTGACGAACGAGGTGGGTGCGGGGGTGGTGCCGGCGACCGCGGCGGGACGGCGGTTCCGGGACGAGCTGGGACGGCTGAACGCGGCGGTGGCGGCGGAGTGCGAGGAGGTGCTGCTGGTGGTGGCGGGGCAGGCCGTGGTGTTGCGGGGGTGAGGGGGCGTCGGCACGCGGGGCATCGGCTCCTCCGGGCCGACCGGTACTGTTCCCGGCAGGGGCCCGCCGCCGGGTGCCCGGACCGGAATCCGACGTGACGACCCGCGAGGCAGACCTCCGTGAACCTGGACGACTTCTCCGACCTGATCGAACGCCCCGACGGGGGCGTGCGGCGCGACGCCGAGGAACGGCGGGAGCGGCTGATCGTCCCGCCTGGTGCCCTGGGCCGCCTCGACGAGCTCGGCGAGTGGCTGAGCGCCGCGCAGCAGTCCGTACCGGTCAAGGCCGTGTCGCAGCCGCGCGTGGTGCTCTTCGCCGGTGACCACGGCGTGGCGGAGCTGGGCGTCTCCGGGCGGACGGCGGGCACCACGCATGAGCTGGTCCGGGCGGCCCTCGACGGCGCGAGCCCGGTGGCGGTGCTGGCCCGGCGGTTCTCGGTGCCGCTGCGGATCGTGGACGCCGGGATCGACTGCGACCCGGAGCTGCTGCCCGAGTCCGTCGTCCGCCACCGGGTGCGGCGCGGGTCGGGCCGCATCGACGTCGAGGACGCGCTGAGCGCCGAGGAGGCCGAGCGGTCCGTCCGCCTGGGCATGGCGATCGCCGACGAGGAGGCCGACTCCGGCACCGATCTGGTGGTGCTCGGCGACCTGAGCGTCGGCGGGACCACGGCCGCCTCCACACTGGTCGCCGCGCTCTGCGGCACCGACGCCTCGGTGGTGACCGGGCGCGGTGGTGCGGGCATCGACGATCTGGCCTGGATGCGCAAGTGCGCCGCGATCCGGGACGCGTTGCGCCGGGCCCGGCCGGTGCTCGGTGACCAGCTGGAGCTGCTCGCCACGGTGGGCGGGGCGGATCTGGCCGCGATGACGGGGTTCCTGCTCCAGTCGGCGGTGCGGCGGATGCCGGTCATCCTGGACGGGGTCGTCACGGCGGCCTGTGCGCTGGTTGCGCAGCGGGCGGCGTTCCGGGCGCCGGACTGGTGGCTGGCCGGGCAGGTCAGCGGGGAGCCCGCGCAGGCGAAGGCGCTGGACCGGATGGCGCTGACCCCGCTGCTGGACCACGGGGTGACGGTGGGCGAGGGTACGGGCGCGCTGCTGGCCCTGCCGCTGGTGCAGGCCGCGGCCGCGCTCGCCGCCGAGCTGCCGGAGCGTACGCCGGAGAAGGGCGAGGAGGAGGACGCCGGGCCTGCCGGGAGCGGGGAGTACGACGTACAGGCTCTCGACGCGACCTGAACCGCCGGGCTGGGGCGTGCGGGGCAGGTCCCCTGACCGGCCTTGACCGCCCCCATGTCCGTAATGCGCCATATGATCCACTCCTATGGGAGAGGTTCGATCGGCCGAAGAGGCAGCCCGGCGCAGTACCGTCCGGTCCCGGCGCGGTGCGGCGTTCGCCATCTGGTACCTGCGCATCGTCTCGTTCATCAATTTCCTGAGCGCCGTCTGGGTCACGCTCGGCCAGGACCTGCGCCGCCACAACACCGAGAACTACTTCACGCCGTACCTGCTCACGGCGGGGTTCTCCTCCGGCGTGATCGCGCTCTTCCTGGCGGTCACGATGCGCCGCCGCAAGCGGGCCGCCTGGATCGTGAACATGGTCCTCGGCGGGCTCGTCCTCCTGGCGCTGGTCCTCGCGTTCTTCTTCGCGGAGATCCGGCAGCACGCCCAGAACTGGGTCTCGCTGGCGCTGACGGCCGCCTTCGTCGTGGCGCTGGTGCTGGGGCGGCGGGAGTTCTACGCCAAGGGCGACCGCTCCAACCCGAAGCTGGCGGCCCTGGTCGCCGTGGTCGGGCTGCTGGTCACCTCACTGATCGCGACGGCCCTGGTCACGGTCACCAACACCGCGCACGACGACTACCGCTCCACCTTCCTCGACCGCTGGCGCTACGGCGCGCTGCGGCTGGTCTCCTTGGCCGCCGATGACTCGCGCTTCCCCGGGATCACCACACCCGGCTGGGTCAACGTCGTCATCAACGTCCTCTCGACGCTGCTCCTGATCGCCGTCGTCTACGCCGCGTTCCGCTCCCGCCGTGCCGTCGACCCGCTTTCCCCCGAGGACGAGGCGAAGCTGCGCGCGCTGCTGGACCAGCACGGCGACCGGGACTCGCTCGGATATTTCGCGCTGCGCCGGGAGAAGAGCGCCGTCTGGTCGCCGACCGGGAAGGCCGCCGTGGTCCACCGGGTGGTCGGCGGGGTCTCGCTGGCCTCCGGCGATCCGATCGGCGACCCGGAGGCCTGGCCCGGCGCGATCGAACCGTGGCTCGCAGAGGCCCGCGAACACGGCTGGATCCCGGCCGTGATGGGCGCGAGCGAGGAGGCCGGTACGGTCTACGCCCGGCATGGCCTGGACGCGCTGGAGCTCGGCGACGAGGCGATCGTGGAGACGGCCGAGTTCACGCTCGACGGACGGGCGATGCGCGGCGTGCGCCAGGCCTACAACCGGGTCAAGCGCGCCGGTTACGAGGTCACCATCCGGCGCCACGCGGACATCCCGGAGGCCGAGATGGCCGAGCTGGTCCGGCGCGCGGACGCGTGGCGCGACGGCGAGACCGAGCGCGGCTTCTCCATGGCGCTCGGCCGCCTCGGCGACCCGGCGGACGGACAGTGCGTGATGCTGGAGTGCCGGAACGCGCGTGAGGACGGCGGTGGGAGCGGCGAGCTGCGCGCGCTCCTCAGCTTCGTCCCCTGGGGTCCGCACGGCCTCTCGCTGGACCTGATGCGCCGTGACCGCGAGGCGGAGAACGGCCTCATGGAGTTCATGGTGATCCAGCTCCTCCAGCGCTCCGGCGAGATCGGGATCACGCAGGTCTCGCTCAACTTCGCCATGTTCCGGTCCGTCTTCGAGAGGGGATCGCGGCTCGGCGCGGGACCGGTGCTTAGGCTGTGGCGTGCGCTGCTGAGCTTCTTCTCGCGCTGGTGGCAGATCGAGTCGCTCTACCGGGCCAACGCCAAGTACCGACCGATCTGGGAGCCGCGTTTCATGCTGTTCGAGAAGAGCGCCGACCTGGCGCGCATCTCCATCGCGGCGGGCCGCGCCGAAGGGTTCCTGGAGGCGCCGGGGCTGCCGAAGTGGCTGCACCGCGCGCGTCTCGGCGCGCATAGATGAGCCGCTTCCCGGCGCTGCGCCGGGCCGCGCTGCGTGAGTGGGGCCCGCTCGTCACCACCGTACGGACGGGGCTGCGCGACCACGGGGTGCGGGCGCTCGCGCTGACGTTGACGGCGGTGGCGCTGACCGCGACCGTGCAGCTGGTCCAGAACCAGCCGTGGGGCTACGGCCCGGTGCAGGAGCTGGGCGCGGTGCGGGCCGAGGACCCCCTCTGGGCGGCTCTGCTGCGTACACCGCTGTCCTTGTTCGTCCCCGCCCTCGACCTGCCGGTCTGGGGCGCGCTGGCGCAGATCCTGCTGGTGTTCGGCATCGCGGAGGTGTGCCTGGGACGGCGGCGCACGCTCGCGATCGCGTACGTGGCCACGCTGGCCGGGACGCTGTACGCCCGGGTCGGCATCGCGCTCGGCCCGGACGCGTTCCTGGGGCTGCCGGCCTCGGACGCGCAGGTGGTGGACACCGGGCCGTCGGCCGCGGTGGTCGGGCTCGCGGTGTACGTCTGCCACGCCTACCGGGCCTGGTTCACCGGGGCGCTGGTGGTCCTCGCGATGGTGGTGGAGGTCCTGGTGAAGGACAACCTGGCGGGCCGGGAGCATCTGGCCTCCATCGCCGCGGTCCTGGTGATCTGTGCCGTACGGGAGTGGCTCGGGCGGCGGCGGGAGGGCCCGGGTCAGGGCTTGCGGGCGGGCGGCAGCGGGAGGCGGTCCGGGGTGCCGCCGATGAGGTCCTGAAACTTCCGGCGCGGCCCCACCCACCGCACATCGTGGTGGTAGGCCCGCAGCACCGCCTTGGAGCGGGCCCGATGGCGGTGGCGGTAGAACCGCTTGGCCCACGGCGAGGTGGGGCGGGCGAGGCGGAGCGCGCCGACCAGCGCGACGAACGGGACCAGCGTGCCGAGCACCGCCATCCGGGTCTTGCCCTTGAACAGCGCGATCAGGACGAAGCAGAAGTTGACCGCGTACGAGGTGATGACGCCGAGCCTGCCCTGCTGCTCGTCGTCGCTCACGTCGTCCACGCCGAGCGGTGAGAACCCCGCCAGGACCAGCGCCACCAGCGAGGCGGTGAGCACGACCACCTCGACGCTCTGGCGGCCCTCCTCGGTCCAGTACACGTCGTCCAGATGCAGGATCAGCGCGAACTCGTCCAGCACCAGACCGGCCCCGATCCCGAAGATCACCGCGCAGATCCCGGCGGCCACCCCGTGCCGTCCCGCCGCCACCGCGCCGAAGCCGCCGACCACCGTCAGCACGACGCCGGGCACCACGTGGTGGATGTGGATCCCGCCCGGCGTGATGTTGCGGAACGGGCCCTTCCCCGCACGGATCATCCGCGTGATCGTGCGCGTGATCGCGAAGGTCAGGACGAAGGCGGCCAGCGCGAGGAGCAGCGGGAGCTTGCCCGGTTCCGCGATGTTGGTGTGCCACCAGTTGCCCATGCCACCCGCTCCCGACCTGCTCAGCTATGCGGCTTTTCTGCCGTTTCGGCCAATCTATCCGTGCGCGGGAGCGGCTAACCTGCCCGCGGTGACCTCCCTGAACAGCCACGGGCTGCGTTTCGCCTTCGGCACCCTCACCGTGCTGCCCGTCTCCGTGACCCGCTGGGACCGCGCGACCGCCCGGACCGGCATGCTCTGCGCCCCGCTCGCCGGGCTCGTCGTCGGGCTGCTCGCCGCGGCGCTCGGCGCGCTGTCGCTGCTGGCCGGGTCCGGTCCGCTGCTCGCGGCGGTCGCCTCCGTCGCGGTGCCGGCCGCGCTGACCCGGGGGCTCCACCTGGACGGCCTCGCGGACACGGCGGACGGCCTCGGCAGCGGGAAACCGGCCGGGGACGCGCTGCGGATCATGAAGCAGTCGGACATTGGGCCGTTCGGTGTCATCACGCTGCTGCTGGTGCTGCTGGCGCAGGTCGCCGTCCTCTTCGAGCTGTACGGGCAGGGGTGGGCGCACGGGTCGCTCGGGGCCGTCGTGTCGGCCGTCGCGGCCCGGCTCGCGCTGACCCTGGCGTCCCGTCAGGGCGTCCCGGCGGCCCGGCCGGAGGGGCTCGGCGCGGTGGTGGCGGCGACGGTCCCGGTGGGGCGGGCGGTGCTGGTGGCGGCGGTGACGGTGGGGCTGTGCGCGGCGGCGGGTGCGGTGTTCGGCCCGTACGGTGCGCCGCACCACGCGCTCGCGGTGCTCGGGGGCCTGGCCGCCGCCGAACTCCTGCTGCGCCACTGCGTCACGCGGTTCGGCGGGGTGACCGGGGACGTGTTCGGCGGGGTGGCGGAGGCGGCGGCCACGGCGGCGCTGGTGGTGCTGGCGCTCGGCCCTTGAGCGGGGGCCGTCCTCCTCCACGTACACCTGCGGGACGGGCCTGCGTACGGTCGGGAAGGGCCCGCCGCCGCATCCCTTGGCGGACGACGCGCGTAGGCTCGATCCCGGCACATTGCGGAGGCGTCTACGATGCGCCGGGCACGGTCGGCCCACCCCTCGACCGAACTGGAACTCAACGGAAGCGAGATTTCACCACCGTGACTGCTCTCACTCTCAGCACTGCCGGTGCGGCGACGCTGCGCGCCGACGCACTCGTCGTCGGCGTCGCGAAGACCTCTGCGTCCAAGTCGGGGACCCTGGTCCTCGCGCCGGGCGCCGAGGCCGTGGACAAGGCGTTCGACGGAAAGCTCGCCTCCGTTCTCGCGACCCTGGGGGCCGTGGGTGCCGAGGGCGAACTGACCAAGCTGCCCGCGCCGTCCGGCCTCAAGGTCCCGGTCGTCATCGCGGTCGGCCTCGGTCCGGTCCCGGACAAGGAGGACGCGTACGACGCGGAAGCGCTGCGCCGCGCCGCCGGCACCGCCGCCCGTGCGCTCTCCGGCTTCAAGAAGGCCGGCTTCGCGCTGCCCGCCGGCTCCGTCGAGGACGCCGCCGCCGTCGCCGAGGGCGCCCTGCTCGGCGCGTACGCCTTCACCGCCTACCAGGGCGGCGAGAACAAGCTCGCGCCCAAGGACGCCAAGTCCAAGGACAGCGGCCCGAAGCTCCCGCTCGCCGAGATCACCCTGGTCGGCGCCAAGCCGCGCGACAAGGCGTACAAGGCGGCCGTCGAGCGTGCCCTCGCGCTGGCCGAGGAGATCAACCGCGCCCGCGACCTGATCAACACCCCGCCCAACGACCTCTACCCCGAGTCCTTCGCCGCCGTGGCCACCGCCGCCGGCAAGGAGCACGGCATCAAGGTCCAGGTGCTCGACGAGAAGGCCCTCGTCAAGGGCGGCTTCGGCGGCATCCTCGGCGTCGGCCAGGGCTCCGCCAACGGCCCGCGCCTGGTGAAGCTCGCCTACACCCACCCGAAGGCGGAGAAGACCCTGGCCCTCGTCGGCAAGGGCATCACCTACGACTCGGGCGGCATCTCGCTCAAGCCGGCCGGCCACAACGAGACGATGAAGTGCGACATGAGCGGCGCCGCCGCCGTGTTCGCCGCTGTCGTCACGGCCGCCCGCCTCGGCCTCAAGGTGAACGTGACCGGCTGGCTGGCGCTCGCCGAGAACATGCCCTCCGGCACCGCCACCCGCCCCGGTGACGTGCTGCGGATGTACAGCGGCAAGACCGTCGAGGTCCTCAACACCGACGCCGAGGGCCGGCTCGTCCTGGGTGACGCGCTGACCCGCGCCTCGGAGGAGAAGCCGGACGCGATCGTCGACGTGGCGACCCTGACCGGTGCGATGGTGCTGGCGCTCGGCAACCGCACCTTCGGGATCATGGCCAACGACGACGCCTTCCGTACGTCGATCCACGAGATCGCCGAGGAGGTCGGCGAGGCCTCCTGGCCGATGCCGCTCCCCGCCGACCTCCGCAAGGGCATGGACTCCCCGACCGCCGACATCGCCAACATGGGCGAGCGGATGGGCGGCGGCCTGGTGGCCGGCCTGTTCCTCAAGGAGTTCGTGGGCGAGGGCATCGCCTGGGCGCACCTGGACATCGCGGGCCCGGCCTTCCACGAGGGCGCCCCGTACGGCTACACGCCCAAGGGCGGCACCGGCTCCGCCGTCCGCACCCTGGTGCGGCTCGCCGAGCGGACCGCCGACGGCGACCTGGGCTGAGTGACCGACGCGTACGGCCCCGGGCATAGGTCCGGGGCCGTACGTGTTGTCCGGGCGGAACCGGTGAGAAGGAGACAGGGTTTCGCTCTCGACGAACAGCAGCGGAATCCGTAGGTATCTACGCAGCAGTAACCCTCCGGAACGGACGATCATCCGTCCCGGACCCGGGCCCCGCGTCCCGCCCGCCGTCGACAAGTGCGAAGATGGGTTCTCGGCAGGACAGGGCCCCCACCACAGGGCCGAAGACAAAAGCGGCCGAACACCAGCCGACCGGCCGGTCACACCCCAGCGACGGGGCCCGGCGTACGGCGCACATGCATGGAGGACGTGACGTGGCGAACGACGCCAGCACCGTTTTCGACCTAGTGATCCTCGGCGGTGGCAGTGGCGGGTACGCCGCGGCCCTGCGCGGAGCGCAGCTGGGCCTGGACGTCGCCCTGATCGAGAAGGGCAAGGTCGGCGGCACCTGCCTGCACAACGGCTGCATCCCCACGAAGGCGCTGCTGCACGCGGGCGAGATCGCGGACCAGGCCCGCGAGTCGGCCCAGTTCGGCGTGAAGGCCACCTTCGAGGGCATCGACATGGAGGCCGTCAACAAGTACAAGGACGACGTGATCTCGGGCCTGTACAAGGGTCTCCAGGGTCTCATCGCCTCGCGCAAGGTCCACTACATCGAGGGCGAGGGCAAGCTCTCCTCCCCCACCTCGGTGGATGTGAACGGCCAGCGCGTCCAGGGCCGCCACGTGCTGCTGGCGACCGGCTCCGTGCCGAAGTCGCTGCCGGGCCTGGAGATCGACGGCAACCGGATCATCTCCTCGGACCACGCGCTGAAGATGGACCGGGTCCCGAAGTCGGCGATCGTGCTCGGCGGCGGCGTCATCGGCGTCGAGTTCGCCTCGGCGTGGAAGTCCTTCGGCACCGAGGTCACCGTCGTCGAGGGCCTCAAGCACCTCGTCCCGGTCGAGGACGAGAACAGCTCGAAGCTTCTTGAGCGCGCGTTCCGCAAGCGCGGCATCAAGTTCAACCTCGGTACGTTCTTCGAGAAGGCCGAGTACACGCAGGACGGCGTCCGCGTGACCCTGGCCGACGGCAAGACCTTCGAGGCGGAGATCCTCCTCGTCGCGATCGGCCGCGGCCCGGTCTCGCAGGGCCTGGGCTACGAGGAGCAGGGCGTCGCGATGGACCGCGGCTATGTCCTGGTCGACGAGTACATGCAGACCAACGTGCCGACCATCTCGGCCGTGGGCGACCTCGTCCCGACCCTCCAGCTCGCCCACGTCGGCTTCGCCGAGGGCATCCTGGTGGCGGAGCGGCTCGCCGGTCTGAAGACCGTCCCGATCGACTACGACGGTGTGCCCCGGGTGACGTACTGCCACCCCGAGGTCGCCTCCGTGGGTATCACCGAGGCCAAGGCCAAGGAGATCTACGGTGCGGACAAGGTCGTCGCCCTCAAGTACAACCTGGCGGGCAACGGCAAGAGCAAGATCCTGAAGACCGCGGGCGAGATCAAGCTCGTCCAGGTCAAGGACGGTGCCGTGGTCGGCGTCCACATGGTGGGCGACCGCATGGGCGAGCAGGTCGGCGAAGCCCAGCTGATCTACAACTGGGAGGCGCTGCCCGCCGAGGTCGCCCAGCTCATCCACGCCCACCCGACGCAGAACGAGGCGATGGGCGAGGCTCACCTGGCGCTGGCGGGCAAGCCCCTCCACGCCCACGACTGATCCCCCCGTTCCGGGCGCGACGACCGACCACTTCCGCATTTTCGTAAGGAGCAACTGAAACCATGTCGGTTTCCGTAACCCTTCCGGCGCTCGGCGAGAGCGTCACCGAGGGCACTGTCACCCGTTGGCTGAAGGCCGAGGGCGAGCGCGTCGAGGCCGACGAGCCGTTGCTCGAGGTCTCGACCGACAAGGTCGACACCGAGATCCCGGCCCCCGCGTCCGGCGTTCTGTCGTCGATCAAGGTCGCCGAGGACGAGACCGTCGAGGTCGGCGCCGAGCTGGCCGTGATCGACGACGGCTCCGGCGCTCCGGCCGAGGCCGAGGCTCCGGCCCAGGCCGAGGCACCCGCCGAGGAGGCCCCGGCCGCCGAGGAGCCCGCCGCTCCGGCCCAGGAGGCCCCCCAGGACGAGGCCCCGGCCTCCACCGGCGGCTCGTCCGCCGAGGGCACCGACGTCACCCTCCCGGCGCTCGGCGAGAGCGTCACCGAGGGCACCGTCACCCGCTGGCTGAAGGAGGTCGGCGAGGAGGTCGCGGAGGACGAGCCCCTCCTTGAGGTCTCCACGGACAAGGTCGACACCGAGATCCCCGCCCCGGTCGCCGGTGTGCTGCTGGAGATCGTGGTCGGCGAGGACGAGACCGCCGAGGTCGGCGCCAAGCTCGCCGTCATCGGTGCTCCGGGCGCGGCCCCGAAGCAGGAGGCCCCCAAGCAGGAGGCCCCGAAGGCCGAGGCTCCGAAGCAGGAGGAGGCTCCGAAGCAGGAGGCTCCGAAGGCCGAGGCGCCCAAGGCCGAGGCGCCGAAGCAGGAGGCCCCCGCGGCTCCCGCCCCGGCTCCGGCAGCTCCGGCCCCCGCGCCGGCGCAGCCCGCCCCTGCCGCCCCGGCACCGGCCGCCACCCCGGCCGCGCCTTCCGGTGACGACGGCGCGTACGTCACGCCGCTGGTCCGCAAGCTCGCGTCCGAGAACAACGTGGACCTGGGCTCGGTCAAGGGCACCGGCGTCGGTGGCCGTATCCGCAAGCAGGACGTCGTCGCCGCCGCGGAGGCCGCCAAGGCCGCCGCCGCCGCTCCGGCCGCCCCCGCCGCTCCGGCCGCCGCCAAGGCGCCGAAGCTGGAGGTTTCCCCGCTGCGCGGTCAGACGGTCAAGATGACCCGCATGCGCAAGGTCATCGGCGACAACATGATGAAGGCGCTGCACTCGCAGGCCCAGCTGACCTCGGTCGTCGAGGTCGACATCACCAAGCTGATGAAGCTGCGCAACCAGGCGAAGGCCGCGTTCGCCGCCCGTGAGGGCGTCAAGCTGTCCCCGATGCCGTTCTTCGTGAAGGCGGCGGCCCAGGCGCTGAAGGCCCACCCGGTCATCAACGCCCGGATCAACGAGGACGAGGGCACCATCACGTACTTCGACGCGGAGAACATCGGCATCGCCGTGGACGCGGAGAAGGGTCTGATGACCCCGGTCATCAAGGGTGCGGGCGACCTGAACCTCGCCGGCATCTCGAAGAAGACCGCCGAGCTGGCCGGCAAGGCCCGCGGTGGCGGCCTGACCCCGGACGACATGTCCGGTGCCACCTTCACCATCAGCAACACCGGTTCGCGCGGTGCGCTGTTCGACACCGTCATCGTGCCGCCGAACCAGGCAGCCATCCTGGGCATCGGCGCCACGGTCCGCCGCCCGGTGGTCATCGACCACCCGGACCTCGGCGAGACCATCGCGGTGCGCGACATGACGTACCTCGCGCTCTCCTACGACCACCGTCTGGTGGACGGCGCGGACGCCGCCCGCTACCTGACGTCGGTCAAGGCGATCCTGGAGGCCGGTGAGTTCGAGGTCGAGCTCGGCCTCTGAACGCTCCGGCTGTAACCAGCCTCACCAGCGGCGGGCCCCCCCCCCCCCCCCCCGGGGGGGGGGGGCCCCGGGTTTGGGTAAAAAACCCCGGGGGAGCCCCCCCCCCCGGAGGTTTATGGAACCACCCGGGGCCCACCAGGAGCCCCCCCAAAACCCCCC
>NZ_JBIWOZ010000013.1:0-3569 GCF_044767965.1 Streptomyces sp. NPDC101178
ACCCGGAAGCTAAGCCTTTCAGCGCCGATGGTACTGCAGGGGGGACCCTGTGGGAGAGTAGGACGCCGCCGAACAATTATTGTGGGAAAGCCCCGCACCCTTGTGGTGCGGGGCTTTCCTGCGTTCCGGGACCCTGGCAACCTCAGCCCCTGCCCACCCCTGTGCAGGCGCCGGCGGAGGCTGAGGGTAAGGTCGGGGGGCATCATTCGCACGTTCTTCACAGGAGGCTCCCGGGTGGAGGTCCAGGAGACTCGGGTCCAGACGGACCGGGTCCTCACCATCCCCAACATCCTCAGCATGGCTCGCCTTGTCGGGGTACCGCTCTTCCTGTGGCTGATTCTCCGCCCCGTGTTCGGCGGCCCCAACAGTGACGGCTGGGCGCTGCTGGTGCTGATGCTCAGCGGCATCAGCGACTATCTCGACGGCAAGCTCGCCCGGCGTTGGAATCAGATCAGCAGTCTCGGTCGGCTCCTGGACCCGGCCGCAGACCGTCTCTACATCCTCTCGACGCTTCTCGGCCTCACCTGGCGCGAGATCCTGCCTCTCTGGCTCACCGCCGCTCTGCTCGCCCGTGAGCTGATGCTGCTTGTGATGGTGGCCATCCTGCGGCGCCACGGCTATCCGCCCCCGCAGGTCAACTTCCTCGGGAAAGCTGCAACTTTCAACCTGATGTACGCGTTCCCCTTGTTGCTGCTCAGCGACGGGAGTGGTTGGCTGGCTACTGTGGCCGCCATTTTCGGATGGGCGTTCGCAGGATGGGGTACAACGCTGTATTGGTGGGCAGGGATCCTCTACGTGGTCCAGGTCCGCCGGCTCGTGAAGGCGGATGCAGTAGCCGATTGAGCTCGTTGACGCGGTGCCGTGCAGTGTGGCCGGCCCGCGGTGTGATGTCTTGAACGTGATGCCCCGACGGGCGAACTCGGCTGACCGTCGCTTCTTCTAGGAGGACGTTTCCGACATGAAGGCCGTCGTGATGGCTGGTGGCGAAGGCACGCGCCTGCGCCCCATGACCTCGAGCATGCCCAAGCCGCTCCTGCCCGTGGCCAATCGGCCGATCATGGAGCATGTACTGCGGCTTCTCAAGCGGCATGGGCTCAATGAAACAGTAGTGACCGTCCAGTTCCTCGCCTCCCTCGTCAAGAACTATTTCGGGGACGGCGAAGAGCTCGGGATGGAGCTCACCTATGCCAACGAGGAGAAGCCACTCGGCACAGCGGGGAGCGTGAAGAATGCCGAGGAGGCGTTGAAGGACGACACCTTCCTCGTCATTTCCGGTGATGCGCTCACCGACTTCGACCTCACCGACCTCATCGCCTTCCACAAGGAGAAGGGCGGCCTCGTCACGGTCTGTCTGACCCGGGTCCCCAATCCCCTGGAATTCGGCATCACCATCGTCGACGAGAACGGACAGGTCGAGCGCTTCCTGGAGAAGCCGACCTGGGGCCAGGTCTTCTCGGACACCGTGAACACGGGCATCTACGTCATGGAGCCCGAGGTCTTCGACTACGTTCAGGCCGATACCTCCGTCGACTGGTCGGGTGACGTCTTCCCGCAGCTGATGAAGGAAGGCAAGCCGATCTACGGCTATATCGCCGAGGGCTACTGGGAAGACGTCGGTACGCACGAGAGCTATGTGAAGGCTCAGGCGGACGTCCTGGAGCGCAAGGTCGACGTGGAGCTCGACGGCTTCGAGATCTCTCCCGGTGTTTGGGTGGCCGAAGGTGCGGAGGTCCACCCGGACGCCGTGCTCCGTGGGCCGCTGTACATCGGCGACTACGCCAAGGTCGAGGCGGACGTCGAGATCCGTGAGCACACCGTCGTCGGGTCCAACGTGGTCGTCAAGACCGGCGCCTTCCTCCATAGGGCCGTGGTCCACGACAACGTCTACATCGGGCAGCACAGCAACCTCCGGGGCTGCGTGGTCGGCAAGAACACCGACATCATGCGCGCCGCCCGGATCGAGGACGGCGCTGTCATCGGTGACGAATGCCTGGTCGGCGAGGAGTCGATCATCCAGGGCAACGTACGGGTGTATCCGTTCAAGACCATCGAGGCCGGTGCGTTCGTCAACACCTCGGTGATCTGGGAATCCCGCGGGCAGGCGCATCTCTTCGGCGCGCGCGGCGTCTCCGGGATCCTGAACGTCGAGATCACCCCCGAGCTGGCGGTACGGCTGGCCGGCGCCTATGCCACCACCCTCAAGAAGGGGTCGACGGTCACCACCGCCCGCGACCACTCCCGAGGAGCCCGCGCTCTCAAGCGCGCGGTCATCTCGGCGCTCCAGGCCAGCGCCATCGACGTGCGCGACCTGGAGAACGTACCGCTGCCCGTGGCTCGGCAGCAGACCGCGCGTGGCAGTGCGGGCGGCATCATGATCCGTACGTCGCCAGGGGTGCCGGACTCGGTGGACATCATGTTCATCGACGAGCGCGGCGCCGACCTCTCCCAGGCGCAGCAGCGCAAGCTGGACCGTGTCTACGCCCGCCAGGAGTACCGCAGGGCCTTCCCCGGCGAGATCGGGGACCTGCACTTCCCGTCCAGCGTCTTCGACTCGTACACCGGCTCCCTGCTCCGCAACGTCGACATCGCGGGGATCGCCGACTCCGGGCTCAAGGTCGTCGTGGACGCCTCCAACGGCTCCGCCGGCCTTGTTCTGCCGAGCCTCCTCGGGCGGCTCGGTGTGGACGCGCTGACCATCAACCCGGGACTCGACGAGTCCCGGCCCACCGAGTCCGCCGAGACCCGCCGCGCCGGCCTCGTACGGCTCGGGGAGATCGTCTCCTCGGCGCGGGCAGCCTTCGGTGTGCGGTTCGACCCGGTCGGTGAGCGGCTCTCCCTCGTGGACGAGCTGGGCCGGATCATCGAGGACGACCGGGCCCTGCTGGTCATGCTGGACCTCGTCGCCGCCGAGCGGCGCAGCGGACGCGTCGCCCTGCCGGTGACGACCACGCGCGTCGCCGAGCAGGTGGCGGCCTACCACGGCACCCAGGTGGAGTGGACGACCACCTCGCCCGACGACCTGACCCGGGTGGGCCGCGAAGAGACCACCATCTTCGGAGGAGACGGGCGTGGCGGGTTCATCGTTCCCGAATTCAGCAGCGTCTTCGACGGGACGGCCGCTTTCGTCCGGCTCATCGGTCTCGTCGCACGGACGCAGCTCACCCTGAGCCAGATCGACGCCCGCATCCCGCGGGCCCATGTCCTGCGCCGCGACCTCGCGACGCCGTGGGCGGTCAAGGGCCTCGTCATGCGTACCGTCGTCGAGGCGGCCGGGGACCGCAGCGTGGACACCACGGACGGCGTCCGCGTGGTCGAGGCGGACGGACGGTGGATCATGGTGCTGCCCGACCGGGCGGAGGCCGTCACCCATCTGTGGGCGGAAGGCCCGGACGACGCCTCGGCTCAGGCGCTGCTCGACGAGTGGTCGGCCGTGGTGGAGAGCGCGGGCGAGTGACCTCATGAGGCCGGTGCGGCCCTACGCCCGTTGCTGGGGTTACCGGCCACCCGGAGCCCCCTGTGGGACCATCCCCCCTCTCGGAGGACAACTTCGCCCACCGGCCGGCAGGCCC
>NZ_JBIWOZ010000013.1:3577-163255 GCF_044767965.1 Streptomyces sp. NPDC101178
GGGCCCGGGGGCGGCGCCCGGGGGGGGGGCCGGGGGGGGCGCGGGGGGGCGCGGCACCTATTGGGGCGGGGGCCCGGAACCCCGGGGCCGGGGGGGCCGGCCGCACCGGCCTCACCGGTGGGGCCATTCGGCGGTAGCTGTGGTGACGTGCGACGATGTGCGGCATGTCGCAGCAGCCCCCCGATCGGAGCACATCCTCGCCGCCCGCACGTCCCGACGCCTCCATGTCGCTGCTGAACAACGTGATGGACCACAGCCTCGACGAGGGGTACGCGGAGGCATCGGCCCGCCGCAAGGCCGACGGGAGCGCCGGGCTGCCCCGTACGCTCAAGTCGAAGCTCTGGCTCGCCGCCGGTCTCGTGGTGGCCGCCCTCGTGGTGACCCTGGGTGCCGCGGAGGCGCGAGTGTCGGCCCCGGTCGTCGCCAAGGAGCGCGAGGAGCTGATCGACCGGATCAACGCGGAGACCCGGGCTGCCGACACCTTGGAGTCGGATGTCGACAAGCTCCGCAGCGATGTGAGCGAGCGGCAGCGCAAGGCCCTGGAGCAGCACGGCGGGGACCAGGGGGAGCTGGTGGCCCTGCTGTCCGGGGCGACGCCGGTCGAGGGGCCCGGGGTGAAGCTCGTCGTGGACGATGCCAAGAACACCGACCAGGGCGGCGGCGGGCCCCGTGAGTCGTCGAGCTTCTCCGACACGGGCCGGGTGCGCGACCGGGACATGCAACGGGTCGTCAACGGCCTGTGGGAGTCCGGCGCCGAGGCCATCGCCATCAATGGGCAAAGGCTTACGGCACTGTCGGCGATCCGCGCCGCGGGCGACGCCATACTGGTCGACAACCGACCGCTGGTGCCGCCGTACACCGTGCTCGCGGTGGGCGACGGGAAGAACCTCGCCGCCGCGTTCCGGGACAGCGCCGACGGCCAGTACCTCAACGCGCTCAAGGAGAGCTTCGACATCCGCACCAGCTTGTCCGATCAGGCGAAGGTGCGGCTGCCTGCCGCGCCGAGCCTGATCGTCCGTACAGCAGAGCCGAAGGCCGCCGGCAGTGATGCGGCAGAATCAGGGAAGGGCACATCGTGATCGCCGTACTGGGCCTCGTCGTGGGAGTCGTGGTCGGACTGTTGGTCCGGCCCGAGGTACCGGCGGTGGTCGAGCCCTATCTCCCGATCGCCGTGGTCGCCGCGCTCGACGCGGTCTTCGGAGGCCTGCGGGCCATGCTCGACGGCATCTTCGTCGACAAGGTCTTCGTGGTGTCGTTCCTCTCCAACGTCGTCGTCGCCGCGCTGATCGTGTTCCTCGGCGACAAGCTGGGTGTCGGCGCGCAGCTGTCCACCGGTGTGGTGGTCGTGCTCGGTATCCGGATCTTCTCCAATGCCGCCGCGATCCGCCGGCACGTCTTCCGGGCTTGAGGCCGATGAACAACGACGAGAACCAGAGCCGGTCCCAGCCGCTGCCCGAGCCTCAGCCGGTGCCCGAGCCGGAGAAGCCGGACGCCCCTGTGCAGCCGCCCGCCGCCGAGGAGGCATCGGGGCGCCGGAGGCTGCTGGCGGGCCTGTGGCCGCCCCGGCTGAGCCGTGCTCAACTCATCGTCGCCGTCCTGCTGTTCGGGCTCGGCCTGGGCCTGGCCATCCAGGTGCGGTCCACCAGCGACGACAGCACGCTGCGCGGAGCGCGCCAGGAGGACCTGGTCCGGATCCTCGACGAGGTCGACGACCGGACGCAGCGCCTCGCGGACGAGAAGCAGCGACTGGACGACCAGCGCACCGAGCTGGAGAACAGCTCGGACCAGGCCGAGGAGGCCCGGAAGCAGACGCTGGAGAAGGAACGCCAGCTGGGGATCCTCGCGGGTACGGTTGCGGCCCAGGGGCCCGGCATCACGCTGACGATCAGCGACCCCTCCGGTGGGGTCGCGGCCGACAAGCTGCTCGACACCGTCCAGGAGCTGCGCGCGGCCGGAGCCGAGGCCATCGAGGTCAACGGCGTGCGGGTGGTGGCCAATACGTACTTCTCCGGGGAGGGCGGTGACATCCAGGTGGACGGCAGGAAGATCGAGGCACCGTACGAGTTCCAGGTGATCGGCAAGCCGCAGGATCTGGAGCCTGCCCTCAACATCCCCGGAGGTGTGGTGCAGACGCTGGAGAAGGAGCAGGCCACGGCGGTGGTGGAGCGGTCCGACGACATCGTCGTCGACGCCTTGCGACCGGCGGAGCGGCCTGACTACGCTCGGTCGTCGTCCCCGTGATCGCGCCGGGCCGTAGGGCCGGTGGACGAGGGTACGAGGTTGCGGGGGGTCGGCGCACCGGATTGGTGGTGCGTGGTGGAAACTGTCGGGTGGATACGGACGTTCTGAAGATGTCCGGGTCGGCAGGTGTGTTCATTCAGGGTTCGTCCTGCCCCACGGGCGGGTCTATGTCGGTCAAGGGGAATCGCCCGTGAAGTTTTTTGCGAAGTTGTTCGGGAAGAGCGCGCGCGAGGACAGCAACAGTGCTGCCCGCCACCGTGCTCCGCGCCATGGCCAGGGCGAGGAGCAGGAGGCGGAGCGTCCGCTCTTCCGCGATGAGGTGTCCGGTGACGCCACTCAGACGGGTATCGACGTGTCGTCCGTTGACCCTGCCGGTGCCGGCCGCATAGGTTTCGGCGAATCATCAACCTCACGTTCTGGTGGAGGGTTCACCCCGGAGGGCTCGTCGATGCCGGTCTGCACGAGGTGCGGTCACTCCAATGCGGAGGCCAGCCGATTCTGCTCCAACTGCGGCGCGCCGCTGCGGGGCGGTGTCCCCGAGCGTGCCTCGGAGACGACGTCCACGATCTCGATCTCCGGTCTTGAGGCGTACGAGGCCGAGGCGACGGGCCAGACGGCCGCGCCTTCGCTCTCCCCGGAGGCCCAGGCCGCCGTCGACGCGCTGCCCGGAGGTTCGGCGCTGCTGGTCGTGCGCCGTGGCCCCAATTCCGGCAGCCGTTTCCTGCTGGACAGTGATCTCACGACCGCCGGCCGTCACCCGCAGAGCGACATCTTTCTCGACGACGTGACCGTGTCGCGGCGTCATGTGGAGTTCCGCAGGGGTCCGGACGGTAGCTTCACCGTGGGTGACGTCGGCAGCCTCAACGGCACCTATGTCAACCGTGAGCGCATCGATTCGGTCCTGCTGTCCAACGGCGACGAAGTCCAGATCGGAAAGTACCGCCTGGTCTTCTATGCGAGCCCGCGGGGCGTGTGACCAGCCCCCGGATCTGTCCGGGGGGACCCCCAGGAAGGCCCATGCTGCGAACACCGACAGGCGGTGCCGGTGACGGTACCGCCACCGCGGACGCGCGCTGGGTGAGCATCGGTACGGTGCTCACCCGGCTGCGCGAAGAGTTTCCGGAAGTCACGATCTCCAAGATCCGTTTTCTGGAGGCCGAGGGGCTCATCGAGCCGCAGCGGACTCCCTCCGGGTACCGGAAGTTCGCGCCCGGCGATGTGGAGCGCCTCGCGCAGGTGCTCCGCATGCAGCGGGATCACTATCTGCCGCTCAAGGTCATCCGGGAGCACCTGGACGCCGTGGCCCGGGGAGAGCAGCCCGCGCTGCCCTCGCCGGGCGGTCAGCGCGACCTCGGCGACGGTGTGTGGGAGTCCGGCCCGGGTGCGGCGACCGCCGCGCGGATCGGGCGTGCCGAGCTTCTGGCGGCCGCCCAGGTCGACGAGGAGCAGCTGGAGGAGTGGGAGTCGTACGGACTCATCGTCCCGGCTCCTGAGGGCGGCTACGACGCCGAGATGGTGACCGTGGCCAAGCTGGTGGCGGATCTGGGGCGATTCGGCCTTGAGCCGCGGCATCTGCGCGCCATGCGTGCCTCCGCCGACCGGGAGGCGGGGCTGGTCGAGCAGCTGGTCGCGCCGCTGCGACGGCACCGTAATCCGCAGACCAGGGCCCATGCCGAGGCCACCGCGAACGAGCTGGCCGAGCTCTCCGTACGGCTGCACGCGGCACTCGTCCAGAGCGCTCTGCGCAGCCGTCTGCACTGAGCTCGGCGGAGCCCGACTACCCAAACATGGCGAGCACGTCCTAGGGTTGCTGTGTGAACGAGCTCGACGTTGTCGGTGTCCGGGTGGAAATGCCCTCCAACCAACCGATCGTTCTCCTGCGTGAAGTGGGAGGCGACCGGTACCTCCCCATTTGGATCGGTCCGGGGGAGGCGACCGCCATTGCCTTCGCCCAGCAGGGCATGGCTCCGGCCAGGCCGCTGACCCATGACCTGTTCAAGGATGTGCTCGAGGCCGTGGGCCAGGAGCTCACCGAGGTCCGCATCACGGACCTTCGCGAAGGGGTCTTCTACGCGGAGCTCGTCTTCGCCAGCGGGGTCGAGGTGAGCGCCCGGCCGTCCGACGCCATAGCGCTCGCCCTGCGGACCGGCACGCCGATCTACGGCAGTGACGGCGTGCTGGACGACGCGGGTATCGCGATCCCCGACGAGCAGGAGGACGAGGTGGAGAAGTTCCGCGAATTCCTCGACCAGATCTCACCGGAGGACTTCGGTACCAACAGTCAGTGACCGTCCCGCACAGGGGCACCGTCAGCGCATCCGACAAGCCTTTCCCGGAAGCGAGACACGGGAAACCACCCTCAGGGTGATTATCACTCGGCGTGCCGAGTGTGGCGATCGTTGACGCACCCCCAGTGACTGCCTACCTTCGAGTGGGCAGGTCAAGGACGGAGGTCGGCGTGAGAAGCAGCGGCGACGGTACGGCGGCGGGTGGGCCGTATCCGCAGCACGGCAGTGGAGCCGACCACGCCATCAGGCAGCCGGTTCAACCGGCAGCGGTGGCAGCGGGCGGCGTGGCAGCGGCGAGCGGTGCCGGAGACATCGGCTATCGCGGACCGACGGCGTGCGCGGCGGCGGGCATCACGTACCGCCAGCTGGACTACTGGGCGCGTACGGGGCTGGTCGAGCCGAGTGTGCGACCGGCCTACGGGTCGGGCACCCAGCGCCTCTACAGTTTCCGGGACGTGGTCCTCCTCAAGATCGTCAAGCGGTTCCTGGACACCGGGGTCGCTCTGCAGAACATCCGCACCACGGTGCAGCACCTGCGGGCCCGGGGGTTCCAGGACCTTGAGCGGATGACGCTGATGAGCGACGGCGCGACGGTCTACGAGTGCTCGTCGCCGGACGAGGTCGTCAGCCTCCTCCAGGGCGGACAGGGCATCTTCGGGATCGCCGTCGGTGTCGTCTGGCGGGATGTGGACGCGGCGCTCTCCCAGCTCCACGGCGAGCGGGTCGACACCGGTGAGACCCTCATCGGCAACAACCCGGCCGACGAGCTGGCCCGGCGGCGCAACCGCGCCGGATGAGCGGCTGAGCGCACAGGGGCGGCTACCGACAACGGGGCGGCCCGGCACTCCACGGAGTGCCGGGCCGCCCCGTTGTCAGTGGCGTAGGGCAGCATCGGAGGTGTGAGACCCGCGCCGACCATCCTCCACCTGGACATGGATGCCTTCTACGCCTCTGCGGAGCAGGCAGCCAAGCCCAGTCTGCGTGGAAAGGCGGTCGTGGTGGGCGGCCTCGGCCCTCGCGGGGTCGTCGCCACCGCCTCGTACGAAGCACGGATCCTCGGCGTGCATTCCGCGATGCCGACGGCCCAGGCCCGGCGGCTCGCGCCGAACGCCGCCTATCTGGTGCCCCGCTTCCCGCTGTACCGGTCGGTGAGCGAGCAGGTGATGGAGCTGCTCGGGCGGCTCTCGCCGCTGGTGGAGCCGCTGAGCCTGGACGAAGCCTTCGTCGACCTGGAGGCGGGCGGGGTGGCGGACGACTCGGTGTCGGCCCGGATGACGGGGGAGCGGCTGCGTACGGCCATCCGGGAGGTGACCGGGCTGAGCGGGTCGGTCGGTCTCGCCGGTTCCAAGATGCTCGCCAAGATCGCCTCAGAGCAGGCCAAGCCGGACGGGCTGGTGCTGATAGAGCCGGGCACCGAGCGCGAGCTGCTGGCCCCCATGTCCGTACGGACGCTGCCCGGCGTCGGGCCCGCCACCGGCGACCACCTGAGGCGGGCCGGCATGACCACCGTCCACGACCTCGCGGAGGCCGGAGAGGCGGAGCTCGTACGGCTGGTCGGCAAGGCTCACGGCCACGGGCTCTACCGGATGGCGCTGGGGTTCGACGACCGGCCGGTGGTCGCCGAGCGGGACGCCAAGTCCGTATCGGTCGAGGACACCTTCGACGTGGACCTGCACGACCGGGTGCGCGTGCGTGCCGAGGTGGAGCGGCTGGCCGTGCGGTGCGTGGAGCGGCTGCGGTCCGCCGACCGGTCGGGGCGCACGGTGGTGCTGAAGGTGCGCCGCTACGACTTCTCCACCCTGACCCGCTCCGAGACGCTTCGAGGCCCCACGGACGACCCCACGGTGGTCCGTGAGGCGGCGGCGAGGCTGCTGGAGGCGGTGGACACCACCGGCGGCGTACGGCTGCTCGGCGTTGGCGTCACGGGGCTTGCGGACTTCACGCAGGAGGACCTGTTCGCGCAGGCCGCGGATGCCCGAGAGCTGGCGGAGGCGCCCGAGAAGCCGGTCGCGGACGACGACAGGAAGCCGGTCGACGAGGAGCCCGAGAGCGCCGAGCAGTTCGCCGCCCGGCGCTGGCCCGCCGGACACGACGTCCGCCACGCGGTGCACGGACACGGCTGGGTGCAGGGGAGCGGGGTGGGGCGGGTGACGGTGCGGTTCGAGGAGCCCGGCGGCCCGGTCGGCCGGGTCGTCACGTTCCGGATCGACGACCCGGAGCTGAGCCCGGCCGACCCCATGCCGCTGGTGCGCGACCCGGTCGACTACTCCTCCTGGCCCGCCAGCCTGCCGAAGTCACGGTCGGGTCCGGTCTCCTCGGCGGGCGGGGAGTCAAGCCCGTAATGGCGGTAGAGCTGCAGCTCCTGCTCCGGGGAGAGGTGCCGGCCGACGCCGAAGTCCGGGGCGCCCTTGATCAGCGCGCGGTCGAAGGGGACCCGCAGCGTGTCCTCGACGAACTCGCTGGGTTCCAGCGGGACGAAGGCGTCCCGGCTGAAGAGGCCGGTGCGGACGGCCGCCCACTCGGGGACGCCCGTCGCGTCGTCGAGATAGACCTCATCCACCGTTCCGATCTTGGCGCCCTTGCGATCGAACGCCTTGCGGCCGATCAGGCGGCGCGGATCGATGTCGGTCTGCACGTGGCCTCCCACTGGTCGCTTCTGCTCAAGGGGTTTCCCCGGCCGCTTCACGAGGGTCCCTCTCGCTCCACCAGCACCAGACAAGTGCAGATCCGTGGCGTCGGCCACTCGAGGACTCCACGGGGATGGCCGCTGGTAGGCTGGCAGGTGGCTGCTGACCCCGTGCGGGAGAGTCCTCCGGTGCAGAATCCGGAGGCGCCGAAGGAGCAAATCCTCCCCGGAATCTCTCAGGCCCCCGTACCGCACGGACGAGGTCACTCTGGAAAGCAGGGCGGGTTCGTGCCGGCAGATGCCGGGACGGATCCGACCCTCACCGACGGTGAAAGTCGGCACGCCTCCGGGCGCGCCGGTGAAGCTCTCAGGTTGAGATGACAGAGGGGGAGGCCGTTCGGGCACCCGCGCCGTGGTGCCCCTCGCAGGTCGTGACAGACCAGGAGGCCTCCACCATGACCCCCCGTCGCACTCCGCTCTCCCAGCTGGAGCAGGGCATTCCGTTCGAGCAGCGCCACATAGGGCCCGACGCCGAGGCCCAGGCGAAGATGCTCGCCCAGGTCGGCTACGGCTCCCTCGACGAGCTGACCGCCGCCGCGGTGCCCGACGTGATCAAGAGTGCGGAGGCCCTGAACCTTCCCTCGGCCCGCACCGAGGCCGAGGTGCTCGCCGAACTGCGGTCGCTGGCCGACCGCAACAAGGTGCTCGCCCCGATGATCGGTCTCGGCTACTACGGCACCTTCACGCCGCCCGTCATCCTGCGCAACGTCATGGAGAACCCGGCGTGGTACACGGCGTACACGCCGTACCAGCCGGAGATCTCCCAGGGCCGCCTGGAGGCCCTGCTGAACTTCCAGACGATGGTCGCCGACCTGACCGGACTGCCCACCTCCGGCGCCTCCCTGCTCGACGAGGGCACCGCGGCCGCCGAGGCCATGGCGCTCGCCCGGCGCGTCGGCAAGGTCAAGAACGGCGTCTTCCTGATCGACGCCGACACCCTGCCGCAGACCATCGCCGTCATCCAGACCCGCGCAGAGCCGACCGGCGTCGAGGTCGTCGTCGCCGACCTCAGCGACGGCATCCCGGCCGAGATCGCCGAGCGCGGCGTCTTCGGCGTCCTGCTCCAGTACCCGGGCGCCTCCGGTGCCGTCCGCGCCATCGAGCCCGTCATCGAACAGGCCCACGGACTCGGCGCGATCGTCACCGTCGCTGCCGACCTGCTGGCCCTCACGCTGCTCACCTCGCCCGGCGCGCTCGGCGCCGACATCGCGGTGGGCACCACCCAGCGGTTCGGCGTCCCGATGGGCTTCGGCGGGCCGCACGCCGGCTTCATGGCGGTCCGGGAGAAGTTCGCCCGCTCCCTGCCCGGCCGCCTCGTCGGCGTCTCCGTCGACGCCGACGGCAACAAGGCCTACCGCCTGGCCCTCCAGACCCGCGAGCAGCACATCCGCCGCGAGAAGGCCACCAGCAACATCTGTACGGCACAGGTGCTGCTCGCCGTCATGGCCGGGATGTACGCCGTCTACCACGGCCCCGACGGGCTGCGCACGATCGCCCGCCGCACCCACCGCTACGCCGCGATCCTCGCCGAGGGCCTGTGTGCCGCCGGCGCCGACGTCGTGCACGGCGACTTCTTCGACACGCTGACCGTCAAGGTGCCCGGCAAGGCCGCGGACATCGTCGCGGACGCCCGCGAGCGCGGCGTCAACCTCCGCCGCGTCGACGCCGACCACGTCTCCGTCGCCTGCGACGAGACCACCACCCGGGCCCAGCTCTCCGCCGTCTGGGCCGCCTTCGGCGCCGACGCCGACATCGAGGCGCTGGACGGTTCGGCCGCCGACGCGCTGCCCGAGGCGCTGCTGCGCTCCGACGACATCCTGACCCACCCGGTCTTCCACCAGCACCGCTCCGAGACCGCGATGCTGCGCTACCTGCGCAAGCTCGCCGACCGCGACTACGCGCTGGACCGCGGCATGATCCCGCTCGGCTCCTGCACCATGAAGCTGAACGCGACCGCCGAGATGGAGTCCATCACCTGGCCCGAGTTCGGCGCGCTGCACCCCTTCGCCCCGGCCGAGCAGGCGCAGGGCTTCCTCACCCTCATCCGCGAGCTGGAAGAGCGTCTGGCGGAGGTCACCGGTTACGACGCCGTCTCCATCCAGCCGAACGCCGGCTCCCAGGGCGAGTTCGCGGGCCTGCTCGCCGTGCGCGCGTACCACCGGGCCAACGGCGACGACCAGCGCACCGTCTGCCTGATCCCGTCCTCGGCGCACGGCACCAATGCCGCCAGCGCCGTCATGGCGGGCATGAAGGTCGTCGTGGTGAAGACCGCCGACGACGGCGAGGTCGACATCGCGGACCTGCGGGCCAAGATCGAGCAGTACCGCGACGAGCTGGCCGTCCTCATGATCACCTACCCGTCCACGCACGGGGTATTCGAGGAGCACGTCGCCGACATCTGCGGCGAGGTGCACGACGCGGGCGGCCAGGTCTACGTCGACGGCGCCAACCTCAACGCGCTGGTCGGGCTCGCCAAGCCCGGCAAGTTCGGCGGCGACGTCTCGCACCTCAACCTGCACAAGACGTTCTGCATCCCGCACGGCGGCGGCGGCCCCGGCGTCGGCCCGGTCGGCGTCCGCGCGCACCTCGCCCCGTACCTCCCCAACCACCCGCTCCAGCCCGCCGCGGGCCCGGAGACCGGCGTGGGCCCGATCTCGGCCGCCCCGTGGGGCTCGGCGGGCATCCTGCCGATCTCGTGGGCGTACGTGCGCCTGATGGGCGGCGAGGGGCTCAAGCGGGCCACACAGGTCGCGGTGCTGGCCGCCAACTACATCGCCAAGCGGCTGGAGCCGCACTTCCCGATCCTGTACAACGGCCCGGCCGGACTCGTCGCGCACGAGTGCATCGTCGACCTGCGATCGATCTCCAAGGCGACCGGCGTCTCCATCGACGACGTCGCCAAGCGTCTGATCGACTACGGCTTCCACTCGCCGACCATGTCGTTCCCGGTGGCCGGCACGCTGATGATCGAGCCGACCGAGAGCGAGGACCTCGCCGAGCTCGACCGGTTCTGCGACACCATGATCGCGATCCGCGCCGAGATCGAGAAGGTCGCGTCCGGCGAGTGGAGCGCGGACGACAACCCGCTCGCCAACGCCCCGCACACCGCCGCCGCGCTGGGCGGCGACTGGGACCACGGCTACAGCCGCGAGGAGGCCGTCTTCCCGGCCGGTGTCTTCGCCGCGGACAAGTACTGGCCGCCGGTCCGCCGTATCGACGGTGCCTTCGGCGACCGCAACCTTGTCTGCTCCTGCCCGCCGCTGGAGGAGTACGACAACTGACGCTCAAAGGCTCACGCCTGACACGCGTCGGGGCCGGTGCGGGGATCTCCCCGGGCCGGCCCCTTCTCCGTACAGCTGGTCCCTTACGTTCGCCCTCAGGCGGCCTTCACCACGCGGCCTGCCGCCAACGGCCGGTGCGGTGCGATGATCTGCCCGTCCGGCAGCAGCTCGCCGGTGTCCTCGAAGAGGAGGACGCCGTTGCACAGAAGGCTCCAGCCCTGTTCCGGGTGGTGGGCCGTCAGGCGGGCCGCCTCCCGGTCGGGGGAGTCGGCGGTGGGGCAGGGTGGCTGATGCTGGCACATGGATGGGTTCTTTCGCTGCGTCGAGTCGAGTGTCCTGCGGCTGGATGAGTGGTTCATGGCCGCCCCCGTATCAGTCGGTCCGGTCCCAGTGTTGCCCTACGGGGGTGATTCCGCAGGGATTTCGCGGCAGCTCCCCTACTCCTCTCATGACGCGTCACCCGCGCGGACGGTTCACCGCAACTGCACTGTCCCTTCGGGTGGTTCGGGGTGGCCGGACCGGGCTAGTCCGAGTGGGTAAGAGGGAGCCCCCGCGGTGGCCCGTTCCGCCGAGGGGCGTACCGGTCACCGCGGGGGCCTGTCCCTCCCGGCCGCCGGTCAGGCCGAGCTGAGCAGCGGTCCGGGTGCCACGCGCAGGGTCATGACGGGCAGCAGATCGGCGACCCGGTGCGGCCGGTGCGCGGCGATGCCCGGAGGCGCCGGTGCCAGCGGCACCAGGACGTCGGCCGGGGCGAGCACCCCGGTGGAGGCGTCGTCCTCCGTGTCGTCGTGCAGCCAGAGGGTGAGCATGTACAGCTCCGGTATGGAGAGAAGTCTCGCCTGGTACGTGGTGGCGGAGGCCTCGGCCTGGCGGACCGCCAGCTCCGTCGAGGCGAGATAGGGGCCCTCGAAGAAGTGCGAGAAGCTCCAGCCGTCCGGCGTGAGCATGGTGTCCGCGGCGGCGATCGCCCGGTCCTCGCTCCGGATCAGGAAGCGCCAGGCCGCCAGACGGGTTCGGGGTGCGGTTCTGGTCGGAGCGATCCGGTCCAGGACGTGTACGGGAAGCGGCAGTTCGGGGCTGAGCGGTCCCTGGGCGGACCGGAGGGCGGACGTGCGCGCCTGACGGACCGCGGTGGGGGAACCGAGGGCCGCGAGAACACTGCGCAGGGCGGGCGCGGGAGCCGGGGGGACATGCAGCGGCATAGTGGGTCGCCTCTCACTTGGAGACACGGTGATGCGTGGGCGGGTGCAGACGGCGCTGTCGGCGTGCGGGGCCAGAGGAGGCCGATGGCGGGCCGGTTGCGTCAACTCTCTGCCTCGTCAGGCGGAGTTTATACGACACGTGTTCACACAGTGTTTCCGCTAGCTGCCGGGGATATTTCGCGCAAGGCGACATCCGGACTTCGGAATGCGGGTTTCCTGGTGATTTGATCGGCCGCTTTCCGCCCCGGCCTGCGCCTCTTTCTGTGGAGCGGTAGGCCGAAACTCATCGGTCATTCCGCCACGCACTCCCCGGCCGAAAATGCCGCTCGCCGCGTGCCCCCGGAATGTGCCCCCGGTCTCCTTCACCCAGCCTAGCGGGTTTCCGGAGGGCTGTGGGGCGTTACGGATCACTCCCACTGGGCATTATCGATCGTGATGCGCGGCCCGGTCGGCGGGCCGACCACTGGAGGAGGGACCCCTCGATGGGGGAGAAGGTCGTGGCGGGAGCCGTTGACCTGTCCGATCGGCAGGCATACCGGACCAAGCTCAACCAGTGCCTGGAGGGGCTGGGCAGACTGCTGGAGGAGCGGAGGTTCGACCGGCCGCGAAACCTGATGGGGCTGGAGATAGAGCTGAATCTCGCCGGCTCCGACGGTCTGCCCCGGATGATGAATCAGGAAGTGCTCCAGCGCATCGCGAGCCGGGATTTCCAGACCGAACTCGGGATGTTCAATCTGGAAGTAAATATCGTTCCGCACCGGCTCGGCGGCCGGGTATTCGATCAGCTCTCGGAGGAGTTGCGGACCGGTCTCGCCTACGCCCACCGCAAGGCCGGTGAGGTGGACGCGGGGATCGTCATGATCGGAATCCTCCCGACGCTCGGCGAGCACGACGTGGTCTCGGCGAATCTCTCGGACGTGGACCGCTACACGCTGCTCAACGATCAAATGGCGGCGGCCCGCGGCGAGGATTTCACCCTGGATATCGAAGGCGTGGACCACCTGGTCTGCTCCTCGCCCTCGATCGCGCCCGAATCGGCCTGCACCTCGGTCCAGTTGCACCTCCAGGTGACCCCGGCCCGGTTCGCGGACGTGTGGAACGCGGCGCAGGCGATCGCCTCCGTCCAGATCGCGCTCGGCGCCAACGCCCCGTTCCTCTTCGGCAAGGAGCTCTGGCGGGAGTCGCGGCCGCCGCTGTTCCAGCAGGCCACCGACGTACGGCCGCCGGAGCTGGCGAACCAGGGGGTGCGGCCCCGGACGTGGTTCGGGGAGCGGTGGATCTCCTCCGCGTACGAGCTCTTCGAGGAGAACCTGCGCTACTTCCCGCCGCTGCTGCCGATCTGCGAGGAGGAGGAGCCGCTGCGGGTCCTGGACGAGGGCGGCGTGCCGGAGCTGGCCGAGCTGGTCCTGCACAACGGGACGGTCTACCGCTGGAACCGCCCGGTGTACGACGTCGCCGACGGTGTCCCGCACCTGCGCGTGGAGAACCGGGTCCTGCCGGCCGGGCCCACCGTCACGGACGTCATCGCCAACGCGGCCTTCTACTACGGGCTGGTCCGGGCGCTCGCCGAGGAGTCCCGGCCGCTGTGGAGCAAGCTGCCCTTCGAGGCCGCCGCCGAGAACTTCACCGAGGCCTGCCGCCACGGCATCGAGGCCGAACTCCTCTGGCCGCGACCGGGCCGCGCCGGCGGACTGGCCAGGATCCCCGCCGTACAGCTCGTCCAGGAGGAGCTGCTGCCGCTGGCCGCGGCCGGGCTCGACGCCTGGCAGATCGAGCCGGCCGACCGGGACCGGTACCTAGGGGTCATCGAGGAGCGCTGCAAGCGCCGGGTCAACGGGGCCTCCTGGCAGGTCGCCACCTACCGCCGGGCACTGGAGGCCGGACTCGGACGGGAAGCGGCACTGGCGGCGACGACCCGGCGCTACGCCGAGCTGATGCACGCGGGGGAGCCGGTGCACACCTGGGCGGTGGGGTTCCCGGCGCCCTGAGGCACGTTCGTAACGTGGCGTGCTTCCGTACGGGAGTGAGGGCGGCCGGGTCCCCGCGCCGCCCTCACTCCTGGGCGGCGCGGCCGTTCTGGCCGGCGGCCATGATGGCCTGGAGGATGACGGCCTGGATCTCCGCCGGGTCGCTCACCTCGTAGCCGTCGCCGCCGGTGACCCGCGCGATCTCGGCGACCTCCTCGCGGTCGGCGTCCGGGCCCACCGCGATGGCGATGATCGGGACCGGGCGCTCGGGGTCGGCCAGCTCCTTGAGGCGGTCGATCAGCCCGCTCCGGGAGATGCCGTCGTCGTCCTGGTTGGAGCCGTCGGTGAGGATCACCAGAGCGTTGAACTTGCCCTTCACGAAGGTCGACCGGGCCTCTTCGTACGACGCCAAGGCCGTGTCGTACAGCCCGGTCGCCCCACCCGGCACCGGCTGCAGCCCCGCGAACGCCGCCGACAGCTTCTCCCGGTGGGTCGAGCCGCCCTGGACCGGGTCGCCCAGCCGGCGGGTCTCCATGACCTTGCGGTAGTCCTTCGCGCCGTCCAGAGTCGTGGCGAACTCCCACAGGCCGATCTCGTCGTCCGGAGTGAACTGGGCGAGCGCCTGGATGAGCGACTCCTTCGTGACGTCCATCCGCGACAGGCCGCGTCCCGGCACCGGCGTGGCCATGGAGCCCGAGGCGTCGACCACCGTGGTCAGCCGGGCGCTCTGGACGGTGATCGTCCACATCCCCAGCATCTCCTGGAGCTGCTTCGCCGAAGGCGGTTCGGCCGCCGAAGTGGCGTACGGCTGCGGTGACCTGCCGCCCGCCGACGCCACGACGGTGTCCTCGGCGGCTCCGCTCGGCGGCCGGAACCCGTGCCGGGCGAAGACGTCCCGCGAGCTCTTGTCGTTGAGCAGGGTCATGAAGCGCAGGGCCGCGCGGGACTGGGCGAGGGTCAGCTTCTCCTCGTCGACCAGCGTGTACGGGTAGTCGAGCAGCGGAGTGCCGTCCTTGGGGTAGAAGAGGTCGAGCTTGCCGCTGCCGGTGGCCTCCGCGTTGTGGGTGAAGGCCGCCTGCTCGGATATGAGGACGGCCTGGTTGCGTCTCGGATTGCCCTCCTCGGCACCCGTGCCGCTCCGCGCCAGCGTCTCCAGCACCTGCGCGTCACTGTCCGACATCCGCTCGGCCAGCACCTTCGCGGTCTCCGCGACCCGGGTGTCGCTGTCCCCGCCCTGCTGCGCGGAGGAGCCGCCGATGCTGGTGAGAGCGAGGAGGCCGGTGGCGCTGCGCGCCGGATCGGCCGCACCGAGGCGGACCTTGTCCGCGGTGAGAGCGGCGGTGACGACCTCGGCCCAGGAGTACGTCTGCTCCGGCCAGCCCAGCCGCTTCGAGGCGGCCGGCACCATGGCGAGGGCCACCGGCGAGGAGGCCACCGAGTCCGAGGGCGAGATCGGCGTGCCGGCGCCGAGCCCTTCGGCCCGGTCCAGCCACAGGTCGGAGTCGGGCAGCCAGACCTGGAAGTCCGGGGCCTCGGCGCCGCTCGCGAGAGTGTCGGCGACCTTGTAGGAGTCGCGGGCCACGATCTCCACGTCCAGGCAGTGGCCGTCGGATCTCACCTCGTCCGCGAGGGCCTGCTCGGCGATGTCCCGGACGGCCGGCGCGATGTCCGGCGAGGCGGCCAGGGTCAGGCGTACGGCGGAGTCCTCGCACGACTCGGAGAACGACCACAGGCCGCTGTTGACCGCCACCCCCGTTCCCGCCGCCACCGCGAGGACGAGCAGCGTGGCGATGGCGATGGTGCGCCGCCGGCGCCGGGGAGACGTGCCCCCGCGTTCCTCCGGCGCGTGGGCGTCGGGCAAGCTGTGGCGTCCCATGTCGGTGGTGCCCCCCTGAAGACGAACGATGAACGGTGAACAAGGAAAAGGGGGACCGCACCATCGGCAATGGTGGTCGTCCCCCGGCCTGTCGCGCATGATCTTCGTACCTGCATTCGAGACCCTAGCGGGACGGTGGGCGGGATGAGACGCGATTGCAGAACAAAAGGCAGGTGGACCGGTGGAGGTGGGGCGCGTGGCTGATTCTTATCCCCAAGAGGGCGTATCACGAAGGATCTTGCGGTCGGAGACGGTGCTGGTCCTGGCACTCTCGCTGGGCGCGAGTGCGGTCTCCGCGCTCATCAGTTTTGTCGGATCGCTGACGAAACCGGGGGGCTTGAAGGACCAGGCGGCGACGCTGAACGGTTCGTACGCCCCGGGCCGTCCATGGCTGGATCTGGCTTGGCAAATGTTCGGGATCGCAACGGCCCTGGTGCCGGTGGCGCTGGTGGCGCACCTGCTGATCAGGGAGGGCGCCGGGCTGCGGACGATCGGATTCGACCGGACCAGGCCCTGGTTCGACCTCGGTCGCGGGACGCTGATCGCGGCGGGCATTGGCAGCGCGGGGCTCGCGTTCTACCTGATCGCCCGCGCGACCGGCTTCAACCTCACCGTCGTACCGGAGTCGCTGCCCGACGTCTGGTGGAAGTTCCCCGTGCTCATCCTCTCGGCGGCGGAGAACTCCGTGGTGGAGGAGGTGATCGTCGTCGCGTATCTGCTGCGGAGGCTGGACCAGCTCGGCTGGACCCCGATGGCCTCGCTGGTGGCCAGCTCGGTGCTGCGCGGCTCGTACCACCTCTACCAGGGCATCGGCGGCTTCATCGGCAACATGGTGATGGGCGTCGTCTTCGTCCTGCTGTACCGGCGCTGGGGCCGGGTGGGGCCGCTGGTCGTCGCCCATACGCTGCTCGACATCGGGGCGTTCGTCGGGTACGCGCTGCTCGCCGGGAAGGTGGACTGGCTGCCGACGCTGTAGGGACGGCCTGTTCCAGGGCTCAGAGGGTGGTCAGCAGTTCGCCGTCGATGACGGTGACCGCCGCGCCGGTCAGCAGGGTGCGTTCGCCGCGCAGGGCGGTGTGTACGAACCCCGAGCGGGCCGAGGCCTGCAGCCCGGTGAGGTCGTCGCGGCCGAGGCGGGCCGACCAGAACGGGGCCAGCGCGGTGTGGGCGCTGCCGGTCACCGGGTCCTCGTCGACGCCGACGCCGGGGAAGAAGCCGCGCGAGACGTAGTCGTAGCCGCGCGTGGGGTCCTCGGCGGCGGCCGTGGCGATGACACCGCGCCGCGAGTGGGCCACGAGGGCGGCGAAGTCCGGGGCCAGAGCCCGTACGGTCGCCTCGTCGCGCAGCTCGACGAGCAGGTCGCCGATGTGTTCGCCGGTGTCGTGGACGGAGACCGGCTCCGCTCCCAGCGCCTCGGCGAGGCCGGGCGGCGCGGTCTCCTCGCGCAGCGGTGCGGTGGGGAAGTCGAGGGTGAGGGAGCCGTCCGGGTGGGCGGTGGCGGTGAGGATCCCGCAGCGCGCGGTGAACCGTACGGTGCCGGTGGCCCGGCCGGTGGTGTGCAGGACGTGCGCGGTGGCGAGCGTGGCGTGGCCGCACATGTCGACCTCGGTGGCCGGCGTGAACCAGCGCAGCGCCCAGTCGGCCTCGCCGCCGGGCGGCAGCGGGTGCGCGAAGGCCGTCTCGGAGAGGTTGACCTCGGTGGCGATCTCCTGGAGCCGTTCGGCGTCCGGGAAGGCGGCGGTCTCCAGCAGGAGGACGCCTGCGGGGTTGCCGGAGAAGGGGCGGTCGGTGAACGCGTCGACGATACGAATCCTCATGGGGCGACCGTAGAACGGCGGCACGGCCACGGACCAAGGCCAATCGCGGGTTCCTGGCCTCCTTGTCCGCCGGGCGCGCTTCGACGGCTCAGGAGCAGCGGGCGCGGCCGGGGCGGCCAGGGCGGGTGTGGACCACCTCATACCGGGAGCTTCCGTCCCAGGCGTACGAGTGGTGACGCGGCCATGACGGCCGGGGACAGCATCATCCCCGCGGCCGCCACCAGGAGGCCGGTGCGCAGCCCCCACTCCTGTGCGAGGACACCGCCGACGAGTGAGCCGAGCGGGGTGAGGCCCATGCCGGCGAAGGTGATCGTCGCGGCCGCGCGGCCCTGCATCCCGTCCGGCGTGACGGCCTGCCGTACCGACATGACGGTGACGTTCACCAGCTGGCCGAAGGTCCCGAACACGAAGTTGACCGCCAGGAGCGCGGGCACCGTCACCGCCGACGAGCCGTGCAGGGCGGGCACCCAGAGCAGGGCGCCGTTGCCGAGCACCGCGGCGGACACCAGCACCACGCCATGGCCGTACCGTCCGGGCAGCCGCGCGGCCAGGACCGACCCGAGGAGCGCGCCCGGGCCGGTCGCCGCGAGGGCGAGGCCGATGGTGGCGCCCGGCAGGTGCAGTTCGCGGGGGAGGAAGAGCAGGTAGACGGTCATCGTGGCGGCGAAGGAGAACTGGAAGGCCGCCGAGGCCAGGCACACGGCCCGCAGCAGGGCGTGCCCGGCGACGAAGCGGAGGCCCTCGCGGATCCGCGGGGCGCGTTCGTGGTGGTGCGGTACGGACTCGGCCCGGCGGATCCGCCGGAGGGATACGAACGACACCGCGAAGAAGAACGCCCCTGAGGCCACGGCGACCGGCGCCGCGAGCGCCGACACCAGCGCGCCGCCGAGGGCGGGTCCGCCGATCTGCGCGGCGGACCGGCTGCCCTCCAGCGCGCTGTTGCCCTGGAGGAGCTGGTCGCGCCCCACCAGCCGTACGAGAGAGGCCTGATAGGCCACGTCGAAGAGGACGGACAGCGCTCCCACGGTGAAGGCCACCACGAACAGCGCGGGCAGACCGAGCAGCCCGAGGAGACCGGCCACGGCGGCCGCGCCCAGCACCATCGCGCGGGCGGCGTCCGTCAGGACCATCACCGTGCGGGCCCGCCACCGGTCCACCCAGGCACCCGCGAGGAGCGAGAGCAACAGGATCGGCGCCTGCCCCACGGCACGGAGGACGCCCAACTGGCCCGCGCCGGCGTGCAGCGTCAGGACGGCGACGAGCGGGAGGACGACGAGCGTGGTGTGTTCGCCGAGCTGGGAGGCGCTCTGGCCCGCCCAGAGTCTGCGGAAGTCGGCATCCCGCCACACGGAGGAGCGCGCGGCGGAGGGTGAGGAGGACGGCACGGAAACCTCTGGAGTCGCCGGAACGAGGACCGCCGGCCCGGCGCGCGGAGGCGCACCCGGGCTTCGGGCGGGGTGAAGGGCTCGCTGTGCCGCGATCTCAGGGGCAGCACGCGATGACGGGCCGGACCCGGCCTACGGCGTCAACGCGCGCTCGGACGACCGGGCATGCCTCACCGCTTTCCTCGTGGGCCACTCGTGGCCCCGAACGCTAGCGCTCGGCGGCGAGAGGTGAAAGGCGATTGCGGCCACCGCCCAGGGTGTGGGCGCCCACAGGGGCAGCGCCTTGCCAGCCGATAGCTTCCGATATATCGTTGAAGTATCACGACAGATCAACGATGGAAGGAGCGTAGCGATGCGTTCACACGGATACGAGCACGGGCATGAGCACGGACCGGGGCATTACGGGCCCGGCCATCACGGTCATCACGGTCGAGGTGGTCACGACGGCCGCCGTGCCGCCTTCGGGCCGTTCGGGCCGCCGTTCGGTGGCGGGCCCTTCGGTGGCGGGCGTGGCCGGGGCGGCGGTCGGGGGAGGGCGCGGCGCGGTGACGTGCGGGCGTCGATCCTGGCCCTGCTGAAGGACCGGCCGATGCACGGGTACGAGATGATCCAGGAGATCGGCGAGCGCAGTGGCGGGGCCTGGAAGCCCAGCCCCGGTTCGGTCTACCCGACGCTCCAGCTGCTGGAGGACGAGGGGCTGATCGTCAGCGCGAGCGAGGGCGGCAAGAAGCTGTTCACGCTCACCGATTCCGGACGTGGTGAGGCCGAGTCCGGTCCCGAGGCGCCCTGGGAAGGGGCCGGGCGCGGTGCGGACTGGGAAGGCGTGAACGAGATCCGCCAGGCCGGATTCGGTCTGATGGAGGCGTTCGGGCAGGTCTGGAAGACCGGTTCGGCCGATCAGCGGCAGAAGGCGCTGACCGTCATCAACGACGCCCGTAAGAAGCTCTACCTGATTCTTGCCGACGAGCACTGAGCAGGCGTTGTGGCAGGGGTCCCGCTACCGGCGGGACCCCTGCCGCGTTCGTGCGGTCAGGGCGTGACCAGGCCGTCGAGCTTGCGCAGGGACTCCTGGAGCGCCGCCGTCGCCGAGTCCTTGAGTTTGCCGCCCATCAGGGAGACCGCCGCGCCGGCGAACTCGCCCTCGATGCGGACCGTGGTGGCGGCCCCGTCCGGCGAAGGCGCCAAGGAGTAGCGCATCGCCAGGTTGACCCCCATCGGGCCCTTGCCCCGGGTCGTCAGCAGCCGGCCGTCCTCCAGCTCCGCCACCGTCCACGCCACTTCGGCCGGGAAGCCCATGAGCTTCATGTTCTCCTCGTAGGTGGCCCCGGTCTCCAGCGCCGCCGGGCCGCCCTTGGGGAAGCTGGTGTGGGTGGCGTTCCACTGGCCGTACGACGAGAAGTCCGTCAGCTGCGCCCAGACCTTCTCGGCGGGTGCCTCGATGCGTGCCTCCGCGCTGACTTCGGCCATGCGACCACCTCTGCTTCCTCCGGTTACGGTGCGCGGAAGGTAACGGCAGCCGCTCCAACATTCAATGCTGATGTGCCGTCAGGTTGGTCGGGGCCGCCGGTTCCGCCCGCCAGATCTCCGCCGCGTCGAACCGGTCCGACGCGCGCGGGTGCGGGCCCTCGTCATGGCAGTGGAAGGCGGTCCAGAACAGATCGGCGGGCAGCGCGTCGTCCGGTGCGTACACGCGGTAGACGTACTCCATCCCGTCCCGGGCGAGCAGGGCGACCATCCAGAACAACCGTCGTTCCCCTTCCTCCCGAAGCCGATGCGTGCTGATGCGTGCTGTCGTCTGAGGGACGTGGGCGCGGGTGCGGCGGTTGCCCGAGGGCGCGCGGCGCAAGGCGGCGCGCCCCTTGGGGGCGATGGTTGTACGCCGCGGCCCGATCTCATCCGCAGGGATGAGGGGTCGCTCCGGTGTGCCCACCTTGGGTGGGACGCGCGAATGGGCCGCTCCGCCGATGCTTCGCCGCCCGGGGACTGATGGGGTGGAGTAGTGCAAAACCGGACGCCGCGGATCCCCGAACAGCCTGCGCCGAACCCCGTCGGATCCCTCAGTTTCCCCAGTCCCGACGGTCCCGACGCCAGATTCACCGTCGAACTGGCCTCGGTGGTGACCGGGGCGCGCCGGCGTGCGCTGCGGGACGGTGACCGGCAGATCGACACCGCCCACCTTCTGCACTCGCTCATCGAGAGCGATCCCGAGGTCCGCGAGGCCTTCGACGGCGGACCGCAGCTCGCGAAGGTCCTCGGCTACCTCGTGCAGCGGAGCATCGGTTACGGGCTCCGCTGGCAGGGCTCGGTGGAGGATTCCGGGGCCGTTCCCGTCGTACGGGATCCGGCTACGGAGGGCTGGTCGCCGGCGGCCGTCACCGCGATGGAGGACGCCCTGCGCCGTGCCGGACGGCGCGGGGAGCCGCGCGCCGGCGGGCTGGACCTCCTCGCCGCACTGGCCGCCGACGGCGAGTCCCGTGCGGTGGAGGTGCTGGGCCGGGCGGGCGTGGACGCGCGGTGGCTGTCTGGCCGGGCGGTGGAGCGTACGGCGGAGGCGTCCGGGCTGAGGTGAGCCCCGGTTCGAGGTCGGCGTCTCGACAGGTGTCACGGAGGTGACGGTCCTGTCGGCTGCTGTCATGATGTGCCGATGCACGCGTCTCGGGGTACTCAGAAACGAAGCGCCGGCCTGGGGCTCGCGCTCCTTTCGGCCTTCGCTTTCGGCGGCTCGGGAGTCGCCGCCAAGCCACTGATCGAGGCGGGGCTCGACCCGCTGCACGTGGTGTGGCTACGGGTGGCGGGCGCCGCCGTCATCATGCTGCCGGTCGCCTGGCGCCACCGGAACCTCGTACGTGAACGGCCCGCGCTGCTGGCCGGGTTCGGGCTCTTCGCCGTGGCCGGGGTCCAGGCGTTCTACTTCGCCTCGATCTCCCGCATCCCGGTCGGGGTGGCCCTCCTGGTCGAATATCTCGCTCCCGCGCTGGTCCTCGGCTGGGTCCGGTTCGTCCAGCGCAGGCCCGTCACCCGGGCCGCGGCCCTCGGTGTGGTCCTGGCGGTCGGCGGCCTCGCCTGTGTCGTCGAGGTCTGGGCCGGGCTCAGCTTCGACGCCCTCGGCCTGTTGCTCGCCCTCGGCGCCGCCTGCTGCCAGGTGGGCTACTTCGTCCTCTCCGACCACGGCGGCCAGGAGGGCAGGGGCGAGGACGGCCGGCGGGCCGAGCCTCCGCATCCGCTCGGCGTCATCTCGTACGGACTGATCGTCGGCGCCCTGGTCCTCACCGTCGTGGCGCGGCCGTGGGGCATGGACTGGTCGCTGCTCGGCGGTGGCGCCGGGATGGACGGCACCGTGGTCCCCGCCTGGCTGCTGCTCGGCTGGATCGTGCTGATCGCCACCGTGCTCGCGTACGGCACCGGCGTCGTCTCCGTCCGCAGGCTCTCGCCGCAGGTCGCCGGGGTCGTCGCCTGCCTGGAGGCGGTCATCGCGACCGTGCTGGCCTGGGTCCTCCTCGGCGAGCACCTCTCCGCCCCGCAGCTCATCGGCGGTCTCGTCGTGCTGGCCGGTGCGTTCATCGCCCAGTCGGCCGCCCCGAAACCGCCGTCGGGGCCGGTTGCCGCGGGTACGGGCGCGGGCGCTGTGGCCGGGGCCGCGGAGGGCGAGTTGTCGGCCGGGCGGGCTTCGCATTAGTGTGCCGACCATGCATCTGACTGTGCTGCCGCCGCCTGTCGCCTAGCGCGCGGCCACTCCTGACGAAGACCGGGCTCGGGCAGTCCCCGAGCGGCTCGTCGCTGCCCGCGCGCGGAGCCGAGCGACCACCACACCCTGTCTTCCTCAGGAGCAGTCCCATGTCCATGCCCGCTGTTTCCGCGCTGCCCGTCGGCCGGAGCCTGCTATACCTCGTCGTCGCCGGAGTCGCCTGGGGCACCGCCGGTGCGGCCGCCTCCCTGATCTTCCGGGTCAGCGATCTCGGCCCTCTCGCCCTGTCCTTCTGGCGCTGCGTCGGCGGCCTGGTCCTGCTGGCCGGGGCGCTCGCCCTGCGGCCCCGCCGCGCACCCCGGCAGCCCGAGCCCCGGCGCCGCCGGATGCTGCGCATCCTCGGGACCGGGGTGGGGCTGACCACGTTCCAGAGCGCCTACTTCGCGGCGGTGGACCTCACCGGCCTCGCCGTCGGGACCGTCGTCACGCTCGGCGCCGGGCCCGTCCTGATCGCCGTCGGCGCGCGCGTGATGCTCGGCGAACGTCTCGGCCTGGGCGGTCTGGCGGCGGTGGCCGGTGCGCTGGCCGGTCTCGCCGTGCTCGTCCTCGGCGGTGAGGGCGGCGAGGTCGTGCCGGCGGGGGTGCTGCTCGCGCTGCTGTCGGCCGCCGGGTACGCCGCGATCACCCTGCTCACGCGGTGGCTCGGGCGGGACGGCGGCGGCGGTGACGCGCTGACCACCAGCGCCTGGGCGTTCGGCATCGGAGCCGTCGGACTGCTGCCCATGGCGGCGGCCGAGGGTCTCGTGCCGCACACCGCCCAGACGGGCCAGGTGCTGTGGCTGCTCGTCTACGTGGCGGCGGTGCCCACCGCGCTCGCGTACGCGCTGTACTTCGCCGGGGCCGCGGCCGTCCGCTCGGCCACCGTCTCCGTGATCATGCTCCTGGAGCCGGTGAGCGCCGCGCTCATCGCGGTGACCGTCCTGCGGGAGCGGCTGACGGCGGCCACCGTCGTCGGGACCCTGCTCCTGCTGACTGCCGTGGCCGGGCTGGCGCTGGCCGAGGCGCGGGGCGCGGCGGTCGCTCGCCGGAGGCAGGCCGAGGCGGTGGCGGTGTAGTGCTGTCGCGGGTCAGGGCCCGGAGCCGGTGGTCGAGCTCCCGGCCCTGACCGTTCCCAGATTCCCGGGGTCAGAGCGCACGGAGATAGTCCGGTACGCCGACGGCCGGGTCCAGGTCGTCCGCCGGGACCGGCTGCGCGTAGCCCCGGGTGAGCGGCACGATGCCGGTCCAGTGCGGGAGGGTGAGATCCTCCGGCTCGTCGTTGGGGCCGCCGGTGCGGACCTTGGCGGAGACCTCGTCCAGGTCCAGCCGGATCACGGCGGTGGCGGCCAGCTCCTTGGCGTTGGCCGGGCGCGCGTCCCGCGAACGGCCGGGGACGGCCTGGTCGACGATCGCGTCCAGGGCGATGCGCCGCTCCTCGGGGTCGGTCACGGTGGTGGCGGTGGAGTGGACCACCACCGAGCGGTAGTTGAGCGAGTGGTGGAAGGCGGACCGGGCCAGCACCAGCGCGTCGACATGGGTGACGGTCAGGCAGACCGGCAGCCCCGGGTCGGCGGCGGCCCGGGTGCTCCGCAGCGGGCGGGAGCCGGTCGACCCGTGGACGTACAGCCGCTCTCCGACCCGTCCGAACATGGTCGGCAGCACGACCGGTGCCCCGTCCCGGACGAAGCCGAGGTGGCAGAGGTAGGTCGCGTCGAGTATCGAGTGGACCAGCTCGCGGTCGTAGGAGGCGCGCTCCTTCGCCCGGGTGGGGACCGTGCGGTCGGTGGCGGTGTAGGCGGCGGTGGCTGACATTGCGTACCTCATTGCACTAGTGCATACTGTTGTTTGTGCTAGGAGACTATCGGATCAGTGGGCGGCGCGCATCGGAGATTGCCGCCAGTGTGGAGCGCGGGGTCGGTTCCGGAGACCTCCCGCCCGGTCATGTGCTGCCGCCCATGCGGGAGTTGGCCGCACATCTGGAGGTCAACCCGAACACGGTGGCCGCCGCCTACCGGACGCTGCGCGAGCGCGGGGTGATCGAGACGGCGGGCCGCCGGGGGAGCCGGGTGCGGCCGCGACCGGCGAGCACTGCGCGCGGTTCCCTGCGCATCGAGGCGCCGCCGGGCGTACGTGACCTCGGCGAGGGCAACCCCGATCCTGGCCTGCTGCCGGCGCTCGGCCCGGCGCTCGCCGTGGCCGCCGCGGTCGACGCCGAGAGCCCCGGCCTGTACGGGGAGGTGCCGGTGGTCCCGGAGTTCGCCGCGTACGCGCGTGGGGCGATGGACGCCGACAAAGTGCCCGACGGGCCGGTCGCGGTGACCTCCGGGTCGCTCGACGCCATCGAGCGGGTGCTCGCGGCACACCTGCGGCCGGGCGACGCGGTGGCGGTGGAGGACCCCGGGTGGGGCAGCGTGCTCGACCTCGTACCGGCGCTCGGGCTGCGTGCCGTACCGGTCGGGGTGGACGACGACGGTCCGCTCGTCGCGGATGTGGAGCGGGTGCTGCGGGCCGGGGCGCGGGCGCTCGTCGTCACCGACCGGGCGCAGAACCCGACCGGCGCCTCGGTGAGCGCCGCACGCGCCCGGGAGCTGCGGGCCGTGCTCGCCGGCCACCCGGACGTGCTGCTGATCGAGGACGACCACGGCCACGCCATCGTCGACCTGCCGCTGCACCCGCTGGCCGGCACCACGGACCACTGGGCCTTCGTCCGCTCGGTGGCCAAGGCGTACGGGCCCGATCTGCGGGTCGCCGTGCTCACCGGCGACCCGGTCACGGTCGACCGGGTGGCGGGCCGGCAGCGGCTCGGGCCCGGGTGGGTCAGCCGGCTGCTCCAGCGTGCGGTGCTCCACCTGTGGACCTCGGGCGCCGTCGACACCGCCGCCGTCGCCCGGTCGTACGGAGAGCGGCGCGACGCCCTGGTGCGCGCGCTGGCGGAGCGCGGCGTGGCGGCCCGTGGGCGCAGCGGGATGAACGTGTGGGTGCCCGTCAGCGACGAGACCGGGGCCATCGCCCGGCTGTTGCACGCGGGTTGGGCCGTGGCGCCCGGGGCGCGGTTCCGGATGGGCACGCCTCAGGCGGTGCGGCTCACCGTCTCCCGGCTGACGGCCGAGGACATCGGGCCGCTGGCGGACGCGGTGGCGGCGGCGGCCGGACCAGCGCGGCCGGTGACGTACGGCTGAGGTCCTCGGCGGGGCGGGTGTTCAGCCGTACGCACCGGTCACGTACGGCTGAGCCGCTTCGTACGGCCGCCCGCCGCACGGGCCCGTACAGCCGACGGCCGGCTCTGCGTGAGCGCCGCCCCGGCCAGCACGATCACCGCGCCCACCGGCGTGTTCCAGGTCAGCTGTTCGCCGAGCAGCGTCACGCCCGCCGCCGTGGCGATCACCGGGATGAAGTACGTGACCATCTGCGCGGTCGTCGGGCCGACCTCCTGGACCAGTCCGTACTGGAGCAGCACCGCGAGCCCCGTGCCGAGTGCGCCGAGCGCCAGCACCGAGAGCGTGGGCAGCAGCGGGAAGGTGTCCGGGGCCGAGGTGAACACCGGGGTGACCACGGCCAGTTGCAGCGTGCCGACGAAGAGCTGGCTGCCGGTGAGCGTCAGCGTCGACGCGCCGGTGCCGGCCAGCGTACGGCGGACGTAGATCCAGCCGACCGCGTAGCTGAACGAGGCCAGCAGCGCCATCCCCGTGCCGGCCAGGTCCAGGCCGGAGAAGCCCTGCCAGGCGCCCAGGACCGTCAGCACGCCGAGGAAGTCGACGCCCAGCCCCGCGACGCGGCGGCGGGTCGGGCGGTCCTCGGAGAGGGCGACCACCGAGAGGACCATGCCCCACAGCGGCGAGGTCGCGTTGCAGATGCCGGCGAGCGTGGAGGGGATGGTCAGCTCGGCGTAGGAGAAGAGCGAGAACGGCAGCGCGTTGAGGAAGAACGCCGCCACCGTGATGTGCCCCCAGGTCCGGGCCGAGCGCGGCAGCCGTTCACGGCGCATCGCCATCGCCGCGGCCAGGACGGCGGTCCCGGCCAGCAGCCTGCCGAGCGTGACCTGGAACGGCGCGTACCCCTCGGTGCCCACCTTGATGAGCAGGAAGCTGAACCCCCAGATCAGCGAGAGCGCGGCGAACCGGATCCGCCAGTCGACGGCCGGTCGGCGGGCGGTGGTCACGGGGGACAGGGGGACGGATGCGGGTGCGGCCGCAGGGGCGGCGGGCTGCTGGCAGGGGGCGCTCATGGCTCAACGATGACGAACAGCACTCCTTAGAACAAGCGAGAGTTTCTGTTCGTGTTCGCGTAGCATCGCTTACCTGTCGAGCTCCGGGGCGGACCTGGTGAACCCGGAGTGCCTACGTCAACCTGGAGGGCACATGCTGAATCTGGAGCGGCTGCGCACGCTGGACGCCCTCGCCCGGCACGGTTCGGTGAGCGGGGCCGCCGGAGGTCTGCATGTCACCACGTCGGCGGTCTCGCAGCAGATGGCCAAGCTGGAGCGTGAGGTCGGACAGCAACTGCTCGCCAGGAACGGCCGCGGCGTCCGCCTCACCGACGCGGGCCGGCTGCTCGCTGACCACGCCGCGCGGATCCTGTCGCAGGTGGAGCTGGCCCAGTCCGACATCGAGGCCCAGCGCGGCGAGGTGGTCGGCGAGGTGACGCTCTGCGCGTTTCCCACCGCGGCGCGCGGACTGCTGCCCGCCACACTCACCGCGCTGCGCGCGGACCATCCCGAACTGAAGGTTCAAACGCGCGAGTTGGAGCCGGAGCAAGGGCTCCAGGCCGTGCTGCGAGGCGATGTCGACGTGGCGGTGGCGCTCGACTGGAGCAACAAGCGGCTGCCTGTCCCCGGTGGCCTGTCCAAGGTCGAACTCCTCGACGACGCACCGGACATCGCCATGCCGTCCGGGCATCCGCTGTCCGGCCGGGCCGAGGTGGAGCTGGAGGACTTCGCGCAGGACGAGTGGGTGTCCTGGCCCGAAGGTGAATTCTGTTACGAGTGGCTCATGTTCACCCTTCGCTCCCGTGGCATCGAGCCGCGCATCTCCCATCTGGCCGGTGAGCACCACACGCAACTCGCCCTGATCGCGGCCGGGTTCGGTGTCTGCGTGGCGCCTCGGCTCGGCCGCGGTCCTGTTCCCGACGGGGTCAGCCTGGTGCCGGTGCGGCAGACCATGCGCCGCCACATCCACGCCGTCTGGCGCACGGACGCCGACCGCCGCCCCTCGGTCCGGGCCGCGGTCGAAGCGCTGCGGACGGCGGGCGCGCGGGTGGCGGCCGGAGCTTCCGCGAGGCGGTGACTACCGCCCCAGCGCCGCGAGTTTGCGGAAGTCCCACGAGGTGATGGTGTCCGGTGTGAGCCGCAGCCAGGCGTGCCGGCCGTCGTGCGGCATCTCCTCCATCCCGAAGTACTTCGCGGGGAACAGCCGCTCCGGTACGTCGAGTTCGGGACACGGCTCGCCGGTGCGCGGCGCCTCGCCGACGAACTCCGCCGTGCCGGACAGCTCCACGCCGCGCAGCTCGTCGTACGCCTCCCCGTCGTCGACCACCACCGCGATCCTCGGGTCCTTCCGCAGCTGCGACCAGCGCAGGCTGCGGGTGATGGAGTACAGCCAGAGCGAGGTGCCGTCCCAGACGAACCAGAGCGCGCCGATGTGCGGAGGGCCGTCGGCGGCGAGCGTGGCGACCCGGCAGGTGCGCTGCTCGCCGAGGTAGGCGTCCCGCTCCTTGGGGGTCATCATGATCCGGCGGCCGCGTCGCTGGGTGTCGGTCATGCGGGTCCTCCCCTTGTCGTCTGCCGTGCTAGACCTTGCCGTCTGCCTTGTCGTCCTTGGCATCTGCCTTGCCACCCTTGCCATCTGATGGGTCATCAGAAATCATGGGGGCTCTTTCCCGCCGACGCAACGGGAACAGGCAGGAGGAGCCGCCGTGGTCTCCAGGCAAGCGCAGGAACGGCTCGCCGCGCTGCTCGACCCCGCCACCACCGTACTGCTGACCGTCGAATGCCAGCAGGGGGTCGTCGGACCGGACAGCGCCCTGCCCGAACTCGCCGCGGCCGCACGGTCCTCCGGCGCCCTCGACAACATCGCCCGGCTGGTCGCCGCCGCCCACGAAGGCGGGGTCCAGGTCATGCACGCCGTCGCCGAGAGCCGCCCCGACGGACGCGGCGCCAGCCGCAACGCCCGGCTCTTCCGCGCCGCCGCCCGCCTCCCGGTCCAGCAACACACCGGCACCACCGCCGTACGGGTCGCGGCGCCCCTCCAGGTGGCGGACGAGGACCTCGTCGTACGACGGCTGCACGGGCTCTCGCCGCTGGCCGGGACCGATGTGGACGCCCTCCTCCGCAACCTCGGCTGCCGCACGCTCGTCGTCACCGGCGTCTCGGCCAACGTCGCGATCCCCAATGCCGTGTTCGACGCCGTCAACCTCGGCTACACGGCCGTCGTCCCGTCCGACGCGATCGCGGGGGTGCCCGCCGAGTACACCCCCGCGATGATCCGCAACACCCTCGCCCTGGTCGCCACCATCGCCACCACCGACGACATCCTGGGCCGCTGGAAGGCGCCGCGCAGAGCGAGCGGCCGACCGGGGGAGAGGCCTCCTACGCCAGCGTGATCGACCCGCCCTCCACCGAGATCTCCCGCGCGGGCAGCGGCTGCGTGGCTGGGCCGCCGGTGGGGCTGCCGGTCGCCGCGTCGAACGTGGAGTTGTGGCAGGGACAGGTGATGACGTTGTCCGTGACGTCCTTGACCGCGCAGCCCTGGTGGGTGCACGTCGCCGAGAACGCCTTGAACTCACCCGCGCTCGGCTGGGTCACCACGACCTTCTGCGCCGCGAGGACGACCCCGCCGCCCTCGGGGATGTCGGCGGTCTTCGCCAGGACGGCACCGCCCGCGCCGCCGCTCCCCGGCTGCTCGACCGACTCCGCACCGCCCGATCCGTCCGAACCTCCGCACGCGGTGAGTGCGGCAGCCGCCCCGGCCGCTCCCACCGCCAGGACGACGGTGCGGCGTTCGAGGAGATGGTGGCGCTCCTGCGCTGCGCTCATCGTGGCATTCCCTTCATCGGTGTCCATGGCTTCGGGCATGGGTACGGAGAGCGGGGCGCCGGTGTTCAGCGAAGGGGGCCGGGATGCGCTCAGGTGCCGCGTCCCACGAGGCCGGTGCGCCAGGCCCAGGCGGCGATCTCCACCCGGTTGCGGGCGGTGAGCTTGGCCTGCACGTTGGTCAGATGGGTCTTGACCGTGCCCACGGTGATGAACAGGGCCGCGGCGATCTCCGCGTTGGTCAGCCCCTCGGCCAGCAGCACGACCACCTCCCTCTCGCGCGGCGAGAGCCGGTCGGCGGGCTCAGGCCGGGCGGAGCCCGTACGGAGCCGTTGCAGAAGCCGCACGGTGATCGACGGGCTGACCAGGGAGTCACCGGCCGCGGCCGCCCGTACCGCCTCGGCGAGCAGCCGGGGGCCGGAGTCCTTGAGGATGAACCCGGCCGCGCCCGCCTCCACCGCGCGGGTCAGGTACTCCTCGTCGTCGAAGGTGGTCACCATGACGACCTGCGGCCGGTGCGCGGCGTGCGGGCGGGTGAGCCGGTACAGGGCGTCCAGGCCGTCCAGGCGCGGCATCCGGATGTCCATCAGCACGACGTCCGGCCGGTGCAGGGCCGCCATCTCCACGGCGTGCACGCCGTCCTGGGCGTGGGCGACCACCTCGATGTCGTCCTCGGCGGAGAGGATCATGGCCATGCCGGTGCGGACGATCTCCTGATCGTCGGCGAGAAGGACCCGGATCACGGACGCTCCCCCGCCACGCTCCCGACGGGAACCCGGCCCGCCGCGCTCTCGAACGGGATCCGGGCGCTCACCCGCCACTCTCCCCGGCCGTCCGGGCCCGCACGGAAGGTGCCGCCCTCGGCGGTGACGCGCTCCTCCAGCCCGAGCAGACCGTATCCCGCCCGCGCCGGCACTCCCGGTCCTGGCCGGTCGTTGACGACGTCGAGTTCGGCGGTACGGGAGAGGACCGTGAGCGTCACGGTCACCTGCCGGGCCTCCGGCGCGTGCTTGCGCACATTGGTCAGCGACTCCATGACGACCCGGTGCACCACCGCCATGGCCGAGGCGGGCAGGCGACCGACGGGCCCCTCCTCGACGAGCCGGGCCGACGGGCCGTTCTCGTACGGGGCGAACGCCGCAACCAGCGCGCGCAGCTGCTCCACCCCTCCCGCCGGTACGGGCGCGGCCTCGGTGCGCAGCCCGCTCACCATGTGCCGCAGCGCCTGGAGAGCCTCCGAGGCGGCCCCCTCGATCTGCCCCAGCGCCGGTACGGTCAGCTCCGGCTTCGACGCCGCGACCACCTGCGCGCCCTGCGCCTGTACGACGATCCCCGTCACATGGTGGGCGACGAAGTCGTGCAGGTCCCGCGCGAAGGCCAGCCGCTGTTCGAGGCGCACCCGCTCGGCGTGCCGGCGGCGGTCGACCGCCACCAGCCGGGCCACGAGCGCACCGACCAGCGCGGCACACACGGCGAACGTGCAGAACAGCGCCACGATGAGGCTGTTCTCGCTCGCCTCCACCGCCACCGGCCGCAGCACCACCGCCGCACACAGCACCAGGGCCGCGCCGGCGGCCGGCCGGGCGGTGCCGTAGCGGACCGTGATGACCAGCACCACGGTGAGCGCGGCGATCTCGAACAGCGTGTAGGCGTCGGCCCGCCCGACCGACGATCCCGGCTGTTCCGCCGCCCACCGCATCCACGCGCTGCACCCGAGCGAGACGGCGCCCGCGATCCCCCCGGCCACCGCCAAGGCCACCGGACCCACCCGCCGTCGGCGCACCGCCCAGGCGGGCACCATCAGGAACGGTGCCGAGGCCGAGAGGAGGACCTGGGGCGCGAGTGCCGCGCGGTGGACGCCGGTACGGAAGTCGGCGGCGAGTGCCAGCACCAGGACGGATCCCACGAGGGCGACGCCGAGGCAGACCAGCACGCCCCGCAGCCAGGAGGGGCCTCTGCCGAAGTGAGCGATGTACATACCCGCAGCGTACGGACCTGCCGTGGCGGGCTCCTCTGCCGAAAGTCATAGGTCCGGGGCCGGTCTCCGGCCTTCGGCAGATCCGCGCGGGCACCCCGGACGGACACGATCGCGGACGACGATCGACCAGCACCCCACAGGAGCCCGCCATGACCTTCCAGACCCAGATCCCCACCGCCGCCGTTCTCGGACCGGCGCTGGCGGTCTTCGCCGCCGTGGCGCTCGTACGCCGCAGAGGCGGTGCCCCCGGGTGGCGCGGCGGACCGCTGGCGCTCCGCGCCGTCACCGCGCTCCACGCCACGGCGGTCGCCACGCTCACCTTCTTCCCGCTGTGGATCTACGGCGGGGACCACCGCAACCAGGCGCCGTGGACCGGACAGATCCAGCCGATCCCGTTCCTCATGGCGGACCTCTCCATGGCTCCCAACGTGATCATGTTCGTCCCGCTCGGCTTCCTCCTGCCGCTGCTCCTCTCCGGGACCGGCCGCGGCCGCACCGTCGTGATCTGCGCCCTGGTCAGCCTCGGCATCGAGATCGTCCAGCTGCTCCAGTACATCGCCTTCGGCAACGGCCGCTCCGTCGACGTCAACGACCTGATCGCCAACACCCTCGGCGGCCTCATCGGCTACGCCGTCCTGCGCGCCGCACAGCGCTCGGCGGCCACGCGCACCGTGCTGGAGAAGGCGTCCCCGGCGCCCAGCACGGTCTGACCGGCCGCCAACGGCGAGGGCCCGGGGGGAGCAGCCCCCGGGCCCTCGCTCATAGGCCGGTCATCCGCCTACCAGCGGACCGCGTCCAGCGCGTCCACGACACCGGCCCCGTAGAAGCCGTTGTAGCCCGTGCCGCCCTCGCAGACCGCGTCGATGACCCCGTCACCGTTGTAGTCGTACGGTGCGCCGCACGCCTTGGCGTCCGCCTGGAGGCCCAGCAGCACCTTGACGGCGGCCGGTGAGGCGTACGGGTGGCGGGACTTGATCAGGGCCACGACGCCCGCGACGTGCGGGGAGGCCATCGATGTACCGGCCTTGTAGCCGAACCGGCCGCCCGGCAGCGTGGAGAGGATCAGCCCGCTGACGGCCGGCGGCTCGGGCGTCTGGTAGACCGTCGAGTCACCGCCCGGAGCGGCCACGTCGATGACGCCCTTGCCGTAGTTGGAGTACGAGGACTTCCATCCCTTGGCGCCCGTCGCGGCGACCGTCACGACACCCGGCAGCATGGTCGGGATGTCCGGGCAGACGCGCGGGTCGACCGTCCGGGTGACCGGCTCGGTGTCGTTCGGGCTGGACCGGTCCTCGATCGTCCGGGAGGCCAGGTCGTGGCGGGCGTTGCCGGCCGCGGCCACGTTGACCGTGCCCTTGCGCTCGGCGTACTTCACCGCGCGCGTGAGGGACTCGACCAGCGCGCCCTGGTCCGGGTCGTTCTTGCACGCGAACAGCCACGGGTCGGTGTAGTAGCTGTTGTTCGTCACGTCGACACCGCGCTCGGCCGCCCACAGGAAGCCGCAGACGACGGCCTCGGTGTAGAAGTAGCCCTCCGGTGTGGAGACCTTGATGCCGGAGACCTTCACACCCGGCGCCACGCCCGTCACGCCGATCCCGTTCTTCGCCGCGGCGATGGTGCCCGCCACATGCGTGCCGTGGTCGCTCTCGCCCGCCGCCGGGCGCCAGGAGCCGGCGGTGGTGTCCGGTGCGCCGGTCACACAGTTGACGGAGGCTTCGCGGTCGAAGTTGGGTGCCAGGTCGGGGTGCGTGTCGTCCACGCCGGTGTCGATGACCGCGACCGTGACCCGCTTCGAGCCGAGCGACCTCTGGTGGGCCTTGTCCGCCTTGATCGCGGGCAGCGACCACTGCAGCGGCTCCAGCGGATCCTCCGCCGCCGTCGCCTGCGCGGCGGCGGCCGCCGCCTGAGCCTCCGTCAGCGGCTGCGCCATGGCACCGACATCCTTGGTGGCCTGAGGCACGATGGGGTTGGTGCGGGTGGCACCGGCGGACTGCACACCTCGTACGCGGCGGATCGTTTCGCCGAAATCCGGGTTCTGCGCGTGGGCGACGATGACGCCGATCTGCTCGTACGAGATGACGACCGTGCCGCCGGCCTGCTCGACGGCCCTCTCCACCTGGCGGACGGCCGCGCGGCCGCTGCCGGTGTTGACGACGTAACTCAGTTTCGGTCCGTCGGCGCGCGGAGTCGCGGTGGCCGGTGCGCCGGTGGGCGTCGCCGTGGCCGTGGTCGCCGGGAGGAAGCCGAGCGAGGCGACGAGCGCGAGTCCGACGGGCAGCGCGAGAGCGCGGGTCCGTCTCGATGCCAGATGAGCCATGGGTTCTCCACATCATCCGTGCCGGTCGACCGGACACCTGGCGTGTTCGGTCGCGTACATGACGAGTGAAGCTATCGTCGATCTTCCCGGCCCATCAATGCTCAGGGGCGTGTGGGTTCGAAGGATGCACCTGCGCGGCCGCATCCGGCCGCCGGTCCGACGTGCGGCTCGGGCGCTCTTCGCCGGTGATCACCCTGGTCACTCCATGCCGCCGGTCATCGACCGGCGACACCGGACGAACGGCCGGCGGCCGGGAGAAGCGAGGCGGAGAGGACGGGTGGCCCGGGAAGATGCTGAGAAGCGGACGCGACACATGTGACGGGATGGCCCCGGCACTGCCGCTGGTCTCGACCGTGCCCTGATAGCGGCCCACGGCTTTACGCGTCGCACGGACGAGAGGGTGAGATCTGCTGTTGTGGGCGATCAGCCGGTGCTGATACCTGAATCCCGACTCGCGGAGGCCAGGCGGTCACGGTGGGTGCGATAGAGGCGGGTCCCGAGCGGGCGGCCGACATGCCAGACGACGGCGGGAACGGCGGCGCGCAGGAGCCGGGCCTGCTCCTCGCTCGCCCCGTGCAGGGCCATGCCCAGCATCAGCAGCCGCCGCGCGAAGGACACCTTGTTCAGGGACGCCTCGACGGTCGTCTTCCACTCGTGTTCGGTCAGGTGGCGATCGATGAGCGGCAGGATCTGCTCCTCCTCCAGCGCCAGATGCTCGTACAGCGCAGGCAGCAGACGTTCCGCGACGGCGGCGACGGCATCCCGCTCGGGGGCGTCAGCGGTGGCCTGCCAACGCCGGCCGCCCGCGGCGAGCGCTTTCAACTCGTCGTCCATGGAGGCGTGCTGCTGGTCCATCGTCTCGATGAGGGGCTCGACGTCGTCGGGGCAGCGCTCCCGCAGTCGGGGCCACACATGGTCGTCCTCGCTGGTGTGATGGGCGTGCAGGAAGTCGACCATCATCAGGACGTGGCCGACGACGACGTCGGTGCCCTGCGAGTCACCCGTCGGCACACCGGCGATCAGCTGGGGCAGAGCACCGAACTCCCTCCGCATGGCGTCGTGCGCGCCGATCATGTCGCGGCTGTCGGCCATCTTCTCGTTCTTCTCCGTGTGCATGGGAGCAGCTTCGAGGCCGTGCCTTTCAAACTGCCTACAGCCCGGATACCGCGAGGGCGTCACGACGTTGCCGTCCGTCGATGACATGGGCTTACATGGTGCGGTGCTGACGTTCGCGGTGCTGGGACCGTTCGAAGTCCGTGCGGGTGATCAGCCGGTCCACGTAGGTGGCCGACTACCCCGCAGGCTGCTGGCGATCCTGGTTGCCGGGGAAGGACGGCCGGTCTCAGAGGACAGCCTCGCCGAAGGGGTGTGGGGCGCCCGCCCGCCACGCAACCCCGCGGGTGCCCTGCAGGTGTACGTCTCGCGGCTCCGCCGGGTGCTGCCGGGCACGGTACTCGAACGCTCCGTCGGCGGCTACCGGCTCCTTGCCGCCGACACCGACGCCGAACGCTTCCGCGGCCACCTCGTCCGCGCCCGTGCGCTGGTGGCCGACGACCGCCACGCCGATGCGCACGAGGCTTTCGAGGCGGCGCTGCGGTTGTGGCGCGGGACACCGTACGAGGATCTGATCGACGACGAGTCCACGGCGGCGATCCGCGCCTCACTGGTGGAACAGCGTGACAGCGCTCAGGAGGAGGCCGCCGCGGCCCTGCTGGCCACCGGCGACCACGCCGGTGCGGTGGCCGGGCTCGAACCACTCGTGCACACCGCGCCGTACCGCGAACGCCGTTGGCAGCTGCTGGCGCTGGCGCTCTACCGGGCGGGGCGCCAGGCAGACGCTCTGCACGCGGTGCGCCGGGTCCGGAGCCTGCTGGCCGAGGAACTGGGTGTCGACCCCGGGCCGGAGTTGCGGCAGCTCGAAGGCCGCATCCTGGCACAGGATCCGGGCCTGGCGGCCTCCGACGCCCCGGCCGCGACGCCCGTTGACCGGCCGCTGTCGTCGTTCATCGGCCGCGACGCCGATCTGGCCCTGCTGAGCCGTCTCGTCGGCGTGCACCGGCTCGTCACCCTCGTCGGGCCCGCGGGGTCGGGCAAGACCCGCCTGGCCGTGGAATGGGCAGGGCGGGACGCAGTCGTCCGGCTCGCCGATGTGGCCGACCCCGCCCACCTGGTCTCAGCCGTCGCCGCGGCGACCGGCGTCACCGGGTTCACCGGGGACCCGTACGAGGCGCTGATCAAGCGGCTGCGCCTGTACGGGAAAGCTCTGGTACTCGACAACTGCGAGCACCTCGTCGACGAGGTGGCCCGGCTCGTCGTCGACCTGCTCGACCGGATTCCCACGTTGAGGGTGGTGGCCACCAGTCGCAGCCCGCTCGGCGTCGACGGCGAGCACAGTCTGCCGCTCGGTCCGCTGGCCGCCGACGACGCAGTGACGCTCCTGACCGATCGCATCCGCGCGGGTCGGCCCGGTTGGATCGGGCAGGACGCCGACCGCCAGGATCTGCGCCGCCTCGCCGACGCGCTGGACCGGCTGCCGCTGGCCCTGGAGCTCGCGGCGGCGCGGGTGCGGACCTTCGGCGTACGGGGGCTGATCGAGAACCTGGACGACCGTTTCACCGTGCTGGGCAGGATTCCGCACAGCAAGATGACCCCGCACGCGACGTTGCAGGAGGCCGTCGCCTGGAGCTTCGACCTCCTCTCCCGTGAGGAGCGGGATCTGGCGGTGCGGCTCTGGCCGTACGAAGGCGGCTTCCCGCTGGAGGCCGCGAGTTCCGCAGCTGGTCTTGGCACGCTCGTCTCACTGGTCGACCAGTCCGTGATCACCGCCGAGACCGGCGGCGGCACGGCGCGCTACTGGATGCTGGAGACGATCCGGGCGTACGGCCGGTCCGTGGACGCAGATCCGGCGGCGACCCGGGCTGCTCATGCCCTCTGGGTCCGCGAGCTGGCCGCCCAGGCTGAGGGCGACCTGCAGGGCGTACGCTCCGCGACCGCGATGGCGGCGTTGCGTCCGGAGTTGCCGAACCTGCGCGCGGGGCTCGCACACGACCTGGTACATGCCCCGGGCGAGGCATTGCGTACGGCCGCGCGGCTCATGTGGTTCTGGATCCGCAGCGGCCTGCTTGCCGAGGGCAACCGGACGCTGAGCGCGGCCTTGGCCGCAGCGCCGGACGCCCCGCTCGGCGACATCGTGCGTGCCAGAACCTCGTCGGCCGCCCTGCTCTACTTCACCGGCGACGTCACCACGGCACGCCGCGTGCTGTCCGAGGCGAACTTGGCGGTGGCCTCGGAACCGCGGTATCGCAGCTTGCTCGCCGAGGTCCGCTACTACCAGGCTCTGGTCCAGTTGCCGGGAGGTGACCCGCTGATCGCGCTGGACGCGTCGGCCGAGGCGCACGCCATCGCCACCGAGACGCAGACCACCTGGCTGATCGCCGCCACCGCGATGGCGTTGGGCGCGGCCCTCGTCATGGTCGGCCGGACCGCCGAAGGCCGAACCCGGTTGCGGGCCGCGGTGCGGCTCGCCGACGCCTCCGGGTTCGTCTGGACAGCCGCGCTCAGCGAACTGATGCTGGCCCAGACCCTCGTCGACATGAAGGGCGGCGAAGCGCTGCCCCTGCTGCGGTCCTCGCTGCGGCGTTTCCTCATCGAAGGAGACCTGAGCAACCAGTTGGCCGTGCTGCACAATGGGGCCCTGGTCCTGGACGCGGCCGACGACGCGGTCGGCGCCGCGCTGCTCCGTAACGTCGTCCATTTTCACCAGGCGCACAGCGACATCCGGCCGGCTGGCACCTTTCTGCAGTCGACCGTGCCTCAGGGCTGGTACGAGGGCGCTCCTCCCTCCCATCCGCCGGCACTCGACGACGCCATCGCCGCCCTGAGCGCCTCGGCGCGCGCTGTCTGACCGATGTAACCCGGTTGTATGGGCGCCTGACCAGGATCGGGTTGGAAGCGGTCGACGGCCCGCACTACGTCGACACCCGTACCAGCTAAGGAGCTTCTCGATGCGTATCGGCATCGGAATACCCAACCAGGTCCGCGACGTCCACGCCCCGGTGATTCCCGCCTGGGCCCGCCGGGCGGAGGAAGCGGGCTTCGCCACTCTGGGCACCACCGGCCGGATCGCCTACCCGGGCGTGATGGACACCGTCGCCCTGGCCGCGGCCGCCGGGGCCACCACCTCGATCGGGCTGCTGAGCCAGGTGCTGCTGGCGACCACCTGGCCGGGGGCGCTGCTGGCCAAGGAAGCCGCCTCGATCGATGGGGTCTCCGGCGGTCGGCTCACCCTCGGCATCGGGGTGGGCATCCGCGAGGACGACTTCGTCGTGCCCGGGCACGGCCCACGAGACCGGGGCGCTCGGATGGACCGTGACGTGGCGACCTACCGGTCGATGTGGGCCGGCGAACCCGTTCCGGGAAGCCCGAACCCGGCGGTGCCGGCCGGAGGCCGACAGGTGCCGCTGCTGTTCGGCGCCACCACTGCGGCGGCCTACCGCCGGATGGCTCAGTCGTCGGACGGGTACATCGCCGGATCGGTGCCGGCTGCCCTGGCGTCCGGTGCTTTCGAAGCTGCCCGTGCCGCGTGGCAGGCGGCCGGGCGGCCGGGACAGCCCAGGCTGGTCGCCCTCAACTACTTCGCGCTGGGCGATCCCGAGCGCGGTCGGGCCAACATCGCCGATTACTACGCCGCTACCGGCGATTACCAGGACGTCGTCGTCAACAACGTCCACACCGACGCGGAATCATTGCGCGAAGCCGTCAAGCAATTCGAGGCCCTGGGCGTCGACGAACTGATCCTGGGCCCCGGCACCGACGACCTCGACGAGGTCACCCGGCTGGCCGACATCGTCCTCTGACGCGAAGCTCACGTCTCTCCTGCGCATGCATATGGCGCCATCTGGAGGGCAGTTGGGATTCATCCGACACTTCGGGCCCTGCGTGAAGTGACCGTGTGCATTCCGTCGACCGGCGGGCGGCCGGGACCTCGACCGGTCCTGCCCCCGTCGCACCATCTCAATCCGCCGGCTTTCCCAGAAAGGCTCGCTCGTGAGGAAGTCCGCTGCAGCAGTGCTCGCTATAGGTCTGCTGACAACGCTGTCAACTGCGTGTTCGCCGGCCGAGGCCGAAACGGAGAAGCTTTCCTGGAAGAAATGCCCCGCAGGTGTGGCAGCGGCGGGAGTCGATTGCACCACGCTCGATGTTCCGCTCGACTACGAGAAACCCGACGGGAAGACGATCGAAATTGCCGTCTCCCGACTGGTGAGCAAGAACCCCGACAAGCGCCGCGGCGTCCTCCTCACCAACAGCGGGGGTCCCGGCGGGGAAACCCTCACCATGCCGGCCACACTGCGTAAGCTCGGTCTTCCCAAAAGCGTCCTGGACAGCTACGACATCATCGGAATTGACCCGCGGGGTGTCGGGCGCAGCACGCCGGTGACCTGTGGGCTGAAACTGACGGACCACCCGAGCAACATTCCCACCTACGCACGGAACGCGATGGACGTTGCGGCCGAGGCCAAGCGTGTCGAAGCGGTCGCGAAGAAGTGCGCCTCCTCCAGGACGGCGTCCCTCCTTCCGTATATCACCACGGCGAACACCGCCCGAGACCTGGACCGGGTCCGCGAGGCCCTCGGAGAGTCAAAGGTCTCCTACTTCGGTATCTCCTACGGCACCTATCTCGGTTCCGTCTACGCCACCATGTTCCCCGGCAGCACTGACCGGGTGTTCCTGGACAGCGTGACCGGCCCCGGCGGCTGGAACGCCTCGTTCGCGCGAGACTTCGGTCGGGGCTTCGAGGACCGCTTCCCCGACTTCGCCGGGTTCGCAGCCGCCCGGAACGAGAAGTACGGTCTGGGCCGGACGCCCGAGGAGGTCGAAGAGACCTTCTTCGACATCGCCGCGAAGCTCGACAGGAAGCCGAGCGTCGAGGGATTCACTGGCGCGGCGTTCCGGCAGGTGACCTTCGACCGCTTCTACTACGACAGCAAGCTGCCGGAACTGGCAGGCATATGGAAGGCGCTGAACACCGGCAAGCCGATCCCCGAACCGAAGCCGGCCGAGGGCGAGAGTCCGGCAGGCGGTTCGTCCGGTGTGCCCTCCGACAACTATCTGGCGAGTCAGATGCACGTCATCTGCAACGATTCCGACTGGCCCGCGGACGTCGCGGCCTACGCCCGGAACGTCGAACAGGACCGCGCGGCATACCCCAAGTTCGGGGCCGCCGGCGGGAACGTCACCCCCTGCGCTTTCTGGCCGTCGGAGCCCAGCGAGAAGCCGGTGGAGCTCACCGACCGCGGCCCGTCCAACATCCTGCTGCTACAGAACCGCCGTGACCCCGCGACGCCACTGCACAGCGCCCTCAAGACGCGCGCGGCACTCGGGGACCGGGCGCGACTGGTGACGGCCGACCAGGGCGGACACCTGGCGTACTTGTTCCTCGACAACAAGTGCGCCAACGACATCGTCACCACCTTCCTCACCACCGGCGAACGCCCCGACGAAGACACCGCCTGTCCTCCGAACTGACCCTGGTAGCCCGTGGCCTGCCCGTGCGGCACACCTGCGCAGGGGCAGGCCATACGGCGCTCCCCGTACCAACCCGGCCCGGCACCTCGACAGGCACCGCACGGGCGCCACGGGCAGCGCGCTCCAGGAGCGGCGGCCACATCGGGGTTGCCGTGCGGCGGCCTGGAGAGGCGTAGCGGTACCCGAGCGCGAACCGGGGCCCCGGGCGACGGCGGAGGCCCAGCCTCCGGCGGAACGGGTGATCTTGGTCGTGAACCCGTACGCCAGAGGCTTCACTCGTCTGTCACGCCAACTGCTGCACCACACCAGCATGTTGGAAACGGCTCGGTGGGCGGCGGCTCCGAAGGACGGCTTCCCTGTGCTTCGGCACACCTGCGCCTCGGCCGTGTTGGAAGCCGGAGTGTCCGTCGTGAGCCTGACTCGGTGGCTCGGGCACTCCTCGCCTGCGATCACTCTCGGTTACTATGCTCACTTCATGCGGAGGTCGTGCCTCGGCGATCCGCTCGAAGACCGGAGGCTACCGTCGCGTCGGCGGTCCGTGCCGACTGCGAGCGGGAACTGGTGCGACTGCTGGCCGGACCCGAAACGGAACGTGAACTGCTCGGCCTGCTGACCGCGTCGGGAGGCGGCTTGGCCGCCGCTGATCTGGCCGAGCCCACCGGCCACAACCTCTACGAGATCGAGGAGATCCTACGCAGCCGGGCGGGACGCACGTTTCTCGCCCGTGAAAACTTCTCGCGCCCGCACGAGTTCGGTATATCCGTCGGTACCGCCCATGCCTACGTCACCGCAGTCAGGGGTCTCCTCGCCGAGCAGGCGCCGGGCCTGCTGAAGACGCTGCGCGCGCACGACCCGGACTTCGTCCTCCTGGACGGCACGCTCGCAGAGTGCGACCGCGTCGGCGACGGCAGGGCCCTCGAAACACAAGCGGCACGGGGTGAGCGTGCAGGTCGTCACGGACCCGGCCGGCGAGATTCTGTGGCTCTCGGTCGATGCGTTCGCCCTCGTCGGCGCCACCCCCTCAGCGCAGCGCGCTCCGCTGCTGCCACGCGGCCCACGAGAGGTTCCACGCGCCGAAGCCGTTCCCGGGGTCGACCACGCCCTTGGTGTCCTTGCCGGTGATCTCGAACGGGTCGCCCGGCCGCACCTGCGCGTAGAACCAGGCCGCGTCCGCGTCGCTCATCCCTATGCACCCGGAGCTCTGGTTGGACCGGCCGAAGTGCTTGGCGTTCCACGGGGCGGCGTGCGCGTACATGCCCGACCAGGTGAGCCGCATCGAGTGGTCGACCATCTTGTCGTAGGCGTCGCCGAGGCCCACCGTCTCGGAGTTCATGTTGATCGTGCCCTCCTTGGCCATGAGCACGGCCGTGCCGCGCCAGGACCGCTTGTCGCCGCCGGGTGTGCCACCCGAGACCGGGATGCGGCGGACCGTCCTCCCGTCGCGTACGAGGGAGAGCTGGTGGCGGTCGAGGTCTACCTCGACGATCTGCCGGTCGCCGATGGTGAAGGCCGTCGTGTAGTCGCGTACGAACCAGCCGCCGGCCGCTCCGGAGTCGGTGCCGTTCAGTTCGGCCTTCAGCGTGACCTCGGTTCCGGGCTTCCAGTACGTCCGGGGCCGCCAGTCCACCCGGTCCCGGCCCGACCAGTCGCGTATCCAGCCCCAGGAGCCCTCGGTGTCGTTCGAGGTGGTGATCCGGAGCTGCTTCTCGACCTCGGCCCGGTTCTCGACCGGGTGGTCGAAGACCAGCGAGACCGGCTGGGCGACGCCGACGGTGGAGCCGGTACCCGGCCGCCAGTCCACCTTGTTGACCTTCTCCGCCGGCGCCGTGGTGAAGCTGGCCTCGGTGCTCCCGGCGGTCCCGCCGGAGGACCGGGTCGCCGCCTTCACCGTGTACGCCGTGCCGGGTACGGCCTTGCGGTCGGAGACCCAGGACCGGCCGTCGGCGGCGGCCTTTCCGGCGAGCCGGTGGCCCTCGGTGTTGGTGACGGTCACCGAGGTGAGGCGGCCGCCGGTGGCCGTGACCTGTACGGGTTCACCGGCCGGGGCCTTCGCCCCGGCGGGTGTGACGGTGACCGTGACGGGGCGGTCGTCCGGGCTCGGCGTCACCTCGGTGACCGGGGAGCCGGGGGAGGCGGCCGGCGAGCAGGCGGCGAGCGGCGCCAGCAGGGCGGCGACGACGGCGGCCCGGACGCGGGCATGAGCGAGTACGCGGATACGGGACAACGGGACCTCCGGAAGAGCGACGAGAGCCGCACCAGCCACCAGGCCGGTTCGATTGGCGATGTCGTGACTGTAGAGCCGGAAAACCTTAGGTCAGGGGCTACGGAGCAGTGTGACGGCGACTGGTGAGGAACGGTCATGGTCCGGTCACATTCGCCGCGCGGAGCGCTCATGAACCGCTGTGAGCATCCTCTGCATCCCCGAGAAAGGCCCGGGGAGCCGTCCCCGCGACTGGTGCCGGGGAGAAGGAGAGGCCAGCCCGTGTCAGCGCTGCTCGTGCCGTCGTCGTCCAGCCCCGCACGCCCCAGCCGAAACGCCGGTGGCGACAGGAACCGGGGCGTCGTCCTGCGCCCCATCACCACGCAGACCTACCGCGCGTTCCTCGCCTCCCCGCACGGCGAGGCCCTCGGCGCCGGTTTCCTGCAGTGCCCGTCCTGGGCCGACGTCAAGAAGGGCTGGCGAGCCCAGCTGCTCGGCTGGGGGCCGGACCCTCAGGCGGGCGAACTGACGGGCGTGGCGCTGGTGTTGCTGCGCCAGTTCCCCGGCACCCGTAAGTACTTCGCGTACCTCCCCGAAGGCCCTGTAGCCGACTGGAGCGATCCGGACCTCGACGCCTGGCTCACCCCGCTGCTGGAGCACCTGCGCCGCACCGGCGCCTTCGCCGTACGCATCGGCCCGTCACCCGCCCACCGGCGCTGGAGCGCGGCCCGGCTCAAGCCGCTCACCGGCCCGGGCCGCCGCCTGGGCGACGTCCTCGCCAGTGAGGTCGACCCGCTCGGCACTGCCGTCGCCGAGCGGTTGCGGGCCCGGGGATGGGGCCGCTGCGGCGGCGGCGCGACCGGCACGGACGGAGCCGGCGGCGACGGAGGAGGGGGGACCGGAGGCGGGGGCGGTGACGCCCAGCCCCGCCACGTCTTCCAGGTGCCGCTCGCCGGACGCACGACCGAGGACCTGTGGTCCGGGCTCAACCAGGAGTGGCGCCGCAATGTGCGCCGCGCCAGGAAGGAGGGCGTGGAGGTGGTGGTGGGGAGCGCGGCGGACCTCCCCGAGTTCTGCCGGCTGCTCGCGCTCACCGAGCGGCGCGACGGCTTCCGGCTCGGCCGCTCGCTCACGTACTACGAGCGCCAGTACGCGGCGCTCAACGCTGAGGAACCGGGACGGATGAAGCTGTACCTGGCCCGTCACCAGGGCGAGATCCTGGCCGCCCACACGATGATCACGGTGGGCCGCCGGGCCTGGTACCAGACCGGCGCCTCGGCCGACCATCGCCGCGAGGTCCGGCCCTCCAACGCGTTGCAGTGGCGGATGCTGCTGGACGCCCACGCGGGCGGCGCGGACGTCTACGACATGCGTGGGGTACCCTCCACTCTCGATCCGGCGGAACGTGCGTACGGATTGCTGCGGTGGAAGCTCGGCACCGGGGGACAGGTCGTCGAGACGCTGGGGGAATGGGAGAGGTCCGTGGGCGGCGGCGCCAACCACGCGCTTCACCGTGCCTTCCAGGCGTACTTGAGGCGCCGCTGATCACCGCCCCACCACCGCCCCCACCATCGCCACCTCACCACCCCCCAGGGAGAACCGCCGATGCCCCGCGTGCTCCTCATCGAGGACGACCCCGCCGTACGCGAGGGGGTCGAGCTCGGCCTGCGCCGCCGCGGCCACGACGTGCGGGCGGCCGCGACCGGCGAGGACGGCCTCGCCGCACTGGCCGAGTTCCGCCCCGACCTGCTCCTGCTGGACCTGATGCTGCCCGGGATGAACGGCGTACAGGTCTGCCGTCAGGTCCGCGAGAACAGCCAGCTGCCGATCATCATGCTCACCGCGCGGCGACGACTTCGACGTGGTCATCGGCCTGGAGGCAGGCGCCGACGACTACATCGTCAAGCCCGCCCGCCCCGAGGTGATCGAGGCCCGGATCCGTGCCGTACTGCGCCGCATGGACGACAGCGGACCGGGCCGTCCGGCCATCGACGTGTACGGCGAACTCACCATCGACCGGGGCGGACTGACGGTCAGCAAGGCGGGCCGGCCGCTGTCGCTCGCCCCCTCGGAGCTGAGGCTCCTGCTGCACTTGTCCGCCGCCCCCGAGCAGGTGTTCAGCAGGCAGCAACTCCTGGAGAGCGTCTGGGAGCACACCTTCCACGCCGATGCCCGTCTGGTGGACGCCTGTGTCGCCCGGCTGCGCGGCAAGATCGAGCCCGAGGCCGGAAGCCCTCGCTACGTCCAGACCTTGCGGGGCTTCGGCTACCGCTTCGGCCCGCTGTGACCACCGCCTGGCGTTCATGGATGCTCACCGACCGGCGGCCACGCAGGACCACCGGCCCGCGTTCCCGGATCCGCGCGTTCGGCCTGCGCACACGCCTGCTGGCCGCCTTCCTCCTGGTCGCCGCCGTCAGCGCGGGCACGACGTCCGCGCTGACCTATCGCGAGGCGCGTAACGCGCTGCTGAAGACCACCCAGGACACGGCGGTCGCCACGTTCCGCGAGCAGGTCCAGCAGACGGGCTTCGGCCTGCCCATCCGGGAGGAGGGGCTGGAGGAGTTTCTGCGCGACCTCGCCCGCAAGGGCAAACCGCGCCCCTGGGTGGTGTTCGCCGAATACGGTTCACTCCGCGCCTCCTCCGGCGAGAACCCCGTCTCCACCGTCATCACCCCCCAACTGCGCCGGGCCGCGCTGGCAAACCCGTACGGCGGCTTCGAGCGGGTCGTCAAGGACGGCGTCCCGTACCTGACGATCGCGATGCCCACGGTCTTCAAGACCGGCCCGTACAGCACGCTCCCCAGCGGGCTCGTCCTGTACGCCGTCATGCGGATGACCGACGAGCAGATCAACGTCGACGCCCTCCTCACGGCCGCTCGCGACGGTGCTCTGCCCGGCCTGGCCGTCGCGCTGGTACCCGGCCTGATCGCCGCGCGCAGTGTGTTGCGCCCGGTGCGGGAACTGCGCAGGGCGGCCAGCAGCATGGGCAGCGGCCGACTCGACACCCGGATCGCGGTGCGCGGCAACGACGAATTGGCCGACCTGGCAGCCACGTTCAACGAAACGGCCGCCCAACTGGAGGACTCCGTCAACGAACTACGCGAGGCGGAGGCGCGAGCCCGCCGCTTCGCCTCCGACGTCTCGCACGAACTGCGCACCCCCCTCGCCGGGATGCTCGCCGTGACCGAGGTCCTCGACGAGGACGCGAACCACCTGGACGCCGACACCGCCCGGGCGGTCCGGCTGGTCAGCGCGGAGACCGGAAAGCTCGCTGTGCTCGTCGAGGACCTGATGGAGATCTCCCGGTTCGACGCCCGTGCGGCCGAGCTGAACGCCGACGAGGTGGATGTGGCCGAGGCGATCCGCAAGACCCTCCTGAACCGGCACTGGCACGAGGACGACCGGGTCCACGCCGAACTCCCCGCCGGGATCCGCGTCCGGCTCGACCCGCGCCGCTTCGACGTCGTGATCGCCAACCTGGTCGGCAACGCCCTGAGGCACGGTGGCGCGCCGGTCACGGTGGGCCTGCGCACCGGCGAACGCCCGGCGGGAACACCCGTACTGATAACGGAGGTCACGGACCGGGGCCCCGGCATCCGCGCCGAATCGATCCCGTACATCTTCGACCGCTTCTACAAAGCCGACGCGGCCCGTACCCGCTCGGCGGGCAGCGGCCTGGGGCTGGCGATCACCCAGGAGAACGTACGCCTGCACGGCGGAACGATCCGCGCCGGGAACCGCCCCGACGGCGGCGCGGTCTTTACGGTGGAGATCCCACTCGACACCGGGGAGGCGACCGCATGAGCCGTACCCGGGTGACGTCCCTCGCCGTCGCGGCGGCTTCCGTACCGCTGCTGCTGGCCGGCTGCGGCATCCAGGAGACCGACCCCATCGAGGCCGGCGGCCCCGCGACCGTCGAGGCCTTCTACAACCGCGACGACGACATGATGCTGTTCTTCCGCACCCCCGACGGCGGGCTGAACCCGGTACTCAGGACGGTCAGGCCCTCGGCCGGCTTCGGCGGCGACTACGTCGAGTCGGACCCCGGCAGCACACCCGGCCCGCCCTCCACGGAGAAGACCGTCCTGGCGCTGCTGGCCGGCCCGCGCGAGGTGGACCGGGCCGCCGGCCTGACGACGGCCCTCCCGCCCGCTCGCCCCGGCACTACCGTCACGGTGAAGATGACCCCGGGCGGCACGGTGACGACCGACCTCTCCTTCCCCCTCAAGGCCCTGAGCGCCACCGCCCGCCGCCAGCTGACCTGCACGATCGCCTACAGCCAGGCGGCCGACGGCAAGGTCGTCGTGAAGCTGACGGGCCAGGACGGGGCGTCGAGCTCCGACACCTGCGGACTGGCGCCCTGAGCGCAGGCGGAGAGCGCTCAGCTTGTTCCTTATGGTCTGAGGCCGATCTCCGACCTCCTCCATACGCTCAGGTACCGGTGTCCAGGCCAACCAGGAGAGAGGCGACGTCGAGGCCGGTGGTCAGGTACTCCACGAACATCTGATTACTCAAGGACCAGGGCGACCGCCTTTCCGGATGAGCTGGATCGCCGTCGTTGCGGGCTGGCCCAGCTCGATGAGGGATTGCGCTACCACCAGGCCGGAACGGTTGTAGCCGGCGTTGCAGCGGACCAGAACCGTACGCCCGCGCCGCATAGCGTGGGCCGCGGTATTGGCCAGCTGCTGGACAGCCTGGATCTGCTCGGCAGTGAGCGGGCCATCGGGGATCTCACCGATCAGATGCTCAACCTCCGGCTCAGGGCCATGGTCGGGCTGGGTGAAGAGGCTTATGACCAGGTCAAATTCGGTACCGACGACCGCAGCATGGCTCTGCCCAAGAGCGTCGGTCCACTGATGACCGCCCATCCACAGCCTCGGTGCGACCTCGCTCAGGGAGTCGACGGTTCAGGTGTGCCCCCACGTTTCTGACGCGTCCTCATCCGAGATACCCCTTGAACCAGGCAAAGCGGGACAGGCCACAGCCTCTCCCTCAGCTCGAATGGTCCCTCGAACATGCTCTTTCACGTGAGCATTCTCCGGACAGCGGACCGGCCTCCGCCTGATTCTGTGCTCCGACCAAGAATGCACCGAACCAGAACGAAGGCCATGAGGACGAGCCTGCCGCACCTTGACGAGCCAGGGGAAGCGTTCGCCGAAGCGTCACGCTTCCGGAGCGACCTCTACGCGTGCCTGGACGCGTACCGCGACGAACTGTTCGAGCTCACGGACGCCCTGCTCCGCGCCGACGGACAGGTGATGGCGCCAGTGGAACCGACGCTGCTGCCCGAGCACCGGCGTGGGGACGGAGCGTTGTACGCCGCCCTGAACAACGGCCGTATCGGCACTGCACGGCTGCGGAGGGTGCTGGTCGCTCTGCCGCAGTCCAAAACCGCGGATCGTCGGCTCGTCCTGGACCGACCACGACGCCGAACTGCCCCTCATCGAAGGCACCTTGATCCGTCCGGAGGTCGACCACCTGTCCGGTCGCGGAGAACCCCTGCCCGTCTGGCTGTGGTCCTCGGGGACAGGCATGAATGGTGGCGAGGTGGACCTGCGGTGGCAGGCGTTCCTGCGGAGATTCGATCTGGAACATACCTTCCGGATGATCAAGCAGACCCTCGGCCGGACCCGCCCGAAGCTCCGCACCCCGGAGGCGGCAGACCGCTGGACCTGGCTGGTCGTTACCCCGCACACGCGGCTCCGTCTGGCTCGTCCGCCGGCCCGCAACCTCCGCAGCCCCTGGGAGAAGCCCGCTGAGCCCGGCCGGCTCACCCCGGCCCGCGTCCGGTGGGGGTTTCGGAACCTCCGTGCCCACCTGCCATGCCCGGCCCGTGCACCGAAACCCAACCGGCCCAGCCCCGGCCGCCCGCTCGGCTCGAAGAACCAGCGGCTCGCCACGTCGTGGGCAAGACCGTCAGACGGCCCGAGACCATCATCGAACGCGACCAGGTCAGACCATAAAGCACAAGCTCAGAGGGGTTTTCGCCCGCCTTTGCGACTTTCAGCCGCAACTTGTGGTCAAGATAGCCGCTCACAGAACCGAACGGTGATCGTCTGGCCGGCGACCCAAGTGCCGGTTGCCGACACCGGACCTAGGCCGTTTCGTTTGGATCACCGGATCGTTGGTCCGGGCGTGCCGTTGACTGACGCGCAGTGGGCGCGGATCGAGCCGTTACTTCCCAACCGCACGCCGAAGCGGGGTGGCCGTTGGCGGGATCACCGTGAGGTGATCAATGCGATCGCCTTCAAGTTCCAGACGGGAACGCAGTGGGTGCACCTGCCGGAGAAGTACGGCAACTGGCGAGGCGTCTACAACCGGCTGCGGATGTGGGCCGTCGACGGCACCTGGGAGCGGGTGTTCACCACGCTGATCGCCCAGGCCGACGCGGACGAGAACCTCAACTGGGCCGTGTCGGTGGACTCCACGATCGTGCGCGCTCACCAGCACGCTGCCGGGGCCCGCAAAAAGGGGCCCCGGTCGGCGAGCCGGACGACCACGCCATCGGCCGGTCCCGCGGCGGATTGACCACGAAGATCCATCTCGCCGCCGACGGCAGTTGCCGCCCCCTGGCCTTCCATCTCACCGCCGGACAGGCCGGCGACGCACCCGCATTCGCGCTGGTGATGGCGCGTCTGCGTGTTCCTCGCCGACGCGGACGGCCCCACACCAGGCCGGACGTGGTTCTGGCGGACAAGGCGTATTCCTCACGCGCGATCCGCGTCCACCTTCGCAAGCGCGGGATCCGCGCAGTGATCCTCGTCCCGGCGGACCAGCAGGCCCACCGGCAGCGGCGCGGCAGCCACGGTGGCAGGCCACCAGACTTCGACCGCGGCGCCTACAAGCAGCGCAACACCGTCGAGCGGTGCATCAACCGCCTCAAGCAGTGGCGCGGCATCGCCACCCGCTACGAGAAGACAGCGACCATGTACCTGGCCGGACTCCATATTGCGGGCATCTTCCCCTGGTCCGCCCGCTGAGCCGAAACCGCCTAGGGCCTGTCCGTAATGTCGGTGGGGAGCCAGAGTTGTAGGCAGGCGATGGTGACCAGGGCTTGGTAGTGGCGGGCTCGTTTGTCGTAGCGGGTGGCGAGGGCTCTGTTCTGCTTGAGTTTGTTGAAGCAGCGTTCGACGACGTTGCGGCGCCGGTAGGCGGTGCGGTCGAGGCGGCAGAGTGTCTCGCCGCGTCGTCGGCGTCCGCTGATCTGGTCGGTGCGTTCGGGGATGACACACCCGATGCCGCGTTTTCGCAGGTAGGCGCGGATCTTGCGGGAGCTGTAGCCCTTGTCACCGGCCACCCGGTCGGGCCGGGTGCGGGGCCGGCCGGGCCCGTCCCGCTTGACGGCGATACGGGCCATGACCGGCTCGAACTGCGTGCAGTCGTTCACGTTCCCGCCCGTGATCGTGAAGGCGAGCGGCCGGCCCTGCCCGTCGCAGGCGAGATGGATCTTCGTGCTCAGCCCACCGCAGGACCGGCCCAGTGCCTCACCGGTCCAGGGCCCCCTTTTCGGGCCCCGGCCGCGTGCTGATGGGCCCGCACGACCGTCGAGTCGACACACACATGTCCAGTCGACCTCGCCGACCGCGTCGGAATGCTGCTGGACGTGGGCCAGGATCCGGTCCCAGGTCCCGTCCGCCGACCAACGACGGAACCGTTCGTAGACCGTCTTCCACGGCCCGTACCGCTCCGGCAGGTCCCGCCAGGCAGCCCCTGTGGACAGCTTCCACAGAATCCCGTTGAGGACCTGCCTCCGGTCCCGCACCGGCCGCCCCATCCGAGACGGAGCCAACAACGGCCCGATCACCGCCCAGGCCTGATCAGTCACTTCATGACGACGCACCACGAACGGACCAACGACCCACCGACATTGCGGACACCCCCTAGCGGCGGGTGAGGCGGGTGAAATTGACCCCGTTGGGGAAGGTGGTGCGCTCGGCGACATCGAAGGCGGTGGGGTCAAAGGCGCCGTTGACTACCGAGATTCCAGTACCGGCAATGACCGGGTAGGTCTTGATCAGGAGTTCGTCGAGCTCGGGCAGCAGAGTGCCCGCGAGTCGGCCTCCCCCACAGAGCCAGATGTCCAGGCCGGTGCCCGCCTCGCTCTTGAGCTCGCGGACGAGGGCGAGCGGGTCGCTCGACACGACGGTGACGGCTGGATCGATGTCCGGCTTGAGGGTGCTGGAGACGACGTACTGGCGCAGGTGTGCGTATGGGCTGGTGATCCCGTTGTCGAGGGCGGGCCGGTAGGTGCCGAGGCCCATGATGACGGTGTCAAAACGGCGGTTGGGCGCGTCGGTGACGCCCGCGGCCGCCCGGTAGGCGGTCGGGAGGGTCTCTGGGTACTGCGCGTTCATCCGGGTCGAGTAGGCGGCGGCCTGCTGCTCGCTGCCCTGCGAGAAGAAGTCGAACTCGCCGCCGGGGCCGGCGATGCGGCCGTCGAGCGAGACGCCGACGTAGTAGACGAGCTTTCGCAACGTGGTCCCCCATACGTAGTACTCTAGTTGAAGTGGTTTCAACGTAGTACTACACCTGGAGTGGTGTCAATGGTGAGACGGAACGACCAGCGGCGCGCGGCCCTCGTCGACGCGGCGATCGAGGTGCTGGCCGGCGAAGGTGCGCGAGGGCTGACGTTCCGGGCGGTGGATGCCGAGGCCGCTGTTCCCGCCGGCACGGCGTCCAACTACTTCGCTAGCCGCGACGACCTGCTCACCCAGGCCGGTGCCCGGGTCTATGAGCGGCTCCAGCCCAATGAGGCCACGATCGCGCGTCAGCAGGCGGCTGGCCGGGACCGGGATGCGTACGCGGAGCTGATGCGGGAGCTCGCCGGCCGGGTGGCCGCCTTCCGCGCCGGCTACCTCGCGTTGCTCGAACTTCGCCTTGAGGCCACCCGGCGCCCCGAACTGCGTAAGGTTCTCACCGAACGGGTCCGGGCTGACGTCGCCGCCAATGTTGCCTATCACGAGGCTTCCGGTCTCCCCGGCGACGCCACGGCCGTCAAGCTGCTCATGCTGACGCTGAATTGGATGATCGTTGAGCAGCTCACCCTGCCGGACGTTTTCACGGAGGCAGAGCGCGAACAACTGGTGACGGCCGCAGTGGAGCGCATCGTGGCGGCGGAGTAGCTGACTCGGCCCCAGAATTGACGCCACCTGGCTGCAGTGGAAGCGGACCGGACCGGCCTCGGCATGTACCCGCCTTTGCTCCCCTCCGCTGATCCGAAAGAAACGGCCTAGTCCAGCACTGCAGCGCACCCGACCTGGTTGGTGACGTCGGCCGTGACGTACGAGGTGGAGCCACGGCTACGAGGCGGGTGTCCGACCGAGGTGTGGGTGCGGCGCCAGCATCACCTACGGACACCGTGCCTGCGACCAGATCGCCTCGCCTCCGATTGAGCTAAAAGAGCGTTCTGTCCCGGGGAGGGCGCTTCATTGCAGTTCAGGTGACGGACTGCTTCGTGTCGACTGGGGGTAGTGGACGTGTCGTGTGGCAGATGAGGCAGCCAGCGTCTCCGACAACGCCGGGGGTATCCATCTACTCTCGGACATCGCCGAAGGCCACCCACGCATCACCAAAGCCTGGGCCGACACCGGCTACCGCACCAAGGTCGTCGACCACGGAGCCCCCCTCGGCATCAACGTCGAAGTTACCCGCCGCGACCCTGCCCAGAAGGGCTTCAAGGTGATTCCGCGGCGCTGGGTCGTCGAGCGGACCTTCGGCTGGCTCATGCACCACCGCCGGCTCGCCCGCGACTACGAAACCCACCCCCACCGCTCCGAAGCCATGATCAAGGTAGCCATGGTCGACCTCATAAGCCGACGGCTCACCCGCGAATCGACCCCGAACTGGCGCGAAGCATGACCACTGGTCGCCGCATCATCACGAGCTCGCCGACCTCTGCCGCAACACCCTGAATCGCTGATCCACCAGGTCAACACACTCATGCAGAGCCGGAGTCGGCAGACCGGCACGCTCACGCATCACGGCAATGGCCTGCACATTCCGTCCGGCCGAAACGAGGCCGTCCACCTCCGCCTGCACCTCAACCAAGAGCCGACCCCACAGAGCATTCCCCATACCCGCATTGAACCCCACGGACCGCACCCAGGAGCGATCGCGATCCGCCGCCTTACCAAACACTCCTTCCAGAATAAAACGCTCTCTAAGAGAGCGTTTTGTCCCTATAGGGGTGCTTCATTGCCGTTTAGGTAACGGACCGCTTCAGGTCGACTGGGGCAGTAGACGTGTTTTGCGACAGGTGAGACGAATGACGGCCTTCGAGGGCCCGTTTCGGCCCCTTCGCTCCTGTCTGATCCTAACGCGCCCCCGGTCGCACTGGTTTGCGCCCTGTGGCAGGGCGGCGGCCATCGGTACTACGGAAACATGCCTCGTAAGCAGCGGCCCTATCCGAGTGACCTGTCCGATGCCCGTTGGCAACTGCTGGAACCAACGCTGACAGCCTGGCGGGCCGAGCGAAGAGGGAAGGGCCTGGACATCGGCCGACCGCCCGAACACGATCTGCGCCGGATCATGGACGCCATCCTCTACGTCGACCGGACCGGGATCCCCTGGCGATACCTGCCTCACGACTTCGCCCCATGGGAGTCGGTTTACGGGTACTTCGCCGCCTGGCAGAAGGACGAGGTCTTCGACCAACTCAAAGGTCTCCTGCGGCGACTGGTCCGAGAGGCCGAAGGCCGCGACGCCGAGCCGAGCGCCTGCGTCCTGGACGCCCAGAGCATCAAGACCTCGGCCAATGTGCCCGCGGCCGGCCAGGGCATCGACGCAGGCAAGAAGATCGCGGGCCGCAAACGGCACATCGGCGTCGACACGCTCGGCCTCCTCCTGGCCGTGCTGGTCACAGCCGCCAACGTTTCCGACAACGTCGGCGGCATTCAGGTTCTCTCGAGCATCGCCGCAGACCATCCGCGTATCACGAAGACGTGGGCCGACACGGGCTACCGCACCAAGGTCATCGACCACGGCGCCCGCCTCGGCATCGACGTCGAAATCACCCGCCGCGACCCCGCTCTCAAGGGCTTCAAGGTGATTCCGCGACGCTGGGTCGTCGAGCGGACCTTCGGATGGCTCATGCACCACCGCCGCCTCGCCCGCGACTACGAAACCCACCCCCATCGCTCCGAGGCGATGATCCACCTCGCGATGATCGACCTGATGAGCCGCAGGCTCACCCGAGAGTCGACTCCGAACTGGAAGGACTCATAGCCGCCGGGCCACGGTGACCCGCGCATCCTTACTCCTCATCGACTGCGGCCAGCGGCTATCGATGAGACTCGCCGCTTCCCGACAGGCGCCGCACGCATCTTCCCGTTCCGGCAGCCACAAGTAGTCGGACGGTGACATGCCGGCTTCCTGAATGCCGCACATCGTCTTGTCGAAGATGCCGAACGCGTGGGAGGCACCAGAGGCAAGGCCGTCCGCGACGGCCTTCTCCCAGCGCATCCCCAGGGGCAGATACGGCGGTCGCGAAATCTCGAACCACTCGCCGCCCACATGGGTGGCCGCATGGCACCAGGAACAGGACCAGATCTCCTCTTCCCAGGCCGTCGGTGGCACCGGCCACCGCCACATCAACCGCCCGCACACATCACACTCCACAGGCGGATCCTCACACGCCGGCACGGGCCTACCAAAGCGGCCAACATCGCGCCAGTTATCAAACGCCCTGGCCAGGACAAAACGCTCTCTAAGTCGCCACGGGAGCGGCGCGACGCGTGGCCGATGGACACGGCACTGCGCGTCCGCGACGCCGTCAGCGAGCGGAACAGGATCGCCGTCGTCGTCGGCCCGGGGTGCGGACTCCGCCAGGGGGAGGTCTTCGGGCTCAGTCCCGAGGATATCGATGACGAGCGCGGCCAGCTGCACGTTCGGCGCCAAGTGCAGGCGATTCATGGACGGCTGTACTTCGCCCTGCCGAAGGGAAAGAAGATCCGCACGATGGATCTGCCACCTTCGGTAGCCGCGGAACTCAAGCGTCACATCGAAGCGTTCCCGCCGGTAGAAGTGGAGCTGCCGTGGGGGAAGCCGGAGACAGAGAGGAAGAAGTTCTCCCTGCTGCTCACCACGCGCTTCGGCAACGCCGTAGCGGTGAACACATGGAACCCCTACACCTGGAAGCCCGCCTTGGCCAAGGCGGGCGTCATCCCGCCGCGAGCCGAGGGAGCGAAAGCCTGGCAGTGGGCGGCGTCTCCGAAGGACGACTTCCATGTGCTTCGGCACACCTTCGCCTCGATCATGTCGGTAGCCGGAGAGTCCGTCGTGACCCTGTCTCGGTGGCTCTGGCGCTCCTCGCCTGCGATCACTCTTGGTTACTATGCTCACTTCATGCCGGAGGCCGGCAGCAAGGGGCGCGGCGCCATCGACGGTCTGCTCGGGGAACGTGGGAGATCAGCTTGCTAGCCGAAACCCCCCAGATTCTCTCCAGAGCTTTTGACCCGTGTTCGCGGCCTCTACGCTCCAGAGAAGCATTCCGTTGATTGCAAGGTTGAAGAGATGGGTGGCCTAAAAAGGTGTTGCAAGAGGTCGTAGCGACCCGCTACGTCACGCCCCTGCGTGAGGGTGGCTCGCTCCCGGGGATCGTCGAGGCCGACGACCTCGGTACGTACGTCATGAAGTTCACCGGCGCGGGCCAGGGTCGCAAGACGCTCGTCGCGGAGGTCATCTGCGGCGAGCTGGGCCGCCGGCTCGGGCTGCGGGTGCCGGAGCTGGTGACCATCGAGCTCGACCCGGTCATCGGGCTCGCCGAACCCGACCAGGAGGTGCAGGAGCTGCTCAAGGCGAGTGGTGGACTGAACCTCGGTATGGACTACCTACCGGGCTCGCTCGGCTTCGACCCCCTCGCCTACGAGGTCGGCGCGGCCGAGGCGGGCCGGGTCGTCTGGTTCGACGCGCTGATCAACAACGTCGACCGCTCCTGGCGCAACCCCAACATGCTCGTCTGGCACGGCGACCTCTGGCTCATCGACCACGGCGCCACCATGATCTGGCACCACAACTGGCCGGGCGCCGAGGCCTCGGCCGCGAAGCCGTACAACGCCTCCGACCATGTGCTGGCCCCCTTCGCCCCGGACATCGCCGCCGCTGCCGCCGAGCTCGCCCCGCTGGTCACCGAGGAGCTGCTGACCGAGGTGGCCGCCGAGGTGCCGGACGCCTGGCTGGTGGACGAGCCCGGGTTCTCCTCCACCGAAGAGCTGCGCCGCGCCTATGTGGCGCCGCTGCTGGCGCGGGCCGCCACCATCCATGAGCGGATCACGCTGGACGCGCCGACCGCGAACCGGCCCTCGCAGGCCCCGGGCTGGCTCACCGACCGGCTGCCGCCCCGGCCGCAGCCGTCCTCCGGCGACGGAGCCGCGGCAGCCGCCCGTACCGGCCGGGAGGGTGGCCGATGACGCGCCGCGATGTCTTCGAGTACGCGCTCCTGCGGGTCGTCCCGCGGGTCGAGCGCGGGGAGTGCTTCAACGCCGGGGTGCTCGTCTACTGCCGGGCGCACTCGTTCGTCGCCGCCCGTACGCATCTGGACGAGGCGAAGCTCAAGGCCTTGGACCCGAACGCCGACGTGGTGGGCGTACGGGCCGCCCTGCGCGCGGTCGAAGGGGTCTGCGGCGGCGGTGAAGGGGCCGGTCAGGCGGCCGGCGACGATGCCGGGCGGCGCTTCCGCTGGCTGATCGCGCCGCGCTCCACGGTCGTCCAGCCCGGTGCCGTGCACAGCGGCCTCACCACCGACCCGGCCGGTGAGGTGGAGCGGCTGCTCGACCTGCTGGTGCGCTGAGTTCCGGTACGAGGGGGCCGCCGCCGGGTGTGACGTGCGGCCTCCCGGGCCGTACGCCGTTGACACCGGGTGCCAGGGCTTCTAGCGTCTCGTCTGCTGAAGGTACTAAGCGGTTGCTCAGTCATCGGGGTCTCTCTGCTGGGACTGTCAGGGAGACGCTCCGACGTCCGCTGAGCCGCGATTCCAAGGGCGAGGAGAACCAAGCATGTCCACCACCGAGCAGCGCGTCGCCATCGTGACGGGAGCGGCGCGGGGCATCGGCGCCGCCACCGCCGTACGCCTGGCGGCCGAGGGCCGCGCCGTCGCCGTACTCGACCTCGACGAGGCGGCCTGCAAGGACACCGTCGAGAAGATCACCGCCGCCGGAGGCACCGCGCTCGCGGTCGGCTGCGACGTGTCGGACAGCGCCCAGGTCGAGGCCGCCGTCGCGCGGGTCGCCGCCGAGCTGGGTGCCCCGACGATCCTCGTGAACAACGCGGGCGTGCTCCGCGACAACCTGCTGTTCAAGATGAGCGAGTCCGACTGGGACATCGTGATGAACGTCCACCTCAAGGGCGCGTTCCTGATGGCGAAGGCCGTCCAGGCGCACATGGTGGAGGCCAAGTTCGGCCGGATTGTCTCGCTGTCCTCCTCCTCCGCCCTCGGCAACCGCGGCCAGGCCAACTACTCCGCCGTCAAGGCGGGGCTCCAGGGCCTCACCAAGACGCTCGCCAAGGAGCTCGGCAAGTTCGGCGTCACCGCCAACGCCGTCGCGCCCGGCTTCATCGTCACCGAGATGACCGCGCAGACCGCCGCCCGGGTCGGCATGGGCTTCGAGGAGTTCCAGGCGGCCGCCGCCACCCAGATCCCGGTCCAGCGCGTCGGCCGTCCCGAGGACGTCGCCAACGCCATCGCCTTCTTCGCCGGTGACGACGCCGGCTTCGTCTCCGGCCAGGTCATCTACGTGGCCGGCGGCCCCCTCAACTGACCCGAAGGGCAGCGAACGACATGACGGTGCAGGACAGCGGAAAAGTCGCGCTCATCACGGGCGCGAGCCGGGGCATCGGCTACGGGGTCGCCGAGGCGCTCGTCGCGCGCGGCGACCGGGTGGCCATCACCGGACGGGGCGAGGACGCCCTGAAGGAGGCCGTGGAGCGGCTCGGCGCCGACCGGGTCATCGCCATCCCCGGCAAGGCCCACGACGAGGCCCACCAGGCGGCGGCGGTCGAGCGGACCATGGAGGCGTTCGGCCGGGTCGACTACCTGGTGAACAACGCGGGCACCAACCCGGTCTTCGGCCCCATGGCCGAGCTCGACCTGAACGTGGCCCGCAAGGTCTACGAGACCAACGTGATCTCGGCGCTCGGCTTCGCCCAGCAGACCTGGAAGGCCTGGCAGAAGGAGAACGGCGGGGCGATCGTCAACATCGCCTCCGTCGCCGGCGTCGCGCCCTCGCCGTTCATCGGCGCGTACGGGATGTCGAAGGCGGCCATGATCAACCTGACCGCCCAGCTGGCGCACGAGTTCGCACCGGTCGTCCGGGTCAACGCGATCGCGCCCGCCGTGGTCAAGACCAAGTTCGCCGAGGCGCTCTACGAGGGCCGCGAGGCGGAGGCGGCGGCCGCCTATCCGCTCGGCCGGCTCGGCGTGCCGGAGGACATCGGAGGTGCCGCGGCCTTCCTGACCTCGGCACAGTCGGACTGGATCACCGGGCAGACCCTGGTGGTCGACGGAGGAATTTTCCTCAACGCCGGTGTCGGCTGAGAGCGGCCTGAACCGGTTTGGTCCTGATTGACTCAAGTGCCCCGCTGGGCCGACGGATTGCTCCGGCGGGGCGCTGCGGTATGGTCTGCCGACCCATGGCTGATCGAGGAGCGTGCACGTGTTCTACCGGGCCAGTCTGCAGGCCGCTGCAGCCCTAGCATCCCTTTCTCTGCTGGCAGGCTGCGGTCTTCTCTCCGACAGCGGATCGGAAGAGAACCAGAAGATAACCGTCGGGACGACGAGCTCCCCGTCCACGCTGGACCCCGCGGCGGCCTGGGACGGCTCCTGGGAGCTGATGCGGAACATCTACCAGACCCTGGTCAGCTTCCCCACCGGCAGTACGAGCCCCGAACCGGACGCGGCCGACACCTGCACGTTCACCGACGCCACGAGCATGGCCTACCGGTGCACGCTCAAGAAGAACCTCAAGTTCTCCAACGGCGAGAAGCTCGACGCCGAGGCCGTCAAGTACTCCATCGACCGGGTCGTGGACATCCACTTCAAGGGCGGCCCGGCCGGCATGCTCGGCTCGCTCGACCGGATCGAGACCAAGGGTGACGACACCGTCATCTTCCACCTGAACAAGTCCGACGCCACCTTCCCGTTCATCCTGGCCACGCCCGCCATGTCCCTCGTCGCCCCCGGCGACTACCCGAAGGACAAGATCCGCGACGACGGCAAGATCACCGGCTCCGGGCCCTACCTCCTGGACTCCTACGAGGCCGGTGTCTCCGCCGAGCTGACGAAGAACCCCGACTACAAGGGCTTCGCCAACCGGAAGAACAACGCGGTCACCATCAGGTACTTCGAGAAGTCCAACGAGATGGTGGACGCGCTCAAGACCAAGGAGATCGACGCGACCTACCGCGGTCTGACCGCCGAGGAGGTCGTCGGCCTGGAGGACAAGAAGGAGGGCAACGACGGCCTCCAGATCATCGAGACCACCGGCGCCGACATCCGCTTCCTGGTCTTCAACCCGAAGGACCCGGCCTCCGCCAAGCCCGCCGTCCGCAAGGCCATCGCGCACATCGTGGACCGCGACGCCCTGGTCGCCAAGGTCTACCGGGGCACCGCCGAGCCCCTCTACTCGATGATCCCCAAGGGCATCTCCGGGCACACCACCAGCTTCTTCGACACCTTCGGCGACCCGGACGTGAAGAAGGCCAAGGAGATCCTCACCGAGGCCGGGATCACCGAGCCGGTGAAGATGACCTTCTGGTACACCTCCGACCGGTACGGCTCCTCCACGCAGCCCGAGTTCGAGGAGCTGGAGCGACAGCTGGAGAAGTCGGGCCTCTTCGAGATCACGCTGGAGAGCGCGCCCTGGAAGACCTTCCAGGAAGGCTTCACGCAGGGCGACTACCCGGTCTTCGGCCGTGGCTGGTTCCCGGACTTCCCGGACCCGGACAACTTCATCGCCCCGTTCGTCGGCGAGGAGAGCGTCACCGGAACCCCGTACCGCAACAAGGAGATCACCCAGCAGCTGATCCCCGCCACGCGGCAGGAGAGCGACCGGGGCGCGGTCAGCAAGCAGTTCGAGCGGGCCCAGCAGATCCTCGTCGACGACGTCCGGCTGCTGCCGCTCTGGCAGGGCAAGCTGTACGTCGCCTCCGGCGAGGACATCGGCGGCGGCGAGCGCGCGCTCGACCCGCAGACCGTCATGCAGATGTGGGAGCTGTACCGCAAGGCGAGCTGGTAGCAGGTAGCAGGTGTACGGGCCCGGGGAGTTCACCTCCCCGGGCCCGTTGTCAGTGGCGGGCGGTAGGTTCGGGGATCAAGAACCTGTTGCTCACCGGAGGTTGTGGACGTGACCGATATCGACCTGCTGCCCGAGTCCTGGCGCGGCGTCCTCGGCGAAGAACTGCAGAAGCCGTACGTCAAGGAGCTGGCGGACTTCGTCGAGGAGGAGCGGGCCAAGGGGCCTGTCTATCCGCCGCGCGAGCAGGTCTTCGCCGCCCTGGACGCCACACCGTACGAGAAGGTCAAGGTCCTCGTCCTCGGCCAGGACCCGTACCACGGGGAGGGCCAGGGACACGGGCTCTGCTTCTCCGTGCGGCCCGGCGTGAAGACGCCGCCCTCCCTGCGCAACATCTACAAGGAGATGCAGCAGGAGCTCGGCCTGCCGATCCCGGACAACGGCTATCTGATGCCGTGGGCCGAGCAGGGTGTCCTCCTGCTCAACGCGGTGCTCACCGTGCGCGCCGGCGAGGCCAACTCCCACAAGGGCAAGGGCTGGGAGAAGATCACCGACGCGGTGATCCGCGCCGTCGCCGACCGGCCCGACCCGGCCGTCTTCGTCCTCTGGGGCAACTACGCGCAGAAGAAGCTCCCGCTGATCGACGAGGAGCGCCATGTCGTGGTCAAGGGCGCCCACCCCTCGCCGCTCTCCGCGAAGAAGTTCTTCGGCTCCCGGCCCTTCACACAGATCGACGAGGCCGTCGCCGCCCAGGGCCACCAGCCGATCGACTGGCGCATCCCGAACCTCGCCTGAGGCCCGACCGGGCCGGGGAGCCCGTGCCTGAGCGGTATTGACCGGGACCGGCGCTAGCGTCGGGAAGGACCGGGACCGCGACCGGCCGGGACGGGCCTAAGGAGACCGCAGTGGTGGAGCAGCAGGAGGCGTCCGAGGACGCCGTCATGACCAGGATCGGCCAGGCGGTCATGCTGCTCCACGGCGGTGACCGGGAGGAGGCCCGCAACCGCTTCGGCCTCCTCTGGTCGGAGCTCGGCGCCGACGGCGACGCCCTGCACCGCTGCACCCTGGCGCACTACATGGCCGACACCCAGGACGACCCCGGGGACGAGCTGGCGTGGGACCTGCGGGCACTGACGGCCGCCGAGGGGCTGAGTGGTGACCGGCCCGACGGGCACCGGGACTCGCTGGCGGTCCAGGCGCTCTGCCCTTCGCTCCACCTCAACCTGGCGGCGGACTACCTGAAGCTCCAGCGCCCCGACGCGGCCCGCATCCACCTGCGCCAGGCCCGTGACGCGGCGGACCGGCTGGACGGTGGCGGGAGCGGGGCGCAGGGCGCGTACAGCGGTCACGACGGGGGAGTGCGGGCGGCCATCGAGCGGCTGGAACTGCGGATGCGGGGGATGTGAGGGCTCCGGGGGCGCCGGGCCGGCCTGTGGGCCGAGGGGGGGGCGGGGCGGGCTGTGAGGCCGGGGGTGCCGGGGCGGGCAGGAGGCTTGCCGTCCCGGTTCCCGTCGGCTCTCACCGGCCGTACGTGTCCTCGCAGATCCTGGCCTCTGTGCTGCCCGCCGGCCAACCGCCGTACCCCCGGCCGAGCGCACACACATCGTGCGGGCCGCCGCCCCGGGCCTGTGGCAGGAGAGGCAGCACACCGCGCGGGACGCCGGGGAGTTGCCGGGGCGGTGTCCGGCCCGGCGGTGGCGTGGTCCGCTCCGGTGGCCGGGGCTCCGGCACGGGCTCGGCCCGGCGGACCTGCGGGGGCGCGGCGGAAGGAGGCGCGGCAGAGGCGGCCCGGCCCGGTGACGGGCCCGGCTCCACGACGGCCTCCAGCGCCTCGCGGCCTGGCGGCTGCACGACCTGCGGGAACACATCCTGGGCCGGCCCGCCGCGCTCCACCGTCACAGGCCGGTGCGGGTCCCCCTGCGGGGCGACCGTCACGCACCCGGAGACGGCGGTCACGGCCACCCCGACCAGGAGTTTCGTGGTGAATCTGGTTCGCTGCACGCGGTAACTCTGCGGTGCGGGCGACCGGCGCGGCAGCCCGTGGGCGAGGAATGGCCCGCACGAGTGACCCGGTCAGCACAGCGCCACAGGGGGCGGACAGCCGGAACGGTCAGTCGCCCGTCGCGCCGTCGATACGCTCCCGCACCAGGTCGGCGTGGCCGTTGTGCCGGGCGTACTCCTCGATCATGTGCGTGTAGATCCAGCGCAGGCTGAACGGCCGGCCCGCCGAGCCGACGCCCTGCGAGAACTCGTCCAGCCCGTACCCGGCGGCGCTCTTGCGGGCCGCCGCTGTCTCCGCCCGCCATGCCGCCTCGGTATCGGCCCACGTGGTGGACTCCGTGACCTTGAAGTCCCCGTCCGGGTCCTCCTCGGTGGAGTAGAGATCTGCCAGCTCCTCGCCCGCCAGGATCTCGCGGAACCAATAGCGCTCCACCTCGGCCAGGTGCCGTACGAGGCCGAGCAGGGTGAGCGCGGAGGGCGGCACGGACGCCTCGCGCAGCTGGGCGTCCGTGAGCCCCTCGCACTTCATCGCGAGCGTCTCGCGGTGGTAGTCCAGCCAGCCCTCCAGCATGGGGCGTTCGGCTGCGTCGAGGGCGGGTTCGGATCGTTCTGCGGAAGTCATCCGGTCATCCTGGACCGTGATCACGATCCTGGCCAGGCATTTCTTTCCCGACCGGTCGCCGGAAGCGGCATGGCGGCGGCCCCGTATGCTGCCGGGCAACGGAACTTTCGGAACGTCTGCACGGCGAGAGGGAGACCCCTGTGAAGGTCGGTTGCATCGGGCTCGGCGACATCGCGCAGAAGGCGTACCTGCCGGTGCTGAGCGCCGTCCCAGGGGTCGAGCTGCACCTTCAGACCCGTACGCCGGCCACGCTCGACGCGGTCGGCGACACCCACCGCATCCCGGCCGGCGCCCGCCACGCGACCCTGGACGCGCTGCTCGCCGAAGGGCTCGACGCGGCCTTCGTGCACGCCCCGACCGCCGTCCACCCGGAGATCGTGGAGCGGCTCCTCGACGCCGGGATCGCCACCTATGTCGACAAGCCGATCGCGTACGAGTACGCCGCGTCCGAGCGGCTGGTGAACCTCGCGGAGGAGCGCGGCGTCAGCCTGGCCGTCGGCTTCAACCGACGTTTCGCGCCGGGCTACTCCCAGTGCGCCGAGCACCCGCGCGAGCTGATCCTGATGCAGAAGAACCGCGTCGGCCTGCCCGAGGATCCCCGCACGCTGGTGCTCGACGACTTCATCCATGTCGTCGACACCCTGCGCTTCCTGGTTCCCGGACCCGTCGACCACACCACCGTGCGCGCCCGGATCCTCGACGGGCTGATGCACCACGTGGTGCTCCAGCTCTCCGGCGACGGCTTCACCGCGATCGGGATGATGAACCGGCTGAACGGCTCCACCGAGGAGATCCTGGAGGTCTCCGGCCGGGACACCAAGCGCCAGGTCCTCAACCTCGCCGACATCGTCGACCACAAGGGCCGGCCCTCCGTGCGCCGGCGCGGTGACTGGGTGCCGGTGGCCCGGCAGCGCGGCATCGAGGCGTGCGTCCACGCCTTCCTGGACGCGGTCCGCGCGGGCGAGGTGCTCAGTGCCCGGGACGCTCTGGCGACCCATGAGCTGTGCGAGCGGATCGTCCGGGACTCCCTGGAGCAGGCTTCCTCCTGAGCGCCCGCACCCCTTCGGCGGCGCACAGGGCGGCCAGCGCCGCCAGCGCCCCGTACACGGCCCAGTCGCCGAAGCGGGTGTAGAGCGTGGTACCGCGGGTCAGCGGTACGTCGTACACGGCCGCGGCGCTCACGTCCGTACCGAGCGGCTGCCCGATCCGCTCGCCGCGCGGCCCGTACACGGCGCTGATCCCGGTGAGCGTCGCGTGGACCATGGGCCGGCCGTTCTCGGCGGCCCGCAGCGCCCCCAGCGAGGCGTGCTGGGCCGGGGCCCAGCTCTGCTGGAAGGTGGAGGTGGCGGACTGCGCGACGAGGATCTGGGCGCCGTCGCGGGTCAGCCGCCGGCTCATGTCGGGGAACGCGGACTCGAAGCAGACGAGCGGTCCGATCCGCAGCCGCCGGTCGCCGTCGGGCAGGGCCATCACCACCTGCCGGTCGCCGCGCAGCCGGTCCTCGCCCGCCGCCTTGCCGACCGAGGTGGCCCAGCCGAGCAGCGAGCGCGCCGGGACGTACTCGCCGAACGGCACCAGCCGCATCTTGTCGTACCGGTCGCCGGTCGGCCCGTCCGGTCCCACGAGCACCGCCGACTTGAAGATCCCGCTCCGGCCGGAACCGTCCGTCTGCCGGGCGTCCACGTTGACCAGCAGATCGGCCCCGGTCTCCCGGGAGAGCGCCGCCAGGCGCCGAGCGGTCTCCGGGTCCTGCCAGGCGCCCGCGCCGATGCTGCTCTCGCCCCAGACGACGAGGTCGACGTCCCGGCCCGCGACCGTACGGGTCAGCTCCTCGCCCCGGGCCAGGCGCCGCTCGACGCTGTCCCGGCCGGCGATGACACCCGGCTGTACGACGGCGATCCTGGCCGTCCCGGCGGCGGCGGGCCGCGGCGCCCAGGCCCACGCCCCGGTCACGGCCAGGACGCAGACGACCAGCAGCACTCCGGCCGTCGTCCGGGCGGAGGCGCGCGCGGTCGTGACCAGCACCAGTGCCGTGTTGACGGCCACCACCAGCAGGCTCACCAGCCATACCCCGCCCACCGACGCCACCCGCAACGCCGGGCCCACCTCCCACTGACTCGCCCCGAGCAGCCCCCACGGCCCACCCAGCCCCTCCCAGGAGCGGACCAGCTCGATCACCAGCCACCCCGAGGGCACAGCCACCACCGCGGCGGCGGCCCGCAGCGGGGAGGGCGCACCGCCGAGCAGTCGTCCGGCCAGTACGCCCCACGGTGCCCACAGCAGACCGAGCAGCGCGGCCAGCAGCACGATGAAGACGTGCAGGCTCGGCACCAACCAGTGGTGCACGGCGATGACGAAGCCGATGCCGCCGATCCAGCCGTCCAGCGCCGCCCTCCGTGCCGTCGCCGCCGAGCGGATCAGGAGCAGCCAGGGGACGAGTGCGACATAGGCCAGCCACCAGAGCGAGGGCGCGGGAAACGCGAGCGCGGGCAGTGCCCCGGCGAGCAGCGCGGCGACTCCCCGGAGCCAGCCGGAAGCGGGAAGCGACGGGCGGACGGGCGGCCCTCCGCCCGGTGGCCGACCGTCGGACGCCGGGTCCCTTGGGGGCGGCTGCCCGTCGGACGCCGAGCCTTCGCCCGGCGGCTGTCCGCCGGACGCCGAGCCCTCGCCCGGCGGCTGTCCGTCGGACGCCGGAACCCCTCCGCCCCGCATCCGCATGCCGTGCCCTCCTCGTCCCACCGGGGTGAGCAGCCGCGTGGTCTGCCAGGTCAGCTCTGTACCCAGTGTGGGGGAGGTGATCCCCACGGGACACCGGAGACCCCCGGCCGGGGGTCTGGTTCAGGCCGGGCCGGGAGTGCGGCGCCACCTCTCGTGGACGGTGACCGTACGGATCCGCCAGCCCGGTTCCGTACGGTGCAGCTCGAAGGTGTACCGCCCGCCGGAGACGAAGTCCGGCGCGGTGTCACCCGTGCCGTAGGCCTCTCCCTCGCGCGCCAGGCGCATCGGGTTGAGGTAGTCGGCCCGCACCTGGGCCCGGTCGCCCGGGTAGCCGCCGAGGTCCTGGAGGTCGATGCGCCGGTTCACGATCAGGTGCTGGCGGATCGGGAAGAGGCGCATCGTCCCGGTGAGCCACCGCGCTATCTCGCCCGCCGGGCCCTCCACGCCGCCCGCGCCCGTGTAGTCCGCACGGCCGTCCGGCGTGAACAGGGCCTCGTACGCGGACCAGTCGCCGTCGTCCACGGTCACGGCGTACCCGGTGATCACATCATCGATGGCGAGCCGGTCCATCACGGTCGCGAGTGCCACACGCTGTGTCATCGGTCAAGTCTCGGTCAAGCCGCCCGCCACGCCAAGGGGCCTGCGCGGGCGGGCAGCTGACCGCCCGCCCGGTCAGCAGGGCACCACCGCGACCGGACCCAGCGCATGCGTGACCGTCGTCTGCGCCACCGGCGAGAGGCCGAGACCGAGCGACTCCCCGCCCTTGCGGCGGCCGACCACCGTCAGCGCCGCCGTGGCGGAGGCGGTGACCAGGGTGCGTGAGGCGGACCCGTTGACCGGCTCCCGTACGACCTCCACCTGCGGGTACCGCTCCTCCCAGCCGGCGGTCACCTCCGACAGGCTCCGCTCGGCCGAGCCCGCCGCGCTCTCCCGGTCGAAGACGGGCCCGCCCGAGAGCATCGAGGAGAACATCGTCCAGCCGTGCACGATCCGCAGCCGCGCACCCGGCCGGGCGGCCGCGGTGGCGAAGGCGAACTCCAGGACGGCCTCGCTGCTCTCGTCGGCGGCCACGCCCGCCACGATGTCGGTGCAGGCCGCCCCGTGGTCCTGCGGCCGGTCGTCCTCCTCCGAGCCGCTGTCCTGCACGATGACGACGGGACAGCTGGCCATCGACGCGGTCGCCAGGCTGTTGGATCCGATCATCAGCGACCGGAAGCCGCCGAGCCCCCGCGAGCCGACCACGACCAGCGACGCGTCCCGGGCCAGCGAGACCAGGGCGGCGGCCGGGAAGTCCAGCGGGGCCAGGGTCGCGGGGCGCAGCGCCGGAGCGATCAGCTCGGTCCGGCGTACGGACGCGGCGAGGAGCTCGTCCGCCTCGCGCTGCCGGGTCTCCTCGTCGACGTTCCGGGTGAGCGGCATGACGTGGACGATCAGCAGCGGGAGCCCGCGCCGCACGGCCTCCCGCGCGGCCCAGTCGAGCGCCTGCCGGCTGTGGGTGGAGCCGTCGACGGCGGCGATCACGGGAAGATCATGGGTGGTCATGGACCCGAGCGTACGTCGCCGGGCCCACGCGGCCGGCGAGGGCGCCGGTCAGTCGTGGTTGTGGGTGGAGGAGGTGTCGTCCGGCGGCACGCTCCGCCCGCCGTCGTTGCCGCTGACCACCACCACGACCAGCGCCACCATGACCCCGACCACCGCGAGGCGGCCGCCGAGGCGCAGCGCCCACCCGGTCCGCGAGGCGGTGGCACCGGGCGAGAGGGGCAGCTTCTCGGAGCGGCGGGCCGGGCGCAGCAGGCGGACGAGCAGCAGCGCGGCGATCGGCAGCTGGAGGAGCCAGACGCTGGTGCGGAACCAGCCGTCGTACCAGACGTTCGTCCCGTACAGCAGGGTGTGCCAGACGCTCAGCACGTAGACCACGATCACGAACCGGTGCAGGACCCGCCAGGTCTTCGGGCCGATGCGGTGGCGTACGTAGAAGAGGAGGCCGAGCGGTATCGCGAGGTACAACGCCGCCTGGCCGATCGGGATGGCGATCTGGCCGGTGCCCGAGGTGTAGCCGCCGGGGACGAACGTCTCGATGAAGGCGGTCGTCAGCGCGGAGTTCCACGAAGCGGTGGAGTGGCGCACCAACTCGGCTCCGAACAGCAGGGCGTGAGCGGTGATCAGCGCGATGGTGTTGAGGCTCGTGGTGCGGTGCAGGCGCTCCAGGCGTGGGCCCGAGAGTGGCAGGCGAGAGGGGCGCCGGCCGGAGAGCAGGAGGCCGAGGATCACCGTTCCCCACGCCCAGAGCAGCGCGGACCAGCCGAACGCCTGGCTCAGGAAGTACATCCAGAAGCCGCCCGCGTCGGCCATGAACGGCATCACGGAGACCGTGGAGGAGGTCTTGTTGCGGATGCGTACGTAGAGGAGGACGAAGACGGCCGCCGTCACCAGGAGCGCCACCAGACCGTCGGGCCAGGAGGCGCGCAGGTCCGAGCGGAGGGTGGTGCGCTGGGTCGGCCGCGGCGTTCGGGGGCCGGGGAGTCGAGGGTCCGGCGCGGTGATCTCGGAGGAGTCCGCGGGGAGTTCGGAGGCCGCTGCCGGTTCGGGTGCGGGGGGCTGGTTCGTCATGCGGCCTCTTCGGGGGGCGTCGGCTGGCGGGGCGGACGCGTCGGCCCCGGGCCACGAGGCGTGTGCGGACGCGTTGTTGGAGCAGTCGGTGGGGGAGAGGTGAAAGTTCCATCGCGGGCTGTGTGACATGAATCACAGAGGTGGCGGCTGGGGCAAACGGGGTGAACTCCCGTTGTTTCCGCATCTGCTGGTCTTCACCGCGAGGCGGGTGCTGCTGGCACGATGGCCGCCATGGGAGCCGGAACCGCACTCCGCCTCGCCCGCACCGCGCTGTTCGCGGTCGTGTGCGTCGCCGTGTCCGGGCTCGGCCATGCCCTGATGTCCGGCGGGCCGCTGCCGCTGCCGCCCCTGCTCGCCGTCCTCGTACCGGTCGCCGCCGCGGGCTGGTGGCTCGCCGGCCGCGAACGGAACGCCCCGGTCACCGTATCGGCCCATGTGCTCGGCCAGTTGGGGCTGCACGCCTACTTCGCCGCCGCCACCGGAGGCGCGCACCACGCGCGGGGTTCGATGCGCCACGCCTCCCACACCGCCCCGGCCGGGGACGTCTCGCACCGGATGGAGCTGCTGACGGCCTTCGACGCCTCGGTGTTCACCACCGGCATGGCCGCCGCCCACGCGGTCGCCGGGCTGGTCTGCGGCTGGTGGCTGTGGCGCGGCGAGGTGGCGCTCGCCCGGCTGGGCCGCTGCCTGGCCCTCTTCGTACGGACTCCGCTCCGCACGGCCTGGCGCCTCTGGTCGGCGACACCGCTCGACGCAGTCCCGCCGGCCCGGCCGCGCACCCGCCGCAGGCCCGGCCGCCGCCCTCAGGACCTCCTCGCCCTGCACGCCATCTCCCGGCGCGGTCCACCCCTTCCCGCTCCCTCTCTGTGACCTCCAGCCGCCCACCCGGTCCGTGAGACCCGGCGGCGGTACGGGTGTGCGCTCGCGCCCACACCTGTGACAGGCATGCCGGTGACCGCCGGACCGCCCTCCGGGGCGTCCGCGTGCCCGGCCCCGCGGAACCGGGCGCCGACGACCGCGCCACGGCCCGCCAGGACGCGAAGGACTGCTGTGACCCTTACTGCCACCCCCCTCCCCGCCGGGCCGCCCGTCACCCCGGCGCCTCGGCCCCGGGCGTACGCCACCCGCCAGAACGACGTGCAGATCACCGACTGGGCGCTGGCCGCCGGCGGCGGTGACCGGGAGGCCGCCGACCGCTTCGTCCGGGCGACCTACGAGGACGTCCGCAGGTTCGTCGCCTACCTCAGCGCCGACGTCCCCGGCGCCGACGACCTCGCCCAGGAGACCTATCTGCGGGCGATGAGCGGCCTGGCCCGCTTCGCCGGCCGCTCCTGCGCCCGCACCTGGCTGCTCTCCATCGCCCGGCGCGTCGTCATCGACCGCCACCGCACGGCCGCCGTCCGCCCCAGGACCGCCGACACCGCCGACTGGCAGATCGCGGCGGAACGGGCCCAGCCGCGCCACCTCCCCGGCTTCGACGAGTCGGTCGCGGTCTTCGACGCCCTGGCCCACCTGGACCCGGCCCGCCGCCAGGCCTTCGTCCTGACCCAGGTGCTGGGGCTCTCCTACGAGGAGGCGGCGGACGCGGCGGGCTGCCCCGTCGGCACGGTGCGCTCCCGCGTGGCCCGCGCCCGCCGAGAACTGGCCGGGCAGTGGCGTACGGAACCGGGGGAGCGGGCGCCGGTGGTCGCCGGTTCAGCCACGGTCCAGGGTGTGCCCGGCGTCGTGGCCCCGGTCAGGATCCGCCGGAACACGCCCTAGCCCGGACCTTGTCTCCGCCCGGGGCTCCGACCGGTCCCGGGCGGTACGGCGGGCCAGCAGGAAGACCGGGAGCAGCAGGCACTGGAGGCAGACCACCACCCAGAACGCCCGCGCCGAACCGGCCGACTCCGCCGCCGCGTACAGCTGACCGCCCACCACCCCGCTGGCGAACGCCCCGATGCCCGCCGCGAGCCGCTGGCGGCCGAACACGGTGGCGGCGGGAGCGGAGGCGCGGGCCAGCGCCTCCAGGTCGTTCTTCAGGAAGAGCACGATCTCGCCCACGCAGAGCAGTGCCCCGCCCACCGCGATGCCCACGTGACCGCCACCGGCGATGGCCGCCATCCCCGCCGCCATGGCCCCGAACCCCCACCGCAGCGCCGCCGGATAGCTCAGAGCGGCGACCCACTCCGCCAGCAGCGGCTGCGCGACGACGAGGAGGGCCGCGTACCCCATGAGCACCACGCCGTAGAAGCCGGCCGACGTCCGGGGGACCGCGTACAGCGCCAGGTAGTGCTGGAAGAACATGAACGCGTAGACGCTCACCACCGTGACCAGGAACGGCGAGAGGCCTGAACGCCGTTCGCCGGACGGGGACTCCTGGGGCGCGACCGCCTCCGGACGCGCCTGGTCGCGCGGCAGGAACGCGTGCCCCACCGCGACCAGGGCGAACAGCCCGGCGACACAGGCGAAAAGCACGCCGGGCGAGCCCATCACCAGCGGCGCGGCGGCAGGTGGGCCGAGCGCCATGCCCGCGTTGAACGCCGAACTGCTCGCCGACAGCAGCCTCGGCCGGTCCTCGTCGGGCGAACCGGACACCAGATAAGCCTTGTTGGCGGGCAGGTAGAGCGCCGCGCCGGCCGACACCAGCAGGAGCGCACCGATCGCCAGGACGGGACTGGTCGAGCCCGGTACGAACGCGGCGAATCCGGCCGTCCGCAGCGCCAGCGCGAGCAGCATCGACCGCCGCAGCCCGATCCGCGCGGCAACCGGGCCCGCGACCACACCGCCGGCGAACTGGATCAGCGAAGCCACCGCCAGCACGAAGCCCACGGTGCCGAGCCCGAGACCGAGCCGCTGGTGCAGCAGCACCGACATGTACGGCAGCACGGCGAAGCTGCCGAGCGTGATCACGAACGAGCCCGCCAGCAGGAACCCTTGTGGAGCGGTGAACCACTGCTGCTTCGGGGTCCGTTCGAGGCTCACCCCGCCCTCACGGCGTGTCCGCCATCACCGGCCGCACCCGGACCGCCGCACTCCACGCCCGGTGCTGCGCAAGCTCCGCCGTCGACGCCTCGGCCAGCACCATCCCCGTGCACCCGCGCTGATCGCCCACGTGCGGCAGGTGCTCACCCGGTTCGCGTACGGGGAACCACTCCACGGACCCCGGAAAGGCCGCGAGTTCACCGAGACCGTGCCAGCCCTTCAGGAGCCCGGGCCGGTCGGCGTAGACGAGGACGAAGCCGTACGCGGGGCCCCGGCCGTCGAGTTCGGCGTCGAGCAGTCCCGGGCGGCGGCCCAGCGCCTCATCCATCATCGCCGTGTACACATTGGTGCCCAGCGTCCGGCAGAGCACCTCGCCGACCAGCGCACCGCCGATCCGCCGGTTGATCTCCACCAGCTCCGGCCCGTCGGCGGTCAGGATGAACTCCACGTGCGCGAACCCGCTTCGGTGGCCCGCCACTTCGAGCACCCGGCCCACCCACGCCTCGATCCCGTCCCGCTCCCCGCCCGGCAGCGCCACCGGGAATGCCGCGACCTCCTCCCGTACCACCGCCGACCGGGACGTCTGTCGGCTCAGCACGCCGAGCAGCCGCGTGGTTCCCTCCCAGCTCAGCGTCTCCGCGCTGTACAGCGGACCCGCGAGGAAGGATTCCGCGAACAGCTCACCTTTCAGGCTCTGCCGACCGGCCTCCGCCAGCGCCCGGTGCAGCTCCTCCTCGTCGTGCACGATCCACACCCCGCGCGATGAGGTGCCCGCCGAGTCCTTCAGGACGGCGGGCAGCCCGACCGTACGCAGGACCGCCTCCGTCCCCGCCGGGCCGGGCCGCACGGCCACGGCCGCCGACCGGCTCAGCCCCTGTGCGTACAGCGCCTCCCGGACCCGCCGCTTGTCCCGCAGCAGCCGGACCGCCTCCGGGTCCGGGCCCGGGAGACCCAGTTCGGTCGCGAGTTCGGCGGCCGGAACGCTCCAGGTGTCCGTGGTGTTGATGAGTCCGGCGAGCGAGGGCACGGCGGCCAGCGCGCGGCGGACCGCAGCCGGGTCGTCGGTGTCCACGTCCACCACGTCCAGCGCGCCGGGCGGCAGGACGGCCAGCTCGTGCCGGTACACCGAGCGGTCGCCGGTCAGCAGGCAGAGCCGGTGGCCGGTCTCCCCGGCGGCCTCGGCCATCCGGCCGAGCCCGAAGGACAGGGACTCCAGGGCGGCGATCGTCACGGCAGCATCTCCACGGTCGGTACGGAGGCGGGGGAGGCCTGTTCGGGCAGGCGGGCGGCCTTCGGAGCGGCGCGCCTGCCCCACTCCATCACCGACCACGGCGGCCGCAGCGCGTCGAGCGAATCGATGGGCCGGGGACGCAGCGAGGCCGGGTCCAGCGCCTCGGCGTGACGGGTGAACACCCGCTCGGCGTAACGGTGTCCGGTGTCCGCGCCCAGCACGAGGTGCAGTCGGCCCGGATCGCGGGCCGCCTCCCAGGAGGCCGCCAGATGTGCCGCACCGGTGGAGAGACCGGCGAACACCGCGTGCCGGCGCAGCAGCCCGACCGCACCGGCCATCGCATGGCGGAAGTCCAGCCAGTGCACGGTGTCGTACAGCTCGTGGTGGACGTTGCCGAACGGGATCGAGCTGCCGATGCCCGCGATGATCGCCTCCGGGTCGCTGAACTGCTCGCTGCCGAAGGTGACGCTGCCGAACGGCTGGATCCCCACCAGCCGCACCGCCCGCCCCGACTCCCTCAGCGCACGGGCCAGTCCACCGGTCGACGCACCCGTGCCGACCGCGCCCACCACGGTCAGCGGGCCCTCGGGCAGGGATGCGGTGAGCAGCTCGGCGAACTCCCGGTACCCCTCGTGGTGCACGGCGTCGTGGTACTGCCGCATCCAGTGGAAGTCCGGCCGTTCGGCGAGGAGCCGGCGCACATGGCGGACGCGCAGCTCCTGGTCCAGGCGCAGGCTCTGCGACGGCGGCATCTTGTCCACGGTTGCGCCGAGGATCTCCAACTGGGCGAGCATCGTGGCGTCGACGGTGGTGGAGGCCACGATGTGGCAGCGCAGCCCGTAGCGGTGACACGCCATGGCGAGCGCCACCGCGTAGATGCCGCTGGAACTGTCCACCAGCGTCTGACCCGGCACCACCCGGCCCCGGCGCAGCAGCGAACGGACCGCGCCGAGCGCCGCGTACACCTTCATCGTCTCGAACCGCGCGAGCACCATTTCGCCGTCCAGCCGGATCAGATCCGGAGTCTTCACGGCGTCGGTGATGTGCTCGTGCACGGTCGCGGTGGCGGCCGGCTGCCGCGCCCGGGAGCTCACTTGCGCCGTCCTTTGACGATGAGCCGGTCGGAGTGCTGGTCGTAGCCCGAACCGTCGAAGCCGCCGAAGCACTCCACGTCGGTGAACCCCGCCTCCGTGAACAAGGCGTGCAGCTCGGCGGCGGAGTAGAGCCAGGAGTGGATGGAGGCCGTACGGGCCGAACTCCCTTGCACCAGGGTCCAGTCGGTGCGCAGCCGCCGCCAGCTGTCGAGGACGGTGTCGCGCTGGACGACATATGCGCCGTCCGGCAGATCCACCACCTTCGGCCGTCCGATCCAGCCCGCCAGCACCTCCTTGCCCATCACGTCGACCAGCAGCTGCCCGCCGGGCGCGAGGCTCTCGTAGGCGTTGCGGAGCACCTGGAGGTTGTCCTCGGCGTCCGCGAAGTAGCCGAACGAGGTGAAGACGTTCAGTACGACGTCGAAGGCGCCGGGCTCCGCGTACGTGAGCATGTCGGCCCGCTCCAGCCGGACCTCGGCGCCCGCCGCCTCGCAGACGTTCCGCGCCCGCTCCAGCATCGACGGCGAGAGGTCGACGCCCGTCACCGCGTACCCGCGCGCCGCCAGCGGCACCACGAAGAGGCCCGGACCGCAGCACAGGTCCAGCACCCGTGAGCCCGGTGGGAAGTCCAGCAGGGGCGAGGAGGTGACGAGGGCGGCGGCTGACTCGGCCCGGGCGGGCGGGAACATCGTCGAGGCGAAATCGGACCAGAGCGCGTCGTCCTCGTACCAATGCATGCCTGTCGGCCTCCTCCCGGCCCTCGTGGGGCCGCCGTGCCGCCGCGGCTGTTCCGCCGGGCCTCGTTCTCCAGTAGTCGGCGGCCCGGCCCGGGAAGTTCCCGCCCGGGAGGTGTCCTAGGATCACCGGGCGGAGGCGGGCCGGACCGCACGCGGAGGGAGCCGGGACGATGAGCTGGACCGAGGTGCCGGTGGACACCGGACCGGCGGCGGGAGCCGTGCTGCTGAGCGGTATCCCGGGCAGCGGCAAGTCCACCGTGGCCGCCGCGCTCGCCGCCCGGTTCACGGCCTCGGCCCACATCGAGGTCGACGCCCTCCAGGAACTCATCGTCACCGGCGGGCGCCGGCCCTCACCGGAGCCGGACGCGGAGGCGGACCGGCAGATCTTCCTGCGGGCCCGCAACGCCTGCCTGCTGGCGGACAGTTTCGTCACCGCCGGCTTCCTGCCCGTCATCGACGACGTGGTCGTCCGCCGGGCCCACCTCGGCTTCTACCGGCGGCAGATCGCCGTCGGACCGCTGCACTGCGTGGTGCTCGCACCGGGCGTGGCGAAGGCGGGGGAGCGCAACCGCGCCCGGGACAAGACGCTCACCACGGACTGGTCGTTCCTGGACACGGTGATGCGCGACGAACTGACCGGCGAAGCCCTCTGGATCGACAACGCCGAGCTGACGGTCGAGGAGACGGTGGACGCGGTGCTCGCGGCGACGGGTTTCACGGACCGCTGAACCGGGATTGTCAGACCCCCGCCCTACCGTGGTGACATCTATCCGCGCTGCTGGCTGCTGCGCTGCTGGATCGGCCCCGCCCGGCTGCTCCCGGGCGGGGCCGTACGACCGGAACCGTCAGCCCGCGGACTCACCCGCGTGCGGGCTCAGCACACCGGTGGAGACGAGGATGAAGATGAGGACACCGAGCGCCACCCGGTAGTAGACGAACGGCATGAAGCTCTTGGTCGTGATGAACTTCATGAACCACGCGATGACGGCGTATCCGACGAAGAACGCCACCACGGTCGCGAAGATCGTCGGCCCCCACGACACATGGCCCTCGCCCACGTCCTTCAGCTCGTAGACGCCCGAGGCGAGGACGGCGGGGATGGCCAGCAGGAAGGAGTAGCGGGCGGCCGACTCGCGGGTGTAGCCCATCAGCAGGCCACCGCTGATGGTCGCGCCCGAGCGGGAGACGCCGGGGATCAGCGCCATCGCCTGGCAGAACCCGTAGACGAGGCCGTCCCGGATGCCGAGGTCCTTGAGCGTCTTGCGCTCCTTCACCGCGCGGTGCTTGCCGCCGTCCTCGTCGCGGGCGGCCAGCCGGTCGGCGATGCCGAGGACGATGCCCATGACGATCAGCGTCGTCGCGATCAGCCGCAGGTCGCGGAAGGGGCCCTCGATCTGGTCCTTCAGCGTGATGCCGAGCACGCCGATGGGGAGCGAGCCCACGATGACCAGCCAGCCCACCTGGGCGTCGTGATCGCTGCGCATCTCCTTGTCCGTCAGCGAGCGGAACCAGGCCGAGAGGATCCGCGCGATGTCCTTGCGGAAGTAGATCAGCACCGCCGCCTCCGTGCCGATCTGGCTGATCGCGGTGAAGGCCGCCCCTGGGTCGTGCCAGCCGGCGAACGCGGCGGTCAGCCGCAGATGGGCGCTGGAGGAGATCGGCAGGAACTCGGTCAGTCCCTGAACGAGTCCCAGGACGAATGATTCGAACCAGCTCATGGGGCTTCGGCCATCCCGGAAATGATCGTGCATCGGCCAGGGACGACTGGGCCCGTCGGCAGAGTGCGGCGTACTGAGTGCGGACTACGGATTGCTGACTACGGAGTGCGGCCGCGGACATCGCGGACATCGAGGTCGCGGGAAGCGTATCGCCTGGAGGTGAACGCCAGGATGACCGCAGGGGTCATCCACGTGCCGCCGTACGCTCAGTTGTCCGGCGTGTCCCGGCCGAGCCGGTGGCGCTTGCGCCAGGCCACCAGCGCGCCGCCGAGACCGGACACCACGATGAACCCCATCGCCGCCAGGAAGAGGGGCGAGGTCGGCGAGGCGGCCTCGCTGCCCGCTATGACGTACGCCGCCGTGTTCGGGATGGAGCCGAGCCCGGTGGCCAGGAGGAAGGGCGGGTACCCCATGCGTGAGGTGGCCGCGCAGTAGTTGGCGGCGGCGAACGGGATGCCCGGGAAGAGGCGGAGCGCCAGCACCGAGCGGAAGCCGTGCCGGCTCAGCACCCCGTCGGCGGCGGTGAGCACCTTCCCGCGCAGCAGCGTGCGGAGCGCGTCCTGGCCCAGCACCCGGCCCAGCAGGAACGAGACGCCCGCACCGAGCACCGTGCCCGCCAAGGCCGCCGCGAGGCCCAACTGCGCGCCGAACAGCGCCCCCGCCGCGAGGTTGAGGAGCGGACGCGGCACGAACGCCACGGTCAGCGCCCCGTACGCGAGCCCGAACAGCATCGCCGCACCGCCGCCGGTCAGCTGCTCCGGCCACCCCGACGCCAGCAGTCTCTGTGGCTCGAACAGCAGCATCGTCGAAGCGGCGCCGAGCAGCACGGCGACGAGCAGCGAGAACCGGGACCAGGGGGAGAGCAGCCCCTTCGAACGACGAAGGGCCGTGGCACCGGTGGGTTGGGTGGTGCGGACAGGGTCGAACATTCGGGGAGAGTAACCGAAAGCGGTGTCTGATCGCCGTAATGTGCGTCGCGTGGACCCCGCAGCAGCCCCCCAACCCGCCGCACCTGACGGCCCGCTTCCCGATGCCGTGGTGCACGCGTCCGCCGCACCTGGCGGCCCGCTTCCCGATGCCGTGGTGCACGCGCCCGCCGTGCCGGACAGCCCGCTCGCCGACACCGTCCTCGCCCGGCTGACCGAGCTGTACGCCCCGGCCGCCGACGCCGGACGGGCCGAGGGCGCCGCCGCGTACATGAAGCACATCGCGCCGTTCCTCGGGATTCCGACCCCGCGCCGCCGGGCCCTGTCGAAGGCCGTACTGGCGGGCATCGGGCGGCCGGACGAGCCGGACTGCACGGCGATCGCGCTGCGCTGCTGGGAGCTGCCGGAGCGGGAGTACCGGTACTTCGCCGTCGACTACCTCCGCCGGCACGTCTCCTCCTGCTCCTCCGGCTTCCTGCCCGTCCTGCACCACCTCGTCACCGCAGACGCCTGGTGGGACACGGTCGATCTGCTCGCCGCGCACGTCGCCGGGCCGCTGGTCACCGCCGACCCGGCGCTCGCTCGCGCGATGGACCGCTGGATCGGCGACGACAACCTGTGGGTCGCCCGGACCGCCCTGCTGCACCAGCTCCGCTACAAGGACGCCACCGACACCGACCGGCTCTTCGGCTACTGCCTCCGCCGCGCGGACCACCCGGACTTCTTCATCCGCAAGGCCATCGGCTGGGCGCTGCGGGAGTACGCGAAGACCGACCCCGCCGCCGTACGCGACTTCGTCGACGGCGCCCGGGACCGGCTGTCACCGCTCTCGGTGCGTGAGGCGCTCAAGAACCTCTGAGCGGCGGACGGAAAACCGTTCGACACCACCGCCGCGCCCCGCGATGATCGGAGGCATGTTCCGGTACGCCTTCCTCGCAGCGCCGTCCGCAGTCGCGGACGCGCCGAAGGCTGCCGTGAACGACATGGCCGCAGCCGCCACCTCAGCCCTCGACGCAGCCTTCACCGCTGCCGCAGCGCCCATCGGCGGCGCCCGAAGCTGACCCTCCCCCGACAGTCCGGCGGACCCCGCAAGGGGAGGGTCGGCGGGGCCCTGGGGTCTTCTCCCTTCTCAGCTTCGAGGCTCTTCGGCTTCGAGTTCTCAAAGGAACGAGCCATGTCCAAGACGGCTTACGTGCGCACCAAGCCGCACCTCAACATCGGCACCATGGGCCACGTCGACCACGGCAAGACCACCCTCACCGCCGCCATCACCAAGGTCCTCAGCGAGCGCGCCTCCAGCTCCACCTCCTACGTCTCCTTCGACCGGATCGACCGGGCCCCCGAGGAGGCCCAGCGCGGCATCACCATCAACATCGCGCACGTCGAGTACGAGACCGACACCCGCCACTACGCGCACGTCGACATGCCCGGACACGCGGACTACATCAAGAACATGGTCACGGGCGCGGCGCAGCTCGACGGGGCGATCCTCGTCGTCTCCGCGCTCGACGGGATCATGCCGCAGACCGCCGAGCACGTCCTGCTGGCCCGTCAGGTCGGCGTCGACCACATCGTCGTCGCCCTCAACAAGGCCGACGCGGGCGACCCCGAGCTGACCGACCTGGTCGAGCTGGAGGTCCGCGAGCTGCTCTCCGCGCACGGGTACGGCGGCGACACCGTCCCCGTGGTCCGGGTCTCCGGGCTCAAGGCGCTGGAGGGCGACCCGCGGTGGACGGCGGCGATCGAAGGGCTGCTGGACGCCGTGGACACGTACGTACCCATGCCGGTGCGCTACACCGACGCGCCGTTCCTGCTCTCCGTGGAGAACGTCCTGACCATCACCGGCCGCGGCACGGTCGTCACCGGTGCCGTGGAGCGCGGCACCGTCCGGGTCGGGGACAAGGTCGCGGTGCTCGGCGCGGAGATCGAGACGGTCGTCACCGGCCTGGAGACCTTCGGCAAGCCGATGGAGTCCGCCGAGGCCGGCGACAACGTGGCGCTGCTCCTGCGCGGCGTGGAGCGCGACCGGGTCCGCCGCGGCCATGTCGTGGCCGCGCCGGGCAGCGTGGTGCCGAGCCGCCGGTTCACCGCGCAGGTGTACGTGCTGTCGACGAAGGAGGGCGGCCGGTCGACCCCGGTCGCCACCGGCTACCGGCCGCAGTTCTACATCCGTACGGCGGACGTCGTCGGCGACGTCGACCTCGGCGGGAGCGCTGTCGCGCGCCCCGGCGACACGGTCACCATGACCGTGGAGCTCGGCCGTGACGTCCCGCTGGAGTCCGGCCTCGGCTTCGCGATCCGCGAGGGCGGCCGCACGGTCGGCGCCGGCACGGTCACCGGCCTGCTCTGAGGGCTCGCGCGGCCCGTCACCTCTGGACCTCAGGGGTGGCGGGCCGCGCGACAATGGAGAGGTGAACGAGCCGATACCCGTCATCCGCGACACCGACTGCGGCACCGCCCGGCTGCTGCCCGATGTGGACCGCGACCGGGCCTGGCTGCTCACGGTCGACGAGGCCCCGCAGTCCTACGTGGACCTGGACGACCCGACGTACCTGGAGTTCGAGTACGTACGGCGCCTCGCGCATGTCCTGGACTGCGCCGCGCCCGAGGGCTCCCCGCTGGACGTCCTCCACCTCGGCGGCGGCGCGCTGACCCTGCCCCGGTACGCCGCCGCCACCCGGCCCGGCTCGCGGCAGGACGTCGTCGAGGCGGACCGGGAGCTGCTGCGGATGGTCCGGGAGCACCTGCCGCTGCCCGGCGGCAGCGACATCACCGTGCACGCCGCCGACGCCCGGGTCCGGCTGGAGGCCGCACCGCCCGCGTCCGCCGATGTGATCGTCGCGGACGTCTTCGGCGGATCGCGCGTCCCGGCCCACCTCACGTCGGTGGAGTACGCGCGGGCCGCCGCGCGGGCGCTGCGGCCCGAAGGGATCTACGCCGCCAACCTGGCGGACAGCGCGCCCTTCGCGTTCCTCCGTACCCAACTCGCCAACTTCTCGGCAGCCTTCGCCGAGCTCGCGCTGATCGGCGAACCGGCGGTGCTGCGCGGACGGCGCTTCGGCAACGTCGTCCTGCTCGCCTCGCACACCCCGATCGACACGGCACCGCTCATCCGCCGCTGCGCCGCCGACGCGTTTCCGGCCCGGGTCACCGACGGCTCGGCGCTGGTCCGGCTGATCGGCGGAGCGCGCCCGGTGGTGGACGCGGACGCCGTCGCCTCACCGGAACCGCCGGACGGGGCGTTCAGCATCGGCTGAGCAGTACGGTGCCCTCCGGCCCGGGGGACAGCGTTCCCGGGCCGGAGGGCAGATGTCAGCCGTGTCGGTCGCGTCAGCCGGTCGGCTTCTCGGCGGAGAGGCGGACCGTGCTCAGGATCTGCTGGATGGTGGTCTCCGGCAGCTCGCCCTCGACGCCCTTGGGACCGTAGAGGACCCAGGTCGAGAACTCGTCGTTGCCGTTCTTGAACGAGAAGGCGATCGACTTGCCGTCGGTGTCGCACTTCTCCTTCTTGGCCAGACCGGTCGCCGTGGCGGTCACGACGCTGCCGGAGAGCCCCGACTTCGTGGTGAACGGCTTGGCCGGGGCGATCTTGACCTTGTCCTTCGAGTCGCTCTGCCCATAGGCCGCCCACACCCAGGTCCCCGCCTCTGCGCGCGCCGCCTCGTCGGAGTTCTTCGCCCCGCGTGCGCCCTTCGTGCCGACGCCGGCCAGCTCGGTCTCCTCGTCGTTGCCGTCCTTGTCGGAGTCGTCGACGCACCACTTGCTCTTGTAGTACGCGGGCGCCGAGAAGCCGGCGACGGGCTTGCCGGTCGGGTTCTTGGCGTCCTCGAAGCCGGCGAACGTACCCGAGCTGGAGACCTCCCAGTCACCGGGTACGTCGAACTGCGTGCCCCACTTGGGGTTGGTGACGACCTTCCAGCCCGGGATGAGCGGCTTGGGATCGCCCTCTGAACCGCGCGGGTTCTCCACCGGCGCGGAGCTCGTGTCCTCCGAGACGCTCGGCTTCGCGCTCGGGGAGGCGGACTTCTTGTCGTCGGCGACGGTTGATCCGTTGTCGTCGTCGTCATTCAGCAGGACGACGCCGGTGACGACGGCGGCCACGACGACGGCGGTCGCCGCGACGATGGCGATGACGGTCGTCTTCTTCTTGTCACCGCCCGGCTTGGGCCCGCCGGGCGGACCCGGCACCGCGTACTGCGGGACGGTCGGCTGCTGGTACGGATTGGGCTGCCCGTAACCGGGCTGTCCGTACCCGGGCTGCTGTCCGTACCCCGGCTGACCGTAGCCGGGCTGGCCCTGCTGACCGGGCTGGCCCGGCGGGTATCCGGGCGCGCCGGACTGGCCCGGCTGCTGGCCGGGCTGGCCCTGCTGCGGATATCCCGGTTGCTGATAGGGATTCGGCTGCTGGTACCCCGGCTGCTGGTACGGGCTCTGGTTCGGGTCCTGCGGGTTCTGCTCGCCCCCGGGCGGCTGCTGTCCTGGCCACATGGCTGGTAACCATAGATGGGTGTCGTGTGCGCTGCTACGGGCACCCCTGTCCCAGTGCTGTCCCGGTGCCGTAACAGCGGTAGGTCCGGACCGGGCCCAGGGGATGGTCAAACATCCCTACTCATGAGTAACCTTCGGTCCATGAGCGCTGAACAGATGACCGTCGGCGAGATGCTCGTCGCGACGGTTCCGATGGCCCGGACCCTCAACCTCGAATTCCTGGAGACGACCCCCGAGCGCGCCGTCGTCCGGCTCCCCGACCAGGCGGAGTACCACAACCACGTCGGCGGGCCGCACGCCGGAGCGATGTTCACGCTCGCCGAGTCCGCCAGCGGCGCCATCGTCATCGCCGCCTTCGGCGACCAGATGAGCCGGGCCGTACCGCTCGCCGTCAAGGCCGAGATCGGCTACAAGAAGCTGGCCATGGGCGAGGTCACCGCGACCGCCACCCTCGGCCGCCCGATCGCCGACGTGGTGGCCGAGCTGGATGCCGGACAGCGCCCCGAGTTCCCGGTCGCCATCGAGATCCGGCGCGCGGACGGCGCGGTCACCGGCGAGATGACCGTCGTCTGGACTCTGCGCCCCAACAGCTGACGCCCGCGGGCGCACGTTCCCGGGGCCGCCGCCCCTCCGGTCGGGGAGGGTGCGGCGGCTTCGGTATGTACGGGTCCGGATGTACGCGTCCGGGTGGGGCTCAGCCCTCGTGCGCCGCGCGGTGGGCCTTGGCCAGCTCCACGTAACCGGCCGCGTTGAACCGGATGCCCTCCAGCTCCTCCGCCGTCAGCGGCCGCTTCACCTTGGCGGGCACGCCCGCGACCAGCGACCCCGGCGGGACCCGCATCCCCTGCGGTACGAGCGCCTGCGCGGCGATCAGCGACCCGGCGCCGATGTGCGCGCCGTTGAGCACCGTGGCGCCCATCCCCACCAGCACGTCGTCCTCGATGACACAGCCGTGCAGCACCGCGTTGTGGCCGACCGAGACCCGCGCGCCCACGGTCAGCGGGAAGCCGGGGTCGGCGTGCACGCTGCAATTGTCCTGGATGTTGCTGTCCGGGCCGAGCGTGATCGGCCCGCAGTCGGCGCGCAGGACCGCCTGGTACCAGACGCTGGAACCGGCGGCCAGCGTCACCTCTCCGATCACCACGGAGGTGGGGGCGACGAACGCGTCCGCGTCGATGTCCGGCTCCTTGCCGCCCATGCCCGTGATCAACGCCTGCTCCGCCATGGCCTGCTCCTCGGTGGTCCGGTGTGCTGATGCGCTTGGGCCTTCGATCGGGATCGGGCCGCCTCACACGGTAGGCGACGGCTCGCCGCGTACGCCGGTGGGTAGGGCGAACATCACAGGTCACCGCGCGGATCGCCGCCCGCGGTGCCGACTACCGTGAGCCCGTGCCGAAGAACCGAAACACGTTCTCCTTCCTCGCCCGCCGACGCCGCCGCGCCGCCTCCTGGCTGGTCCACCGCGGCTGGGAGTGGGCGCGGGAGGCGGGGGCCGTCACCGCCGAGCACCCGGGCCGGCTGCGCTTCGGCGCGATCGGTGGGGGGACGCGGCTCGCCTTTCCGCAGGGCACGGTCTTCGGGGAGCGGTGGATCGAGCTCGGCGGGCACTGCATCATCGGCGAGCAGGTGACCCTCACGGCCGGGATGATGCCGGACCTGGACCTGGGGCCCGACCCGATCCTCACGCTCGGCGACGGCGTGGTGCTGGGGCGCGGCAGCCATGTGATCGCCGACACGACGGTGACCATCGGCTCCGACACGTACTGCGGTCCGTACGTCTACATCACCTCGACCAACCACAGCTACGACGACCCGCACGAGCCCGTGGGCAAGCAGTGGCCCCGGATGGAGCCGGTGGAGATCGGCCCCGGCTGCTGGATCGGCACGGGCGCGGTGATCCTGCCGGGCGCCAGGATCGGCCGCAATGTGGTGGTGGCGGCAGGCGCGGTCGTACGAGGTGAGGTGCCGGACCACGCGGTGGTCGCGGGCGCACCGGCCCGTGTCGTACGGAGCTGGGACCCGGAGAAGGGCTGGCAGCCGCCCCTGCGCACGCCGGCGCCCGTGCCGATCCCGAAGGGCGTCACTCCGGAGCAGCTGCTCGCGCTGGCCGAGCTGAAGCCGGAGCAGGAGCCCGACACCCGCTGACGGTGGTCCCAGGCTCGACGGCCCGCCGGGGCGAAGCGCTCGCGGGCCCCGCCGGGTGCGGTCGTCGTGGAGGGGCTGGGGGGCCGGCGTCACGACCGTCGCAATAGGGGACGGGCCGACGCGTCCAGCCGACCGGCCGGCGCCCTTCAGCACGTCGATGATGCGCTCATGGGTGTCGCCCACCCGGTCCGTGGCCCGTGACCGCACATGGATGTGCCGGACCTCCGCCATGGCAGCCTCGGAACTCCGAAGGGCGCGCGACAGAGCGCGCGTTCGATTGCTCAGCCGCCGGGCCGCCGGTGCTCCGTGAGCCACCCCGTGGCGAAGTCGACGGCGGCCCGCAGCCGCAGCAGCCTGCACGGTGCGGATCCGAGCAGGGCCGTCGTCACGTCACCGGGGCCGGCGGCCTCCTCGAACGCGGCGCCCAAGGCCCCGAAGTCGCTGTCGTCCAGGGCGACGTCCTCGTACTCCCACCACTGCCGCACACCCCTCGGAGCCACCACACAGCGGTAGCGGCGGCGCGGAGGACCGGGTCTGCGGTACTCGGCGAGATGGAAGGCGGTGCAGGTGGCGTAGCCGGTGCCTAGCAGGAGGATCCTGGCATCGGCCTCGTACAGCCGGGCGAGCGGAGAGTCCTCGCCGAGGTGGCAGTCCTGCCGGTGCCCGGCGAGCAGTGTTCCGGCCGCCGGGCCGATCGCGGCGAAGGAGGTCTGCGGATGGCCGCTGCGCCGCGCCCCCGACGCCGTCCGTACGGTCTCGGCCAGCGCGCCCATCGACGGTGCGGGTGTCAGTGCCGGGTCGAACGGTTCCATGGACGAGCGGACGGCCTCGCGCGCGGCGGCGTCCAGGCCTCGGATCCGGGCGCGGTAGTGCGGCGAGGTGTCCGAGTTCTCCGGCGTGAACGACGGGACCACCACGGTCCCCTCCCGTCCCACCGCCCGGCGCAGAGCCGCCAGCACGGCATCGGCCCCGCCGGCCACCGGACCCACCGACCGCAGCGAGGCATGCACCAGCAGGACGTCGCCGGGGCGCACGCCCAGCGCGGTCAGTGCGGTCAGCGCGGTCAGTGCGGCGGCCAGCCGCTCACCGTCGGGAGGATCGCTCACGGCCGGGATCCCTCCCCACGCCGGACGGCCCGCACACCCTCACCCCAGCCGCGGAATCTCGATCGCCGGGCACCGGTCCATCACCATGTCCAGCCCTGCCGCCCGCGTCCGCTCGTACGCCTCCGCGTCCACCACGCCGAGCTGGAACCACACCGCCTTCGCCCCGACCGCCACCGCCTCGTCAGCGACCCCGCCCGCCAGCTCGCTGTTGACGAACACGTCCACCACGTCCACCGGGAACGGGATCTCCGCCAGCGAGGCGTACCCCTGCTCCCCGTGCACCGTCTCGGCCTTCGGGTGCACCGGCACCACCCGCTTGCCGAAGCGCTGGAGGACCTGCGCCACGCCGTAGGCGGCCCGGGAGCGGTTGTCGGAGAGGCCCACCACCGCCCAGGTGTCCCCCGTGTCCTGGAGAATCCGCCGGATCGTCTCTGTCTCGTTGTCCATGCCGGGACAACCGCCGGTCCGGGCCCCGTCATTCCCGCCGGAACCCGCTGCCGTCGCGGCGCATAGGGTGGACGGATGCAGGAGCAGTACCGGACCGTCGCCCGCGTGGGTGTGCACGAGAGCGAGATCAACCGATCGCGTTTCCTCTGCTCCCTCGCCCCCGCCGCCACCGAACAGGAGGCGCAGGAGTTCGTCGCACGCGTCCGCAAGGAGCACCCGACCGCCTCCCACAACTGCTTCGCGTACGTGATCGGCGCCGACGCCTCCGTGCAGAAGGCCGGCGACGACGGCGAGCCCGGCGGCACCGCGGGCCTCCCGATGCTCCAGATGCTGACGCGCCGCGAGGTGCGGTACGTCGCGGCGGTCGTCACCCGCTACTACGGCGGGGTCAAGCTCGGGGCCGGCGGACTGATCCGCGCGTACGGCGGAGTGGTCGGCGAGGCGCTCGACGCACTCGGCACGATCACCCGGCAGCGCTTCCGGCTGGCGACCGTCCGCGTCGACCACCAGCGGGCGGGCAAGCTGGAGAACGACCTGCGGGCCACCGGCCGGGACGTGCGCGAGGTGCGGTACGCGGAGGCCGTGACCATCGAGATCGGGCTGCCCGACGCCGATGTCGCCGCCTTCACCGCCTGGCTGGCCGACGCGACCGCGGGCACGGCCACCCTGGAACTGGGCGGCGAGGCGTACGGGGACGTGTGAGGGGCCCGCCAGGGAGTGAGCCCCGTCCCACGGGCGGCGAATTCTTGATCGATGCGGGATCGGCGGGCCGGCGGCGTTAGCGTGGTCCGTGCCGGTCGCGGGATCACGGGCCGCCCGGCGCGGCCCACGGGGTGGAGGACGACGTACATGCAGCGCACAGGGCGCGGAGCCAGGTACACACGGCGCACGCGACAGGGAGCGCTCCGGCAGACGCGGCGCACGCCCCGCACCGCCGGTGGAGCGATCGCGTGAGGATGCTGCACACCTCGGACTGGCACCTGGGCCGGTCCTTCCACCGCGTCCCCCTGCTCGACGCCCAGGCCGCCTTCCTGGACCATCTGGTGGCCACGGTGCGTGAGCGGGAGGTGGACGTGGTCCTGGTCTCCGGTGACGTCTACGACCGGGCCGTCCCGCCGCTCACCGCCGTCGAGCTGTTCGACCGCGCGCTGCACCGGCTCGCCGCGGCCGGCGTCCCGACCGTCATGATCTCCGGGAACCACGACTCGGCCCGCCGGCTCGGCGTCGGCTCCGGCCTCTTCGAACGCTCCGGGATCCACCTCCGTACGGACCCCGAAGGCTGCGCCACCCCCGTCGTCCTCACCGACGACCACGGAGATGTCGCCCTGTACGGCCTCCCGTACCTGGAACCGGCCCTGGTCAAGGACACCCTCCGCGCCGCCAAGGCCGGTCACGAGGCGGTCCTCACCGCCGCCATGGACCGGGTCCGCGCCGACCTCGCCGCCCGTCCCGCCGGAACCCGCTCCGTCGTCCTCGCGCACGCCTTCGTGGCGGGCGGCGAACCCAGCGACAGCGAACGCGACATCACGGTCGGCGGGGTCGCCGCCGTCCCGGCCGGGGTCTTCGACGGCGTCGACTACGTGGCCCTCGGCCACCTCCACGGCTCCCAGCGCGTCACGAGCCGCGTCCGCTACTCCGGCTCGCCGCTCGCCTACTCCTTCTCCGAGGCCGACCACCGCAAGACCACGTGGCTGATCGAGCTCGACGGCAGCGGCGCCATCGCCGCAGAGGAGCGGATCGACTGCCCGGTCGAGCGGCCTCTCGCCCGCCTCCGCGGCCGACTGGACACCCTCCTGGAGGATCCGGCGCTCGACCGCCACGAGCATGCCTGGGTCGAAGCCACCCTCACCGACCCCGTCCGCCCCGCCGACCCCATGGCCCGCCTCGCCGCCCGCTTCCCGCACACCCTCAGCCTCGTCTTCGACCCCGAGCGGCCCCCCGAGGACCCGCTCGCCTCCTACGCCCAGCGCCTCCAGGGCCGCGACGACCACCAGATCGCCGAGGACTTCGTGGCCCATGTACGCGGCGGCAGCGGACCCAGCGACCCCGAACGCACCTTGCTGCGGGCCGCGTTCGACGACGTACGGGTCGACGAGAGCGTGCGCGAGGTGTCCCGATGAGACTGCACCGCCTCACCCTCACCGCCTTCGGCCCCTTCGGCGCCACCCAGGAAGTCGACTTCGACGCGCTCTCCTCCGCCGGTCTCTTCCTCCTCCACGGACCGACCGGCGCCGGGAAGACCTCCGTCCTGGACGCCGTCTGCTACGCGCTGTACGGAGCCGTCCCCGGCGCCCGGCAGAGCCCCGGCGCCACCCTCCGCAGCGACCACGCAGCCGTCGACCTGCCGACCGAGGTCCAGCTGGAGCTGACGGTCGGCGGCCGACGCCTCGAGATCACCCGCAGCCCCGCCCAGCCGCGCCCCAAGAAGCGCGGCGGCGGGTTCACGCAGGAGAAGGCGCAGAGCCGGCTGCGCGAGCGTGCCCCCGAAGGGGCCTGGCGGGCCCTCAGCAAGTCGCACCAGGAGATCGGTGAGGAGCTGGCCCAGCTGATCGGCATGAGCCGGGACCAGTTCTGCCAGGTCGTGCTGTTGCCGCAGGGCGACTTCGCCCGCTTCCTGCGCTCCGACGCCGAGGCCCGCGGCAAGCTCCTCGGCAAGCTCTTCGACACCCGGCGCTTCGCCGCCGTCGAGGAACGCCTCGCCGAACTGCGCCGGGCGGCCGAGGCCCGCGTGAAGTCCGGCGACGAACAGATCCTCGCCCTCGCCCAGCGCATCGCCCAGGCGGGCGGCCCGGCGGCGGCGGAAGAGGCCGCGCCGACCGTGCGGGCGGGCGAACCGGGCCTGGCCGAAGCGGTCCTGGAGTGGGCTGCGATCGCCCGCAGCGCCGCCCGGGAGCACTTCGACATCGCCGGTGCGGTGGTCGCGGCCGCCGAGGGCCGCCAACTGGCCGCCGTCCGGGCCCTGGAGGCCGAGCGTGACCGGGACCGCCTTCAGCGGCGGTACGCGGAAACCCTGCGCCGCGCCGAGGATCTGGAGGTGCGCCGCCCCGAACACGACCGCTGCCGGGAGCAGTTGGAGCGCGCCCGTCAGGCGGACCGGGTCGCACCGGCGCTGGAGCTGCGCGAGGAGGCCGAGCGGACCTACCGGGTGGCGAGCGAGGCACTCGACCGGACCAGGAGGCTGCTGCCCGCCGAGCTGACCGGTGCGGGAGCCGACCAACTGACCCAGTTGGAGCGGAAGTTCCAGCAGGAGCTGTACGCACTCGACGCGGCGCGCGAAGCCGAGGAGCGCAGCGCGAGGATCGACGAGGAACGCGTCCGGCTGAACCGGGAGGCGCGGGCCGACGACGAGTCGATCCGCGAGGCGGACGCGTGGCTCGCCGACTGGGACACCACCCGTACGAGGCTCAAGGAGCGCGCCGACGCCTCGCAGGAAGCCGCCACCCGCGCTGAACAGCTCGCCGGACAACTGGCCCCGGCCCGCCGCCGCCTGGACGCGGCGCACCGCCGTGACACGCTCGCCACCGACGTACAGCAGGCCGAGGAGCGGCTCACCGCCGCACGGGAACAGGCGCTGGACGCCCGGACGTTCTGGCTCGATGTGCGTGAGCGCCGGCTGCGCGGCATCGCGGCGGAGCTGGCCGCGGAGCTCGTCACGGGCGAAGCCTGCACGGTCTGCGGCTCGGCCGAACACCCGGACCCCGCCAGCCCCGGTGACGGCCATGTCGACCGGGACGCGGAGGAGAAGGCCCTCACCGTCCAGCGATCCGCGGAGGAGGCCCGCGCCCATGCGGAACAGCAGCTCGGCCTCGTGCGCGAACGCCATGCGACGGCGGAGACGGAGGCCCGCGGGGACGACGCATCCGCATCCCCTGCCGTGGCCGAACTGCGTTCCCTCGTAGACCGGTTGACCGCCGAGCACACCGAGGCCCACCGCCTCGCCGCAGACACGCACGCCGCACGTGAAGCGCTCACCGCAGCCGAGCGCGAGCACGCCGAGCGCCTCGCGCAGCGACAGGAGGCGCACGGCAGGATCTCCGCCCGTACCGCGGCGCGCGAGGCGCTCGACCGCGACCAGGCCCGCCTGGCGGAGCAGATCTCCGCCGCCCGGGGCGAGTCGGCGTCCGTGGCCGCGCACGCGGACCGGCTGACCCGCCGCGTCGCGCTCCTCGCCGACGCCGCCGAGGCCGTACGCGCCGAACAGGACGCGGCCCAGCGCCGGAAGGAGGCCGACGACCGGCTCTCCGACGCGGCCTTCAAGGCCGGGTTCGACACGCCGCGGGCCGCTGCCGCGACGCTCCTCGACGCCGCCGCGCAGCGCGAACTCCAGCACCGTATCGATGCCTGGCAGGCGGAGGCGGCGGCGGTCGCCGACCGGCGCACCGAACAGGACGCGCGCGCCGCCGCCGAGCGCCCGGCCGCTCGGCCGGAGGCGGCCGAGAGTGCCCACCGGACGGCGGAATGGCTGCTGCGCGAAGCCTCCTCGGCCTTCGCCGCCGCCCGCGACCGGTGCGCCGAACTCGACCGGCTCTCCGGAGAGGCCGCCGAGGAGGTCCGGCGGCTGGGACCGGTGCGCCAGGAGTACGAGCGGGTCGCCCGGCTCGCCGGCCTCACCGCGGGCACCTCGGCCGACAACGAGCGCAAGATGCGCCTGGAGGCGTACGTGCTCGCCGCCCGCCTCGAACAGGTGGCGGCCGCGGCCACCGCCCGGCTGCGGCGGATGTCCTCCGGCCGCTACACCCTGGTCCACTCCGACGCGCGCACGGGCGGCCGCCGGGCCGGGCTCGGCCTCCATGTCGTGGACGCCTGGACCGGCAGCGAACGGGACACCGCGACGCTCTCCGGCGGCGAGACCTTCTTCGCCTCGCTGGCCCTGGCGCTCGGCCTCGCCGATGTCGTCACCGAGGAGGCCGGCGGCGTACGCCTGGACACGCTCTTCATCGACGAGGGCTTCGGCAGCCTGGACGACCAGACCCTCGACGAGGTGCTCGACGTGCTGGACTCCTTGCGCGAGCGGGACCGCAGCGTCGGGATCGTCAGCCACGTGGCCGATCTGCGCCGCCGCATTCCGGCCCGGCTCGAAGTGGTCAAGGAACGCCAGGGATCGAGGGTCCGACACCGGCTGTGAGCCGCTCAGGACCGCTCCGACGGGGCAGGGGCTCATCCGTGCGGCCAGGGGTCCGGACCGGTTCCGACCGGCCCGGACCCCTGCTCTCAGAAGCGGAAGCGCGCCTTGACCGGGTAGTGGTCCGACCGTCCCGCGTCGGCCGGCACGTCGCACGACTCGACGGCCGCGGAGGGCGGGGCGAACAGGTAGTCGATCTTGATGTCGCGGTTGTCCAGGGGTTTCGTGGCCCGGCCGTCACGCGGCCGCGCGCTCCAGCGTCCCTCGTCGCACTCCGTGTCCGCCGCATAGGCGGACGACAAGGCGTCCTTGGCCTTGTCAAGCGATACGTCGTCCGGCGGGACGACGTTGAAGTCGCCGCCGTAGACGGTCCGGTAGCCGGTCGGCGTGTACGCGTGGACGATCTCCTGGAGCTTCGCGGCCTGTTCCTTGCGCTTCGTCCCGGGCTCGGGGTCGTCCTCGGTGATGCCGGCGCTGAAGTGGGATGTGCAGAACTGCACGGCCTGGGCCGGGAGAACGGCGCACAGGGCGGTCCGCTGTTCCCTACGCACCCAGGTGCCGTCGATGGTGCCGTTCTGCGGAGAAGGCAGGTCGTACGAGGTGTACCAGACGTTCGAGTCGGGCAGGGCCAGGGCGATGCCGTAGGCGCCCCGGTCCTTCCAGCCGGCCGTGGCGGATCCGGACCTGTCGCACGTCTTGGCGGCCTTCACCGACGATCCGTCGACGGTGTACTTGACGGGGGCGAAGCGCACGTCCCATCCGGTGCCCGTGCTGGTCTCCAGGGCCCTCTCGATCTCCTTGGCGTGCGACTCGCACAGCTCCTGGAGGAACACGGCACGGTACTCCGTCGCCTGATCACCCATCCGGGCGGTGACCTGGGCGCCCAGGGAGGGGCCTTCCACCCGGTTGTTGCCGCACTTGCTGTTGTTGTTGGCGCAGACGTTCCACGACATCACCCGGAAGTCCGTCGCCGGTGCGGGGGACACGGGAGTGGGGCGCCCGCCCTCGTCACTCGCGTTCCCCTCGCCCAGGAAGACGAGCTCGAACTTCTGCCACGAGCCCACCGAGTCCCCCCGCGCCCGCAGCAGCCCGTTGTCGGTCCCGGCGTCCTGAACCTCGGCGGTCACGTACTTGTAGCCGTCGTCCGTCCAGACCTTGAGGGCGTACGTGTTGTCCGTCTGCTTCTCCAGCTGGAGTTTCTCCCATTCACCGGCGGTCGCCGCGCGGGCCCGGAGCAGATTCTCGTGGCCGCCGGTGTAGTTCCGCTCGGTCGTGACGTAGTTTCCGTTCGCTTCCGAACGCAGTGTGGTGGTCCACCCCTTGTCGGTGGTGTGCAGCGTGAACTTCTCCCAGGAGCCCAGGGCGCTGTGGGAGGAGGCGGCCGTACGAGCGCGGAGCATGGCCTGCCGGGCGCCGCCGGTGTTGACTTCCACCGACACATAGAGCCCGTTGCTCACAGACCTCAGCGCGTACTTGTCGCCGGCGGTGACGGGCACCGGGCGCGCGTCCGCCGCATGTGAGGGCACGGCGGACAGCGCCATCATCGTGAACAGAACGGAACACAGCACCGCGAAGCGGCTCATTCTCTGTCTCATCTACCGGCCTTGGTCGGGGAGCGGTCAAACCGTGGACAGTACGGCACCACCCGGCGCCCTCCGTGGCCGGGAGCCGTCAGCGGCCGATCGCGCGACGGGGGAGCGGCGAGGAGTAGACGACGCTGGTGGTGACCGAACCGAGCGCCCCGATCCGGCCGGTCACCTCCTCCAGGTGCCGCATCGACCGGGCCGTCACCTTGAGGACGAAGCAGTCGTCACCGGTGACATGGTGGGCCTCCACGATCTGCGGCGTGGTCTCCAGGAGGTCGTGGAACGGCTTGTAGTTCCCGTTCGGATAGCGCAGCCGGACGAGGGCGAGGATCGGCAGCCCGAGCCGCTCGGCGTCGACCACCGCCGCGTAACCGCTGATCACGCCGGTCTCCTCCAGTCGCCGCACCCTCTCCGTCACGGCGCTGGGAGACATGGCGACGGCGCGGGCCAGCTCGGCGAAGGTGGCGCGGCCGTCGCGCTGGAGGACATCGAGAATGCGCCAGTCGGTGGCGTCCGGGGAATAGTCGGTCACGTTTGCGAGACAACAGGGAAATCCCCGGCGAATCAAGAGGAGTGCCGGGGAATCCCTCTTCCTGGTCCCGGTCGGCGGTCGTAGATTCATGATCATGACATCTCGGACCACGGCTCCCGCCGCCCATCCCGTCCTCCGCGTCCCGCCCGCCTCCCCGGACGCGGCGGCCGCCTACTTCGGCGCCTCGCTCGCCTTCCACGCCGATGTCTCCGACGTCGCCTCGGCACTCGCCGCCGGCGGTGATCCCGGATTCGTCGTCGTGGACTCCCGCTCCACCGCCTCCTGGGACCAGGGCCACCTCCCCGGCGCGGTCCACCTGCCCACCGCCCTGATCCCCGAGCAGGCTCCGCGGCTGCTGGACCCGGCCGTCCCGGTGGTCACGTACTGCTGGGGCCCGGGATGCAACGGCGCCACTCGTGCCGCCCTCGCGCTCGCCCAACTCGGCTACCAGGTCAAGGAGATGCTCGGCGGCTTCGAGTACTGGGCGCGCGAGGGCTTCGCCTTCGAGACCTGGCAGGGCGGTGAGCGGCGCGCCGCCGACCCGCTCACCGCTCCGATCGACGCCGCCGACTGCGGCTGCTGACGTCCGGTGGACGGTGCCCGTCACGGTGGGCGGTGCCCGTCACCGTGGGCGGCGACGGGCACCGGTCCGAGGCGGCCGGAGCAGGGCCGTTCAGAGCCTGGACAGCTCGTCCACCAGATCGTCCAGGCCGAGCGACCCCTGCGAGAGCGCCGCCATGTGCCAGGCCTTCAGGTCGAAGGCGTCGCCGTGCGCCGCGCGCGCGTTCTCCCGGCCGAGCAGCCAGGCCCGCTCGCCCAGCTTGTAGCCGATGGCCTGGCCGGCCATCGAGAGGTAGCGGGTCAGCTCGCTCTCCACGAAGTCCGCCGGCCGGCCGCTGTGGTTGCCGAAGAACTCCTGCGCCAGCGCGGGCGTCCAGCGCTCGCCGGGGTGGAACGGCGAGTCCGCCGGAATCTCCAGCTCCAGGTGCATGCCGATGTCCACGATCACCCGGCAGGCCCGCATCATCTGCGCGTCCAGATAGCCGAGCCGCCGCTCCGGGTCGGGCAGGAAGCCCAGCTCGTCCATCAGCCGCTCCGCGTACAGCGCCCACCCTTCGGCGTTCGCGCTGACCATGCCGACCGACGCCTGGTAGCGGGAGAGGCTGTCGGCGACATGCGTCCACTGCGCGATCTGGAGGTGGTGGCCGGGAACACCCTCGTGGTACCAGGTCGAGACCAGGTCGTACACCGGGAAGCGGGTCTCGCCCATGGTCGGCAGCCAGGTGCGGCCGGGGCGTGAGAAGTCCTCGGAGGGGCCCGTGTAGTACGGAGCCGCCGCGCCGCCGGGCGGGGCGATGCGCGACTCCACCTTCCGGACCCGCTCGGCCAGGTCGAAGTGCGTGCCGTCCAGCGCCTCGATGGCCTCGTCCATCAGGCCCTGGAGCCACTCGCGTACCTCATCGACCCCTTCGATGTGCTTGCCGTGCACATCGAGGTGGGCCAGCGCCTCCCACGGGCCGGCGCCGGGAAGGATCTTCGCGGCCTCGGTCTTCATCTCGGCCAGCAGACGGTGGTACTCGGACCAGCCGTACGCGTACGCCTCGTCGAGATCCAGGTCCGTACCGTTGTAGTAGCGCGACCAGCGCGCGTACCGCTCCCGGCCCACCGTGTCCGGCGCGCCCTCGATCGCCGGCGCGTAGACGTCACGCACCCAGTCCCGCAGAGCGGTGAGGGCGGCGGAGGCGAGCCGGGCGGCCTCGGCCAGCTCCTCGCGGAGCACCTCCGGTGCCGGCGCGACGAACTCCGCGAAGAAACCCGCGCTCGCGCCGCCGCCGCTCCACTCCGTGAGCTGCCCGACGAAGGTGGCCGTCGCGCGCGGGCCGCCGTACAGCTTGCGCTCCAGACCGAGCCCGAGCGAGGACCGGTACCCCTCGACGGCGGCCGGGACCGCGCGCAGCCGTTCGGCGACCGCGTCCCAGTCCTCCTCCGTCCCGGTCGGCGTGAGGGTGAAGACCTCGACGATGCTGTGGACGGGGGAGTGCAGGTTGGAGACGGCGCGCAGCCCTTCCTCGGCTTCGTGCACGGCGAGTTCCGCCGTCAGCCGCTCGCGGAGGAGGCGTCCGCACCGGCGTTCCTCATCGCTGTCGGCACCCGACAGCCGCTCCGCGTCGTCCAGCTTCAGCAGCGTGGCGCGGATGAGGTCGGCGACCGCTTCCTGACCGGCCGGCGAGAAGTCGGGCAGGCGGCGCGAGCTTTCACGGACGCCCATATGGGTGCCCGTGATGGGGTCGAGTTCGATGATGGCGTCGACGTAGGCGTCGGCGACCTGACGGGGCAGCGCGCTGCTCGAAGTGTCTGACATGCGGACATCCTCCAACGGCGGGCCCCTCCCCGTCACCACCGTTCAGCGGCGCGCGTCCGAAAGGCGATCATGAGCGGCCGCTCGCCGGCGGTCAGCCCGCGGGCCGATCGCGGGTGGTCGGCCCCGGGCCGTGCGCCGAGTGGTCAGCCGCGGGCCGGTTCGCCGGGCGGCAGCAGCGGCCCGCACTCCCACTGCTGGAAGATCAGCCGGGTGTCCACCCGGGCCACCTCCCGGCGCGAGGTGAACTCGTCCAGGACCAGCCGCTGGAGATCCGCCGCATCGGCCACCGCCACCTGCACGAGATAGTCGTCGGGCCCGGTGAGGTGGAAGAGCGCCCGGGACTCCGGCAGGGCCCGGATCCGGTCGACGAACGGGCCGATCAGCTCGCGGCGGTGCGGCCGGACCTGCACCAGCAGCAGCGCCTGGAGACCCCGGCCGAGCTTCGCCGGATCCAGCCGGAGCTGATCACCGAGGATGACCCCGGAGCGGCGCAGCCGGGCCACCCGGTCCAGACAGGTCGAGGCCGCCACGCCCACCTCGGCCGCCAGCTCCCGGTAGGTGGTCCGTGCGTCGTTCTGCAGCAGCCGCAGAATGTGCAGATCCACCGGATCCAGAGCGACAGAATCAGCCATACGGCGAACGTAGCACGGTCTTTTGCCGCTACGAGCAGGTAACTGTTCAGGCTGTTGTCATGGACAACGAAGTCTCGATGACGCCCCCTGCCCCCACCCCGTCCAGGGCGCTGGCCACCGAAGCCGTGCACGCCGGACGCGACGACCTCGCCTCCCTCGGCCTGCACGCCCCGCCGCTCGACCTGTCCACCACCTACCCCTCCTACGACTCGCGCGGCGAGGCCGAGCGGATCGACGCCTTCGCCACCACCGGCGCCCGGCCGGACGGCCCGCCCGTCTACGCGCGGCTGGACAACCCGACCACCGGCCGCTTCGAGACCGCGCTCGCCCGGCTGGAAGGGACCGACAGCGCCGTCGCGTTCGCCAGCGGCATGGCGGCCCTCACCGCCGTCCTGCTGGCCCGCGCGAGCCTGGGGCTGCGCCACGTCGTCGCGGTCCGGCCGCTCTACGGATGCAGCGACCATCTGCTGGGCGCCGGACTGCTCGGTACCGAGGTGACCTGGACCGACCCGGCGGGCATCGCCGACGCGATCCGCCCGGACACCGGCCTGGTCATGGTCGAGACCCCGGCCAACCCCACCCTCGCCGAGATCGACATCCGGGCCGTCGCCCACTCCTGCGGCTCCGTGCCGCTGCTCGTCGACAACACCTTCGCCACCCCGGTGCTCCAGCGGCCCGTCGAACACGGCGCCCGGATCGTCCTGCACAGCGCCACCAAGTACCTCGGCGGCCACGGCGACGTGATGGGCGGAGTCGTCGCCTGCGACGAGGAGTTCGCCGCCACGCTGCGCCAGGTGCGGTTCGCCACCGGCGGAGTGCTGCACCCGCTGGCCGGATATCTGCTGCTGCGGGGGCTGTCGACCCTTCCGGTACGCGTCCGGGCCGCATCGGCCTCCGCCGCCGAGCTCTCGCGCCGGCTGACCGCCGACCCGCGGATCGCCCGGGTGCACTACCCGGAGATCGGTGGCGCGATGGTCTCCTTCGAGGTGTACGGGGACCCGCACGCCGTGATCGCCGGCGTACGGCTCATCACGCCCGCCGTCAGCCTGGGCAGCGTGGACTCGCTGATCCAGCACCCGGCCTCCATCAGCCACCGCATCGTGGATGAGGGCGACCGGCAGGCGGCCGGGGTCGGTGACCGGCTGCTGCGCATGTCGGTGGGGCTGGAGGACGTCGAGGACCTCTGGGCCGACCTGTGCCAGGCGCTCAGCGACGGGCCTGTTCCGCGGACCCGGACCGCTGAGCGGGACGTCCTTCCGTCGGCCGGGCAGTCCGCTCGTCCGGCCCGGTCGACAGCTCCGGCTCCGGCGCGGTAGCCGGTGCCGTCGCACCCGTCCGGTCCGTCGTGGTCGCCGGCTGCGCCGCACTCGTCAGCCGCGCGGTGATGACCAGGGTGCCTTCCTCGATCTGGTAGTCGAGGGGCAGCTCCAGGGCGCGCATCGCCGCGACCATCCCGGTGTTACGGGACTGGGTGACGGCGTACACGCTCTCGCACCCCGCCTCCTCCGCGAGCCGCACCAGCCGGCGGAGCAGCTCCGCACCGATGCCCCGGCGCTGCCAGGCGTCCTCGACGAGGAGGGCCACCTCGGTCTCGTCGCCGTCCCAGAGGAGGTGGCCGAGCGCGACCAGCTTGCCGGAGGCGGTCTGGACGGCCAGGGTCCGGCCGAACCGCGGGCTCAGCAGGTGGTCCAGGTAACGGTCCGCGTCGCCGACGGGGCCGTGGTAGCGCAGGCTCAGCGTGCCGGGGGAGCAGCGGTCGTGCATCGCGCGGGCGGCGGCGAGGTCGCTGCGGTCCGCGCGGCGCACGGTGATCTCGTTGCCTTCTGGCAGCGTGAGGACGGACTCGCTACGGGGCACCCGCGGGCCGAGCCGGGCGTCCAGCTCCACCAGGGCGCGGGCCCGGGCGAACTCGGTCGGGGTGAACGGCAGATGGAGCCGCTCGACGGAGATGACGCCGCCGGACGGGTCGCGGAGCCGCATCACCGTTTCCTCCAGCACGCCTTCGACCGGGGCGCTCTGTCCGGTCGGGCGGCCGGTGATGGAGACGGCGGGCAGCGAGTGGATGGTGCACCGGCCGAGCAACTGGCGTAGCGCGAGCGGCAGTTCGGCGGCGTCCAGCGCTGTGCGGGTGGCCAGCGAGAGCACCCGGGTCGGGGTGTCGACCAGATCGTGGGTGTCCGCGCGCTCGATCCAGGTGGAGGTGCCGCCGGCGGCCTCGATCTGCCGGGTCAGCTCCCGCGCCGGGAGCGCTGCGGGCGCCCGCAGCAGGAACTCGTCAACCGTGCCGTCCGCCAGCGGATGGGTCTGCAGGGTCAGGATGTCGATGCGGAGCCGGGCGAGCACCAGGCACAGCGCGGCCAGACTGCCCGGCGTGTCCCGCACGGTCGTCCGCAACCGCCACAGGACCGTCTCGCCGGCACCTGCCCCGTCGATCGAGCCGGCGGCCGTCTCCGGTGCCGTACCGGAGGGGCCGGCTTCTCCCGGCTCCGGCGGGGGATCGTTGCTGTGGCGCTTGGCCCACCAGGTGGCGAACGCCGCCGTGGCCACCAGAGCCACGGCGGACGCGATGAGCAGGTAGGTCACATCGGAACGCTGCCCGAGCACATGGGGGATCGCCGCTGTCACATCAGTCATATCCTTACTGTGAACGGCTGGTGTTGCCTGATCACGAACACCTTGTGACTGATGGGTTAAGTATGGATCTGATCGCCTATCGTCGTTTTTCAGCCGTATTCTTCACTCCTTGAAGGTCTTCAGCAGGCGCGCGGCCTGCCGGACGGTCTGCGAGGACCCCTTCCGCCCGGCCGTCGCGGCCAGCCCGGTGATCGGCTCGATCCCCTCCGTACCGCAGTGTTCGGCGCACTCCGCCGCCACGGCCAGCAGGTCCCCGATGCCCCGGGGCGCCTTCTCGTACGCGAGCAGCGTGGGCAGCGCCGCGGCGAGTACGCCCAGCACGGTCCGGTACGCACCGGTGGCGGACGCCGTCCGGGCGGCGTCCGCCAGCCGGTTGACCTTGACCAGGTCGTGGTCGACGAGGATGCCCAGCTCGCGCCCGAGCAGCGCGCTGTCCAGCCGCCGCTGAGCGGCCAGCACGAGAAGCGCGTCCACGGCGGATATCCGGTCCTCGGGATGGCGGGCGCCCAGCCCGTAGGCCAGCGCGAGGTGCAGCGCGACACCGGCCTCGCCGCCGGTCTCCACGAGCGCCGGGAGGAGCCAGGCCCCGCCGCGCGGGCCATCGTCGGCGGTGTGGAGCAGATCCGTCATCAGCCAGGCGGACAGCGTGTCGCCGTCCTCCGGCAGCGTGGCCGGCCAGTGCGGGCACTGCTCGGCGCCCCAGTGGTAGCAGGGCCGGGAGTCGGGCACGTGCGGGCGGCCCAGCCAGTGGAAGGAGCGCGGGAACTCCCGCTGGATGACCAGCCGTTCCCTGGTGGCGAGCAACACGTGCCGGACGCCGGACGCCGACCGCTGCCACCAGTTGCCGGCCGAGGGCCGGTCGCCGGTCAGCCCGTGCCGCAGGACGGGCGCCACCGGCTCGTCGGCCCGTATCCAGGCGGCCAGCCGGTCGCCCTGCGGTGTGCCGAGCGCCGCCGCGGCCTCGGCGGCCACCGACGCGTCCTTCCGGCGCACACGCAGCAGAGCCTGCGCGAAGTCGGCGGGCCCCGGGGCGATGCCGAGGCGCTGGTACGTCCGCAGCCGCTCGACCAGCTCCGCCGCGTCCAGCGCACCGGTGTGCCAGGTCGGCGTGGCGAGCAGGAAGGGCACCCGGTCGGCCGCCACATCGCCGGCCGCCTCCCACGCCCGGGCGAGCAGGACGCCGTTCAGCGCCGCATGGGCACACGTCCCGGTCCCGGTCCACCGGCTCTTCCCCTCGACCACGGCCTGGTACGAGACCCGGCCGAGGAGTGAGCCCACCACCAGTGCCAGCGCGTCACCCGTCGTCACGTACGCCGGCTCCGGCCGCCGGTCGATTCCGTGCTCCATGAACCACGTCCCGGCCAGGGCCTCCCGCAACGCCTCCGTCAGCCCGGCCCGGTCGGCGCGGGCCACGCGGACCAGCCCGTCCAGCGCGCGCTCGAAGCCGGAGATCCCGGACGCGGCGGCCAGGGCGCCCGGTGTGGAGCCCTGCCAGGAACGGGACTTCAGCTGGGCCGCCACCTCCTCCACCAGTTCCGCCACGCTCCCCGGCGCCGGGACGAGCCGGACCCGCTCGGGCGCGGGCGGCAGCAACTCCTCGTACGGACCCTCCACCGCACCGCCCTCGTCCACCTCCCCGAACAACGCGGTGACCGCCTCCCGGTGGACCGGACCCAACCGCGCCGCCGCGAAGGACAGCTCCTCCCGCAACGCCGCGTCCCCGGCCGGAAGATGGCGTGCGATCAGCTTGAGCGCCCGCTCCTGGAGCGCCACGTCCTCGTTCCCGAACGCCTCGGCGACCACCGGAAGCAGCTCGCCGGCCGTCGAACCGTCCCGGCCCAGCACCTTCCCGAGCAGGATCAACTGCCCGCGCACCAGCTTCTTCTCCCGGCGGAAGAGCACCGGGCCCGACACCTCCGCCAGCTCCCGTGTGGGCAGCTCGCCCCGCGCGTCCAGCCGCGTGAGCACATCCTGGGCGTGGGAGGCGACCACCGGGACGGCGTCCGCCGCCATCCCCGTCCAGTCGCGGAGGTGAGCTCTCTCCTCGTCCTCCGTGAGGCCGAGATGCTGGAGCACGGTGAGGAAGAACCGCTGGTCACCCGTCCTGCCGCCGCGCACCAGACGCGTCACGCACCGCTCGACCAGCTGCGACCGGTCGAGCACGCCGTCCACCGCCAGCGCGCAGAGCGCGGCCGGCCAGTGGTCGGTGGCATCCGGTGTGTCGTACCAGCCGACCTGCGCCGGGAGCTCCTGCATCTCGAAGAGCCGGGGCGCGAGCACGGCGACGTGCGGGTCGGCGCGCAGGATGCCGACCAGCGGCACCCGGCCGGACCTGCCGTGCCACCGCGCGGTGCTGATCCGCTCCGACCAGCCCTCGACCAGACTGTCCGTCGTCGGTATCGGACACGCGGCCATCCGGGCCAGCTCGCTGATGAACGTGTACTCCGCCTCGGAGTTGAGCTGCTTCGCCGCCAGCCGGTGCGCGAGGTCGGCGAGCCAGGCCGGATCGCGGTCGCCCAGCGCCACGAGGATCAGCGGGTACGGAGACCGGGACCAGCCGCGCAGATCGCGGCCGCCGATCCAGCCGGCGCAGCCCGCCGCCCCGGTGTGGCATCCGGCCCCGGCCACATGGAGGGCCTTGCGGATCTTGTCCTGGCGCTGCCACTCCCAGCCCCTGGCCTCCTTGCGCAGCTCCTTCAACTCGGCCAGGGCGGCCCGGCGGCCGGCCCGGTCCAGCCGGAGGACCAGCGCCGGAACCTCGCGGTGCGCTCCCGCGCGTACGGCAGTGAGCAGGTCGTTCATCGCACGCCTCCGGCGACCGTCGCCCCGCGCCGGACCATCGTCACGGCCAAGGCGTGTTTGCACGGGCCCCGCTTTCCCCGGTAGTCCGCCCACCACTGGCAGGTGCAGGTGAGCCGCCCCTCGCTCTCGCGGACCTGGTAGCGCCGGTCACCGGAGGCCACGGACGCCAGCGCGCCGTCCAGCGTCACCGCTCCCGCACCCGCCAGCTCGCGGGCGGCGACCAGCCGCGGGTTGTGGCGCTCGGCCCGGTCCGCGTCGTACGGCAGTTCGCGGTGGAAGTAGGCCGCGTCGGCCAGGTCGTAGCCGACCCGGCCCGCCGTGCCGAGCCGGGTGAGCGCGGCACGCACCCGCTCGACGCTCAGTCCCGACCCCTCGGCCAGCGCGGCCGGTTCGATCGTGGGCTCCCAGGCGAGCAGGACGGAGACCAGCTCGGCGTCGGCCGCCGCCTCGTCGGTGGCCATAGCCTCCAGCACCCCGCCCTCGCCCGAGAACCCGCGCGAGGCGTCCGGCGACAGCGTCAGCGTGAGCCGCATGCCCGGCAGCACCACCTCCCAGGCGCTCGCCACCGGTGCACCGTCCACCACCGGAGGCCCGTACACGCGCAACGCCGTGGCATGACGCAGCACCCGCTGCAGAGCCACCAGCCGCTCGGGCCCCGGCAGACACACCGCACCCGGCACCGGCCGGGTCGTCGGCCGCAGAGCGGAGCCGGACGCCACCACCCACTGCGCGCCCCGCGCCGCGTTGCCCGAGCCGCGCGGCAGCGAGCGCAGGAACGCCACCGCCCGCGCCGCCGACAGCTCGGCCCGCAGATCGAACCCGGCCGAGGCCACCTGCGCCTCCGCGAACCCCCGCAGCCACCGGTCCGGCAGCGGCACCTTCTTCTCCACCACCGGCCCGTCCAGCGTGGTGACCGCCAGCTCCTCCGGGCCCACCCGCAGATGCAGCGGGTCGTCCGCCGTTATCCGTGAAAGGGCGTCCCGCAGCGGATTGTTGACGTCCACATTGGTCGTACCGTGGCCCGTCCGCTCGCCGTCCAGCCCTTCCTGGAGCACATCGAGGCGCGCGTACACCCCGCAGCAGCCGGAGAACGACTCGAAGCGCAGCCGGTCCCCGTTCCCCGTCACCACCGGGTCCAGCGAGGCGGCCAAGGTGCGCTGGTAGTAGCGGGCGGCGGCCACATCGGCCACCGCCAGCAGACCTCGCGCCGCGATGCGCGGGGCGGAGAGGAATCCGGCGAAGAACCGGGGATGCGCCTCCGCCCCGCGCGGGGTGAGGCCGCCCGCGGTCTCCAGACCGAGGGCGGCTCCCACCTGCGAGGACTCCAGGGCGGACGGGCGTGCGTAGGCCAAGGCCTGAACGGATCGGGTCATGAGGAAAACGGTAGGACCCACCACTGACAACGGGTCCCGGCGCAGCTGACAACGGGCCCTGGCGCAGTCGGCAACGGGCCCCGGACCAAGGCTCGGAGGAGGGCCCCAGCCAGCCCTTGAGCAGCCGTCCGAGCAGCTCAGCGGCGCCCTCTCACTGACCGATGTGCCCCGGCCGCAGCACCTTGCTGAACAGCACCGCACCGCCCTCCGCCCGCAGACGCACCGTCAGCTCCGCGCTTTCGCCGTCGATCGCGACCTCTCCGAAGAACTGCGGCGACTCCATCGGCGACACATTGGCCCGGTCCGGCGCCCGCACGAAGACCCGGTCCGGCCCGAACGTGCCGTCCAGCGCGCTGGCCGGAAATCCCCCTGCGGCCAGCGGGCCCGAGACGAACTCCCAGAACGGCGCGAAGTCCCTGAACGCCGCCCGCTCGGGCGCGTAGTGCTGCGCAGAGGTGTGGTGCACATCGGCCGTCAGCCACACCGTGCCGGTGACCTTGCGGTGCTTGATGAACCTCAGCAGCTCCGCGATCTGCAGCTCCCGCCCGAGCGGAGCGCCCGGATCGCCCTGGGCCACCGCCTCGAAATCCGTCGCCCCGTCCGGGACCACCAGGCCGAGCGGCATGTCGGCGGCGATCACCTTCCACACCGCACGGGACTGCGCCAGGGAGCGTTTCAGCCAACTCAGCTGCTCGGCACCGAGGATGCCGGTCGTGTCGTCGGCCTGCCGGTTGGGCGAGTTCCGGTTCCGGTACGAGCGCATGTCGAGCACGAAGAGGTCCAGCAGCGGCCCGTGGTGGACGGTGCGGTACATCCGTGAGCGCCGCGAGGACGAGCCGTACGAACCGTGCGGCGTCGACACCGGGAAGTACTCGTGGAAGGCGCGCGCGGAGCGGGCCGCGAGGATGTCGACGTTCTTCTCGGTGTAGCGGTCGTCGTCGAGGATCTGGCCGGGATACCAGTTGTTGCGCACCTCGTGGTCGTCCCACTGGACCACGGACGGCACCTGCGCGTTGAAGCGCCGGACGTTGTCGTCGAGCAGGTTGTAGCGGAAGTTCCCCCGGTACTCGTCCAGCGTCTCGGCGACCTTGGCCTTCTCCTCGGTCATGACGTTGCGCCAGACCCGCCCGTCGGGCAGCGTCACGCTCGGCAGGAGCGGCCCGTCCGCGTAGACGGTGTCGCCGCTGCACAGGAAGAAGTCCGGGTCGAGGCGGCGCATCTCCTCGTACACCCGGTAGCCGCCGATGTCCGGGTTGATGCCCCAGCCCTGGCCCGCGATGTCCCCGGACCACAGGAAGCGCACGCCGTCCCGGCGCCGGGCCGGAGCGGTACGGAAGGTTCCGTACACCGGTTTCCCGGTACGGCGCGGATCGTGCGGGTCGGCCAGCGTGACCCGGTAGTGCACCTGCTCGCCCGCCGGAAGCCCGTACAGCGGAGTGGTGCCGGTGAAGTCGCTTCCCGGGCCGATCAGCGGTCCGTACCAGCTTCGGGAGCGGCGGAAGGACGCCGTCGCCGAGGTCTCCACCAGCATCCGGGCCGGCCGGTCGGAGCGCACCCACACCAGTGCCGACGAGGCGGTGACGCTCCCCACCTGCACGCCCCACGCCGCCTCCGGCCGTCCCGCCAGCGCCAGGGCGGGGGCCGCTCCGGCGGCCGTGGGCAGGGCGGCGGCCGGGACGAGCAGTGAGCCACGCAGGACGGTACGGCGGCCGGGCGAGGGGATACGCGGGCGGTGCGGCATCGGGGCGCCTCCGGGGCGGTGGGCGGAACGGGCGGACGGAGACCGCGCGACGCTCCGTCGGGCCGGAGCCGGTCTCCGCCTCCATGCCTAGTGGTGCGCGGAGGCCGCCGCCCGAACGCCGGGTGAACGGGGCCGGTCCAAGGCACCGTCAGACCCGGGCGCCCGGCTCGCACGCTGCCGCGAGCAGCGCGAGGCCCCGGGAGATCTCACCGGCGCCCAGGTGCGCGTAGCCCAGCACGAGCGCCACCGTGCCGTCCCCGGGCCCCGCGTCCCCGCAGTCGCTCAGCGGCCGCAGCACGATGCCCGCCCCGGCCGCGCGGGCCAGGAACGCGCTCTCGGGGCCGTACCGTTCCGGCAGCCGCGCGATGATGTGCAGGCCCGCGGCGATACCGGTGACCACCGTGCCCGGGAAGTGCTCGGCGAGCGCGGCCACCATGGCGTCGCGGCGCTCCCGGTAGGCACGCTGACAGCGGCGCAACTGCCGGTCGTAGGCGCCGCGCACGATGAAGTCGGCCAGCACCGCCTGGTCGATCGCGGGATTGCCGAGGTCCATGGTCCGTTTGCGGGCGACGATCCGGTCGGTCAGCGCGACGGGAGCGATCAGCCAGCCGAGCCGCAGGCCCGGTGCCAGGGACTTGCTCACCGACCCCGTGTACACGACACGCTCCGGGTCGAGCCCCTGCAAGGCACCCACCGGAGCCCTGTCGTAGCGAAAGTCCCCGTCGTAGTCGTCCTCCATGATCACGGCGTCCGCCTCGCGCGCCCAGTCGAGCAACTGGCGGCGGCGCTCGGCGGAGTAGGCGATTCCGGTGGGGAACTGGTGCGCCGGCGTGGTCACCACAGCGCGCACGCCGGAGCGCCGCAGCGACTCCGGTACGACCCCCTCGGCGTCGAGCGGTAGCGGCGTCGCGTCCAGCCCGGTCGCCGCGAACAGCGAAGCGTGCTCCGGGCTTCCCGGGTCCTCCACGCCGACCGAGGCCAGGCCCCGCTCCCGGAGGGCGAAGCCGAGCAGCGTCGTCGCCTGCGCCACCCCCGAACAGACCACCAGCCGCTCCGGTTCTGCCACCACACCGCGCCGCCGCGCCAGCAGACCGGCCAGCGCCTCCCGCAGCTCCGGCAGCCCGCGCGGATCGGGGTACCCGAGCGCCGCGTGCGGCAGCCGGCCGAGCACCGTCCGCTGGGTGGCGGCCCACGCGGCGCGCGGGAAGAGCGAGAGGTCGGGGACGCCGGGCCGGAAGTCCACCCGCGCACCCGGCGCACGCGGCGCCAGATCTCGTACGGAATGCGCCGCGGCGCGCACGCCGTCGCTCACCCAGGTCCCCGCGCCCTGCCCGCTGCGCAGATAGCTCTCGGCGGTCAGCTGCTCGTACACCTCGGTGACCAGCCCGCGCGACACCCCGAGATCGGCGGCCAGTTCCCGGCTGGACGGCAGCCTCGTCCCCGCGGCGAGCCGGCCCGAGCGCACGGCCTCCCGCAGCGCGGACCGGAGCGCGCGCCCCCGCCCGCGCGCCGGTGCGGCAGCGGCGGGCAGCAGCAACTCCCAGGCGGGAGAAGTGGAACCAGGGCCGCCGGATCCACCGCTGCCGTCTCCACCGCTCGCATTGGTCCCCGAAGACGTCATGGAAGTGGACCTTAAACCGGTCCGCTCCGAAACCTAGCGTCACCGTCATGAACGCGAACTCCTTGCGCGGGGCCCTCCTGGCGGCCTTCGCCTGTGTCCTGGTGGGGGCCTCCTTCACCGCCAACAGCGTCCTCGGCGACTATCCGTACGCGGGCGGCCAGGCGCTCCGCTACGGCCTGGCCGCCCTCCTGCTGGCCGCTCTGCTCCGGCGCGGCCCCGACCCCGTCGCCGTGCCGCTGCGAAGCCTCTCCGGGCGCCACCGGCTGCGGCTCGGTCTGCTCGCCGCGGTCGGCATGGTCGGCTTCAACCTGTCGGTCCTGGCAGCGGAACGGACGGCGGAACCAGCTGTTCCGGGCGTCTTCGTCGGCTGCGCGCCCATCGTCGTCGGCGTTCTGGTCCCGCTCCTGGAGCGCCGACGCCCGTCCCGTACCACCTTGTACGCGGCCGGGCTCGTCGCCGTCGGAGCGTTCACGGTCCAGGGCTGGGGCCGCACCGACCTGGCGGGCATCGGCTGGTCGGCCGGCGCGCTCGCCGGCGAGGTCGGCTTCGCGGTCCTGGCCGTACCGGTGCTGCGACCGCTCGGCCCGAAGCTGCTCGCGGCCACCGTGTGCGCGATCGCCGCCGTACAGTCCGCGCTGCTCGGCCTGGTGATGCACGGGCCCGCGTTCCTGCGGGTGCCGACCTCGGCCGAGACGACGGCGCTGCTCTGGCAGGCCGTCGTCGTCACCGTGATCGGCTTCGTCTGCTGGTACATGGGCATGCAGCGCATCGGCGCCGAACGCGCCACCCTCTTCTCCGGCCTCATCCCGGTCTCCGCCGCGCTGACCGCACCGTTCGTCGGAGCCGGGACGTACGGCATGGCGCAGGGCGCCGGGAGCTTCCTGGTCGGCGCCGGGGTGGCGCTCGGCTCAGGGGTCCTGGCGCGCCGCGGCCCGTCAGCGGCTGGTGTCGAGGATGACGCGCGCCACCAGGGCCGGGTCGTCGTTCATGGGCACGTGCCCGCAGCCCGGCAGCCGCACGAGCCGGGCCTCCGGGATGACCCGCTTGGCGCGGATCCCCTGCCTCCGCAGCAGGATCCGGTCGCGGGTGCCCCAGGCGACGGTGACGGGAAGGCCCTTCACGTCCTCGGTGAAGGTGACGCTCCCGCCGGCGGCCAGCGTCTGGTGGAATCCGGTCGCTCCCCGCAGCGCCAGGGTCTCGGCGACGACCGCCTCGGGTGAACGCCGTCCGGGCCGGGCGTAGATGGTGCTGGTCAGCGCCGTACGCCCGGCCGCGGTACGGGAGAGCCGCTCGATCGCCGGTACCGGAAGTGCCAGCGCGGCGCGGCGCATCGCCCGCAGGGTCGTGAACGCGTAGCGGCGCTCCGGCTCGTTCCAGAAGCCCGCGGGCGACAACGCGGTCACCGAGCGGACGAGCTCCGTGCGCCCCAGCTCCAGCGCGAAGAGACCCCCGAGAGAGTTCCCGGCCACATGCGGGCGGTCCAGGCCCAGCGCGGCGAAGAGGGCTCCGAGGACCGAGGGGACCGCCTCCAGGGTGTACGGAACTCCGTCCGGCAGCCCCGCAGAGGCGCCGAAGCCGGGCAGGTCGACGGCTATCACCTCGCGCTCGGCGGCCAGCACGCGCGTCACCGGCTCCCAGGCCTGGTGGTGGTGGCCGATGCCGTGGAGCAGGACCAACGGCTCTCCCGCACCGGTCCGTTCGTACGCCACCGAGACCGGACGGGGGCCGTGCGCCGCATCGACGGTGAAGGAGACCGTGGTGGTCATGGAGCCGCTCCCTGGAGTGGGTAGACATCGCGTCAACAACAATTACCGTCCGGTAGCTTGGAGTTCAAGGGCTCCGGCGATTCCCGCTGGACAGCGTCCGGCGGGTCGGCTGGGATGGGCCGGTGACACCCGACCCCGCCACCGACGTCTTCGAAGAGCACCGGCCGGTCCTCCTCGGCGTCGCCTACCGTATGCTCGGCCGCGTCACCGATGCCGAGGACGTGGTGCAGGAGGCCTGGCTGCGATGGTCCACCACGGCCCGGGAAGGCGTCCGCGAGCCGAGGGCCTTCCTGGTGCGGATCACCACCCGGCTGGCCATCGACCGGCTGCGCCACCTGAAGTCGCGCCGGGAGGCGTACGTCGGTCCGTGGCTGCCCGAACCGATGGCCACCGACTTCGGGGCGACCGTGCCCGACGCGGCGGAGCGGGCCGTCCTCGCCGACTCGGTCTCCCTCGCGGTGCTGGTCGTCCTCGAATCGCTCTCGCCGCCGGAGCGCGCCGTCTTCGTGCTCCGGGAGGCCTTCGGATTCCCGTACGCCGAGATCGCCGCCACCCTGGACCGCACCGAGGCGGCCGTCCGGCAGCTCGCCGGTCGGGCCAGGCGCCATGTGGACGAGCGCAAGCCGCGCTACGACGTCGATCCGGCCGAGCGCCGCGACCTCACCGAGCGGTTCCTGGCCGCCGCGTCCGGCGGCTCCATCGAGCAGCTGATGGCTCTGCTGGCGCCGGACGTCCGGCTCGTGAGCGACGCCGGAGGCAAGGCGAAAGCGGCGCTGCGGGCCGTCGAGAGCGCCGACAAGGTCGGCCGGCTCCTCGCCGGCGTCGGCCGGGAGATCGGGCCGGACTGGGACCTGCGCATCGCCGAGTTCAACGGCGGGCCCGCCGTGGCGTGCTTTGTCGCAGGAAAGGCGGACACCTTCTTCCAGATCGATGTGCGGAACGGCGTCATTCAATGCATCTATATCGTTCGTAATCCGGACAAGCTCGCAGAGCTGTCCGCCGTGCGGCCGCCCACCCTTTCCGGCCAACGCGAATCCGGATGACCTCCTTCCGCGACTGACCTGCCGAAGCCCCGCCACCGGGACGGTGGCGGGGCTTCGTGCTGCGCGCGGCTCACGGCACCGCGAACGTCTTGTGAACGCTCTACGCCAAAGTCCCGTTTCGTTCCGTTACGGAATAAGGATTGGTCTTGACCAAGGAGGTGCGCCGCCTTAGGGTCACCTTAAGGCAGGAACCTTTAATAAATAGCGTCGCGGAAAAGCCGCTGGGCGATTGCGGAGGACTTGGTGGGGACCACGCAGCTGGAATCGGTGCAGGAGCCGAAGTACTGGCACCTCAAGACCGTGCTCAGTGAGGCACTCGACTCGGACTTCGCGGTGGGTGAGATCCTGCCGAACGAGCGGGACCTCGCGGCACGGTTCGGAGTCGCGCGTGCCACGCTCCGACAGGCTCTGGAGCAGCTCGAACTCGAGGGCAGACTGCAGCGCCGCCGGGGCGTCGGCACGACCGTCGCGCCGCCGCGCGTCGGTGTGGCCGTCTCCACCGCGCAGCACGAGTGGACGGGCGGTGTGGCCGGCGAGGCGTGGCAGCCGGTCGACTGCGCCTTCGAGGCGGCCCCGGCCGCCGTGGCCGCCATGCTCTCCACCGGCACCGAGCCGGTCCACGTGGTGCGCCGCATCCGCGACACCCACGGCCAGGCCGTGGCCGCCGAGCTTCTCTACGTACCGGCCTCCTCCGTCCCCGACCTCTCCGCGATCGACGCGCCGTCGGGCACCGTGCGAGCCCGGGCCGTGCTGCGCGAGCTGCACCGGCTGGGCCTGGAGGGCCAGGACCGCTCCGTGGAGCTCGGCTCGGCGCGCGCGGACGACGCCAGGGAGCTCGACCGGCTCCCCGGCGCACCCGTCCTCGTCGTCACCACCCGGTACTTCGCCGCGGGCGGCACGGCGGCCGTCTCCATCGCCACCTACCGGGCGGACACCTGCCGGCTCACCTTCGGCGACTCCGGCGCGCTGGAGATCAGCCACGACGAACAGCAGGAGCGCCGGGCGTCCTGAAGGCGTCCCGTACGCCTTCCGCACGCCGTTCGTGCCGCGCCCGCGAGAACGGCGCCACCTCATGGCGGCCCACCGGGAGACCGGCCGGGCCGCCATCGGCGTATCTGCCGCCCGCAGCCCCCGGCGATCAGCGGCGGGCCGTCACCGCGCCCTCCACGGCGAACAACTGCTCCTCGACATGGTCCAGCGCCAGCCGCAGGGCCCCCGTAGCGACCGCGGCCTCACCGAGCAGCGACAACGTCACGCGCGGTGGGCGCAGACAGTAGCGGGCCAGCTCCTTGCGCAGCGGCTCCAGCACCCCGTCCAGACCGGCGGCCCAGCCACCCACCACCACAAGCTCCGGATCGAGCGCCAGGACCAGGGCCGCCACGTCGTGCACCAGCCGCTGGAGGAACCGCTCGACGGCCGCCTGCGCCTCCGCGTCGCCCTGACGCGCCGTGGCGAACACCGCGGCCACCGCCTGCTCGTCCAGCGGCTCCAGCGGGGTCCCCGTGGTCGACAGCAGATGTTCCGGCGTCACGTCCCGGCCCAGCAGGTGCAGCGCGCCGATCTCCCCGGCCGCCCCGCCGAATCCCCGGTGCAGCCGCCCGCCGATCAGCGAACCGGCCCCCGGACTCAGTCCGGCCAGCACGAAGACGATGTCGTCGGACTCGGTGGCCGCACCCTTCCAGTGCTCGGCGACGGCGGCGGCATTGGCGTCGTTCTCCACGAGGACCGGGCAGCGGAACGACCGCCTCAGCCGCTCCCCGAGCGGAAGCCCCGTCCACCCCGGCAGCGCCGTGCCCAGCCGCACGGTCCCGTCCGCCTCCACGATGCCCGGGCTGCCGACGCCGACGGCCCGCAGACTGCTCCGGGCCACTCCGGTGCGGCGCAGCAGGTCCGCGATCACGGCCCGCACCTGGTCGAGCCGCTCGTCCGCGCCGGCCGTCTCCGACACCGTGCGGGAACCCGCTCCGGTCACCCGGCCGTCGAGCCCCGACAGCAGGGCCGAAACCCGGTGCGGCCCGATCTCGACGCCCAGCAGATGCCCGGCCTCGGCCCGGAAGCGGAACCTGCGGGCAGGCCGTCCCTGGCGCCGCGCCTCACTCTCGTCGGGCAGCGCCTCGACCACCAGACCGGCCTCGAACAACCCCTCGACGACGCCTTCGACCGTCGGCCGGGAGAGACCCGTGATCCGGGTCAGATCCGTGAGCGTCGGCGAACCGGCCCCTCTCAGGGCGTGCAGTACCACCGCTGAATTGATCCGCCGCAGCAGCGACGGATCTCCCCCGGTCAGCCGGCTCACGGTGCGTCCTCCCAGCTCGTGCGCATGTCTGCCGGATCGTACTCGCTGCTCGCAGGGCCTGCGAGCAGCTCCACAAGCCGGTATCGAGCCGCAACCTGCGTCGGTCCGGAGCCATGGGAACGGAGGCGTACGTCACGACGATCGCGTGCGTACGGTGCGGGGTGCCCAACTGCATAAGAGTCGAACGGACATGAGGCTTCGCCTTCCCGGCACCGTCGGCCGGCCCGGCGGCGGCCTCCGCGTTCGACGGATACCGGGCCGCCAACCGGAGCAGGCGCACGGCTTGCACGGTCTCCGCACCGGCGTACGCGGTGCCGGGGGCAGGGCAACGGCTGTCGGTGGCGGACGGTTTACTGACGGTATGACGACCGCACACCATCTCCGCCTCATCGACGGGATGCGCACCAGGGAGTTCCCCCGGGCGCGCACACCGTCGGTCTCGGGAGTCAGCGGACCCGGCTACCACACGGCATTCCTGCGCACCGACCACGAACCCTGGGACGACGACGAACAAGCCGGCCCGGAGTACCGGGCCCAGTGCCTGGCGGAGCACGACGCCCTGCTCACGCTCCTCTCCGCCCGATGGGGCGAACCGCAGCTGGTGAGCCTGTGGAGCGCGCAGGAGCGGATGCTGGCGGGCGAGGTGATACCGGAACCCTGGGCGGACCCGGTGTCCGGATGTGAGTTCGTCCGGCTCTGGCAGGTCGAGGAGAGGTGGGTCGCGATCGGGCTGGCCCTGGAGGACGGGGGACCGGGCTGCGAGCTGACGGTGCTGGTGACGGTCGTCGACCCGCCTTGACCCGGGCGGCCGGACCGGAACCGGCGTACGCCGCCCTGACCCGGACGGCCGGAACCTGCGTACGGTCGGGGGTCAGCCGGAGAGGTCCGGCGCACGTACGGCTTCGCGCAGCCGGGCGTACTCCTCGGCCATCGTGCCGACCGTCCAATGCGCGTTGAGGCCACTGGGATTGGGCAGCGCCCACACCTGGGCACCGCCGATCGTGCGCTCCTGCCGGCCGATCCGCGCGCGGGGCTCGCCGAAGGCCGTTCGGTAGGCGGTGATGCCGACGATCGCGAGCCACGCCGGCGCGAGCCGCTCGACCCGCTCGGTGAGAGCCGCTCCGCCCTCCCGGAACTCGTCCGCGCCGAGTTCGTCCGCCCGAGCCGTCGCCCGCGCGACCACGTTGGTGATGCCGAGACCGAGAGGCAGCAGCTCCGACTGTTCCGAGGGCAGGAACTGACGGGGTGTGAAACCCGAGCGGTGGAGGACCGGCCAGAACCGGTTGCCCGGGTGAGCGAAGTGGTGGCCGGTGGCCGCGGTCATCAGGCTCGGATTGATGCCGCAGAAGAGCACGCGCAGACCGCCCGCGGCCACATCGGGCACGATGCGGTCGCGGGCGGCACTCAGCTCTTCGGGGGTCATGCGGTCAACCTGCGCGTCATGCGATGAACCTTGGGGTCATGCGGTGAACGCGGTGCCGGTCAGAGGATCGAGCCGGGAGCGTACGCCGCGGCCTGCGGGTGCTGCTTGGTGATCTCCTCGATCCGGGACACCAGCGTCGCCACCTGGTCGCCCGCCGCGCCCGTGAACGAGAGCTTGTCGGCCATCAGCGCGTCCAGCTGCGCCCGGTCGAGCGGAATGCGCTCGTCGGCCGCCAGCTTGTCGAGCAGCTCGTTGCGCTCGGCGCCCTGCTCCCGCATCGCCAGAGCGGAGGCGACCGCGTTCTCCTTGATCGCCTCGTGGGCCAGCTCGCGGCCGACCCCGGCCCGCACCGCGCCCATGAGGACCTTGGTGGTCGCCAGGAAGGGCAGGTAACGGTCCAGCTCACGCGCCACGACCGCGGGGAACGCGCCGAACTCGTCCAGCACCGTCAGGAAGGTCTCCAGCAGACCGTCGAACGCGAAGAACGCGTCCGGCAGCGCCACCCGGCGGACCACGGAACAGGACACATCGCCCTCGTTCCACTGGTCGCCCGCCAGCTCACCCGTCATCGAGGCGTAGCCCCGCAGGATCACCATCAGACCGTTGACCCGCTCGCAGGAGCGCGTGTTCATCTTGTGCGGCATCGCGGACGAGCCGACCTGCCCCGGCTTGAAGCCCTCGGTCACCAGCTCGTGTCCGGCCATCAGCCGGATCGTCTTCGCCACCGACGAGGGGGCCGCGGCGAGCTGCACCAGAGCGGTCACCACGTCGTAGTCGAGAGAGCGCGGATAGACCTGGCCGACCGAGGTGAACGCCTCGGCGAAGCCGAGGTGCGCGGCGATGCGCTGCTCCAGGTCGGCGAGCTTGGCCGCGTCACCGCCCAGCAGGTCCAGCATGTCCTGCGCCGTACCGACCGGGCCCTTGATCCCGCGCAGCGGATAGCGGGAGAGGAGGTCCTCCAGCCGGCCGTAGGCCACCAGCAGCTCGTCGGCCGCGGTCGCGAAGCGCTTGCCGAGCGTCGTGGCCTGCGCGGCCACGTTGTGCGAGCGACCGGCGACGACCAGCTCGCCGTACTCCGCCGCGAGCTTGCCGAGCCGGGCCAGCACCGCCACGGTACGGTCGCGCATCAGCTCCAGCGAGAGGCGGATCTGCAGCTGCTCGACGTTCTCCGTCAGGTCCCGGGAGGTCATGCCCTTGTGGACCTGCTCATGACCCGCCAGGTCGTTGAACTCCTCGATGCGGGCCTTCACGTCATGCCGGGTGATCTTCTCGCGCTCGGCGATCGACGCCAGGTCGACCTGGTCGAGCACCCGCTCGTAGTCGGCCAGGGCTCCGTCCGGCACCTCGATCCCGAGGTCCTTCTGAGCGCGCAGCACCGCCAGCCACAGCTGACGCTCCAGCTTCACCTTCTGCTCGGGGGACCAGAGGACGGCCAGCTCCGTGGAGGCGTAGCGGCCGGCCAGGACATTGGGGATGCGAGGCTTCGCAGACACAGCAGTCACGTAAAGGGATTCTACTGTCGGTTTCTGCAGGCCAGCGCCGCGGGCCTCTTTGTGGCTTGCTACGAAGGCCGGCAGCGCAGGCCGGTTGCGGCGGGTGGCTACGAGGACGCGGAGGCCGGGCCCTCCTCGGAGGGGAACCGGCGCCAGCCCGTCACCGGGCCCGGGGTCTCGGCGTCCTCCGGCGTGATCCAGAAGGCCGAGGCCGCCCCGGCGTCGAACTGGGCGCCCCACCGGCCGTCCCCGGAGGACCGGCCCGTGAGCCGGCGGCCGATCCACGGCCCCAGGTGGCGGCGGGCGAAGCGGATGTCGTCGGCCCGCCGGTTCGCCCAGCGCGGCGGCAGCGAGGCGGGGACCGGCTCCTGCCAGTCGAGCTCCGGCGGCAGCCCCAGCGTCTGCCACACCGCCTCCGCCACCCGCCGGTGCCCTTCGGCGGCCAGGTGCAGCCGGTCGGCGTCCCACATGCGCGGGTCGCTGAGCGAGGGCGCGGAGTAGAGGTCGACCACCGAGGCGCCGTGCCGGGCCGCCAGGTCGTCGATCAGAGCGAACAGCGCCTCCATCCGCGGACGGAACCGGTCGAACACCGGCCCGTTGCGCCCGGGGCTGCGCATCAGCACCAGCTGCTTGCAGGACGGGGCCAGACGCTCCACGGCCTCTTCCAGCCGCCCCCTGACCATGCCCATGTCGCACTTGGGGCGGAGCGTGTCGTTCAGCCCGCCGACGAGGGTCACCACATCGGCCTGCATCGCCGCCGCCGCGCCCACCTGCTCGTCGACGATCTGGCTGATGAGCTTGCCGCGCACCGCGAGGTTGGCGTACCGGAATCCGGGGGAGCGGGCGGCGAGCCGCGAGGCGAGGACATCGGCCCAGCCCCGGTAGGTGCCGTCGGGCAGCAGATCCGACATGCCCTCGGTGAAGGAGTCGCCGACCGCGACGAGACTGGTGTAGGAGGCATTCAATTCCATGGCCCGTCGATTCTACCGTGACAGCTCCCCGTACCGGCCGGACGGTACGGGGAGCTGTCCGGCCAGGCCTTCAGCGGGACTGCGCCCGGCCCACCAGCTCACGCAGCACGTCCTCCATCGTGACCATGCCGACCAGCCGGTCCCCCTCGTCGAGCACCGCCGCGAGATGGGTCCGGCTGCGCCGCAGCGCGGTCAGCACGTCGTCCAGCGGGGTCGCCGCGCGGACCCGGGCGATCGGCCGCAGAGCCGTCACCGGGAACGGCGCGTCCCGAGGAGTCGCGTCCAGGGCGTCCTTCACATGGAGATACCCCAGGATGCGGCCCTCGCTGCCCATCACCGGGAACCGCGAGAAGCCGGAGACGTGCGAGAGCCGCTCCAGCTCCTCGGGCGTGGTGCCGACCCGGGCGTACAGCACCCGGTCCACCGGCATGACCACATCCCGTACGGGACGGCGGCCCAGCTCCAACGCGTGGTGCAGCCGCTCCGCCGACCGGTCGTCGACCAGCCCCGCGTCCCCGGCGTCCTGCACCATCCGGGCCAGCTCGTCGTCCGAGAACGTGGCGGAGACCTCGTCCTTCGTCTCGACCCGCAGGAGTTTGAGGAGCGCGTTGGCGAAGGCGTTGATCGCGAAGATCACCGGCCGCAGCGCACGCGCCATCGCGACCAGCGGCGGACCCAGGAGCAGCGCGCTGCGCGCCGGTTCGGCCAGCGCGATGTTCTTCGGCACCATCTCGCCCAGCAGCATGTGCAGGTACGTCGCCACGCTCAGCGCGATCACGAACGAGAGCGCGTGCACCAGCCCGTCCGGCACACCCACCGCGTCGAAGACCGGCTCCAGCAGATGGGCGATGGCGGGCTCCGCCACGATGCCCAGCACCAGCGTGCAGAGCGTGATGCCGAGTTGGGCGGCGGCCAGCAGCGCCGACACGTGCTCAAGGCCCCAGATGACGCTCCGGGCCCGCCGGTCGCCGGCCTCGGCCTCGGGCTCGATCTGGCTGCGGCGCACCGAGATCAGCGCGAACTCGGCGCCCACGAAGAAGGCGTTGGCCACCAGGGTCAACAGGCCGATGAAGAGCTGAAGGACGATCATCGGGTCTCCTCCCGCCGCTGCTCCTCGGCACCGGGCGGCGGCGCGTGCAGCAGCGCTCGCGCGGCCCGGCGGCCCGTGGCGTCCACCACGTCGATCCGCCACCCCTCCAGCTCCACGCTGTCGTCCACCGTCGGGATCCGTCCCAGCTCCGCCGCCACCAGTCCGGCCAGCGTCTCGTACGGCCCGTCCGGCACGCGCAGCCCGATCCGGTTCAGCTGGTCGGTGCGGGCCGCGCCGTCGGCCGACCACACCGTGCGGCCGTCGGCGTCCTCGCCGGCGGCCGCCAGGTCGGGCGTCTCGTGCGGATCGTGCTCGTCGCGGACCTCGCCGACGACCTCCTCCACGATGTCCTCCAACGTCACGACCCCGGCCGTACCGCCGTACTCGTCGATCACCACCGCCATGGCGAGCTTGCCGGACAGCTGGTCCAGCAGCCGGTCGACGGTGAGCGTCTCCGGTACGAGAAGAGGCTCACGCAGCATCTCCGAGACGCGTTTGCGGGGGCGCTCGTCGGCCGGGACCGCCAGCACGTCCTTGATGTGGGCCACGCCGACCACGGTGTCCAGGCTGCCGCGGTAGACGGGGAAGCGGGAGAGGCCGGTGGCGCGGGTCGCGTTGGCCACGTCCTCGGCCGTCGCCCGTACCTCCAGCGCGGTCACCTGGACCCGGGGCGTCATCACGTTCTCCGCGGTCAGCTGCGCCAGATTCAGGGTGCGGACGAAGAGCTCGGCGGTGTCCGCCTCCAGCGCGCCCTCCTTCGCGGAGTGCCGCGCCAGCGCGACCAGCTCCTGCGGGCTGCGGGCGGAGGCCAGCTCCTCGGTCGGCTCCAGGCCGAAGCGGCGCACGATCCGGTTGGCCGTGTTGTTGAGGTGGCTGATGAAGGGCCGGAACACGGCGGTGAACACCCGCTGAGGTGTGGCGACCGCCTTGGCCACGGAGAGCGGTGAGGAGATCGCCCAGTTCTTCGGCACCAGCTCGCCGATCACCATCAGCACCACCGTGGACAGGGCCGTACCGATGACGAGCGCCAGCGTGGACGCCGCGGCGGGCGGCAGGCCCGCGGCCTCGACCGGGCCGCGGATGAGCTTGGCGATGGACGGCTCGGAGAGCATGCCGATCACCAGGTTGGTGACGGTGATCCCGAGCTGCGCGCCGGAGAGCTGGAACGTCAGGCTCCGTACGGCCTTCAGGGCGCTCCCGGCACCCCGGTCGCCCCGCTCGGCGGCCCGTTCCAGCTCCCCGCGCTCCACCGTGGTCAGCGAGAACTCCGCCGCGACGAAGGCACCGCACGCGACACAGAGCAGCAGGGCGACGAACAGCAGAAGCACTTCGATCATCGGTTCACCTCCGTCCCATGATCAGGCAGGGCCGGTCGGACCGCGCGGTGTCGGCGGATGCGGCTGCCGGGAGGCTCGCCCAGGGAAAGAGGCTCATACCCTCAGGCAGCGGGTGACGGGAGGGGCAGGTCATCGTAGGCGTCTGCCCACCGCTGCCGAGTCCTATCCGATCAGTCCGCGAGTGGCTTGACCCAGCGGCTCCACTGCGGCTGATGCCCGTACCCCGCCGCGCGCCAGGCGTGGTGCGCCGGCTCGTTCCGGTCCAGCACCATGGCGTCGGCGCGCCGCCCGCCGAGCGCGGCGAACCGTTCCTCCGCCGCCGCGAGCAGCGCCCCGCCCACACCTCCGCGCCGCTGCGCCGGATGGACCGCGAGCCGGTAGAGATGGCAGCGCCAGCCGTCGAAGCCCGCGATCACGGTGCCCACCAGCGTTCCACCACGCTCCGCGAGGATCAGCGCGTCGGGGTCCCGTTCCACCAGGCGTGTGATCCCGTCCCCGTCGTCGCTGATGCTGGTGCCCTCCGCGGCCACCTTCCAGAACGCGAGGACCTGGTCCAGATCGGCCGTGGTCGCCGGCCGGAGAGAGAGAGATCGTCCATGGCGGCCATCCCACCATCCGCCTGCCTGGGAGGTCGATCGCTTTACGCAGTGCGAGTCGGTCTTCGCCGAGGAGTTCGGCCCGGAGCGCGAAGGCCCTCGGCACGAGGGCACCCGGCGCGAAGGGGCCCGTTGGACCTGCGGGCCATCGCGGACGAGCCGCGCCGGTGGAGCGGATGACACGCGGCGCGGTCACTCCACGGTGAACGGCTTGCGGGCCACGCCCAGCACACACGGCGACGACGGGGACTGCATACCCTTCTCCGGGATCCGCAGCCTCCGGTACGTCCCCAGCTCGAAGCCCGCCGCCTCGATCGCGGCCAGCGGGTCCCGGGCCGTATGACAGCCGCCGAAGAGGAGCGGCCACACCGTCCGGTCCGCCGTGCGCTGTGCGGCCGCCAGAGCCCTGCCCGATGCCAGCCCGTGTTCGAAGAACCGCAGTTCACCGCCCGGGCGCAGGACCCGCCTGATCTCGGCGAGCGCCTTCGGCAGATCCCGTACGGTGCACAGGACGAGTGAGGCCACCGCCGCGTCGAACGCCTCGCTCTTCACCGGCAGCGCCTCGGCCGCCCCCGGCACGACGTCCACCGGCACCTCGGCGCGCAGCCCGGCCCGGGCGGCGAGCTGCCGCAGCGAGCGCTCCGGCTCCAGCGCCACCACCTCCGAGACGGCGCCCGGATAGTGCGCGAAGTTCAGCCCGTTCCCCGCACCGATCTCGATGACCCGGCCGGAGAGCTCCGCCAGCAGCTCCTGGCGGTACGCGGCGACGCCGCCCTTGAGGTCGGCCGTCACGCTCATCCGGGCGTAGTAGCGGGCGAAGACCGGGTGGCGTACGGCGTCGCGCGGGAGCTTCCTGTTGCGCAGCTGCATGAGCGACCTCCGTGAGCTGAGGGAGATGACGCGGCGGCTCTCCTCACCGATTCTCCCCCGTACGGGCCGATGCAGGCATGTCCGGACGGTGCTGGCTCGGCGCGTACGACCCCGTACGCGAACGGCCCGCCCCGTACGGCACCGAGGCGGACCCCCGCCTCACACCGACGGCACGGCCCATGTCCCGCCGAGCTCCGGCGCCAGCCAACCGCCCGCCCGCGCCGCGAAGTCGGCGCCCGACAGCGCTCCCGCACCGGCCGGTACGGCTCCCAGCAGCGGGGCGCCCGCCGCCACCGGCAGGTCCTCGATGTTGCACCGGGAGGCCAGGTCCGGCCGCTCCGGCATGCTGCCGACCACCACGCCCAGGCACGCCAGCCCACGGGCCCGCAGCGCCTCCGCCGTCAGAGCCGTGGCGTTCAGAGTGCCCAGACCCGCGGGCGCCACCACCAGCACCGGAGCAGACAGCAGCCGCGCCGCGTCCGCCAGCGTGGCGCCGTCGTCGTCGAACCGGACGAGGAGCCCGCCCGCCCCCTCCACCAGCACCAGGTCGTGCCCGGTGGCCAGCTTCTCCGCCGCCTCGGCCACCTCGTGCGGCCGTACCGGGGCGAGCCCCGCCCGCCGGGCCGCCGTCGCCGGGGCCAACGGCTCGGGGAACCGGGCCAGTTCGACCGGGGTCACATGGGCGCCGGCCAGCCGCGCCACCTCCGCCGCGTCTCCCGGCTCCCCGGGCGCGAGCCCGGTCTGCGCGGGCTTCAGCACCGCGACCCGGCGCCCACGCGCGGCGGCTGCCACCGCGGCGGTCACCACCGTCTTGCCGATCTCCGTGCCCGTACCGGTCACCACCAGGATCGTCGCCATGCCAGTCCTCCCGTGCCGAGGAGCCATCTCAGCCCTCCCGTGCCGCGGCGCACACGGCCCGGCAGATACGTCGTACGTCGTCGTCCCCGGTGACGTAGGGCGGCATCGTGTACACCAGGTCGCGGAACGGCCGCAGCCACACGCCCTCGCGCACGGCCGCCCGGGTCGCCGCCGCCATGTCCACCTCATGGTCGAGCTGGACGACCCCGATCGCCCCCAGGACACGGACGTCCACGACCCCGGGGATCTCCGACGCGGCCGCCAGACCGGAGCGCAGCCCCGCGCCGATCCGCGCCACCTCGCCCTCCCAGTCCTGCCCGAGCAGCAGGTCCACCGAGGCCGAGGCGATGGAGGCGGCCAGCGGGTTGCCCATGAACGTCGGGCCGTGCGCCAGCACCGGCACCTCGCCGCGCGAGATCCCCTCGGCCACCCGCGAGGTGCACAGCGTCGCCGCCATCGTGAGATAACCGCCGGTCAGCGCCTTGCCCACGCACATCACATCCGGCGAGACGCCGGCGTGCCCGGCGGCGAACAGCTGGCCCGTCCGGCCGAAGCCGGTCGCGATCTCGTCGAAGACCAGCAGCACGTCCAGCTCGTCGCACGCCTCGCGCAGCACCCGCAGATAGGCGGGCGAGTGGAACCGCATCCCGCCGGCGCCCTGCACCACCGGCTCCACGATGACCGCCGCCAACTCGTCGGCGTGCGCGGCGATCAGCTCCCGCAGATGAGTCACGTAGGCGGGATCCGGCTCCGCGTCGAAACCGTCCGGCGGGGCGTCGGCGAAGACCTGGCGGGGCAGGGCTCCCGACCACAGCTCGTGCATCCCGCCGTCCGGGTCGCAGACCGACATCGGCTGCCAGGTGTCGCCGTGGTAGCCGCCGCGCCAGGTCAGCAGCCGCCGCTTCTCCGGCCGCCCGGCCGAACGCCAGTACTGCAGACACATCTTGACCGCGACCTCGACCGACACGGACCCCGAGTCGGCGAGGAACACGTGCTGGAGCGGCTCGGGCGTGATCTCCACCAGCCGGGTCGCCAGCCGGACGGCGGGCTCATGGGTGAGCCCGCCGAACATCACATGGCTCATCCGGTCCAGCTGGCCGCGCGCGGCCTCGTTGAGGACCGGGTGGTTGTACCCGTGCACCGCCGACCACCAGGACGACATGCCGTCCACCAACTCGCGCCGGCCCTCGACGGGTTCGGCGAGCCGGAGCCGTACGCCGGAGGCCGACTCCACGACCAGCGGCTCCTGCCGGCCCGGCATCGGACCGTAGGGGTGCCAGACGTGCGCGCGGTCCAGCGCCCGCAGCTCGTCGGGAGCGTACGGTTCCGGCTCGGCGGGCCGGCGGAGTCCGGGGCCGTACGGCTCAGGCATTGGGCGCGAGATCCGTCCCCGCACCGCGGCGGCGGACCGCCACCAGATCCGTACGCGCGGCACCGGCCGGCTCCGTGGCCGGAGCCGGAACGCTCTCCTCACCACCCGCGTGACCACCGCACGGCCCGCAGCCGCCGCCGGAACCTTCATGCGCGCCACAACCGGCGGCACCGGACGTCTCATGCGAACCGCACCCACCGGCGAGCGCGTCGGCCCGGTGGCGGGGCAGCGTCGTCGTGCCCTGGCCCTCCACCTCGAAACCGGCGTCCGCGATCATGTCCAGGTCCGCCTGGCCCGCCTGGCCCTCGCTGGTCAGGTAGTCACCGAGGAAGATCGAGTTCACCAGGTGCAGCGCCAGCGGCTGCATCGAGCGCAGATGCACCTCGCGGCCGCCCGCGAGCCGGACCTCCACGTCCGGGCAGACGAAGCGGACCATGGCGAGGATCCGCAGGCAGCGCTGCGGGGTGAGGTTCCACTCCTTGGCCAGCGGCGTGCCCTCGAACGGGATCAGGAAGTTCACCGGCACCGAGTCCGGGTCCAGGTCGCGCAGCGCGAAGACGACGTCGACCAGGTCCTTGTCGCTCTCGCCCATCCCGGCGATCAGCCCGGAACACGCCGAAAGCCCGGCGGCCTGGGCCTGCTGCACGGTCTCCACACGGTCCGCGTAGGTGTGGGTGGTGGTGATCGCCCCGTACGTCTCCTCGGACGTGTTGAGGTTGTGGTTGTACGCGTCGGCGCCCGCCGAACGCAGCCGGTCGGCCTGTCCGTCGGAGAGCAGACCGAGACAGGCGCAGACCTCTACGCCCTCGTTCTGTTCTTTGATGGCCTCGATGGTCTTGGTGACCCGGTCGACGTCCCGGTCGGTCGGGCCGCGCCCGCTCGCCACGAGGCAGACCCGCTTGGCCCCGCCCGCGACCCCGGCGGCGGCCGCCTTCGACGCCTCGTCCGGCTTCAGCCAGGTGTACTTGAGGATCCCGGCCTTGGAGCCGAGCCGCTGCGAGCAGTACGAGCAGTCCTCGGGGCAGAGCCCGGACTTGAGGTTGACCAGGTAGTTGAGTTTGACGCGCCGCCCGAACCACTGGCGGCGTACCTTGCCGGCGGCGGCCACCAAGTCGAGCAGGTCGTCGTCGGAGGTCGCCAGCACGGCGAGCGCTTCTTCGCGGGTCGGCAGTTCGCGCCGCAGCCCCTTGTCCACCAGCGTGTTCAGCAGGTCCATGAAAGATGATCCTGGCGTACGGCACCGCCTGCAGCCAAGGAGGAACCAGACAGCAGACGCGGGGGAGGGTGTGTGTATTGCCACATCCTGACCTGCTGCGCACCCCGCTAGGGTCTGTGAGCTGCCTACAAAAGGGACCGCCTCATGTCCTTCGCCCCGCCCTCCTCCCCGTTCGACTGGATCGACGACGAGGCCCGCCGCCGGGCCGCCGCCGGACTCGTCCGGGCCCTGCGCCCGAGGAGTGCGGAGGACGGGCTCCTCGACCTCGCGAGCAACGACTACCTGGGCCTCACCCGCCACCCCGAGGTCACCGCCGCAGCGGCCGCTGCCGCCCACCGCTGGGGCGCGGGTGCGACGGGATCGCGGCTGGTCACCGGCACCACCGCGCTGCACACCGAACTCGAACACGAACTCGCGGATTTCTGCGGCTTCGAGGCGGCCCTCGTCCTCTCCTCCGGCTACGCGGCCAACCTGGCGGCACTGACGGCACTGAGCGGACGGGGTTCGCTCATCGTCTCCGACGCCGGTAACCACGCCTCCATCGTCGACGGCTGCCGGCTCTCCCGCGCCGGGACCGCCGTCGTCCCGCACGCCGATCCGGACGCCGTCGCCAAGGCGCTGGCGGCCCACGACGGACGCGCGCTCGCGGTCACCGACTCGGTCTTCTCGGTGGACGGGGACGCGGCACCGCTCGCCGCGCTGGCCGAGGTCTGCCGCGCCGCCGACGCGGCCTTCGTCGTGGACGACGCCCACGGCCTCGGCGTCCTCGGCGACGGGGGACGCGGCGCGCTCGCGGCGGCCGGACTCGCGGGCGGCGCGGGAGCGGTCGCCACCCTCACCCTCTCCAAGTCGCTGGGCAGCCAGGGCGGCGCGGTCCTCGGTCCGGCCCGGGTCATCGACCACCTGGTCAACACGGCCCGTACGTTCATCTTCGACACCGGCCTCGCCCCGGCGGCGGCGGGCGGCGCACTGGGCGCGCTGCGGCTGCTGCGCCGGGAGCCCGAACGCGCGGCCAGGGCCCGGGAGGTGGCCGCCGCGCTGTACGGGCGGCTCACCGCAGCCGGGCTGACGGCGGTCCGCCCGGACGCGGCGGTCGTCTCCGTGCGGGCACCCTCCGCCGACGCGGCGGTGCGGTGGGCCGCCGACTGCCGTGCGGCCGGCGTGGCGGTCGGGTGCTTCCGGCCGCCGTCGGTGCCGGACGGCATCTCCCGGCTGCGCCTCACCGCGCGGGCCGACCTCACCGAGGAGCAGATCGGCGCCGCGGTGGCCACGGTCGTCGCCACCGCTCCCCGGGAGGCCGGTCTTCCGCTCAGCTGAAGGAGCGCGGCTCCAGTCCGGCCACGAACGTGGTCCAGGCAGTGGCGGAGAAGCGGAGCGGCGGCCGCTCCAGGTCCTTGGAGTCGCGTACGGCGAGGAGCGCGCCGCCGGGCTCGGGGCCGTACAGCCGCGCGGTCTCCACGCAGTTGTTCATTCCGGTGGAGCGGCTGCTGCGGCGCCACCTGAGCGGCTCCGTGCGGGGTACGAGACGGTCGGACATGGTGCCCCCCTCGGGCAGAGTCGGACGTCCTGTCGGGTCAGCGTGTCGGTGCGGTCCAACGGATCAGCGGTCCATCGTGCTAGCGCAGGCCGCAGCGGATCGCGTCGATGAGGTCCAGCGATCCGTCCGGCGTCAGTGCGTGTGTCTGCAGGGTGCGGAAGGCCGAGCCGTACGCCTCAAGGTCTTCTCTCCGCTCCAGATAGAGGCTACTCGTCAAGTGGTCGAGAACGACCACATCCAGATCAGAAATGTTCGGAAAGGAGAAGATGACGAAAGGACCGGTGAGCCCGACGTACCCGCCTACCGAGAACGGCAGCAACTGCAGCTGTACGTGGGGGAGTTGAGACACCTGGGTCAGATGGTCCAACTGGTCGCGCATCACCTCGAGCCCGCCCACCCTCCGGTGCAGCACCGCCTCGTCCAGTACGGCGGTGAACCGCAGCGGCGGCTTCGCGTACAGCACCCGCTGACGGGTCAGCCGCACCTCGACCAGCGAGTCGAGATCGTCCGCCGGCAGCCCGTCGAGCGAGGCCCGGGTCACCGCCCGCGCGTAGCCGGCCGTCTGGAGGAGGCCCGGCACCACCGAGGTCTCCAGGGTCCGCACCGTATCGGCCTGGGACTCCAGGCTGATGAAGTCGCGGTACTGGGGCGGGATCAGCCCCCGGTAGGCGTGCCACCACCCCGCGCCGCCACCGCCCGCCGACCCGGCCAGCACTTCGAGCAGGGCGCGCAACTGCGCGTCGCGCACCGCGTAGAGGTCGAGCAGGCGCGTCACGTCCGCGGGCGTAACCCCGCTGGCGCCGGTCTCGATACGGCTCACCTTCGACTGGTGCCAGCCGAGCAGGTGCGCCGCGTCCCGGCTGGTGAGTCCGGAGCCGTGCCGCAGGCTCCGTAACTCCTCGCCGAGCTTCCGTCGTCGGACGACGGGGCCGTGCTGCATCCGGGTCTCCTCGCGCTGTGCGGAACGGGGCGGGACCCTCACGCACCGCGTGATCCGGGCCCGCAGGGGGGCCAGTGTGCCCGTCGTCCGGGTGGTGCGGGACCCGAATTCACCGCTTCGAGCGACAGATATATGCATATCTTGGTCGAACGTCGTTACAGCGAGCTTCAACAATGGCAGTCTGGCGCGAAGCACAATCCCGGCCGACCGCGGGTCGGCCGGGGCGCGAAAGGGACGGCGTCGCCATGGCAGACCATCAGGAAGCAACCGTCACCCTGCCGAGCGATCCGGTCTCGGTCTCCTCGGCCCGTAGACATGTGGCCAGGACGTTGGCCGAATGGGGCCTCTCCGAGGAGACGGAGCTGGCCGACACCATCCGGCTGATCATCTCCGAACTCGCGACCAACGCGGTCCAGCACACGTTCGGCCAGTCGCCCACCTTCACCGTCGATCTGCGCCTGGAACGCGACGAGGAGCTGCACCTCGGCGTGACGGACAGTCACCCTCGGTGGCCTCAGCGGCTGCCCGCCGCCGTACGGCAGGACAACGGGCGCGGCATGGTGATCATCCGGGCGCTGGCCAAGGAGTACGGGGGCCGGCTGACGGTCGTCCCGACGGCCGAGGGCGGCAAGACGGTCTGGATCACGCTGCCGTGGGCGGTGCCGGTCCAGGGCTGACGACCGGGCGCGGACGGGGCGGCGGAGTTCAGGCCGCCGCCCGGCCTGCCCGGCTCAGGCCACCGCTCAGCTCGCCGCCGCCCGGCCGAACCCGCTGCGCAGCAGGGCGAGCAGTGTCGCCGCCGCCGCGGTGGCCCGGTCGCCGCGGTGGACCACGGAGATCGTCCGGCGGAAGTCCGGAGGCTCCAGCCGCCGGACCGCCAGCGGCGTGGCCGACAGCGACGCGACCATCTCCGGCACCACCGCCACCCCGAGCCCCGCGCTGACCAGCGCGCACACCAGCGCGTAGCCGGGCGACTCGCAGACCACCGCCGGTGCGGCGCCCGCCGCCGCCAGCGCGCTCTCCACCCCGCGCCGGGGCGGATGCGCCGGAGCGCTGCTGATCAGCGGCCGTCCCGCCAGCTCGGCGACCGGCAGCCGCCCGGTCCCCTCGGCGAGCCGGTGCCCGACCGAGGTCGCCAGCACCAGCTCCTCGACCAGCAGCGGCTCGACGGTGACCCCGGCCGGCGGCGGGTCGGCCACCGCCGGCTCGTACGTATGGGTCAGCGCCAGGTCCACCTCGCCCGCGGTGACCGCCGCGACGCCGCCCGGCGGCTCGTACTCGGCCACGGCCAGCTCCACCTCCGGATGGGCCCGCCGGAACGCGCTCAGGACCGGCGGCAGCAGATGCACCCCGGCCGTCGTGAACGTCCCGACCCGCAGCCTGCCGCCGGACAGCCCGGCCAGCTGCGCCAGCTCGTGCCGGGCCCGGTCCAGTTCGTCCAGCACCCGCCGCGCCCGGCCCGCCAGCAGCTCACCGGCGGCCGTCAGCCGTGCGCCGCGGTGGTGGCGCACCAGCAGCGCCGCGCCGGCCTCCCGCTCCAGCTTGGCCAGCTGCTGGGAGAGCGCGGGCGCGGTGTAGCCCAGGTGGGCGGCGGCCCGGGTGATCGATCCGGTCTCGGCGACCGCCACCAGCGCGGTGAGCCGCGTCGGGTCGTACATGAAGCGTTCCTTTAGGCAGACCCAGAAGATTGCAAGTACACGCTAAAGGCTCCGCCGGTCCAGGCTGGCCCCATGGACGCACAACTGATCGCCTTCACCGGGGTCGCCGCCGGAATGGTCGCGCTGCCCGGAGCCGACTTCACCGTCGTCGTACGCAACGCCCTGGCCTCGCGCACCGCCGGTCTGGCCACCGCACTCGGCGTCGCCGGAGGACTGCTCGTCCACACCGCGCTCGCCGTGGCGGGGCTCGCGGCGGTGCTGGTGACGATGCCGGTGCTGTTCCGCACGGTCCAGCTGCTCGGCGGCGCGTACGTGCTCCACCTCGGAATCAGCGCGCTGTACGCGATGCGGCGCCGGGTCGCCGAGGAGCGCCGTGCGCCGGACCAGGCACCGCCCCGGGGGCCCGAGGCGTCCGGTGGCGAACCGGAACAGCCGGTACGTGAGGGGTTCGGGCGCGCGCTGCGGCAGGGGTTCCTGACCAACGCGCTCAACCCCAAGGCGCCGGTCCTCTTCCTCAGCCTGCTGCCGCAGTTCGTCCCGGACGGGCAGCCGCCGCTCCCCAGGACCCTGCTGCTCGCCGCCCTCGTCGTCGCTCTCGCCCTCGTCTGGTTCTCGGCGCTCGCCCTGCTGGTGGACCGGCTGGGACGGTGGCTGCGCCGGCCGCGTACCGCCCGGGCGATCGAGGGCGGCAGCGGCGTGGCGCTCACCGGACTGGGCCTGGCGCTGGTGGCCGGGCCTCTCCTGCGCTGAGGAAGGGGGAGCCGGGGCCCTTGCGGGCGGCACCGAGAGGTGCGCCGGTGTGCCGCCCGCAAGCGAAGAGCGTCCGGTCGGTGGGTCAGCGGACCCTTCCGTACCAGACGCTCTTGGACCAGATTTTCGCCTTGCGCACCACGTCCCCGGATTTGGGGGAGTGCCAGATCTTGTTCTCTCCGGCGTAGATCCCCACGTGGTACACGTTGCGCCCGGAATGGAAGAAGACCAGATCGCCCTGTTTACGCTGTGACTTCGGGATATGGCGGGTCTTGTTGTACTGCTGCTGTGCGGTGCGGGGAAGTTTCTTCCCGGCCTTCTTGAACGAGTAGACCGTCAGCCCCGAGCAGTCGAACCGGCTGGGACCCGCGGCTCCGTACTTGTAGGGAGCCCCCTTCTTCGACGCGGCGATCTTGAGCGCCTTCGTCGAATGGGTGGCGGCCTCGGCGTCGTCGACGAGGCCGGGCGCCAGCATCGCCGACGTCACGGCGAAGGTGAGTACGGAAGCCGTACCGACCCGGGCGAACAGAGACGGGACATGAACCTGCGCAGACATGCGCAACCCTTCGTCAGCCGCCTGTGAAGGATGACCTGTCGGGTTCGGGCTGGCGAAGTTGCCCGGCCGCGTGCTGCGGCTTCACCCCGAGGGCTTCCCGGTCTCCCGGTCGGCCCGTTGTGCTCGGGTCCTCCACTCCTGCCGATCCACTCCTGTCGACCAGTCATCCGGGAGGCGGCAGGACTCGGCGTCCACCCGGACCGCCCCGCCGCGGCGGCGGGGGCTTGTCGTCCCAGGGATCTTGACTCACCAAGTGCCGGATTTCCGAGCCCAAACAGTGATTTGTGAGTCTCCTCACCACTGATCCATTCAGGTGGGCAGGGGCGGTTCGCGCCCGTCGCCGAGCCCGGCGCACACCCTCGTACCAGCGACGAAAGGGTGGATTTCGAGTACGGGCCGCGCGTCGAGCGCAAGTTGGGAGGTCGCTCGCGCGGGTGATCGCCTACGCCGAACGAGCGAGGGAATTCGGTCGCGGGGTTGGGCGTGTCGCACGCCGGGACGACCGGCCCGCTCCCGTAGTGGGCTCCCGGCGCGCGCAGCGGCTCAGTTCGGGGCCGGCGGCATGGCGACCCGGCCCGCCCGCCGCTCGCCGTCCAGCACCCGCAGGGCCCGCGCGAGCGTCGCCGCGTGGATCTGCCGCTCACCCCGTTCGTGCATCAGCGCCAGTGCGTCGCGCAGGGCCGCCGCCCGGGAGGCCAGGGCCTGGGCGGCCCGCAGGGCGCTGTAGGTGTCGCTGCCGCGCGCCGGGTTGATGCGGCCCACCTGGTCGAGAACCGCCAGGTAGCAGTCGATCAGCTCGCCCTCGGCGCGGGTCAGTGCGGGCAGGGGCGGGAACTCCGTCGGTTCCATAGGCGGTTCACCTCGCGTCGTGGGGCGGCTGGGAGAGTGTGCGGCTCTCCACGACGTGGTCCACCAGCCCGTAGGCGCGAGCGGCCTCCGCGTCGAAGATGGTGTCGCGCTCGATGTCGGCGGTGACCAGCTCGGCGGTCCGGCCCGTGTGACGGACCAGCATGTCCGTGAACAGCTCTCGGGTGCGTACCAGTTCGCGCGCGTGGATCTCCAGGTCGGACGGCTGGCCCCGCAACGGCTCGGCCAGTGCGGGCTGTTGAATGACTACCCGCGCTCCGGGCAGGGCATGTCGCCGCCCCGGAGCCCCGGCCGCCAGAAGAGCGGCCGCATAGGAGCCGGCCTGCCCCAGGCAGAAGGTCTCCACCTCGCACGTCAGAAAGCGCATCGTGTCGTAGACCGCCGCCATCGCCCCGAACGAGCCGCCGGGGCAGTTGATGTAGAGCGACAGCGGCCGGTCCGGCTCGGCGTGCTCCAGGTGCATGAGCTGCGCGATCAGGTCGCTCGCCGCGGTGTCGTCGATCGGACTCCCGAGGAAGACGATCCGCTCGGACAGGAGCTTGGAGTACGGGTCCTGGGTCCGGGTCCCGGTCGCGGTGCGCTCGGTGAACTCGGGCAGTACGTAACGGGCATCGGGTCGGATCATGGCGGAGCCCCTCTCCTTTGTGCCTGACGGAACGCAGGCGCGGCGCAGGTCCGTCCTGCGCTCACGCCCTGTCAAAAATGTACAGGACGTACAGAAAAGGGGAAGGGTTGACGCGCTCGCCGGATCGAGGAGAGGGGCGGTGGGCGCCTGTTCGTCTATTCGCAGCCGACTCCGTCACCGTCGCGGTCGAGGTGGGAGGCGTACCCGGGGTCGCCCCTCCGGATGGGAGCGGCGCCCGCAGCGCGGACGGCGGTGCAGTTCTTGTAGTACGTGGATCCCCCGCCCGAGTCGTCGTCCTCGTCGTAGACCGGGTCGGGCGCCTCGGCGGCGGGCTCGGGCGGCGGAGCGGTGACGGTGACTCGTACCTTCTTGATCTTCGTGACCGTCGGGGCCGGCTCCGGGCTGGCTGTCACGGTCACCTTCGCCGTCTCCGTCACGGTGACGGTCACCGTCGGCCCCGGCCCCGCCTTCACCGCCGCTGTCCGGACAGCCTCCGGCTCCTCGCCGGTGGCGCCGATCCCGATGCCGAGCAGGAACAGCACGCCGGCGGCGGGAAAGATGACGCGCTTACGGGCCCAGCGTGGCCCGGTGGAGGGGGTTGGCGGCGGGACGGGGCCGACCGGCCCCCAGTCCGCTTGCCGTGACGGGTGCTGTGGGTCGTTCCAATTCATCGTCCCCCCAAGGAAGTTCGTGGAGGAATGACGCTAGTGAGCCGGGCGCGCCCGCAGGAGGAGGATGTTCCGTTGGTGACGGAGTTGTGACCAAAGGGCGGGGGAGTGGTGGGCACGGCTCGGCGATGGAGTCGGGTTGTGCGGTTGCCGCGCGGCTCCGGGGTGGTTGTGCGCGCGCCTTAAGCTGGGGCCATGGCTTACGAGATTCCGGTGACGCAAGCACGGGCGGAGCTCGCCGACCTGATCAACCGCGTCGTCTACGGCGGTGAGCGGGTCGTCGTGACGCGGCACGGCAAGCCGCTGGTCGCGCTGGTCTCCGCCGCCGACCTGGAACGGCTCGAAGGGCTCGACGGGGAGGGCGCGGCGGGCGAGGAGCAGGTGATCGGCTCGGCCTCCTCGATCCGCTCCGCCGCCCCGGCGGCCCCCGGTGAACGTCAGCGGTTCGGGATCGCCGCCGAGCACCGCGGTCAGGGCGACCCGGGCGCCTGATCTCCGGCCGGTGCGGCGGTCGTGCGCCGTCGTCCCGCGACCAGCACCGCCGCCAGGCCGAGCGCCGACCAGAGCGCGAGCGTGAGGACGGGGCCGCCCGCCGCGCTGCCGTCGAAGAAGGCGACCGAGCGCAGCAGCGATCCGCCCGCGCCCGGCGGCAGCCACTGCCCGAGCGCGCCGACCGGTTCGGGGAGCAGCTGGGGAGCGCTGGTGACCCCGGAGAAGGAGTTGCCCAGCAGGATCATCAGCAGGGCGGCGACGCCGAGCCCGCGTGGGCCGAGCAGCGAGGCCAGTCCCGCCACCGCCGTGCTGATCGCCAGGACGGTCAGGGCGAGCGCGCCGGCCTCGGTCCACCAGTCGCCCGTGATCACGCCGAGCCAGCTGTGCGCCACGCCCGTGGCGGCGAGCCCCACCAGCGCGGCCGATCCCGCCAGCGTCAGCGCCGCCCGTATCCCGCGCAGTCCCAGCAGGGTCACGGCCGCGCCGGCGCCCATCCCCGCCAGGGCCAGCGGCAGCACGCTCGCGCCGAGTGCGCTGCCGCGCGGGTCCCCGGGAGGTGCGGCGACGACATCGGTGACCTCCACCCGGGCGCCCTCCGGTGCCGCCGCCGTCACCGCCTCACGCAGCAGTTGGGCGACCACGGGGCTCGCGGCCGTCGCGGTGAGCACGTGCGGGCCCTCCGGTCCGGCGACCACGGCTCCGTATACGACCCGGTCCTCGATCGCCTCCCGCGCCGCGGCCTCGTCGTCGAAGCGGTGCACCTCGAAAGCGCCCTCGCGCTGCTCGAACTGCCGCCCCAGCTGATCGGCCGCCGGCGCCGCACCGGCCACGCCCACCGGGAGGTCGCGCGGTGCGATCCGGGCGGCGGGCCAGGCGAAGGCCCAGAGGGCGAGCGTCACCACCAGCGGGATCAGCAGGACGACTGCCACCGCGCGGCGGTTGGGTGCAGTGGACATGAGGGGCCTCGTTCCGGGTCACGATCATAGAGAAGGATCGTTCGTTTTACGTACGGCCCCACTGTCGGGACGGTGCGCCCGCTTGTCAAGAATGAACGTTCGTTTTAGGTTGAGCCCATGGCTCGCGTATCCCAGGAACACCTCGACGCCCGGCGCCGCCAGATCCTCGACGGGGCGGCGCGCTGCTTCGCCCGCAGTGGATTCCACGGCACGTCCATGCAGGACGTCCTCAAGGAGGCGGGCCTCTCCGCCGGTGCGGTCTACCGCTACTTCCCCGGCAAGGAAGACATCATCGCGGCCATCACCGAGGAGACCTTCGCCGCCATCCGCGGCGCGTTCGAGGAGGCCGGTCGCATGACTCCGCCGCCCACCCCGGACGTGCTGCTGGGCAGTGTGCTCGGCCGGGTGCTGTCCGGGGAGGTGTACGGGCTGGAACGCCGGACCTTCGCCGCCCTCGCCGTACAGCTCTGGTCCGAGACGCTGCGCGACAGGCGACTCGCCGCACAGCTGGACGAGGGTTACGCCACGATGCGCGCCGCATGGACCGGACTGGTCGAGGCCTACCGGGACGCCGGGATCCTGAGCGGTGAGGTGGAGGCCGACCAGGTGGCGCGGACGATGATCGCCACCGCCCAGGGCTTCCTCGTGCAGGAGGCCCTCTTCGGAGACGTCACTCCCGAGGTCCCGGAGAACGGCCTGCGCGGACTGATGTCCATGGGCCCGCAAAAGGCTAGTTAACGCAACGGAAAAACTTCCGCCCTAACGTGCAATACCTGGTCGCGAGAGCCGGGTTCCCCGTTCAACGAACTGTTGAACGGGGATAGGGTCCCGCTGCGCCCGGAGGCCGGTACCGGGCGGAAGACGATGAGGTGGAAGCGTGCAACTGACCCCGCACGAGCAGGAACGCCTGCTCATCCATGTGGCCGCCGATGTGGCCGAGAAGCGCCGGGCACGCGGGGTGAAGCTCAACCACCCCGAGGCGGTCGCCCTCATCACCGCCCACCTGCTGGAAGGCGCCCGGGACGGCCGCACCGTCGCCGAACTCATGGCGTCCGGCCGCAAGCTGCTCACCCGGGACGACGTCATGGAAGGCATTCCGGAGATGCTGCACGACGTGCAGGTCGAGGCCACCTTCCCGGACGGCACCAAGCTCGTCACCGTCCACGATCCGATCGTCTGACGGGGCCGCGCCGATGATTCCCGGAGAGATCCTGTACGGGGACGGGGGCATCGCCCTCAACGAGGGGCGTCCCGTCACCCGCCTCACCGTCCTCAACGCCGCCGACCGCCCCGTCCAGGTCGGCTCCCACTACCACTTCGCCGAGGCCAACCCCGGCCTCCGCTTCGACCGCGCGGCCGCGCACGGACTGCGGCTGCACATCGCGGCCGGCACGGCGGTCCGCTTCGAGCCCGGTATCCCCGTCGAGGTCGAACTCGTCCCTCTCGCAGGCCGCCGCATCGTCCCGGGCCTGCGCGGCGAAACCGGGGGTGCGCTCGATGCCTGACCTCAACAGGGCCGTGTACGCGGACCTCTTCGGGCCCACGACCGGCGACCGGATCCGCCTCGCCGACACCGACCTTCTCGTCGAGATCGAGGAGGACCGCTCCGGCGGCCCCGGACACGCGGGCGACGAGGCGGTCTTCGGCGGCGGCAAGGTGATCCGCGAGTCCATGGGCCAGGCCCGCACCACCCGGGCCGAGGGCGCACCCGACACCGTCATCACCGGCGCCGTCGTGATCGACCACTGGGGCATCGTCAAGGCCGACATCGGCATCCGCGACGGCCGGATCACCGGCATCGGCAAGGCCGGGAACCCGGACACCATGGACGGGGTCCACCCCGACCTGGTGATCGGCCCGGAGACCGAGGTCATCGCGGGCAACGGCAAGCTCCTGACGGCCGGCGCGGTCGACGCGCACGTCCACTTCATCTCGCCGACCCTTCTCGACCAGGCGCTCTCCAGCGGCATCACCACCCTCGTCGGCGGCGGCACCGGACCGGCCGAAGGCACCAAGGCCACCACCATCACGCCCGGCCCCTGGCACCTGGCCCGGATGTTCGAGGCGCTGGAGACCTTCCCGGTCAACATCGGACTGCTCGGCAAGGGCAACACCACCTCGCGCGACGCCATGTACTCCCAACTGCGCGGCGGAGCACTCGGATTCAAGATCCACGAGGACTGGGGCGCCACCCCGGCCGCCATCGACTCCTGCCTCACCGTCTGCGAGGAGACCGGCGCCCAGCTCGCCATCCACACCGACACCCTCAACGAGGCCGGGTTCGTCGCCGACACCCTCGCCGCCATCGCCGGACGCACCATCCACGCCTACCACACCGAGGGCGCGGGCGGCGGGCACGCGCCCGACATCATCACCGTGGTCTCGGAGCCGTACGTCCTGCCCAGCTCGACCAATCCGACCCGGCCGCACACCGTCAACACCATCGAGGAACACCTCGACATGCTGATGGTCTGCCACCACCTCAACCCGGCCGTCCCCGAGGACCTCGCCTTCGCGGAGTCCCGCATCAGGCCCTCCACCATCGCGGCCGAGGACATCCTCCACGACCTCGGCGCCATCTCGATCATCTCCTCGGACTCGCAGGCCATGGGCCGCATCGGCGAGGTGATCCTGCGGACCTGGCAGACCGCCCATGTCATGAAGAAGCGGCGTGGGGCGCTGCCCGGCGACGGGCGGGCCGACAACCACCGGGTCCGTCGCTATGTCGCCAAATACACCATCAACCCGGCGGTGGCGCAGGGCCTGGACCGGGAGATCGGCTCCGTGGAAAGCGGAAAGCTCGCCGACCTCGTGCTCTGGGACCCGGCCTTCTTCGGCGTGAAGCCGCAGCTCGTCATCAAGGGCGGCCAGATCGCGTACGCGCAGATGGGCGACGCCAACGCCTCCATCCCGACGCCTCAACCGGTGCTGCCGCGGCCGATGTTCGGCGCACTGGGCCGGGCGGCCGCACGCGGCTCCTTCAACTTCGTCACCGAGACGGCGATCGCGGACGGGCTGCCCGAACGGCTCGGCCTGGAGAAGGCGTTCACGCCGATCGCCAGCACGCGAGGGGTCACCAAGGCGGACATGCGGGAGAACGACGCGATGCCGCACGTCCACGTCGACCCGGACAGCTTCGCCGTCACCATCGACGGCGAACCGGTCGAGCCCGCACCAGCGGCGGAACTGCCCATGGCCCAGCGCTACTTCCTCTTCTGAGCCGGGCGGACCACCAGCCATGTCACGCGCAGCCCTGCTCGTCCTCGCCGACGGCCGGTTCCCGGCCGGCGGCCACGCCCACTCCGGCGGCGCCGAACCGGCCGTCACCCAGGGGCGCATCCGCGACGCCGACGACCTCGCCGCCTTCTGCCGGGGCCGGCTGCACACCACCGGCCTCACCGCCGCGGCCCTCGCCGCGGCCGCCGCCGGCGGCCTCGACCCGCTCGCCCTGGACGAGGCCGCCGACGCCCGTACGCCCTCACCGGCGCTACGGGCCACCGCCCGCAAGCTGGGCCGCCAGATGATGAGGGCCGCCCGCGCCACCTGGCCGAGCCCCGAACTCGACGCGCTCGCCACGGCCCGGCCGCGCGGCGCCCACCAGCCCGTCGTCCTCGGCCTCACCGCCAGGGCGGCCGGGCTCGGGCCCGAGGATGCGGCGCACTGTGTGGCGTACGAGACGGTCAGCGGCCCGGCCACCGCCGTGGTCCGGCTGCTCTCCCTCGACCCCTTCCAGGCCACCGCCGTACTCGCCCGTCTCGCACCGGAGCTGGACCAGGTGGCCGCGCAGGCCGCCGAGGCCGCACGCCAAGGCATCGACGCCCTGCCCGCCGCCTCGGCCCCGCTCCTCGACATCACCGCAGAAGCGCACGCCGCCTGGCCGGTCCGCCTCTTCGCCTCGTAACCCCGACCACCCCAAGGAGCCCCCATGCACCTCGGCCACACCCACGACGGCCCCGCCGCCGTCAGCGCCGACGCCACCCGCCCCGACGGCACCCGGCGCGCCCTGCGCATCGGCCTCGGCGGCCCCGTCGGCTCCGGCAAGACGGCCACCGTCGCCGCACTCTGCCGCGAGCTGCGCGACCGGCTCTCCATCGCCGTCGTCACCAACGACATCTACACCCGCGAGGACGCCGCCTTCCTCCTCCGCAACGCCGTCCTGCCGCCCGAGCGCATCCAGGCCGTGGAGACCGGCGCCTGCCCGCACACCGCGATCCGCGACGACATCTCCGCCAACCTCGAAGCCGTCGAGGACCTGGAGGACGCGGTCGGCCCGCTCGACCTGATCCTCGTCGAGTCCGGCGGCGACAACCTCACCGCCACCTTCTCCAAGGGCCTCGTCGACGCCCAGGTGTTCGTCATCGACGTGGCGGGCGGCGACGACATCCCACGCAAGGGCGGCCCCGGCGTCACCACCGCCGACCTTCTCGTCATCAACAAGACCGACCTCGCCCCGTACGTCGGCTCCGACCTCCAGCGGATGGCCCGCGACGCCAAGGAGCAGCGCGGCGAACTCCCCGTACTCTTCACCTCGTTGACCTCCGCCGAAGGTGTCGGGCCGGTCGCCGGCTGGGTGCGGGCGCAGCTCGCCGCCTGGACCGCATGAGCGTCCACGCCACCGCCCGCCTCCGCGCCGAACCCGACGGCCGCGGCTCCACGGCCCTGCCCATCCTGGAGTCCGCCGGCCCGCTGGCTCTCCGCCGCACCCGCTCGCCGCTCCCGGAACGCGCCCGGGTCACCGTCGTCGGCGCCATGAGCGCCCCGCTCGACGGCGACCGCCTGGCGATCGAGGCCGAGGCCGCCGACGGCGCCCATCTCACCGTCGACGCGGCGGCGGCCACGGTCGCGCTCCCGGGCGCGCGGTCGGCCACCGGCCCGTCCGCGTACGACATCCACCTGACCGTGGGGGAGCGGGCCACCTTGCACTGGCTTCCGGAACAGCTCATCTCCGCCCACGGCAGCCACCTCCACCAGACCACCCGCGTCGAACTGGCAGCCACCGCACGCCTGTTGCTCCGCGAGGAACAGATCCTCGGCCGCCACGGCGAATCCACCGGCGCCCTCACCACCCGCCTCACCGTCCACCGCGCGGGCCGCCCGCTCCTGGACCAGCAACTCGCCTACGGACCAGGCGCGTCCGGCGGCTGGGACGGACCGGCCGTTCTCGGCGGCCACCGCGCTGTCGGCCAACTCCTCCTGTCCGACCCGTCCTTCGAAGACGCCCCCATGCCCGCCCGCCTCCTCGGACCCACCGCCGCCCTCACCCCGCTCGCCGGACCCGCCGTCCTGGTGACCGCCGTGGCCGCCGACGCCCGCCTGCTGCGCGCGATCCTGGACGAGGCGATGTACGACCTGCTGGACGGGCTGAAGGCGAACCACGGCTCCTGAGTCCGCTCAGCGGATCTCCTTCACCGGTTATGGGTTCGGTAAAGAAACAGGTGTACGCCCTGGCCCCGGGAACCCCGCAGGCGAAAGGATCCCCGGAACGCTCCGATGGAGACCACGCCGCCACCGGCGGCGCATCGGACGACGATGGGGGAGGTTCCACGTGGGACGCACAGCAGGGCTCGGCGCGGCCGGGGCGCTGATGGCCGGCGCGCTCGTCGCGGGAGCGATCACCGCGCCCGCCGCGGAGGCGATACCGGTATCCGCCGACGGCCGCCACCACGCCCGGGCGGACTCCGAGGCGCGCGGCGTGAAGCTCGCCGCCGAGCGGGCGGGGAAGGCCGGGATCGACTGGCGGGACTGCCCGGAGGACTGGGGCCTGGCCGCTCCCATCCAGTGCGGTTGGGTGACCGTGCCGCTCGACTACGCGAAGCCGTACGGCAAGAAGATCGAGCTCGCCGTCGACCGGCACACCAGCACCGGCACCCAGGCCGAGCGCCAAGGCGCTCTGGTCTACAACCCGGGCGGGCCCGGCGGTTCGGGGATGCGCTTCCCCACGCGGGTCACCAACAAGAACCCGCTCTGGACCAAGACCGCGAAGGCGTACGACTTCGTCGGCTTCGACCCACGCGGCGTGGGCCGGTCGGCGCCGATCTCCTGTGTCGACCCGCAGGAATTCGTGAAGGCCCCGAAAGCCGACCCCGTTCCCGACAGCGAGGCCGACAAGCGCGCGCAGCGGAAGCTGGCCCGTGAGTACGCCGAAGGGTGCGGCGAGCGCAGCGGCCGGATGCTGCCCCACATGACCACACCCAACACCGCACGCGACCTGGACGTCATCCGGGCCGCGCTCGGCGAGAAGAAGCTCAACTTCCTCGGCGTCTCCTACGGCACCTACCTGGGCGCCGTCTACGGCACACTCTTCCCCACCCACGTACGCCGCATGGTCGTCGACAGCGTGGTCGATCCGGCCCGCGAGAACATCTGGTACCGGGCCAACCTCAACCAGGACATCGCCTTCCAGACGCGCTGGGACGACTGGAAGGCGTGGGTCGCCGAGCACGACTCCGTCTACGGCATCGGCGACACCTCGCAGAAGGTCGAGAAGGAGTGGCTGAAGCTCCGCGCGGCCGCCAAGAAGAACCCCATCGGCGGGGTCGTCGGCCCCGCCGAGCTCATCGGCTTCTTCCAGAGCGCCCCGTACTACGACTCCGCCTGGGCGCCCACCGCCAAGACCTGGAGCGCCTACCGGGCCGGTGACACCCAGGCGCTGATCGACGCCGCCGCACCCGACATGAGCGACCTGGCGGGCAACGCGTCGGCCGAGAACGGCAACGCCGTCTACAGCGCTGTCGAGTGCGCCGACGCCAGGTGGCCCACCGACTGGCGCACCTGGGACCGCGACAACACCCGGCTGCACAAGAAGTACCCCTTCATGACGTGGGCCAACGCCTGGATGAACCTGCCCTGCGCCACCTGGCCGGCCAAGCAGCAGACCCCGCTGAACGTGAAGACCGGCAAGGGCCTGCCGCCGGTCCTCATCGTGCAGGCCGAGCGCGACGCCGCCACTCCGTACGAAGGCGCCGTCGAGCTGCACCAGCGCTTCAAGGGCTCGCGGCTGATCACCGAGAAGGACGCCGGCTCCCATGGCGTCACCGGGCTGGCCAACCCCTGCGTGAACGAGCGGGTGGACACCTACCTGCTCACCGGGAAGACCGACCGGCGCGACGTGGTGTGCGCTCCGCACGCCACGCCGAAGCCGTAAGGACCCTTTTCCGACCGGCCGGGGCCGCCTCAGCTCAGCGGCGGCCCCGGCCGTACGCCTCCAGCCAGGCGTCCTCCGCCGCATAGTCGAAGAGCACCTCCCCGTAGCTCCGCGCCATCTTCGGGAACGCCTCCCGCCAGTCCCGCCCCGCCAGCCGCCCGGCCAGCCACTCGACCGTCTCCGGCAGCGACTCCAGGTACCCCGTCACCGGCCGGTACCCGAGCTCCCGCTCCGCCGCCGTCATGTCGTACACAACAGGATGCGCCCCGCTCCACGGCGTCTCGCCCACGCCCCCTTCGGGTGGCGGACCGTCCACCAGCACCGTCTCCGTCTCCCGGCCCAGCACCGCATCGATCGCCGCCCCGATCCCGGCCACCGTCGGCGCCTGCGGATCCGCCGCGTTGAGCACCCGTGAGCCGGGTCGAAGGGCCGCCAGCCGGATCAGCTCGGCCGCGTTCGCGACATGGACCGGATGGAAGCGGCTCTCGCCGCCGTACGCGAGCACCCGTCGCCGCCGTCCGTCCAGCAGCCGCTTCACGAAGTACAACTCGCGCGGCGTGCGGCAGTACGGACCGTGGACCGCGCCCGCGCGCAGCAGCGTCACCGGCAGCGCGTCGCCCGCCGCCAGCAGTTCGCGCTCCAGCAGCACCTTCCGCGTCCCGTACGTGGCATCTCCCGGAGCCACCGTGGCCTGGCTCTCCGGCAGCGGCACCGGATAGCGCGGGAAGCCGTCGGGTTCGGCCTGGGTGTCGAAGCTGCGGCCGCGCTCGTCCTCGTACACCGCACCGCTGGAGATCACGACCGCCGAGCCGATCCGGCCGGCCAGCCCCGTCAACTGCCGGGCGTGCGCGCCGTCGAACGCCACCATGTCGACCAGCACGTCACAGCCGTCACCCAGCGCCTTCTCCAGCGCTCCCTCCTCGTCACGGTCGAGCGCCAGCGCCCGGACCCCGTCGTCCCACCGCTCGTCCCGGCCGCCGCCGCGCGATACGGCCGTCACCTCCCAGCCGTCCCCGGCGAGCGCACGCACCGCCGCCCGCCCGATCTGGCCCGTCGCTCCCAGCACCCACACGTGTCCGTCGCTCATGGAACCGACGCTAGGCGCAGCGAGCGCGGCCGGGCCAGGCCGCTCTGCTGGTGGCGAATTCGCCGTCAGCGTCGCAGCCTGCGGAACTTCCCCGGCGGTGCGGCCGCCTGCTCGGCAGCCTTCACCTTGGCCGCGTACTCGTCCACGTACTCCTGGCCGGAGAGTTCGAGGATCGCGTACATGATCTCGTCCGTCACGGCCCGGATCGCGGCCTTGTGGTTCTCCATGCCCGCGTACCGCGAGAAGTCCAGCGGCTCGCCGAACCGGATCGCGACCTGCTTGATCTTCGGGAGTTTCTGTCCGGGCGGCTGGATCTCGAACGTGCCGAGCATGGCGCACGGGATCACCGGCACCCCTGCGGTGAGCGCCATGACCGCCACCCCGACCTTGCCCTTGTAGAGCCGGCCGTCGTGCGAGCGGGTGCCCTCCGGGTAGATCCCCAGCAGCTCGCCCTTGCTCAGCACGCCCAGGCCCTCGCGGATCGCCGCCTGGCCCGCATCCTTGCCCGAGCGGTCCACCGGGATCTGGCCCGCGCTGCGGAAGAACGCGGCGGTGAGCTTGCCCTTGACCCCCGGGCCGGTGAAGTACTCGGCCTTGGCGAGGAAGGTGATGCGCCGCTTGAGGATGGCGGGCATGAGGAAGTGGTCGGAGAAGGAGAGGTGGTTCCCGGCGACGATCGCCGCGCCGTCCTGCGGGATATTCTCCAGCCCTTCGATACGAGGACGGAACAGCACCCGCAGCAGCGGTCCCAGCACGACATATTTCAGGACGTAATAAAACACCGTGCGGGTGCACCTCGCTCTGCCGGGCCGGCGTCAGGGTCGCGTACTGCCGGGTCGCTGCGGACTTCCAGGTCATGGTCGTGCCGGGGACCGTCAGTGTAGGTCTCCGGCATCGCCGTGCGACCGTGACGAACCGTCCCCCCGGCTCGTACCCGCCACCGGGCCCCTCAGGCGTGGCCACCCGCCGTGACGGGTCAGGTGTCCTGGGTGGCCAGCATGCCGAGTGTGCAGAGCCCCAGCACGATCCAGCCGAACCAGAGCCAGCCGCTGCTTCCGAGCGCCACCGTGTACGCCGTCACCGTGACCAGCGCTCCGACGGTCAGGTATCCCATGGTCTTCGTCGATCCGGACATGCGCGTCCCTCCTCGTCGGCCGCGCGGCCGTTCACTCCATGGTCGCCCCGGAAGCGCCCCCTGCGCTACTGTCGCGCCTGCAATGACGCGAGATAGGCGTTGTACGCCTCCAGCTCCTTGTCGCCGTCGCGGTCGGCGGCCCGGTCCGAGCGCTTGGCCGTACGCTGCTCGGACCGGTACCACTGGTAGACCAGCGCGATCAGCACCAGCACCGAGGGGATCTCGCTGAACGCCCAGGCGATGCCGCCGGCCCAGTTCTGGTCGCTGAGCGCGTCGATACCGAGGGACGCGGGCGGATTCTCGTACGTCTTGACCATCGGCGTGCTCGCCATCATCAGCGCGATTCCGAAGAACGCGTGGAACGGCATCCCCGCGAACAGCTCCAGCATCCGCATCACATAGCCCGGCCGGTGCGGGCCCGGGTCGATGCCCATGATCGGCCAGAAGAAGACCAGGCCGACGGCGAGGAAGTGCACCATCATCCCGATGTGACCCGGCTTGGAGCTCATCAGGAAGTCGAAGACCGGCGTGAAGTACAGCGCGTACAGGCTCGCGATGAAGAGCGGGATCGTGAACGCGGGATGCGTGATGATCTTCATGTACCGGCTGTGCAGCAGCTTCAGGAGCAGCTCGCGCGGCCCGGTCCGGCCCCGTCCGGCGGGCGGCAGCGCGCGCAGCGCCAGCGTCACCGGCGCGCCCAGCAGCAGCAGGATCGGCGACAGCATGCTGATCACCATGTGCTGCACCATGTGCACGCTGAACATGACCATGCCGTAGTCGTTGAGCTTGGTGCACATCACCAGCGCGACGCTCAGCACGCCCACGGTGAAGAAGACGATCCGGTTGACCGGCCAGCGGTCCCCGCGCCGCCGCAGCCGCGCCACGCCGTACCCGTAGAGGGCGAGCGCCAGGACGCAACCGGTCAGGAAGAACGGGTCGGGTGAGAGCTCCAGCCCCCGTCCCAGCGTGAACGGCGGCAGATCCATGTTCATGCCGTGCCCGCTGTGATCCATCTGTTCACTCCCGATGGGGACACGTCCCCGTTTCGTGCCGGTTGTCCGGTACAGCGTAGAACTGCCCCCGGCCGCGCTCGCGGCCGGGGGCAGTTCTGGAGGAGCGGCGAACTAAAGTACGCACTCCGCCTCGGCGTACCGCTCGGCCGGGACCGTCTTCAGGGTCTCGACCGCCTCCGCCAGCGGGACCATCACGATGTCGGTGCCGCGCAGCGCGGTCAGCATCCCGAACTCGCCCCGGTGCGCCGCCTCCACCGCGTGCCAGCCGAACCGGGTCGCGAGGACGCGGTCGTACGCGGTCGGCGTGCCGCCGCGCTGGACGTGGCCGAGGATGACCGGGCGGGCCTCCTTGCCGAGCCGCTGCTCCAGCTCGCCGGAGAGCTGCGTGGCCACCCCGGCGAACCGCTCGTGGCCGTAGATGTCCTTCACGCCCTGCTCGAACTGCATGGAGCCCTCGCGCGGCTTGGCGCCCTCTGCGACCACCACGATGGCGAACTTCTTGCCCGCCGAGAAGCGCTTGCCGACCAGCTCGGTCAGCTCGTCGATGTCGAAGGGGCGCTCGGGCACGACGATGGCGTGGGCGCCGGCCGCCATGCCGGAGTGCAGCGCGATCCAGCCGGTGTGACGGCCCATGACCTCGACGATCAGCACACGCTGGTGCGATTCGGCGGTGGTCTTCAGCCGGTCCAGCGCCTCGGTCGCGACACCGACGGCGGTGTCGAAGCCGAAGGTGACGTCGGTGGAGGCGATGTCGTTGTCGATGGTCTTGGGGACGCCGACGATGGGCAGTCCGGCCTCGGAGAGGAGGTTGGCCGCCTTCAGCGTGCCTTCGCCGCCGATCGGGATGATGGCGTCGAGGCCGAGGTCGGCGACGTGGCCGCGGGCCCGCTCCACACCGTCGCGCAGATGGGCGGGCTGGACCCGGGAGGAGCCGAGGATCGTGCCGCCGCGGGCCAGGATGCCGCTCACCGCTTCGAGGTCGAGCTTGCGGTAGTCGGCCTCCAGCAGGCCCTTCCACCCGTCGTGGAAGCCGATGACCTCGTCACCGTGGTCCACCACCGCGCGGTGCACGACGGAACGGATGACGGCGTTGAGGCCGGGGCAGTCGCCGCCGGAGGTGAGTACGCCAATGCGCATGGCCCGAAAACCTTTGCAACGTTAAGCCGACGAGCCGGACCACGTCGTCCGGTTGGATCCCCGCCACCCTACCGGCGCAGGGTGGCGGGGCCGAACCGTCCGTCCGCCTGCTGGACTCCGCTCAACCGAGCGGAAAACCCCTCATCAGGCGGGCTGTGTCGCCGACGCGATCCGCTCCGCGCGCAGCGCCTCGTACCAGCGGTCGTCGGTCGGCGGCAGCGCGTTCACGTCGAGCGCCAGCTTCAGCAGATGGTCGGCGATCTGCGGGTTGCGGGCCATCACGGGACCGTGCATGTACGTACCGAAGACCGTGTCGTTGTACGCGCCCTCCGTGCCGTCCCCGGTGCCGTTGCCCCGGCCGAACCGCACCCGGGCGAACGGCCGTGCCGTCGGGCCGAGATGGGTGACGCCCTGGTGGTTCTCGAACCCGGTCAGCGCCTCCAGACCGAGGTGCGGGTCGATGTCCGCCAGTACGTCGCCGACGCACCGGGCGCCTTCGCCGCGGGTCGAGACCACGTCGAGGAGGCCGAGACCCTGCTCGCGCTCACCGAGGTCGTTGATGAACTCGTGGCCGAGGATCTGGTACCCCGCGCAGACCGAGAAGATGATCGCGCCGTTGGATGCGGCCCGGCTCAGCCCGCCGTCGCGGCGCAGCCGCTCCGCAGCCAGGCGCTGCGGCCGGTCCTCGCCGCCGCCGATCAGATAGATGTCACCGGACGTCGGCACCGGCTGGTCGCTGCGCACGTCGACGCGCTGCACGTCCAGACCGCGCTGCCGGGCCCGCCGCTCCACGACCAGCGCGTTGCCCTGGTCGCCGTAGGTGCTGAGGAGGTCGGGGTAGACCCAGACCAGACGCAGACCGTTGTTGCTCATGCTTCGTCCTCTCCGGAGGTGGCCGGGGCCGGGGTCAGTTGCCGACACGACGGCGCAGATCCTGGAAGGCGGTGTAGTTGGCGATGACCTCGATACGGCCGGGCGGCGCGTACTGCACGGCCTCGTCGAGGTTCTCGCAGACCCGGAAGTCGAGACCGGCGACTTCGAGGCGGACCGCGAGGTCCAGCTTCCGGTCGCCGAGCACGAAGATCGGGTGGCCGGCGAGCTGGGTGTAGTCCACGTCCCAGAGCCAGGAGGTGTCCGTGCCGTCCGCGCCGCGCGCGTTGACGGAGAGGATCACCGGCGTCGGCGGCGGGTCGATCAGCGAGAACGTCTCCAGCCAGCCGGCCGGGTTCTTCGCCAGGAGCAGCCGCAGCTCGCGGTTCTGGAAGTTCACCACGTCGTAGCGTCCGGCGACCGCCTGCACCTGGTACATGCGCTCCAGCGCGACCTGCGGCGGCACTCCGAAGACGGCGGCGACGGCGGCCGAACTGGTGGCGTTCGCCTTGTTCGCGCGGCCCGGCAGCTGGAGGTGGATCGGCCAGGCCGAACCGTGCGGGTCCAGCACGTAGTCGCCGTTGAGCGCCCAGCTCGGCGCGGGACGGCGGAAGCCGCACTGACCGCAGAACCAGTCGTCGCCGGGGCGCTGCATCACGCCGCCGCAGGACGGGCAGGACCAGGCGTCGTCCTTCCACGCCTGACCGGCCGCAACCCACACCACGTTCGGCGAGGAGGAGGCCGCCCAGACGACCAGCGGGTCGTCCGCGTTGGCGATGATCACGGCCTTCGAGCCGGAGAGGCCCTCGCGCCAGTGCTCGGCCATCATCCGGGTCTCGGCCGCGCGGTCCAGCTGATCGCGGGAGAGGTTGAGCAGGGCGATCGCCTTGGGCGTGGTGTCGCGGGCCACCCCCGCCAGATACTTCTCGTCGACCTCGATCACGCCGAACTTCGCGTCCGAGCCGCCGGCCAGCGCCGAGGTGATGCCCGCCGGCATGTTCGCGCCGAGCGCGTTCGACACGACCGGCCCGGCGGCCCGCAGCGCCTCGGCGATCAGCCGGGTGGTGGTCGTCTTGCCGTTCGTCGCCGACACGAGGATCACGTCCAGGTGCTGCGCCAGCCGCCCCAGCAGGTCGGGGTCGAGTTTGAGCGCCACCCGGCCGCCGATCACCGATCCGCTGCCCCGCCCCGCGGCGCGTGACACCGCCGCCGCGGCCTTGCCCGCCGTCACGGCCAGCTTGGCCCGCGGCGACAACGGCTCCGTGTTGCCTGCCATCGTCCTAGATCCTCCTTGCATCGGTCCGCGCCCAGCCTATCGATGTCCGTCGCAACGACCGCACCGCGGCACCACGGAACTGGCGGACCGTGGCGGAACGTACGCTTGCCGCCATGCGAAACCGCCCGATCCCCGGCAGTTCCGGACTCGTCCGTGAGATGAGTCTGCTCGGCGACCCGTTGCTCCACCGCGCCTGTGAGGACGTGACGGATTTTGGACCGTCGCTCGCGAGGCTGGTCGAGGACATGTTCGCCACGATGTACGCCGCGCAGGGGGTCGGGCTCGCCGCCAACCAGATCGGCGTCCCGCTCAAAGTGTTCGTCTACGACTGCCCGGACGACGACGACGTCCGTCATCTGGGACATGTCGTCAACCCCGAACTGGTCGAGGCGGACGGACTCACCGTACGCGGACCGGAGGGATGTCTGTCACTTCCGGGTCTGGAAGCGGGCACGGAACGCTTCGACCACGCGGTCGTCGAGGGCCTGACGATGACGGGCGAGCCGGTGCGGATCGCCGGGACGGGCTGGTTCGCCCGGTGCCTCCAGCACGAGTGCGATCACCTGGAGGGCAGGGTCTACACCGACCGGCTGACCGGGTTGCGGCGGTCCCGGGCGCTGCGGGCGGCGCGCCGGGCGCCGTGGGCGCGTCAAGCCTGAGGCGTACGGGTCAGAACCCCGGGCCGCCCTTCACGTCGCGGTCGCCCGCCTCCGTCAGCCGGCCCCACAGCAGGTCGGCGAGGCTGCGCACCAGCCGCTCGCGCGAGCAGGGCCGGTCGGCGAGCCACCAGTCGCCCGCCGCGTGCATCATGCCGACGATGCCGTGGCCCCAGATGCGGGCCGTCTGCTCGCTGTCGGGCCCGAGGTCCACGCGCTCGGCGATCACCTGGCCCAGCTCCTCGCCGAGGCGGCGCAGCAGCGGGGCGGAGTGGCGGCCGACGTCGAAGCCGTGCTCGGCGGAGAGGGCCACCTCCGCCGAGGTGGCGGAGTCGTCGGACGGGTGCATCAGGAAGCGGTAGACCTGCGGGCGGGCCTCGATCGCGGCGAGGTAGGTGTCGAGCGTGGCCTCGACCCGGGCGCGGCGCTCGGCCGGCGCGTCCAGCGCCGCGCGCAGGGCGCTGAGCAGGGCGTCGGTGTGGCGTTTGGCCAGCGCGCGGTAGAGGCCGCCCTTGTCCCCGAAGTGGCGGTAGAGGATGGGCTTGGTGATCCCGGCCTCGGCGGCGATCGCGTTCATGGAGGCCTGCGGGCCGTCCCTGAGCACCACCCGGTCCGCCGCTTCGAGCAGCTCACGGCGGCGGGCCTCGGCCGCGGTCCGCTGCCGCTCGGCGCCGCGTGTGGTCTCCATGTGGTCTCTCCCGCCCCTGGCCATGCGATTTACTTCACGACTGCTTCTTCGCGCCTGCGCAACGTAACACCACGCCCGGCGCCCTTGTCGATCAGCGCCGAGGCTGTTGACAGCGGCTACTGTCCGGTAACAGACTGCGGTTACCGCAAGTAACGCATGCTTTTCACGGCAGTGCATGGAGGGGAACATGGCCGAGTTCACGCTCGATCTCAACGACGACCAGAAGCAGGTCCGTGACTGGCTCCACGGCTTCGCGGCGGACGTCATCCGCCCCGCGGCCTCGGAGTGGGACGAGCGTGAGGAAACGCCCTGGCCCGTCATCCAGGAGGCGGCCAAGGTCGGCATCTACTCCCTCGACTTCTACGCCCAGCAGTTCTTCGACCCTACGGGGCTCGGCATCCCCATGGCCATGGAAGAGCTGTTCTGGGGCGACGCGGGTATCGCCCTCTCCATCGTCGGTACGGGCCTGGCGGCCGTCGGCGTCCTCGCCAACGGCACAGAGGAGCAGATCGGCACCTGGATCCCGCAGATGTACGGCGACGCGAACGACGTGAAGGTCGCCGCCTTCTGCTCCTCCGAGCCCGACGCCGGATCCGACGTCGCCGCCATGCGCACGCGTGCCGTCTACGACGAGGCCAAGGACGAGTGGGTCCTCAACGGGACCAAGACTTGGGCGACCAACGGCGGCATAGCCAACGTCCACGTGGTGGTCGCCGTCGTCGACGCGGACCTCGGCTCCAAGGGCCACGCCTCCTTCATCGTGCCGCCGGGCACCCCGGGCCTCTCGCAGGGCCAGAAGTTCAAGAAGCACGGCATCCGGGCCTCGCACACCGCCGAGGTGGTCCTGGAGGACGTCCGCGTCCCCGGCCACTGCCTGCTCGGCTCCAAGGAGAAGCTCGACGAGCGCCTCGCCCGCGCCCGGGAGCGCGCCAAGTCCGGCGGCGAGCGGGTCAAGAACGCGGCGATGGCCACCTTCGAGGCCTCCCGCCCGGCCGTCGGCGCCATGGCCGTGGGCACCGCCCGGGCGGCGTACGAGGTGGCGCTCGACTACGCGAAGACGCGCAGCCAGTTCGGCCGCCCGATCATCGACAACCAGGGCATCGCCTTCCAGCTCGCCGACATGCGCACACAGATCGACGCGGCCCGGCTGCTGGTCTGGCGCGCCTCCTGGATGGCGACCACCGGGAAGCCGTTCACCTCGGCCGAGGGCTCCATGTCCAAGCTGTACGCCAGCGAGACCGCCAAGAAGGTCACCGCGCAGGCCATCCAGATCCTCGGCGGCAACGGCTTCACCCGCGAGTACCCGGTCGAGCGGATGCACCGGGACGCCGCGATCTACACCATCTTCGAGGGCACCAGCGAGATCCAGCGCCTGGTGATCGCGCGCACGCTGTCGGGCATGCCGATCCGCTAGCGGACATACGAAAAAAAGGGGGGGGCCGCCCAGGGCGGCCCCCCCTTTTTCGCGCGTCATCGCTCAGCCGGGCAGCTGCGCCTCGATCGCCGCCACGACCTCCGTCGACTCCGGCTCGCTGCGCGGGCGGATCCGGGCCACCGGCTCACCGGCCGGCGAGATCACGAACTTCTCGAAGTTCCACTGGACGTCCCCGGCCTCACCGTCCGCGTCCGCCAGCTTCGTCAGCTCCGCGTACAGCGGGTGCCGGCCGGCCCCGTTGACCTCGGTCTTCTCCAGGAGCGGGAAGGTGACGCCGTACGTCGTCGAGCAGAAGGTCTCGATCTCCTCCGCGCTCCCCGGCTCCTGCCCGGCGAACTGGTTGCAGGGCACGCCGAGCACGGTCAGCCCCCGGTCCCCGTACGCCTGCTGCAGCCGCTCCAGGCCCTCGTACTGCGGCGTGAGCCCGCACTTGGACGCCACGTTCACCAGCAGGACGGCCCGGCCGCTCCAGGCGCCCAGTGTGGTCGGCTCGCCGGTGAGGGTGTGCAGCGGAATGTCGTGCAGCGTCATGAAGTTCTCTCCCTGATCATCGCGTGTGGTGCTCATTGTGCCGCTCGCGGTCCGCCGCTCACGGACCGGCGAGCTCCTTGTAGTAGAAGGTGGTCGGCTTGAGGCTGCCCGCCGGATCGGCCGCGTATCCCGGTACGGAGCCGACCTCCGTCCATCCCGCCTTGCAGTACACCTGCTCGGCCAGGCTGCCGCTCTCGGTGTCCAGGATCAGCAGGGTGATGCCCTCCACCTCCGCGTACGCCTCCACGGCCTCCAGCAGCGCCCGCCCGAGCCCCTGGCCGCGGGCGGCGGGGTGGACCATCAGCTTGGCGACCTCGGCGCGATGGCGGGCGTTCGGCAGCGGCGCCCGGACCAGGGCGATGGTCCCGGCGACCCGGCCGCCTTCCCGGGCGATCCAGATGGAGACCTCACCGGACTCCACGGCGCCCGCGCGCTCCCGCCACCAGACGGCGGCCTTCTCCCGGTCCAGCGGGGCGAGGAAGCCCACCGAGGAGCCCTCCTCGACGGTCTCCACGAGCAGCTCGGCCATCGCATCGGCGTACGTGACCAGCTCGGGGCCGCTCACGTGGACGATCTCGGTCATGCGCAAGGGTCCTTTCACAGCTGAACAGTCGGGAGGGGACGGACCGGGGCCGGACGCCGACGTGATCCGGCTCCTCCGCCGTAGGTTTCCTATCCGCATGGTCTCCCCGATATGCGGGAGGCGTGCCCCCGAAGAGGGTCAGGTCCCCTTCTCCTGGCCCGCGTGATGGGCGCGCCGGAGGCCCACCCGCTGCCAGAGGGCCCGCTGGATCTTGAGCACGGCCGCGCCCACCACGATCAGCACCACGATGTTCACCACGAGCTGGACGAGCGAACCCCAGGCGTCGGGCCAGCTGGTGAACGCGGTGGAGACCGCGATGTCGGCGGCGGCGGGGATCGTCGTGACGGAGATGAACACGCCGAGCAGCGCGCTCGTCCTGGCCTCGGTGAGCGACACGATCCCGACGATCCCGGCCAGCGTGGCGACGGCGATGGAGAAGAAGTTCGGTGTGTTGATCAGATTGGAGACGGGGCGCAGTCCCCGGTCGAACGCGTCGGACTCCAGACCGAAGCCACGGATGAGGAGGCTGAACAGGAAGGTGACGGCGATCGTCAGAAGGAAACCCGTCCCCAGCGCGAACAGGCCGCGCCGCACCATGGCGCCGTGCTTCTGGTCGATCCCGAGCGCCACGGCGACGATCGCCCCGTACTCGGGCCCCACGACCATGGCCGCCACGATCAGGATCTGCGAGTTGGTGACGATGCCGACCGAACCGATCATTCCCGCGATGACGAGATAGAGGTAGAAGCTCGGCCGGTACCGGCCCTCCGCCCGGATCCGTGCCTCGACCTGCTCCCAGACCGGCGCCCCTCGCAGCGGTCCGAGGGCCCGCCGTCCACCCTCCGCGGCCGCGCTCGCGAAGGCCATGTCCACCGGTTCGATGACCAGCGAGCCACGCTGGTCGACCCGCAGGGTCCGCAGCCGGTGCAGGACCTCGTTGGCCGCTCCGGTCAGGATGTCGCAGGCGATGGAGTCGCCGTCCGGATGGCGCGCGGCGGCCCGCTGCACGATCAGGTTGAGCACGCACGGATCGTCCGCGAGCAGGCCGACGACCTCGTCGGTGAGGTCGGGCGGGCTCACCGCGCGGATGTGGATCATGTCCATACCGCTACCTCCGCGGCTCCCGGCTCCGCCCGGCCGGCGGCACGGGGACCGGACTCCAGTAACGCGGCCCGGACCCCGCTCGGCAACCGGGCACCGGCCGGTCAGGGGGTCGCCGGACACGCCCCCGAACAGCCGGGGAGCCGTACTGGGAGGATCGGGGCGTGGACACTCCAGACATCCTCCCCGACCCGCTGCCCGGGGCCCGACCGCTGCCCGGGGCCGACGGGGCCCTCGCACCGGACCCGGCGGCCGAGGACGCCCCGGCCCGCCGCCTGGTCCGCTGCCGCCTCTGCGGCCGCCCCCTCACCGGCACCGACTCCCGCCGCACCGGCCTCGGGCCCTCCTGCGACGCCAAACTGCACCCGGCACCGCCCGACATCCGCACCCGCCGCCACGAGGTCGACCAGGACACGCTGCCGGGCACATGAGACGGGCCGCACTACAGCCGCCGGAACAGTCCCTCCTGCACCACCGACACCAACAGCTGCCCCGCACGGTCGTAGATCCGGCCCCGCGCCAGACCGCGCCCGCCCGTCGCGATCGGCGACTCCTGGTCGTACAGGAACCACTCGTCCGCCCGGAACGGCCGGTGGAACCACATGGCGTGGTCCAGGGACGCCATGTCGAAGCCGCGCGGGCCCCACAGCGGCTCCACCGGGATGCGGACCGCGTCCAGGAGCGTCATGTCGCTCGCGTACGTCAGCGCGCACGTGTGCACCAGCGGGTCGTCACCGAGCGGGCCGACCGCCCGCATCCACACCGCGCTGCGCGGATCGGCGTCCTGGATCTCGTCCTTCGTCCAGCGCAGCCGGTCGACGTAGCGGATGTCGAAGGGCTGGCGGCGGGCCATCCGCTCCAGCGCCTCCGGCAGCGCGCCCAGGTGTTCGCGTACCTCCTCGGCGACCGTCGGCAGCTCCTCGGGGTCCGGGACGATCCGGGCCGGCGGCAGCTGGTGCTCGAAGCCGGCCTCCTCGGGACGGTGGAAGGAGGCCGTCAGGTTGAAGATCGTCCGGCCCTCCTGGACGGCCGTGACCCGGCGCGTGGTGAAGGACCTGCCGTCGCGGACCCGTTCGACCTGGTAGACGATGGGTACGCCGGGGCGGCCCGGGCGCAGGAAGTAGGCGTGCAGCGAGTGCACCGGCCGCTCCCCGTCGGTCGTCCGGCCCGCCGCAACCAGCGCCTGGCCCGCGACCTGGCCGCCGAAGACCCGTTGCAGGGACTCCTCCGGGCTGCGGCCGCGGAAGATGTTGACCTCGATCGGCTCCAGGTCGAGAAGGTCGACCAGATGTTCGGCCGGGTTCGTCATGCCGTACCTCTCCAGTTCCGTGCCGGGGATCCGCTCACAGCTGGCCGACCTCGGTGACCCGGACGACCGCCCGGCCCTCCTCGTCGGACGCGGCCAGATCCACCTCGGCCTTGATGCCCCAGTCGTGGTCGCCCGCCGGGTCGGCGAACGCCTGCCAGACCCGCCACAGCCCGTGCGCCGGGTCCTCCTCGATCTTCAGCAGCTTCGGGCCCCGCGCGTCCGGGCCGGTGCCGATCTCCTCGTGCGCGTCCCAGTACGCGTCCAGCGCCTCGCCCCACGCGTCCTCGTCCCACCCGGAGTCGCCGTCCAGCTCGCCCAGGTCCCGCGCCCGGTCCAGCGCGGCCAGCTCCACCCGTCGGAACATCGCGTTGCGCACCAGCACCCGGAAGGCGCGCGGGTTCGCCGTGACCGGCTTGACCTCGTCCGCCTTCTCCTGCGCCTGCTCGGCCGTCTCCACCTCGGGGTTGGCCAGCTGCTCCCACTCGTCCAGCAGACTGGAGTCCACCTGGCGGACCATCTCGCCGAGCCACGAGATCAGGTCCTGGAGGTCCTCGGACTTCACGTCGTCCGGGATCGTGTGCTCCAGCGCCTTGTACGCGCTCGCCAGATACCGCAGCACGATGCCCTCGGTCCGGGCCAGCTCGTAATGCGAGGTGAACTCCGTGAAGGTCATGGCCCGTTCGAACATGTCCCGGATCACCGACTTCGGCGACACCGGGTGGTCGTTCACCCACGGGTGGCTCGTGCGGTACACGTCGTACGCGTGCCACAGCAGCTCGCTCAGCGGCTTGGGGTACGTGACCTCCTGGAGCCGCTCCATCCGCTCCTCGTACTCCACCCCGTCGGCCTTCATCTGCCCCACGGCCTCACCGCGCGCCTTGTTCTGCTGGGCCGCCAGGATCTGCCGGGGGTCGTCCAGCGTCGACTCGACGACCGAGACCATGTCCAGCGCGTACGACGGCGATTCGGCGTCCAGCAGGTCGAACGCGGCCAGCGCGAACGTGGACAGCGGCTGGTTCAGCGCGAAGTCCTGCTGGAGGTCGACCGTCAGCCGCACGATCCGCCCCTCGGCGTCCGGCGTCGGAAGCTGCTCCACCACCCCGCCGTCCAGCAGCGACCGGTAGATGGCGATGGCCCGCCGGATGTGCCGCAGCTGCGCCCGGCGCGGCTCGTGGTTGTCCTCCAGCAGGCTCCGCATCGCCTCGAAGGCGTTGCCGGGGCGCGCGATGACCGCGAGCAGCATCGTGTGCGTGACCCGGAAACGGGAGCTCAGCGGCTCCGGCTCGGACTGGATCAGCTTGTCGAACGTGGTCTCCGACCAGGCGACGAACCCTTCCGGCGCCTTCTTACGGACCACCTTCCGTTTCTTCTTCGGGTCGTCGCCCGCCTTCTTGACGGCCTTCTCGTTCTCGATGACGTGCTCGGGAGCCTGCGCCACGACGAACCCGGCCGTGTCGAACCCGGCCCGCCCGGCCCGCCCGGCGATCTGGTGGAACTCCCGCGCCCGCAGCGTCCGTACCCGGGTTCCGTCGTACTTGGTGAGCGCCGTGAACAGCACCGTACGGATGGGGACGTTGACACCGACACCGAGCGTGTCCGTCCCGCAGATCACCTTCAGCAGACCCGCCTGCGCCAGCTTCTCCACCAGGCGGCGGTACTTGGGCAGCATGCCCGCGTGGTGCACGCCGATGCCGTGGCGCACGTAACGGGAGAGGTTCTGGCCGAACTTGGTGGTGAAGCGGAAGCTGCCGATCAGATCGGCGATCTTCTCCTTCTCCTCCTTCGTGCACATGTTGATGCTCATCAGCGACTGCGCCCGCTCGACCGCCGCCGCCTGGGTGAAATGCACGATGTAGACCGGCGACTGCCGGGTGTCCAGCAGCTCGGTCAGCGTCTCGGTGATCGGCGTGAAGCGGTACTCGTAGCTCAGCGGCACCGGACGGGTCGCCGAGCGCACCACCGAGGTCGGGCGGCCGGTACGGCGGGTCAGGTCCTTCTCGAACATCGAGACGTCGCCGAGCGTCGCCGACATCAGCACGAACTGCGCCTGCGGCAGCTCCAGCAGCGGGATCTGCCAGGCCCAGCCGCGGTCCGGCTCGGCGTAGAAGTGGAACTCGTCCATCACGACCTGGCCGATGTCGGCGTACCTCCCGTCGCGCAGTGCGATGGAGGCCAGCACCTCCGCCGTACAGCAGATCACCGGGGCGTCCGCGTTGACCGAGGCGTCACCGGTCAGCATGCCGACGTTCTCCGTGCCGAAGAGCTTGCACAGGTCGAAGAACTTCTCCGAGACCAGCGCCTTGATCGGCGCGGTGTAGAAGGTGACCTTGTCCTGGGCCAGCGCGGTGAAGTGCGCGGCGGCCGCCACCAGGCTCTTGCCCGAGCCGGTCGGGGTGGAAAGGATCACGTTCGCCCCGGACACCACCTCGATCAGCGCCTCCTCCTGAGCCGGATACAGCGTGATGCCCTGGCTCTCGGTCCATGACGAGAAGGCCTCGAAGAGGGCGTCGGGGTCGGCGGTCTGGGGAAGCTGGTCGATGAGGGTCACGCCCCCCATCTTGCCTGTCTTCGGACCGGATGAGGGAACCGGCGGGCACCACCAAGATCACGGGCGATACGCTGCGCACTCAACCAGCCCGCGCCATACCGGTGATGGGCGCATGACGCACTGGGGGCGGAAGACACCATGATGGGACCGGCGCACTCTCTGTCAGGGGCAGCGGCCTGGCTGGGGGTGGGTGCGGCGGCCGCCGCCATGGGCCACACGATGCCCTGGCCCGTCCTGGTCGTCGGAGCGCTGATCAGCGCGGGAGCCGCCCTCGCCCCCGACCTCGACCACAAGGCCGCGACCATCTCACGTGCCTTCGGGCCCATCTCCAAGGCGCTCTGCGAGATCACCGACAAGGTCTCCTACGCCGTCTACAAGGCCACCAAGAGCAAGGCCGACCCCCGCCGCACCGGTGGCCACCGCACCCTCACGCACACCTGGTTCTTCGCCGTCCTGATGGGCGCCGGCTGCTCCTTCGCCGCCGTCACCGGCGGACGCTGGGCGGTCCTGGCGATCCTCTTCGTCCACCTGGTGCTCGCCGTCGAGGGCCTGCTCTGGCGGGCCGCCCGGGTCTCCAGCGATGTGCTCGTCTGGCTGCTCGGCGCCACCAGCGCGTGGATCCTCGCCGGAGTCCTGGACCAGCCCGGCCACGGTGCCGGCTGGCTCTTCGACGCCCCCGGCCAGGAGTACATGTGGCTCGGCCTGCCCATCGTGCTGGGCGCCCTGGTCCACGACATCGGGGACGCCCTGACCATCTCGGGGTGCCCGATCCTGTGGCCGCTGCCGATCGGCGGCAAGCGCTGGTACGCGCTCGGCCCGCCGAAGTTCATGCGGTTCCGCGCCGGCAGCTGGGTGGAGATCAAGCTGCTGATGCCCGCGTTCATGGTGCTCGGGGGAGTGGGAGCGGCAGCGGCCCTCAACTTCATATGACCCGGCGGCCGTGTCGCGAGCGGGTGGTCCGGCCGGCCCCGTAGCACCATGGCCGCATGCTGCTCACCGAGCTCGCCCAGGTCTCCCTCGAGGTCGCCGCCACCTCCGCCCGGTCCAAGAAGGTGGCCCTCCTCGCCGCGCTCTTCCGGGACGCCGGACCCGACGACGTGCCCGTGGTCATCCCGTACCTCGCCGGACGGCTGCCCCAGGGCCGCATCGGCGTCGGCTGGCGGTCCCTCGGGGACCCCGTCGAACCGGCCGCCGAGCCCACGCTCACCGTCACCGGCGTCGACGCCGAGCTGACCGCGCTGGCCGCGATCTCCGGCACCGGCTCCCAGGCCCTGCGCCGGGACCGGCTGCGCGGGCTCTTCGCCGCCGCCACCGAGGACGAACAGCGCTTCCTGAAGGCCCTGCTCACCGGCGAGGTCCGCCAGGGCGCCCTGGACGCCGTCGCCGCCGACGCGCTGGCCAAGGCCGCCGAGGCCCCGCCCGCCGACGTCCGCCGGGCCGTGATGCTCGCCGGATCGCTCCAGGAGGTGGCGCGGACCCTGCTCGCGGACGGGCCCGAAGCGCTCGCCGCCTTCCGGCTCACCGTCGGCCGGCCCGTCCAGCCGATGCTGGCCCACACCGCCGTCTCCGTCACCGAGGCCGTAGACAAGCTGGGCCCGTGCGCGGTGGAGGAGAAGCTCGACGGCATCCGCGTGCAGGTCCACCGGGACGGCGACCGGGTCCGCGCCTACACCCGAACCCTGGACGACATCACCGACCGGCTGCCCGAACTCGTCACCGCCGTGGCCGCGCTGGAGACCCGGCGCTTCATCCTGGACGGCGAGGTGATCGCGCTGGGGGAGGACGGCAGGCCGCGCCCCTTCCAGGAGACCGCCTCCCGGGTGGGCTCGCGCCGGGATGTGGCCGCCGCGGCCGCCGGCGTACCGATCGTGCCCGTCTTCTTCGACGCCCTCTCGGCCGACGGCGAGGAGCTGCTCGACCTTCCCTTCGCCGAGCGCCACGCGGCCCTGGCCCGGCTGGTCCCCGAGCACCTGCGGGTCCGGCGCGCACTGGTTCCGGACCCTGCGGACGCGGAAGCCCGCCGGGCCGCCGAAGCCTTCCTCGCCGAGACCCTGGAGCGGGGCCACGAAGGCGTTGTGGTCAAGGACCTGGCCGCCGCCTACAGCGCGGGCCGCAGGGGCGCCTCCTGGCTGAAGGTCAAGCCGGTGCACACCCTGGACCTGGTGGTGCTGGCCGCCGAATGGGGGAGCGGACGGCGTACGGGAAAGCTCTCCAACCTCCACCTGGGCGCGCGCCGGCCCGACGGCACCTTCGCGATGCTCGGCAAGACCTTCAAAGGGCTCACCGACGCGCTGCTGGAGTGGCAGACCGGGAAGCTGCGGGAGCTGGCGACCGAGGAGGACGGACACGTGGTGACCGTCCGCCCGGAACTCGTCGTGGAGATCGCCTACGACGGCCTCCAGCGCTCCACCCGCTACCCGGCCGGCGTCACCCTCCGCTTCGCCCGCGTCCTGCGCTACCGCGAGGACAAGACGGCCCAGGAGGCCGACACGGTGGAGACGGTCCTCTCACGACAGCGGTGAGCCGCGCCCCGGGACAGCGGGGGCGCGGCTCAGGCGTCGGCGGTCAGTGCTTGATGACCGACGACTGCGTGTGTTCCTTGATCTGCTCGGGCGTCAGATAGGCGCCCGTGTACTCGAAGTCCCGCAGCGTCGCCGGCTTGCGCGCCTGGAACCCCGTCCGTACGAAGTCGTCACCGGCGACCGCGTTGAGCAGCCAGTTCGTCATGACCCGGGTCTTGGCGACGTTCGTCCGCAGCGCCGACCAGTGGTAGCCGCGCGCCACGGCCTGCGCGGGCAGCCCGTGCAGTTCGATGCCGAGCGGCTTGGAGACCGCGTCCTTGCCGCCGAGGTCCACGACGAGACCCAGGTCCTTGTGGACGTAGTCCTTGAGCGGCTGGTTGCGCAGCGAGGCGATCAGGTTGTCCGCCATCACCTTGCCCTGGCGCATCGCGTGCTGAGCGGTCGGCGGACAGACCGCCCCGTCGCCCTTCGCCAGATCGGGCACCGCCGCCGCGTCGCCGAGCGAGAACACCCCGTCCGAACCCGGCAGCTTCAGCTGCGGGGTCACGGCGAGCCGGCCGCGTACGGTCTCCGCGCCGAGCGTGGCGATCAACGGGCTGGCGGCCACTCCGGCGGTCCAGATCAGCGTCCGGCAGGGCAGCACCCGGCCGTCGGTGAACGTCACCTCCTCGGCGGAGGCCTTGGCGATGGAGACCCCGAGCGACACCTCGACGTTCCGCTTGCGGAGGATCTCCAGGGCGGCCTTCCCCAGCTTGTCGCCCAGCTCCGGCATCAGCTTGGGCGCGATGTCGATCAGATGCCACTTGATCAGCTTCGGGTCCAGCCGGGGGTAGTGCCGGATCGCGTTCGTGGTGAGCCGTTGCAGGCAGGCGGCCGTCTCCGTACCGGCGTAACCGCCGCCGACCACCACGAACTGGAGCCGCGAGGCCCGCTCCGCCTCGTCCCTGCTGGCGTCGGCCAGATCGAGCTGCGCGATGACGTGATCGCGTACGTACGCCGCCTCCGCCAGCGTCTTCATCCCGCGCGCGTGGTCCAGCAGCCCGGGGATGTCGAACGTCCGGGTCACACTCCCGGCGGCCAGCACGATGTAGTCGTACGGCTCGTTGACGACTTCGTCCGTGATCTTCCGGATGACGCAGACCTTGGCCTTCGTGTCCACGCCGATCGCTCCGCCGGGGATGATCCGGGTCCGGTGGCGGCGGCTGCGGCGCAGGGAGACGGCGACGGACTGCGGGGTCAGCACGCCGGAGGCCACCTGGGGCAGCAATGGTAGGTAGAGCTGGTACGAGAACGGCGTGACGAGCGCGATCTCGGCCTCGCCCGGAGCGAGCCTGCGCTCCAGACGCTGTACACATTCGACACCTGCGAAGCCGGCGCCGACGACGAGAATCCTGGGTGGTGCCACGGTCTGCGTCCCTTCTCGGGCTTGCGTGGTTCTGCGCTCGCCTGCCCCGTATACCGGCCGATGCACTCCTCATCCTCACCGGATGCACCCCGGTCCGCCTCCCGGCGGTGGTGAACGGGCCGCCGCAGGGTGGACCGGAGGAGCGCCACGGTCACATCGGCGGCTCGGTGTGCAGCTCGCGCAGCCAGTGGGCCGCCTCGGCGCCGCCGGGTGCGGCCGGAGCGCCGGGAGCGGGGAACATCCGGCCCCAGGAGGCGGCCCGGCCCAGCGAGGCGAGCCGCCAGGCCAGGCTCACCGCGCGCCGCAGGTCGCCCGCAGCGATCCCGTCGCCCGTCCACGGCTCCAGATAGGCGTCCCGGAGCCGGGTCGGTACGTGCGGCCCGAACCGGTCCTCGGCCGACCGCACGGCAACCAGCAGGCTGGAGAACGGGTGGCCGACCAGCGCGTCGCCCCAGTCGAAGAAGGTGAACCGGCCGGCGGCGGGCCGGAAGAGCTGGCCGTCGTGCAGATCGGCATGGTCCAGCGAATCGGCCACGCCCACCGCGGCCAGCTCCGCGCACCACTCCACCAGCCGGGGCCGTAGCGCCTCCAGGGCCGTCCGCTCCTCCCGGTCCAGCGCCGCGTTCTCCGCCAGCAGCGTGTCGAACAGCCCCGGCACTTCGTACGGGCGGGCGCTGGGCACACCGAGACCCGTCATCCTCTCCGCGTACGGGACGAGCGCGCGCTGCATCACCGCGTAACTCCGCACGGCGTCCTCCCAGTCCGCGAGTGTGCCCGCGCCCTTGTCCAGCACCTGCCGGAACAGCGGCCCGCCGTCCGGCAGCAGGCACCAGCCGCGCTCCGCCTCGACGGCGAGCGGCGCCAGGACGTGGTCCGGCACCCAGGCGGCCAGGCCGGCGGCGAGACCCGCCTCGAAGGCGGCGGCAGGCGGCACGGCCTTGAACCAGACCGGCCGGTCACCGTGGCCACCGCCGACGGAGAACCGTACGAGCACCGACCAGGGGCGCAGCCGGACCTGCCGGTGGCCGGACTCGCGCAGTCCGTGGGCAGCCAACTGCCCGGTCGCCCAGTCCAGGGCCTCCGACCGGACGTCCGGGTCGTCCCAGGGAGTCCTGGCGTCCGGGAAGCGCCCACGGTCCACGGTCTCGGTCCTGTCAACGTCACCTCTGCGCATCGGAGCATTCGACCACCTGCCCGATCGGCCGCGCAGGTCCTTTTCGGCCGCTGTCAGCCCGTCGATCGGTCGCTCTCATCCCGTCGAAGGGAGGCGAAGGCGCGGCGAGTACGCTGCGGGTGCGTGCGCGGCCGTGCGGCGCAGGCCCTCCGCAGCCGCCCCGACTCCTCGAAAGCCCCTGGTATGCCACCGCTCCGCGCCACGCGCCCCGCCGCCACGGCGGCCGGGATGGCGCGCGGGCTGCGGGCGGGGTCGCTCGCCGTGCTGTGCGTGTCGCTGCCGCTCGCCGCTCATCTGCTCGCCCGCTGCCGGGCCCCGGTGTGGGCCGCCGTCGCCGCGGTCGCGGTGGTCGCGGTTCCGGCGGCGGTGGTGCTGACCCGGCGGCGTCTGCCGGACACCCAGGTCGTCGCGGTCCTGGCCGTCTCGCAGCTGGCGTACCACCTGGCGTACGCGCTGCCCGGCGTCTGCCGTGCGGTGGGCGCGAGCGGTGTGCCGCTCTGGACCGGGCATGTGGCGAACACCCACGTCCCCTCAGGTGTGCTGCTCTCCGGACAGCTGGTCGCGCTGCTCGTCGCGGCCCGCGCCCTGGGCCTCACGGAGCTGCTGCTCGGGCGTGGTCGGCCCTTGCTGGCGGCGGTCGGCCGCCTCCTGGCCTTCCTACGGCCGCAGGCCTGCGAACCCCGCGTCCATGGGGCGCAGCGAAGGCACCGAGAGCGCACGCGGCGGCCGAAGTCCGCCGTCCTCGCGCGGCTGCGGTCGGGGAGGGCACCTCCGTCCGGGCCGCCGCTCGTCCGGCCGATGCCGGCCGGCGGCCCCTGCCTGCCCTGACGGGCCCTGCCACGCCCGTTTTGCCCCGCCGGGCACCCGACCATCGGCGTGTCCGGCCCATCCATGAGGACGCACGACCCATGAAGAAGCATCTGATCGTCGCCGCGGTGATCCTGGCCGCCCTGGCCGCCGGCCTCGGCTCCTTCCTCCTGCTGGCACCCGAGGACCGCGACCGGGGGATGGCGGACGTCGAACCCGCCGCCCAGGCCCAGCCCGTACGAGCCTCCAGCCACCGGCTCACCTCACCGGAGCGGAGCGAGCTGACGGTGGTGGAGTTCCTGGACTTCGAGTGCGAGGCGTGCGGAGCGGTCCACCCGGCCGTGGAGAAGCTGCGCGAGGAGTACGGGGACCGGGTCACCTTCATCGCCCGCTACTTCCCGATGCCGGGACACAAGAACGCGCAGCTCGCCGCCCGTACGGTGGAGGCCGCGTCCCGGCAGGGCAAGTTCGAGGAGATGTACGGCAAGCTCTTCACCACCCAGGCGCAGTGGGGCGAGGCCGACGAGTCCAAGGAAGCCCTCTTCCGCACGTACGCCGAGGAACTCGGTCTCGACATGGAGAAGTTCACCGCCGCGCTGAACGACCCGGCCACCGCCGAGCGGATCGAGGCCGACCAGCGCGACGGCCTCGGCCTCGGTGTCCAGGGCACACCGACGTTCTTCGTCGACGGGCTCAGGATCCCCAACCCCGGCTCGTACGAGGAGTTCCGCGCGCTCATCGAGAAGCGGCTCGCCCGCGAGTGAGGCGGGGGGGGGGGGGGGGCCGGGGGGGGGGGGGGGGGGGGGGGGGGGGGGGGGGGGGGGGGGGGGGGGGGGGGGGGGGGGGGGGGGGGGGGGGTGTGTGGGGTGGGGGGGTGGGGGGGGGGGGGGGGGGGGCGGGGGGGGGGGGGGGGGGGGGCCTCTCCG
>NZ_JBIWOZ010000014.1:0-31384 GCF_044767965.1 Streptomyces sp. NPDC101178
GTGGACGGGTTAATGGTTGTGTCCCGGTTGGTGGCGGGCCAGGAGGACTCCGTGAGGGCCCGCGCCCTTGCGGTGTAGCTGGTGGCGACGGCGCGAAAGGACGTTTGACGAGGCGGACGGGGCGGGGGGGGGGTCTCCCCGCCCGCCCCCCCGCCGGGCCCCCCGGGGGCCGGCCGGCCCCCCCCCCCCACGACGCGATCGGCACGGGTCACCCGGGCCACGCGGTCGGCCGTGCCGCTGAGGCACGTGAACCACGCCCTGCCCGGGCATGCCCGTGCGGTGCCGGCCGGGGCGGCGAAAGGGGCGCCCTTGGCTGGATCGAGCCTCCGTCGCGAGCCCGGCCGACGTCTTGCAACCTATTCCTGTCGGGCGGCGGCGCATATACGGGGTGGTGGAATTGCTGATACGCAATCAATGCGACCACCGCGGTGCGCCCCTGGCCCGCGGGGCACCCTCCCCCCGGAGGGTGCCCCGCGTCCGGATCAGGTGAGCAGCCACCTGCGGAAGTCGGCGTCGTAGCGGGTGCCGATGTTCTGCTTGATGTAGGTGCGGGCGGCCTGCCAGGAGCCGGCGCGGTAGTAGCCGAGGATCTTGGTGACGTCGGCGGGCCGGTTCTCCATCAGGTAGTAGACGGCCAGGTACCCCCAGGCGTAGACACGGTCCTGATCGTGCTGCTGCGTGGTGTCGAACAGGGTGCTGAGGTTGTACGTCTGCCGGGAGGCCTCACCGGCGGCCCAGGTGTTGTGCCGGCGGAGGTAGCCGTAGGAGACGTACTCGGCCAGGCCCTCGATCCACCACAGGGTGGGGGTGGAGATGTTGGCGTTCCAGTCGCCGTACATGTTGAAGCGGCCGTCGAGGTAGTGCGTGTACTCGTGGTTGAGGTTCTTCACGGTGAACGTGGACGCGGTCTCGTCGCGGTAGGCGATGAAGCGGGCCTGGTTGCCCGGCGAGGAGGGGTTGCCCTCCAGGTACACGCCGCCGTTGTTCGTGCTGACCCCGTAGAGGCTGCCCGCCAGTCTCCGGTACTCCGAGCTGGAGTTGAACACCACGACTTCGAGGCTGGTGTTGTTGTCACCGCGGACCGGTTGGCTGTTGCTCTTCACCACGTTGTGGAAGTAGGCGGCCTGGCCGGTGAGGCTGGTACAGACGGAGCTGAGCTGCCCGCTCGTCATCTGCTGGGCACGGACGCGCAGGGTGCTGCTGCAACTGTGGTCGACCGGCAGGGTGGAGTTCACCGCCTGCGTCGCCACCTTGGCCGGGGCGCTGGAGCGCACGGCGGTCGGAGCGTCGGACGGCGCCGTGACGGCGGGGCCGTGCGGGGCCGCCACGGCGCGGGGGGCCGTGGCGCTCTGCGGGGTGCTCGCCGAGGTCGGGGCCACGGCGAGGGTCGTCACCGCGCAGGCGGCCAGAACGGAGACGGCGAGCGGTATGAGACGGCTGCGGGCCGGAACGTGGGGCATGACTCTCCCTGGGTGCGTGCCGTCGGCCGGACGGGCCGGGGCTTTCCGGGACCTGGAACCGCTGTGCCTTGCCGCACGAACGGTCCGCAGGAGCATCGGAAGGGAACGGAGACTTTCGGCCGGACGGCACCGGGCCGTCGGCTGGTGGAACTGTGGCGGGCCCCGTCGAGAGGCGACAAGGCAGGGAAGGCGGATTCCGTATACGCAAGAAAACGGGCGTCGCGGCGGTGCGCGCGCGACGGCTTCCCGTCAGGGCGTGGGCCGCTACAACTGTCCGAGATCGCACCGCCGAACCTTGTGCGTCTGTATGAAGTGACCGCCGTCAGCCGGTGCGAGACTGCCGCCCATCCCCTCCCCCCGCTCTCCGCCGCACGGCCGGTCCGGCCGACTCCGGCCGTGGACAGGGGACTTCGCCGGGCCGGGAGGGGTGATCGCGCGCCGACCAGGCGCGGCGGGGACCACGAGACGCCAGGAGGCGCACGATGGATCGACGGGACGGATCAGCCGGCACCGGGAACCGGGCGACGGGAAGGCCGGCCGCACCGGAGGGACTCTTCGGGCACGGCTGGGCGGCGACCGACCTGGCCCTGCGGCCCGTCCCCGGCGCGGCCTGGGCGGCGAAGCGGCGTGCCGCGGTCTCCGCGAGGTTTCCCGGGGAGCGCGTCGTCGTCCCCTCGGGCGGGCTGAAGGTCCGCAGCAACGACTTCGACTACGCGTTCCGGCCGCACTCCGCCTTCATCCACCTCACCGCCGAGCAGGGCACCGGGGCGGTGCCCGACAGCGTCCTGGTCTTCGAGCCGACGGGCGGCGGCCACGAGGTCACGCTCTTCGTCCGGCCGCGCTCTCCGCGCGAGCCCGGCGCCGGCAGCACCGAGCTGCACCGGGACCCCCGGCACGGCGAGTTCTGGGTGGGCCGCAGGCGGACCCTGGCGGAGACCTCCGATGCCCTCGGAATCGGCACGGACCACCGCGACCGCGTCGAGGCCGCCCTCGGCACCCGCGTCCCGACCCGGGTGGTGCGTGGCCAGGATCCGCTGGTCGACTCCCTGGTGCCGCCGTCCGCCGCCGACGAGGAGCTGCTGGCCTTCCTGTCGGAGCTGCGGCTGGTGAAGGACGCGTGGGAGATCGAGCAGGTGGACTCGGCCGTGCGTCACACGGTCGCCGGATTCCACGACGTGGCCGGCGAACTGTCGCACGCGATGCGCGCCCGGCGCGGTGAGCGCTGGATCGAGGGCACCTTCAACCGGCGCGCCCGGCTCGAAGGCCACGGCCTGGGGTTCGAGACCATCGCTGCGGCCGGGTCACACGCGTGTGCGCTGCACTGGACCCGCAACGACGGCCCGGTCAGGGACGGAGACCTGCTCCTGCTGGACGCGGGCGTCGAGGCCGACTCGTTCTACACCGGGGACGTGACCCGGACCCTGCCGGTCGGCGGGCGGTTCTCCGACGTCCAGCGCCGCGTCTACGACCTGGTGTTCGCCGCCCAGTCGGCGGGCATCGCCGCGCTGCGCCCGGGTGCGCCGTACGGTGCCTTCCACGACGCGGCCACCCGGGTCATCGCCGAGGGGCTCGACGCCTGGGGGCTGCGGCCCGGCGGCCGGCACCTGCCCCACGGTCCCGCGCTGTACCGCCGCTACACCGTGTGCGGCACGGGCCACATGCTCGGTCTGGACTGCCACGACTGCGCCGCCGCCCGTGACGAGACGTATGCCGGCGGCACCCTGGAGGCCGGCCACGTCCTCACCGTCGAGCCCGGCCTCTACTTCCAGCCCGACGACCTGACCGTGCCCGAGGAACTGCGCGGCATCGGCGTGCGGATCGAGGACGACTTCGTCATCACCGCCGACGGCGCCCGCTGTCTCTCCTCCGGGCTGCCGCGGGACGCGGACGGGATAGAGGCGTGGATGAGCGCGACACGGGGATAGCTACGACGCCCGGACCCGGCTCCCGGGTCCGGGCGGCCGGACACCGTGTCCCGCACCGGCGCCCGGCCGGCTCCTCGCGTCGGCTCGCCGCGTCGGCTCAGAGCCACCCCTCGGACTTGGCGTGCACGCCGAGCTGGAACCGGGACGACACCCCGGCGAGCGACATCAGCCGTTCGACGGCCCGCGCCAGCGTCCGCTTGCTGATGTCCAGGTTCCGTGCGGCGGCCTCGTCCGCGACCCCCGCCGCCAGCAGGGCGAGCAGCCGCCGCTCCAGGGGGCGCAGCACCGTGGTGCTCGCGCCCTCCCTCGCGGCGAGCGGCCGCGCCGACTGCCAGGCGGACTCGAACAGGGCCGACAGAGCGGGCAGCAGACTGCACGGGTGGACCAGCAGGGCCCCGTGATGGGTGTCGGCGTGCACGGAGCTGAGCGAGACCAGCGCGAAGCGGTCGTCCACCAGCATCATCTTCGCCGGTACCGAGGGCGCCATCCGGGCCTCCTCACCGGCGGCCGTGCACGGCACGATGTTTCCCTGGAAGTAGTCCGGCGTCTCGACCGAACTCTGCGCGTAGAGCACCCGGTAGGACACACCGCGGCCCAGGTTGGCGATCTCCACGGGGTTGGCGATGGTCGCCGCGCCATAGGGCGCCGTGTCGAAGCTGCGTACCTGGCTCACCGCGCTGCGCTCCAGCTCGACGACCTTGCGTTGCAGGGAAGCCTGTTCGAGGACCTCGACGGTGGGCGCTCCCGGGGGCAGGCTGTGGGCCCGCCGGTAGGACTCGTAGGCCGCGACGACCGCGGTCATCCCGGCGTTCAGGTCCGCCGTGCGTCGGGAGGCCAGGAGTTGGAGTCCGGCGGTCGGGTCCAACGGAACGACCGGATCGCCTTCCTGGCCCAGGGGAGCGAGCAGGGCGACCGACGCCAGCTCCGACAGCGCGGCGGTCAGCGTCTCTTCGGGCTCGCCCACCCGGGCGGCCAGCTGGGCCGGGGTCAGCGGGCCCGTTTCGAGCAGGCGGCTGTAGAGCGCGGCGGCCTGCGCCGAGAGGCCGAGCGAACCGAGGTGGGAATGCGTCACGTCGGACATCCTTGTCTCTCCCCGGCCGCACCGCCGGACACACAGCCGTCGCCAGGGCGTCGCATTCATGCCCGCGGCACTTCTCTGCCACAGGTGAAAGTGCGGCGAGTGTATAAAGGAAACACCGGATGAAGGAAGATCCAGGTTGCTGCATCTTCGCCTCCCGGGCCGTGTGCGACACGTACACACGAGCCCTTTCGCGCACCGGAGGGCAATCCCTGACGGGACGGCTGAATGCCGATCGGGCATTCCACCGCGTCCCGCTCCCGGTCCGCCCTCCCCACGCCGAGCGACGGGCCGGGGGCGGAACATCCGCAAAGAATCCCGCGCCCTTGACCGCAGGGACGTCCTGAACCCTGACGCGTGCGATCGTGGGGCGGCTCCAACCGAGGAGAAGGCGTCATGACCAAGCCCTATTTCCAGGTCAGCGTCCCCACCACACACCGTGAGCAGCCCGGTAGGCACGGCCTGCACATCTTCACGGGGCCGGCCTCGACCAGCGAGGAAGCCGTGCGCTGCGCCCGCGAGGCGTGTGAGGCGGCCCTCGCCGCCGGGCGAACGGCCACCGACGGCGCGCTGCCGCCAGTAGCTCGTTGGAGGGTCCGGGGTGTGTGCCGGGAATGGGCCATGGACTGGGAAGCGGCGACGGCCGCGTTCTGGGAGAACGAAGGCAGCCTGGAGTATCCGTTTCCCGTCATCCGCACACGTTCGGAAGTCTGAACACGCACGGGCGGAGGATCCGGCGGCCCACCGGGCCGGAGGGGAATGGCCTGTTCGGATATCGGCAGGCCAAAGAGGAGACGGTGAGGGAAATCCTGCCCGTGACCGGCCCGCGGCCGAGGAAAAGGTACGGGCGGACCATCAAAAACAACAGCGAGGTGACCGGAATACCCCTACGCAATCAATTCGGTCCGCCACCGGGCACACCGCCGGGCGTCCCCGTGCGGTTCGGGCCGCAGCGGCTCGGGGCCCGAGACCGGGGCTGCCCCCGGGCTCCGTACGCACTCACCCGCCCCACCCCCCGATGCGGCACACTGGACGTTTGGCCGCATCAGCGGCCGCACCCCGCAGAAAGGGCCGAAGCGCGTGACCGGACCCCTCATCGTCCAGAGCGACAAGACGCTGCTCCTCGAAGTCGACCACGAGCTGGCGGACGCCTGCCGCCGGGTCATCGCACCCTTCGCGGAGCTGGAGCGTGCGCCCGAGCACATCCACACGTACCGGGTCACCCCGCTCGGGCTGTGGAACGCCCGCGCCGCCGGGCACGACGCCGAGCAGGTCGTCGACGCCCTGGTGGAGTACTCCCGCTACCCCGTGCCGCACGCGCTCCTGGTCGACATCGCCGAGACGATGGCGCGGTACGGGCGGCTCACCCTGTCCAAGCACCCCGTGCACGGGCTCGTGCTCACCAGCACCGACCGGCCCGTGCTGGAGGAGATCCTGCGGTCGAAGAAGGTGCAGCCGCTCGTCGGCGCCCGGATCGACCCGGACACCGTGGCCGTGCACCCCTCCGAGCGCGGGCAGATCAAGCAGACCCTGCTGAAGCTCGGGTGGCCCGCAGAGGACCTGGCCGGTTACGTGGACGGCGAGGCCCATCCGATCGAGCTGGCCGAGGACGGCTGGGCCCTGCGGCCGTACCAGAAGCAGGCCGTGGAGGGCTTCTGGCACGGAGGGTCGGGCGTCGTGGTGCTGCCCTGCGGGGCGGGGAAGACCCTGGTCGGGGCCGGTGCCATGGCCGAGGCCAAGGCCACCACGCTCATCCTCGTCACCAACACCGTCTCCGCCCGGCAGTGGAAGCACGAGCTGGTGAAGCGGACGTCCCTCACCGAGGACGAGATCGGCGAGTACAGCGGGACGAGGAAGGAGATCCGGCCGGTCACCATCGCCACCTACCAGGTGCTGACCACCCGGCGTAAGGGCATCTACCCGCACCTGGAGCTCTTCGACTCCCGGGACTGGGGGCTCGTCGTCTACGACGAGGTCCATCTGCTGCCCGCGCCGGTCTTCAAGTTCACCGCCGACCTCCAGGCCCGGCGCCGGCTGGGGCTGACCGCGACCCTCGTACGGGAGGACGGGCGCGAATCCGACGTGTTCTCGCTCATCGGGCCGAAGCGGTTCGACGCCCCGTGGAAGGAGATCGAGGCGCAGGGCTACATCGCGCCCGCCGACTGCGTGGAGGTACGGGTCAACCTCACCGACTCCGAGCGGCTCGCGTACGCCACCGCGGAGGCGGAGGAGAAGTACCGCTTCTGCGCCACCACCGCCACCAAGCGGAAGGTCACCGAGGCGCTCGTACGGAAGCACCGGGGCGAGCAGACCCTCGTCATCGGGCAGTACATCGACCAGCTCGACGAGCTCGGCGAACACCTGGACGCGCCCGTCATCAAGGGCGAGACCAGCAACGCCCAGCGCGAGAAGCTCTTCGGTGCCTTCCGGAACGGGGAGATCAGCGTCCTCGTCGTCTCCAAGGTCGCCAACTTCTCCATCGACCTGCCGGAGGCCACCGTCGCCATCCAGGTCTCCGGGACCTTCGGGTCGCGCCAGGAGGAGGCGCAGCGGCTCGGGCGCGTCCTGCGGCCGAAGGCCGACGGGCACGAGGCGCGGTTCTACTCCGTCGTCGCCCGCGACACCATCGACCAGGACTTCGCGGCGCACCGCCAGCGGTTCCTGGCCGAGCAGGGGTACGCGTACCGGATCGTCGACGCGGACGAGCTGCTGGCCGGCAACTGAGCCGGGAGAGCGGGAGTGCGGCGGGGACCTCAGCGGGCCCGCCGCACCCCCGCGCCCTCCGCGTACTCCCCCAGGACGACCACGCTGAACGCCGTCGTCACGAACACCTTCACGGCGCGCACCGCGTCTCCGAGGCGATGAGGTCGGTGGTGACCGGTGACCGCGGTCGCGCCGTGCGCGGGGCCGGTCCTGCTGGGATTCAGGGTGGTGGTGCTCATGTATCCATGGTGCTCCCGTCACCCGTTCGGCCGCGTCGGCCCGCAGACGGAATCCCCACGCCGGGCGCGTAGGTCTCCGGTACCGCTCGGCCCGCACACATCCCCTACGGGTATCCCTCGCCCCTCCTCCCCCGGAGAGCCGGTAATCCGTTTCGCCGCCGGCCCGCCCTCTGGCTACAATCGCCGGTCTGCCCGCCTCCCGCGCCGCACCGACGGCCCCGGGAGCGCCGCCGACCGGACGGAAACCGGCCGACACACGCGAACGAACCTTCCGAGCGGACCGTCCCGCTCCGGCCCCCGGCCGGTGTCGGTGAACGGTCCGCCGTCCTGCGTCGAAGAGCCGTCGAGAGAGCGTCGACGAGCCGTTGAAGAGCCGGAGGCAACACCGTGCCCGCGCACGTAGCGACAAGCGATTCCACCACCGACCCCGCAGACCCCCTGGCGCACGAACGCGCCCATCTCGCCGCGTCCCGGGCCGCCCTGCGCGCGATGCGTGAGGACGTCCAGGCCCTCGACATCCGCGATGTCACCGCGAACTGGGTCAACGCCGCCGTCCTCCAGTCCCAGATCGACGACCGCATCAAGGCGCTCGCCGACCTCTCCCACACACCTCTGTTCTTCGGCCGTCTCGACTATCTCCACGCCGTCGGCGGCGAGTTCGCCGAAGGCACGGAGGGCGAGCGGTTCTACATCGGGCGCCGGCACGTCCATGACACCGCCGGGGACCCGATGGTCATCGACTGGCGGGCCCCGGTCTCCCAGCCGTACTACCAGGCCTCCCCCAGGAACCCCCAGGACGTCGGGCTCCGCCGCCGCTTCGGTTACACGGCCGGCGAGCTCACCGCGTACGAGGACGAGCACCTCACCGACCCGACCGAGGTCGCGCGGACCAGCCGGCTCCTCCAGGCGGAGATCGAGCGGCCGCGCGTCGGGCCGATGCGCGACATCGTCGCCACCATCCAGCCCGAACAGGACGAGATCGTCCGCAGCGGCCTCGGCGGGACCGTCTGTGTCCAGGGCGGTCCCGGCACCGGGAAGACCGCCGTCGGCCTGCACCGGGTGGCGTTCCTGCTGTACGCGCACCGCGAGCGGCTCGCCCGTACCGGCACCCTCGTCATCGGGCCGAACCGGTCCTTCCTCCACTACATCGAGCAGGTCCTGCCCGCCCTCGGTGAGCTGGAGGTCAAGCAGGCCACCGTGGACGACCTGGTGACGGCGGACGTGGAGGTCAGGGGGGTCGACGACGCGGCCGCCGCCGTCGTCAAGGGCGACGCCCGGATGGCCGAGGTGCTGCGCCGGGCCGTCCGCTCGCACGTCACCACGCCGACCGAGCCCGTCGTCGTGGTGCGCGGGTCGCGGCGCTGGCGGGTGCCGGGTCACGAGATCGAGGAGATGGTCGACGAGCTGCTCGCCCGGGACATGCGGTACGGCTCCGCCCACGAGGCCCTGCCGCAGCGGATCGCGCACGCCGTCCTGGTACGGATGGAGGAGGCCGGTGAGGCCCCCGACGACCGGGTGCAGAACACCGTGGCCCGCAATCCGGCGGTCAAGGCGGCCGTGAAGGCGATCTGGCCCGCCGTCGACCCGGAGAAGCTGGTGCTGCGGCTGCTGGCCGACCCGGAGTTCCTGGCCGTCCACGCGGACGGGCTGCTCAGCGCGGACGAGCAGAAGCTGATCCTCTGGGCGAAGCCCGCCCGGAGCGTGCGGTCGGCCAGGTGGTCGGCGGCGGACGCGGTGCTCATCGACGAGGCCCGGGACCTGGTGGCCCGTACGCACTCGCTCGGCCATGTCGTGCTCGACGAGGCGCAGGACCTCTCCCCCATGCAGTACCGGGCGGTGGGGCGGCGGTGTTCGACGGGTTCGGCGACCGTGCTCGGGGACCTGGCGCAGGGGACGACGCCGTGGTCCACGGAGAGCTGGGACGAGGCGCTGTTCCACCTCGGCAAGGCCGACGCGGTGGTGGAGGAGCTGACGGCGGGCTTCCGTGTGCCGCGCGAGGTGATCGCGTACGCCTCCCGGCTGCTGCCCGCGATCTCGCCGGGGCTCGCGGCGGTGGAGTCGGTGCGGGAGTCGCCGGGGTCGCTGGTGGTACGGGGGGTGGCGGGCGGGGCGGACGACCTGGACGCGGCGGTGGTCTCCGCCTGCGAGGAGTCGTTGCTGCATGAGGGATCGATCGGGCTGATCGCCGCCGACGCCCGGATCCCGGCACTGGGCGCGGCGCTCGCGGCGGCCGGTCACGCGTACCTCTCGCCCGGTGAGGAGACCACCGCGGAGTCACGGCTGACGCTGGTGCCCGCGTCGCTGGCGAAGGGCCTGGAGTACGACTACGTGGTGCTGGACGAGCCGGCGGCCGTGGTGAACGGCGAGCCGGACGAGCGGACCGGGCTGCGGCGCCTGTACGTGGCGCTGACCCGTGCGGTGTCGGGGCTGACGGTGGTGCACGCGGCGGCGCTGCCGGAGGCGCTGCGATAGTCGGACGGAGGGGCGGGGCCTGTTGCGGCGCCCGCCCCGTGCCTCCCGCCCCGTGCCTCCCGGTCAGGGCCTCCCGGTCAGGGCCTCCTGGGTCAGGGCCTCCCGGATCAGGCGTCGAGCGCCTCGCGCCACTCGCGTACCGCCGCCGCGTCCACCGGTGCCGACCAGCCGGACGGACGGGCCGCGCCGCCGATGTGGAACGCGTCGATCCCCGCCGCCCGCAACTGCGGTACGTGGCGGAGCTGGAGACCGCCGCCGACCAGGATCTGCGGCTCGTACCCGGGCTCCCGCGTACGGGCGGCCTCGGCGAGCAGCGTCGGGAGGCCCGCGTCGACCCCGTCCGGCGAACCCGCCGTGAGGAACGTGTCCAGGCCCGGCAGGTCCGCGAGCTGCTTGCGCAGGGCGTCGCGGTCGGCGGCCCGGTCGATCGCGCGGTGGAAGGTCCATCGGGCGCCGTCCAGCTCGGCGACGATCCGCTCGACGGCCACGAGGTCGGCATGGCCGTCCGCGTCCAGGAAGCCGAGGACGTACTCGTCGGCGCCCGCCGCCCGCAGCTCGTGGGCCTTCTCGATCAGTACGTCGACGTCACCGGCGGCGAACCCGTCCGCCACCCTGAGCATCACGCGCAGCGGGATGTCCACGGCCGACCGGATCGCCGCGAAGGTCTCCCGTGACGGCGTCAGACCGTCCGCGGCCATGTCGGTGACCAGTTCGAGGCGGTCTGCACCACCTGCCTGGGCGGCGACCGCGTCCTCCGCGTCGAGAGCGATCACCTCCAGGACTGCACGGTTGCTCATGGGTCCCCATTCCTCCGATACGCGGCTGTACGAAGCTGTACGCAGCTCGCAGCTATAGGTCTAGTCCAATGGCCAGCCTACGGGGCGGCCGAACGGCCGCGCAGCCTTCCATCTGAACGCATGATCGCGGACCTGCGCGACCCCACCCGGCAGATGCCTTCCGGCGCGCCTTGCGTTTCATAGGGGTGGGGGGTATACATGGGGAGAGGAAGGGATACCCCCTAGGGGTATCTGAACCCGCTCCGAGGAGGACCCCGTGCCCACCCGCTCCCCGACCACCGCCTCCGGTGCCGGCACCTCCGTCGAGCTGTCCATCGGCGGCATGACCTGCGCCTCCTGCGCGGCCCGCATCGAGAAGAAGCTCAACCGGATGGACGGCGTGGAGGCGACCGTCAACTACGCCACGGAGAAGGCGAAGGTGACGTACCGGGGCGAGGACGTCTCCGTACAGGACCTGATCTCCACCGTCGAGGCCACCGGCTACACCGCCCAGGAGCCGCCACCGCCGGAGAAGGCGGCGGCGAGGGGGACGGAGAGCGGGGCGGCGGAGACGGAAGAACCCGACCGCGAACTCACCGCGCTCCGCCAGCGCCTCGTCACCGCGCTCGTCCTCGCCGTCCCGGTGATCGCGATGGCGATGATCCCGGCCCTCCAGTTCGACAACTGGCAGTGGCTCTCCCTGACCCTCGCCGCCCCCGTCGTCACGTACGCCGGCTGGCCCTTCCACCGCGCCGCCTGGACCAACCTGAAGCACGGCGCGGCGACGATGGACACGCTGATCTCGGTCGGTACGTCGGCCGCGTTCCTGTGGTCGGTGTGGGCGCTGTTCTTCGGTACGGCGGGCATGACCGGGATGACGCATCCGTTCGAGCTGACCATCGCGCGCAGCGACGGCGCCGGGAACATCTACCTGGAAGCCGCCGCCGGGGTGACCGCCTTCATCCTCGCCGGGCGCTGGTTCGAGGCCCGCTCCAAGCGGAAGGCTGGGGCCGCGCTCCGGGCGCTCATGGAGCTGGGCGCGAAGGAGGTCACGCTCCTGCGCGACGGCCGCGAGGTGACCGTGCCGACCGCCGAACTCCAGGTCGGGGACCGCTTCGTCGTACGCCCCGGCGAGAAGATCGCCACCGACGGCACCGTCGTCGAAGGCAGCTCCGCCGTGGACGCCTCCATGCTCACCGGCGAATCCGCCCCCGTGGAGGTCACCGCAGGCGACTCCGTCACCGGCGCCACCATCAACGCCGGCGGCCGCCTCGTCGTCGAAGCCACCCGCATCGGCACCGACACCCAGCTCGCCCGCATGGCCCGCCTCGTAGAAGACGCCCAGAACGGCAAGGCAGCAGCCCAACGCCTCGCCGACCGCATCTCCGCCGTCTTCGTCCCCATCGTCATCGCCCTGTCCCTCGGCACCCTCGGGTTCTGGCTCGGCAGCGGCGCCGGACTCACAGCAGCCTTCACCGCCGCCGTCGCCGTCCTGATCATCGCCTGCCCCTGCGCCCTCGGCCTCGCCACCCCCACCGCCCTCATGGTCGGCACCGGGCGCGGCGCCCAACTCGGCATCCTCATCAAAGGCCCCGAAGTCCTCGAAACCACCCGCCGCGTCAACACCATCGTCCTCGACAAGACCGGCACCGTCACCACCGGCAAGATGACCCTCCTCACCGTCCACACCGCCGACACCACCGACGACAACGACGTGCTACGGCTGGCCGGAGCCCTGGAGCACTCCTCCGAGCACCCGATCGCGCAGGCCGTGGCGGCGGGTGCCGCCGAACGACTCGGCGGCCAATCCCCCCTCCCCACCCCCGAAGACTTCACCAACATCCCCGGACTCGGCGTCCAGGGCGTGGTGGACGGACACGCCGTCCTCGTCGGCCGGGAGCAGCTGCTGGCCGACTGGGAGATCCGGCTGCCGGAGGCGCTGGCCGGCGCCAAGGCCGAGGCCGAGCGCGCCGGGCGGACAGCCATCACGGTGGCCTGGGACGGGGAGGCGCGGGCGGTCCTGGAGGTGGCGGACGCGGTGAGGGACACCAGCGCCGAGGCCATCGAGCGGCTGCGCGCCCTCGGCCTCACCCCGATCCTCCTCACCGGCGACAACCGGGCCGTCGCGGAGGCGGTGGCGGCCGAGGTCGGCATCGGTGCCGATGACGTGTACGCGGAGGTCATGCCGGAGGACAAGGTCGACGTCGTCAAGCGCCTCCAGGCGGACGGCCGGAGCGTCGCGATGGTCGGCGACGGGGTCAACGACGCCGCCGCGCTGGCCCAGGCCGACCTGGGTCTGGCCATGGGCACGGGCACGGATGCCGCGATCGAGGCCGGTGACCTCACCCTCGTACGGGGAGACCTGCGGGCCGCCGCCGACGCCATCCGGCTCGCGCGCCGCACGCTCTCCACGATCCGGACGAACCTGTTCTGGGCCTTCGCCTACAACGTCGGCGCGCTGCCGCTGGCGGCGGCCGGGCTGCTGAACCCGATGATCGCCGGGGCCGCGATGGCGTTCTCGTCGGTGTTCGTGGTCGGCAACTCGCTGCGGCTGCGGGGGTTCAAGGGGGCCTGAGAGCTCACGCTCGTACGAAACGGACGCGTGTTCCCGGAACCGCCTGCGCCGCCCCGGCGAGGGCGGTTTCCGGTACGACGCCGACGACCGGATAGCCGCCGGTCGTCGGGTGGTCGTTGAGGAAGACGACGGGAAGGCCGTCCGGCGGGACCTGGATCGCACCCAGCACCATGCCTTCGCTGGGCAGTTCGCCGCCGCGGGCCCGTTCCAGGGCGGGGCCTTCGGTGCGGAGGCCGATGCGGTTGCTGTGCGGGGAGACCCGGTAGGCGGCGGTGGTGAGGGTACGGAGGGCGGCGTCCGTGAACCAGGAGTGGCGCGGGCCGAGATGGAGTGGCAGGACCAGCTCGGTGGGGGCGCCGGGCCAGGGGACGGGGCCTTGCGGTGGCCCGTCGGCCGCTTCGCCCAGCGGCAGCGTGTCACCTTCGCTCAGCGGGGCCGGGCCGATCCCCGAGAGGAGGTCGGCGGAGCGGCTGCCCAGGACCGGTTCCGGCTCCAGGCCGCCCGCGAACGCCAGATAGCCGCGTACGCCGGTGAGCGCGGGCCCCACGTCCAGCACCGCGCCCGCCGGAACCCGCACGGGCGCGCCCCACGCCACGGGCCGCCCGTCGACGCGCACCCGGCACCCCGCACCGCCGACGACGGCCACCACGGGCCGGTCCGGGCGGACGGCGCACCCGGTGACGGTGGTCTCCAGGAGGGCGGCGCCCGGCGCGTTGCCCACGAGCCGGTTGGCCAGCCGGGCGGCGGTCGCGTCGAGGGCCCCGGCCCGCCCGACGCCGAGATGCGCCCAGCCGGGCCGGCCCGCGTCCTGGACGGTGGTGAGGGCGCCGGGCCGGACGACGTGGAGGAGCCCGTTCCGTTCGGAGGTCATCGGCCCGTCTCCGTACGGGGTGGGGGTACGGGCCCGGGTTCGGCGGCCACGAAGCGCACCCGGGTCCCCGGCCCCAGCAGCGCCGCCGGTTCCCTGCCCGGGTCCCACAGCGCGGCCGCCGGGTCCGCCATGCGCCCGATGAGCTGCCAGCCGCCGGGCGAAGGACGCGGGTAGACCCCGGTGTACGGCCCGGCGAGGGCCACCGCACCGGCCGGAACCCTCGTACGCGGGGTCGCACGCCGGGGCACATGCAGGTGCTCGGGCAACCCGGTCAGGTAACCGAACCCCGGCGCGAACCCGCAGAAGGCCACCCGGAACGCCGCACGGGAGTGCAGCCCGGCCACCTCGTCGACACCGACACCCCAGAGCGCGGCGACCTCGTCCAGATCGGGCCCGTCGTACACGACCGGGATCTCGACCGCGTCCCGCTCCTCGCGGCGCGGGGGCGGAACGGACCAGGAGAGAAGGTCACGAGCGAGCCGGTCACGGGCGAGACCGTCGCGGGCGAGCCGGTCACGAGCTGCGGGAATGCGGCCGCTGACGTCCTCGATACCGTCGAGCAGCACGGTCCGAGCGCCCGGCACGATCTCGCGTACCCCGGGAAGTGCGCCCCGCGCGCGGCGGCGGAGCAGCTCGGCGTGGAAGGCCTCGGCCCGCTCGCCGTCGGCCAGTTCGACGAGGAGGGCGTGCGCCCCGGCAGGCAGCACGCGCACCTCCCGCGCCTCGCGCGCCTCCGTCCCGTCGTCCCCCAGCCTCACGTGAACGCCTCCACCCGCACGCCCGCCTCCTCCAGCGCCGCCCGCACCCGGCGCGCGAGGGCGGCGGCGCCCGGAGTGTCGCCGTGGACGCAGAGCGAGCGGGCCTCGACGGCGATCCTGCCGCCGTCCGCCCCGGTGACCGCGCGGTCGAGCGCCAGGCCGACACTTCGGCGTACGACCTCGTCGCCGTCGTGCACCACCGCACCCTCCTCGCCGCGCGGGACCAGCGTGCCCCGCGCGGTGTACGCGCGGTCGGCGAAGGCCTCCTCCACGGCGGGCAGTCCGGCGGCGGAGGCGTGGGCGAGGAGATGGGAGCCGGGCAGGCCGAGGACGGTGAGGCCGCCGCCCGCGAGCCGGACGCCCGCGACGACGGCGGCGGCCTGCTGCTCGTCGTGGACGGTCCGGTTGTAGAGGGCGCCGTGCGGTTTGACGTACGAGACGGCCGAGCCGGCCGCCTCCGCGAACACCCGCAAGGCGCCGATCTGGTACGCGACCTCGGCGGCCAGCTCGGCGGCCGGCACATCCATGGAGCGGCGCCCGAACCCGGCCAGGTCCCGGTACGAGACCTGCGCCCCGATCCGCACGCCGTTCGCCGCCGCCGCGTCACAGACCCGCCGCATGACGGAGGCGTCGCCCGCATGGAAGCCGCACGCCACGTTGGCGCTGGTGACACAGGCGAGCAGCGCCTCGTCGTCGGTCAGGGTCCAGCGGCCGAAGCCCTCGCCCAGGTCCGCGTTCAGGTCCATCTTCACCGGGCGCACGCTATTGACTGCGGCGGTGGCCGACAAGAGCCGGTCCGAGGAACGGAAGGCCCGCCGCCGCTTTCGGTCATCGGCCGTCCGGCTTCGGCGGCCGGTCGAAGAGGTGCAGGTCCCCTTCCCGTACGCCGTGCAGCTCGTACCGCGTGCCGACCAGTGGACGGTTCGCGTACAGGCGGACCAGCGTGGGCCCGTCGCCCCGGTACCGGCCCGCCGGTAGGCCGTCGGGCGACGGGACACCGAGCTGCCGAGGCGCTCCCCCGCCTCCCACCTCGGCGACGATCCGCGGCATCTCCTTCGCGTACGCCGAGCCCTCCAGCAGGCCCAGGGCGTACGGCAGTCCGCGCCCGGCGTACGCCCCGTCGAGCCCCCACGCCTCGCGCACATCACCGGCGTGCACCCACTCGCCGAGCGCGATCCCGTCCAGTTTCCCGCCCGCCGCCGCGATCACCGGCCCCGCCTCGGTCATCCCGCGCTCCAGCTCGTCGAGGAGCGCGGCCAGGGGCAGACCGGCCCGCTCCGCGATGTCCCGCTCGTTGGACTCGGGCGAGAACACGCCGTCCTCCAGCCGGTCCTCCACCACCCGGGTCAACGCGGCGGCGCAGTGCGCGAGGACGTGGCGGACGGTCCAGCCTGGACACGCGGTGCGGAGGTCGTACGCGGACTCGGGAGTGGCGCGCAGGAGCGGGAGGAGGTCGTCGCGCTCGGTGCGCAGGAGCAGACCGGGGAGTTCGGGATCGCGTACGGGAGCGGAGGAGGCCATGGTCGTCATGGCTCTCAGCCAACCGCACGGAGGCGGCGGGCCGTGGAGGGATGCCGGAATCCGTGCGGAGGCTCAGCCTCCAGGTCCGTGCGGAGGCTCAGCCTCTAAGGTCGTCCCATGACGGACAGTCCGCGCCCCCGCGACCCCCGTACCGCGCTAGTCGACCGCTGGCGGGACACGCTCCTCGCCGCCCGTTCCGGAGCGCCCGGCGACGGCCCCGGCGCTGGACCCGATCCGCTGCCGTACGCCGAGAACCTGCTGGACCGCTGGGACGAGCCGCAGCGGCGGTACCACACCACCGCCCATCTGACGGCGGTCCTGGACCGGATCGACACCCTCGCTCCGTACGCCGCCGATGTGCACGCGGTGCGGCTGGCCGCCTGGTTCCACGACGCGGTGTACCGGCCCGACCGCACGGAGAACGAGGAGCGCAGCGCCGCCCTCGCCGAGCGCGCGCTGCCCGAGGCGGGGGTGGCGGAGGCGGTGACGGCGGAGGTCGCACGGCTGGTCCGGCTCACGGTGACGCACGACCCGGCCGACGGGGACCGGAACGGCGAGGTGCTGTGCGACGCGGACCTGGCGGTGCTGGCGGGCGACCCGCAGGAGTACGCGGCGTACGCGGCGCGGGTACGGGAGGAGTACGGGTTCGTGCCGGACGAGGCGTTCCGGGCCGGGCGGGCCGACGTACTGCGGCAACTCCTCGCGCTGCCGAGGCTGTTCCGGACGCCGCACGGGGCGGCCGCCTGGGAGGCGCGGGCCCGGCACAACCTGGCGACGGAGCTGGAGCTGCTGGAGCGGTAGCCCGGTCCGCGGTGACCGGACCGGCGAATGTTCCGCGCCGGACGTTCAACGTCCACGTACCGGGAGCCGGGAATGCGGTTACGTTCTCCGGCGTTGGAACGAGTCATGCCCGACTCCACCTCCCGCCGCCGCACACCCATGCCGCTGGCCGTATACATCCTCGGCCTCTCGGTCTTCGCTCTCGGCACCAGCGAGTTCATGCTGTCGGGTCTGCTGCCGCCGATCGCCGACGACATGGACGTCTCGATCCCGCAGGCCGGACTCCTCATATCCGCCTTCGCGATCGGCATGGTCGTCGGCGCCCCGCTGCTGGCCGTGGCCACGCTGCGGCTGCCGCGCCGGACGACCCTGATCGCGCTGATCTCGGTCTTCGGCCTCGGGCAGGTGGCGGGCGCGCTGGCGCCGACGTACGAGGTGCTCTTCGCCTCCCGGGTGGTGAGCGCGCTCGCCTGCGCGGGGTTCTGGGCGGTCGGGGCGGCGGTGGCCATCGCGATGGTCCCGGTGAACCAACGGGCGCGGGCGATGGCCGTGATGATCGGCGGCCTGTCCATCGCCAACGTGCTGGGCGTGCCGATGGGGGCCTTCCTCGGTGAGCACCTCGGCTGGCGGTCGGCGTTCTGGGCGGTGGGTGTGGCGTCGGCGGTGGCGCTGGTGGGGGTCGTCACCCGCATCCCGCACATCCCGCTGCCGGAGAAGAAGCCGCAGCTGCGGCAGGAGCTGGCGATCTACCGGGACCGGCAGGTCTGGCTGGCGATCGTGATCACCGCGCTGGCGGCGGGCGGCGTGTTCTGCGCGTTCAGCTACCTGGCACCGCTGCTGACGGACGTGGCGGGCCTGGACTCGGGATGGGTGCCGTGGATCCTCGGCCTCTTCGGGGTCGGTGCGCTGATCGGTACGACGATCGGCGGCCGGGTCGCGGACGCGCACCTCTTCGGGGTGCTGCTGAGCGGGATCACGGCGTCCACGGTGTTCCTGGCGGCGCTGGCCCTGTTCGCCTCCAGCCAGGTCGCGGTGGTCGCGCTGGCGTTCCTGCTGGGCCTGTCGGCGTTCTTCACGGCCCCGGCACTGAACGCCCGGATGTTCAACGTGGCCGGTGCGGCCCCGACGCTGGCCGGCGCCACGACGACGGCCGCGTTCAACCTAGGCAACACGAGCGGCCCGTGGCTCGGCGGCACGGTGATCGACGCGGACTTCGGCTTCGCCTCCACGGCGTGGGCGGGCGCGGCGATGACGGTCCTGGCGCTGGCGGCGGTGACGGTGTCGCTGCGGCTTCAGCGGGGTGGCCGGGGCGGCGTCTCGCGTTCGCGGCTGATCGCGAAGAGCGCTGCCACCGGTACGGGGAGCGCGTCGGGCGCGGACCGTGCGGTGCCGGCCCCCGCTCACGGTGAGGGGTCTTCGGCGCGGTTTGGTGGTCCGGGGGCCGGGTCGGCGTAGACACCGCGGAGCATGCCGGTGGCCTGACCGACCTCGATCAGATAGCCGTCCGGATCGCGCAGGTAGCAGCGGATCTCGGCCTTGCGGTCGATCGGTCCGGTGACGAATCGAGCGCCCTTGGCGCTCCAGTCGCGGTGGACGGCCTCGATGTCCGCCACACGGATGTTGAGGAAACAGGACGCGCTGGAGACGTCCTCCGGTGGGCGCAGGGTGATGCCGGGTTTGTCGGGGGTGGGCCCCCCGCCGGGATTCATGATGATCCAGCTGTTGGCCAGCCGGACCGTGCACGGGTTCTCGGCGAGAACGACCTCACCGCCGAGGACGTCCGCGTAGAAGGCACGCGAACGGGGCACGTCGGCGACGCTGAGGAAGTAGGTCAGGAGCATCCCTGACTCGGGTGCGGGAAAGCCTTCCGTGGACATGGTTCACATCCCTGCTTCGTGGTCGTCCGATCTGGTCGGCGGCCGGGCTCACGACCGTGGCCCGCCGGCTCTCCCGGGTCACGTTCCGGGCCGAGGATGTGCCGTGGCCGGGGTCGCGGCCTGGGGGTCGGTCACTCCCCCCGGACAGAGCCGGTCGGTGTCCCAGCCCGCCAGGCGGGCGCCGGCCGCGTACGCGGAGTCGTAGAACCGGAGGATCGCCGCCGACGCGTCCGGCCGGGTGCGTACGTCGTCGTAGGGCAGCAGGGCCAGGTGGGAGCCGTTGCTCTCCGTCCACCGCGCGGCCGACGGTTCCAGCGGCTGCCGCCCCAGTCCTTCGGGTTCCGGCGCCGTGTACGAGTAGAAGGCGGGTTCGGGGTAGGACCGTTCGTCGCCGAACCAGAAGCCGCTGCTGATCACCTCGCGCGAGTACGCCTCACGGGTCACCGGATCGACGGACAGCCCTTGCACCACGTGCCGGTCGGAGAACCGGGTGACGGCGATGTCGAAGGTGTGCCAGAAATGGTGGACCGGGCTGGTCTTCCCGGAGTACCCGGCCGCGTACTTCTCCAGGATCAGCATGACCTGGGTGAGGATCGTCCAGTAGCGGCTCACGGCGGCCGGATCGTACGTGGCGTGTTCGTCGTCCTCTGCGAACGGCCTGGCGGCGTCGGGCAGGTCGAAGGGGTACGGGTGCTCCGGGGCCACGCTGATGCCCAGGTGGGCCAGCGCGCCGGTGAACGCGCGGTAGAAGTCGCCGACCGACAGGCCCGTCAGAGGGAACGACAGCCGGCGCCCGTCGAGGGTCGACACGCGGAGCCGGTGGGCGCTGAAGTCGAAGTCGACGGTGAACACGGTGCCGTCGCCGAGCGGGCCGCAGGGCCGGGTGGTGATGCCGTCGCCGGTCAGGTGGAAGGGAACGTTCCACCAGTGGTTGCGCCGGACACTGGACTCCAGCCGCACCTTCCCCACGATCTGGAGAAACCGGTGCAGCGTCTCCTTCGTCGGGGCCCAGGACTCCCGGGGCAGCGAGGGAAACAGATCCATCGGAGGCGCCTCCCGGAGGCCCGCCCCGGCCCGGCCGGCCGAGGGCACGTGGTTCCACTCTCCCGCCCGGCGCCCCGGGCCGCATCCGCTGGCGCGCGGGGCGGGAGACGCCGGAGGTACCGGGCGGGAGCGCCGGGGTGCCGGAGCGCGTACCACGTTCGCCGCACCGCGATGGCCGTCACCATCCCGGTCTTCCAAGCTCGTGGCATCAGCCACCGCGAAAGGACACGCGCCCGTGCCATCCACCACTCCGCCCCGTTACGACGACCTCAGCGCCCTCTACCTCAACTGCACCCTCAAGCCGTCGCCGGAGACGAGCAACACCGAGGGGCTGATCGCCCGCAGCACCGCCGTGATGCGCGCGGCCGGCGTGCGGACGCGGGTGATCCGACCCGTCGACCGGGACCTCGCGGTCGGCGTCCAGCCCGACATGACCCAGCACGGCGCCGCCACCGATGCCTGGCCGGAGCTGTACGCCGAAGTGATGGCCGCCGACATCCTGGTGCTCTGCGGACCGATCTGGCTCGGTGACAACAGCTCGGTGATGAAGCACGTCATCGAACGGCTCTACTCCAACTCGGCCGAACTCAACGACGCCGGCCAGTCCGCCTACTACGGACGGGTCGGCGGCTGTCTCATCACCGGCAACGAGGACGGCCTCAAGCACTGCGCCATGAACATCCTCTACAGCCTCCAGCACATCGGCTACGCCATCCCCCCGCAGGCCGACGCGGGCTGGATCGGCGAGGCGGGCCCAGGCCCCAGCTACCTCGATCCCGGTTCCGGCGGCCCCGAGAACGACTTCACCAACCGGAACACCACCTTCGCGGCCTGGAACCTCATGCACCTCGCCGCTCTCCTGAAACGCGCCGGAGGCGTCCCCGCGTACGGCAACCAGCGCCCCGAGTGGCAGGCCGGCTGCCGCTTCGACGCACCCAACCCGGAGCACCGCAGCTGACGAGGGTCCGCCCCCGGGGCGGTCGAGCCGCCGTGCTCCCCCGGCTGGCCCGCCACCGGGACCGGGCGCAGCCTGGAAGGGCCGGTGGTCCCGCAACCGTGTGGGACACCGCCCGGCGAGGAACCGAGCGAGGAGCACATCCATGGCTGACCGAGCGATTCCCGGTATCGACCCGCAGGCCGCCCCGAGCGGCCCGGGGTGCGCCGACTGCCTGGCCGGGGACGGTCCCGGCTGGTGGTTCCACCTCCGCCGCTGCGCCGCCTGCGGCCGCGTCGGCTGCTGCGACTCCTCCCCGTCCCAGCACGCCACCAGCCACTCCCGAGCGGCCGGCCACCCCTTCATCACCAGCTACGAACCGGGCGAGGAGTGGTTCTACAACAACGAGACGCAGCAGTTCTACGAGGGCCCGCAGCTTGCTCCGCCCACCTCCCACCCGGCCGACCAGCCCGTTCCCGGACCGGCCGGAGCAGTGCCCGAGGACTGGCAGCAGCGGTTGGCGTGAGTCCGGACCCGGTCCGGACGGGGGTTGCGCGCGACCTGTGGGCGGCTCGCTACCGCGGCGCCGCGCGCCCTTTGGGACGCCGGAGCCCGGCGGCCGTGAGGCGGCGGACCAGCTCCTTCGAGCCGATCTCCCGCGCTCCGGCCCGCACCGCGTCCGCGTAATACGCCTCCGGTACGTCGTAGTGGTCGCGCTCGAAGGCGCGTGGCGGGCAGCCGATCGCGGCGGCGAAGGTGTGCAGCTCCTCGAACGACTCGTCGCTGACCAGGTGCGACCAGAGGCGGCCGTGCCCGGGCCAGGTGGGCGGGTCGATGTAGAGGGTCACCGCCGCAGCGCCTCACCGAGTGACCCGACCGGCGCGACGGCCACGGCCGCCTTCACGCACACCCAGTGCGGGTCGGGCCCGAGCTCCGGTTCGACGTCCAGCGCGTGCGGCTCCTCCTCGGCGCAGGCGGGGCAGAGCGGCCACCGCCCGTACTTCTCCAGCAGCGCGTCCTGCACGTCCTGGGCGACCAGCCCGGCGACGAACTCCGCGCCCTCCGGCCACTGCTCGACCCACCACCGGCGGTGCGTCACGGCGTCCTCGACGAGCGAGACGACGTCCGCCTCGGCGACATCGCCCGCGACGAGATCGGCCATGACCAGCGCGCGGGCGGTGTGCAGTGCCTGCTCCAGGGGGTTCAGCTCCATGCCCCCATTGTGCGCCCGCGTACGTGCGGGGCGGCGCCAGAGGTAGGGACCACCGGGGGTCCACAGGGGGTTGACGGGACTCCGGGTTGAAAATATCTTTCAGGCGTGACCCAAGACGTGAAGGAAATTTTCAACGGCGACTCCCCGCCCGCTCCCGCGGCCCTCGCCGCGAAGGTGCGGACGCTCGCGCCCTCCATGACCCGCTCCATGCAGCTGGTCGCCGAAGCCGTCGCGGGCGACCCGGCCGGATGTGCCGCCCTCACCGTCACCGGTCTCGCCGAGCTCACCGGCACCAGTGAGGCGACCGTCGTCCGCACCGCCCGCCTCCTCGGCTACCCCGGCTACCGGGACCTGCGCCTCGCGCTGGCCGGGCTCGCCGCGCACCAGGAGTCGGGCCGCTCGCCCGCCGTCACGGCCGACATCGCGGTGGACGACCCGATCGCCGAGGTGGTCGCCAAGCTCGCCTTCGACGAGCAGCAGACCCTCGCGGACACGGCCGCCGGGCTCGACACCGTACAGCTGGGCGCCGCCGTGGCCGCCGCGTCGGCGGCCCGCCGCATCGACATCTACGGCGTCGGCGCCTCCTCCCTCGTCGGCCAGGACCTGGCGCAGAAGCTGCTCCGGATCGGCCTGATAGCCCACGCCCACACCGACCCGCACCTCGCGGTGACCAACGCGGTGCAGCTGCGCGCCGGTGACATGGCCATAGCGATCACGCACTCGGGGTCGACCGGTGACGTGATCGAGCCGCTGCGGGTCGCGTTCGACCGGGGGGCGACGACGGTCGCGATCACCGGACGGCCCGACGGGCCCGTATCGCAGTACGCGGACCATGTGCTCACCACCTCCACGGCCCGCGAGAGCGAGCTGCGGCCCGCCGCCATGTCGAGCCGGACGAGCCAGCTGCTGGTCGTGGACTGCCTGTTCATAGGCGTGGCGCAGCGGACGTACGAGACGGCCGCGCCCGCCCTCGCCGCCTCCTACGAAGCGCTGGCCCACCGCCACAGCCCGCGCTCCACCCGTTGATCCAGCACCACCCGTACGCGTACGAGCACGAGAAAGCAGAGCCGCCCTCCATGACCTCCACCACCGACACTCCCGCCTCCCCTGAGGGCTACGGCGAGCTCCGCGCCCAGCTGGCCACGCTCACCACCGAGGCCTTCCGCCCCGAGCTCGCCGAGATCGACCGGCTGGCCACGCCGGAGATCGCACGGATCATGAACAGCGAGGACACCACCGTCCCCGCCGCCGTCGCCGAGCGGCTGCCGCAGATCGCCGCCGCCATCGACGCCGCCGCCGAGCGCATGGCCCGCGGCGGCCGGCTGATCTACGCGGGCGCGGGCACCGCGGGCCGCCTCGGCGTGCTGGACGCCAGCGAGTGCCCGCCCACCTTCAACACCGACCCGTCCGAGGTCATCGGCCTGATCGCGGGCGGCCCGTCCGCGATGGTGAAGGCGGTCGAGGGGGCCGAGGACAGCAAAGAGCTGGCCGCCGCCGACCTGGACGCGCTGAAGCTGACGGCGGACGACACGGTGGTCGGGATCTCCGCCTCCGGCCGCACGCCGTACGCGATCGGCGCGGTCGAGCACGCGCGGGACCAGGGTGCCCTCACCATCGGCCTCTCCTGCAACGCGGGCTCGGCGCTCGCCGCCGCCGCCGAGCACGGCCTGGAGATCGTCACCGGCCCCGAGCTGCTCACCGGCTCGACCCGGCTGAAGGCGGGCACGGCCCAGAAGCTCGTCCTCAACATGATCTCGACGATCACCATGATCCGGCTCGGCAAGACGTACGGGAATCTCATGGTCGACGTCCGCGCCTCCAACGAGAAGCTGCGGGCCCGCTCCCGGCACATCGTCTCCCTGGCCACCGGCGCGTCCGACGCCGAGATCGAGGCCGCGCTCGCCGCCACCGACGGCGAGGTCAAGAACGCGATCCTCACCATCCTCGGCGGAGTCGACGGCCCCACCGCCGCCCGGCTCCTGACCGAGTCGGACGGCCACCTGCGCGCCGCGCTCGCGGCCGTACGCACCACCTGACCCACCCCTGGGCCCTCCACGCCCCGCACAGCAAGGCACCTCGCACCATGGCCACTGAAGACAAGAACCGCGCCACCGCCGCCGCGATCCTCCCGCTCGTCGGCGGCGCCGCGAACGTCAGCTCCATCGCCCACTGCATGACCCGGCTCCGCCTCGGTCTGCACGACCGGTCCCTCGTCGACGACGAGGCGCTGAAGGCCCTGCCCGCCGTGATGGGCGTGGTCGAGGACGACACGTACCAGATCGTGCTGGGTCCGGGCACGGTCGCGCGGGTCACGCCGGAGTTCGAGCGCCTGGTGGCGGAGGGCCGCGAGGCGGCACCGGCCCCCGCGCAGGCCACCGTGTCGGCCGAGGAACTGGCGGCACAGGGCGCGGCGATCAAGGCGCAGCAGAAGGCGAAGAACGCCACCCCGTTCAAGCTGTTCCTGCGCAAGATCGCCAACATCTTCGTACCGCTGATCCCGGCGCTCATCGGCTGCGGCATCATCGCGGGCCTCAACGGGCTGCTGGTCAACCTCGGCTGGCTGCCCGCCGTGACGCCGGCGCTGGCGGCGATGGCGTCCGGCTTCATGGCGCTGATCGCGGTGTTCGTGGGCTACAACACGGCGAAGGAGTTCGGCGGTACGCCGATCCTGGGCGGTGCGGTGGCGGCGATCATCGTCTTCCCGGGCGTCGCGAACATCGACGCCTTCGGCCAGACCCTCTCCCCCGGCCAGGGCGGTGTGCTCGGCGCGCTGGGCGCGGCGGTCCTCGCCGTGTACGTGGAGAAGTGGTGCCGCCGCTGGGTGCCGGAGGCGCTGGACGTGCTGGTCACGCCGACGCTGACGGTCCTGATCTCCGGCCTGGCGACGATCTTCGGCCTGATGTACGTGGCCGGGGAGATCTCCTCCGCGATCGGTACGTTCGCCGACTGGCTGCTCGCCACCGGCGGCGCGGGCGCGGGCTTCGTCCTCGGCGGCCTGTTCCTGCCGCTGGTGATGCTCGGCCTGCACCAGGCGCTGATCCCGATCCACACGACGCTGATCGAGCAGCAGGGCTTCACGGTCCTGCTCCCGATCCTGGCGATGGCGGGCGCGGGCCAGGTCGGCGCGGCGATGGCCGTCTACTTCCGTCTCCCCCGCAACGAGTCGATCCGCCGCACCATCAAGTCGGCGCTCCCGGCCGGCCTGCTCGGCGTCGGCGAACCCCTGATCTACGGCGTCTCGCTGCCGCTGGGCCGCCCGTTCATCACGGCGTGCGTGGGCGGCGCGTTCGGCGGCGGCTTCGTCGGCCTGTTCAACCAGCTCGGCGACACGGTCGGCTCCACGGCCATCGGCCCGTCCGGCTGGGCCCTGTTCCCGCTCCTGGACGGCAACCACGGCCTGGGCTCGACGATCACGATCTACGCGGGCGGCCTGCTCGTCGGGTACGTGGCGGGGTTCGTCGCCACGTACTTCTTCGGCTTCAGCAGGGACCTGCTGACCGAGTTCAACGTCTCCCAGGAGCCGCCGTCGTCGACGGTCGCGGCGACGGGCGGCCCGCACCCGGCGACGGACGCACCGGGGGCCGGCAGCTCCGGTTCCACGGACCCCGGCCCCACGGACCCCGGATCCCCGGAGAAGGCACCGGCCCGGGTCTGAGGGCCCGGACGCTTCGCACTCCTCGGTCTCGGCGCGCCACCCCTCGGGCACGTCCAGTTCTCGCCATGTCCGGAGCAGGTGGTCCCACGAACGAGTGGCCGCGCACAGAACAGCACGCTCTGCGGGACCCGCCCGCGTGATCCCTCCCACGGCATGAACTCCGGCCCTCCGGTCATACTGGCCGAGGACGGAGGACAAGGGCCTCGTACGGAAACCGGAGGGCGGGGGACATGGTCGACGACACCTGGTCCAGTGCGCTGCACCGGCTCTGGCAGGCCGCTTCGCGGGCCGAGGAGGTCGCGGCGCTCTCGGACGACGTCTACGCGCCGCTCCTCGCCACCCCGGGCGTCCACCTCGTCGTGGGGACGCGGTGGGACGACCGGCAGGTGCTGCGGTACATGCGCGCCCTGACCGCCGGGAGCGACGCCCCGGTGATCGTCGCCACCACGCGGTCGATGCCGGAGGCCGCCGTACGGGAGCCGGGCGGCGCGCCCGTGGTGACCCGGGACGCCGTGGGCGGGCTCGACGACGCGGTGTGGCCGGAGGCGGAGTTCCTGCGGCAGGCGCCGGGGGACTCCGTGGTGGCCTGCACCTTCCGGCTGGACCACCGCGGCTGGGCGGCGCTGGCCCTCGCCGTGGACGGCTCGGCGGACCTGGCGGCCGTCGAGAGCCGGCTGACGCAGGCCGTCGACGTCATCGTGGCCTGCCACACCGGCATCCTCCAGCGCGGCCGGGAGGCCCGCCGGGGCGCGGACGACGCGCTGCTCGCCGAGGCCTCGCTCCAGATGGACTCGTCCCTGGACGTGGAGGAGACCCTGCGCCGGGTGGCCCGGATCGCCGTTCCGGCCGTCGCCGACGGCGCTCTTGTCCATCTGCTGCGCGGCGAGGGTCCGGAGTTCGTCGCCGCCACGCACGTCGCCGTCCAGCGGCAGCGCGCACTGGAGGCGGCCGGCCGCGACGATCCGTGGCTGGCGGCGCTGCTCAGGCGCCGGGGCGAGGACGAGGACACGGTGTTCCTGAGCGGCGCCGCGCTGGAGGGCTCGCCCTTCGCCGCCCCCGATGAGGCGGCGGCCGGCGACGGCCCCCACTCCACCGTCGTCAGCGTCAGCACGCTCCGCGCGCGCGGCCGCGTCGTCGGCTACATCACCTTCGTCTACCAGCGCCCCGAGGCCCGGCTGCCGGACGGCGCCTTCCTCCTCAGCCTCGCCACCCGGGCCGCGCTCGCCATCGACAACGCCCTGCTCTACGAGCTCCGCCGCACCGCCGTCCTCTCGCTCCAGGAGCACCTGCTCCCCTCGCAGCTCCCGGTCACCGACCAGTGGGACCTGTCGGCCAGTTACGAGGTCGGCGACCCCATGCTCGACGTCGGCGGCGACTTCTACGACGCCGTGCCCAGACCCGACGGCTCCCTCGCCCTCCTCATCGGCGACGTCTGCGGACGCGGCGCGGAGGCGGCGGCCCTCACCGGCCTGGCCCGCCACACCCTGCGCACCCTGCTGGAGGAAGGCACCGACCCGGGCACCGCCCTCAGCCGGCTCAACCGGGCCCTGCGCCAGGAGCGGGCCAGCCGCTTCCTCACCGCGGTCGTCGCCACGCTGACGCCGCAGCCCGACGGCACGGCCCTGCTCAGCACGTGCAGCGCGGGCCACCCCCCGCCCCTGGTGCTCCGCGGCGACGGCACGGTCTCCGAGGTGCTCTCCGGCGGGCTCCTCCTCGGCGTCCTGGACGACGTCTCCTACGACAGCCACGAGGAGCGGCTCACCGCCGGCGACACCCTGGTGCTGTTCACCGACGGGCTCACCGAGTCGCGGGAGGCCGGCGGCGCGTTCTTCGAGAGCGTCCTGCCCGGGCGGCTCGCCGCGCTGCGCGGGTCCGACGCCGCCCACATCGCGGAGAGCCTGGCCCGGCAGGCCAAGGTGTTCCGCGACTCCGGACAGGACGACATCGCCCTGCTCGTGGCCCGCTGGATCGGCGTACAGCCGGGCGCGGGTCTGCTCCCCCACGACCTCCAGCTCGAACAGGCGGCCCTGCGATGACCAGCCGACCCGGTGGACAGCCGGAGCCGCCGATGACCACCCGCCCCCGTGAACAGGCAGGTCCCCGATGAACAGCGACGGACTGATCCTCGTCGTGGAGGACTCGGAGGAGGACACCGAGGCCATCCAGCGGGCCCTCTCCCGCTCCCATCCCTCCCTGCACGTGGAGTTCGCCCCGCGCAGCGACGCCGTGGTGGCGCGCCTCCTCGACCCCGCCGCGCCCACCCCCGACCTGGTGCTGCTGGACCTCAACATGCCGGGCGTGAACGGCCTGACGCTCCTGTCGAACCTGCGCGCGCAGGCCGCGTGCGCCTCGCTGACCGTGGTGGTCTTCACCTCGTCGACCTCCTCGGCGGAGGAGGACGCGTGCTACGCGGCGGGCGCGGACAGCTACATCTACAAGCCCGTCAACTTCGAGCTGTTCCAGACGGTTCTGCGCGGCGCGGTCGACTTCTGGATGGCCCAGAAGGCATAGGGCGTGTCCGGCCCTGGTCCGCCGGACACACCCCAGGGGTTACGGGGTACCGGCGGCGCCCAGCGTGAACCACACCGCCGTCCCCGGACCGCCACCGCCCGCCTCCCGGTCTCCGTCCGGCGCCGCCACCGGGCTCTCCAGCCAGAGCCGGCCCCCGTGGCGCTCCACGATCCGCTTGACCACGGCGAGGCCGACGCCCGAGCCGCCGCCGCGCTCCTCGCGGCGGTGCAGTCGGCGGAACAGCTGGAGGACGTCCTCCTGCTGGCCGGGCGGGATGCCGATGCCGTTGTCCCGTACGACGACGGCGACCGCCTCGCCTCCGCCCGGCTCCGCCACCGGCACCGCCTCCACCCAGAGCCGCCGCTCTCCCGAAGCGCCCTCGTCCGCCGCGTACTTGGCCGCGTTGACGAACAGGTTCTCCAGCACCTCCCGCAGCCGCTCCCGGTCCGCCCGCAGGCGCGGCAGCGGCGCCGGGCGCACCACCGTCACGCCCTGCTCCGCCAGCCGGCCCCCGGCCACGAGCAGCGCGTCGTCCACCACCTCGTCCAGCGACAACTCCACCCGCTCCAGGCCCACTTGGCCCAGCCGCGAGAAGTGCAGCAGCGAGTCGAGCAGGCCGTCCATGCGCTCGGCGAGCCGGCGTACGGTGGTCAGGCGGCGCAGCGAGGTGGCGTCCAGCACGTCCCCGGCGTCCTCGACCATGAAGGCGGCCGCGTTCGAGATCCCGCGCAGCGGCTCCTTCAGGTCGTGGGCCGCCGCGTGCGCGAAGGAGTCCAGGTCCTCGTTGGTCCGGGCGAGTTCGGTGTTCCGCGCCGCCAGCTCCGCCATCTGCCGGCTCAGCAGGCCCGACATCTCCCGCCACAGCTCCCCGGCCACGGCTCGCTGCGCCGGGGTCCACGGCGTGCTCCGTCCGCGTACGGTCGCCCGGTGGACGGCGGCGGAACCGCGCGGGGTCAGCCGCTCACCGCCCGGCCCCGTCCGCACCGGCCGCGCCGGATCGGCCGCCCACTCCCGGGGCGCGGGCTGCTCCCGGCGCCACCAGGCCAGCAGGTCGCCGTCCCGGTTGAAGGGCAGGAAGAGGAGGCCCGCGGGCAGCCCCTGCTCCTCGGCCTCCGCCGGGTCGAGTCCCAGCACCTCCGGCACCCGGTCACTGCTCCACACCTCGCCCACCGGACTCGCGCCCGCCAGCCGCTCCAGCAGCCCGGGCAGCGCGGCCGGAACCGGGTCACCCGTCGCCGACACCTCCGTACCGCCTCCTTGTACGAGCAACGCACCGTCCGCACACAGGAGTTCGGCCAGTCCGGAGTCGGGTCGCAGCAACACGTCCGGCTCCTGCGAGCTGAGCCGGGCCAGCAGCGTGGCCAGCGCCCGCCGGTAGCCGGACAGCTCGTCCGCCTGCTCGCGCTCGGCCACGGCCGCCAGTTGCAGGGACAGCGCGATCCCGAAGAACTCGCAGGCCGCCCGTACTTCGGGCGTCAGCCGGCGCGGCTCGTCACCGTGGCAGGCGATCAGCCCCCACAACTCGCCGTCGTGCAGCAGCGATACGGACATGGACGAGGCCACGCCGATGTTGCGCAGGTACTCCAGGTGGTAGCCGGAGACGGTACGGAGTATCGAGCCCGACAGGTCCAGCGGCTCGCCCGCCCCTTCCCGCAGCTCCGGCAGCAGCCCCACCGTCGCGTCGTCCACGTCCCCGATGACCCGGATCCAGTTGCGGGCGTAGAGGCGGCGGGCCTGCGGCGGGATGTCGGTGGCCGGGAACCAGAGCCCGAGCCACGGCTCCCGGCCCTCGTTCCGCACCTCCGCGATGACCTGGCCGGGTCCGTCGACGCCGTCGAACCGGTACGCCACCACCCGGTCGTAGCCGGTGAGCGCCTGGACCTCACGGACGGCGGCCGCGCAGCACTCGGTGACGCCGGTGGCGCCCTGGAGCCGGTGCAGGGCGCCCCGGACCCGGGGGTAGAAGTTCTGGAAGACGAACGGGGCCTCGGTGGAACGCGGTTCGAACTCCAGCACCAGCAGCTCCGCGACCCGGTGGACGGTCACGTCGAAGAGCCGCGCCCGCCCGTCGCCCGACTCCAGCGAGAGCGCCAGCACCCCGGAGGCAGCGGGCCCGTCGGCGGCCCGCTCCGGACCCGGCCCCGAAACCCCGCCGGCGGTCCCCTCCCCGAGGCTTCCCGCCTCCATGCTCTCCCGCGCCAGCGCCCACTGCTCCTCACCGATCAGCTCCGTGACCGGGCGGCCCACCAGCTCTTGGGCCGCCCGGCCCAGCACCTCGGCCGCGTTCCGGCTCACCGTGTCCACCACGGCGTCCTCCAGCCGCGCGGCGACCAGGGCCCCGTACGACTGGACGCCGCCGAGCAGATGGATCGGCTCCCGCACGCACTGGGAGAGGTCGAACTCCTGGCTCACACCGGCCTCGGCCGCCACCGCTTTCGGGGAGAGCCATCCCCGTACCTCGTCGGACACTGCCCTGCTCCTCCGTCCCGCCGCCGCTGCCGGCCGCGCCGTCGCCCCCGCTCGCGCCTTCCTACCACCCTCACCCGCCCCGGCGTCGCGCACACCCGGCCACGCGGCACGCCGCCCGGTGTGAAGAAAAAATAAAACTGATCACCGCCCATGGCGCGTAGGGAAGATGAAGCCGGGAACCTGAATTCCCGGAGGTTGATAATCATGGTTCCCCTGCTTCTCGTTCTTCTGCTCGCCCTGGTTCTCTTCGGTATCGGTTTCGCGGTCAAGGCCCTCTGGTGGATCGCCGTGATCGTGCTGGTGCTGTGGCTCGTGGGGTTCTTCGTCCGGCCTGCCGGCAGCGGTGGCCGACGAGGCCGCTGGTACCGCTGGTAAACGCGCCTGACCAGCGACAACGGGGCGGGGGGGGCGGGGGGGGGCCGCCCCCCCCCCCCCCGGCCCCCCCCCCCCCCCCCCCCGCGCCCCCCCCCCCCCCCCCGGGCCACCCCAATCTAGCGCCCGAAAAAAAAAAAAAATACAAGTA
>NZ_JBIWOZ010000014.1:31394-148602 GCF_044767965.1 Streptomyces sp. NPDC101178
GGGGTGGTGGGGGTAGTGGGCGCCCGGGCGGGCGGCGGTGCCCGCGCGGGCCGGGGTACCGGGTGTAAACCCCCCCCCCCCCCCCCCCCGGGGGGGGGGGCCGGGGGGGGGCCGCCCCCCCGCCCCGTTGCGCGACCTCCGGAACCCGCCAGGTGTACACCCGCTTCCGCCGGGCACACGCATATCTGCGGACCTAATCAATGAATTCATCGATGATGAGCTGAATTGACCTTCGCGAAAGGGGCCACAATGAACGACTCCCTGTGGGGCTATCAGCCGTCGAGCGGTCACACCGCGGGCGCCGATCTCTCCGGATACGCGGTGGAGGCGACCGACGGCGGTATCGGAAAGGTCGACAAGCACTCCGACGAGGTCGGCTCCGCCTACCTGCTCGTCGACACCGGGGTCTGGATCTTCGGCAAGGACGTCCTGCTCCCGGCGGGCACGGTCCGGCGGATCGACACGGAGGACCGCAAGGTCTACGTGGACCTCACCAAGGAGCAGGTCAAGGACTCTCCGGAGTTCGACCGCCACAGCCAGGCCGAGGACCCGGGCTACCACGCCCAGCTCTCCGCGTACTACATGGCTTTCCGCGTCATGTGATCCGGATCCGCGTGCGACCGCGCCCTGTCGACGCGGGCGTACGCCCCAGAACGGCGGCGGGCCCGACCCCGAGGAGGGGTCGGCCCCGCCGCCTCCTCGTGGGCGCCCTGAGGGTTGCGGAGGTCAATCCGTCGGCGACCTCTCCGCCAGCACCTCGCACAGCCGCAACGCGGTGTCGATGTTGCAGCGGCCCAGGTCGACCAAGGGCGTCGGCTCGTTGCCCGCACACGAGACCGGGTCGACCCGCAGCGACGGCAGCGTCACGCCCAGCGCGGCGAGGTCCTCCTTCAGCCGGGCCACCGTCTCCTCCGCCGTCCGCACCCTCTCCGCCGCCGCCTTCTGACGCTCCAGCGCCTCCGTACGCCGCTCGATCGTTTCCTCGCGCCGCTCCGTCGCTTCCATCCCGTACACCTTCCTACTCGGAGTAGTTCAACGCCTACCCGGAGTGTTCAACGCGCAGCGGGCCCGAAGGAGGCGCCCGGAGAGCGATCCGATGTCCGTCCCGCCGTCTGGAAGCGCTCTCATCCGCCCGTCCGGGCCCGGCGCTAGGCTGTAGACGATCCGGCGACGGCACAGGTCCGCCACCCGAACCGCCCCGCGTGCCGCCGCCCCCGTCGACGAGGAGCGACCGCCTTGCCCGAGCAGTCCCCCGGGTCCCGGCCCACCCTGGAAGCCGTCGCGGCGCGTGCGGGGGTCTCCCGGGCCACCGCCTCGCGGGTCGTCAACGGCGGTGACGGTGTCCGCAAACCGCTGGTCGACAAGGTGCTCCAGGCGGTCGACGAACTCGGCTACATCCCCAACCACGCGGCCCGGACGCTGGTCACCCGGCGGACCGGCGCGGTGGCCGTCGTCATCGCAGAGCCGGAGATACGGATCTTCTCGGACCCCTTCTTCTCGCAGCAGATCCGCGGCATCAGCAAGGAGCTGACCGCCCACGACACCCAGCTCGTCCTGCTGCTGGTGGAGGGGCCCGGCGACTTCGACCGGATCGCGCGCTACCTCTCCGGCGGCCATGTGGACGGTGCGCTCGCCTTCTCGCTCCACACCGACGACCCGCTGCCGGCGATCACCCGGCGGGCGGCGATCCCGACGGTGTACGGGGGCCGCCCGAGCTGGACCGCCGACCCGGGCGACCAGGCCGTTCCGTACGTGGACGCCGACAACCGGGGCGGGGCGCGGGTCGCCGTGCAGTATCTGCGGGACCTCGGGCGTGAGCGGATCGCGCACATCGCCGGGCCGCCCGACCAGACCTCCGCGGTGGACCGTCTCGACGGCTACCGGGACGTCCTCATCGACGTGGACCCGACGCTCGTGGCCGAGGGCGGATTCACCGTGGAGAGCGGGGCGCGGGCGATGGCGGAGCTGCTGGAGCGGCGGCCCGACCTGGACGCGGTGTTCGTCGCCAACGACCTGATGGCCTCGGGCGCGCTGCGGGTCCTGCGGGAGCGCGGGATCGCGGTGCCGGAGCAGGTGGCGATCGTCGGGTTCGACGACATGGCCGGCGTGGCCGAGGAGACCGACCCGCCGCTGACCACGGTCAACCAGGACATCGAGGGCCAGGGCCGGCTGATGGCCCGGCTGCTGCTGCGCGGCCTGGACCGCGACCGCACGGGGAACGGCTCGGCGCCCGACTCGGTGATCACTCCGACGACGCTGGTCCGCCGCGCCTCCGCTTAGCACTCAGCGCATGAGTACGGCGGGCCTCCGCCCTGAGGAGCCGGAGACCCGCCGCACCGATCGTGCCCGTACATCGGCGTCCTACACGTACGGGATGTTCACCCGCAGGTCCGCACGTACGGGGTCATGCGTCCTGCTGTCCTGCCTGGCCTACTGGTACGGGATCCGCAGCACCGCCGCGTCCGTGCCCGTCTGGACCTGGGACGTGCCGTTGCCGAGCGCGTTCCAGATCTCCAGGCGGACCGTGCCGTTCTTCAGTTCGCCCAGGCTGCCGGTGGTCGCCTTCGCGCCGACCGCCTGCGTGTACTCCTCCCACCCGTTGACCGGGTCGGTGGCGAAGTAGCGGAAGGTCTCGGTGCGGTCGAAGGTGCCGTCGCCGGTCAGGTCGTAGCTGACCCGGACCTGCGGGGCGAGCCCGACCCTGGTGCCCGCGTCCACCCGGAGGCGGAACGCGGTGGCGGCTCCGGCGGAGACCTTGCCGTTGACGCGCTTCACCTCGTAGACGGTCGGACGGTACGGCGTGCCGTCCCGGTTCACGCCGTCGGCCGAGGCGATGGTGTCCGCGCCCGCCGGGTCGGTGGTGGCGGTGGTGAGGACGCCGCCGGTCTTCAGGCGGAAGGTGTTGCCGGTGGACGGGTTGCCCGGGTCGGGATCCGGGTCCGGGTCGGGGTCCGGGTTTCCGCCGCCGGGGCCCGTGCTGACGGCCTGCGAACGGGCCGGTACGGAAAGGGTCTTGCCGTCGGAGAAGGTCACCGTACGGGTGGCGGTGCCGTGGTTGTGGGCGGTGTAGGTGCGGGTGCCGTTCTTGGAGAAGACGGCGGAGGTCGGGATGTCACCGGTGACCGTCATGTCCGGGGCGCCGACCGTGTTGAGGGTGTTGATCCAGTGGTAGGTGTGCGCCTTGGACTCACCCTCCTCCGGGGTGTAGTTCCCGTTCACACCATCCCACTTGGCCTTCGCCGACGTCGGGTCGGAGAGGGCCTCGAACTCCCAGAGCAGGTCGCGCCACTCCTGGGCCGGGCCGCCGTTCTCGCGCTCCATCTCGGCGATGTTCCGCTTGATGGCCGCCTTCTCACGGGCCAGGTGCAGTGAACCGCCGGTCACCGGGAGGACGTTGATGCCGTGGATCTCCTCCGGGTTGGCCGTCCACCAGGTGGAGTACGAGGCGCCGCTGCCCCAGACCATGCCGACCGTGCCGTACTTGTACGAGGCCGGGAAGACGGTGTCGTTGGCGTCGAACCAGTACTGCGTGATCGCCTCGGACTCGGTCGTCAGCAGGTAACTGCCGAGGTCCCGGAGCGAGTTGTCACCCATGGCCGAGCCCCAGAGCACCAGGCCGGCGCTGAGGTTGATGGACTCCGACGAGGACTCCTGGTTGTTGCCGGCCGCGAAGCCCTGGTGGCCCGACGCCCAGCTGTGGCCCGCGTAGACGTCGAAGCCGCGCAGGAAGGGGTAGGCCGCGTCGGTGCGGCTCGGGTTGGCGGTGTCGCGGATCAGGTGCTTGACCATCGTGCCCCAGGCCGAGTCGGCCGCCCAGGCCTGGTCGTACTGGGCGATGATCGCCGCCGCGTACACGTAGTAGCTGTAGTGGAAGTGGTGGTCGTTGAGCTCGGTGTCGCTGCCGTACGAGGCCGGGTAGCCGGTGAGGGTCTTCCAGTCCTTGTCGTAGCTGAACTCACTGGCGCCACCCGCCGTGAACCACTCCTGCATCCGGCCCTTCATCAGGCCGAGGAGCTTGTCGCGGACGGCGGTCTGGCCGATCTGGTCGGCGATGGGCACCAACTGGGCGAGCTTGCCGAGCGCCTTGCCGGTCCAGTAGGTGTCCCGGGCCCCGGAGAACGGGTCGGAGGCGTTGGCGACCTCGTTGAGGTAGCCGGTCAGCCGGGCCCGGTCGACCCCGCCTGAGACGGGCAGCGCGGGCACCACGCCCTGGCTCTTCTGACTGGTGGTGAAGGAGGCGGACTCGCGCACCTTCATCGTGCCGCGCGGTGAGACGTACGTGTACGGGGTCAGCGCGTCGCTCGTGTGCAGCCACTGGTGGCGGTAGAGCGCCTGGAGCGTGCCGCGCTCGGTGCCCTCGCGGGCCTCGGTGGTCAGCGTGTAGGTCGCCCGCACGTTGCCGCCGGTGGTCTGCCAGGCGACCTTGGAGCCGGTGACGAAGCTGTAGGCGTACTTGCGGTAGGTCGCGAGCGCGTCCGTGGACGGCAGCACGGCGAGCGAGAAGTAGTCCTTCGAGCCGAGCCCGGCGGTGATCGTGGTGCCGGAGATGTTCCAGTTGGAACCGGTCGGGGCGAAGAGGGCGTAGTGGTGCCCGGCGACCGTGATGCCGACGACGTTGCCCTGGTTGGAGAAGACCGTGGGCGTGGAGGCGGTCGTGATCCGGGCGTCGCCGCCGGACCCCTTGGCGTACACGAACGGCATGCCGTGGCCGATGGTGGCCCGGAAGGTGCGGGAGCCGTCCGCCCAGTACGGGGTGACCGTCCAGTCGGACCAGGCGTCGGCCTTGGTGTCCGGCGAGTTCAGGCCGGTCAGGCCGACGGTGAGGTCGGCCTTGTGGGCGTACTCGTACTGCCGTCCGTCGCCGACGATCGCGGGCGTGGTCGGGTAGCCGACCTCCAGGCCGGAGGCCTTGGCCTGGTAGGTGAGCGGGTGCCCGTACATGGGAGTGGAGTACGGGTTGTCGCCGTAGCGCTGGAAGGCGAGCGAGGACCACCAGTCGTTGGTCGGGACCGGGTTGTTCCGGGCGGCGGTCGTCAGCTTCGGCGTGACGGGGGCGCCGGTGTTGGTGGTCGGGCCCTGGGTGCCGGCGGGGCGGGAGTCGGTGTAGCTGCCGGCGCCGGCGGGGATGGTGGCGGCGGCCGCGGGGGAGGCGGCGGGCCCCAGCGTGACGGCGGCGAGCGCCACGGCCAGGAGCGTGGCCGCGGCGGGTCTGGCCCCGGTACGGGAGGCGAGTCTGGAGAGGGAGGCTTGCACGAGCAGCACCTCGATCATGGTCATCATGGGGGGCGGGAGCGCCTTCGAGAGCGCTCTCAAGTGTCAAGGAACGTAAAACTCCTGAAACCTGGGTGTCAAGAGAACGCACACAGAAGGCAGTTGGGCGGCGGCCGGGCGTAACGCCAAGCTGTTATGTGTTCGAGTCTTGACGGGGCGGGGGTGGTGGGAGACGCTCCAGACGCAGGTTTTGAGAGCGCTCTCAAAGCGCTCGGTTCATCCCGAAGCCAAGGGAGGCTTCCCATGCCCATCGCCCGAGCCGCCAAGAGAGCCACCGTCCGCCTCGGCGCGGTCGTCCTCGCCGGGGCCCTCCTCGCCGCCTGTGGATCCGGATCCGGCGACTCGTCGGACACCTCCGACAGCGCGGGTGGGAAGGTCACGCTCAACGTCGACCTGTTCGGCTCATTCGGCTTCAAGGAGGCCGGGCTCTACGACGAGTACCAGAAGCTCCACCCGAACGTGACGATCAAGCAGAGCGACACCCAGGACGAGGCGGACTACTGGAAGTCGCTCCAGACCCGCCTGGCGGGCGGCGGCGGTCTCGCGGACGTGCAGGGCGTGGAGGTGGGCCGCATCGCGTCGGTCACCCAGCAGCAGTCCGACAAGTTCCAGGACCTGAAGGAGTTCGGCGCCGACAAGCTCAAGGGCGAGTTCGCCGAGGCCAAGTGGTCGGCGGCGACCACGAAGGACGGCAAGATCCTCGGCCTCGGCACGGACGTGGGCCCCGAGGCGATGTGCTACCGCACCGACCTCTTCAAGCAGGCCGGCCTCCCCACCGACCGCGAGGAGCTCGCGGAGAAGTGGTCCACGTGGGACGGCTACCTGGAGCTCGGCAAGGAGTACAAGAAGAAGGCCCCCGCCAAGAGCGCCTGGCTGGACAGCATCGGCTCGCTCTACGGGATCATGATCGGCCAGGAGGAGGAGCGGTACTACGACGCCTCCGGTGAGCTGATCTACGAGAAGAACCCGGCGGTGAAGACGGCCTGGGACACCTCCGTGAAGGCGGCCGAGGCGGACCTGAGCGCCAAGCTCGACCAGTGGTCCCCGCAGTGGAACCAGGCGTTCGCCGCCGGTTCCTTCGCCACGATCCCGTGCCCGGCCTGGATGCTCGGCTACATCAAGGGCCAGGCCGGTGACGGCGGCCAGGGCAAGTGGGACATCGCCAAGCTGCCCGGCGGCGCCGGCAACTGGGGCGGCTCATACCTCTCCATCCCGCGTGCGGCCAAGCACAAGAAGGAGGCGTACGAGCTGATCGAGTGGCTGACCGCCCCCGAGCAGCAGGCGAAGGTCTTCCAGAAGCAGGGCAACTTCCCGTCCTCGACGGGCGCCATCGAGAAGATCGCGGATGCCAAGGACGACTACTTCTCCGGCGCGCCGATCGGCCAGATCTTCGGTGACGCGGCCAAGGAGTCCCCGGTCCAGGTTCTGGGCGTGCACGACCAGAACGTGATGCAGCAGATCACGAACGCGCTGAGCGAGGTCGAGCGCAAGGGCGTCGCGTCGGAGAAGGCGTGGGCGACGGCGAAGAAGGGCGTGGCGAACGTGATCGGCTGACGCCGGCACGCTGCGCCTGCCTCTCCTCCCCTCCCTGCCCGGGGCATCTGGGGCCGGTCACGGCCTGCCCCTCTCCTCCCCCTCCTCCCTGGGACCTCTGGGGCCGGTCCACCGGTGCACACCACGGTGGCCCGGCCCCACCCCCGTACCCCTGCTCCCCGCTTTCCCGCTCCCGATCCCGAAGGGCCGCATCGTGTCCCTCACCGCCACCGCGAAGGCCGGGCCCCGCAGCCCTGCCGGAACCGGACCCGGGCCCGACGACGGTCGGGCAGCCGGCCTCCGGCGTACCTGGCGCAAGGCGTCCCCGTACGCCTACATCGCCCCGTTCTTCACGCTCTTCCTCGCCTTCGGCCTCTTCCCGCTCCTCTACACGGCGTTCGTCTCGCTCTACCGGGTCGAGCTCCAGACGAGCGGCGAGATGGAGTGGCGGGGCATCGCCAACTACACGGCGCTCTTCACCGACGAGTACTTCTGGATCTCGCTGCGCAACACGTTCACGATCGGCGTGCTGTCCACGGTCCCGCAGCTGGCGATGGCGCTCGGCCTCGCGCACCTGCTCAACTACAAGCTCCGCGGCCGGACGTTCATCCGGACGGCGATCCTGCTCCCGTACGCGACCTCCGTCGCCGCCGCCACGCTCGTCTTCGCGCAGCTCTTCGGCCGCGACTTCGGACTGATCAACTACGTGCTCGGGCTGGTCGGTTTCGACCCGGTGGACTGGCAGACCGGCACGGTCGCCTCGCAGATCGCGGTGTCGACCATCGTCATCTGGCGGTGGACGGGGTACAACGCGCTGATCTACCTGGCGGGCATGCAGTCGATCCCGCACGAGCTGTACGAGGCGGCGGAGATGGACGGGGCGTCGCGCTGGCGGCAGTTCATCCACGTCACGCTGCCCGGCCTGCGTCCCACCATCATCTTCACGGTCATCATCTCGACCATCGGGGCGACCCAGCTCTTCGGTGAGCCGCTGCTGTTCGAGGGTTCGATCTCCGGCGGCATCTCGCACCAGTACCAGACCCTCGGCCTGTACATGTACGAGCAGGGCTGGGGCTTCTTCCACCTGGGCCGGGCCGCGGCCATCGCCTGGGTGATGTTCGTCCTGATCGTGGTGCTCGTCGGGGTCAACGCCCTGATCGCGCGCCGCCGCGCACGCAAGGAGGCCGGCCGATGACCGCGCTCGTCGCACCGCCGACCGCCCCGGAGGCGGGCCGTCCGCCGCAGGACCCGCCGGCGAAGCGCGTACGCATGGGAGGCGCGGGCCGGACGATGAAGGGCGGCTGGCTCTCGTACCTCATCCTCGGCTTCGCGCTGCTGATCTCGGCGTTCCCCTTCTACTGGACGATCGTGGCGGCCAGCCGGTCCAACGCGGACATGGCGCAGGTGCCGCCGAGCCTGCTGCCGGGCCCGAACCTGATCAAGAACTTCGAGCAGGTCCTCGAAGAGGCCGACATCGGCAAGGCGCTGCTCAACTCGCTGATCGTGTCGTCGTCGATCACCCTCGGCACGGTGCTCTGCTGCACGCTGGCCGGCTTCGCCTTCGCCAAGCTGAAGTTCAAGGGCCGGAACGCGCTGCTGACGCTGACGATCGGGACGATGATGATCCCGCCGCAGCTCGGCGTGATCCCGCTCTTCATGCTGATCGCCGAGCTCCAGTGGGTGAACCAGCTCCAGGCGGTGATCCTGCCGGGCCTGGTGTCGGCGTTCGGTGTCTTCTTCATGCGCCAGTACCTGGTGCAGTCGCTGCCGGACGAGCTGATCGAGGCGGCCCGCGTGGACGGCGCGTCGACGGCCCGCATCTTCTGGTCGATCGTGATCCCGATCGCGCGGCCCGGCATGGCGGTGCTCGGGATGCTGACGTTCATGACGGCGTGGAACGACTTCTTCTGGCCGATCATCGCGCTCTCCTCGCAGGAGCCGACCGTGCAGGTCGCGCTGCGGCAGCTCGGCGGCGGCTATGTGAACGACCAGTCGGTGATCATGGCCGGCACGCTGCTCGGCACGCTGCCGGTGCTGATCGTCTTCGGTCTGCTCGGCCGGCAGATCGTCGGCGGCATCATGCAGGGCGCGGTGAAGGGCTGACCGCACCAGCGCGCGGAGCGCGGTGAGGGCTTGACCGCACCAGCGCCCCGAGCGCGGTGAAGCCCTGGCCAGCGCCCTCGCCCCTCCCTTCATCTCCTCCTCCCTCCTCCCCTCACTTCTGGAGTGTCCGTCTCATGACAGCTGTCGATGCCCGCCCGGCGACCTCCACAGGCGCCCTCCCCGAGAGCGGTACGGGGCTCCGCTTCCCCACCGGATTCCGGTGGGGCACGGCGACCGCCGCGTACCAGATCGAGGGCGGGGCCACGGAGGACGGCCGTACGCCGTCCATCTGGGACACGTTCAGCCGTACCCCCGGCAAGGTCCGCAACGGCGACACCGGTGACATCGCCGCCGACCACCTGCACCGGATGCCGGACGACGTGAAGCTGATGCGGGACCTCGGCGTCACCGACTACCGGTTCTCCGTCTCCTGGTCCCGGGTCCAGCCGACCGGCCGGGGCCCGGCGGTCGAGCGCGGCCTGGACTTCTACCGCCGCCTGGTGGACGAGCTGCTGGGGGCCGGCATCAGACCGGTCGCGACGCTCTACCACTGGGACCTGCCGCAGGAGTTGGAGGACGCGGGCGGCTGGCCGGAGCGGGACACGGCACACCGGTTCGCGGAGTACGCGGGTCTGGTGGCCGGCGCGCTGGGTGACCGGGTGTCGACGTGGACCACGCTCAACGAGCCCTGGTGCGGGGCGTTCCTCGGGTACGGGAACGGGGTCCACGCTCCTGGCCGGACGAGCGACCTCGCCGCACTGCGCGCCGCGCACCACTTCAACCTGGCGCACGGCGGCGCGACCCGGGTCCTGCGGGACCGCCTCCCGTCCACGGCGGAGGTCTCCCTCACCCTCAACCTGCACGCCCTGCGCCCGCTGACGGACACCGACGCGGACCGGGACGCGGTGCGCCGGATCGACGCGGTGGCGAACCGGATCTTCCTGGACCCGGTCTTCCACGGGCGGCTGCCGGAGGACCTGGTGGCGGACACGGCTGCGGTGACGGACTGGTCGTTCGTGAAGGACGGCGACCTGGAGGTCACCTCGGCCCCGATCGACTCGCTGGGTATCAACTACTACTCGCCGAGCGTGGTTTCGGCCGGCTCGTCCGAGTCGCCGTCCCCTTGGGCGGGCGCCGAGCAGCATGTGGCGTTCACCCCGGCGGAGGGCCCGCGCACGGCGATGGACTGGCCGGTGGACGCGAACGGCCTGTACGAGCTGCTGACCCGCCTGCGCGACGAACTCCCGGGTCTGCCGCTGCTGGTGACCGAGAACGGAGCGGCGTACGACGACTACGCGGACCCGGAGGGCCAGGTGCACGACCCGGAGCGGGTGGCGTACCTGGACGCGCATCTGGGCGCCGTACACCGGGCGATCGGGGAAGGCGTCGACGTACGCGGGTACTTCCTGTGGTCGCTGCTGGACAACTTCGAGTGGGCGTACGGCTACAGCAAGCGGTTCGGCATCGTCCACGTGGACTTCGCGTCGCAGCGGCGGACGGTGAAGGACAGTGCGCGGTGGTACGCGGGGGTGATCGCAAGAGGCGGGCTTGAGCGGTGACGGCTTGAGCGGTGACGGCTTGAGCGGGGAGTAGGGGCTGAGGGCTCGGGGCACACGCTCCGGGCCCTTCGGCGTGCCTGGGGACGGGTACCGGGGGCGGGCGCGGCGACGGAGGCACCAGCGGCCGATGCCCGATACATCCCGTAATAGACCAGTGCACTTTCGGCCATCTGAACCACCGGAGTCACCCGCCGGACCGCCGGATGGCGACCTCTACGGGCGACCGCGCGCCCCGAACGGCCGGAAAGCGATCAACAGTTGGCGCCGGCGCACGGCCCAGAGGTCCCGGCCGGTCCGGCCTCGGCGCAACAGGCCTGCTCAGCGGCGGACCGGCCGGGAGCTCTGCCAGACCCGCGGGCAGGAGATCGGGCCCCGCGCCTCCCCCGTACGAAGACCCCGGCCGCCGCACGAAACACACGTCCGGCGCCTCCGCCCGCGGCCCGATGCAAGATGGCGCGAATGTGCCGGCCCCCGAAGGCGCCGAGGAACATGACCCTTGACGGCCTCCCGACCCTCGTCCGTATGGTCTAGACCAAGCACCGAGGGGGCCTGTCCCCTCCCCACCCGCCCCAGGCCCCCACCGATCCGCGAGATGGCCCAGGTCGCCCGCCGAGCCGCGCGGGCCACCCGTGCACGTTTTCCCACCCCCACGGACACACCGGGAGATCGCACATGAGCAGCAGCACCGTAGAGCCCGTCCTGCCCCCGCACGACCGCGACACCGAACCCCCGCCCCGCGAGGCCCACTTCGCCCGCGCCCGCCTCGACCCCGCGGCCGGCCGACGGCCTTGGAGCCGACCGGCCGACGGCCTGGCCCGCCTGATCGACGCGCACGCCCTGGTCCTGCTGAGGGCGACGGTCGGCATCGTCTTCGTCGGCTTCGGCGTGCTGAAACTGTTCCCCTCGGCAAGCCCGGCGGAGCAGCTGGCGGTCGACGCGGCGACGAAGATGACCCTGGGCCTGGTGCCGGAGACGGTGCTGTTGCTGTCCCTCGCGGCCCTGGAGACGGCCATCGGGATCGGCCTGATCGTCGGCCGCCGCCTGCTGCGCCCCGCGCTCGTCGTGTTCTTCCTCCACATGGGCGGTGTGTTCTCGACCCTCGTCCTCCTCCCCGACGCGATGTGGCAGCCGCACTCCCCCGCCCCGACCATGGAGGGGCAGTACGTCGTCAAGAACGTGGTCCTCGTCGCGGTGTGCCTGGTGGTGGCCGCGAACGAATGGGGACGGCGATCCCGGCCACGGCGTACGGCAGGGTGAGCGGGCCGGGTCGCCGGAGCGCACGGCCGCGCTCCGGCGGGCTCGGTCCCGCTCCGCCTCGCGATGCACGGCACCAGACCCCGCTCCCTGATCGGCCAGACGCCCCCTAGTTGTTGCGCGCCCGGAGAGCCCGGATGGCGCCGATGAGGGCGCGGACCAGGATGTCCCTGCTGGCCTTCGCCGTCTCCACCACTCCGGCGTCCACGTTCTTGAGCGGATCCTTTCTGGCCGCGCTGTCGATGGCCTTGGCTCCGATGAGGTTCGCGGACAGGGACACCTTGGACAGGTTGTCCACGGTGAGCCCGGCGAAGACGAGCGTCGCCAGGGTCCTGGAGACGACGGCATCGCTGATGCCGTACGCCCGCTCTACGCGCTTCGTCCACTCCTGCGGCCTGGCGTGGGTCTGGGCGAGTGCGAACAGCCGCTGGACGGTGTCGTCGGTGACCGGCGTGCCGACGGGGTGCGATCCGACGTTCTGGCCGACGCGGCTCATGTCGGTGCCGATGGCGAACCGCGGGTCGAAGTCGCCCTCCACACCGCCGAACCGCTTCCGGGACAGCGAGTCCACGAGGTGCTGGCCCTCCTCCGCACCGCTGCCGAAGGTGACGCCGGGCTCCAGCGCGTCGTAGTCCTCGTGCACCTTCACGAAGGTGCTGGGCTCCGGGTAGTGGACCAGGCTGGGGTCCACCTGGGCCATGGCCTTGCGGACGGCGAGGTCCACCTGGCTGGCGTGCCAGATCAGGATGTCGTTGTCGCCGGTCCTGCTGCCGGCCGGTGAGGTGTAACCGCCGCTGAAGACGTCCAACTCGCCTGATTCCAGGCGCTCGGCGGCGGTCGAGAACAGCGGTCCCGCCTCCGTGTCGAAGGAGGTGGTGTCGGAGTCGCTGGTGTGCGGGTAGACGTGCTGCCTCCCGGCCCCGCGCAGCCCGGCGATCATGGCGGTGGTCTCGGTCGAGCGCATGATCCGGTCCCTGATCTCGCCGTACGGGACGGTCCGCTGGTTCGTCTCCTGGGCGTCGGTGGCGTGGTTGGCCCAGGTGAACCCGATGACCGCGACCCTGAACCGGTTGGCGCCCCAGGCACCGAGGAAGACGGTGGTCTTCTGGCCGAGCAGGGCCTCCGCGTCGGTCGCCTCCTGCTGGTTCCGGATCCGGATGTTGACGCCGATGACCAGCGCGAAGCGGTCGGCCGGTGCCGTACCACCGGCGAAGCCCTCCTCGTACTTCTGCGCGACGTCCATGAGGTTCAGGGTCGGGGTGAGGACGACCGGAACGATCGCGACGGTCCCCACGCCCTCGGGCTCGGCACCGGCGACGGCCTGCCCGAAGGCGCCGGTGGTGCCGCCTCCGGTCAGCCCGCTGAGCTCGGCGGCCCGCTGCACGGCCGCGACGCCGGAGGCCGGTGCGGCCGGCCGGGCCCCCTGGACGGGTGCCGCCGCCCCGGGTACGGCGCTCCGCATGACCCGGGTCGCGTTGGCCTCGGCCTCGCGCTCGAACCGGTCGGAGGGGTCGGAGACCTTGAGACCGGCTCCATTGACGGTCCCGGCGACGGGGCCCGAACGCTGCTGGATGACGTGGGTCAGCTCATGGGCCAGCGTGTGCTGGTCCGCCCCGCCGTCGCCGATGACGACGTGGCTGCCCCTGGTGTAGGCGCGGGCGCCGACCTCGGCCGCGGAGGCCTTGGCAGCGCTGTCGCTGTGGATCCGCACATCGGAGAAGTCGGCGCCGAGCCGGGCCTCCATGTCGGCGCGGGTGGTGTCGTCGAGCGGCCGTCCAGGCGTACGCAGCACGTCGTGCACGGCGGACCGCCGCACGACCGCCCCTTCCCCGCCACCGTGCCCGCACCCGGCGCCGTGCCGATGCTCCTGCCGGCCCTCGGCCTGCCGCAGCACCTGGACGACGGCCGCGTTGCCGGCACTGGCCTGCAGCTCCATGAGTCCGTACGGCGCCGATGCCCCGGCCTCCACCGCTGGGGTGCGGGAGGGGGCCGTACGGGAAGAGTCAGCCCGGACGGTTCGGTCGTTCTCCTGGGCGTGCACAGCGGGCCTTCCCTGCGTAGACATCATGATCGATTCCTCCTGGATACGCGGTGATCGCGCACGGGGCCAGGAACCCGGGGGCAGGGAGGGGCGGCTGGACGGGCAGAGGGAGGTGACCGTGAGGAGCCGCGCTCCGGGCGCGAGGGCAGGCGGTTCGGGTGACCGGACTTCGACCCTGTTCTGTAGACACCAAACGTTTACTACGAGGCGAGATGCCTCACCATTCTATTTTCCCGTGACCGTGCAATTGCTGGTGGTCTCGGCGGTCGTCAGCGTCATCGCCGGCGAGGAGCACCCCGAATTCCGGATTCCTCATTTCTCCGAAAATCCGAGTAGGCGTTAGAAACTCCTTCCGCTTCACCCTCCGGGCGGGAGGAGCGTCGACTTCTACGCTCCCTCGGCGGGCAGGCCGCCCCGTCCACGTCAGGACGAACACCGGCGGCGCCCGGCCAGGACGGTACGTCGTACACGGTGGCGAAGGGCAGCCGGTTGCACGGCGAAGGGCGCGGGCCGCAGGCCATACAGGCCGGTCGTCAGCGCGTGTGACTGACGAGCAGTAGAACTCGATGTGATCCCGCCGACTGTCTCTCGAAACGGCGCTTGGATTGCAGTAGCCTCACTCCGGCTGCTGTTCTCCTGAAAACGCCCGGCCCCACGTCGGAGGAGTTTCTGCGGAGCGGCCGCAGCTCAAATGGAAGAAACTTTGAGGACAAGGGGCCAGTCATTCATGGAATCCAGCCACATGCACCCGGACGACCCGCAGGCTTTGAGTACCCTCCCCCACACATCACAGAACTACATAAATGAGGCGATCCGGCGCTCCGAGATACGTATCGAGAAGTGGGGCGAATGGGAGATCGAGTACGAGTTCACGCCCGCCGCAGGCGACCATGGCAACCTTCTCGTGGTCTTCTCCTCCGTGGGCTCGACGTACGGCTTCGGAAAATCCCTCTCGGGTGTCCAGTGCAACGTCCTGCGGATTCGTGACCGGTTTGCCGGAGGAACGTCCTATTACGTATGCCGGGACATGGACTTCTCTGTTTCCGACGCGGTCGAGGAACTGATCACCTCCTACTCGGAGAAGCTGGGCCTGTCGCGCGACGCGGTAGTCCTCGCCGGGTCCTCCAAGGGAGGCAGCGCCGCACTCATCTACGGCCTGAAGTACGGCTACCGCAACATCGTCGCCTCCACCCCGCAGTACTTCATCGGCAGCTACTCGCAGGGGCACGGAAACCTCGGCGCGTCCGTTCTCGGCGAGGGGGAGCCTCAGGAGAATGTGGACACGCTCGACGCCGTGCTGCCGACGCTGCTGGCCGAGGACGAGGACCGCGACCGCAACATCTACCTCGTCTCGTCCACGCGGGACTACCAGTACGAGGAGGAAGTCGTCCATTTCCTTCCGGCCTTGCGGAAATACTCCAATTTCAACCTGGTCATGGTGGAATCCTCCACTCTGGTCAAGCATGCGGAGGTGACGCGGCAGGGCCTTTCCGCGATTCTGAGCATCATCTACGCGCTGACCGAGGGCGCCGCTCCGCGGTGGGGTGAGGTCCAGATCGGCTCCAATGACGTTGATGGGCCCGCCGCGGCCACGCACCTGGCGAATCTCCGGGGGCGGGACACCGCGCTGGCCGTCCTGACCGGCGCCTCCCTCACGCACCAGGAGGCCAGGTTGACGGGGCACGCCTTCATACCCGGCGCGGCCGCCGGGACGGAGGACTCCGGGAACGCGGAGTCGCGGGAGACGAAGCAGCTCGTTCTTGAGCGGGACGGGAACGCCTGGCTGGCGGACGCGGACACCGTGCCGGTGGACCAGCTCTACCTCAAGTACTTCGACACCTACTTCACCGCGTACAAGGACGGCGGGTTCGCGTGCGATGCGCGGCAGCTGTTCGAGTCCCTGCCCGAGGGGACATACGACGTGTCCGTCCGGGTGACGAGCGAGAGCGAGGCCATCGACCGAAGGGTCCCCTTGGTCGCGTACGACCCGATCGACCGCCGAAGTGCTTCCAGCGGCTTCGAGGTTGTCCTCAAGGCCGACCAGAACGGCGTCCGGCTGATCAGGCGCAGCCTCGCGAACGGCGTTCCCGGCGGAACGGTGTTCTCGCTGGAACGGTTCCAGATGGACGGCCGGAAACTGCGCGCGTACGGCGTCTTCTACCTCCCCGGCCGCAACGCGGACCACAAGAACCACGCCACGTACTACCTGACGTTGCAAGGCCCGGACACCGCCCACACCTTCGACCTCAAGCCCCTGCGGATGACCGAGAAGGTCCGTCCGCATGTGAGGCCGGGCGACTTCGGCTCGTACGGATACGGGTTCTTCACCTCGCCGGACGGCAAGGGCGTCGACCTCTCCGCCGTCCCGGCGGGCACCTACACCGCCCAGGTCACCATGAGCGCCGGCGGTGCCCTGTTCACCCACCAGGCGGGCCGCGTCGAACTGAGCCAGGACGGCGGCCCGTCGAGCACCTGGGAGAACGGCACCCAGGAAGACGTCAAGAGCAGCGAGCGGAAGACTCTGCGGTCCAAGTTCTGGCGGCCTTAGGGAAGAGCGAGCGCAGTGGACGATGTGGCCGTCCTCGCTGACTCCCCAGCGGTCGGCCGGCGCCTCCACGATGCTCAGTCAGCGACCGCCCTCCGAGCTCTCGTCCACAGTCCGGAGCACAGGGCGTACGGGAGAGCTGCCCTCCACCTGAAGGGTCAGGTGCGTTCCGTCGGCGCACCAGGTGATCGTGACGTCCTCTCCGCCGCCGTGCTGGAAGGCGTTGGTGACCAGCTCCGTGAGGACGAGCGCGGCGACGTCGACGCACGGCCGCAAGTCCCACAAGTTCGAGCAGCGCGCAGGTCATGCGTCGCAGGCCCGGGACGACGCCTCCGGCAGCCGGTATCAGCGGTTCATGAGGCTGGAGCGGGAAGCGACGGTCCAGTACCAGTACGCGAGCAGCACCATTGACGCCCCGTACTTCCGGGCCGATGCTCGACGAAGCGGTGTTCCACCGAGCGGCCTCGCAGCCCGCCGTCTGGCTGGAACAGCTGGAGGCTCTGCTGGAGTGGCGGAAGCAGCCGAACGTGACGCTTCAGTTGCTGCCGTTCTCGGCGGGGCTACACGATCTGATGGGTGGTTCACTGACGGTCCTGCGGCTGGCCAACGGTAAGGCTGTGGCCTATCTGGAGGGCAGCAAGTCCGGTGAACTGGTTGAGGACTCAGGACGGGTCCAGGAGCTGCGGTTGTCCCACGATTCAGAGCGAGGCAAGGCGCTCTCTCCGGAGCAGACAACCAAGTTCATCCAGCAGTTGGTCAAGGAGATCCGATCATGCCTTCCCGCCAAGCCGATCTGACTTCCGCGACCTGGCGGAAATCCTCGTACGGCAACTCCGACGACGGTCAGTGCGTCGAGGTGTCCGACGACTGTCCGGGCGTCGTCCCGGTCCGCGACTCGAAGCAGCCGGAAGGACCGGCCGTCATCTTCGGCTCCTCCGCATGGTCGGCGTTCGTCGACACCATCCGCTGAGACTTCCGGCGCCCTCTGCAAGCCCCCGCGGAGGACGTGAGCTCCCGTGGTCCCCGCGTGAGCGGGCTCCCGGGCCTGTTGACGCCCAACGACTCACCCCGCCCACCGCCCCGTAAGAAACGCCAGGGCCACCAGCGCAGTCACCGGCACCGTCACGCACAGATACACCGTCCGGAACCACGGGCGGCGCAGGCTCACCGCCGCGAGCCCCATCCACAGCGGCCACCACAGCAACGTGGCGCGGGGGATGGACACGTACCAGTACGACGTTCCCAGGGCCCACAGGCTCAGCGCGACGTACACCGCCTCCGGCCAGCGGCGGCGACGTGCCAGCAGGGCGACGAGAGCCAGGCCCACCACCATCGCCGCCAACTCCACCTGGAACATGGCCGCGTAGCCGGTCGTGTGTACTCCTTCGAACGCCGCGTTCCACGTGTTGCTCCACCCCTCCCACGGGGTGTGGAACTCCCGGTACCAGCCCCGCTCCTGGGCGCGCTTCCACGCCATCCAGTCGCCCGTGTGAGCGTGCAGGTACCAGCTGTACGCCAGCGGCGGCAGCGCGGGCAGTGCCAGCCAGGGCGCCCCGCGCCAGCCTTTGCCCGACGAGACCGAGAGCACGAACAGCACCGTTATCGCCGCCGCCAGGAACAGGCCGCTGACCCGTACGGTCGTCGCCAGAGCGGTCAACGTGCAGGCCCACAGCCACCGTTGGCACTGGGCCGCCCGCCAGGCCGGGAGCGCGAACGCCAGGAACAGCGCCTCCGTGTAGCCGGCCGCCAGGAAGACCGCGCACGGGGAGAGCAGGAAGAACAGGACCGTACGGTGGCCGTCGGCATCCTCGGGGACGTACGCGCGCGCTATGCGGGACAGTGCCAGTACGGCGACCGCTCCCGCGACCAGCGAGATCAGCAGGCCCGCCGCCGTCCAGTCCGGGACGATGAGGTGCACGGCCCGCAGGAGCATCGGGAACCCGGGGAAGAACGCCTCCCTGTTGTCCCAACCATCCATCCATGGGCCTGTGTCGGCCGGGAAGTAACCGTCGCGCGCTATGTGGAGGTAGTGGTTCGCGTCCCACTGCTGGAACGGCGCGAGGACCGGCGCCGCCTCCCGTACGTCCGAGCCCCGGGGGAAGAGCCATCGGGCGCCGTGGGCCGTGATCCACAGGGATATGCGGGTCAGGAGGTAGAGCTGGAGCACTCGGCGGTCGGCGGGGGTGAGCCAGGACGACCAGCTGCCACGTCCGGTCGCCTTGGACCCGTACGGAACGGGCCTGACCGGCCGGCCCGCCCACAGCCCGGAGGCGGCATCGGACCCGGGCTCGGCCCGTCGCAGGCCGGGGGGCGATAGGGACAACTCTGGCACCTTTCGGAGGCGTCAAGGCGTGCGGGATCGCCCGGTGGACCGCCGGGGCACGGGGTGAAGCGGGCGAGGTGGAGGGCGTACGCGAGTCGGGGCCGCCGCCCGCGATCACAGCATCGACGTCGCCCCGAGCGTCGAAGCCGCCGTCGAAGTCGGTGCCGAAGTCGCCGTCGAGCCGGGCGCCCCCGTGGATGTCGACGACGGAGCCGTCGGCGCCCCCGTCGTCGGCATGCCCCCGGGCGCGGTCGTCCCCGGATCGGAACCAGGCGGGTACGACCCCGCCGTCCCCGGCACCGTATGGCTCGGCGTCGGCGGCTCCGTAGGTGTCCCGGTCGGAGGCGAGGGCGCCGGGGACGGGTAGCTGGGTGATGGGGTCGTCGCCGGAGGTGCGGGCTTCGGTGTGACCGGGAGCAGGCCGACCGCCGCCGCGCCGCCCCCGCCGATGACCAGGCAGACCCCTACCGCGACCGCGGCCATCCGGCGCCGCTGGGCCCGCATGCCGCGTTCGGTGATGTATGTGGCCGGCTCCGGGACCACGTGGCCCTGGCCGAAGTCTCCAGCCTGCCGGAACAGGGACCGCAAGGGATCCTGCGTGCCCTGGAACTCCTCCGGGCCCGACCGGCCCCGTGGTTCAGACATCAGGAGCCTCCTCCATACGGGGGTCCTGCAGACGGTGGGCGAGCGCCGCCCGTCCGCGGACCAGATGCGTCTTGATCGTGCTGGCGGAAAGCCCGGTCTCCCCGGCGATCTGCTCCACCGTGAGGTCGCACAGGTAGTGCAGGGTCAACGTCCGCCGCTGCTGCGCGGGCAGCTCCCGGAGCGCGTCGACCAGCACCACGTGGTCCGGGTCCGGCGGCGCGACGTGTTCCGCCGCCCCGCTCCCCCGGCCCCACGCGTCCGCCGAACGCCGCCGGAAGCGCCAGCGGCTCACCGCCAGCCGCCACGCGACCGTACGGATCCACGCCTCGGGCTGCCCCTCCCGCTCCAGCCGGCCGCGCCGGACCCACGCCTTGACGAAGGCCTCCTGCACGACGTCCTGCGCCTCCTGGAGATCCCCCGTCATCACGTACAGCTGACCTGTGAGACGCGTGACCGCCTGGGCGTAGAACTCTTCGAACTCCTCGACGGTCAAAAGCTGCTCCCGGATCTTTCGCTTCACCGGGTATACGCCTGCCGCCGGGCGTCCGGTCTACAGCCCCGGCGCTCCATCGGAGTGATCGTCGTCACGTGGCCTCGCACGGACCGCGGCGAGGTCCGGCCGCGCGGGCCGGTTCGCCGGCGACGGCGAGTGGTCGAGTCCGGACCACATCCTCATGACCGTCGAAGTCACCTCACACGATCACGACACCGACAGGCGCGACCGTACGGAGAAACGCGACGCGTACGCCGCCGCAAGCATCCCGGTCTGTCTCCTCATCGACCGCGACCACGACACTCTCCTCGTGTACAGCGAGCCGGAGAAGGGCCGCTACCGGCGGCGGACGACATACGGGTACGGCGATACGGTGCCTCTTCCCGACCCGGTCGACATCACCCTGGAGAGCGAGGAGCTCAAGAACTACGCCCGCTGACCTCTCACCGCACCTTCTCCTCCACCGCCGCCGCCAGCTGCGTCGTCGCCAGCTCCCGGTACAGGTCGTCCGACGCCATCAGCTCCTCGTGCGTGCCCGCCGTGCGGACCCGGCCCTCCTCCAGGACCACGATGCGGTCGGCGTGCCGGACGGTGGAGAGGCGGTGAGCGATGACCAACACCGTTGCCTGCTGAGCCAGTTCGACGATGACGTCACGCAGCGCCTGCTCGTTGACCGCGTCCAGCTGTGACGTCACCTCGTCCAGCAGGAGCAGGCGGGGGCGGCGCAGCAGGGCGCGGGCGATGGCGATGCGCTGGCGTTCACCGCCGGAGAGGGTGACGCCCCGGTGGCCCACCGCCGTGTCCAGGCCGTCGGGCAGGCGGGCGACCAGGGCGTCCAGGCGGGTCCGGGCCACCGCCTCGGTCAGCCGGTCCTCCGGGGCGTCCGGGGCCGCGAAGAGCAGGTTCTCCCGCAGCGTCCCGGCCAGCACCGGGGCGTCCTGTTCCACGTACGCGAGCGAGGCCCGCAGCTCGGCCAGCGGCCAGTCCCTGATGTCCCGGCCGTCCAGCGCGATGGCCCCCGCATCGTGGTCGTAGAACCGCTCCAGCAGGCTGAACACCGTCGACTTCCCCGCCCCCGACGGGCCCACCAGCGCCACCATCCCGCCGGCCGGGACCTCGAACGTGACGCCCTTGTGGGCGGGGGCGCGCTCGTCCCCGTACCCGAAGGCCACGTCCTGGAAGGTGACCCGCAGCGGAGTCCCCTCGCCCGGTACGCCGCCGGGCCGGCCGACAGGTTCGCCCGGCAGCGACTCCACCTCGTCGATCCTGCGTACGGCGGCGAGGCCGCTCTGCAAGCCCGTCCAGCCCTCGACCAGGCCTCCGATCGGGCCCATCAGGTAGAAGAGGTAGAGCAGGAACGCGATCAGGGAGGAGATGTCGAGCGAGCCTGACGCGACCCTCGCGCCGCCCACTCCCAGCACGGCCAGGAAGGCGAGTTGGATCGACATCATCATCGTGACGTCGGAGACCGAGGACCACTTCGCCACCGAGACGCCCCGGTCGTGCGCACGCCGTGCCGCTTCCGCGACCGCCGCCGTCTCGCGCTCCTCCGCGCCGCTCGCCTTGACCGTACGGAACGCCTGGAGCACCCGGTCCAGCGCCGCGCCCATCGCGCCGACCGACTCCTGCGCGCGGAGCTGAGCGCGCTGTATTCGGGGCATGAGCACGGCGGTTACGGCTCCGATACCGACGATCACCACGAGCGTCACGCCCAGCAGCGTCAGGTCCATGTACGCCATGAACGCGATCGTCCCCAGCAGCATCAGCACGCTGTTGAACGACTCGACCAGGCCGCTGGAGAGGACGGTTCGCAGGAGGGTCGTGTCGCTGGTGACGCGGGACTGGAGGTCGCCGGGGGTCAGGCGGTCCACCGCCGGGACCTTCAACCGCATGATGCGGCCCACCAGTTGGTCGCGGGCCCGGAGGACGACGCCCTCTCCCGTACGGGCCATGAGGTAACGCCCGTACGCGGAGAGGCAGGCGCCCGCGAGGACCAGTGCGGTGAGCGCGATGAGCGGGGTGACCGGCGAGCGGTCGGCGGCGAACGCGTCCACCGCGTACTTCGCCATCAGCGGCATCGCCAGGCCGGCCGCGGAACCGGTGAGGGAGAGGAGGCCCGCGCGGACGAGTACGCCTCGGTGGGGGCGGACCCGGGTCAGGAGGAGGCGGAGAGGGGTGGGGCCCGTGCCGTCTCGGACCGGCGCCCCCTCACGCCGTGCCTGCCGCGCCTCTTCAGGCAGCCCGTCCGGCCCCGCCCCCGTCGTCGTCCCCGCCACCGCGCTCACCCGGAACCCCCTCGCGTACCGTCACCACCATCAAAGGACGCAGATCGGCCGACTCCGCCTGCTCGCCGACCGTGCGGCCCTCCGCCTCCACCCAAGCATGCGGCGAGAACGGCGGTGCCGTCCGGACCCCCGCGCACCAGTCCGGCCAGCTCCCGGACATCCGGCACACCAGCGCGATGGCCACCGAACGGGGCAGGCAGCCGTAACGGCCCGCGCAGCGGCGGCTGGTGGCGGTGACCGCCTCGTACATCTCCAGCGTCTCTTCGTACGTCGCCGGGCGCGCGCCCTTGGCGCAGCGGGTCAGCACCCGGCGCAGGCGGCCGGGTTTGAAGCGGGCCAGGACGAAGGCGGCGGCGATCGCGGCGCGCAGCCGCACACCTCCCGGCCCGGCACCCCGGCGCGGCATCGTCATCTCGGTGGTCATGGGCGCAGGATCTTCGCCTCGACGAGCTGGCGGGTCAGCTCGGCCACGTCCGACTCGGCCTCCGCGCGCTCCACGTCGAACTCGGCGACGATGCGTTCGACGGCCGCCTCGGGAGCCTCCCCCGCAGCCAGGGTCTCGACCACGATCACGCTGGTGTCGTTCAACTGCCAGTAGCTGCCGTCCTTTTCGTCGAGCAGGACGCCTCCGTACTCGGTCGTCGTGACGGCTATGCCTTTTCTGAGCTTCATCGCGCTGCCTCGCTCGTGGAGAGGGTCGTGGGGGTCCGGTCGGGTGGGGTCCATGCGTTCTCGGCCGTGCGCAGCCAGGTCTCCCCGGCCACCGTCGAGCTGATGGAGTGCTCCACCAGGACGGGCGAGAAGGGTTCGGCCGCCAGTCGGAGCAGGTGGCGGGAGTCGACCAGGCCGCGTTCTGCGAGGCGTGAGCCGGTCCACAAGTCGGCAATTTCCGGTGCGTGTTGGCGCAGGCCCTGGTGTTCGTCGGAGGACATGTGGTCCTTCGTCGTACGGGCCAGCAGCGTGTCCGGCACCACCCCGCGCATCGCTTCGACGAGCAGCGGCTTGTAGCGCCACGGGCTGATCCGGTCCGCCAGGCGTACCGCGAGGGTCGCCTCCAGGATCCGGTCGTCGTAGAAGGGTGCGGCGACCGGCAGCCCGATCGTCATGCCGATGTCCTCCATCGCCTGGAAGTGCCGCGCCCCCATCCGTACCGCGTCGATGTCCACATGCCGCCCCCGCCACCGGTCGATCGGCTCGGCCTGTCCGGCGGCGGCCGCCTTGAACTCCTCGGTGATCAGCGCGTTCGCGTGGTCCGTGAACCATGGGCGCAGCGACTGGCGTACGCCCCAGGAGAGGAGCGGGGTGCGGGTGACCGGCTGGGGTTCGGTGGTGACCGCGCCCGCGAGGTAGCGGGGGAAGGTGGAGCGGTTCAGCAGGGCCTTCAGGGTGGGGAACAGGGGCCAGCCGAGCTGGTGGCGCAGGCCGCCGAGGTGGTTCCAGGCGGTGAGCGGGTTGCCGTGGAAGAGGTCCTGGTAGGCGTGCGGCAGGCCGAGGAAGAGTTCGTCGCCGCCGTAGCCGGTGAGGTGGTAGCGGGAGCCGGTGGCGTACGCACGGCCAAGGAGCAGGTGCGCGCGGGCGCGGCCGGGGGCCACGGGGAGCGGTTCGTCGTTGAGCTCGGCGGAGGTGGCGGCCAAGTCGGCGTAGAAGTAGGGAGCTTGGTCGGCGGGGATGATGTGGTGGGCCGGGGCGGGTGCGCCGTTGCGGCTCCGCGCCTCCGCCACCGCTCGCCGCGCCCACGTCTCGTCCTCGCTGTAGCGGTCCCGGGCCGCCACGGTGAGCAGGGACAGCTCCGCCGGGCCGGTCGCTCGGGCGGCGAAGGTGAGGGCCGTGGAGTCCAGGCCGCCGGAGAGCTCGCAGCTGATCCGGTCCAGGCCGCCGATATGCGCCCGTACGGAGGCGGCGACGGCCTCTCCGAGTCTCCGGGCGCCCTCGGCCAGCGGCAGTTCCGGCGGCGGAGGCTCCCACCAGCGGTACTCACGAGGGCCGGAGGCGGCTGCCGTGCCCGGTGCTGCGGCGGGCAGGGCCAGTCCGCACCCGGCCCCGGTCTCGTGCACGCCCCGCCACAGGACGCGCCGGCTCAGGGGGTGCGGCAGGAAGTCGAGCATGCGCAGCGCCAGCGCGCCGTCGTCCAGGGGTGCGCCGGTCAGGTGGGCGAGGACGGCCGGGCGGTCGGAGGCGATGGTTCCGGCCTCGGCGTGCCGCGCGTGGTAGATCCGGCGCAGTCCGGAGGCCGTGCCCCGGATCCAGGTCTCGCCGGAGAGGTGGGCGATGACGTGGTGGAGACCGGGCAGCCGGGCGAGGCGGCGCTCCAGGCCGGTCCGGTCGCGGGCGCCCTCCAGGAGGCCGGCGAGCACGGCCTCGGGGACGCGGTCCGGTCCGATGAGCACGAGCGCGTCACTGCCGCGGCGGAGATGGCTGACCTGGCGGACCAGCGGGCGGGCGACGACCCAGGGACGGCCGGAGGGATGGGCGACGACGGTCAGGACACCACCCACCGCCTCCGGTGATTCCGATGTCCCCGGTGCCTCCGGTGATTCCGGTGCCTCCGGTGCCTCCGGTGCGGGAAGCTGCCCGGCCACCGCGTGGGCCGCCACGCTGTCCGGCAGGACGACGAAGTAGTCACGCAGCAGGCCGGGCATCTTCACCTTTCGGAAGTTCTCACACCGTGCACAGGGAACCGGTCGGCGGATCAGATGATGCGCCGGACCCAGTACTCCTTGTACGAGCCGTAGAAGTACCCGGCGGTCTTCTTCGAAAAGTCGCCCTGCTTGAACAGCGACGGCTTCACGTAAGCCTTCTTCTGCTGCTTCATGACACCTTCCCTTCTGTGCGGTTGACGACCGTTATGCCCAACTGACGTCTGCATAACTGGAGTTATTACTGCGACTGGTGTTCACCTGGTGAACACCAGAGCCATCATGTCCCGCTGTCGAACCGGTACGCGTGATTCCGACTTACCGTGCGAAGTTGGCCGGATAGCGCGAGCGGGAAGGGCGCGTGGGCGACCGCCGGACGGCCTGCGGAGGAACCGACCGGTCAGCATGTGCAGTCGCACACCGACGCCTTGTCCCGGCTCAGTGGACTGGACCAATGGCTGTACGTGGCCCTCGTACACGGCAGTGAGCTGCCGGAAGATCGAACCGGCGGCGACGGTACGGAGGAACCGCCGCCGCACGCTCGCCCACCGCCCCCGCAGCGGCCCTATCCCACCCACGCCCGTGCGCGCCACCGGAAACCGGCATTCACGCGAAACCGCACTGCCGTACAGGAATGAGCGCTACAAGTAACCATTCGGCCAAGCCGACTTCCGGCCGTGGGCGGCCGGGACCCCCTAAGACGTCGAACGCCCTGGACGTCGAACGCCCTGAAGCGCCGGGCCTACCGAGGCGTCAGGCGCCCTACGGCGTCGGCACAGTCGGCGGCGGCGTCACGATCGCTCGAAGCGGCTCGGGAAGGGGAACTTCCACTCCAGGAAGCCATCCACGGCCCGCCGGATCGAGTCCCGGGCCGCGACGGCGGTGTCCACGTCGTTGAGGCAGAAGAAGTCGACGTCGTTGTGCTTCCTCAGCCGCGCGAGCCTCTCGTGGAGGTCCGGCCTGCCGACGTCGACGTACCGGAAGGAGTAGTCGCCGGGAACGGCCCGTCCGGTGAGGATCGCCCAGTGGTGGTGGAAGGTCGCGGCCACCGCCACGTCCGCCGTCGAGCGGAAGCGCGAGTGCGTCGTGCGTTCGAGCTCCGGGAAGCCCGCTTCCGCTATCTCCCGCATGACCGCGCGCGACTGGGGGTGGGGAGTGTGCAGGAACTTGTTCGTGATGTACCGGTCGTGGTGCTTCTGGATGACCCGGCGCACGTTCTTGCCCGCGGAGTTCGGGGCCGGCTCCGTACTGTGCGGGAGGCCCAGACCCAGCTTGTACGGGGAGAACGGGATGCGGGCGATGCCGTTGCCGTGGAAGAAGTGCTCGGCTCGCACGGGCCGGCCGAAGAACACGTCGTCGTTGAGGTACAGGTAGTCCTCGGAGAGCCCGTCTATCCGGTACAGGCAGGTCTCGATGGCATGCGAGTTGAAGACCGGGAGCGCCGACGCCGGGAGGATGTCCCGGTGGTCGACGACCGTGAGACCGGGCGCGTTCACATCGAGCCAGGACGGCGTCTGACCGTCGGTCACCAGATACACGTGCCGGATGAAGCTGGCGTGCATCTCCAGCGACCGCAGGGAGTACCGCAACTCGTCGCTGTCGGTGTAGCGGGACATCCCGACCTCGCGCCCGGCGATGGCGGAGGGGCCTTCCCGGTAGGCCTCCCGCTTGGCCGCCAGCTCCGGCTCGTTGCCGTCGACCCAGGTGTAGACCGCGTCGACGGCGAAGGAGACCTCTTCCACGGTCCGCTGGGCGAACGGCTGGAACGTCGGTATCTGCAGGCCGCTCACGGTGGCCGTCGCCGGCTTCTGGGCCTCCGACGGGATGACCTCCGATATCCGGTTGAGGCGGGGCGCGACCAGCGACTCCGGAAACGTGTCCGTGAGCTCGCTGCCCGGGACGCTGAACCACAGCCTCCCGTCGTCGCCGGCGGAGCCGTCGGCCTCCTCGCCCTGCTGCCAGAACTCGATGTCGCAGCCGTCCGCGAACCCGCCCAGCACCTGGCCCTGCGGGCCGAGGTGGACCACGCCCATACGCAGCACCTCGGCCTCCCGGACGGTCTGCGGCAGCCGGCCGTCCGCGCAGTGCCCGGCAACGGACAGGCTGTCGCCCTGATCCACGGCTCCCAGGTAGACAGGCGTCACGGACAGCTCCCGGGTCGCCGCCTCCAGGAAGGCAGCCCGGTGCATCCTCTCCACGCCGACCACGTGCCGCAGCCAGTCGCGGCCAGGCACCAGGAAGTACGGGATGCCGGCTGCCTCCAGCACGTCCGAGACGAGTTTCAGCGACTGAGCCGCGGCCTCGGTGGAGACATAGCTCTTCGCCGGCGCGCCGAGAACACGCAGCCCCCCCACGCTGACGGGGACCACGTCGGGACGGACCCGCCGCAGCGCGGCTCGTCGCCGGGAGACCCGCAGGCGCCAGATCGGCGCGGCCGCCCCTCTCTCAACCTTGCGGGCGGCCCGTGTGCCGACGCGCCAGACGCGTGAGGCCCTCCGGCGTATGAGGCTCATTCCCGCGTTCCATCAGGTCGCCTTTCGAACGAACTGGGGAACGGGAAGTACTGCTCAAGGAAACCGTCCATGCGCATGCTGACTTCTTCGCGCTGCTCCGGGGCGACATCGACGTCGTTGAGGCAGAAGAAGCTGAACCGGCGCGTCGCGAGAAGGTTGTCCAGCCTCTTGTCGGCGTCCTCGCGGCTGATGTTCACGTACCGGAAGCTGAACTTGCCGGGAATGCCCTTCCCGGTGATCAGCGCGTACTGGTACAGGAGGGGCGCGGTGAGCGCCACGTCCTGCGGCGAGCGGAAGCGCGACGCGGTCGTCCGGGCGATGTCCTCGGAGAACATCCCCTCCAGCTCCAGCAGCGTCTTCCGCTGCTGGGGAAGAGGCGTGTGCATGAAGTTGTTCGTGGTGAGCGCCCCGAACTTCTCCATCAGCAGCCGGCGCACGTTCTTGCTCGCGGAGTTCGTCGCCGTCTCCTCGGCGTGCGGCTTGCCGACACCGATCTTCAGCGGCGACACCGGAACCCTCATGACACCGCTGGGGTGGAAGAAGGCCTCGGGCGTGACGGGACGGCCCACGAACACGTCGTCGTTGAAGTAGAGATAGTGGTCGGAAATGCCCGGAATGTGGTGCAGCCGGGTCTCGATGGCGTGCGAGTTGAAGACCGGGAGGACGCCTTCGGGGAAGATGTCCCGGTGATCGACGACGGTGATGCCGTCCGCGTCCGGGTCGAGCCAGCTCGGCGTCTGCCCGTCGGTGACGATGTAGACGTTGCGCACGAAGGGCGCGTACATCTGCAGCGAGCGCAGGGAGTACTTGAGCTCGTCGTGGCTGGTGTAGCGGGAAGCGTTGACTTCCTTGTCCAGGATTTCGGCGGTGCCCTGGCCCTTGTACCGCGCCCGCTTCTCGCGCATGGCCGGCTCTTCACCGTCGACCCAGGTGTAGACGACGTCGACGGGGAACGTCACGTCGCCGATCGTGGGGACGGCGAACGGCGCGAACGTCGGTACGTCCCGGTCGCCGACCCGGCGACTCGCCAGCTGCTGCTCGGAGTTGGGAAGCACCTCCGCGACCCGGTTGCGTCGCGGCGCGATCAGCGACTGGCTGAAGATGTCCGCGGAGGCCTGCGGCTGGATCTTGGCCAGCTCCTGCACCGCGTTCGGACCGGCGATGAGTTCGGCGCCGCTCTTCCAGAACTCGACGTCGCACCCGATCTCGGGCCCGCCGAGGACCTGGCCCGCGGGCCCGAGGTGGATCTCGCCCACGCGCAGCACCGAGGCCGTCAGGAGGGCCGACGGGAGCTTGCCGTCGAGATACATAGCGGGGCGCTTCAGGACGCGTCCCACCGTCGGCTGCCCGATGAAGACCGCCTTCCCGGCGTACTCCTCCTCCATCGCGTCGTGGAAGCGAGCGCGGTCCGCTTCGTTGACGCCGATGGTGTAGCGGACCTTGGAGATACCGGGGACGAGGAAGTAGGAGACGCCCGCCCGCTCCAGCGCGCGGGTGGCGATCGCCAGGTTCTGCGCAGCGGCGTCGGCGGCCGAGAATCCCTGCACGACGCGCCCGTAGAGCTCTTGGCCGTTCACCAGGACCCGGCTGACGTCGGGCTGGTCGCTGACGGCCCTGCGCCGGTTGCGGGCCGAAAGCATCCGCCATGACTGTTCCGCGGCCTTCCGCTGAACTCGCGGGCCCATTCTGCGTGCGAATGAACGAACAGTCACATTCTTTCCTCTCTACCGTCGGGAAGCCGGGGAGCCAGTCGTGACCTGAGTGCGATACCTCTGCCCGGTCACGAACATCCGCCGCTTCCCACCCACCGCCCACTCGCCTGGCCGGCGTGCTTCAGCACGCCGAAGGATAGCCCGAAGCCGTCCTTTTACCGAACGGCAGTTTAACGACCGACAGGCAGTTCCCGTTCCGTGCGCTCCGGCCTCCGAGGGCCCTCGCCGCCGCGATGCCCCTGCCGCCCCACCGCTGTCCTGGTCAGTGGACCGGCGCCGGAGCGTCGCCGGGCGCGCCGCGCGGCTCCGAGCGCCGTCCGCTCACCTCCGGGACAGTGACCTTTGTCGCACGACGTAACCGCCCCAGGCCGCCAGCCCTGCGCCCAGCAGGAGCGGGATCATGCCGTAGCCGACGATCGTCCCCGAGTGCGCGAACCACCGCCCCCCGTCGGACACCTGGGTCGCGGTGATCGTCTCCGGGTCGTTCCTGCCGTCATGGTCCGCGAAGCTGATCCGGGTGCGGCCGACGCCTTCCGCCTCGCCGAAACAGTGCCAGACCGTCTGGCCCTTGCTGGTGCGGGTGTCACGGCACTCGACGGCGCCGAAGGTCTCCACCCGCATGCCGAGGAGGCCGGCGAGGCCCGTGCCCGTCGCCACGCCGAACAGTCCCGCCGCCGACAACGCGACCCCGGCGAGGAGCGACCCGGCCCCCTTGAGACGCGCCCTGTACCTGGAGCCCCCGCGCCCCGGTCCGCCGTACCCCGCCCGCGTAGCCGTCATACCCGCCCCCATCCCCCGCACTCGTACGGCGGTGGCACTCGCCCTCGCACGCGTACGGACTCACCGACCGTCCCCCGCAGTGTCCCAGCGACCTCGGACACGCCACAGGGGCGGCGCCTCCCGTGAAGGAGATGCCGCCCCTGCGGGACGTGCGTGGAGCTTCGACCGACCGGCGCGAACCGGAACCGATCAGAAGTCCATGTCACCGCCCGGCATACCACCCGGGGCGGCCGCGCCGGCCTTCTCGGGCTTGTCGGCGATGACGGCCTCGGTGGTGAGGAAGAGCGCGGCGATGGAGGCGGCGTTCTGCAGAGCGGAGCGCGTGACCTTCGCCGGGTCGAGAATGCCCTCGGCGATCATGTCGACGTACTCACCCGTCGCGGCGTTGAGGCCGTGACCGATCGGCAGGTTGCGGACCTTCTCCACGACGACGCCACCCTCAAGACCACCGTTGACGGCGATCTGCTTGAGCGGGGCCTCCAGCGCGAGCTTCACGGCGTTGGCGCCGGTCGCCTCGTCGCCCGTGAGGTCGAGCTTGTCGAAGACGGCAGAGGCCTGGAGCAGCGCCACGCCACCACCGGCGACGATGCCCTCCTCGACGGCGGCCTTGGCGTTGCGCACCGCGTCCTCGATGCGGTGCTTGCGCTCCTTGAGCTCCACCTCGGTGGCGGCGCCGGCCTTGATGACGGCCACGCCGCCGGCCAGCTTCGCGAGGCGCTCCTGGAGCTTCTCGCGGTCGTAGTCCGAGTCGGAGTTCTCGATCTCGGCACGGATCTGGTTGACGCGGCCCTGGACCTGGTCGCTGTCACCGGCACCGTCGACGATCGTGGTCTCGTCCTTGGTGATGACGACCTTGCGGGCGCGGCCGAGCAGGTCCAGGCCGGCGTTCTCCAGCTTGAGACCGACCTCCTCGGAGATCACGGTGCCACCGGTGAGGATGGCGATGTCCGCGAGCATGGCCTTGCGGCGGTCGCCGAAGCCCGGGGCCTTGACGGCGACGGACTTGAACGTGCCCTTGATCTTGTTGACGACCAGGGTGGAGAGCGCCTCGCCCTCGACGTCCTCGGCGATGATCAGCAGCGGCTTGCCCGACTGCATGACCTTCTCCAGCAGCGGGATGAGGTCCTTGACGCTGCCGATCTTCGAGTTGACGATCAGGATGTACGGGTCGTCGAGCGACGCCTCCATACGCTCCATGTCGGTCGCGAAGTAGGCCGAGATGTAGCCCTTGTCGAAGCGCATGCCCTCCGTCAGCTCGAGCTCCAGACCGAAGGTCTGGGACTCCTCGACGGTGATGACGCCTTCCTTGCCGACCTTGTCCATCGCCTCGGCGATCTTGGCGCCGATCTCGGTGTCGGCGGCGGAGATGGAGGCGGTCGAAGCGATCTGCTCCTTGGTCTCCACGTCCTTGGCCTGCTCCAGCAGAGCGGCGGAGACGGCCTCGACGGCCTTCTCGATGCCGCGCTTGAGGGCCATCGGGTTGGCGCCTGCGGCGACGTTGCGCAGACCCTCGCGGACGAGAGCCTGGGCCAGAACGGTGGCGGTGGTCGTACCGTCGCCGGCGACGTCGTCCGTCTTCTTGGCGACCTCCTTGACCAGCTCCGCACCGATCTTCTCGTACGGGTCCTCGAGCTCGATCTCCTTGGCGATGGAAACACCATCGTTGGTGATCGTGGGCGCGCCCCACTTCTTCTCGAGGACGACGTTACGGCCCTTGGGGCCGAGGGTGACCTTGACGGCGTCGGCGAGCTGGTTCATCCCGCGCTCGAGACCGCGCCGTGCCTCCTCGTCGAACGCGATGATCTTGGCCATGTGAAGTGGTCCTCCCGGACAGGGGTGGATTGCTCCGGACCGAGAGGCGCCCGCGACGGACGGCCTGCGTGCGTGGTGGTTCCTTGCCCCACCGCGCCTGCGGGCCTCACCGGCCCGGTCCAAGTTCTGTCACTCTCACCTGGAGAGTGCTAACGCCAATGATTAGCACTCGACCCCTGAGAGTGCAAGCGCCTCAGGCCAGGGCCCGCCATGTGGTCGGCCCTCCGCCCGGCCGTCCGTCCGCCCGGTCCCGGCGCGCACGAAGGGCCCGGTCCCCCGGATCACTCCGGGGCCGGGCCCTGCGTGCGTGAGTAGTGACGTCGGACGGCCGCGCCGGGCTCAGCCGACGGCGAGCTTGACCATGTCGGCCTGGGGCCCCTTCTGGCCCTGCGAGATCTCGAATTCAACTCGCTGACCCTCTTCGAGGGTGCGGTACCCGTCCATCTGGATCGCGCTGTAGTGGACGAAAACATCCGCACCACCGTCGACCGCGATGAAGCCGTACCCCTTCTCCGCGTTGAACCACTTGACGGTGCCCTGAGCCATGCCTAACTCCCCTATAACTGGCCCTTGCACGGGACCGCACTTCGCGGGCCCGGGTCGGAACTCACCCTCCGACAGGAGAGGGTGCGCGGCGCCGCAGCGCGTCGACCGCGGCCGAATGTATCCGCCCAACTGCCCTCTGCAACAGGTCAATCGGACGAGAATTCCGGGCACGGGCGAACGCCCGAATATGCGGGATTGCTGAAATTTACGGGCAAGTCGGGCCAGGCAAAGGCCACTTATGCCTCAAGGGGTTCACGTACTTTGGCTGCTTCTTATCGGGGCCGGGCGCATTCTCATATGCGGGCGGCACGCGCGGCGAAGGGGCCTTCCCCAACTCTACCGCGCTCAACCATGCAGAATTGCCCCCTCCGCTTTCTCTCGCGGAGGGGGCAACCGTGGTTCGGGCGATGCCGGTCGGATCAGCAGCCGCCGGCCACGGCCGGGATGATCGAGATGCCGGCGCCGTCGGGCGTGGCCGCGTCGAGCCCGCCCTCGAAGCGCACGTCGTCGTCGTTGACGTACACGTTGACGAAGCGGCGCAGCTTGCCCTGGTCGTCCAGGACGCGGGCGGCGATGCCCGGGTGGTCCCTCTCCAGGGAGTCGATGACCTCGGAGAGCTTCGCGCCCTCCGCCGTGACCTCGGCCTGGCCGCCCGTGTAGGTGCGGAGGATGGTGGGGATGCGGACCTTGACGCTCATGGCGGACGCCTTTCTGACGGCTGCGGTCGGGACGATCGGGGCGATCGGGATGGTCAGGCGGAGGCGAGGCCCGCGGCACGGAACGCGTCCAGGCTCGGCTTGATGGTCGCCGTCGCCTGCGAGGTCGCGGAGACCGCGTCGAGCGTCTTGAGCCCGTCACCGGTGTTCAGGACGACGGTGGTGAGCGCCGGGTCGATCACGCCGGCCTCGATCAGCTTCTTCGTCACGCCGACCGTCACGCCGCCCGCCGTCTCGCCGAAGATGCCCTCGGTGCGCGCCAGCAGCTTGATCGCGTCGACGACCTGCTCGTCGTTCACGTCCTCCACCGCGCCGCCCGTGCGGCGGGCGATGTCCAGGACGTACGGGCCGTCCGCCGGGTTGCCGATGGCCAGCGACTTGGCGATGGTGTTCGGCTTCTGGGGCCGTACGACGTCGTGTCCGGCCTTGAAGGCGGCGGAGACCGGCGAGCAGCCCTCGGCCTGGGCGCCGAAGATCTTGTACGGCTTGTCCTCGACCAGGCCGAGCTTGATCAGCTCCTGGAACCCCTTGTCGATCTTCGTCAGCTGGGAGCCGGACGCGATCGGGATGACGATCTGGTCGGGGAGCCGCCAGCCGAGCTGCTCGCAGATCTCGTACGCCAGGGTCTTGGAGCCCTCGCCGTAGTACGGGCGCAGGTTGACGTTGACGAAGCCCCAGCCCTCGCCGAGCGGGTCGCCGATGAGCTCGGAGCAGAAGCGGTTGACGTCGTCGTAGTTGCCCTCGATGCCGACCAGCTCACCGCCGTACACCGCGGCCATGACGACCTTGCCCTGCTCCAGGTCGTGCGGGATGAACACGCAGGAGCGCAGTCCGGCGCGGGCGGCGGCGGCGCCGACGGCACCGGCCAGGTTGCCCGTGGAGGAGCAGGAGAGGGTGGTGAAGCCGAAGGCGCGGGCGGCCTCGACGGCGATCGCGACGACGCGGTCCTTGAAGGAGTGCGTCGGGTTGCCGGAGTCGTCCTTGACGTACAGACCGCCGGTCACGCCCAGCTCACGGGCGAGGTTGTCGGCCTTGACCAGCTTGGTGAAGCCGGGGTTGAGGTTGGGCTTCTCCGCGACATCGGCGGGAACCGGCAGCAGCGGGGCGTAGCGCCAGATGTTGTCCGGGCCGGCCTCGATGCGCTTGCGCAGCTCCTCGGCGGAACCGGTGGGCAGGTCGTACGCCACTTCCAGTGGCCCGAAACAGGACGCACAGGCGAAAAGGGGGCCGAGCTCGAAACGCTCGCCGCACTCGCGGCAGGAAAGCGCCGCGGCGGGACCGAGGTCCACGGAGGCGGTGGTGGCATTACCTGCAACGGTCTGAACAGCCATGATGGCGGAGGCCCTTTCTCCTCATCTTCCTTGCGGCGCATTTCGCCACAAGACGGAATTGGCACCTTCCCCACCGTGACCTCGCGGTCGGTAGGAGGGTTGCCGGGACTTCAACGGGCCGTTCCCTCAGTCCCTCTGGATGAGCTCTGTGGCACTGGATCTTCGATCCAGGCGTTTGTGTGACGACGGACCCCGACATGCGACGGTCATCCGCGTTGTTCAAGACTGTAACCGAAGGACCGGACTGTTGAGATAGTCGTCCGAACGGCGAGATGGATCACACACAGCTCACATGCGAGGAGTTCAGACCGTGCTCGAAGAGGTGGAACGCTGGCTGACCAGGCGTTCCTGGTCGTCCGCCGACCGCCCGCTGAACCGGCTCACCGACGCCCGGGCCGCCGACCCGCACCGCACGTCGGTGAGCGTGGTGCTGCCCGCGCTGAACGAGGAGGCCACGGTCGGCGCGATCGTGGCGACGATCCGGCGCGAGCTGATGGAGAAGGTCCGGCTGGTCGACGAGCTGGTGGTGATCGACTCCGGTTCCACCGACGCCACCGCCGCCGTCGCGCGCGCGGCGGGCGCCCGGGTGGTGCACCGGGACGCGATCCTGCCGCGGATCCCGGCCCTGCCCGGCAAGGGCGAGGTGCTCTGGCGGTCGCTCCTGGTGACCAGCGGCGAGATCGTCTGCTTCGTCGACGCCGACCTGCGGGACTTCTCGGCGGACTTCGTCTCGGGGACGGTCGGCCCGCTGCTCACCGACCCCACCGTGCAGTTCGTCAAGGCGATGTACGACCGTCCGCTCGGCGACACCGCAGGTCAGGGCGGCCGCGTCACCGAGTTGGTGGCACGCCCGCTGCTCAATCTGCACTGGCCCCAGCTGGCCGGTTTCGTGCAGCCGCTGGGCGGCGAGTACGCGGTGCGGCGCTCGCTGCTGGAGCGGCTGCCGTTCCCCGTCGGTTACGGGGTGGAGCTGGGGCTCCTGGTCGACGCGCTGCACACCGTGGGTCTGGACGCGCTGGGCCAGGTGGATGTGGGCGTGCGGCGCCACCGCCACCAGGACGGGCAGGCGCTGGGCCGGATGGCGGCGGCGATCTACCGCACGGCGCAGCTGCGGCTCTCCCGGGGCCATCTGGTGCGGCCGGCGCTGACGCAGTTCGAGCGGGGTGCGGAGGGGTTCGTGCCGCGCACGCATGCGGTGGACACGGAGGAGCGGCCGCCGATGCGGGAGATCGCCGAGTACGCGGAGCGGTGGGCGGCGTGAGGCGCGGAGGACTCCGGCACCGTGGCGGGCGTGAGGCTCTGAGGCGTTTGGCGGCTTCCCTTACGGGCTAGGTTCCGCTACATGGTCACCGAGCACGCACCCGCCTCCACCGCCCAGGTCCTCGTCGCGTCCAACCGCGGCCCGATCACGTACACGCTCGGCGAGGACGGAACGCTCGACGCCAAGCGCGGCGGCGGCGGTCTCGTCTCCGGGCTGAGCGCCGTCGACGACAAGCTGTGGGTCTGCGCGGCCCTCGGCGACGGCGACCGGGAGGCGGTGCGGCGCGGGGTCGGTGAGCCGGGCGTACGGATGCTGGACATCGACGCCGAGGTGCACGCCGACGCGTACAACGGCATCGCGAACTCGGTGCTGTGGTTCGTCCACCACATGCTGTACCAGACGCCCGTGGAGCCGGTCTTCGACGCGGAGTTCCGCCGGCAGTGGGCCTCGTACGAGGCGTACAACCGGGCCTTCGCCCAGGCGCTCGCCGAGGAGGCGGGCCCGGAGGCGTCGGTCCTGGTCCAGGACTACCACCTGGCCCTGGTCCCCGGCATGCTCCGCGAGCTGCGCCCGGACCTGCGGATCGGCCACTTCTCGCACACGCCGTGGGCTCCGGTGGACTACTTCCGGCTGCTGCCGGACGACATCGGCGAGCAGCTGCTGCGCGGCATCCTGGGCGCGGACCGGGCCGCGTTCCTGACCCGGCGGTGGGCGGACGCGTTCATCGACTGCTGTACGGAGATCCTCGGCGGGACGGGCCGGACCAGGGTCGGCGTGCACGGGCTCGGGGCCGACGCGGACTTCCTGCGGCGGCGCTCGCGCGAGGCGGACGTGGACGAGCGGGTGGAGACGCTGCGGGAGCAGGTGGGCGAGGGCAGGAAGACGATCGTGCGGGTGGACCGCACCGAGCTGTCCAAGAACATCGTGCGCGGCCTGCACGCCTACCGGACCCTGCTGGAGACCCGCCCCGAGTGGCGCGAGCGCGTGGTCCACGTGGCCTTCGCCTACCCCTCGCGCCAGGACCTGTCGGTCTACCGGGACTACACGGCGGCGGTGCAGACCCTGGCCACGGAGATCAACGGGGCTTACGGCACGGAGAGTTGGACGCCGGTCCTGCTGCATGTGAACGACGACTTCGCGCGCTCGCTCGCCGCGTACCGGCTGGCGGACGTGGCGCTGGTCAACCCCATCCGCGACGGCATGAACCTGGTCGCCAAGGAGGTCCCGGTCGTCTCCGACCACGGCTGCGCGCTGGTGCTGTCGCGGGAGGCGGGGGCGTACGAGGAGCTGGGCGAGGACGCGATCGCGGTGAACCCGTACGACGTGGTGGCCACGGCACAGGCGCTGCACGAGGCGCTGTCGATGGGCGCCGAGGAGCGGACCGGCCGCACGAAGCGGCTGGCGGAGGCGGCGACCGCGCTCCCGCCGCAGCAGTGGTTCCTGGACCAGCTGGAGGCGCTGCGGCAGGAGTGAGGGGCGCCTACAACCGCTGGGCCAGGGCCGCCAGGAAGTCGACCACGGCGGCCGGGCCCGGGACCAACAGATCCGCGCGCTCGGCCAGTTCGGGTACTTCGGCGCTGCCGCTGCAGACCAGGAGGCCCGGGATGCCGTCCGGGCCGCCGCCGCGCAGCTTCTCCACGGCGGCGAAGGCGGCGAGGTCGCCGAGGTCGTCTCCGGCGTACACGACGGACGCGGCGTCGACCTCGCGTACGTACTCCGCGAGCGCCACGCCCTTGTCCATGCCCGGCGGGCGCAACTCCAGGACCTGGCGGCCCGGTTCGAGGATCAGCCCGTGGCGGGCGGCCAGCTCGCCGAGCGGGCCGCGCAGGGTCTCGAAGGCCGCCTGCGGGTCGTCGGCGCGGCGGGTGTGGACGGCGACGGCCTGCCCCTTCTCCTCGGTCCAGGTGCCGCGCCAGGAGTCGAACGCGTGCAGTACGCCGGGGAGTTCGGCCCGCGCCTCGGCGACGCCGGGGTGGGGTGCGGGGGCGGTCACGGTGCCGGTGGCGGCGTCCCAGCGCTCGGCGCCGTAGTGGCCGAGGACGACGAGGCGGTCGAGGCCGGGGACGCCCGCGAAGCCGCCGTACCGTACGGCGACGCCGGCGGGGCGGCCGGTGATCACGGCGATGGAGGCGACCTTCGGCGCGAGCGCGGCGAGCGCCTCCACGGCACCGGGGTGGGCGCGGGCGCGCTCGGGGTCGGGGACGATGTCGGCGAGCGTGCCGTCGAAGTCGAGAGCGATGACCGCGCGGCCGGGGCGGGCGAGGACGGCCTCCAGGCCCTCGCGGCCGGCCGGGGTGGTCGGGGTCGGGATCGGCGGCTGTGCGGAGTGGCTGCCCATGGGGTGAGCGTAGCGGGGTCCGGCCGAGCACGGGGCCCGGGCCCACCCGGGGCTCCGGGGGCAGCGCCCCCGGAAAGGCTCAGCGGCGCTCCCGCCGCGCCGCCCGCAGCCGGCGCAGCCGGTTCACCGTGACCGGGTCCTCCCGCAGCGCCCGCTCGTCCTCGATCAGCGCGTTGAGGAGCTGGAAGTAGCGCACCGGCGAGATGCCCAGCTCCTCCCGGATCGCCCGCTCCTTCGCCCCGGGCCCCGCCCACGGCCTCCGCTCCAGCGCGAGCAGCGCGCGGTCACGGTCGGACAGCCCCGGATCGGGCAGCCCCGGAGGGGTAGGCGCGGGCTCGGCGTCGGATGCGGTCATACAACCAACCTAACCGGGCAACCGCCCCCTCCGCGCCCGCCGCTACTCCGCGCTCTCCGCCTTCGCCGCCTCCGCCGCTATCTCCCCGAGCACCCGCTCCGGGGACCCGCCGGGAGCCACCGCCTCGCCGATGTTCGTCTTGATCGACTCGCTCACCGTCGCCCAGGACGTCTTGCCGAAGGGGGGCAGCTGGGAGTTGGGCAGCGCCGCCAGGAACTCGCGGAGCTTCGCGTGCTTGGAGTCGGTCTCCATCTCGGCGGAGGCGCTGCCGGTCACCGGGAGCAGGTCGTACTCGTCGGCGAAGGCGAGCACGTTCTCGTCGGAGTAGACGTAGTCGAAGAAGTCGCCGATCGCCTTGCGGTTGCCGTTCTGCTTGAAGCCCATCATCCAGTCGGCGACGCCCATCGAACCCTTGGTGGGCCCCTCGGCGCCGGGCAGCGGCACCATGCCGACCTTGACGCCCTTGGCCTCGGCCTCCTCCATCAGCGTGGGGTGGCCGTTGAGCATGCCGACCTCGCCCTTGGTGAAAGCCTCGAAGGCCTTCGCGCGGTCCAGCTTGCCCGGCGCGACGGGGCCGGTGAGGCCCTTGCCGACCAGGTTGTCCCGCAGCCAGCTGAACGTGGCGATGTTCTGCGCCGAGTCGATGTCGTAGAGGCCGACGTCGTCGACGTAACCACCGCTGTTGCTGAGCAGCCACATCAGCGTCTCCGCCTGCGACTCCTCCTGGCCGAGCGGCAGGGCGAAGGGGTACTTCACACCCTTGGCCTTGAGCGCGGTGGCGTCCTTCTGGATGTCGTCCCAGGTCTCGGGGGCGTCCAGGCCCGCCTGGCCGAAGAGCTTCTCGTTGTAGAAGAGCAGCCGGGTGCTGGCGACGAACGGGAGTCCGTACAGCGTGCCGTCGACCTTGCCCGCGTCGGTGAGGGTGGGCAGGAAGTTGGCCTGGGTGCGGATGGAGAGCATCTGGTCGGCGCTGTAGAGCTTGTCGTCCTTGGCGTAGTCCGCGTACGCGCCGATCTGCGCGATGTCGGGGGCCTTGCCCGCCTTCACCATCTCGGCGACCTTGCGGTCGACGTCCTTCCAGGAGTAGACGTTGACGTCGATCTTGATGCCGGGGTTCTGCTTCTCGAAGCCCGCCGCGACACCGCTCCAGTACTTCTCGGAGCTGTTGGCCGAGCTGTTGCCGTAGTCGGCGGCGACCAGCGTGAGGGTGACGTCGCCCGTGCCGCTGTCACCTCCGCAGGCCGACAACGTTGCCGTCATACCCAGCGCGGCCACCACCGCGGTCAGAACCGTAAAGCGCCGCTGCACAGCCTCGCCCATCCTCGTTGATCCATCTGGTCTCGGGCGGTGGCGCGACGTCACCGTACGAACCTCTGAACAGATCGGCCACGGCGCCGCCACCCGTCCTGCCACCGTCCGGATGAACTGCGATTTTCCCCCACGCCGGAGGGGAGGTCTACACCACCGGCGTATCGCTTCGGCAACGTATGCGGACCTCAGGGGCCACAACTGGCTTACGTGCTCTGGCAGTCGGGGCTCCGAACCCGTATGTTGGTCCAGACCATTGATTCGGACGGACCCGCGCCGGGCGTGCCCATTTCGTGGCTTTCCAGCAGAAACCGGTCCGCCTTCACTCGTTCATCATTTTGTATGGGTGCGCAACAAACCGCGCTAGTGGACTAGACCTTTTAGGGGTCGGCGGGCGAAACTGTCTCTCGTGAGACATGTCATCGCCCTCGATGTGGGCGGCACCGGAATGAAGGCCGCGCTGGTCGGGACCGACGGCACGCTGCTCCATGAGGCGCGGCGGGCCACCGGCCGGAAGCGCGGCGCCGACGCGGTCGTCGAGACCATCCTCGCGTTCGCCGCGGAACTGCGCGCCCACGGCGAGGAGCACTTCGGCGAGAGCGCGCTCGCCGCGGGCGTCGCCGTGCCCGGCATCGTCGACGCCGAGCACGGGATCGCGGTCTACTCCGCCAACCTGGGCTGGCGCGACGTACCGATGCGCACCCTGCTGGGCGAGCGGCTCGGCGGGATTCCGGTCGCGCTCGGCCACGACGTGCGCACCGGCGGGCTCGCCGAGGGCCGGATCGGTGCGGGCCGGGGCGCCGACCGCTTCCTGTTCGTGCCGCTGGGCACCGGGATCGCCGGAGCCATCGGCATCGGCGGGACCATCGAGGCGGGCGCCCACGGGTACGCGGGCGAGATCGGCCACATCGTGGTCCGCCCCGAAGGACCGGACTGCGGCTGCGGCCAGCGCGGCTGTCTGGAGACCCTGGCCTCCGCCTCCGCGGTGAGCCGGGCCTGGGCCGCCGCCTCCGGCGACCCGGAGGCCGACGCCGCCGACTGCGCCAAGGCCGTCGAGTCGGGCGATCCGGCGGCGATCGCGGTCTGGCGGGACGCGGTCGACGCGCTCGCCGCCGGGCTCGTCACCGCGCTCACCCTGCTGGACCCCAGCACGCTCATCATCGGTGGCGGTCTCGCCGAGGCCGGGGAAACCTTGTTCACACCACTGCGTGCGGCCGTCGAGGAACGCGTCACGTTCCAGAAGCTGCCCCACATCGTCCCGGCGGCCCTCGGGGACACCGCCGGATGCCTGGGCGCGGGGCTGCTCGCCTGGGATCTACTCTCCACGGAGGTTTCCGCCTGATGGCCGGACGCGCAGCAGACAGCACGGTCCTCGCGGGCGCCCGGGTGGTCCTTCCCACCGGGACCGTGGAGGACGGCCGGGTGACCGTCGAGTCCACCCGGATCTCGGACTCCGCCCCCGAGGACGCCCGGGTCATCGACCTCACCGGCCACTGGGTGGTCCCCGGCTTCGTGGACATGCACAACCACGGCGGCGGCGGGGCCTCCTTCACCTCCGGCACCGTCGACGAGGTCCTGCACGGCATCCGTACGCACCGCGAGCACGGCACCACCACGCTGGTCGCCTCCACCGTCACCGACGGGATGGACTTCCTCGCCCAGCGGGCCGGCGTCCTCTCCGAGCTGGTGGAGCAGGGCGACCTGGCCGGGATCCACTTCGAGGGCCCCTTCATCTCGCCCTGCCGCAAGGGCGCCCACAGCGAGCAGCTGCTGCGCTACCCGGACCCGGCCGAGGTCCGCAAGCTGGTCGACGCCGGGCGCGGTGCCGCCCGGATGGTGACCCTCGCCACCGAGCTGCCCGGCGGACTCGACTCCGTACGGCTGCTCGCCGACCTCGGGGTCATCGCCGCGATCGGCCACACCGACGCGACGTACGAGCAGACCGTCGAGGCGATCGACGCGGGCGCCACCGTCGCCACGCACCTGTTCAACGCGATGCCCCCGCTGGCCCACCGCGAGCCCGGTCCGATCGCCGCCCTCCTGGAGGACGACCGGATCACCGTCGAGCTGATCAACGACGGTACGCATCTGCACCCGGCGGTCCTGGAGCTGGCCTACCGCCACAAGGGCGCCGGCCGGGTCGCGCTGATCACCGACGCGATGGACGCGGCCGGCTTCGGCGACGGGCTGTACGACCTGGGCCCGCTCGCCGTCGAGGTCCGCGACGGCGTGGCCCGGCTGGTGGAGGGCGGCTCCATCGCGGGCTCGACCCTCACCCTGGACACCGCGTTCCGCCGGGCCGTCACCATCGACCGGATCCCGGTGGAGGACGTCGTACGGTCCATCTCCGCCAACCCCGCCCGCCTGCTCGGCGTGGACGACCGGGTCGGTTCGCTGGAGCCGGGCAAGGACGCGGACCTGGTGGTGCTCGACGAGGACTTCGTCCTGGCGGGCGTCATGCGCAAGGGCGAGTGGGTCATCGAGCCGAAGACGGCCTGAGGGCCTCTGTTCGCCTCGAAGGATCCGTCCGTGGGCGCCGCCCCGGTGGGCACGTAACGAAGAGATGGCGGTCGAGCCCGGGGACTGGGCCCGGCCGCCCTCCCTTTGGCATGATCACCAAGCCCGCAAGCACCGGCACGGGCCCTGCGCGGACGGACCGACGGATCGAGGGAGGTGCCGGACCAGGTGATCCTGACCGTCACTCTGAACAGCGCGCTCGACGTGACGTACACGGTCGACGCCCTCGTCCCGCACGCCAGCCACCGCGTCGGCGAGGTCACCGAACGCCCCGGCGGCAAGGGCCTGAACGTCGCCCGCGTGCTCGGCGAGCTGGGCCACGACACCGTGGTGACCGGCTTCGCCGGCGGCTCCACCGGAGACGTCCTGCGCGCCCTCCTCGCCCCGCTCCCGCCCCGCGACGCCCTCGTCCCGGTCACCGGGAACACCCGCCGCACGCTCGCGATCACCGACCGCTCGACCGGCGACACCACGCAGCTCAACGAGCCGGGACCGCAGGTGAGCGGCGGCGAATGGGCCACGTTCCTGCGGACGTACGGAGAGCTCGTCGCGGACGCCGACGCGGTCGCGCTCTGCGGCTCGCTGCCGCCCGGCGTCCACGTCGGCGCCTACGCGGAGCTGGTCCGGATCGCCCGCGCCGCCGCCGTACCCGTGCTCCTGGACACCAGCGGCGAACCGCTGCGCCGGGGCATCGCCGCCCGCCCCGACCTGGTCAAGCCGAACGCGGACGAGCTGGCCCGGCTCACCGGCTTCCGCGAGCCGCTCCGCGCCGCCCGGGACGCCCGCCGCCGCGGCGCCCACACGGTGATCGCCTCGCTGGGCCCCGACGGCGTCCTCGCCGACACCCCGGACGGCACCTGGCGCGCCGCTCCGCCCGCACCCGTCCGCGGCAACCCGACCGGAGCGGGCGACTCCGCGGTCGCCGGTCTGCTCTCCGCGCTGGCCGAGGGGCTCGACTGGCCCGGCCGGCTGGCCCGCGCGGTGGCGCTGTCGACGGCGACGGTCCTGGCCCCGGCGGCCGGCGAGTTCGACGCGGCGGCCTACGCGGAGCTGCTGCCGCGCGTGCGCGTGGAGCGGGTCGGCGATCCGGCCTGAGCCGCCCGGAACGCGGAACGGCCCGCCGGCGATGAGCCGGCGGGCCGTTGTGTGAGCAACCTGTCTACTTCTGCGTGACTTCCAGCCAGTCGAGCAACACGTCGCACTGGTTGCCCTCCTCGCAGGAGATCTTGATCTCGTTCTCGCCCTTCTGGAGGTCGACCGGCGCCCAGGTGGTCTGCCAGTTCTTCTCCAGGTTCGAGTCCGACGAACTGATGAAGTTCTTCAGGCCGATCGGCTGCGAGTTCGGCTTCCCGTTGACCGTCAGGGTCGCGTTGGCGTCGACGGCCGGGATGGCGTAGCGCACGGTGAGGCGGTACGAGCCCTCGGTCGGCATCTTCGCCTTCCAGGTCACCGAGGAACCGACCTGGTTGAAGCCCGAGACATAGCTGCCGCCGACGCCTTCTGCGCCCTTCACGGACTTGTCCGTGATGGTCGAGCCGCCGAGCGTCAGCGTCGCCGCGTCCTGCTTCGGAAGCTCGACCGGCGGCTTCGGCTCCTCATCCGGCTTCTTCTCCGGCTGACCGCTCTCCTCGGCCTTGTCGGCGGGGCCCTCCGAGGAGACGGCCTCGTTGTTCTTCTCGTCCTTGTCGCCGTCGCTGCCCGAGAGCAGCGCGGCGCCGATGCCGATGAGGACGACCGCGACCACGGCGACCGCCGCGATCAGCAGCGCCTTGGTGTTCGGGCCGCCGCCACGGCCGCCGGAACCGCCGCCGGACACCGAGCCGTGGTGCGCGGCGGGCGCACCGCCGGGGTAGGTCTCGGGCGCCGCGTACTGCGGGTTCGGCTGGTGGTACTGGGGTGCGGGTGGCTGGCCGTAGCCCTGCTGGGGCGGGTAGCCGTAGCCGCCGCCCTGCCCGGGCTGCGACGGGACCTGCTGCTGCCCGTACTGGCGCTCGCCGACCGTCCGTACCTGGTTGTACGACGTCCTGGGCACGCCCGGCTGCGCGGCCGGCCCCGGGTAGCCGTAGCCGCCCTGGCCGGGCGGCTGGGCGCCTGCCGCTTGTCCGTCCGCGTACAGATAGCCGAACGGATCGTCGTCCTCGGGCTTGCTCGCGCCGTTGTTTCCGGCCGTCATCCCTGGGTCACTCCTCACCATCTCGCCAGCCGTCGCCGACCGGCCGAGCCTACCTCGTACGGAGCACAGTCCGAATGACGATCATGGACCGGGCCGGTTCGGAGGGACGTGTCCGGGGTAGGGGTGGACGTCGGTCGTGAACATCATCCGGCCCTGCGGTGGACCTTGGACCGCGACCGCTTCTCGACGTACATCCGCTGGTCGGCGGAGCGCAGGACCTCTTCCACGCTCATCCCGCACTCGGCCCAGCCGATGCCGAAGCTCGCCCCGACCCGGACCGCGCGCCCATCGACCCTTATGGGCGGAATGATGGCATTGCGCAGACGTACGGCCAGGTCAGCGGCGTCCGCCGCACCGAGGCCGTCCGCGAGAACGACGAATTCGTCACCTCCGAGCCGCGCGACCGTGTCGCCGTCCCGGACACAGGTGGAGAGCCGCCGCGCGACCTCTATGAGAACCGCGTCACCCGTGTGGTGGCCGAAGCGGTCGTTGATGGACTTGAAGCCGTCGAGGTCGCAGAAGAGGACCGCGAGCCCCTTCGTGCCGTCGTCGTGCTCCGCGTCCGGCGCGATCGTGTGCACATGGTGGTCGTAGAGCCCGCCGGGCGCCGCGTCACCTTCGTACCCGTCGGCCTGGTAGCCGTGGGTGAGGGACGACTCGACGTCTCCGTACGCCGCGTCCAGCGCCTCGATCGCCGTCGCGGCCGGAGAGTTCGGCCGCTCGCAGATCCGGGCGCTGAGGCGGGACTTCAGCTCGGCGCTGTTGGGCAGGCCGGTGAGCGCGTCGTGCGAGGCGCGGTGGGCCAGGTTCAGCTCGTGGCGCTTGCGCTCCTCTATGTCCTCGACGTGGGTGAGGAGGAAGCGCGGCCCGTCGGCGGTGTCGGCGACGACGGAGTTGCGCAGGGAGACCCACAGGTACGTCCCGTCCCGCCGCCCGAGCCGCAGCTCGGCCCGGCCGCCCTCGGCGGAGGTCCGCAGCAGGGTGCCGATGTCCTCGGGGTGGACCAGGTCGGCGAAGGAGTAGCGGCGCAGGACGGAGGCGGGGCGGCCGAGCAGCCGGCAGAGGGCGTCGTTGGTGCGGAGCAGCCGGCCGTGCTGGTCGCCGCCCATCTCGGCGATCGCCATGCCGCTGGGCGCGTACTCGAAGGCCTGACGGAAGGACTCCTCGCTGGCCCGCAGCGCCTGCTGCTCGCGCTCCAGCCTGACCAGAGCGCGCTGCATGTTCGCTCGCAGGCGGGCGTTGCTGATCGCGATGGCGGCCTGGGAGGCGTACATCTGGAGCGCTTCGCGCCCCCATGCGCCGGGGCGGCGCCCGTTGCGCGGCCGGTCGACGGATATGACCCCGAGGAGGTCCCGTCCGCCCCCGGAGGCGTACATCGGCGCGTAGAGCCGGTCCAGCGGGTGCCACTCGTCCTCGAAGCGCGGCTCGGGCCCCTCGGTGTGCCACTGCGGTACGTCGTCGTCGAGCAGGACCCAGCCTTCGGTGTGCGGGATGAACCGCAGCTGGTCCCAGGCCTCGCCCATGGTCAGCCGGCGGTCCCAGGAGGCGCGGGAGCCGACGCGGCCGGTGATCAGCGCCTCGGCGGCGGCGTTGCCCGCGAAGGCGGCGATGACGAGGTCGCCGTCGGGCCGGACCAGGTTGACGCAGCCCAGCTCGTAGCCGAGACCGGTGACGATGCCGTCCGCCACGGTCTGCAGCGTGTCCGCCAGACTCCGGGCCGTGTTGAGGTCAGCGACGGCCTGGTGCAGCTGCCGCATGGTCGCAAGGCGGACATAGGGTTCCGACTCGGCCTCCATCGCTCGCACTCCCCGAGACCTCGACAGCAACTCCAGATTTCATATCGACGTACTTGTTGCAGTGTCACGGCCACTGAATCACAGTGAGCTGTGCACCCGGTACACAGGGTCAGCAGAAAATGGACTCTGTGACCCAAGTCACAACAGATGGCCCGGTGATCGAGGGTGACTCTTGGGGCGTTCCGTCGTTTTCCTGGCGCACATCCGGCCGTGCGGATCCGGCCACAGTCCGCGGTCCGGACGGCGCGTGGTCCGGTGGGGCTCAGGTCCTAGGACCCGTCTGGTCCCCTGGCCCGATGCCGAGGGCCGTCGTACGCGGTTAGCGTTCCGGTGTGCTGCAGAAGACTCCCACCACCCCGAGCCCCGAGCCCATCCCCCATGCTGAGGGGGTGAGCAACGACGAGTTCCGCGCAGCACTCGCGCGGCTGGCCGCCGGAGTGGTGCTGGTCACCGCCCAGGAGCCGCCGCTCGACGAGGACGGCCGCGGCGAGGACGTCGGGATGACGGCCACCGCCTTCATGTCCGTGTCCCTGGACCCGCCTCTGGTGATGGTGAGCCTGCGCAACGGCTCCCGGATGGACGACCTGCTCGACGAGCAACCGCTGTGGGCCGTCTCCGTCCTGGCGGCGGGTCAGCGGCAGATCGCGGGCCGGTTCGCCATGAAGGGCCGGATCAGCGACCGGCTGCTCTTCCAGGACCTGCCATACGTACGCGGCGAGGTGACGGCGGCGCCGCTGATCGGCGGCGCGCTGGCGACGCTGGAGTGCCGTACGGAGCAGCGCGTGGTGGCCGGTGACCACACCCTGGTGATCGGGCGCGTGCTGACGGCGGAGGTGCCGAGCGCGGACGGTGAGCCGCTGGCGTACTTCAAGGGGCGCTACCGGCAGCTGGGGTGACGCTGACCCCGGTTGCCGGTTGCCGGGGTGACGTCGAGGCGCTACCGGCGGCCGAGGTGACGGGGTGACCGGGGCGTGGGCCCCGCGGTCACCAGTCCCGGCCCGAGCGGCCGCGCTTGGTGTCGCCGCGCTGCTTCTTCTCGCGCAGCCTGCGTTCGTTGATCCCGCGTGGGATCTTCCGCTTGATCCGCGGCTTGGGCGGCGGCGCCGTGGCCTCGGCCAGGAGCGCGGCGAGCCGGACGGCGGCCGTCTCGCGGTTGCGCCACTGGGAGCGGTGCTCGGACGCCCGTACGGAGATGACGCCGCCGGCCAGCCTGCTCGCCAGCCGCTCCAGCGCCCGCGCCTTCCAGACCTCCGGGAGCGCGTCGGTCGCCGCGAGGTCGAAGCGCAGCTCCACCCGTGAGTCGCTGGTGTTGACGTGCTGGCCGCCGGGCCCGGAGGAGCGCGAGAAACGCCACATGAGCTCGGCCTCCGGCAGGGAGACCGAGCCGCGGATGACATAGGGCCCGGACATGTCATCCATGTTCCCCGCCCCGCACCGGGTTCGTCACCTTCTTTTGCGCCGGAGACCCGCGCCCGGCACCTCTTCAGGAGGAAGTTCGGCAAAGAAAGTAAAGAGAGCAGGAACCTCATGGTCTGCTGACTGCGTTATGACGGGTGACGGTAGCTTTCGTGATGGCACGAATGCCCGCACACGACGAGGAAAGGGACTTCCCATGGCTGTAAGCCTGTCCAAGGGCGGCAACGTCTCGCTCACCAAGGAGGCCCCGGGCCTGACCGCCGTCACGGTCGGCCTCGGCTGGGACGTCCGCACCACCACCGGCACCGACTTCGACCTCGACGCCTCGGCGATCGCGGTCAACGCTGCGGGCAAGGTCGTCTCCGACGGCCACTTCGTCTTCTTCAACAACAAGTCGACGCCGGACCAGACCATCGTGCACACCGGTGACAACGTCACGGGTGAGGGCGAGGGCGACGACGAGCAGATCAACGTCAACCTGGCGGGCCTGCCGGCCGACGTGGACAAGATCGTCTTCCCGGTCTCCATCTACGACGCCGAGGCCCGCAGCCAGAACTTCGGCCAGGTCCGCAACGCGTTCATCCGCATCCTCAACCAGGCCGGCGGCGCCGAGATCGCCCGCTACGACCTGAGCGAGGACGCCGCCACCGAGACCGCCATGGTCTTCGGCGAGCTCTACCGCAACGGTGCCGAGTGGAAGTTCCGCGCGGTCGGCCAGGGTTACGCCTCCGGCCTCAGCGGTATCGCCCGCGACTTCGGCGTCAACCTCTGACCCGAGCCGCACCCCGCTCTCACCGGGAGCCCCCGGCCGCGTGCGTACGCGGCCGGGGGCTCCCGCGCGTGCGCGTGACCCTTCGTCAACTCACGTGTACGGCACCATGTACAGCACAGCGAAATCACGCCACTCCACCGAATACCGGACACCTGCGCACCCCAGTCGGACAAGGACTGGTCAAAATCTTGTGAGGTAATTGTCGGCACACCGTCAACTTCGCTCATTCGGTGGCACGCTCTCCGCTCGTAGTCCCCCCACAGGACGACCAACGGAGAACACACATGAACCTCCACACCACCCCCCACACCTCCCGCACCACCCGTCGGCTCGCAGCACTCGCGGCGGTCGCCGCGATGGTGGTCGCCGGAGTCCAGACCGGTTCCGCGGTCGCCACCCCCGGCGACAACGGCGGTGACGCACCGGCCCCCTCCTCGGCCGCCGCGCTCGGCGTCAACTCCTCGGCCGACCGCGCCACCGCCATCAAGTCGGCGCAGACCGGGACCGCCGCGGCGGCCAAGGCCCTCAACCTCGGCGCCGGCGAGAAGCTGATCGTCCGGGACGTCATCACCGACGCCAACGGCACCGTCCACACCCGCTACGAGCGCACCTACGACGGCCTGCCCGTCCTCGGCGGCGACCTCGTCACCCACACCGCCGCCACCGGCAAGCTCCGAAGCGTCGACAAGGCGACGGACGCGAAGATAGCCGTGGCGTCGACCACGCCGAAGCTGAAGGCCGCGGCGAGCGCCCGCAAGGTGATCTACGCGAGCCACGGCGGAACGCCCGTACTCGCCTGGGAGACCGTCAAGAAGGGCGTGCAGAAGGACGGCACGCCGAGCCGCGTCCACACCATCACCGACGCCACGACCGGCGAGAAGCTGCACAGCTACGAGGCGATCGAGACCGGAACCGGCAACAGCCAGTACAGCGGCGAGGTCGAGATCACCACCACGAAGACCGACGCGGGCTTCGAGCTCACCGACGCCGAGCGCGGCGGCCACAAGACGTACGACCTGAACCAGGGCTCCTCCGGCACCGGCGCACTCGTCACGGACGACGACGACACCTGGGGCGACGGCACCGGCGGCGACCGGCAGACCGCCGCCGTCGACGCCCACTACGGCGCCGCGAAGACCTGGGACTTCTACAAGAGCGCCCTCGGCCGCGACGGCATCGCGGGCGACGGCAAGGCCGCGTACTCCCGCGTCCACTACGGCGAGAACTACGTCAACGCCTTCTGGGACGACAGCTGCTTCTGCATGACGTACGGCGACGGCGAGGGCAACAAGAACGCGCTCACCGCCATCGACGTCGCGGGCCACGAGATGACCCACGGCCTCACCTCCGCCACCGCGAACCTGGAGTACGCGGGCGAGTCCGGCGGCCTCAACGAGGCGACCAGCGACATCCTCGGCACCTCGGTGGAGTTCTTCGCCGACAACGCCTCGGACGCCGGCGACTACCTCATCGGCGAGAAGATCGACATCAACGGCGACGGCACCCCGCTGCGCTACATGGACAAGCCGTCCAAGGACGGCAGCTCGGCCGACTACTGGGACGAGAACCTCGGCAACCTGGACGTCCACCACTCCTCCGGCGTCGCCAACCACTTCTTCTACCTGCTCGCCGAGGGCAGCGGGAAGAAGACGGTCAACGGCGTCGAGTACGACTCGCCGACCTCCGACGGCTCGACGCTGACGGGCATCGGCCGGGAGAAGGCGTACCAGATCTGGTACAAGGCGCTCTCCGTCTACATGACCTCCACCACCGACTACGCGGGCGCACGCGTCGCGACCGAGAAGGCGGCGACCGACCTGTTCGGCGCGGACAGCGAGGAGCTGAAGGCGGTCTCGGCCACCTGGACCGGCGTCAACGTCAAGTAACCCCGGCCGTACGGCACACGGAAGCCGGTCAGTCCTCCACGGGCGGCCGGCTTTCGCCGTGCAGCCAGGCGTCCCACAGCGCGGTGAGGTCCTGGCCGGTCCCCTTCTCCACGTACGCGGTGAAGTCGCCGGTCGCGGCGTTGCCGTGCCGGTGCGCCTGCGTCCACCCTTTGACCAGCGCGAAGAACGCCGCGTCGTCGTCGATGGCGAGCCGGATCCGGTGGACGACCATCGCGCCGCGCCCGTACACCGGCGGCTCGAACAGATCGGCGGCGCCCGGCGGATCGGCGGGCGGGAAGGCCCAGTTGGCGTCGTCCGCGTACGCCTCGTCGAAACTCTCCCGGACCGGTACGCCGTCGTGGTCGGCGGCCCAGAGCCACTCCGCGTACGTGGCGAAGCCCTCGTTGAGCCAGAGGTCGCGCCAGGTCGCCGGGGTGACGGAGTTGCCGAACCACTGGTGGGCCAGCTCGTGGACGAGGAGCGCGGTGTCGGGCGGGCCGGGGAAGACGGGCCGGTTCTGCGTCTCCAGCGCGTACGCCGAGTCGCCTTCGCGCTCCACGATCGCGCCGGCGGAGGTGAACGGGTACGGGCCGAACTTCTCGGCCGACCAAGCCAGTACGGCCGGGATCTCGTCCAGCACGTCCCGGCTCGCGGCCGCCGACTCCGGGTCCACGGCGGTGAACAGCCGGATCCCGTCGGGCGTGCGCGACTGCTCGGTGGTGAACCTGCCGACGGCGACGGTCGCGAGATAGCTCGCCATCGGTTCGGTGGTGCGCCAGCGGTAGGCGGTACGGCCGTTCTCCGTACGGCGGGCGACCAGCTCTCCGTTGGAGACGGCCTTCAGCGGATCGGGGACGGTGACCTCGATGTCGTAGGCGGCCTTGTCGCTCGGGTGGTGGTTGCCGGGGAACCAGGCCATGGAGCCGGCCGGCTCTCCGAGGGCGACCGCGCCGTCCGCCGTCCGCAGCCAGCCCTCCTCGCCGCCGTCGGCGTCCGTGATGGCCTGCGGAGAGCCGGAGTAGCGCACGACAGTGGTGAACGTGCGCCCCTTGCGCAGCCGTTCCTCCACCGCGGCGCCCGGCCGGATCGTCAGCTCACGGCCCGCCCGGTTCACGGCCGCCGGACGCCCCTCCACGGTGGCGCTCTCCACGTCGAGCCCGGCCAGGTCGAGGTGGAAGGCGCTCAGGTCCTGCGTGGCGCGGGCCGTGATCGTGGCCGTGCCGCGCAGCCGGTTCGCGGCCGGGTCGACGTCGAGCTCCAGGCCGTAGTGGGTGACGTCGTAGCCGCCGTTGCCGAGCCCCGGGAAGTACGGGTCGCGCAGTCCGGCGGCCCCCGGAGTGCCCTCGACGCCGCCGGAGCAGCCCGCGGCGAGGAGGACGAGGGCGAGGAGGAAGGCGGGGGTGGCGGCGGCCGGGAGGCGGTGGTTCACCGGTCGATCCTAGGCGCCTCCAGGCGTCGGAAGCGGTGCGGCTGTGGACGGCAAGGAGCCGCCCGCCCCGGGGGACGGGCGGACGGCTCTGCCTCAGAGGATGGCGATACCGAGGGGTCGGTTGCCTGCTTCCAGCCGTACTGGCTCGTTCTTCTCGTTGTCGAGGTCGACGACGGTGATCCCGTTCCAGTAGCCGTCGCGGGTGAAGCCGCCGGTGACGTACGCCGTACGGCCGTCCGCCGACACCGCCACGTCCTCGTGCGGCCCCTCCAGCGGAACGATCCGCTCCGTGCCGTCGGGTGCGCGGACGGTGAGCGAGGGGTCCTCGTCGTCCGAGCCGATCGGGCCGGTGCCGACGACGAGGAGGGTGCCGTCGGGAGCGAGGGCGGCGCCGTGCTGGTGGGTGTCGGCGGTCATGCGCTCGATCGCCACCTCGCCGGTGCGCGGGTCGAGAACGGCGAGCCGCTCGCCTTCGAACGGCAGCAGCAGGGTGCCGTCCTGGGGGCGTACGACGGCGTAGTGCGGCTTCAGCCAGGAGCCGAGCCCGCCTTCGGTGCCGTAGGGGGCGACCTCCATGCGCCGGGTCTTGAGCGTGCGGGCGTCGACCGCCGTGACGTCGAAGGAGTCGTGGTTGGTGGCGTACACCTCGCGGCCGTCCGGTGAGACGTCCACGTCGAAGGGCCGGCGGCCGACCGGGGCGGTGCCGGTGACCTCGCGGGTCGCTGTGTCGATGACCTCCAGCGTGCCGTTGCCGTCCGGCACGTTGACGCCGACGTAGACGTGCCGGCCGTCGGGGGCCAGGGCGATGCCCATGCCGCCGCCCCGGTACTCGCCGGTGGTGACGGGCCCGCTCTCCGTCTCGTACGGGACGGTCCCGATCAGGATCCGCCGCTGCGTGTCCACGACGGCGACGCCTTCGGCGGTGGCGACCCAGGCGCGCCCGTCCGCACCGACGACGAGGCCGTAGGGGGCGGTGCCGACCTTGAGGGAGGCGATGGGGGCGCCGCCCTTCCCGGACCCGTCCCGGCCGGGGTCGACGAAGGTGACGGTGTCGCTGCCGAAGTCGGCTACGAGCAGGGTGCCTCGGGGGGTGCGGCCGGTGGCGCCGGGGGAGGCCGGGGTGGCGGTAGCGGTGGTTGTGGGTGCGGTCGTTCCCGTCGGATCGGGGGCGGCCTCCGTCGTGCCGGACGTGCACCCGGCGAGCGCGGCGGCGGCGATGAGCGCCAGCGTGAACCGGCGCGCGCGGGAGCCGCGGGATGTACCGGGCGTACTCGGCGTACTCGGCGTACGGGAAGGGGCCGCGGCGGAGACAGCCCGCGCCCCGCGTGCGCCGGTCACGGGCCCGGTCACGCGGCGGCCCGCAGCAGCGCGGCGATCTCCGCGAACCCGCGCCGCTCCGCGTGGCTCAGCGCCGTGACGCCGTCCCCGTCCGGCAGCCCGGGAGACGCGCCGGCCGCGAGCAGCAGCTCCACGATCTCCTGGTGCGCCCGGCCGCCGTCACCGAGGATCACCGCCTCCAGCAAGGCCGTCCAGCCGAGCCGGTTGACGTGGTCCACGTCGGTTTCGGTGCGGCGCAGGACCTCCCGTACGTACGCGACATGGCCGCGCTCGGCTGCGGGGATCAGTGAGATGCCGCCGAACCGGTTGCGCAGGGTCAGATCCGGCCCGGCCGGCAGCAGCACGTCCAGCATCGCGACGCTGCCGGTGACCCCGGTGACCAGCCACGGGCTGTCCTCGCGCCGGTCCTGCGCGTCCGGGTCGGCCCCGGCGGCCACGAGCAGCCGGGCCGCCTCCACATGGTCGCCGAGCGCGGCGAGGAGGAGCGGGGTGCGCAGCTCCTCGTCGCGGACGTCGACGCGCGCGCCGCCCTCGATCGCGGTGCGCACACCGTCGGTGTCGCCGGTGCGTGCGGCGGTGAGCAGGGCGTGATCGAGGGCGTTCATGGGCCTCTCCGTTCCGTACGTGGTGCTGAGGTGATTACCGGGCGAGGGCGGCGACGCCCGCCTTGGCGAACTTCTCGTCCAGGTCGCCGCTGGGCGCGCCCGCCACGCCGATGCCCGCGACCGGGGCGCCCTTGACCTGGACCGGTGCGCCGCCGCCCAGGAACAGGGTGCCGGGGATGTCCTTCAGGTTGGGAGCCTGCTCCAGGCGCTTGACCAGCTCGGAGGTCGGGGCGTTCCAGGAGACGGCGGTGAACGCCTTCTTGACCGCCGACTCCGGCGACTGCGGACCGGCGCCGTCGCCGCGGAGCGTCACGATGGTGTTGCCGTTGCGGTCGACGACGGCGACCGAGACGCGCTGGTTCTCCTTCTTCGCGGCGTCGAGCGTGGCCTGGGCGGCCTTGGTGGCGGCGGCCACGGTGAGGTGCGTGCTCTGCTGGAGGTTCCGGTTGCCCGTGTCGGCCTTGACCGCGGCGGCGGGAGCGGCGGCCGGGGCGGAGGCGTTCGCGGAGACGGCGCCGAAGGTCCCGGCCCCGAGGGCGGCGACGGCGACGGTACCGGTGAGGACGCGGGCCCGCAGCGACAGCTTCTTCATGGTGGCTCCTTGGTGGTTTCGGGCCCGTCCCGATGACGGTCCCGGCGTTTCGCTCTCTGCCATCGATCCTCCGGCCGGATCCGGCCCCGTACGGTCGGCGTACCGGCTGCGAGCGGCGCGCGGGACGGCTGACGCCCCTGTCGGCCGATCGGTTGATGCGCGGGTGGTCGGATGGGGCCACCATGGAGGGATCCGTGCAGGTCAACGAGGGAACGTAGGGACGTGAGGTACAGGGTGGAGCGCCGGAGGGGTGTACGGGAAGCGGAGGCGGACGGTACGGCCTCCGGCCCCGACCCCGACGCCCGCTGGCTCGCGCTCCTCATGCACGCGGCGTTCTTCCTGCTGCTCGGGGCCTCGCTGACCCGGTTCCTGATGCGGCACCCGGGCGAGGCCCGTACGCCGTGGATCATCGCCCTGTCGATCACGCTGGCGGTGCTGTACCTGCTCGGCCCCGTCCTCGGCTCGCGCCCCACTCCGCGCCGGCTCACCTGGCTCGGGGTCCTGGTCGCCGTCTGGATGGTGCTGGTCGTGCTCGCGCCGAGCTTCGCCTGGTGCGCGGTGCCGTTGTTCTACACCGGGCTGCGCATCCTGCCGCCGCGCGCGGCGCTCGCGCTGGTGGCGCTGCTCACCGCCTTCGTGGTGGCCGCGCAACTGCGCCTGGCCACCGGCTTCGACCCGAACCTGGTGCTGGCCCCACCGGCCGTGGCGGCCGTCGCCACCGCCGTGTTCGTGCATATGCAACGGCAGGCCGTACGCCAACGGGAACTGGCGGCCCGTCAGCGCGAGCTGATCGACGACCTGCTGCGCACCCGGCGCGAACTGGCCGCCACCGAGCGGCGCGAAGGGACCCTCGCCGAGCGCCAGCGGCTCTCCATGGAGATCCACGACACGCTGGCACAGGGCCTGTCCAGCCAGCAGATGCTGCTCCAGGCAGCCGACCGCACGTGGGCCGCCGACCCGGACGCGGCCCGCCGCCATGTCCGTACGGCCACGGGCATCGCGGAACGCAACCTCGCCGAGGCCCGCCGCTTCGTCCACGACCTGGCCCCGGCCGACCTGGCGGAGGGCGGCGGCCTGGAGGCGGCCCTGCACGCACTGGCGGCCCGCGAATCGGCCCAGGCACAGGGAACGCTCACCGTGCGCTGCCATGTGGAGGGCGCCCCGCACGCTCCGCTCCCGGACCGGGTGCAGTCCGCGCTGCTGCGGATCGCGCAAGGGGCACTGGCCAACGTAACGGAGCACTCCGGCGCCACCGCCGCCGGGCTGACCCTGACCCACCTGGACGACCGGGTGGTCCTGGACATCGGCGACAACGGCCGCGGCTTCACACCGGAGCCCGGCGCCCCGCGCGCGACCGCCACGGGCGGCACGGGCGGCACGGGCGGCACCGCGAGCACCGTACGCGGCCACGGCCTCCCGGCGATCCGGGCCCGCGTGCGGCAGCTCGGCGGCACGCTCACGATCGAGTCGGCGCCGGGCGAGGGCACGGTGCTCTCGGCCGAGATCCCGCTCACCCCGACGGAGAACCCCCCGCGCCACCCCACGGAGGACCTCGCATGACCGGCCAAGGCCAGCAGACGCCCCCCGTACGCATCCTCCTCTGCGACGACCACGCGGTCGTCCGCGCCGGCCTGCTGGCCCTCCTCGGCAGCGAGCCGGACATCGAGGTCGTCGGCGAGGCGGGCAGCGGCGAGGAGGCCGTGGTCCTCGCCGCCCGCCTCACCCCGGACGTCGTCCTCATGGACCTCCAGCTCGGCGACGGCATCGACGGCGTGGAGGCGACCCGCCGCATCGCCGCCGCCGGCCCGGTCCACGTCCTGGTGCTGACCACGTACGACACCGACGCCGACATCACCCGGGCCATCGAGGCGGGCGCCACCGGCTATCTGCTGAAGGCGGAGCGCCCGGAGGAGCTCTTCGCCGCCATCCGCTCCGCCGCCGAAGGCCGCACCACGCTCTCGGCCCCGGTCGCCAGCCGCGTCATGGCCCGCATGCGCAGCCCCCGCCCCACCCTCACCGACCGCGAACGCGACATCCTGGCCCAGCTCTCCCAGGGCCTCGGCAACCGCGACATCGCCCGCGCGCTGTTCATCAGCGAGGCCACGGTCAAGACCCACCTGGGCAGGATCTACGACAAGCTCGGCGTCGACACGCGGGCGGGCGCGGTGTCGGTGGCGAAGGAGCAGCGGCTGCTGCCGTGAGACACCCCCCGGGGTCAGCGTCCGAGGATCGTGTCGATCTCCGCCAGCTGCCCGGCGGTGAGCGGCCCCTTCGCGATCGCCCCCGCGTTCTCCTCGGCCTGCGCGACCATACGGAACCCGGGGATGGGGATCGTGCGCGGACTGCGGGCCCAGAGCCAGCCGAGCGCGCCCTGCGTGAGCGTGCGGCCGTCGCTCGTCAGCACGTCCCGCAGGGCCTCGACGCGCCGCAGCCACTCCGGGTCGGGCCCGCCGCCGGCGGTGAAGCCCGGCAGCCACGCGGGCGGCGTGCTGCGGATGTCCCCGGCCTCCAGAACGCGCCCGGCGCGGTGCTTGCCGGTCAGCAGACCCATCGCCAACGGGCTGCGGTTGATGCTCGCCAGGTCCGCGGCCTCGCAGAGGGCGAGGAGTTCGGGGGCGTCCTGGAGCACGTTCAGCCGGTGCTGGACGGCCGCGCAGTGCGGGCCGTCCGCGAAGACGGCGGCGCGGCCGGGGTCGTCGGTGCTCCAGGCGTACGCGCGGACGAGCCCTTCACGTACGAACTCCTCGCACAGGTCACGGAGGTGGGCGGCCTGCTCGGGGTCGGCCTCGGAGATGTGCAGCTGGTAGAGGTCGATGTGGTCGGTGTCCAGCCGGCGCAGGGAAGCGGTGAGGGCCCGGCGGGCGTACGCGAGGGAGTCGTCCGGCCCGAGGGCGGTGCGGCTGCTCTCGTCGAAGGTGTTGCCCCACTTCGTGGCCACGACGACGTCGTCGCGGCGCTTGCCGAGGGCCCTCCCGAGCAGCCGTTCGCTGTGACCGGCGCCGTACGCGTCGGCGGTGTCGAAGAAGGTGACCCCGAGATCGACGGCGCGCCGCACGGCCCGCACCGACTCGTCGTCGTCCACCGCGCCCCAGCCGAGCGGCTCACCGTCGGCGGTGTGCCACTCCCCGCCGACGGCCCAGCAGCCGAATCCGAGGGCGCTCACGGTGATACCGCTGCGGCCCAGTGTCCTGTGGTGTGTGTTGGTCTCCATGCCGAGGCACGCTAGAAGTTGGAGCGCGCACGAAGGCAAGACCTCGCGGTCAGCTCTCTTCGAGCACGGATCGATCGTGTCAGCCCGGCCCGACCCGGCATGACACCATCGATCCGTGCTCGACATCGGCTACTCCCTCTCCCGCCGCTTCCCCGATCCCCCGCAGACCGACTACCGCCGCGCGGACGTCCGCGCGCTGCGGCACGATCTGTTCTCCGGTGACGTCTACCTCGCGGACACCAAGGCGGACCGCGAAGTGTCCACAGCCTGGGGATGGGTGCCGGTGCTCGACTTCGCGTGGGCGCTGTGCGACATCGTCGAGCAGATCGACCAGGACCCGCGTGGCAACCGCTCGCACCGGCGGCAGTACGCGGAACTGGACTTCACCGAGTCGTCGGACGTCATGATCTTCGAGCGGCGGTTCGGCTGGGTCGACGTCGAGGCGGACTGGATGCCCGGCGACGAGCCGCCGCTGACCTTCGGCCACTCGCTCCTGCGCCGCGAGGCCCGTGACTTCCTGCACGACCTGATCGCCGACCTGGCCGACCTGCACGACGGCCTCGCCGACAACCCCGTGATCTGGGACCTCCAGGCCCGCTTCCCCCGCCTCTGACCGCGCGGCCCGCTCTTCACCCGCGCACCCGGGCGCACCGCCTCACCCCGGACCCGCCGCCCCTCACCCCTCCACCCGCACCCCGATCTGCGCCGCGAACGCCGGGGCCAGCTCCATCAGCTGCGCCGGGCTGATCACCGCGCCCGCCAGCCGGTCCACGCCCCGGGCGATGTCCAGCTCCGCCACCGACCGCAGGTCCACCGACTCCATCCGCACCGCGCTGAAGTCCGCCCGCTTCAGCACGCAGTCCCGGAACTCCACCCGCACCAGGTGCGCGTCCCCGAAATCGGGCTCCGAGAGCACACAGCCCTCGAAGACCACGTCCTTCAGCCGGGCCTTGCGCAGGTTCAGGTAGTCGATCTTCCCGCCGCGCACCACCACCCGCTCCAGCACCGCCCCGTGCAGCTGCACCCCGCCCAGCCGTGCGTCCACCACCTCCACATCCCGCAGCGACGCCTCCGCGAGGTCCGTGCCCACGCCCCGTACGCCGGTCAGCACCGAGTCCATGAAGCGGGCCCGCGCCAGCTCCGTACGGTCCAGGGCGCAGCCCTCCAGCGCGCAGTCCATGAACCGCGCGCCCCGCCCCGACGCGTCCGCCAGGTCCACGCCGTCGAACCGCACCCCGTCGTAGTCGCCGTCCGGCTCCAGGCCCTCGCCGTCGTACGGAACGAGCGGCGGCAGCCGCACCTCCGGGCGCCGCGCCGCCGCGATGGTGTCCCCCTTGGCCTTGGCCGTCCTGGTCGTCCTGCCCGCACTCGTCGCCATGCCCCCATCGTGACGCACACCACTGACAACGCCTCGGGCCACATGTCACGCGCCGCCGCCTCCGATCCGTCGCATCATCAAAGAGGCGAAGGAGTTCCAGCCATGGAGCACACCCAGAGCAGCACCCGCACCCCCGTCCACGTCATCGGCGGCGGCCTCGCCGGGCTCGCCGCCGCGATCACCGCGGCCGAATCCGGCGCGCGGGTCACCCTGTACGAGAGCCACCGGACGCTCGGCGGGCGGGCCAGGACCGCCGACGGGCCGTACCGCACGAACGAGGGACCGCACGCCCTCTACCACCGCGGGCCGCTCTGCACCTGGCTGGCCCGGCGCGGCCTGCTCGGCCCGGTCGCCTCCGTATCGCTCCTCGAAGGGTTCCGCTTCCGCTTCCGGCGGGCCGGAGCGCTGCGCGCGCTGCCGCCCGCCGCCCTGCTGCGGCTCTCCCGCCGCGACCCGCGTACGGCCCCGGTGGACGCCACCTTCCAGGAGTGGGCCGCCGGCCAGGCCGGGGACGAGGGGGCCCGGGCCGCCGCCCGCTTCGTCGCCGCCGCGCTCTTCCACCACGACCCCGGCGCGCTCTCCGCCCGGTTCGTCCAGGAGCGCTTCAGCCGCCTCACCTCGCTGCCGCCCGAGGCCCGCTACCCGGTCGGCGGCTGGGGGCGGCTCGTCGAGCGGATGGCCGGCCACGCCCGCAGCCTCGGCGTGGCCGTCGAGACGGGCGCCCGCATCGACACCCGTACGCTCGGCGAGCTGGCCCGCACCGGACCGGTCACCGTCGCCACCTCCCTCGACGCCGCCCGCGTGCTCCTCGACGACGCGTCGCTGACCTGGGAGAGCGGCCGCACCGTCCTGGTGGACCTGGCCGTACGGACCCGGCGCGGCGACCCGTTCATCGTGTCGGACCTGGACGCGCCGGGCTGGCTGGAACGGTTCACCGCCCAGGACCCCGGACTCGCTCCGGCCGGGGAGCAGCTGATCCAGGGCCAGTTCCCGGTCGGCCCGGGCGTGGCCAGGGCCGAAGGCACCGCCCGCGCCGAGCACCTCCTCGACCTCGGCTTCCCCGGCTGGCGCGAACGCACCACCTGGCGCTCCGAGGCCCTCGCCGACGGCCGCACCGGCGCCGTCGACCGCCCCGGCACCACCTGGCGGGACCGGCCCGCGATCGTCCGCGGCGACGGGATCTTCCTGGCGGGCGACCAGGTCGCCGCCCCGGGACTCCTCAGCGAGGTCTCCTTCACCAGCGGCCTCGAAGCCGCGCTGCTCGCCGTGAAGGACGCCGGAGGGTCATCCGGCCGCCGCTCCGGATCCGGGGTTGACCTCAACCAAACCTGAGGCACGAGGGCGAGGGCACAAGCCCGCCGGGCCCCACCAGGCCCAGCCCGCCGCCCCGCCACGCTCCCACCACCCCCGGCCGCGAGGTCGCCGGAACCGTCGATTTCACCGCGGAGGAACTGGCCGAACGCGCCATCACCTCCGCCTCCGTCCTCGGCCCTCAGCTGACCGGACGCGGTGGCGGCCTCCGCACCCTGGAGACGCGCGGCACGATCGGCAAGGTGGTGCCGGAGCCGTAAGCCATCAGGAATCAGCCTTCTCAGGCTCCCAGCCGCGCCAGCGCCCCGTCCGTCAGCCGGTACACCGTCCACTCGTCCTGCGGCCGCGCGCCCGGGGACTCGTAGAACGCGATGGACGGGGCGTTCCAGTTCAGCACCGACCACTCCAGCCGCTCGTACCCGCGCTCCACGCAGATCCGCGCCAGCTCGGTCAGCAGCGCCTTGCCGTGGCCGCCGCCGCGCCGGTCCGGACGGACGTACAGGTCCTCCGGGTGGCGCACCCGCAACACCCGTCACCGCATCCGCAGCAATCTACGCGCGATCTCCGCATGATCCGGCGCGATCCGCCGCTCCCCGCCCCCGACCGCCCACACCGCGTTCTGGAGCACCCGCCCCAGCGTCCAGGCCCGCGCGCGCTCCCGGTCCCGCTCCAGGCCCAGCGCCTCCGTCAACGCGTCGAACCGCCACACCACCTCACCGGGGTCGAACAGGTTGTCCAGCGCCGGGAACAGCTCGAACCCCGGGTCCCCCGCCAGCGGCTTCGGGTCCAGCGCCACCCACTCCCCCGCCCGCCCCGAGTCCGCGCGCCCGGCCAGGATGTTGTCGTAGTGCAGGTCCCAGTGGAGCAGCCGGTCCCCCGGCTCACCCGCCACCTCCCGCACCGCCGCCACGCAGTCCGCGAGCAGCCGCCGCTCCTCCTCGTCCGCCAGCCGCTCCACCACCCCCGGAGCCGCCGCCAGCATCCGCTCCACCGCATCGCCCAGCGTCCGCAGCCCCGCCGGCGCGGGCACCGCCGCCAGCCGGGCCAGCACCGCACCGAGCACCGTCACCGCCGCACGCACCCCGGCCACGTCAACCACACCACTCACACCAGCACCGGCACCGGCACCGGCACCGGCAGCCACCCCCGACAACGGCCGCCCCTCGTCCAGCCGCTCCAGCAACAGCGCCCCGGTCTCCGGATCATGGCCGAGCACCTCCACCGCCCCGGCTCCCGCCGCACCCCACGCCCGCAGCGCGACCGGCTCGCCCGCCGTCTCCTCGTCCACCAACTGGAGCTTCAGCGCGGCCGGCACCCCGTCCGCCTCCCGCACCACCGGCAGGACCAGCGCACACATGCCGTACATCACGGCCCCGTCCCGCCGCAGCCCCCACTCCTCCAGGAACCGTCCGGCGAGGCCCGGCAACGCGGCGACGAAGGCCCGTCCGGCCGGGCCGTTGAATGCGTACTGAGAGGCGATCAGCTCGTCCGGGATGTCAATCACGCCAAGGATCCTAGGGGCGTGCGTCAATCGGACCATGCCCCGAAAACGGCCGGCCCCCACCACCCAGGGCAACGGGAAACCCGCCGGCCTCCGCGCCACCGCCGTACGCCGCTGGATCGCCACCGCACCCGGCACCTACATCTGGCTGGCGGTCCTCTTCGTCACCACCGTCGTCCTGCACCGGATGTCCCCCGCCTTCGAGGACGAGTTCCTGCGGGACCGCTCCACCAACCTCCACGAGCTCGCGCAGAACCCCGTCCGCGTCCTGATCTCCAGCGCCTTCTGGATCGACGGCGGCCGCTGGCTCCCGTACGCCCTCCTGTTCACCGTCTTCCACGCCACCGCCGAACACTGGCTCGGCACCCTGCGCTGGCTCGCGGTCGCCGTCGCCGCGCACGTCGTGGCCACGCTGGTCAGCGAGGGCGTCCTCGCCTGGGCCATCCGGTACGGGCACGCCCCGCAGTCGGCCACCACCACCCTCGACGTCGGCGTGAGCTACGCCCTCGCCGGGGTGATCGCCGTCCTCACCTACCGCGTCCCGCGCCCCTGGCCGTACGTCTACGTCTTCGCCGTCCTCGTCTTCTACGGCGTCCCGCTGGTCGCCGACGGCCGCACCTTCACCGACGTGGGCCACTTCACCGCCGTACTGACCGGCCTGGCCTGCTACCCCCTCACCCGCACCCGCCGGAAGACGCGGAAGACGAAACACCCCGCCGCGCAGTAACGTCCCGCCACACATACGCTCGGCGTCAACGGAGAACCGGCGCGGCGGCACACCGAGCACCACCGTCACACCCGACAGGGACCCAGGGGCATCATGAGCACCGTCAGTACCGTCAACGGCGGCATATCGTTCTGGTACGCGCAGGAGGGCACACCCGCCCCCCGTGAACCCCTGCCCGGCGACACGAGCGCCGACGTCTGCATCGTCGGCGGCGGCTACACGGGGCTCTGGACGGCGTACTACCTGAAGAAGGCCGTCCCCTTCCTCAACATCACCGTGCTGGAGGCCAAGTTCTGCGGTTACGGGGCCTCCGGCCGCAACGGCGGCTGGCTGTACAACGGGATCGCGGGCCGGGAGCGGTACGCGAAACTCCACGGCCACGACGCCGCCGTACGGCTCCAGAAGGCGATGAACGAGACCGTCGGCGAGGTCGTCCGGACCGCCGCAGAGGAGAAGATCGAGGCCGACATCCACCAGGGCGGCGTCCTGGAGGTGGCCCACACCCCGGCGCAGCTGGCCCGCCTCAAGGACTTCCACAGCGTCGAGATCGCCTTCGGGGAGACCGACCGGGTCCTGCGCGGCGCCCGCGAGACCGCCGAACGCGTCCACGTCACCGGAGCCGTCGGCTCCACCTGGACCCCGCACGGCGCCCGGCTGCACCCGGCCAAGCTGGTCAAGGGGCTCGCGGACGCCGTCGAGGCGCTCGGCGTCACGATCCACGAGTCGACCCCGGTCACCGAGATCAAGCCCAAGCACGCGCTCACCCCGTACGGCACGGTCCGCGCCCCCTACATCCTGCGCTGCACCGAGGGCTTCACGGCCGGCCTCAAGGGGCTCAAGCGGACCTGGCTGCCGATGAACTCCTCCATGATCGCCACCGAACCGCTCCCCGCCCGCATCTGGGACACCATCGGCTGGGAAGGCCGCGAGACCCTCGGCGACATGGCCCACGCCTACCTCTACGCCCAGCGCACCGCCGACGACCGCATCGCCATCGGCGGCCGCGGCTACCCCTACCGCTACGGCTCCGCCACCGACAACGACGGCCGCACCCAGCCCGCCACCATCGCCGCCCTGCGCGACCTGCTGGTCCGCCTCTTCCCGACCACGGCGGGCGTCCGCATCGACCACGCCTGGTCCGGCGTCCTCGGCGTCCCCCGCGACTGGTGCGCCACCGTCACCCTGGACCGCTCCACCGGGCTCGGCTGGGCGGGCGGGTACGTCGGCTCCGGCGTCGCCACCGCCAACCTCGCCGCCCGCACCCTGCGCGACCTCATCCAGCAGGACTCCGGCCAGGCCGGCCCCACCGACCTGACCACGCTCCCCTGGGTCAACCACAAGGTCCGCCGCTGGGAACCGGAACCCTTCCGCTGGCTCGGCGTCCACGGCCTGTACGCGGCCTACCGAGGCGCCGACCGCCGCGAGAGCACCTCACCGCGCCCCGGCACCGACCCGGTCGCGAAGGCGGCGGACCGCATCTCGGGCCGCCACTGAGACCGGCCTACGGCTCAGGGCTCTCGGCCACCAGCACCCCCACCTTGTCGATCCGGTGCTCCGGATTGCCGAGACCGTCCCGCCAGAAGTTCCCGGCCGCGTCGTCCTCGGGCGTCGCACAGGTCGAGATCGTGATCATGGCCCGGGACGGCTCGGCACCGGTCCGCCCCGGCACCTCGGCCCGCTGCTCGGCCAGCGAACGCTCACTGCGGAAGGAGGTCTGCCGGGTCGCGGTGATCTCGTACGTGTACCGGGTGCCGTCCTCCACCACGTACACGGGATCGCCCTTGCCGAGATCCGGCAGCTCCCGCAGCACACCCCCGGCGCTCAGCCGGTGCGCGGTGACGAGGTAGTTGCCGACATCTCCCGGCCCGACCCCGCCCTCCTCCCCGTACGGACTGGAGGCCACGCCCCGGTCCTGGATCCGGCTGCCGGGCACGTCGTCGGTGGTCCCCTCGTACGGCACGACGTCCAGGTCCGCGACACCGATGGCGGGAATCGCGAGGACGGCGGTTTCGGTACGGGGTCCGGTGCGGTCGGCGGGCGCGGCGGCGACGAAGCCGGTGGTCAGCAAGGCGGCGGCCCCGGCACAGGTCAGCACCCTGGGCAGCGTACGAAGACGACGGTGGCGGCGGCTCATGGGCATCCATCCCCATCCCTGTCCGGGTCCGGTACGTCCAGTACACCAGCGCAGGCTCAGTCGCGCGGCCAGGGCCGCCCGTCGAGACGCTCGATGGAGAGGTTCAGCCGGCTGAGCGAGGCGGCGAGCTGCTCGGCCTCCTCGGGCGTCCAGTCGGCCATGACCTTCGCCAGCCCCGCCACGTTCCGCTCACGGTCGCTGTCGAGCCGGCGCGCACCCTCGTCGGTGATGGCGAACTTACGGGCGATGCCCCCGTCGGGATCCGGGATGCGCTCGACGACACCGGCGCGGAGCATCGCGGCGGTCTGCCGGTTGAGGGTGGAGGCGTCCAGACCGAAGGCCTCGCCGAGCTGGCTGATGGACATGGGGCCTTCCACCTCGATCCGGCTGAGCAGGATGTAGGCGCTGCGGTCGAGCCGCCACTCCACACGCGGGGTGAGCAGGTGCATGTACCGGCCGAGCAGCATGGTCTCGCGTTCGATCCGGTCGAGGTGCATGTCCACGCGTACAGGTATATCACGATGAATATGCACGCTACACAAGCTGTGCATGATGCACATTCCATGTATCTTGCATAACCGAACAGCCCGACCGAAACGCGCGAGGGCCGAGAACGGAGACACCCCGTGGAGAGTCCACCGCACGCACCAGCCTCCCCGGGGGCACCCACCGCCCACCCCGGCTCCATCGTCGGCATCCTGGCCTTCGCCGGCATCGTGGCGGCGCTCACACAGACGCTGGTGGTGCCGCTGATCGCGCAGCTGCCGACCCTGCTCGACACCTCCGCGTCCAACGCCTCCTGGGTCATCACCGCCACCCTGCTGGCCGCGGCCGTCTCCACGCCCGTCGCCGGACGGCTCGGCGACATGTACGGCAAGCGGCGGATGCTGCTCGTCTCCCTCGTACCGCTGGTCCTCGGCTCGGCGGTCTGCGCACTGTCCTCCTCCGTCATCCCGATGATCGCCGGACGCGGCCTCCAGGGCCTCGGCATGGGCGTGGTGCCGCTCGGCATCAGCCTGCTGCGGGACGTCGTCCCGGCGGAGAAGCTCGGCCCGTCCATCGCGGTCATGAGCGCGTCGATGGGCGTGGGCGGCGCGCTGGGCCTGCCGTTCGCCGCCGCGATCGCGGAGAACACCAGCTGGCGGGTGCTGTTCTGGGTCGTCGCCGTACTGGCCCTCGCGGTCGGCGCACTGATCGCCGCCCTGGTCCCGGCGGACCGCCCCGCCGCCGGGCGCGGCGGCTTCGACCTGCCCGGCGCCATCGGCCTCGGCGCCGCACTGATCGCCCTCCTCCTCGCCGTCTCCAAGGGCGCCGACTGGGGCTGGGGCAGCGCCACGACGCTCACCCTCTTCGCCACCGCGCTCGTCCTCCTGCCCGCCTGGGGCTGGTGGGAACTCCGTCTGCGCGACCCGCTCGTCGACCTCCGCGTGACCGCCCGCCCGCAGGTCCTGATGACGAACACGGCCTCGGTCCTGGTCGGCTTCGCGATGTACGCGCAGTCCCTCGTCGTCCCCCAGCTGCTCCAGCTCCCCGAGGCGACGGGCTACGGCCTGGGCCGGTCGATGCTGGCGATGGGCCTGTGGATGGCCCCGGCCGGACTGATGATGATGGCGATGTCCCCGCTCGGCGCGAAGCTCTCCGCCGCCAAGGGCCCCAAGGTCACCCTGACCGTCGGCAGCCTCCTCATCGCCGCCGGCTACGGCCTCTCCGTCCCCCTGATCGGCTCCGGCTCCCCGTGGAGCCTGCTGCTGGTCACCCTCGTCTGCAACTCGGGCGTCGGCTTCGCGTACGGAGCCATGCCGGCCCTCATCATGAGCGCGGTCCCCCCGTCAGAGACCGCCTCCGCCAACAGCTTCAACGCCCTGATGCGCTCCATCGGCACATCGTTCGCCGCGGCCGTCATCGGCGTGGTCCTGGCCCGCATGACGACCGACTTCGGCGGCTTCCCGCTCGCCTCGGAGAACGGCTTCCGCGCGGCGATGCTGATCGGCTGCGGTGTGGGCCTGGCAGCGGCGGCGGTGGCCGCGCTCATCCCCGTACGAACGGCGAGGCCGCCGCTCGAACCGCCCGCGCCCGCCACCGCACCGACACGGGCCCATCAGGGGGCTTGAGCAAAAGAGTTCACGAACGGGAACCGCCTCCTCCCGAAGAACGTGTTCGCTCCGGCAGATGCCCGGGGCCCCCGACCGGGACCCCGGACGCGAAGACGGGGTACAGCACGACGTCGCGGGAGCGGTATCTCGGCGGCAGGACCCTGCCGCCGCACGACGCCGTGGACGCCATGGCCCCGATCGCCGGAGAGGATCCGGCGCGGCTGCCCGCACCGCACGAGATCGCCGCCGCGGTCCGGCAACGGCGTCGCACATGCACACGCGCATCCGCACCCGCACCCGCACCCGGAACACCGCCCCCGGAACGCACCTGCCTCGCGGCGGCCCCGCGCGAACCGCAGGACCGCACCGGCCTGAGCCTGGCCGGCCTGGCGGAGCGGACCACCTACAGCAGGCCCTCCTGGTACCGCTGCCTCACGGGTACGACGCTGCCACCGCGCCGGGTGGTGGAGGACCTCTGCCGCCCGGCCGACGAACGCCCGGCCACTGCCTGACCCTGTGGGAGGTCGCGGAGTCCACGGAGAGCGGCCGCACGACACGGCGTGCGGCCGGCCCCGGCTGACCGGACCCTGTAGGCAGAACCGGACACTGCCGTACCGCCACCCCACCACCCACTCCGGGAGCCCCCGCATGGACCCGAACGACGCCACCACATTCCTGGCGATCTGCAGCCACACCCACCTCTTCCCAGGCGCCCGCTGCCACCTCCAGGACCTCCCCGACCCCACCGCCTTCGCCACGGCCCCGCACCGGCTCGATCTCTACCTCCGCTTCCCCGACGGAGCGGCCACGGACGCGGAACTGCACACGGAACCCCCTGTGCTCAACGTCCCGGCGTACACAACAGGCGCGGGCACAGCCATCGCGGCCCACACCTGGACCGTCCGCGAGTTCACGGCAACGGCATCAGGCGAGGTCGAGCTGACGATCGGCGCCAAGAGCTCGGCCTAGAACCATCGAGCACCGTCGGGAAGAAGCAAGAAAGCCCAGGTCAGAATGGATCTGACCTGGGCTTCCCACCGGGCCCCCTGTCGGATTCGAACCGACGACCTACGCATTACAAGTGCGTTGCTCTGGCCAGCTGAGCTAAGGAGGCGTGCCGGAGCAGTGTATCCAACCGCGCACCCGGCCCGTCCGTGATTTCCCTGTGCCGTGAGCTACTGACAGATCGGGAAACGCCAGGTAGCGTCACGGCAGGTCCACTCAAGTGGACCAGACCACTCCCTACTCGGATCGTCCGGCACGTTCCTGCCGGTGGAGGAGAAGATTCAGCATGGCCAGTGTCACGTTCGACAAGGCGTCCCGCGTCTACCCCGGCTCCACGAAGCCGGCTGTGGACCAGCTCGAGATCGACATCGCGGACGGTGAGTTCCTCGTCCTCGTCGGTCCTTCCGGTTGTGGCAAGTCGACCTCCCTTCGCATGCTCGCGGGTCTTGAGGACGTCAACGGCGGTGCCATCCGCATCGGTGACCGCGATGTCACGCACCTGCCGCCGAAGGACCGGGACATCGCCATGGTGTTCCAGAACTACGCGCTCTACCCGCACATGTCCGTCGCGGACAACATGGGCTTTGCGCTGAAGATCGCCGGTGTGAACAAGACCGACATCCGGGCGAAGGTCGAAGAGGCCGCCAAGATGCTGGACCTCACCGACTACCTGGACCGCAAGCCGAAGGCGCTCTCCGGTGGTCAGCGGCAGCGTGTGGCGATGGGCCGGGCCATCGTGCGGGAGCCGCAGGTCTTCCTCATGGACGAGCCGCTGTCGAACCTCGACGCCAAGCTCCGTGTCTCCACCCGTACGCAGATCGCCTCGCTCCAGCGCCGCCTCGGCATCACCACCGTGTACGTCACCCACGACCAGGTCGAGGCCCTCACCATGGGCGACCGGGTCGCGGTGCTGAAGGACGGGCTGCTCCAGCAGGTCGACTCGCCGCGCAACATGTACGACCGGCCGGCCAACCTCTTCGTCGCCGGCTTCATCGGCTCCCCCGCGATGAACCTGGTCGAGGTCCCGATCACCGACGGTGGCGTGAAGTTCGGCAACAGCGTCGTCCCGGTCTCCCGTGAGGCGCTGTCCGCCGCCGCGGACCGCGGTGACACGACCGTCACGGTCGGCATCCGCCCCGAGCACTTCGACATCGTCGAGCACGGCGGCGCCGCCGCGAAGGCCCTGACCAAGGACTCCTCGGACGCGCCGGCCGGTCTCGCGGTCTCCGTGAACGTCGTCGAGGAGCTCGGCGCCGACGGGTTCGTCTACGGTGCCGCGCAGGTCGGCGGCGAGCACAAGGACCTGGTCGTCCGTGTCGGCGGCCGTGCCGTGCCGGAGAAGGGCACCGAGCTGCACGTCGTGCCGCGCCCGGACGAGCTGCACGTCTTCGCCACCTCGACCGGTGAACGCCTCACCAACTGACCCCGTCAGGCTTGTCGGCCCCGCCTCCCCTTCCCGGGGGCGCGGGGCCGTTTGCGTGCTCGGGAGCGTGTTGAGGTTTCAGTGCCGAGCCGCATCAAATACCCCGGCACACAGGGCATTTCCCCCTGCTTCGTCAACTTGGCATTCGAAAGGACGCGTCGAACCATCCCCCGGAGGGGTGACGAAATGTCATCACACCACCACCGACCGCTACGCTCGCTGCGTGACCCACACCGCTCGGCGCATCGGCCGATCCTTCGCCCTCGTCCTGCCCGTCGTCATGGTGCTCTCCGGGACCCTCGCGGTCAGCAGTGTTCCGTGGGCGGGATCGGACAAAGACTCCACGCTGCTGGCCGCCTCCTCGGAGACCGTGTCCAAGCCCGCGAAGCCCCGCGCCGCCCAGGACATCCTGCGCGACAAGCTGCTCGTCGAGCTCCAGGAGAAGGACCCGGGCACCGCGCTGACGGGCCTCCAGCGCGCCGTCGAGCAGCGCCCCTCGCTCGCACGCCACTGCATGTCGATCGCGAAGGCACTCGGCAAGGCCGCGGTCGAGCAGTACGGCCCGTCGCGCGCGCAGCGCTTCTCCCGTCCCGTCTGCGACACCTCGTTCGCCTCCGGGGTCGCTCAGTTCAGCTGAGCCACTCCCCCGTACAGGAGCTGCCGTCGCCCGGCCGTAGTCGGGCAACGGCGGCTTCTGCGCGCCCGCACCGCATATCGTGCGTGCCATGCATACGTATCCGACGCAGGCCGTGATCCTCGCCGGTGGCCAGGGATCGCGGCTGCGGCCGTACACCGATGACCGTCCCAAGCCGATGGTGGAGATCCCGGGGACCGGGACTCCGATCATCGGCCATCAGCTGTCCTGGCTGGCCGCCGAGGGCGTGACCGATGCCGTGGTCTCCTGCGGCCACCTCGCCGAGGTGCTCCAGCAGTGGCTGGAGTCCGCCGTGCTGCCGCTGCGGGTCACGACGGTGGTGGAGAAGGAGCCGCTGGGCCGTGGCGGTGGGCTGAAGTACGCGGCGCAGCGGCTGCCCTATCCGGAGCAGCCCTGGTACGCGACGAACGGCGACATCTGGACGCGCTTCTCGTTGCGCGAGATGGCCGCGTTCCACGCGGAGCGCGACGCCACCGCCACGCTGGCTCTCGCCCGGCCCCGGATTCCGTGGGGTGCGGTGGAGACGGACGCGTTCGGGCACATCACGGACTTCATCGAGTCGCCGCCTTCGCCGTATCTGATCAACGCGGGTGTGTACGTGTTCTCGCCGGCCTTCACGGGGATGCTGCCGGACCAGGGTGACCATGAGCGGACGACCTTCCCGCGGCTGGCCCGGGAGCGGCGGCTGGCGGGGTATCCGCTGCCTCATGGGGCGTACTGGCGGGCGATCGACACGGCGAAGGACCTGACAGAGGCGGCGCGCGAGCTGGGCGCGCAGGGCGGCGGCTGACGCCTGCGCACGTCGAAGAGGGGCAGCCCCCACCCGATGCCCGGGTGGGGGCCGCCCCTTTCGCCGTGTGCCGCTGCGGTCAGCCGAGGAGGCCGCCGATGGGGTTGCGACCGCCGCCGGTGGAGCCGCCCGGGTCGGCGCCTTCGCCGCCGGTGGCGGGCGGGGCCTCGGGTTCGGCGCCGCCGCCGGTGGAGCCGTCACCGCCGGTGGAGCCGGAGGAGGTGGGTCCGGCGCTGGTGGCCGCGGGGGGCTGCTGGGGGGTGGTCTGGGGCGGGGGTTCCTGGCCGGTGCCCTGGGTCTGGCTGGGCTGGGTGTCGTTGCCGGTGCCGGCGCTCTGGCCGCCGCCGGATTCGCGGGTGGCGTCGGGGGTGGTGGCCTGGCCGCCGGTGGCGGGGGTGGTGGGGGCGCCGGAGCTGGTGGGCTCGGGGGTGCGCTCCTGGCCCTCGGGCGTACGGGAGGCCTGGCGTTCGCCGGTGGACTCCTGGGGGAGCGGCTGGCCGGGGAGCTGGTTGGTGGGGTAGTCATTGCGGCCGGGGACGGTGACGACCTCGGCCGAGCGGACGGCGCCGCCGAGGATGGAGCCGATGAGGAGGGTGAGGCCGATGACGACGGAGGCGACGACGCCTCCGCGGCGCAGGACGCGGCGGCGCAGGTCCCAGATCTCGGAGCGCGGTCCGAGCGTGCGCCAGGCCTCTCCGGCGAGCCGTCCGTCGACGGAGTAGACGGGGGCGCCCGCGATGATCAGCGGGCTCCAGGCGGCCAGCAGGATGATGTCGGGCGCGTCGTACACGGCGACCGTGCGCCAGCTGACGGTCACCAGGAGGGCGGCGGAGAGCAGGGCGCCGACGGAGGCGGCGACGCGCTGCCAGAGGCCGAGGACGGTCAGGACGCCGACGACGACCTGGAGGAAGGCGACGGTCAGTCCGGCGCCGACCGGGTGGGAGAGCGCGAAGTCGCGGAGCGGTTCGGCGAGCGCCCAGGGGTGCAGCGAGGTGAGCCACTTGACCATGGAGCCGCGCTCGCCGCCGTCGAAGTAGACGGGGTCGCAGAGCTTGCCCATGCCGGCGTAGATGGAGATGAAGCCGAGGAGGACCCGCATGGGGAGCAGGACGACGCCGAGGTTCATCCGGTGGCCGGGGTAGTAGGCGTGGCGGACGGGGTCGTTGCCGTGGCGGCGGGCGCGGGCCTCGGTGCTCTCCTCGTAGCCGTCGTCGTCACCGTCGGGGCCGGCTCCGGTGACGGTGGGGGCCGGCGCGTCGTCGAAGGAGTCGTACGCGCCGACGGCCTGGCGCATGGGCGGCAGGAGCGGGCCGGTGCGTCCGGGCTGCTGCGGGGCGGTCAGTACGGGGTTGGGCTGGGTCTCCTCCAGGAGCGGGATGACCTGGGTCGCGCCCGCCGCGAGGCCGTCCGCGGCTCCGGCGGTGAGCGCGGTGTCGAGGTGGCCCGCGGTGGAGTTGCGTACGGCCTGGAGGAGGCCGGTGGCGCCGGGGTCGCCCGGGGCCGATCTGCCGCTCCAGACGACCGGTGCCCGCCTGCGGCCGCCGCCGGCTCCGGCACCGCTCATGGCGGGGATGCGGGCGGTGTCCGCGAGACCGCGCAGCCGTGCGCGCTGACCCGGGGCGAGCTGCACCCGGAAGCTGGCGTGGTTGACGATGACCTGCGCGGGGTCGCTGTCCACCTTGGTCATGCTCAGGGCGGGTTGCTCGTCGAACCGAGGCGTTCTGGTGTCCACACTCATCTAACCGAGTGACGGGTGGTTAGGACACTGCCTTGACAGGCCCGATGTGTCCGAGACCCGTCAAGATCCGGCCAAACTCGGGCATCCTGGAAATCTGTTCGGCGTTCGCGCGTCAACTCGGTGAGCGGGCGGGCCCGTTGCCGAGGTGGTCTTCGCGCGAACGCCGTACGGACGTCCGGTTCCGCTAGCCGCGGCGGCGCGCCACCTCGTACAGCACGATGCCCGCCGCGACACCGGCGTTGAGCGATTCGGCGCCGCCCGGCATGGAGATCCGGACGCGGTAGTCGCAGGTCTCGCCGACGAGGCGGCCGAGGCCCTTGCCCTCGCTGCCGATGACGATGACGACCGGGCCGGCCAGCTCCTGAAGGTCCTCGACCGTGTGCTCGCCGTCGGCGGCGAGGCCGACGACCGTGAGGCCCGCCTTCTGGTAGCCCTCCAGGGCGCGGGTCAGGTTGGTGACCCGGGAGACCGGGGTGCGGGCCGCGGTGCCGGCCGAGGACTTCCACGCGCCGGCGGTCATGCCGGCCGCGCGGCGCTCGGGGACGACGACGCCGTGGCCGCCGAACGCGGAGACCGAGCGGACGATCGCGCCGAGGTTGCGCGGGTCGGTGACGCCGTCGAGGGCGACGATCAGCGGGTCCTCGTGGTTGTCCTGCGCGGCGACGAGCAGGTCGTCCGGGTGCGCGTACTCGTACGGCGGGACCTGGAGGACGAGGCCCTGGTGGTTCAGGCCGTTCGTCATCCGGTCCAGCTCGGGGCGCGGGGCCTCCATCAGGTTGATGGTGCCGCGGTCGCCCGCGAGCTTGAGCACGTCGCGGACGCGCTCGTCGTTGTCGATGTACTGCTGGACGTACAGGGTGACGGCGGGCACACCGTCGCGCAGGGCCTCGTAGACCGGGTTGCGGCCGACGACCATCTCCGAGGTGCCCTTCACACCGCCGCGCCGGGGCGCGGGGCGGCGGGCGGCTGCCTGCTTGGCCTGGGCGTTGGCGACCCGGTTCTTCTTGTGTCCCTTGCGGGCGGAGGCGGGCGGCGTCGGTCCCTTGCCTTCGAGACCACGGCGTCGCTGACCACCGCTGCCGACCTGCATGCCCTTCTTGTTGGACGTGCGGCGGTTCCTGCGCTGGCTGTTCCCGGCCATGACCTACCTGTTTCGTTGCTTTCAGACGTGCGTACGTATGAGGACAAGTGTGCCGCCCGGATCGCCGGGCGGCACAACTGTGCTGTTCACAAGGGTGCGGCTCAGCGCGGTCCCAGTGTCCACCGGGGACCGCTGGCGCTGTCCTCGATGACGAGTCCGGACTGGTTGAGCTGGTCGCGGATGGCGTCGGCGGCGGCCCAGTCCTTGCGGGCGCGGGCCGACTGCCGCTGGTCGAGGACCAGGCGTACGAGGGTGTCGACGACGCCGTGCAGATCCTCGCCCCGGTCGCCCTCGCCCGCCCAGTGCTCGTCCAGCGGGTCGAGTCCGAGGACGCCGAGCATGGCCCGGACCTCGGCGAGACGGGCGACGGCGGCTTCCTTGTCGTCGGCGGCGAGCGCGCTGTTGCCCTGGCGGACCGTGGTGTGGACGATCGCGAGGGCCTGCGGCACGCCCAGGTCCTCGTCCATCGCCTCGGCGAAGGCGGGCGGCACCTCGGCGGCGGGGGCGACGGTCTCCCCGGCCTTCTCGGTGACGCGCTGGACGAAGCCCTCGATCCGCGCGAACGCGGACTCGGCCTCGCGCAGGGACTCCTCGCTGTACTCGATCATCGAGCGGTAGTGCGGAGTGCCCAGGTAGTAGCGCAGGACGATGGGGCGCCAGTGCTTGACCATCTCGCTGACGAGGACGGAGTTGCCGAGCGACTTGGACATCTTCTCGCCGGCCATGGTGACCCAGGCGTTGTGCACCCAGTAGTCGGCGAACTCGTCGCCGTACGCCTTGGCCTGGGCGATCTCGTTCTCGTGGTGCGGGAAGATCAGGTCGATGCCGCCGCCGTGGATGTCGAAGGCCGAGCCCAGGTACTTGTGGGCCATGGCCGAGCACTCCAGGTGCCAGCCGGGGCGGCCGCGGCCCCAGGGGGTCTCCCAACTGGGCTCGCCCTCCTTGGCCGCCTTCCACATGGCGAAGTCCCGCTGGTCGCGCTTGCCGGTCTCGCCCTCGCCGGAGGGCTGGCGCAGATCGTCCAGCTCCTGGTTGGAGAGGGAGAGGTAGCCGGGGAGGGACCGGACGTCGAAGTAGACGTTGCCGTCGGCCTCGTAGGCGTGGCCGCGCTCGATGAGGCCGCGCATCATCTCGATCATCTCGGTGATGTGGCCGGTGGCACGGGGCTCGTAGGTGGGCGGCAGGCAGCCCAGCGCGTCGTAGCCGTCGTTGAACGCGCGCTCGTTCTCGTACCCGATCGACCACCAGGGGCGGCCCTGCTCGGCCGACTTCCTGATGATCTTGTCGTCGATGTCGGTGACGTTCCGGATGAACGTCACGTCGTAGCCGCGGTAGGCGAACCAGCGGCGCATGATGTCGAAGTTCAGCCCGGAACGGATGTGCCCGATGTGCGGTGCCGCCTGGACGGTAGCGCCGCAGAGGTAGATCGAGACGCAGCCCGGCGTGAGCGGGACGAAGTCACGGATCTGCCGGGCGCTGGTGTCGTGCAGGCGAATAGTCACGACTCAAGGGTAGTAGGCCGACACCAGTGCCCCGCGACCCTTGGACGATCGCGGGGACAACTTTCTGATACCGGCTGGTCCGAGCGGCTCGGCAAGGGGCGCGGGGCGGCTCTTTCGGGGCGCTCCGGGGGCGTTGGGAGCTTGTTCCGGGGCGCGCCCGGGGCTTTCGCCGGCCCTTTCGGGCCGGCGGATGCGCTCAGATGCTGCCGACGACCTTGCGCGGCGTGATCCGGACCACGACCCGGGGGTCGTCCTGGCCGGAGTTCGGGTTGAACTCCCCGTACGGCTTGCCGGTGTACTTCACCGACAGCTCGTCGATCAGCTCCTGGCCGCCCTCCGTGGTCAGCTCCGCCTGCCCCCGGATCTCGGCGTAGGAGTAGGGGTTGTCGGCCGGCTGGACGACGACGGTGACGCGCGGGTCGCGGCGGAGGTTCTTCTCCTTGCGGCGGCCGACCGTGGTGGAGATCAGGACGTCGTCGCCGTCGCGCTTCACCCAGACCGGGGAGACCTGCGGACTGCCGTCCGGCTGGATGGTGGCGATGTTGACGAAGACCGGGGTGTCGAGAAGGTTCTTGAGCTCGGTGGAGAGTGCGGCGGTCATGACGTACGTCCTCCTGGTGGCCGGCGTGGTTCAAGTTCTCCTACCCCCCAACCTCGCGGACTCTCTGTTTCCTTCCCGCGTCGCCCTACTTGTCGACGCCGTTGGGCCGTACGGGTGACAAAGCGTCCCGTACGGCCTGACGGCGGCGGTGTGGCGGCGCCGGCGTGCGTCAGCGCGCCCGGTACACCAGCGCTGTCGCGATCCCCGCGAGCCCCTCGCCGCGGCCGGTGAAGCCGAGGCCGTCCGAGGTGGCGGCGGAGAGCGAGACCGGGGCGCCCACCGCGGCGGACAGCACCTTCTGCGCCTCGTCGCGCCGCTTGCCGATCTTCGGGCGTACGCCGACGACCTGGACGGCGACGTTCCCGATCTCGTACCCCTCGGCGCGGACGATCCGGGCGGCCTCGGTGAGCAGGGTCACGCCGGCGGCGCCGGACCACTCGGGGCGGCCGGTGCCGAAGTGCTGCCCGAGGTCGCCGAGGCCGGCGGCGGAGAAGAGCGCGTTGCAGGCGGCGTGCGCGACGACGTCGGCGTCGGAGTGGCCGGCCAGGCCGGGGCCCTCGCCCTCCCACTTCAGGCCCGCGCACCAGAGCTCGCGGCCCTCCTCGAAGGCGTGGATGTCGGTGCCGATCCCGACGAGCGGGATGACGGGGGCGCCGGGGGCCGCGGCGGGGGGTGCGCCGGGGGTCTCAGAAGCCATCGTTGGCCCTCCTGCGGGCGAGTACCGCTTCGGCCAGCACCAGGTCGAGCGGCCGGGTCACCTTGAACGCCTCCTCGTGGCCGGGTACGACGACGACCGGCTTGCCGAGGCGTTCGACCATGCCCGCGTCGTCGGTGGCGCCCTCGCCGTCGAGTGCGACCTCGGCGTGGGCCCGTACGAGCGTGTCCCGGTCGAAGCCCTGCGGGGTCTGGACCGCGCGCAGCCTGGCCCGTACGGGGGTGGAGAGCACCGGTTCCGGCTCGCCGGCCACCTCGGCGGGCCCGACCTCCTTGACGGTGTCGGTGAGCGGCAGCGCGGGAACGACGGCCGGCGCCCCGTTCCGTACGGCCTCGACGACCGCGTCCACCGTGTCGACCGGCACCAGCGGGCGGGCGGCGTCGTGGACCAGGACGACGGAGATGTCCTCGGGCAGCGCGTCGAGTCCGAGGCCCACGGACTCCTGGCGGGTGTCGCCGCCGGGCACGACCAGGTAGTCGGTGCGCTCGGGCAGGGCGTGCTCGTCGAGGAGGTGCTTGACCTCGGCCGCGCCGTCCGGCGGGGCGACGACCACGACGAGGGAGACGGTCCGGGAGGCCGCCAAGGCGCGTACGGCGTGGATGAGCATGGGCGTGCCGCCGAGCGACCGGAGGGCCTTGGGGGCGCCCGGTCCGAGCCGTATGCCCCGCCCGGCCGCCGGGATGACCGCTGCGGTGCGCGGCGGGCGCGGCCGACCGGGCGGGGGTGGCGTCGATGTCATCGATTGCGCTCCGAAGGTCCGAAGGTTCGGCAGGTTTGTTTCCACGGGCGACGTGGGTAGGGGCCCAGCAAGCCGGGCGCGACGCCCTCAAGCTTGACCGGGCCCCTTCCGTGACACCCGGTGGAGCGTGGAGCGGGGTCGCGGCGGCGATCAGCGGGTGTCGGGTGTCACGAGTGACGTCCGGCTCTCGTGACGTCAGGTTCTCGTCCAGCTCCAGCGACGTCAGGATCTCGTTCCGGGTCCGGACATGCCGCAGCGCCCGACGACACACCGTACAAACGGCTGGTCAGCGGGCACCGCGGCACATTCTCACAACCGGTGCGATCCGGTTCAGGACGCGAGGACCTCGTCGAGGAGGGCTTCGGCCTTGTCCTCGTTCGTGTTCTCCGCGAGAGCGAGCTCGCTCACCAGGATCTGGCGGGCCTTGGCGAGCATGCGCTTCTCTCCGGCGGAGAGACCGCGCTCGCGCTCACGACGCCACAGGTCACGCACGACTTCAGCGACCTTGATGACATCGCCCGAGGCGAGCTTTTCCAGATTTGCCTTGTAACGCCGGGACCAGTTGGTCGGCTCTTCGGCATACGGTGCGCGAAGCACCTCGAAGACCCGGTCCAGCCCCTCCTGCCCGACCACGTCGCGCACGCCTACGAACTCCGCATTGTCCGCCGGCACACGAACCGTCAAGTCGCCCTGGGCGACCTTGAGCACCAAGTAGGTCTTGTCCACGCCTTTGATCTGGCGAGTTTCGATAGCCTCGATCAGCGCGGCCCCGTGATGGGGATAGACCACGGTGTCGCCAACCTTGAACGTCATGTGACAGGTACCCCTTCCGTGGCTATCCAGAGTAACACGAGAATCGCCTCTCCTGAATGGCGTTTTCGCAGGTCAGGGCATATCTCAGGGCTTGACAACAGCGACACGGACGTGCTGCGGAAGGCTTCCGGAAGACGGTATTCGCAGGTCGGAGCGGCTGTGCGACCGGGACGAAACGTTCGCGTCACACGGCCCGGAAGCCTCACAGAAGAGGGCGAAAGTCCCGTTTTGTCGGGTTCCGGATGGTGAACTTTACGTACTCCGTTCGGCCGTCGATCACCCGTACGGAGGTAAGTGCGCGTGCCCCATGAAATTGATCAAGGCCCGCGCCTCAAGAGACCTCTCGCGACGCCTCTCACTAGGCCTTTCACGGAGAATGCGCCGCGGCCGGAAGAATTGATCACCGCGATTATGTGAACGGCACGTGACACATCCGCCCCTACCCACGGTCCGCGCCGGCCCCTCCCGCTCGCACCGGCCGCCGGGAAGCGCTCCCCCGGAAGAGCCACGGTCTCTAGAGGCGGGTCGGGTGCGGGGCGGGAGTGGTGGCTCGGTAGCCTAAGGCCGCTGACACGCCCTTAGGACGGCTTTACGTCACCCCTTCCCGGCCGTCCACGGGGCCTCAGCCCCACGCCCGACGTCCGAAGTCCGCAGTCCGATCGTTCAAGGAGTTGCCGCCGCCGTGAGCCGCAGCCTTCGACACGGCGCCCTCGCCGCCACTGCCATCGCGTTCTCGATCGTCTCCCTGTCCGCGTGCGCGGCGGGCAACAACGCCGAGACGCTCAAGGTCAGGCCGGACAACGCGGCCACCTCCGTGGGCACCATCAAGGTCCAGAACGTGAACGTGATCACGCAGGCCGAGCCGGAGGCCGAGGGCCCCGCCGTGGTCGCCGCGACGCTGTTCAACGACGGCACCGAGGACGAGGTCCTGGAGAGCATCACGCTGCCCGGCACCGACGTCCAGGTGAAGCTCCAGGCCGCGAAGGGCAGCGGACCCGTCGAGATCCCGGCCGGCGGCCGGGTCGTCCTCGGCGGCGAGGGCAACGCCTCCGCCGTGATCGACAAGGGCCGCGAGGCCGCCCAGGACGGCAACGTCCAGCAGATCGTCTTCAAGCTGAGCCGCACCGGCGACGTCGGCCTCGGCGCCGGCGTCGTCCCGGCGACCGGCTACTACGAGGGCTTCGGCCCCAGCGCGCAGCCCGAGGCCCCGGCCGCCACGCCGAGCGCCACCCCGGACGCGGCCGGCTCCGAGACCCCGGAGGCCCCGGCCGGCGAGACCTCGCAGACGCCGGGCACCGGGGAGTCCCCCGCGGCCGGTACGGAGCAGTAGGACACGCCGGAGACCGCGACGGCCGGGACGACCGGCTGACGCCACCCGCCTACGTACGGCTGGTGTACGGAGACACGTGAAGGGGCGCTTCCCGGCCGGGAAGCGCCCCTTCACGTGTCAGTCGCCGCGCGGTCTACGGCTCGAACTTGTACCCCAGGCCGCGCACCGTGACGAGGTAGCGCGGCGCGCCTGGGTCGGGCTCGATCTTGGCGCGCAGGCGCTTGACGTGGACGTCGAGGGTCTTGGTGTCGCCGACGTAGTCCGCGCCCCAGACCCGGTCGATGAGCTGCATCCGGGTCAGCACGCGGCCCGCGTTGCGCAGGAGCATCTCCAGGAGGTCGAACTCCTTGAGCGGGAGGTCGACCTTGCCGCCGGAGACGGTGACCACGTGCCGGTCCACGTCCATCCGGACCGGGCCGGCCTCCAGGGCGGCCGGAGTGACCTCCTCCGGCTCGCCGCGGCGGCGCAGGACGGCGCGGATGCGGGCGACGAGCTCGCGCGAGGAGAACGGCTTGGTGACGTAGTCGTCGGCTCCTATTTCGAGGCCGACGACCTTGTCGATCTCGCTGTCCTTGGCGGTGACCATGATCACCGGAACGTTGGAGCGGCTGCGGAGCTGGCGGCACACCTCGGTGCCGGGCAGGCCGGGCAGCATCAGGTCGAGCAGGACCAGATCGGCGCCGTTGCGCTCGAACTCGTCCAGGCCGTCGGGGCCGGTCGCGGCGATCGCGACCTCGAAACCCTCCTTGCGCAGCATGTAGGACAGGGCGTCGCTGAAGGATTCCTCATCCTCGACGACAAGCACTCGGGTCACGGAAGAGCCTCCGGGGCAGGGAAGGGGTCAAAGGAGTCGGTCTCGAACGGGGGCTTGTCCTTCTCGTCGGCGTCGCCGACGCCGTTGACGTCGTTGACGATAAGGAGTCCGCCGGTGGTGCGCTCCCTCACGGCGCCCGATTCGGGCAGCCGGAGGGTGAAGGTGGAGCCCTGTCCCTCGGAGCTCCAGACGGTGACCTCCCCGCCGTGCGAGGCGGCCACGTGTTTGACGATGGCGAGGCCGAGACCGGTGCCACCGGTGGCCCGTGAGCGGGCGGGGTCGACGCGGTAGAACCGTTCGAAGACCCGTTCGCGGTCCTTCTCGGAGATGCCGATGCCCTGGTCGGTCACGGCGATCTCGATCAGCTCCCCACCCGGTCCGGCGGTGCGGCGGGCCGCGATTCCGACCCGGGTGCGGGCGGGACTGTAGTTGACGGCGTTCTCGACGAGGTTGCCGAGGGCGCCGACGAGCTGGCCCCGGTTGCCCCAGACCGTGAGGCCTTCGGTGCCGCCGGAGGCCATGGTGATCTGCTTGGAGCCGGCCTGCTGGCGGCAGCGGTCGATCGCCTCGGCGACGAGCACCTCCACCTTGACCGGCTCGGCGTCCTCCAGAGGATCGTCGTTCTGCACCCGGGAGAGGTCGATGAGCTCCTGTACGAGGTTGGTGAGCCGGGTCGCCTCGATCTGCATCCGTCCGGCGAACCGCTCGACCGCCTCCGGGTCGTCGGAGGCGTCCATGACCGCCTCGGAGAGCAGCGAGAGCGCTCCCGTGGGGGTCTTGAGCTCATGGCTGACGTTGGCGACGAAGTCGCGCCGGACCGCTTCGATCCGGCGGGCCTCTGTGAGGTCCTCGACCAGCAGCAGCACCAGCCGCGAGCCCAGCGGGGCGACCCGGGCGGAGACCGCGAGGGTGTCCCCGCGGCCGGTGCCGCGCCGGGGCAGGTCCAGCTCGCCCTGCCGTATCTCGCCGTCCCGGCGGGTGTCCCTGGCCATGTTGAGCATCGGCTCGACGGCCAGCCGGCCGCCTCTGACCAGGCCCAGCGCATACGCGGCGGAGCTGGCCTTGACCACGCTGTCGCTCTCGTCGAGCACGACGGCGGAGGAGCTGAGCACGGAGAGGACGGTGTCCACCCCGGGCGGCAGGGCGGCGTTGCCGTCCGGCCGCAGCGACGTACGCGTGGGCCGTTTCAGGTCGCGCTCGCTCCAGCGGAACGCCAGCATGGCGATCACGCCGGTCAACAGCCCGGCGATCGCTGCAGCTGCGGCGACCGCCGCGTTCACGTCCATGCTTCAAGGTTATGCGGGTGCGCCGACACTCTCCCAGCCGTCCGAGTGCCATCTCGAACACTCGTCGCCCAGAGTTCACCGAGGGGTAGGAGCCGGTTCACTTAGGGGGCCGGATCCGGACGCGTTGCGGCCCCACCGTGGCACCGTGGGGGTCGGTCCGAGACCCCGGCCTCAGTTGGAACTGGAGAGGGACTTCCCATGCGCGACGCTTACCACGAGGAACTCGACTCGATCGGAGAAGGCCTGGTCGAGATGGCCCGGCTGGTCGGTTCGGCGATCGGCCGGGCGACCACGTCCATGCTCGACGCCGACCTGAAGCTCGCGGAGAGCGTGATCGCCGGCGACCAGAAGGTCGACGACCTCCAGCACGACCTGGAGGCGCGTGCGATCGCCCTCCTCGCCCGTCAGCAGCCGGTGGCGACCGATCTGCGGATCGTGGTGACCTCGCTGCGGATGAGCGCCGACCTGGAGCGCTCCGGCGACCTCGCCCAGCACGTGGCGAAGCTGGCGCGGCTGCGCTTCCCGCAGTCGGCGGTCCCGCACGACCTGCACGCCACGATCCTGGAGATGGGCCAGCTCGCCCAGCGGCTGATGGCCAAGGCGGCCGAGGTCATCATCACCAAGGACGTCGATCTGGCGCTCCAGCTGGAGCAGGACGACGACGAGATGGACCTGCTGCACCGCACGCTCTTCCAGCACCTGATGGACGACCGCTGGAAGCACGGCATCGAGACGGCCGTCGACGTGACGCTGCTGGGCCGCTACTACGAGCGGTTCGCCGACCACGCGGTGTCGGTGGCCAAGCGCGTCGTCTACCTGGTGACGGGTGAGCACGCGGACGAGATCCAGGCGGCGACGCCGGTGGAGGGCTCGTAACCTCTCCGGACGCCGCGCGCCGGACGCCGCCGCGCCGGACACGGCCTCTCCGGACACGGTCCAGAGGTTCGCGCGCTCCCGGCGCACGCGAGTCGCACATGCGTTCTTGCATGTGTGCGCCGTTGATGCGCCGGGCGGGATGGGCATGCAATGGGGCGGGGACGGCGCCATGGCCGTGCACGGTACGTACGGGCCATGCCGTCTCGTCCCCGGCGGCGGCGCAGCGGCGTCGGCCGCCCAGCCGTACGCCCTGAGGAGGGACCATGGCCGAATCCCCCACGACCGAACCCCAGCTGGAGACCCCGACCGAAGTGGTGCACCTGACCGTGCTCGGCGCCTGCGGCTGCGGCTCGGGCTGCGGGTGCGGCTGCCAGTCCGGTGCTCCGTGCCAGTGCGGCGGCTGCTCGGGCTGACGCGGCGCGCCCGCGCGTCCTCGCGCCCGGCGCCCGCCCGGTGGATCGCGCCGGGCGGGCGCCGGCGCCGCCTCCCGTCTCCCTCTCCGTACGGAGGTCAGCCCGCGCGCTCCACCGCGGCCGCCGGGTCGGGCTCGGCCTGGTCCGGCCGGGCCTGGGCGGGTACGGGGGCGGGCTCGATCTCCGGCTCACCGGCGAGGGGCTCCTCGCGGGGCAGGTTGCGCATCAGCAGCCAGTAGCCGAGGCCGGCGACCGTACCGATCACCGCGCAGGCGCCCCAGAGCCAGGCGGCGCCGTAGTGGTCGATCACGAAGCCGGACATCAGGGGCGCGACGAGGGCCGCCACCGACCAGGACATCGTGTACATGCCCTGGTAGCGGCCCCGGCCCTGCGCCGGCGACAGCTGGACGACGAGGCCCGTCTGGGTGGGCGCGTTGACGATCTCGGCGAGGGTCCAGACGCAGACCGTCAGCGCGTACACGGCGACGGACCCGGCGAAGGCGGTCAGCCCGAAGCCGTACCCGGCGAGCAGCGAGGAGAGGATCAGCAGCCGGCGCGGGTCGCGGTGCTGGATGAAGCGGGTGACGGGGATCTGGAGGGCCACGATCAGCACGCCGTTGACGGCGATCGCGGTGCCGAAGTCGGAGCTGGAGAGCCCGTCGGCCCCCATCGCCACCGGCAGCCCCACGTACCCCTGCTGGAAGATCAGTGACACCAGGAACGACAGCCCCACGGTCCCCATGAAGCGCCCGTCACGCAGGACGGTGATGATCCGCACCTCGTCCTTGGCCCGCTTGCCGCCGGCCGTCTTCACCGGGGCGGCCTGCGCCGGCCGCGACTCCGGCACCTTCAGGAAGACGACGACGGCGCAGGCGAGCATCATCAGGGCTTCGCCGAGGAAGCCGGCGAGATAGCTGTACTCGGCGATGAACCCGGCCCCGGCGGAGGAGATGGCGAACCCGAGGTTGATGGCCCAGTAGTTGAGCGAAAAGGCCCGTACACGGTCCTTCGGCGGCACGATGTCGGCCATCATCGCCTGGACGGCGGGGCGCGAGGCGCTGCTCGCCATGCCGACGAGGAACGCGACGGCGGCGATGGCGACCGGGTGCTCCATGAACCCGAGCAGCGCCACGGACCCGGCCATCGACAGCTGCGCGATCAGCATGGTGGGCCGCCGCCCGAGCCGGTCGGTCATCACGCCGGCGCCGAGCGAGGAGATGACCCCGCCGAGGCCGTGGAGCGCGGCGACGAGACCGGCGTACGAGGCGGAGTAGCCCCGGTCCAGGGTCAGGTACAGGGCCATGAAGGTGGCGACGAAGCCGCCGAGCCGGTTGACGAGCGTGCTGAGCCAGAGCCACCAGAACGCGCGGGGCAGGCCGGAGACGGTCTCGCGGGCGGCTGTTCTGAGACCGGCGACGGACATGCGGTTCCCCCCACGGGACGTACGGAACGGTCGCCTCGGGTAAGGCTCCCGACGGCCATCCGAACGTTACGAACTCCGGCGGCTCACCCGCCACCGGATTGACGCCCGCCGTCAATCGTCAACGGCGCCCGTCACCCGCGCGGGCGGCCTGTCCGCCACGCGGGCGGGCGCGCGGAGGGCGCGCGGGTTCGATTACGCTCGGGCTCATGGCCGACGCACCGTACAAGCTGATCCTCCTCCGCCACGGCGAGAGCGAATGGAACGCGAAGAACCTGTTCACCGGTTGGGTGGACGTCAACCTCACCGAGAAGGGTGAGAAGGAAGCAGTCCGCGGCGGTGAGCTGCTCAAGGACGCCGGTCTGCTCCCCGACGTCCTGCACACCTCCCTCCAGCGCCGCGCGATCCGCACCGCGCAGCTGGCCCTGGAGTCCGCCGACCGCCTCTGGATCCCGGTCCGCCGCTCCTGGCGCCTGAACGAGCGCCACTACGGCGCACTCCAGGGCAAGGACAAGGCCCAGACGCTGGCGGAGTTCGGCGAGGAGCAGTTCATGCTCTGGCGCCGCTCGTACGACACCCCGCCGCCGCCGCTGGCCCGCGACGACGAGTACAGCCAGTTCGACGACGCGCGCTACGCGGACCTCCCGCCGGAGCTGCGCCCGGACACGGAGTGCCTGAAGGACGTCGTGGTCCGGATGCTCCCGTACTGGTTCGACAGCATCGTCCCCGACCTCCTGACCGGCCGCACGGTCCTGGTCGCCGCGCACGGCAACAGCCTCCGCGGTCTGGTGAAGCACCTGGACGGCATCTCGGACGAGGACATCTCGGGCCTCAACATCCCGACGGGCATCCCGCTCTCGTACGAACTGGACGCCGACTTCAAGCCGTTGAAGCCGGGCGGCACGTACCTGGACCCGGACGCGGCGAAGGCGGCCATCGAGGCCGTGAAGAACCAGGGCAAGAAGAAGTAGCCGAAGCGCGTTCCGAGCCCCTGCCCGCCGGTCCACCCGGCGGGCAGGGGCTCTTCGTCGTCCCCGGCCGTTCGCCGTCGGCCGGAGCCGGCCGCGACGTCCTGGCCACCCCGGCGGCCGGCCGGGGCGTCGACGTCCGCCCCTCCGCTCGGGAGGGGGAGCCGGCGACCGGCGCCTCCCGGCCCCTCCCGGTGTCAGAGCGAACGCAGGCTCCAGGGTCCGTCCGAGCGGACCATGACGTGGCCGGGGGCCGACAGGGTGATGCGCCCGCGCAGATCGCCCTCCCGCTCCGCCGCCGCGGGCCTCCCCCGCCGGTCCGTGACATGGATCCAGGACCAGTTCTCGGGCCCGTTCAGGGTGAAGGCGAAAGCGCGGCGCGGTCCCTCCCAGCGCAGGAGCGCGGGCCCCGTGCCCCGGGTCTCCCCGGTGGAGGCGAGGGTGCCGATCCGGTTCTGCGGCAGCGTGTCCAGATACCAGCGGGCCAGGCCCGAGGAGCCTGAGCCGCTCCGCTTCACCAGGACATGGGTGAACTCGGCGGGGACGATGAACGGCAGGCTCTTCGACCCGTGGGTGGAGAGCCCGATCGCGGCGTCCTGGGAGCTGAGTTCGGGGGTGTCGATCACTCCGGTGACGCTGAACCAGCTGAACGGCCCCCCGGCCCTGATCGTGAGGAAGGCCGGTTCCCCGCCCTGTGGCGGGACGGGTACCAGCCGCCCCCGCCAGCCGCGTTCGGATACGACGCTGGCCGGCCCCTTGCGCTCCGGACCCATCTGCCCCCCTCTGCCCGTCGGTGGGCTCACCCTAGTGGGCGGGCCCGCCGCCGGTGGGCGTACCCATCGCGTCGAACCCGGTGCGCGCCGGACAGGACCGGTCGTGCGCCCGGAGGCCGAACTCCCGGCCGCACGCACTACGGTGACTCCAACAGGTAGCGGTCAACGGCAAGGAGATCGGGGAGAGCGATCATGGGCGAGTCTCTGAAGACCTTCGTCGGGGGTACCGAGGTCGAGGTGCCCAACAGCATCCCGGACATCCGGGCGGCCCTGCCCGAGGAGAGACGCGAGGAGTTCGACCTCGCCATCAACGAGGCAGGCGTCCACGAGATCTCGGCCGTCATGCGGCACTGGATGCTGGAGGCCGTTCCCGATCCCGAGGCCGAGAAGATCCTGGACCGGCTGGCGCAGGACGAGGCCGAGAGGCGGAGCGTCGCTTGAGCTTCCGCATCTCCTACGCCCCGCCCGCCGATGACACCCTGGCCAAGATGCGCGACGGGCAGTCCTTCCGGGACGAGATGGCCCGCACCCTGGGCAGGGAGCCGTACGGGCACGCCTCCTCCGCCGTCAAGAGCGAGCGCGACCGGCGCGAGGCGACCGTCTCCGGGGCCATCGTCCTCTACTACGTCTCCCGGTCCGTGCTGACCGTCACCGTCGTACGGCTCGTTCCTCTGCCCTGACACCAGGGCGCCGGGGCAGAGGAGGCGCAGAGGGGGGATCAGCCGAGCTTCTTCGCCTGCGCCGCCACGACCTCCGTCGGCACGGTGAACTTCGCGCCGCCGTCGCTGCCCGCCGCCAGGTTGAAGGAGAGGAGCGTCGCCACGGTGCCCTCCTTGCGGAGCGCCACCAGCTTGAACGGCGCCTTCGCGCCATCGTCGTCCTGGATGAGCGTCCAGGCCGCCGCCTCGTCGCCGCCGGTGACCTTCTCCTCGGTGATCGAGACGATCTTCTGCGGGGCGCCCGCGACCGTCGCGGTGAAGCCGCCCGCGCACTCCGCCGCGGCCTCCTTCAGCGCGGCGAACGTGTCCTGACCCGCCGTACCGTCGTACGCGTTCAACGCGACCAGGGTGGACGTCAGGTCGAAGGCCGCCTTCAGGGCGCCCTCGGCCTCGCCGCCCGTCATGTCCTCCAGCGACTTCTTGGCGCCCGGCTTCGGGTCCGTGATCACCTTGCGCTTGCTGGTGGCCTGCGAACCGGCCTCCGCCGCGCCGTACATGGCGTGGACGACCGGCAGGCAGGCCGCCTTGTCGGCCTTCAGCCGGTCCGCCGGGACCTCGTCGTCCGGGCCCGCCTCGGCGATCCTGTGGCCCTGGACGTCGCCCTGCTTCAGCGACGCGGCCTCCAGCTCGGCGGCGCTGAGCGCCTGGGTCCCGGAGTCCTTCGGGGCCGAGCCGCTCCCGCTCGTGGCGGCGCCCTTGTCGTTCTTCCCGCCGCCCGTGCCGGTGTCGGCGTCGGACGAGTCGCCGCAGGCCGTGGCCAGCAGGGTCAGCGAGACCGCACAGGCGGCGAGGGCGGTACGGCGTACGGCGGTGGCGCGCATGGTTCTTCATCTCCGGGTCGGGGGTCGGGGAGCAACCGCCCTTCGTCCGTACGGCACTTCGACGCCGCCCGGGACGGACCGTCGCGGTGATCCACACTTTACGATCGAACCTGTGAGCGATGATCCGGCCGACGGGCCTCTCCCGTGATCGTGATTCGGCTGTGATCATCCTGTGAACGCACTGTGCGGCACCGCCGCACAACCCACCCGCCGCACCGCAGCCGGAAAGGGCGTCACCCTCATGTCCGACCAGCCGCTCCCCCGCATACTCCGGTCCCTCGGCGTCGGCGACCGCGACCTCGCCTCCGCCACGCCCCTCACCGGCGGCACGTACAACACCGTCACCCGCGTCACGCTCACCGACGGCCGTGACTGGGTGGTGAAGACGCCTCCGCCGCACTCCGGCGGCCTGCGGTACGAGCGGAACCTCCTCGTCAACGAGGCCACCTTCTACACCGCCGCCGCGCAGGCCGGCATCCGCGGCCCCGTGATCCCCCGCGTCGTCCGCAGCGAGCCGGATCCGACGGCTCCGACCGGCGCGTACCTCGTCATGACCGCCTGCCCCGGCCGCCCCTGGCACGAGCTGGACGCGAGCGAGGACGCGGGCGACGAGGCCCGGCTGCGTACCGAACTCGGCTGCCTGGTAGGGCGGTTGCACGCCATCACCGGATCCGGCGGCTTCGGCTATCCCGCCGCGCCGTTCGGGCCGCCCGCCGCCGCCTGGCGTACCGCCTTCACCGCGATGACCGAGGCCGTGCTCGCCGACGCCGTGACGTACCGGGCCCCGCTCCCGTACCCCGTCGACCACATCCGTACGGTGCTGGCGCAGGCCGCCCCGGTCCTGGGCGACGTCACCCGGCCCGCGCTCGTCCACTTCGACCTGTGGCAGGGAAACCTGCTGGTCACCGGGGAGCCGGGGGCGCGGGCGGTCGGCGGGATCATCGACGGGGAGCGGATGTTCTGGGGTGATCCGGTGGCCGACTTCGTCTCGCTCGCGCTCTTCGGAGAGCTGGAGGAGGACCGGGAGTTCCTCGCCGGGTACGCCGAAGGGAGCGGGCTGGCCGTGGAGTTCAGCGATTCCGTGCGGCTTCGGCTTGCCCTGTACCGGAGTTACCTCAACCTCATCATGCTCGTCGAGACCGTGCCGCGAGACGTCGGACCCGAAGCGGCGGAGGAGACAAGGCGGTTGGTGGCGCCGCACCTCGTCGCCGCGCTGGACGCCGTCAGTCGCGCGGCGAACGCTCGATCAGGTGGCTGAACGCGTCGAGGTTGCGCGTCGACTCCCCTCGTGAGACGCGCCATGCGTGCTCCTTGCGGATCGAGCTGGCGAAGCCGAGTTCGAGAAGGGTGTTGAACGAGTCGTCGGCCGCGTCCAGGACCACGCCGAGCAGCCGGTCCAGCTCCTCCGGCGTGACCACGGAGAGCGGCAGCCGGCCGGCCAGGTAGATGTCGCCGAGCGGATCGATCGCGTAACCCACTCCGAAGAGGCGGAGGTTGCGCTCCAGGAGCCAGCGGTGCACTCCGGCCTCGTTCTCGTCCGGGTGGCGGATGACGAAGGCGTTGAGGGAGAGGGAGTGCTTGCCGACGATGAGCGAACAGGTCGTCGAGAGCTTGCGGGTGCCGGGCAGGGTCACCACGTACGTGCCCGGTGAGGGGCTCTCCCAGACCAGCTCGGCGTCGTTCAGCGTCGCCTCGATGACCTGGGCCGCTGCTGTTTCCTCGGGTACGTCAGCCATGCCGCGAGCGTACGTCAGCCCGGGGTGGCGGGCAGGAGCGGCTCAGCCGTGGTGGGTACGCGCCCGGCGGCGGTGGTCGGCCACCGCCGCTGTGTACACGTCGGCCGTGGCCGAGGCCGCCGTGTCCCAGCCGAAGGACTGCGCGTGCGCCGCGGCCGCCGCTCCCATCCGCTCCACGAGATCCGGCGCGTCCGCGAACCGCGTCAGTGCGCGGGCGTACGCCTCCGGGTCGTGGCCCGGTATCAGAAAGCCGCTGACCCCGTCCCGTACCGCCACCGGCAGCCCGCCCACCGCCGCCGCGACCACCGGCGTACCGGCCGCCTGGGCCTCGATGGCGACCAGGCCGAAGGACTCGCTGTACGACGGCATGACCAGCACCGACGCGGCCCGGAACCAGTCCGCGAGACGGTCCTGGCCCACCGGCGGATGGAACCGTACGACATCGGCGATGCCGAGCCGCGCGGCCAGCTTCTGCAGCCCCTCCGGCTTGGCGAGACCGCTGCCGCTCGGCCCGCCGACCACCGGCACCACGATCCGCGAGCGCAGGGACGGGTCCCGGTCCAGCAGCACGGCGACCGCGCGCAGCAGCACGTCCGGGGCCTTCAGCGGCTGGATGCGGCCGGCGAAGAGCGGGATCAGCGCGTCCTGCGGCAGACCGAGCCGGGCCCGGGCGGCGGCGCGTCCGTCGGCCGTGCGGAAGCGGTCCAGGTTGACGCCCGGGTGCACGACGGCGACGGCGGACGGGTCGGCGTCGTAGAAGCGGACCAGGTCGTCGGCCTCCTCGGCGGTGTTGGCGATCAGCCGGTCGGAGGCGTGGACGATCTGGGTCTCGCCGATGACGCGGGCGGCCGGTTCGGGGGTGTCGCCGTGGGCGAGCGCGGCGTTCTTGACCTTGGCCATGGTGTGCATGGCGTGCACGAGCGGGACGCCCCAGCGCTGGGCGGCGAGCCAGCCGACCTGGCCGGAGAGCCAGTAGTGCGAGTGGACCAAGTCGTAGTAGCCGGGGCGCTGGCCGGCCCACGCCTGCATCACGCCGTGCGTGAAGGCGCAGAGCTGGGCGGGCAGGTCCTCCTTGGCGAGCCCCTCGTACGGCCCGGCGTCGACGTGCCGGACCAGGACGCCCGGCGCCAGCTCGACCTCGGGCGGCAGCGAGCCGGTGGTGGCCCGGGTGAAGATCTCGACCTCGATGTCGATCGCGGCCAGGCGCTTGGCCAGCTCGACGATGTACACGTTCATCCCGCCCGCGTCGCCCGTGCCGGGCTGGTGCAGCGGTGAGGTGTGGACGGAGAGCATCGCGATGCGGCGCGGCTTGCGGGAGGAGCCGGGGAAGCTGCCGGGAAACCTGATGCGGGAGCCGGTCCGGGTGGACCCGAGCCGGGAAACGTACTGGCTCACGTCGTCGGTCCTCCTCACTACTCCGGCCCTTCTCAGGGTCTCAGGGCATGCCACGGAGGGGCGCGGGGCCCTCCGAAGGGCGAGAACAGCGGAATGCCGCCTTTCATTTCCCGCTTTGCCAAATCATTACGGAGGCGGGGGCGGGGCTGGGGCTGGGGCTGGGGCGGGCCGCGTCCGCCCCAGCCCCAGGCCGCGTCCGCCCCCGGTCGACACCGGCCGCCTCCGCCGGGTCGGCACCGGCCGCTTCAGCCTGCGGGTACCCGCCGCCACCCCGTCGCATACCCTCGCCGCATGCGCCAGCGCCCCATCGGCACCGCCACCCGCGGGACCACCAACCCGAACCGGCTGCGCCGGATGGACCGTTGGATCGCCGCCGCGCACGGTCCGGCCCTGCGCCGCGCGGAGACCCCGGTGGCCGTCGATCTCGGGTACGGGGCCGCGCCCTGGACCGCCGTCGAGCTGCTGGCCCGGCTGCGTACCGCCGAGCCCCGCACCGCCGTGGCGGGCGTCGAGATCGACCCGGAGCGGGTCGCGGCGGCGAAGCCGTACGAACGGGACGGGCTCACCTTCGTCCACGGCGGCTTCGAGGTCCCGCTGGCGGTGCGGCCCACGCTCATCCGGGCGGCGAACGTGCTGCGCCAGTACGAGGAGGACCAGGTCGCCGAGGTCTGGGCGCGGCTCCGCTCCCGGCTCACACCGGACGGGCTGCTGGTGGAGGGGACCTGCGACGAGATCGGGCGCCGGCACGTGTGGGTGGCGCTGGGACCGGAGGGGCCGCGGACGGTGACCTTCGCGACCCGGCTCGGTTCGCTGGAGCGCCCGTCCGACCTCGCCGAGCGGCTGCCGAAGGCGCTGATCCACCGGAACGTGCCGGGCGAGCCGGTCCACGCGTTCCTGCGCGACTTCGACCGGGCCTGGGCTGCGGCCTCGCCGTACGCGTCGCTCGGCGCCCGGCAGCGCTGGATCGCGGCGGTGCGGGCGCTGTCGGCGGACTGGCCGGTGACGGACGGCGTACGGCGCTGGCGACAGGGCGAGGTGACGGTCGGATGGGACGCGTTGCGGCCCGGGACCGACCACTGAAAGGTCACCCGATCGGGCGAAAGTATGCTCTTCCGGGGAACGACGGGAACGGCGTCTGCTTGTTGTTCGTCCTGAAGGTGGGGATCAAGAGGCGCGGGACACCGGCCGCAGCTGTCGCCGGACGGCGACTGCCTCTGTTGCTTTACGGGACGACATGGCACGATCGCGACGTCGCCTGGATGTTACTGATGGTAAGTCAGATGCAAGCTATCCGGCTTCTGTCGCTTCCGCCTTGCTTTGTCGTCTTGCCTTTGTGTTCGTGCTTGGTATTTCTTGCTTGTGTTTCTTGCTGGGGGAGCTTGTGAACCGACGCCACTGCGCCGCCGCGGCCATCACGCTGGTCTGCGCGCTGGGCCTGCTGACCGTTCCGGTCCAGGCGATGGCCGCACCGACGCCGGACTCGTCGCCGTCTCCTTCCGCCTCGGCGCCCGCGACGCCCACCGCGCCCGGCTCCTCCGAGCAGGATCTGGAGAAGATCCGCGAGCAGATCGAGACGCTCTACCGGAAGGCCGGAGCGGCGACGGACGCGTACAACCTGGCCGAGGAGCAGGCCGAGAAGCAGTCCGGCGAGATCGTGAAGCTGGCCAAGGCCATCGTCGACGGCCAGGCCCGGATAGCCGAGCTGAAGGACCGTGCCGGCGCCCAGGCGCGCGAGCAGTACCGCACGGGCGGCCTGCCGCCCGGCGCGCAGCTGGTCCTCAGCGACGACCCGCAGCTCTTCCTGGACGGCGTCAACAAGGTCCGCACCAGCCAGCAGGCGGCCAAGACGGTCCTGGCCGAGCTGAACCGGACCCAGGAGGATCTGGAGACGTACACCCAGGACGCCAGCACCAACTGGCAGAAGCTGGAGACGAACCGGGTCCGGCAGGCCAAGGCCAAGAAGAAGATCAACGCGCAGATAGCCGCGGCGGAGAAGCTCGAATCGCAACTGGAGAAGGAGGAGCGGGCCCGGCTCCGCCAGCTGGAGCAGGACGCCGCGAACAGGGCCCAGTCGGCCTGGCTCGCCACCCGTCCCGCGCCGAACGTCGCGGTCAGCGGCGCGACGACCGCGGCCGGCGAGGCGGCGGTGGCCTTCGCGACCGCGCAGATAGGCAAGCCGTACGTATGGGGGGCCACGGGCCCGGGCTCGTACGACTGCTCGGGGCTGACCTCGCAGGCCTGGGCCGCGGCGGGCCGGCCGATCCCGCGCACCTCGCAGGAGCAGTGGCGGCTGCTGCCGCGCATCGACATCCAGGACATGCGCCCCGGCGACCTGATCATCTACCACGCCGACGCCAGCCACGTCGGGATGTACGTCGGCGACGGCGCGATCGTCCACTCCCCGCGCCCCGGCCGCCACGTCACGCTGGCGGGTGCGGGCTCGATGAAGATCCTGGGCGTGGTCCGGCCGGACCGTTAGGACGACAGGCCCCCCAGGGCCTACGTGAGCGGCGCCACGTCACGGACACCGGCGCGGGCGTGCGCGGGTGATGTTTGTCATGGCCTCTCCCGCGCCCCTCTCGCGCCCCATCCCGCCGGATCCGTGCCGGGAAGCGGCTTATGACGGCGCATATGACAGGGGCCGGTCCCCGTGCGCCATTCCGTTCCCCCGCCGGGGACCGCTATCGTCCCCGACTGGCGGTTCGTCGATCGGCGTCCCGCCGCGCCCTCGGGGGGAGGGGAGGACCCGAACCGATGCCCGTACCCGTACCGCAGCAACGTCACGTTCCCGCTGCGGAGACCAGCCATGGCGCCGACCACGGAGCCGCCCTCACCGTCCTGGTGATCGAGGACGACCCGGCGGGCGGCATCACGGGACCGGAGCTCTCGGCGGCGGCCGGCACCCGGGTCCGTATCCGTACCGCCCGCAACCTCACCGAGGCCGGCCGGCTGCTGACCGACGACGTCGACTGCATCCTGCTGGACCTCGCACTGCCCGTACCGGCCACCACCACAACGACCACAGCGACCACCGCCGCCCCCGATCACCGGCCCGAACCCGCGCCCGGCCGGGCCGACGAGCTGGCGGTCCTCACCCATGTCCTGCGGATCGCCCCGCTCCACGCGGTCCTCGTGCTGACCGCGCAGGACGACACGGAGCTGGCGGCCGAGGCGGTACGGGTCGGGGCGCAGGACTACCTCTTCCGCGGCGAACTGGACGCGCGGGTGCTGAGCCGCGCCATCCGGTACGCCGTCGAGCGGAAGCGCGCCGACATCGCGCAGCACCAGCTGACGGAGTCCGGGCTGCGCGCCCAGGAGAACGCCCGCCTGGAACGCGGCCTCCTGCCGACCCCGCTCCTGGAGGGCTCCGACCTGAGCTTCGCCGCCCGCTACCGGCCCGGCCGCAGCCGCGCACTCCTCGGCGGCGACTTCTACGACACCGTGCGCACGCCGGACGGCACGGTCCACGCGATGATCGGCGACGTCTGCGGCCACGGCCCGGACGAGGCGGCGCTCGGCGTCGAGCTGCGGATCGCCTGGCGCGCGCTGACGCTGGCCGGGCTCTGCGGGGACCAGCTGCTCTCCACGCTCCAGCAGGTGCTGGAACACGAGCGGCAGAGCGAGGAGATCTTCGCGACGCTCTGCACCGTCGACATCGCGCCCGACGGCCGCCGCGCCGGGCTCTGTCTGGCCGGCCACCCGGCACCGCTGCTGGCCCGCCACGGCCGGCCGGCGCGGCTGCTCCCGTACGAGGACGGCGGCCCGGCGCTCGGGCTGCTGCCGCGCGCCCGGTGGCCGCGCCGCCAGGTGGAGCTGGGCGGGGAGTGGAGCCTGATGATGTACACGGACGGGCTGATCGAGGGCCGCGTCGGAGCGGGCTCCCGGCAGCGGCTCGGCCAGGACGGCATGGTCGCGATGGTCAACAGCCGGCTGGAGCAGGGGCTGACGGGCGAGGACCTGCTGGAGGCCGCGGTCGCCGAGGTGCGCGCGCTGAACGGCGGCGAGCTGACGGACGACGTGGCGGTGCTGCTGCTGGGCCGCGACCCGGAGCGGATACGGCGACGGGGCCCGAGCGCCTCGCGCTCCGGCCCCGTACCTCCTGCCGCTGCTTCTTCCGCCGCTGCGGCGGGCGCTCAGCGCCCGCCGTTGTACGGCCCGTAGGGACCGTCACTGCTGGAACCGCCCCGCCGGCCACCGCCGCCACCGCCCGAGACCTCCTTGAGCGCGGGCCGTACGTCGACCATGAACACGATCGACGCGACCACGCCCGCGAGCTGGAGGAAGAGGAACGGGATGAGCAGGTTCACGGCGACGGCGACGCCGAGGATGATCAGCCAGAAGGACTTCTTCTTCTTGTCGGCGGCCCGGTAGGCGTCCTCCCGGGCGGTCGCCGCGAAGACGAAGGCGACCACGGCCAGCACCAGCATGCCCAGGTAGAGCAGCTGGAGGAGGGTGCCGAATCCTGAGAGCAACATGGTGTGAACCGCCTAGTGAGTGGATGAGCGCCCTGCGGCCGAGAAGGCCAAGGTACCGGGACAACGAACCGGCCACCGGTAAAGGTGCCCGCCCGGCGCCCCGGTCACTCTTCGTACGTACCCGCCGTCGAGACCCCGGTCACGCTTCCTCCGTACGGGACGGAGCCGCCGGGTCACTTGCCGGCGGGCGGCGTGGTCTTCTTGGCGGCGGGCTTGCGCGGAGCGGGCGCCTTCTTGGCGGGCGCGGCCTTGGCCTCGGCGCCGGGCGCGGGCTTCACGACGGCGGGCTTCACCGGGGCCGGCTTGGGCGTGCTCTTGGTCGTGGCGGCGGGCTTGGGCGCGCTCTTGGCCGCGGGCTTCGGCTCGGCCTCCACGATGGCGGCGATCTCGACGATCTCGTCGGCCGTCTCGCCCCGCCAGGTCCGCACGGCCTGCTCACCGTGGACGGCGACCTTCTCGTACGTCTCACGAGCGCGCACCGCGTACTCGGCGGCGATGCCGACACTGCGCAGGGCCAGATCCTGAGCGTTCTCGCCCAGCTTCTTCAGGTCGGCGGCGTCGAGCGCCCCGAACACCTCGGTGACCTTCGCCTGCACGGTGGCCTGGGCCTCCTTGGCCTGCGCGGTCACCTTCTCCTGCACGACCTTGGGGTCGGTGTTGCGTACCGCCTCGAACCGCTCGGGCGCCTCGGCCCGCAGCTGCTCGATCAGCGCCGGAACCTTGAGCGCCTGCTGCACGGCGAGGTCGGCCGTACCGGCGGCGAAGTAGAGGGGGGTGCGGTCGGTGAGGGTCTTGCGCAGGTCATCGGTGATGGCCATGACTGTGGTCCTCCCGGATCATCAGAACCAGCTGCTACTAGCTGTGAGGGTTGTCGTCTTTTCTGGCATCGGCCTTGAGCGCCTCGTCCGGCCCGGGCGTCCCTTCCTCTTCGGGTACGAACCCGTTCTCGCGGCGGAAGGAGTCGTAGATCTGCAGCAGGACGTTCTTCTGCCGCTCGTTGATCGACGGGTCGGCCAGAATCACCGCTCGCGTCTCCAGCTCCTCCCGCTCCCGCTCGTCGAGGATTCCCGCCCGTACGTAGAGGGTCTCGGCCGAGATCCGCAGCGCCTTGGCGACCTGCTGCAGCACGTCCGCACTGGGCTTGCGCAGGCCGCGCTCGATCTGGCTGAGGTAGGGGTTCGACACCCCGGCGGCATCGGCGAGCTGCCGCAACGAGAGCTGCGCGGCATTGCGCTGCTCCCGGAGGTACTCACCGAGATTGCCGACGTTGAGTGATGCCATGACTCGATACTGCAACACCCGCGCTAACTATTGCAAGCGCGTGCTTGCAAAAGTGTCGCGCGCCACGGGTGCGGGGGTGCCGCTGACGGACGTGGAGCGGGTCGTGGCCCGCAGGAGGGGAGGCGGCCCGGAGGTGCGGCGTCGGATCGAGGCACTCCAGCGGTCCTCCACGAGCCTCGCGCTGTTCCTGGACCACATCCCTCGGACCCGCTCACCTCCACGGCGTCCACCATGGCCCACGCCATCCACACCTCCGAGCCCCACGGCATCGACGGCATCGACGCCGGCGTCATGCGCGCCGCCGTAACCTCGCCCAGCAGGCCATCGGGCTCGACCATGGGACGGAGGGGGGCCACCGGGTCGTCGAGCTGCTGGGGCGACGCGGCTGAACTCGTACCCGTCGGGGCGGGGGGCGGTGGATCCGTACCCGTAAGGGGTGGTGCGGGGCCGGTGAGCTTGCACCCGTAGGGGGCGTGACTGCGGTGGTGCCGTCGTTCCGTTCATACGAATGACAAACAGCCTTCACACGCGTACGGAATTCCCTTACGTGTGTGGCCCGTTGGCATTCCTATGAGTATCGGAGTAGCACTCAACGCGCTCGACGCCGACAACGAGATCGACGCCACCGTGGCGCTCGCCCGCGAGGCGGCGGCCGCCGGGCTGCGGTCGGCGTGGTTCGGGCAGCGGTTCGGCGTGGACTCGCCCGCGCTCGCCGGGATCGTCGGGCGGGAGGTGCCCGGACTCCAGGTGGGGACCTCCGCCATCCCCATCTTCGGCCGCCACCCCCTCCTCGTGTCCAGCCAGGCCCAGACCGCGCAGGCCGCCACCCACGGCCGCTACCACCTCGGGCTCGCCCTCGGTGCCCGGCACCTCGTCGAGGGCGGCTTCGGGATCCCCTTCGAGCGGCCCATCGCCCGGCTGCGGGAATTCCTCACCGCCCTAAGGCAGTTGACCGAGACCGGCACCGCCGACTTCCACGGCGAGCTGCTCACCGCCACCACCCCGATCCCCGCGCGCGTCCCGGGCGCCGAGGCCGGAGTGCCGCTGCTCGTCGCCGCGATGGGGCCCCAGGCGCTCCGGGTCAGCGGCGAGCTGGCCGACGGGATCCTGCCCTACCTCGCCGGGCCCCGCGCCCTGGCCGAACACATCGTCCCGGCCGTCACCGCGGCGGCCGAGGCGGCCGGGCGGCCCGCACCGCGGATCGTCGCGCTGGTGAACGGCGTCGTGACCGACGACGTCGACTCCGTACGCGAACAGGTCACCGAGCAGCTGGCGTTCTACGAGAAGATCCCGTCCTACGCACGGGTCATCGAGCTCTCCGGCGGCAGGCAGGCGTCCGATGTCGCGGTCATCGGCGACGAGAAGACGGTCGCCGCGGAGGTCCGGCGCTACCGGGACGCCGGAGCCACCGAGGTGGTCTTCGCCGGGACGGAGGTCGCCGGGGAGGCGGATCGGCGCCGTACCTGGGCGCTGCTCGGGGAGTTGGCCGGGGAGCCGGCCGGCTGAGACGTCACCCGTCACGGGTCGGCAGCCCTGCCGCCGACGCGTACCGGGTCGCCAACTGAGCGAAGGCTGAGCGGAGTTCGGGTGGGCCGATCACCTCGATATCGGCGTCGAACCTGCCGATCGCGGTGGCCAGGCCGGGCCACGACCAGGAGCCGAGGACGAGGCGGCAGCGGTCCGGGCCGAGTTCCTCGACGATCCCCTCACGGGCGTGGCGGACGACTTCGGCGGCGGGGAGGGCGAGGATCACCTCGCCTCGGCAGGGCCATCCGCCGACGCCGTCCTCGGTGGCGGCGGCCGAGCCGCGGAACCGGGCGGTGATGAAGGCCGCCACGCTCCCGCCGGGCAGCTCACGCGGTGTGAAGCGCGGGCCGGTGGGCGTGCGCGGGACGATCCGGTCGGCGCGGAACGTCCGCCAGTCGGCGCGTTCGAGGTCCCAGGCCACGAGGTACCAGCGCCGGCCCCAGGTGACGAGGTGGTGCGGCTCCACACGGCGGGGCGGAGGCAGAGGGGGCGGATCCGTCGCCGGACCCGAGCTCGGCGGAGGTCCGGCCGTCGGACCCGGACCGGGGCTCGGCGGAGGTCCGGCCGCCGGACCCGGACCCGGGCTCGGCAGCGGCCCGGTCGCGACGCTCAGCCCCGACACCGACACCGGCCCCGGCCCCGGCACCGGGCTAGGCCTCGACACCGGGCTGTAGTCGAAGCGCAGCACCTCCCGCGCGTGCACCGCCGCCCCCAGCGCCATCAGCACACCGCCGTCCACCTGCGGTTCCGGGTGGGCCGTCGGGCGGTCCACGGCGGTGACCTGAAGGGTGTCGACGCGGTGGCGGAGCCGGGCGGGCAGGACCTGGCGGACCGTGTTCAGCGCGCGGGCCGCCGCCTCCTCGATGCCCGCGCCGGACGCGGTCGCGATCTGGAGGGCCACCGCCAAGGCCACGGCCTGCTCGTCGTCGAAGAGGAGCGGCGGCAGCTCCGTACCGGCGTCGAGGCGGTAGCCGCCGTCCGGGCCCTTCATCGCCGCGACCGGGTAGCCGAGCTCCCGGAGCCGGTCCACATCGCGGCGTACGGTACGCGGAGTGACGTCCAGCCGCTCGGCCAGCAGCGCTCCCGGCCAGTCCCGGCGCGTCTGGAGCAGGGAGAGCAGCGACAGCAGCCGCGCTGAGGTTTTCTGCATGAGATCCATGATGTCCGGAGTAGCGGACACAACCTGTCCTCTTCTCCTGGGATGGTGAATCCGTGCCCGAGAACGGGATCACGCGCACGAAGCGATACGAAGCGAAAGGTCCGATGACCATGACCTCCTCCCCCGCACTCGACGGCGAGCGCGCCGACCTCATCGCCGAGCTGGCCGAGGCGCGCGGCGCTCTGATCCGTACCGTGGACGGGCTCAGCGACGAGCAGGTCGCCGAGCGGCCGACCGTCAGCGCACTCTGCCTCGGCGGGCTGATCAAGCACGTCACCTCGACCGAGGAGGGCTGGCTGAACTTCGTGGTCGACGGCCCCTCCGCCATGTCCTTCGACCTGCCCGAGGGCGTGACCTGGGAGGACTTCGCCGCCGGGACCGCCCACACCTATCCGCAGTGGGCCATCGATCGTCAGGCCGACTTCCAGGTGCTGCCCGGCGAGACGCTGGCCGGCATTCTCGCGCGGTACGAGGAGGTCGCCGCCCGCACCGAGAAGCTCGTCGCCGGCCTCCCCGACCTCTCCGTCACGCACCCGCTGCCCGACGTGCCGTGGAACGAACCCGGAGCCGTACGCAGCGCCCGCCGCGTCCTGATCCACGTCATCGCCGAGACCACCCAGCACGCCGGGCACGCGGACATCCTGCGTGAGGCGATCGACGGGCACACGGCGACGTGAGCCGTGCGCAGGCACCGGTGCTCGGCACCCGTGCGCTCAACCGGGCAACGCTGGCACGGCAGTTGCTGCTCGACCGGACGGACCTGCCGGCCCGCGACGCCGTCGCTCATCTCTGCGGGTTGCAGGCACAGGAACCGCAGGAGCCGTTCACCGGACTCTGGTCGCGGCTGCGTTCGTTCCAACCGGGCGATCTTTCACAGTTGTTGATCGATCGACAGGTCGTACGCACACACCTCATGCGCCGCACCGTGCACCTCGTCACCGCCGAGGACGTCCTCGCCTGGCGGTCCCGCCACAACGCCATGCTGCGGCAGCGCGTGCTCGGCGTCTACCGCCGCGAGCTCGCCGGGGTCGACCTCGGCGAACTCGCGGCGGCCGGGCGGGCGGTGCTGGCCGACGGCGAACCGCGCTCCATGGCCGAGCTGGCCCGCGCGGTCGCCGACCGGTGGCCGGAGCCGGGCACGCGGCCGCTCGGCGAGATGCTCGTCGCCGGCGTGCTGCCGATGGTGCAGCTGCCACCGCGCGGGGTGTGGCGGACGAAGGCGGGCGTGCGCAACGCGCTGGTCTCGTCCTGGCTGGGGCGCGAGGTCGATCCGCTGCCCGCGGAGGACGACGGTTCGGATCCGGTGGGACAGGAACTCGTACGGCGTTACCTCGCCGCGTACGGGCCCGCCGCCACCGCCGACGTACGCGCCTGGTCCGGCCTGGCCGGGCTGCCGCGCGCGGTGGCCGCCCTCCGGCCGGAACTGGTCACCTTCCGCGACGAGCGCGGACGGGAGTTGCTGGACCTTCCCGACGCGCCGCGTCCGGACCCCGAAACCCCGGCGCCCGTACGGTTCCTGCCCGCCTTCGACAACGCAATCCTCGGCTACGACGACCGCACCCGGATCATCGACGACGCCGACCGGGGCCTGTCGGTCGCCGGTTCCCGGGTCGTCCTGGTCGACGGCCGGGTCTCGGCGACCTGGGACGTGGCGGCGGAGGACGGCACGGTGACCGTCGCACCGCTGCGGCCGCTCTCCCGGAGTGAGCGGTCGGAAGTCGAGCAGGAGGGAGGGGAGTTGGCCGGATTCCTGTCGGACGGGGAGAGCCGGCGGGTGCGGATCGCCTCGGCGGTGTGAGGGGGTGGCCGTCAGTCCGTTCCCCGGAATATGTGCTGGTCGGGCGCGTCCAGGTCCTCGCCGGCCAGGAGGGCGGGGCGGATGGCGCGGGCGGGAGGGGGTTCGGGGGCCGTGGCGCCGGACGCCTGCGGCCGGTTCGGCGGCAACGGGGGCCTTAGCACAAGGAGTTCGCGGTCTCGGTCGAGCAGGGCGTGCTGCATGGTTCCTCCCGTGTTCATACGGCCGCCCCCACAGGCCGACGCCGCGGCACCGCCGCGTCGCGCGCGAGGAGGCACTCCTCCAGGAATCCGCAGACCCGCAGGTGGTACGTGCGGGCTGCCCAGCCGAGGCTGATGTTGTGGCCCGCGTCGGGCTGGTGGTCGACGCGTACCGGGGCGGACAGGAGCGGCCGGGTCAGGTCCGCCACCGCCTCCTCGTCGTACCGCCACCACTGCTCCTGCTCGGCGAACGTGAAACGGACGGGGACCCGTACCCGTGCCGCCAGCTCCGGATACCGCTCCGGCCACGACGGCCCTTGTGCCGCCTCGGTCTCCGGGACCGGCGAGATCAGCGCCTGCCCCAGCCGGAAGGCGTCCGGCGGGTAGAGGCGCAGAGCGCCCCAGTGCTTGCGCCAGTCGCCCTGCCCGCCGGGGCCCGGGAGTTGGTGCGGCGCGACGGCCAGGCGGCTGCCGAGCCCGGAGATGTCCAGGCCGATGAGCACACCCCCGAAAGCGTCCGCACCGAACGCGTCCGCACCGAACGCGTCAGCACCGAGAGCGTCGGAACCGAACGCATCAGCACCGAACGCGTCAGCACCGGGAGCGTCGGAGCCGAACACGTCGGCTCCTGGCACTCCGCCGGCGGCCGCCAGGGCCAGCTTGCCTCCGTAGCTGTGGGCCACGAGAAACAGCCCGGCCCCGGTCGCGTACCGCGTCGAGAAGTCCGCCAGCGCCGCCCGCAGCACCGGGGCCGCGTCCTCCAGGGCCAGGCCCCGGGGCAGCCGTGCGGCGGAGAGTCCGTAACCCGGGCGGTCGACGGCGAGCACGGTGTAGCCGAGCTGTGCGCCCAGCGTGAGGAGCGAGAGGCCGGGGCGGGCCCGGCTGTCGAAGTAGCCGGCGCGCATGCCGCCGCCGTGCAGGGCGACGATGACCGCCCGGGGCGCCGCGTCCACCGGCTCGGCGAGCAGGGCGGACAGGGTGAGGCCGCCGGCGTGCAGGATGACCGGCCGGATCCGCGGTGCCGGGACAGCGGTGCCGGACGTCGGCTGAAGCATCGGAACTCCTCTCGCACGCAAGGTTGTTGGGGGTAAGGGAGAGGGGAGAGCGGGCCACGCCACCGCTCAGCCCGGTCCGCTTCCCGACGACCGCCAGCCGCGCGGGTCCCGGTGCGGGGCCGCTCGTTCCAGGCGGCGCCAGCCGGCCGTGCGCGGAGGGCCCGCGGCCTCGGCACCGTACGGTTTTGTCGTCGCGAGCCGGCTCAGCAGGACGGCCGTCAGCGCGGCGAGGTCCGCCGCGGTGGGCCGGCCCCGGACGATCCGGAACGTGGTGGCGGCCGACTCGCCGCGCTCCGCGCTCACTGCGGCGGGTTGCCGTGCTTGCGCGACGGCAGGTCGGCGTGTTTGTTCCGCAGCATCGCCAGCGACCGGATGATGATCCGCCGGGTCCGGCGCGGGTCGATCACGTCGTCGACGAGGCCGCGTTCGGCCGCGTAGTACGGGTGCATCAGCTCGACCTGGTACTCCTTGATCTTCTGCTGCCGCACCGCGTCCGGATCGTCGGCGGCGTTGATCTCGCGGCGGAAGATGACGTTGGCCGCGCCCTCCGCGCCCATGACGGCGATCTCGTTCGAGGGCCAGGCGAGCGCGAGGTCGGTGCCGATGGAGCGGGAGTCCATGACGATGTACGCGCCGCCGTACGCCTTGCGCAGCACGAGCGAGATCCGGGGCACGGTGGCGTTGCAGTACGCGTAGAGCAGCTTCGCGCCCCGCCGGATGATCCCGTTGTGCTCCTGGTCCACGCCCGGCAGGAAGCCCGGCACGTCGATCAGCGTGACCAGCGGGATGTTGAACGCGTCGCAGAACTGCACGAACCGCGCCGCCTTCTCCGAGGCGTCGATGTCGAGCACACCGGCCGATGAGGCCGGCTGGTTGGCGACGATGCCCACCACCTCACCGCCCATCCGGGCCAGCGCGCAGACGATGTTGGTGGCCCAGGCCGGATGCACCTCGAAGGAGTCGCCGTCGTCGACGATCTCCTCGATCACGGTCCGGATGTCGTAGACCCGCTGCGGATCGTCGGGCACCAGCTCCAGCAGCCGGTCCGTGGACCGGTCCACCGGATCGGTGACCGGCCCGCCCGGCGGCAGGTCCCGGTTGTTGGACGGCAGCAGCGACAGCAGGTGGCGGACGTCCTCCATGCAGGCGCGCACATCGTCGTACGCGACGTGCGCCACGCCCGACGCGGACGCGTGGACATCGGCGCCGCCCAGCCCGTTCTGCGTGATCTCCTCGCCCGTGACCGCCTTGACGACGTCCGGTCCCGTGATGAACATCTGCGAGATCCCGCGGACCATGAAGACGAAGTCGGTCAGCGCCGGCGAGTAGGCGGCGCCGCCGGCGCACGGGCCGAGCATGACCGATATCTGCGGGATCACTCCGGACGCCTTGGTGTTGCGGAGGAAGATGCCGCCGTATCCGGCGAGCGCGGAAACCCCTTCCTGGATCCGGGCGCCCGCGCCGTCGTTGAGGGAGACCAGGGGCGCGCCGGCGGCCAGGGCCATGTCCATGATCTTGTGGATCTTGGCCGCGTGCGCCTCGCCCAGCGCGCCTCCGAAGATCCGGAAGTCATGGGCGTACAGGAAGACGGTCCGCCCGTGGACCGTGCCCCAGCCGGTGATGACCCCGTCCGTGTAGGGCCGCTTGGCCTCCAGGCCGAAGCCGGTGGCGCGGTGTCTGCGCAACGGCTCGACCTCGGTGAACGTGCCCTCGTCGAGGAGCAGGTCGATCCGTTCTCGGGCGGTGAGCTTGCCCTTGGCGTGCTGGCGTTCGGTGGCCCGCGGGTCGGGGCCCTTCTCGACCTCCTCCTTGATCAGGCCGAGCTCCTCCAGGCGTTCCATGGCCGTCCAGTGGCCGCGCGCTGCCGGACGGGCGGCGGTGGCCTGGGAGGTTGCGGTGTGGGAGGTGGCGGTCTGAGCGGTGGCGGTCGGGGTGGCCGTGGTCGGGGCGGTGGTCGTCTCGTCGGTCGACATGGGTGCACGCTCCTCAACGTGAGCTTCGGGTGATCGTGCTGCCGGGGTCCGGTGCCGGGGTGCCGTCGCCGTACAGGGACCGGGCGGGCAGCCGGCGGAGGGTGACGTGATCCGGGCGGTCGCCGGGCACCGCGATCGCCGCCGCGTGCTCCGGCCCGGCGGGCAGGTCGAGCACCGCCCAGCGGGCGGGTCTGCGGCGGAGGTCGGATCCCAGGTAGTCGGTGCGCGGGTGGCGGGACAGGCCGGTGCCCAGCGCCTTGAGGTACGCCTCCTTACGGGTCCACAACCGGCCGAAGTGCGCCCGGCGCTCGTCGGGCGCCGCCGCCGCCAGCTCCGCCTGCTCCCCGGGGTGCAGTGCGCGGGCGCACGCCCCGACGGTCTCCGGCGACGGCAGCCGCTCCACGTCCACGCCGACCGGACGCGCGGCGATCGCGACGGCGACCAGGCCACGGCTGTGTGCCAGCGAGAAGTGCAGCGGCGGCGCGCCCTCGGCCTGGACCACGGCGGGCCGGCCGTGCGGGCCCGCGCAGCCGGGACAGAGCTCCCGTACGAAGGTGAGCGCGGCGGGCGGCCGGTCGAGGTAGCCGCCCAGCAGCCACCGGAGCGCGGTGTGCGCGGTCGCGTACGCGGCCCGGTCCGCCGGGCGCACGAAGGAAGCCGCGCGCCGGAGCTCGGCGGGGCTGAGGGCGGGGGCGCTGGGCGCCTGGACCGGCCCTCCGGGCGGAGGCGGGCGGACGAACCAGACGTCCACGTGGCCGGAGGCGGGGCGGGTGAGGGCGTGCGCCGGAGCGGGGGCATGTGCGGTGTCCATGAGGGGCGGGCTCCTGAGGTCCGGGGGCGTACGGGTGGTGGCGCGCCCGCGTTTCGCACCGGCGGGTCAGCTCGGGGCCGTATGCCGAGGGCGTACGGGTGGGTGGTGCACCCGCGCTCCGCACCGGCGGGTCAGGCCCGTCTCGTACGTCGGAGGCGTGCGGGTGGTGGTGCGCACCGCGCTCCGCACCGGCGGGTCAGGCCGGGCCCGTGCGCCGGGAGCGCAGGCCTGTGAGGGCCGTGAGCAGGCCGAGGCCGCCGACCGCCGCGACCAGCGTCAGTGCCGGACGGCAGGCGGCGGCGGTCTCCGCCGGGGGCGCGCCCGCCGGCGGTACGAACCCGGTGAGCAGCGCGGCCACCAGCGCCACCGCGAGCACGGCGCCCGCCTGGACGGCGGTCTGGTAGATCCCACTGCCCACGCCCCTGTCCTCAGGCGGCAGTTGAGAGGTCGCCTGGCTGTTCAGCGCGGCGAAGGACAGCACGAACCCGGCCCCCACCAGCAGCATCGTCGGCAGGATCCCGGTGACGTACGCCGGTGGCCACGGCGCTCGCAGAAGCAGCAGGTATCCGGCGAACGGCAGCAGCGCACCGGCCGCGATCAGGCGCGGCGCACCGAAGCGGGCGACGATCCGGCCGGAGAACAGCGCGGTGACCACCAGCGGTGCCGCGGCCGGCAGGAAGGCGGCCGCGGTCCGCAGCGGGGACCAGCCCGCCAGGGTCTGGAGCTGGTGCGTGAGGACGAACAGCAGCCCCAGGTACGAGCCGTTGAGGCAGGCCGCGCCGAGCGCCGAGCGGACCATCGCGCCGCTGCGGAGGACGTCGGGGCGGAGGAGCGGTTGCGCCGAGGCGCGTTCGAGGGTGGCGAAGAGGGCGAGCAGGGCTGCGGCGAGAGTCAGCGAACCGGTGGAGCGGAGGTCGGTCCAGCCGTGGGCGGGCAGGGAGGTGATCCCGTGGGCCAGGGCGAGGAGCGCGAGCAGAAACGCGGCCGCGCTCGCGAAACCGTAACGCCGAGGAGCCGTGCGCGGTGGCCGGCCCGCCCGATCCCTGGCCGTGCGCGGTGGCTGCCCCGCCCGGCCCCAGGCCGTGCGCGGTGGCCGGCCCTCCGCCATGGGCTCCGGCCCCGCTCCCGGGATCAGCCGCAGCCCCAGCACGAACAGCACCAGCACCACCGGTGCCGGGAACGCGAACGTCAGCCGCCAGCTGTAGGCGGTCAGCCAGCCCGAGAGCAGGAGGCCTGCGGTGAAGCCGCCGGCGCCGAAGAGGGTGTAGACGGAGAGGGCCCGGTTCCGGGGCGGGCCCTCGGGGAAGGCGGTGGCGATGATCGCGAGGCCGGTGGGCGCGGTCAGCGCCGCGCAGAAACCCTTCACCACCCGGGTGGCGGTGAGGAGCACGGGGTCCCCGGCGAACGCGCCGATCAGCGAGGCGGCGGCGAAGCCGAGGACGGCGGCGAGGTAGACGCGGCGCCGGCCCAGCAGCTCCACCGCACGGGCGCCGAACAGCATCAGGCCGCCGAAGCCGGCGGCGAAGCCGGTGACGGTCCACTGCACCGTGGTGAGCGAGGCGCCGAGGTCCGTGCCGATCGCGGGCAGCGCCACGAGCGCCACGGACACTTCGAGCGCGTCGATGAGCATGTTGCCGGCGAGCACGACCAGCAGCCCCCACATCCGGGGGCTCCACCGGGCGTGCGCCGGAGCGTGGGCGGTGGACGGAGGGACGGAGGGGTACGTGGTCATGGTCCGGCGCGCTCCAGCGGGTCGGAAGGGGGGCTTCAGGAAGAGGACTGTAGGGAGAGGGCTGTAGGGAGAGGTCTCGGGGAGAGGTCGGTCAGCCGAGCAGCGTGCCGCCGCTCGCGTCGACGAACGAACCGGTGACCCAGCGGGCGTCGTCGGAGACCAGGAACGCGATGACGTCGGCGACGTCCTCGGGTTCGCCGACCCGGTTGAAGGTGGAGAGCCCGGCCATGGCCGTGACGGCTTCCGGAATGTCGAAGACCGGGTCGCTGTTGCGGGTGATGCCGGGGGCGACGGAGTTGATGGTGATGTTGCGCGGGCCGAGGAGCTTGGCGAAGTGCAGCGCGAGCATCTCGACGGCGCCCTTGCTCATCGCGTAGGCGATCTCGTCCGGGTTGGCGAACCGGGTGAGGCCGGAGGAGATGTTCACGATCCGGCCGCCGTCGGGGATGTTGGTGAGGGCCCGCTGGATGATGAAGAACGGTGCCTTCGCGTTCACGGCGAAGATCCGGTCGAACTGCTCGGGCGTCGTGTCCTCGGCCTTGACCCCGCCCATCACGCCGGCGTTGTTGACCAGGATGTTCAGCTCCGTGGCGCCGGTGCGCTCCTTGAGGCCCTCTTCGAGCCCGAGGAAGAGTTCGTGGACGCCGCCGGGCGCGCCCAGCTCGGCCTGGACCGCGAACGCGCGCCCGCCGTCCTTCTCGATGCGCTCCACGACCTCGGCCGCCGCGTCAGCGCCGGTCGCGTAGTGGACGGCGACGAGCGCCCCCTCCCGTGCCAGCCGCTCGGCGGTGGCCCGGCCCATGCCCCGGCTCGCGCCGGTGACCAGCGCCGTCTTTCCGGTGAGCTTGCCCATGGTCTCTCTCCTGACGGTGAGTGGTGCGTGATGTGTGGTGGTGATGGTGGTGGTGGTCCCGGTCTTCGAGGGCGGCCGGGAGGCCCGCAGGTGCTGTGCGTTCCGCGCGAACCACGTGGTGAGCGCGGCTTCGAGGCCCGCCGCCGACGTACCGGCCCAGGCGACGTACCCGTCCGGCCGGACCAGAACGGCATCGGCCCCGTCCAGTGGCCCGTCCTCGCCTTCCGGCAGCTCCGGCCGGAGCACCGGAACGACGTCCACGCTCCCGCCGAACGGCCCGGCGACCCCGGTCAGCAGCTCCCGCCGCGCCTCCTCGTCCGCCGTCACCAGCAGCACGCCCCGCGCGCCCCGTAGCAGGTCCGCCGTGCGCACGGACGAACCGCCGGACCCGGCGAGCCGTACGGTCATCGGCGGCAGCCTGCTCCCCGCCGACGGGTGCGGCCGGGAGCCCGGCCGGCCCGCGTCCGGGAGCGCACCGCCGTACCGGATGTCCAGGCCGCTGACCATCCCCGCCAGCCGGCTCCGTACCTCCTCGTACGGGAGCAGCTCGCCGAGCACCGCGCGCAGGCCCGTCACCTCGGGGCCGCCGAGCAGCAGCCGGGCCTGGGCGCGGATGTTGGAGAGGACCTGGCGGCCCACCTCGTGGCGCTCCGCGTGGTACGTGTCCAGCAGGCGGGCCGGTGCCCGGCCGCGGGCCGCCGCCGCCAGCTTCCAGCCGAGGTTGACCGCGTCCTGGAGGCCCAGGTTGAGGGCCTGGCCGCCGATCGGCATCTGCGCGTGGGCCGCGTCTCCGGCGAGCAGGACCCGGCCGTGCCGGTAACGCTCGGCCTGCCGGGAGACATCGCCGAACGCGTTGACCCACAAGGGAGTTCCGGCCGACAGATCCTCACCGGTGACGTTGCGCCAGGCGTCCACGATGTCGGCGAAGGACGCCTCGGCGGCGCGCGGCGTCCGGCCGGACTCGTGGACCATCACGCGCGTCACGCCGTCCGGCCTGCGGGCCGCGATGGCGAGCCCGCGCTCCAGCCGTTCGAACCGCCGGCCCCGGATGTCGATACCGGCGATGTCGGCGCGGATCAGCTCCCGTTCGGCGTCGGTGCCGGGAAAGGCGATGGAGGTGAGCCGGCGCACGGTGGACTCCTCGCCGTCGCATCCGACGACGTACGGAGCCGTGATCCGCACCGGCGCATCACCTCCCGGCCGCACCGCCTCGACCACCACCCGGTCCGGGTGGTGGTCGAGACCGGTCACCCGGTGGCCGCGCCGCACCTCGGCGCCGAGCCGGACGGCCCAGGCGCCGAGGACCTGCTCGGCGCGGGTCTGCGGAACCTTCCACTGCCCCGGGTAGGGACCGGGCAGCCGCAGGTCCAGCGGGAGCCCGCCGAAGTGGCCCATGGGCTCGTCCGGCGGAGTCCCGATCTCGTCCAGCAGGCCGCGCTGGTCGAGGATCTCCATGGTGCGGGCGTGCAGGGTGGAGGCGCGGGACTCGGTCGTCGGCGCGTCGAGCCGGTCCAGCACCACCACGTCGGCGCCGCCGAGGCGCAGCTCACCGGCGAGCATCAGCCCGACGGGACCCGCGCCCACGACGACGACATCCGTGTCGGGAACGGCCGTGTCCCCGGCTTCCGTTTCCGTGACGAGGGCCCGCACGGCGTCAGCGCCGGGCTTCGGCGTAGTCCTTGGCGTGGCCGAGGGTCGCGCGGCTGTTGGTGCTGAGCGCCGCCCGCACGTACTCCCGGGCCTGCGCTACGTCCGACTCGGGACCGAGGATCTTCTCGATGTTCTCGGCCCGGATCACCACGGTGTGCTGCGAGGTGGCGGCCACGCCCGTACCGGTCTCCCGGAAGGTCCAGAGGCCGGTGTGCAGGTTCATCAGGGCCGGCAGGGTGGTCTGCTTGTACGCGATCTTCTCGCCGTTCAGGCAGACCCGGTACGACTTCGTCGTGTGCACCGAGCCGTCCTTGGCCCGGGTGTCCATCTCCAGGGTCTGCAGGCCCGGGCTGTCCTCGGTGAGCCGGACGACCGCCACGTGCGGCAGCCGCTCCGACCAGAGACCGGCCTCGTTGATGAAGTCGTACGCGTCCTTGGCGGAGCCGGCGATCTCGACGGTGTCCTCGAAGGAGAAGGTCAACTCCTCGCTCGCGGTCGCCAGTTCGACGTTCGTCTTCAGTGCGGCCAGTTCCGAGCGTGAGTTGCGGTCGACGGCCTCCTCGATCCAGGCGAGCCCGGCCGGGTCGTCGTCGACGGCGGTGTAGTCGTGCTGGAGCCGGATCCGCGACTCGGTGGCGGAGAGCGGCTCGATGATCCACGTACCGCCCATCGTGGCGACCGGCGGCGTGGACACCTGCTGGCGGAAGGTGATGCGCATCGCCTCGCGGTCCAGGTGGCGGCGCGAAGTCCAGTTCTTCGCCTCGCCGTTGGCGGTCGCCCAGATCCGGATGAGCTCCTCGTCGGCGGAGCGCTCGATGTGGTCGACGTAGATGGTGGGCGGGAAGATCCGCGGCCAGTTCTCGACCTCGGCGATCAGCCGGTACACCTCCGCGGCGGGAGCCGAGACCGTGATCTCGTGCTCCACCTCGCGCGGTCGGGGGTCGGTCATGCTGTTCATCTCCTCGGGTCGTCGAACACGGGAAGTCGGGAAGTCTGGAAGCCAGGTCCTGAAGCTCTCGGGGCAGGCGCGGCTCAGAAGTTGCCGAGACCGCCGCAGACGTTCAGCGCCTGCGCGGTGATCGAGGCCGCCGTGTCGGAGGCGAGGTAGCCCACCAGGCCGGCCACCTCCTCGGGCGTGGAGTAGCGGCCGAGCGGGATCTTGGCGGTGAACTTCTGCATGATCGCGTCCTCGGACGTGTCGTACGCGGCCGCGTAACCGGCCCGTACGCGCTGGGCCATCGGCGTCTCTACGTACCCGGGGCAGACCGCGTTCACGGTGATGCCGGTGGGCGCGAGTTCGTTGCCGAGCGCCTTGGTGAAGCCGACGACGCCGTGCTTGGAGGCGGAGTAGGGCGCGCCGAGCACCACGCCCTGCTTCCCGGCGGTGGAGGCGATGTTGATGATCCGGCCGCGGTCCTTGTGGCGCATACCGCCGGTGTTGAGTACGGCACGGGTGAGACGGAAGACGCTGGTGAGGTTGGTCTCCATGACGTCGTTCCACAGCTCGTCGTCCAGGTCGGCGGTGACGCCGCCACCGCTGCGGCCCGCGTTGTTGACGAGCACGTCGACCGTGCCGAACCTTTCCACCGCCGTCGTCACGAAGGTGTCGACGGAGTCCGGCGAGCGGACGTCGAGCACCGCACCGTCGGCCTCCAGACCCTCCTCGCGCAGGGTCTTGACGGTGGCGGCGACGTTCTCGGCGTCACGCGCGCCGATGAAGACGCGGTGCCCCTGCGTGGCCAGCAGCCGGGCCACGGCGAGGCCGATGCCGCTGGTGGCGCCGGAGATGAGGGCGACGGGACGGTCGTTTCCGGGCATGACTGCTCCTCGGGAGAGAGAAAGGTGTTCAGGGGGTACGGGTGCGGGAGTGCGGGTGCGGGTGCCGTGCGGGTCTCAGAGGACGGTCACGCGGGGGCCGTCTGGCCCAGGTGCTCGTTCACGACCTCGACCATGCGGCGCGGCGTCCGCACGTCGCTGACCACCGAGTCGTCGAGCGTGATGCCGTACTCGCGCTCGATCCGGCCGCAGGTCTCCAGGATCGCCAGGGACTCGTACCCCAGCTCCTCGAAGTCCGCGTCCAGGATGTCGCCGTCGAAGTCGATGCTCTCGTCGGCACCGGCGCCCTCGCGGAGGATGCGCTTGAGGCTCTCCAGGGTGAAGGTCTGGTTGTCCATGTCTGCTTCCGCCTTGTCTCTCTGTCAGCTGCTGGGATCAGGGGTTCAGAGCGCGCTCGCCACGACCGCCGAGTTGAAGCCGCCGTGGCCTCGGGCGAGGACCAGGGCGTGGCGGACCGGGATGGCCCGGGGCCGGCCGGTGACGAGGTCCAGTTCGTATGCGGGGTCCGGGTCGACGTTGACCGTGGCCGGGACGAGGCCCTCGCGCATGGCGAGGAAGGCGGTCGCCACGTCGAGCGGCGCGGCCCCCGAGTACAGCCGCCCGGTCATCGTCTTCGGCGCGGTCACCGGCACTCCGCGCTTCCCGAAGACGGCGTTCAGCGCCTCCGCCTCCGCCCGGTCCAGCTCCGGGACCGCCGCCGCGTCGGCGAACACCACGTCGATGTCGCCCGCTGCCAACTCCGCGTCGGCGAGAGCCAGTTCGATGGCCTTACGGAGGCCCGGCGGACGGCCGGAGCCGGGCGCCGGGTCGAAGGTGGAGCCGTACCCGGCGATGTGTCCGTAGACCGTGGCACCTCGCTCCCGGGCCGCCGCCTCGTCCTCCAGGATCAGGATCGCGCCGCCCTCACCGGGAACGTGTCCGGCGGCGGCCGCGTCGAACGGGACGTACGCGGAGCCCGGATCGTCGCCCGTCGCCAGCCGGCCGCCGGCGAGCTGCGCGACCCATCCCCACGGGCAGATCGAGGCGTCCACCGAACCCGAGACGACCAGGCCGGTCCCCTTGCGGATCTGCCGCCGGGCCTGCGCGAGCGCGTCGAGGCCGCCCGCCTGGTCCGAGACGACGACCCCGCTGGGGCCCTTCATGCCGTTGCGGATCGAGATCTGACCGCTGTTGACCGCGTAGAACCAGGCGAAGGACTGGTACGCGGAGACGTACTGGCTGCCCTCCGCCCACAGCTTCTGCAGCTCACCCTGACCGAACTCGAAGCCTCCGGAGGAGCTGGCCGTGACCACACCCATGGAGTACGCGGGCAGGTCGGCCGGGACGACACCGGCGTCCGCGAGCGCCCAGTCGGCGGCGACGAGCGCGAGACGGGTCATGTGGTCGGTCTGCGCCATCAGCCGGCTCGGCAGATGATCGGACGCGGTGAACCCCGGCACCTCGCCGGCCAGCCGCGCCGGGTACTGCGAGGGGTCGAAGCGGGTGATCCGGCCGATGCCGCTCCTGCCGACCCGGGTCGCGTCCCAATAGGCTTCTGTTCCAAGGCCGTTGGGGGCGGTGATGCCGAGCCCGGTCACCACCGCGCGTGGGACGCCGGTACGGGTCCGTGCGGCGGACGCACTCGTGACCGTACTCATGGCGTGTTCCTCTCCGGCCGGGCGAGCACCATGGCGCTCTGGAAGCCGCCGAAGCCGCTGCCGACGGTCAGGACCGTGTCCGTACGGTGCTCGCGCGCCGTCAACGGGACGTAGTCCAGGTCGCATTCGGGATCCGGCGTGTGCAGGTTGGCCGTCGGCGGCACCACGTGGTGCTCCATCGCGAGGACGGACGCGGCGATCTCGATCGAGCCGATCGCACCGAGCGAGTGGCCGACCATGGACTTGATGGACGAGACCGGCGTGCGGTACGCGTGGTCGCCGAGGCTCTTCTTCAGCGCGGCCGTCTCGTGGCGGTCGTTCTGCTTGGTGCCGGAGCCGTGCGCGTTGACGTAGTCGATGGAGGTGGCGTTCAGCCGTGCCTCGTCCAGCGCCACGGTGATCGCCTCCGCCATCTCCGCGCCGTCCGGCCGCAGCCCCGTCATGTGGAAGGCGTTGCACCGCGAGGCGTACCCGGCGATCTCCGCGTAGATGTGCGCCCCGCGCCGGCGCGCGCTCTCCAGCTCCTCCAGGACGAAGACCGCCGACCCCTCCCCCAGCACGAACCCGTTACGGGTGCCGTCGAACGGCCGCGACGCGTGCTCGGCGTCGTCGTTGCGCGGGGTCGTGGCCTTGATGGCGTCGAAGCAGGCCAGCGTGATCGGCGAGATCGGCGCGTCCGTGGCGCCGGCCACCATCACATCGGCAGAGCCCTCGCGGATCAGCTCCACCGCCTGGCCCACCGCGTCGATGCCCGAGGTGCAGCCGGTCGAGACGACGGTGGCGGCGCCCTCGGCCCCGACCGCCCAGGCGACCTCGGCGGCGAAGGAGCTGGGCACCAGGTAGTTGTAGAGGTGCGGGACCGCGTAGGTGTGGTCCACGTGGCTGAGCCGGCCGCTGTCGCTGACCACCCGGTACTCCTCGTCCAGGCCCATCGTCGCGCCGACCGCGCTGCCGATGGTGACGCCCGTGCGGTACGGGTCCAGCGCGCTCAGGTCCAGGCCGCTGTCGGCGACCGCCTCGCGCGTGGTGACGACCGCCAGCTGCGCGGCCCGGTCCATCCGGCGGATCTCCTGCGGGCTCAGCCCGTGCGCCTCCGGGTCGAAATCGATCTCGGCGGCGACCCGGGAGCGGAAGGCGGAGGGGTCGAAGAAGGTGATGCCGCGCGTCGCGGTCCGGCCCTCGCTCAGCAGGCTCCAGAAGCTCTTGGCGCCGATGCCGTCGGGTGCGGTGACGCCGACGCCGGTGATGACGACGCGCCGGGCGCCGGTGCTGACCTCATGTCGCCCGGTCACCCCCGTCCCTCCCAGTCGTAGAAGCGGGTGGCGAGCGCGTCGGCCGGAGACCGCCAGGTCGCCGGGTCGTACGCCTCGATGAACGGCTTGAGGTCGTCGCTGATCCGCTGGAAGCGCGGATCCGTCTTCGCCGCCTCGATCAGCTCGCCGCCGTTGTCGGTGTCGAAGTCCTGGAGGTGGAAGTAGAGGTTGCGGTAGGAGAAGAGCTGGCGGCGGCGGGTGCCCATCAGGTGCGGCATGTCGCTGCCGTCGAAGTCGCGGAAGAGCCGGGCGACCTCGTCGCTGGATCCGGGGTTCATCCGGGCCACGATCAACGTGCTGTGCATGGGGTCTCCGTAGGGTGTCGGACGGCCGCGAAGCGACCGTGGGAGGCCGGAGGGCGGTTGGGTGGGGCCGGGGGCGGCCGTGGGAGGCCGGGCACGGCGAGGAGCGGTCGGGGTCAGCGCGCCGGGCCGAACCAGCGCTCCAGCGCCATCGGCAGATCGGCGAAGCTGCCCGGCGCCGCCCACGCCACGTGGCCGTCGGGCCGCAGCAGCAGCGCGCCGGTGTCGCCGAGGCAGCCGGCGGTGGGGCCGGGCACGGTGGCGGTGATGAGGTCGACGCGGTCCAGCCAGGGCGCGGCCCGGCGGCGCAGCTCGGCGTTGTCCGCCAGGTCCAGCAGCACGCCCCGTCCCGGGCGCAGGGCCTCGGTGCTGGAGGACGGCTGCCCGGGTCCTTCGAGCGGGACGTGCGGCAGCCGCAGGCCGAGCAACGGGTGGGCGCCGCCGTCGAGTTCGTACCGGATGTCCAGCCCGCCGACCATCGCCGCGAAGTGCTTGCTGACCTCCGGGTAGCGGATCAGCTCGTGCAGGACGTCCCGCAGCGGCTGCACCTCGGCGCCGCTGAGGAACAGCAGCCCCTGGGCCTGCGTGTTCATCAGCAGCCGCTTGCCGACCGGGTGGCGCTCGGCGTGGTAGGTGTCCAGCAGCGATTCGGGTGCCCGGCCACGGACCACCGCCGCCAGCTTCCAGCCGAGGTTGACGGAGTCCTGGATGCTGGTGTTCATGCCCTGGCCGCCGGCCGGCAGGTGGATGTGGGCGGAGTCGCCGGAGAGGAAGATCCGGCCGCGCCGGTACTCGGTGGCGTGCCGCGTCGCGTCGCCGAACGAGGAGACCCACACCGGTTCGGCGTGCGCGATGTCGTCGCCGGTGAGCCGCTGCCAGGCGTCCGCGACCTCCTGCCAGCTCGGCGGCGTCTCACGGCGCTGCGGCGGTGTGCCGCGCTCGCAGACGATCAGCCGGGTCGTGCCGCCGGGCAGCGGGCCGACCATCACCATGCCGCCGGAGAGCGTCTCGCCGATCATGCGCGGGGCGAGGGTGATGCCCTTGACGTCGGCGAGGAACATCTCCATGGTCGCGGCGGTACCGGGGAAGTCGAACCCGGCGGCCTTACGTACGGTGGAACGGCCGCCGTCACAGCCGACCAGGTAGTCGGCGCGCAGCGTGTGGACGCCCTCGGGGCCCCGCACCTCGACCTCGACGCAGTCCTCCTTGTCGGTGACGGAGAGGAGTTCGTGGCTGCGCCGGATGTCGGCGCCGAGCTGCGTGGCCCACTCCTCCAGCACGGTCTCGGTGGCGGACTGCGGGATGGTCTTCGCCGCCTGGTGCGCGCCCTTGAGGACCCCGAAGTCGACGGGCAGGCCGCCGAAGTGGCCCACGTTGCTGATCTCGATGTCCCCGAAGCGGGAGAGCAGGCCGCGCTGGTCGAAGATCTCCATGGTCCGGGCGGTGAAGCCGAGTCCACGGGACTCCCCGGTGCGTGCGGCCAGCTTCTCCAGCACGATGACATCGGCGCCCGCGAGGCGCAGTTCACCGGCCAGCATCATGCCGGCCGGTCCCGCGCCCGCGACGATCACTTGTGCGTCCATCGGTCCTCCTCGTGACATGTGGAAGGTGGACGACCCGTCTCACCTGCGGAAACGAGCCAGCCCTTGGTTCGCGGCATGCGCGGCCGCCGCGAGGCGCGGATCAGGCGCGAGTGCCTGGTGACGTACGGCGACCTCGGCGAGCTTGATCGCGTGTTCGTCGCCGATAGCGGCGGCGGTGGCGAAGACCTCGGCGAGTTCCGGGGCCTGGGGAGAGCCGGCGGAGGCCTGTGGCTCGGGTACGGAGAACCAGTCGAGCATCGAGGCGCTGACGTCCCGCGCGACCAGGTACGAGACGTGGTGCTGGGCGACCGGCAGATGCTCGACGACGAGGCGGACGGCCGCCGGGCCGGTGATGGAGTGGATCAACGGGACGGGGTGGCGCTGAGGTACGGAGGCGTAGCGGCCGGCGTACTCCGCCACGAGCCGGTCGAGCGCCGAGAGGGTGGCAGCGCCTTCGGAGTGTCCGGTACGCGGGTACTCGTCGCCCGGCCGGATGCCGTGCGTGTGGCTCGCGTACCGAGCGGCCCAATAGCCCAGGCCCTGCGCCAACTCGTTCCGGTACAGCGGGCTTTCCTCCTCCGCCCGCGCGATGGCCCGGACCGCGTGGGCGGTCCGGATGACTCCGTGGGTGAGGACGCCCGACATCCCGGGGAGCAGCCTCGGCCACCACCGGGCGAGCACCTCCCGCCAAGGAGCGAGGGCGAGTTCACGCTCGAAGAGCGCGGTCCAGTCGGCGACCCGGCTGAACTCCCCGAGCGCGGAACGCCAGTCGTCGCCGTCGGCCGCGTCGATCGTCCAGCGGGGTTCGGGGACCTCGTGGTACGTGTGCGTACGGAGGTTCCGGTCGACCCAGCCCGGTACGGCGTCGGCGTAGCCCATGTGGGCCAGCGCCTCGGCCGCCATCGGCGCGTGGTTGACGAACCGGGGCCCGTGCTCGAATCCGACCCCGCGCAGCCGCTCCAGGGCCCCGCTCACGGCATCGGTGTAGGCCGGTGAGGGCGTGGGGAGACCCATCAGTCCTTGATCTCGCAGATGAGGGCGCCGGAGGAGACGGAGCCGCCGACCTCGGCCGTGAGCCCTGTGACGGTGCCGGAGCGGTGGGCGTTCAGCGGCTGTTCCATCTTCATGGCCTCCAGGACGACGATCAGCTCGCCTTCCTCGACCTTCTGGCCCTCCTCCACCGCCACCTTCACGACGGTGCCCTGCATGGGCGAGGCGAGGCAGTCGCCGGAGGCCGCTTTCGTACGGGCTCCACCGCTGCGCGGCCGGGACCTGGCGGGTCCCGGTGGTGCGGGGGCGGTCCAGGCAAGGGCGAGGAAGGACGGAAGGACGACTTCGAGGCGCTGGCCGCCGACTTCGACGACGACCCGTTCCCGGGTGGGTTCGGCGTCGGTGGATTCGGCGGGTGCGGCGAACGGTGCGATGGTGTTGGTGAACTCGGTCTCGATCCAGCGGGTGTGGATGGTGAAGGGGTTGGTGGTGAAGGCGGGGTCGGTGACGACGGCGCGGTGGAAGGGGATGGCGGTGGCCATGCCTTCGACCTGGAATTCGGCCAGGGCTCGGGCGGCGCGCTGGAGGGCCTGCTCGCGGGTGGTACCGGTGATGATCAGTTTGGCGAGGAGGGAGTCCCAGGCGGGGCCGATCACGGACCCGGACTCGACTCCGGCGTCCAGGCGGACCCCCGGGCCGGTCGGCGGGGCGAACGTCGTCACCGTGCCGGGGGCGGGGAGGAACCCGCGGCCGGGGTCCTCGCCGTTGATGCGGAACTCGAAGGAGTGCCCGCGTACCGCCGGGTCTTCGTAGCCGAGTTCCTCGCCGTCGGCGATGCGGAACATCTCGCGTACGAGGTCGATACCGGTGACTTCTTCGGTGACGGGGTGTTCGACCTGGAGGCGGGTGTTGACCTCCAGGAACGAGATCGTGCCGTCCGCGCCGACGAGGAACTCGACCGTGCCGGCGCCGACGTAGCCGGCTTCCTTGAGGATCGCCTTGGACGCCGCGTACAGCTCCGCGTTCTGTGCCTGGGACAGGAAGGGGGCCGGGGCCTCCTCCACCAGCTTCTGGTGGCGGCGCTGGAGCGAGCAGTCACGGGTGGAGACGACGACCACGTTGCC
>NZ_JBIWOZ010000015.1:0-145473 GCF_044767965.1 Streptomyces sp. NPDC101178
CGCCCCCACCCCCGGCCGCTCTGCGCCTCGTCCGGCCCTCTCTGCGCCCCCCCCCCCCCGGGGGGGGGGGGCGGCCCCCCCCCCCCCCCCCCGGGCGCCCCCCCCCCCCCCCGCCGCGCGAACCTAGTATGGGAACGCGGGCGCATGAAGAGGGCGCGGAACGGAAGAGGGACAGGGCATGCGACGGCTCGGAGAGCTTGAGGCCGAGATCATGGACCGCCTGTGGACCTGGGACCGGCCGGCTACGGTCCGCGAGGTCGTGGACGACATCAACCTCCGCCGCCCCGCCGCCTATACGACGGTGATGACCGTGGCCACGATCCTCTACAACAAGGGCTGGCTGACCCGGCGGAAGCAGGGGCAGGCCTGGCTCTACACGCCGGTGCGCAGCCGTGAGGCGTACGCGGCGGCCCTCATGGAGGACGCCTTGGGAGCGAGCCGGGACCGCTCGGCCGCCCTCGTCCACTTCGTGGAGCGGATGACCGACGAGGAGGTCGCCGCGTTGCGTGAGGCGCTGCGGGCGACGGGCCGGGGCGGCGAGCTGTGAACGCCGCCCCCGCCTTCCTCGGTTACGCGGCCGCCGTCGGCGTACTGGCCCCGCGCCTGCTGCTCCGCAGCGGTTGGCCGCAGCGCTCCCCGCTGCTGGCGGTCGCCGTCTGGTTCGCGCTCGCGGCGTCCTTCTCGCTCTGCGTCCAGCTGGCCGCCGCGCACCTCACCACACCAGGTGCTCATCTGCACGGCATCCTCTACTCCTGTCGCGCGGCCCTGGGTCTCGGCGGCGAACCCGACGGAGGTACGGGCCCGTCCTGGGGCCTCGCGGCGCTCGTCGTCCTGCTCGCCGCGCACCTTTCCGGCTTCGCCTTCCACGCCGTACGGGCGTACGCCGCCCGCGCCCGGCACCGCGACGTCCTGGACAAGGTGGGGCGGCCCTCGGCGCTGCTGCGGGCCACGGTGGTGGAGCACGCAGAGCCCGCCGCCTACTGCCTGCCGGGCCGCCGCCCGCGGGTCGTCCTCAGCAGCGGTGCCGTCGACGCCCTCTCGCACGACGAGCTCGGCGCCGTCGTCGAACACGAGCGGGCCCACATCCACGGCCGCCACCACCTCGTCCTCGCGGCGGCCCACGCCTTCGCCTGGATCTTCCCGGCGCTGCCGCTGGCCCGCCACCTGCGGGAGCAGATCCCGCTGCTGCTGGAGATGGCCGCCGACGACCGGGCCCTGCGCCGCAGCCCGCAGAACGCGCTGGCCACAGCGATGTTCACGCTGGCCTCCGGCCGGGCGCCGCGCGGGGCGCTGGCGGTCGGCGGCGAGACGGTGCTGATCCGCCTCAAGCGTGTTCTGGTGCCGCCGCGCAGCGCGCATCCCGCCCTGCGCTGCACGGTCGGCACCGGCGCTCTCATGGCCCCGCTGCTGCCCGTCCTGCTGACCTGCCACGCCGGACTCGGGTGACGGTCCCGACACCTGCATCGAGGCCGAGGCCGCTGGTCGGCCCGGGGCCTTGCGTGTGCCCGCCCGGAGCAGCGCGGCCCCCGCCGGGGTGAGGGTGTGCAGCACGCTCGGCCCGTCGCGGACGGTCGTGACGAGCCCCGCGTCCCGCAGGGCCGTGGCGTGCCGGCTGGCGGAGGAGGCCGAGACCCCGGCGGCCCGGGCGATCTCGCCGGTCGTGGCCCCGGTGGCGGCGGCGCGCAGCGCGACGGCCCTGGCCCGCCCCAGCTGGTTGGCCAGGGACCGGTGGGGGGCGTCGGCGCGGTGCGGCCCCCCGGGCGGGCCCGGTTCGTGGAGCAGGGAGTACCAGAGCACGGGCGGCAGCCGGGGATCGGCGAAGGCGACCGGTTCGCCCCAGTTGAAGTACGACGGAACGAGCGTCAGCCCACGCCCGTCGAGATACGGGTCCCGGTCGTCCGCCTGCTGGGGGTAGGCGACCTCCAGAACGGGCGGCCGCCGGCGCAGCATGGGGCCGAGGCCGCCGAGCATGCCCTCGGTCCCGCCGTCCAGCAGCCCCCGGCAACGCATCGCCCGCTCCGCCTCGACCAGGGCCTGTACGTGCTCTTCGTACGGGGCGATCACCGCGTCGTGGTAGGCGCGCAGGATGCCCGTGAACTCCGTGCGGGCCGCCTGACCGGCCAACTGCCCGGCCCACGCGGGCGCCCCCACGGTCCGGTCGAGGATGGCCAGCTCGCCCAGCACCCGCTGCGGCGGCGTGGCCAGGATCGACTCCAGGCCCGCGTCCAGGTCGCCCACCGCGTCGGCGGGCGTCAGGAAGTCCGGGAAGTACGCGGCTCTCGGATACAGCGGCAGCAGCACCCCGCGCAGGGAGCGCTCCAGCCCCTTCTCCCTCAGCTGCCGCCGCGCCGCCCGATACCAACCGGCGTACGCCCAGCGGCCCTTGCGGGACTGGAGGCGGTGCAGGCTCACGGCAAACGCTCCCACCGGAGCGGGGGACCCGAGGGCGGGGGCCGTGAACTGACCGCCGCCGAGGACATCCTCGTACGGCGGGCCGAGCAGCTGCTCGTCAAGGAGTGCATGGAGAAGGCCGGGTTCCCCTACTGGGCGGACACCCTGCCGACCCCCGACGACCTGAAGGGCGGTGGGTATGTCCAGGCCGACATCGGTTGGGCCGAGCGCCACGGCTACGGCAGCAGGCTCCGGCGGAAGGCCCGGAACACCCAGCGCGACGACCGGAACAGCACCTGCACGAGGACGCTGCCGCAGAAGGAGGGCATCCGCTACTCCGGCGCCCTCATGGGAGCACCGTCCCAGGGGACGCTGACGGCCCGACTCCCCATGGGCGGAACCGTCGAGACCCCGAGGACCGGCTGCCGGGCCACGGCGAAGGGCCGGTTGTACGGGGACCACGCGGCCTGGTTCCGCGCCGAGAAGACGGCCACCAACCTGACCTCCCTGTACGTGCCGGACCTCATGAAGGATCCGCGCTTCACCCGGGCGGTCGCGGCCTGGTCGGCGTGCATGCGCGCGGCCGGCCACGACCACGCCACCCCGCCGGCGGCGCGCGAGAAGCTCCCCGAACTCACCCGCGGCCTGGAGGAGCCGGAAGCGTACGCCGTCGAGGTCGGGTTGGCGGTCACCGAGGCCAGGTGCGCCACGACGACGCCCCTCGCGCGGACGGCCCGCGCCCTCGACACCGAGTACCGGGAGAAGCGGCTCGCCCGGTACTCCGGCGAGATCGCCGCGTACCGGCAACGGCGTCTCGACGCCCTCGCCCGGGCCGGGCGGATCACCGGCTCCACGGCCTGATCCGCCCGTACCGCCGGCCCCGGCACACCTGGGTTTCACCGCCCTCCCCGACCTCCGCCGCGCCACACCGCCGTGGAAGATCCGCACGACCAGAGCCCCACAGAAGGCACGACCACACCCACACGGAAGGAGTGATCCACCATGCGCAAGATCCTGGCCCTGGCCACGACGACAGGCCTCGCGAGCCTCGCCAACCAGTACTTCACCAGCGGTGTCGCGGTGAACAACCGGATCAGCTCGCACCGCTGGGTCTGGAGCGGCTGCGGCGTCTTCCTGGACTCCTGACGCCCTGACGCCCTGACGTTCTGCCCTCGCCCCTGCCCATGGCCTCGCGTTCTTCCGGCCATGGGCAGGGGCCGCGGTCTCAGATCCGTACGCCCCACATGAACGGCATCCCGCTGCGCGCCATCGACTCGTACCGCACCACGGCACCCGGCTTCGGCGAGTGGAGGATCTGGCCGTTCCCGGCGTAGAAGCCGACATGGCTGAGGTCGGTGCGCATGATGACGAGGTCGCCGGGCTTGAGCGCGCCGATGGAGTTGATCCGGGTCCCGGCGTTGGCCTGGGCCTGAGAGGTGCGCGGCAGGTTGACGCCTGCCTGCCGGAACGCCCAGGAGGTCAGCCCCGAGCAGTCGAACGACCCCGGGCCCGTGGCCCCCCAGACGTACGGCATGCCGGCCCGGGTCTTGGCCGCCGCGAAGGCCGCCGCGGTGATCCCCGACGCGCTGGCCTCGTTGCCGAGCTCCACCCGCGTGCTGGAGCGGTTGGCGCGCTCCTCCTTGGCGGCGATCTCGGCACGCTCCTTGGCCGTCAGCGTGTTGAGGAGCCGCTGCGCCTCGGCCAGCTTGCCCTGGATCTCCTTCTTCCGGTCGCCCAGTTCCTTGCGGGTGTCCTGGAGGTCGGCGAGCTTGCCACCGGCCTGGGTGCGCTGCTGCTGGAGGGCGCGCTGCTCGGAGAGGAAGCGGTGGAGGGCCTGCGACTGGCGTGCGCTCAGCCGGTCCAGGACCGCCGCCTCGTCCAGATACGCGTCCGGGTCCGAGGAGAGCAGCAGCCGCACCGACGGGTCGATCCCGCCGCTGCGGTACTGCGCGGCGGCCGCCGAACCGAGGCCGCGCCGCAGCTCGTTGAGGTCGTCCTGCTTGCGGGCCACGGCCTCCTGGAGGTTGTCGGCCTCCTTCCGCAGCTTCTCCGCGTTCTCCTTCGCCCCGTTGTACTTCTCCGTGGCCTGGGTCGCATCCTCGTGGAGGCGGTCTATCTGCGCCTGCACGCCCTTCTTGTTCGGATCGGGCAGGGGGTCGGCGGACGCCGGAGAGGCGGAGAGCGCGACGCTCACCGCGGCGGTCGCCGTGAGGACGGACGCATAGCCCTGGCTGGAGGACTCCTTGGGACGACGGTGGGAGGCCACGGGGGAGGGCTCCTTCTTCCTCGGCCGCCGACCGAGGGGCCGTGCGGAGGCTGGGCCACGCATACTAATCAACTTAGTGACCGGGATCCAAGCGCCCTCCGGCCGCCCGGAGTTCGCGCGCCCGCATGCGAGGATGCTGGGGTGACCACACCGTCCTCACCGCCCGTGGCCGATGACTCCCCCGCCCCCGACGGGCCGCCCCGCGACCGGGGTATGGGCCAACGCGTCGCGGCGGTCCTCGTGTTCGGCTCCTCGGCCGCTGTCCTGGTCGTCGAGATCGTCGCCCTGCGGCTGCTGGCCCCGTACCTCGGCCTCACCCTCGAAACCAGCACCCTGGTCATCGGCATCGCCCTCACCGCGATCGCCCTGGGCTCCTGGCTCGGCGGGCGGGTCGCCGACCGGACCGACCCGCACCGCCTCATCGCCCCCGCCCTCGGGGTCTCGGGCGTGGTCGTCGCGCTCACCCCGCTCCTGCTCCGCACCACCGCCGAGTGGGCGGCCCCCGCTCTGCTGCTGGTCGCGGCGGGGACCCTGCTCGTGCCCGGCGCCCTGCTCTCGGCGGTGACCCCGCTCGTCACCAAACTGCGGCTCACCAGCCTCGCGGAGACCGGGACGGTGGTGGGGCGGCTCTCCGGCGTGGGCACCTTCGGCGCCATCGTCGGCACGGTCCTCACCGGCTTCGTCCTGATCTCGCGGCTGCCGGTCAGCTCCATCCTGATCGGCCTGGGCGCCCTGCTGGTGATCGGCTCCTTGCTGGTCGGATGGCGGGCCCGCCGCTGGCGCCGGGCCTCCGCCGTGGCGCTGGCCACCGTCGTCGTGGGCTCCCTCGCCACCGCGTTCGCCCCGGGCGGCTGTGACGCGGAGACCCGCTACCACTGCGCCCGGATCGTCGAGGACCCCGAGCGGGCCACCGGCCGCACCCTGGTCCTGGACGGCCTGCGCCACTCGTACGTGGACGTCGAGGACCCGACGTACCTCCGGTTCGGTTACGTACGCGCCTTCGCGTCCGTCGTCGACACCGCGTTCCCCGCAGGCGACGCCCTCGCCGCCCACCACATCGGAGGCGGCGGCCTCACCTTCCCCCGCTACCTCGCCGCCGCACGCCCCGGAACCCGCAGCCTCGTCTCCGAGATCGACGGCGGCGTCGTCCGCATCGACCGCGAACAGCTCAACCTGGAGGCCTCCGGCGGCATCGACGTCCGCGTGGAGGACGCCCGGCTCGGCCTGAAGCGGCTGGAGACCGGCAGCCGGGACCTCGTCGTCGGCGACGCGTTCGGAGGTGTCAGCGTGCCGTGGCACCTCACCACCACGCAGGCGCTGGAGGACGTCCACCGCGCGCTCAAGAAGGACGGGCTGTACGCGGCCAACGTCATCGACCACGGCCGCCTCGCCTTCGCCCGCGCCCAGGTCGCCACGCTCGCCGAGGTCTTCGAGCATGTCGCCGTCATCGGCGCCTCCGTGGACATCGGCCTCGACCCGGCCGCGACCCCGCTGGGCGGCAACATGGTGCTGCTCGCCTCCGACCGGCCGTTCGACGCACCCGCGATCCAGGAAGCCCTGGACACGCGGGAGACCGACTGGAGGATCGCCACCGGGGACACCGTCACCGCCTGGACCGGCGACGCCCCGGTCCTCACCGACGACCACGCACCCGTCGACCAGCTCCTCCAGCCGCACCCCACGCGAACCGTACGATGACGCCAGGCGGTCCTATCCGTGCCAGGACCGCCACAGCGCCGCGTACGCCCCGTCCGCCGCCACCAGCTCGTCATGGCTGCCGAGTTCGCTGATCCGGCCGTCCTCCACCACCGCGATCACGTCCGCGTCGTGGGCCGTGTGCAGCCGGTGGGCGATGGCCACCACCGTACGGCCCTCCAGCACCCGGGCCAGAGAACGCTCCAGGTGGCGGGCGGCCCGCGGATCGAGCAGCGAGGTCGCCTCGTCCAGGACCAGCGTGTGCGGGTCGGCCAGCACCAGCCGGGCCAGCGCGATCTGCTGCGCCTGCGCCGGAGTCAGCGCGAACCCGCCCGAACCCACCTCCGTGTCCAGCCCGTTCTCCAGACCCTTCGCCCAGCCGTCCGCGTCCACCGCCGCCAGCGAGACCCACAGCTCCGCGTCCTTCGCGCCGTCCCGCGCCAGCAGCAGGTTGTCCCGCAGCGAACCGACGAAGACATGGTGCTCCTGGTTGACCAGCGCCACATGCTCCCGCACCCGCTCCGCCGTCATCCGCGACAACTCGGCCCCGCCGAGCGTCACTTCGCCGGTGCGCGGAGCGTAGATCCCGGCCAGCAGCCGCCCCAGCGTCGACTTGCCCGCGCCCGAAGGCCCGACCAGCGCCAGCCGCGTCCCCGGAGCCACGTCCAGCGACACCCGGTGCAGCACGTCGACGCCCTCCCGGTACCCGAACCGCACCTCGTCCGCCCGCATGTCCCGGCCGTCCGGCCCGACCTCCGTGTCACCGGCGTCCGGCTCGATCTCCCGTACGCCGACCAGCCGCGCCAACGACACCTGCGCCACCTGGAGTTCGTCGTACCAGCGCAGGATGAGGCCGATCGGGTCGACCATCATCTGGGCCAGCAGCGCGCCCGTGGTCAGCTGGCCGACCGTCAGCCAGCCCTCCAGCACGAACCAGCCGCCGATCAGCAGGACCGCGCCGAGGATCGTGACGTACGTCGCGTTGATGACCGGGAAGAGCACCGAGCGCAGGAAAAGCGTGTACCGCTCCCACGCCGCCCACTCGGTGATCCGCCGGTCCGACAGCGTCACCCGGCGGGCGCCGAGGCGGTGCGCCTCCACGGTCCGCCCGGCGTCCACGGTCTCGGCGAGCATCGCGGCGACGGCCGCGTAACCGGCGGCCTCCGCGCGGTACGCCGAGGGCGCGCGCCGGAAGTACCAGCGGCAGCCGGTGATCAGCACCGGCAGCGCGATGAGCACGGCCAGCGCCAGCGGCGGCGCGGTCACGGTGAGCGCACCGAGCAGCAGCCCGGCCCAGACGACGCCGATCGCCAGCTGCGGCACGGCCTCGCGCATCGCGTTGGCCAGCCGGTCGACGTCCGTGGTGATCCGGGAGAGCAGATCGCCGGTCCCGGCCCGCTCCAGGACGCCCGGCGGCAGCCCCACCGACCGTACGAGGAAGTCCTCGCGCAGATCGGCGAGCATCTCCTCACCGAGCATGGCCCCGCGCAGCCGCATGGACCGGGTGAACACCGTCTGGATCACCAGCGCGACGGCGAAGACGGCCGCCGTGCGCTCCAGATGGAGGTCGGTGACCCCGTTCGAGAGGTCCTCGACCAGCCCGCCCAGCAGATACGGTCCGGCGATCGACGCGATGACCGCCACCGCGTTGGCGCCGATCAGGAGTGCGAAGGCCGTGCGGTGGCGCCGCAGGAGGCCCCGTACGTACCTCCGTACGGTCGTGGGGGTGCCCACGGGCAGGGTGGTGGCCGACTCCGGGGCGGCCGGGTCGAACGCCGGTGGTGCGACGCCGATCATGCCCTCTCCTCGATTTCCTGGGTGCTGTGGTCCATGGCGGGGACCGTGACGTCGCCCGCCGCTTCCTCGTCGGTCTCGCGGGTGACGACGGCCCGGTAGCGCGGTTCGGTGCGCAGCAGCTCGCGGTGCGTGCCCGCGGCGACCACGCTGCCCTCGTGGACGAGGACGACCCGGTCGGCCACGTCCAGCAGCAGCGGCGAGGAGGCGAACGCGACCGTCGTACGGCCTCGGCGCAGCCCCGCGACCCCGGCGGCGACGCGCGCCTCTGTGTGCGAGTCGACGGCGGAGGTCGGTTCGTCCAGGACCAGCGCCTCCGGGTCGGTGATCAGCGACCGGGCCAGCGCGAGGCGCTGGCGCTGACCGCCGGAGAGCGACCTGCCGCGCTCGGTGATCCGGGTCCGCATCGGGTCACCGTCGTCGTCCGGTGAGGCCTGGGCCAGCGCTGCGAGCACATCGCCGCACTGTGCGGCCTCCAGCGCCTGCTCGGCGGTGACCAGGCCGGAGGACGGGACGTCCAGCAGCTCCTGGAGCGTGCCGGAGAGCAGCACCGGGTCCTTGTCCTGGACGAGGACGGCGGTACGGGCGGTGTCCAGCGGGAGTTCGTCCAGCGCGACGGCGCCGAGCAGGGCGGAGGGGGTCTCCTGCTGCTCCTCTGCGTCCTGGTCCCCGGTCTGCGCATGGCCGCCGAGGCGTTCGGCCAGCCGCCCCGCCTCGTCCGGATCGCCGCAGACGACCGCGGTGAACTGGCCCTGGTGGGCCATCAGCCCGGTGGCCGGGTCGTACAGATCGCCCGACGGAACGCCCGCCTCGGTGGCCGTCCGGTCGCTGCGGCGGAGCGACAGCACCCGTACGGCGCGCTGTGCGGACGGCCGCGAGAAGGAGTAGGCCATCGCGATCTCCTCGAAATGGCGGAGCGGGAACAGCATCAGGGTGGCCGCGCTGTAGACCGTGACCAGCTGGCCCACGTCGATGCGGCCCTCCCGCGCCAGCGTCGCCCCGTACCAGACCAGCGAGATCAGCAGGATGCCCGGCAGCAGCACCTGCACCGCCGAGATCAGCGCCCACATCCGCGCGCTGCGCACGGCCGCCCGGCGGACCTCCTGGGAGGCGCGGCGGTAGCGGCCGAGGAACAGCTCCTCGCCGCCGATACCGCGCAGCACCCGCAGCCCGGCCACGGTGTCCGAGGCCAGCTCGGTGGCCTTGCCCGCCTTCTCACGCTGCTCGTCGGCGCGCCGGGTGGCGCGGGGGAGCAGCGGCAGGACGGCGAGGGCCAGCACCGGCATGGCGACGGCCACCAGCACGCCGAGGGTAGGGAGGTAGACGACCAGCCCGACGCAGACCACGACGAGCGCGATGGCGGCGGCCAGGAAGCGCGAGAGCGCCTCGACGAACCAGCCGATCTTCTCCACGTCACCGGTCGACACGGCCACGACTTCACCGGCCGCGACCCGCCGGGTCAGGGCGGACCCCAGCTCTGCGGTCCTGCGCGCCAGGAGCTGCTGCAACCGGGCGGCGGCGGTGATCCAGTTGGTCACGGCGGTGCGGTGGAGCATGGTGTCGCCCAGCGCGATGAGGACGCCGAGGGCCAGGATCAGACCGCCGGCCAGCGCCAGGCGTGCGCCGGAGCGTTCGATGACGGCCTGGACGGCGACGCCGACGGTGACCGGGAGTCCGGCGATGCTCAGCTGGTGGAGCAGTCCCCAGCCGAGCGCCTTGAGCTGTCCGCCGAGCTGATGGCGCCCGAGCCAGTACAGGAAGCGGGGGCCCGACCTTACATCGGGGTCGCCGGGATCCGAATACGGAAGATCGCGAATCTGCATGACGTCCCAGGGGCTCGGTATGCGCGAGGTCCGTGCGGACCTCGGAGAACGGGGTGACCAAACCGTGCAAGGTTCGCTTCCCGTACCCCTTTGGGGCAACCGGTTTTATTCGCTGCCGGGAGGCCGCGCGGGGTCCCGTGCCGAGCCGCGCGGGACCCCGCCGCAGTCAGGCCGCCGGCTTCTCCGAGTCCATCCCGGCCCTGGCCTTCTTCCATGCGCCCCGGGTGAAGTCCGGTATCGGCAGCGGCGCGCCCTTGGCCTTGATGGAGAGGTGGCTGAGCGGCACCGGGGCCGTCCAGACGGCCGCGTCGTACACGTCGAAGTCCGGGACCAGTCCGAGCCGCATGCACTGCATCAGCCGGAAGATCATGATGTAGTCCATCCCGCCGTGGCCGCCCGGCGGGTTGGCGTGCTCCTTCCACAGCCAGTGGTCCCACTCGGCGTACTTCTCGAAGTCGTCCCACTGGTGGTCCGTGTTCGTGGGCTCCAGATAGATCCGCTCCGGATAGTCCTCGAAGACGCCCCGCGTACCGCCGAGGCTGTTGATACGCGAGTACGGATGCGGCGACGACACATCGTGCTCCAGCCGGATCACCCGGCCCTTGGCGGTCTGGACGAGGCTGATCGTCCGGTCGGCGCCGATGTACGACTCCTTCCAGCTCGGGTCGCCCGCCGGCATGTGCTCCTTCCGGTACGCGGCGAGGCCGAGGGCCGGGGTGCCGACGCTGGTGATGGAGACGGCCCGATCGCCCCGGTTGACGTCCATGTAGTTGGCGACCGGCCCGAAACCGTGGTTCGGGTAGAGGTCGCCGCGCAGCCGGGTGTGCCAGAGCCGCCGCCACGGGCCCTCGTAGTAGTCCGGGTCGAACATCAGCTCACGCAGATCGTGGTTGTACGCCCCCGCGCCGTGCAGCAGGTCCCCGAAGAGGCCCGCGTGCGCCATCCGGAGCACCCGCATCTCGTTCTTGCCGTAACAACAGTTCTCCAGCTGCATGCAGTGGCGCCGGGTGCGCTCGGAGAGGTCGACGAGCTGCCAGAGCTCGTCCAGCCGCATCGCGATCGGGCACTCCACGCCGACGTGTTTGCCGTTCAGCATCGCCGCCTTGGCCATCGGGAAGTGCGTCTCCCAAGGGGTGGCCACATAGACGAAGTCGATGTCCCCGCGCCGGCAGAGGTTGACGTAGTCGTCCTCGCCCTTGGCGTAGACGGCGGGCGCGGGCTGTCCGGCGGCCGTCACCTTGGCGGCGGCCTTCACCGTCTTCTCCCGCACCGGGTCGCAGACCGCCACGACCCGGACGCCGGGGACGGCGAGGAAGAGGTCGATCATGCTGTCGCCGCGGTTGCCGAGTCCCACGATGCCGACGCGCACGGTCGAGCGCCGCTCGAAGGGAACGTCGGTCATGGTGCGGCCCTGGCGGGCGGGGGCGGCCGCGGCGGCCGCCACGGCTTCCGGGATCGTGGCTCCGGCGGCCGAGGCGGTGCCTCCGGTGAGGGCGCTCAGGCCGAGTCCGGCGCCGGCCACGCCGGCGGTGGTCCACAGCACCGAACGGCGGCTGGGGTCCTGCCGGTCGGTGTGGTTGCCGGTGTCCTGCGGGCTGCCGGTGCTCTGCGGGTTGCCCGTGCTCTGCGTGTTGCCGGTGTTCTGCGGGGGGAGGTCCTGCGGTGCCTGTCCGGGCCGGGCGTCGTCGTTCATCGAGCCTCCAGGTGGGGTGTGGGGGTTCTGGACGTGCGCGAGCGGGGCCGGTCCCGAAGGGGCGTGAGCGACCTCGGAACGGGCCTCGGTAAGGACCCTGAACGGTGAGGTTGATGGTGCGCAAGGGAGCCAATTGGACTCTCGTCCTCAAACCATGGACTTTTCTTCCGGGCACGCGAACGCCCCAACTGGTTCAACCAGTTGGGGCGTCTGACCTGCGCTCGGCCGCGCCGCGCGATCCGTTCAGCGACCCGGTGGCCGGGTGGCGCGCTCCAGCTCGATCAGGGCCGAGCGGTAGGGGTGTCCGGTGGCCCGCTCCATGCCGATCTCGCACATGCGGTTGGCCGAGAGATAGGCGTCGTACGTACGGGAATTGACCTCGGCCGCCTCCTTCGCCGTGGCGGAATCGGTCAACTCCTTGTGCAGCATGCCCCGGTCACCCGCGAACGCGCAGCATCCGGCGTCGTCGGGGACCACGACCTCCTCGGCGCATGCTCGGGCCAGTGCACGCAACTGCCCGACGTCACCCAGGTGTTCCATCGAGCAGGTCGGATGGACGACGGCCGAGCCCACCCGCTCGAACACCGTCAGCTGCGGCAGCAGCTCGTCGGCCGCCCACACCAGCGAGTCCACGACGGTCAGTTCCTGGTGAAGCGCCCGGTTCTCCTCGGTGAGGTAGGGCACGACCTCCTCGGCGATGCCCAGCGTGCAGGAGGACGCGTCGACGACGAGCGGCAGGGCCCCGCCCGCCGTCCAGCCCCAGGCCGCCTCGACGATGCGGTTGGCCATGATCCGGTTGCCCGCGTCGTACCCCTTGGAGTGCCAGATCGTCGCGCAGCACGTCCCGGCCACGTCGTCGGGGATCCGGACCGGCTTTCCGGCCCGCTCGGAGAGGGCCACGAGAGCCTCGGCCAGAGAGATGTCGGCCGGTCCTGCCTCCGGTCCCGCGAAGATGCGGTTCACGCAGGCCGGGTAGTAGACCGCGCTCGCGCCGACCCGCGTGGTGCGGGGCAGCTGCCGAGCGGCGGCACCGGGCAGCTGCGGCAGCCATTCCGGTACCAGATCAGGGCGTACGGCCTTGCGCGCGAGCCGGGTCACCGACTCCAGCAGCCGGTCGCCGCCGCGCTCGCCGATGGCGTCGCCCGCCGCCACCGCGAGCCGCGCCGAGGCCTCCACCACGCGGAAGTTCTTCGCGGTGAGCGCGGCGATCCGCTCCTCGCGCGCGGTGTGCCTGCGGTGCCGGAAGCCCTTCATCATCGCGCCGGTGTCGATGCCGACCGGGCAGGCGAGCTTGCAGGTGGAGTCACCGGCGCAGGTGTCCACCGCGTCGTACCCGTAGGCGTCGAGCAGCCCGGCCTCCACCGGGGAGCCGTCGGCCTGGCGCATCATCTCGCGGCGCAGCACGATCCGCTGGCGCGGCGTGGTCGTCAGGTCCTCGCTGGGACAGGTGGGTTCGCAGAAACCGCACTCGATGCACGGGTCGGCGACCGCCTCCACCTTCGGAATGGTCTTCAGCCCGCGCAGATGGGCTCGCGGATCCCGGTCGAGGACGATGCGCGGCGCGAGCACGCCGTGGGGGTCGATGACCTGCTTGGTCCGCCACATCAGCTCCGTCGCCCGCGGGCCCCACTCGCGCTCCAGGAACGGCGCGATGTTACGGCCGGTGGCGTGCTCCGCCTTGAGCGAGCCGTCGAACCGGTCCACGACCAGCGCGCAGAACTCCTGCATGAACGCGTCGTACCGCTCCACGTCGGCGGCCCGTGCCGCGTCGAAGGCGAGCAGGAAGTGCAGGTTGCCGTGGGCCGCGTGCCCGGCGACGGCCGCGTCGAACCCGTGGCGCGACTGGAGCTCCAGCAGCGCCTCGCAGGCGTCGGCCAGCCGGTCCGGCGGCACCGCGAAGTCCTCCGTGATCAGCGTCGTACCGGACGGGCGGGAGCCGCCGACCGCCGTCACGAACGCCTTCCGCGCCTTCCAGTACCCGGCGATCGTTCCGGCGTCGCGGGTGAACGCGTTGGTGACGGAGGTGGCCGGAACGACCAGGTCCAGCCCGCGCATCACCTCGGCCGCCGCCGCCTCGTACGCCTCCTGGCCCGCCTCGTCCGGAGCGCGGAACTCGACCAGCAGCGCGGCTGTCTCCCGAGGCAGCGCCGCCCAGTCCGCCGGGACGCCTTTCACGCTGACCGAGGCGCGCAGGGTGTTGCCGTCCATCAGCTCCACCGCGATGGCACCGGCCTCGTTGAACCGGGGCACGGCGGCCGCGGCGGCGGTGAGGGACGGGAAGAAGAGCAGCGCGCTGGTGACCCGGCGGTCCAGCGCCAAGGTGTCGAAGACGGTCTCCGCGATGAAGCCGAACGTGCCCTCGGAGCCCACCATGAGCCCGCGCAGGATCTGGACGGGCGTCGCGCCGTCGAGGAAGGCGTCGAGGCGGTAGCCGTTGGTGTTCTTGATCGCGTACTTGGCGCGGATCCGGGCCGTCAGCTCTTCGTCCGCCTCGATCTCCGCCTTGAGCGCCAGCAGATCGGCGCACAGCTCCGGCTCCGCGCGGGCCAGCTCCTCGTCGGCGGCGGGGTCGGCGGTGTCGACGACGGTGCCGCTCGGCAGGACGAAGGTGAGGGAGGCGAGCGTGCGGTAGGAGTTGCGGGTGGTGCCGGCCGTCATGCCCGACGCGTTGTTGGCAACGACCCCGCCGACCGTGCAGGCGATGGCGCTCGCCGGATCGGGGCCGAGCAGCCTGCCGTACCGGGCGAGCGTGGTGTTGGCCCGCAGGACGGTGGTGCCGGGTCGGATACGGGCCCGCGCGCCGTCGTCCAGCACCTCGACACCGGTCCAGTGACGGCGTACGTCGACCAGGATGTCCTCGCCCTGCGCCTGGCCGTTGAGGCTGGTGCCGGCGGCCCGGAAGACCACCTCGCGGCCCTTGCCGTGGGCGTACGACAGGATCGCGGAGACGTCGTCGAGATCCTCGGGGACCAGCACGACCCGGGGGAGGAAGCGGTAGGGGCTGGCGTCGGAGGCGTACCGCACGAGGTCGGAGATCTTCCAGAGCACCTTGTCCGCGCCGAGCAGGGCGATCAGCTCGGAGCGCAGGGGCTCGGGTGTGCCGCCGGCGCTCCGGTCGGTGACCCGGTCGATGGCGGGCTCACGCGCCGTACCGGGGCGGAGGGCCTCCCGGTCGGGCTCCAGCAGTGGCATATCGGCGTCCCCTCAGCAGTGGCGCTCCGGCATTCCGTCGACCAGAGCGGAGAGCAGCTCACCCAGCACCTCGCGCTGGCCGGCGGTCAGTGGAGCCAGGATCTCCTCCGCGGCCGCCCGGCGCGCGTTGCGCAGGGAGCGCAGCGTGGCGCGGCCTTCGCCGGTGATCTCGATGCGCACCACCCGGCGGCTGTCCGGATCCGGTGCGCGGCGGACCCGCCCGCTCGCCTCCAGCGCGTCGACCAGCGTCGTCACGGCGCGCGGGACGACGTCCAGGCGCTGGGCGAGATCGGCCATCCGGGGCGCCGCGTCGTAGCTCGCGACCGTCCGCAGCAGCCGGAACTGGGCCGGGGTGATGCCGATCGGCTCCAGCTGGCGGCTCTGGATGCGGTGCAGCCGGCGCGTCAGCCGCAGCAGCTGCTCGGCGAGCATGCCGTCGGAGTCGCGGTCACGATCGTGGGACCGCTCGGCGGAGGCCGCCGCATCCACGGCATCGGCGTCGGGCGAATCTGAGGCGTCCATACGGGAACAATATCAGGACCCCATTCATTGTGAGTACAGGTAACAATGAGCTAAGCTCTGAACGTCGGACGCCTCCGACCGTTCCGCACGCCCCACGAAGGAGCCCATGAAGCCGGACGAACTCACCTGGACGCCCCCACCCGATGCCCGCGCCGCCTCCGACCGGCCACCGGGCGAGGTGCGCCGCATCCTCCGCCTCTTCCATCCCTACCGCGGCCGCCTCGCCGTGGTCGGCCTGCTGGTCGGCGCCTCCTCCCTGGTGTCGGTCGCCTCTCCGTTCCTGTTGCGCGAGATCCTGGACACCGCGATCCCGCAGGGCCGCACAGGCCTGCTCACGCTGCTGGCCCTCGGCATGATCCTGACCGCCGTGATGAACAGCGTCTTCGGCGTCCTGCAGACCCTGATCTCGACGACCGTCGGCCAGCGCGTCATGCATGATCTGCGCACCGCCGTGTACACCCAGCTCCAGCGGATGCCGCTCGCCTTCTTCACCCGGACCCGCACGGGCGAGGTCCAGTCCCGCATCGCCAACGACATCGGCGGTATGCAGGCGACGGTCACCTCCACCGCGACCTCGCTCGTCTCCAACCTCACCGGGGTCATCGCCACCGTCGTCGCGATGCTCGCGCTCGACTGGCGCCTCACCGTCGTCTCGCTGCTCCTGCTGCCGGTGTTCGTCGCGATCAGCCGCCGCGTCGGCCGGGAGCGCAAGCGGATCACCACCCAGCGCCAGAAGCAGATGGCCGCCATGGCCGCCACGGTGACCGAGTCCCTCTCGGTCAGCGGCATCCTCCTCGGCCGCACGATGGGCCGCTCCGACTCGCTCACCAAGGGGTTCGCCGAGGAGTCCGAGCGCCTGGTCGACCTGGAAGTGCGCTCCAGCATGGCCGGCCGCTGGCGGATGTCCATCATCGGCATCGTGATGGCCGCCATGCCCGCCGTCATCTACTGGGTGGCCGGCCTCACCATCCAGCCCGGGGGCACCGCCGTCTCCATCGGCACGCTCGTGGCCTTCGTCACCCTCCAGCAGGGCCTGTTCCGTCCGGCGGTCAGCCTGCTCTCCACCGGCGTCCAGATGCAGGCCTCACTCGCCCTCTTCCAGCGGATCTTCGAGTACCTGGACCTCACGGTGGACATCACCGAACCGGACAAGCCCGTCCGTCCGGCGAAGATCCGCGGCGAGATCGCCTTCGAGAACGTGGACTTCAGCTACGACACCACGAGCGGCCCCACGCTCAGCGCCATCGACGTGACCGTCCCCGCCGGCAGCAGCTTGGCGGTCGTCGGCCCCACCGGCTCCGGCAAGTCCACGCTCAGCTATCTCGTGCCCCGCCTCTACGACGTCACCGGCGGCCGGGTCACGCTCGACGGGGTCGACGTCCGTGACCTCGACTTCGACACGCTGGCCCGGGCGGTCGGCGTGGTCTCCCAGGAGACCTACCTCTTCCACGCGTCCGTCGCCGACAACCTGCGCTTCGCCAAGCCGGACGCCACCGACGAGGAGATCGAGGCCGCGGCCCGCGCCGCGCAGATCCACGACCACATCGCTTCCCTGCCCGACGGGTACGACACGCTGGTCGGCGAGCGCGGCTACCGCTTCTCGGGCGGCGAGAAGCAGCGCCTGGCCATCGCCCGCACGATTCTCCGTGATCCGCCGGTGCTGATCCTCGACGAGGCGACCAGCGCACTCGACACCCGTACGGAACACGCCGTGCAGGAAGCGATCGACGCACTCTCCGAGGGCCGCACCACTCTCACCATCGCGCACCGTCTCTCCACCGTCCGCGACGCGGACCAGATCGTCGTCCTGGACGGCGGCCGCATAGCCGAGCGCGGCACGCACGAGGAACTGCTCGACCGGGACGGCCGCTATGCCGCCCTGATCCGCCGCGACTCCCACCAGGCCCCGGTCCCGGCCTCCTGACGACCCACGGTGGGCAGCCGCACCCCGGTACCGCCCGCCCACCGTCCGTACGGCACATCCCCGCGCAGGAGGGCTCTCCTCGGGGTCGAACTCCCCGGCCGCTCGGTTCCGCCTTCACCGCGCTGCCGCCTTTCGCCGGGCAGGTGGCGGCGGCATGAGACTGAAGGCGCTCGCCGACCCGACTCCGTACACGCGACGGCGCCGCCGCTCCCGTGGGACGGGGAGCGACGGCGCCGGGCGGAGTGATGGTCAGACGAGCCAACCCACGAAGTGGACGATGCCGGCCAGCAGGTTGGTCAGGAAGTTCATCTGGTGGTTCTCCTTGTGCGTGGTGCATGTGTGGGACGTGCGCGGTAGCGGTCTGCAGCCCGTCGACTGCGCTCTGCAATCATCACGCCCGCCGGGAGAGATCAGCAACGAATCCCGATACGATCACGCGTTCCAGCGAACACCCGATCCCTTGTTCGTGTGTTCTGGTCGCACGGTACGGCGTTCGTGTCGCCGGAGCCGACGCCGCAGCCGGGCTACCGGCCCGGGGGAGTGGACCGGGTTAACGTGCCCGCATGGTGAACGAGTCCCCGGACGCCCGTCCCCGTCGCAGACTCCGCCCGACCCGCCGCGGAAAGATCGTGCTGGCCGTCGCCGCGCTGCTCGTGGCGTCGGCCGCCGTGCTGATCCCGCTCTCCCTGCTCGGCTCGGACGAGGAGAAGGAAAAGGAGAAGCGGCCGCAGAGCACGCTGGTGATCCCGGAGGGCTGGCGCGCCTCGCAGGTGTACGGCGCCGTCGACCGGGAGCTCGGACTCAAGCCCGGGTCCACGGAGAAGACCGTGGAGACGGTGGATCTGGACCTGCCCGACCAGGCCGAGGGCAACCCCGAGGGGTACCTCTTCCCGGCCACGTATCCGATCGACTCCGCGACCAAGCCGGCCGGCCTGCTGCGCTACATGGCGGACACCGCCCGCAAACGGTTCGGGGCGGACCACATCACCGCCGGGGCGCAGCGCAACAACGTCACGGTCTACGAGACCGCCACGATCGCCAGCATCGTCCAGGCCGAGGCCGACACCGCCTCCGACATGGGCAAGGTCGCCCGGGTCGTCTACAACCGGCTCCTCAAGGACATGCCGCTGCAGATGGACTCCACCATCAACTACGCCCTCAAGCGCTCCACCCTGGACACGACGAACGCCGACACCCAGCTGGACAGCCCGTACAACAGTTACGTACGCAAGGGCCTGCCGCCGACGCCCATCGGCAACCCGGGGGAGGAGGCGCTGAGCGCCGCCATCAGCCCCACGCCCGGCCCGTGGCTCTACTTCGTCACGGTCGCGCCCGGGGACACCCGGTTCACCGACAGCTACGACGAACAGCAGAAGAACGTCGAGGAGTTCAACCGCAACCGCCGCGAGGCCACGGGCTGAGGGCCACAAGCTGAGGGCCACGGGCCGAGGCCACCGGCCCTCAGCCCGCCACCCCGGCCTTCGCCTCCACGCTCGACCGGCCGCCGGTCCTCTCCAGCAGCCGCAGTACCGACCGCACAGCGGTGCGCCCCGCCCGGTTGGCGCCGATGGTGCTGGCGGACGGCCCGTACCCGACGAGGTGGACGCGTCCGTCGCGTACGGCACGCGTGTCCTCCGCCCGGATGCCGCCACCCGGCTCGCGCAGCTTCAGCGGGGCCAGATGATCGACGGCGGGCCGGAAGCCGGTGGCCCAGAGGATCACGTCCGCCTCGACGCTCCGGCCGTCGTCCCAGGCCACGCCGGCCGGGGTGATCCGGTCGAACATCGGCAGCCGGTCCAGCACCCCCTGCTCCCGGGCGCGCCGCACGGCGTCGGTGACCGGCAGCCCGGTCACGGACACCACGCTCTGCGGCGGCAGCCCGGCCCGCACCCGCTCCTCCACCATCGCCACGGCCGCCCGCCCCCACTCCTCGGTGAACGGCTCGTCGCGGAAGACCGGCTCGCGCCGGGTCACCCAGAAGGTCTCGGCGGCGTACGGGGCGATCTCCATCAGGTGCTGCGTACCGGAGGCGCCACCGCCGACCACGACGACGCGCCGCCCCGCGAACTCCTCGGGCCCCGGGTAGTCCGCCGTGTGCAGCTGGCGCCCCCGGAAGGTCTCCTGTCCCGGATAGCGCGGCCAGAACGGCCGGTCCCAGGTGCCGGTCGCGTTGATCAGCGCGCGCGGGGCGTACGTCCCCTCGGACGTCTCCACGAGCAGCCGCCCGCCGCTTCCCTCACGTACGGCACTCACCTCGACGGGCCGGTGGACCCGCAGGTCGAAGCGGTCCTCGTATGCCGTGAAGTACGCGCCGATCACCTCGGAGGAGGGCCGGTCCGGGTCGGCGCCGGTCAGCTCCATGCCCGGCAGCGCGTGCATCCCGTGGACCTTGCCGTACGTCAGCGAGGGCCAGCGGAACTGCCACGCCCCGCCCGGCCGGGGCGCATGGTCCAGGACGACGAAGTCGCGGTCGGGCGCGAGCCCGGCGCGGCGCAGGTGGTGGGCTGCGGAGAGCCCCGCCTGCCCGGCGCCGATCACGACCACGTCCAGCTCGCGCACCCCAGTAATGTTCACGTTTCTACTAACTCGTGGGGCGCCCGGGATCTTCCCGGGCGCCCCACCGGGTTCAGCGCCCGCCCGCCACCAGCAACGGCGCTCCGGCCGTACGTGGTTCCGCGCCGGGCGCCCCCAGCAGCGGGGACGCCGGTACGGTCGACAGCAGCCCGCGCCGGGCCAGCTCCGGGGTCACGCCCTCACCGAACCAGTACGCCTCCTCCAGGTGCGGATAGCCCGAGAGCACGAAGTGCTCCACACCCAGCGCGTGGTACTCCTCGATCCGGTCGGCGACCTCCGCGTGGCTGCCCACCAGCGCCGTCCCGGCCCCGCCGCGCACCAGACCGACACCCGCCCACAGGTTCGGCGCGATCTCCAGCTTGTCCCGCGAACCGCCGTGCAGCGCCAGCATCCGCTGCTGCCCGACCGACTCGCTCTTTCCCAGCGCCTGCTGCGCCGCCGCGATCGTGTCCGGATCGAGGTCGCCCAGCAGCCGGTCGGCGGTGGCCCACGCCTCTCGCGCGGAATCCCGGGAAATGGTGTGCAGCCGGATCCCGAACCGGACCCTGCGCCCCTGCTCCTCGGCCAGCCCACGGATCCAGTCGATCTTCTCCTTCACCGCCGCCGGCGGCTCACCCCAGGTCAGATAGACATCGGCATGCGCGGCGGCCACCGGACCCGCGGCCGCCGATGACCCGCCGAAGAAGATCTCCGGCAGCGGGTCCGGCGGCAGCGCGGTCAGCCCGCCCTCCACCTGGTAGTGCTCGCCGTCGAAGTCGTACGGCTGCCCGCTCCACGCACCCCGCACCACGGACAGGAACTCCGCGGTCCGCGCGTACCGCCGGTCGTGGTCCAAGTGGTCTCCGAACCGGCGCTGTTCGGTCGAATCGCCACCCGTCACCACGTTGAGCAGCAGTCGTCCCCGGGTGATCCGCTGGTAGGTGGCGGCCATCTGGGCGGCCAGCACGGGCGAGATGACGCCGGGCCGGAAGGCGACCAGGAACTTCAGCCGCTCGGTGTGCTGCGCGAGCGCAACCGTGGTCAGCCAGGCGTCCTCGCACCATGTACCGGTCGGCGTCAACACTGCCTCGAAGCCGAGCTGTTCGGCGGCCTTGGCGATCTGTGCCAGATACTCGATGTCCGGCGCGCGCACACCGCTCACCGGGGTGATGCGGTCGCGTTTGATTCCGCCGTCGGTGTACGCGTGCCGGTCCACGAGCGTCCGGCCGTCACCGCCGGTGGGCAGGAACCAGTGGAGATGTACGTTCATGAGGAGGCCTTTCCGTACGAGCGCGGTTCGGTGGTGGAGGGCGGGAGGTCACGGTTGAAGCGGGTGTCGACGTAGTCCTCGAAGGCGAACCGCCTCGGGATCAGCTTGAGTTCGGCGAAGGTGTCGGCGATCTCCTGCTCGGAGGCGATGGCGTCGTCGTCGATGGCCACCGGGACCCGGGTGCCGTAGCTGCGCTTCACCGCGTCCAGCGCCACCTCGAAGGGCAGCCCGGTCTCCTTCGCCCAGACCTTCGCCCACTCCTCCGGGTGCTGGAAGACCCAGCTCTGCGCCCGCTCCAGCCGGACGAGCAGATCGCCGATGGCCTTCGACTTCTTCGGATCCTTGAGCGAGGAGGGGGAAGCGACCTGGAAACCGAGGCCGTTGACGACACCTTCGCCGGTCGTCAGCACGCGGGCGTTCCCGGCCCGCAGGATCTGCGAGGTGTACGGATCCCAGATCGCCCAGGCGTCCACCTTGCCCCGGCTGAAGGCGGCCAAGGCGTCAGCGGGCTGGAGATAGTTGAGCTTGACGTCCTTGATGGAGAGGCCGGCCTTCCTGAGCGAGGCGACCAGTTGGAAGTGGGCCGAACTGCCCTGCGCCACGGCGACGGACTTCCCCTTGAGCTGCTCGGGACTCCTGAGCGGCGAGTCCTCGGATACGACGATGACCTCACCGGCCGGCGAACCGTGAGTGGCGCCGACGACGGTGATGTTCGAGTCGGAGCCGGCGGCGAAGACGGGCGGTGTGTTGCCCACTCCGCCGATGTCCACGGCCCCGGCGCTCACGGCCTCCAGAAGCGGTGGACCGGAGGTGAAGGTGGACCATCTGATGCGGTAGTCCAGGTCGTCGAGCTCTCCGGAGGCCCGCAGGATGGCCTCGTAACCTCCTTTCTGGTCACCGATGTCGAGCGTGACACTGCCCTTGCCGTCGGTGCTGCCGCCCGACTCCGCGGACGAGGCGCCGCCACCGCAGGCGGCGAGGAGCAGGGTGAGCGGAAGGAGCAGGGTCGGCAGGGTGCGGCGTTTCATGGTGGTTCTCCGTAGGTGTGTCGCCAGGAAAGGGAGATGAGGGGTCATGCGTCCGAGCCGGCGCCGGTGGCCGCTTCCCGCTGCCGCTCCGCTCCGGCCTCGGCGGTACCGTCCTCGACGCCCAGCTCGCTGAGCAGCCGCGAACGCAGGCCGGTGAAGCCGGGGGCGCCGACACCGCGCGGGCGGTCCAGGCCGACGGGTGTGTCGTACGCGATCCGGCCGTCCCGCATCACCAGTACCCGGTCGGCCAGCAGCAGGGCCTCGTCCACGTCATGGGTGACCAGCAGGACCGCGCAGCCGCGCCGCTGCCAGAGCTCGGCCACCAGCTGCTGCGCCTTGATCCGGGTCAGGGCGTCGAGCGCGCCGAACGGCTCGTCGAGCAGCAGCAGATCGGGCTCTCGCACCAACGCGCGTGCCAGGGAAGCGCGTTGGGCCTCGCCACCGGAGAGCGTCTTGGGCCAGGCGCCGGCCCGGTCGGTCAGCCCGACCTCCGCCAACGCCGTCTCGGCCAGGGCCCGTTCCGGCTTGCCCGGCAACCCCAGCAGCACGTTGCGCCAGACCCGCTTCCAGGGCATCAGCCGCGGCGCCTGGAAGGCCACGGCGCGGCGGCGGGCCACCAGGACGGTCCCGGCTATCTCGCGGTCGAGCCCCGCCAGCACACGCAACAGGGTCGACTTGCCGCAACCACTGCGCCCGAGCAGCGCCGTGAACTCCCCTCCTTCGAGGGTGAGATCGAGGTCGTCGATCACCGCGCGCCCGTCGAAGGCCCGGGTGAGCCCTTCGACCCGTACGGCGGTTTCCGGCTCTCCGGCGGGGGAGGGGGCCGGCGCGGTCACTGGCCGGTGAAGGTCGGTCGCCATTGCAGCAGCAGCCTTTCGAGGGTCCGGACGATGACATCGGCGGTCAGGCCGAGGAAGGCGTACACGACGAGGCAGACGACGATCACGTCGGTCCGGAAGAACTCCCGCGCCTGGTTCATCAGGAACCCGATCCCGGCATCGGCGTTGATGGACTCACCGAAGACGAGCGCGAGCCAGGCGGTGGCGAGCGAGTAGCGCAACCCGGTCATGGCCCCGGGCAACGCGCCCGGCAGCACCACATGGCGTACGAGACCCCATCGGCTGAGCCCCAACGACTCACCGGCCTCCATGAGTTGGGCGTCCACACCGCGAATCCCCGCATACACGTTCAGGTAGAGATGGAAGGCGACCCCGAGCGCGATGAGCGCCACCTTCGGCGCCTCGCCGATCCCGAGCCAGATGATGAACAACGGGATCAGACCCACCCAGGGGACCGTGCGCAGCATCTGTACGGTCGCGTCGACGAGGTCCTCGCCGAGCCGCGAGAGCCCCGAGACCAGCGCGAGCGCCGTCCCCACGACCCCGCCGAGCACCAGCCCGACGGCCACCCGCTGGAGCGACACCCCCATGGCGGCCGGCAGCGTCCCGTCGGCGATCAGATCCGCTCCCGCACGGCCGATGGTCCCCGGCGAGGCGAGCACGTCCGGATGCAGGACGCCCGTGGCGCTGAACACCTGCCACAACGCGAGCAGCAGCAACGGCCCCACGGTCCGCCGCAACCACCGCGGCACGGACCGCAGTCGCGCCCGGCGCGCGGACGCCGGGACGACCGGCTCCAGATCGGGGGGCGTACGGCCGGTACCGGATGCCGGGACTCTCTCCGCGATCGGGGATGGATCGGGCGGTGCGTGGCTGACGGTCATGGCGGCTCCACAGGAGGTCGTACGGAGGGGGAGTCGGGCGCGCGCCACCCCGCCCGCCCCTCCCGCGGCGACGGCTGTGCCGGAAGAACCCCCGCTCGGCAGCCCGGCAGGCAGGAGCCACGGCCATCCGAAGCGGTCAGAGGACCGGCAGGACGCGGCGGCCCACGGCGGCGCGCGAGGCGAGGGGTGCGGGAGAGGAGGCGGAGCGGGCGGCGGGCCCGGTCAGCAGGGGCGCGAAGGGCGCTGAGAGAACGTCAGCAGCCGCGGCGACACGCGGCGGATGCCACCCGCAGCAGGTCGATGTGACCGCGCGAGGTGAGCAGAGCTGATCGGAACATGGCGATGAACGTAGTCATCCGGTCAGGACACGGTCAATGGCGTCTCGGAGCGTGGACGTGTGATCTCGCCCCCCGGAAGGGAAGATGGAGGCATGTCCGATTCCTTCACCACCACGGTCCTGCACCTCACCACCGGCACGGCGGAGACCGTCATGGACCTGACGCGGGAGTGCGAGGAGTTCCTCACCCGCTCGGCGTCCGGCCGCGACGGCCTGCTCAACATCTTCGTACCCCACGCCACGGCGGGCATCGCCATCATGGAGACGGGCGCGGGCAGCGACGACGACCTCCTGGCCGCCCTCCACCACCTGCTCCCGGCCGACGACCGCTGGCAACACCGCCACGGCACCCCGGGCCACGGCCGAGACCACGTACTCCCGGCGCTCGTCCCGCCGCACGCCACGTTGCCGGTGATCGGGGGAGCGCTGGAGCTGGGGACCTGGCAGTCGGTGTGTCTGGTGGACACGAACGTTTCTAACGCCAACCGTCAGGTTCGCCTGAGCTTCCTCAGCTGACCAAGATCGTTCAGCGGGGCGTGGTCGCCGATTCTCCGTACGATGCGCGCTCGAACGGAGAGAGGAAATGCGCGGTACGGACCTCAACACGCCCGCATCGCTGCCGCGACTGAGCGGCAAGCAGTTCGCTCAGCTGGAGTCGGAGCTGGCCAAGGGGCCGGCCGCGCACGGCTGGGAGGGCCAGCGCTGGACTCTGAGCCGTGTGAAGACGGTGATCGGACGGCGCCTCCACCTCACTTACACGATCCAGGGCGTACGCAAGTTGTTGGTGCGTAACGGATGGTCCTGCCAGGTTCCCGCCCGTCGTGCCACGGAGCACGATGACGACGCGGTGGCCGGGTGGGTCAAGGAGGTGTGGCCCCGCGCGGAAGACCAGCGGCGGCTCGTGGAGCCTGGCTGGTCTTCGAGGACGAAGCCGGCTTCTCCGTGACGCCGCCGCATGCCAAGACCTGGTCCCAGCGCGGCCGGACCTCGGTGGTGCGGGTCCGCGCCCGCTCTCGCAGACGGATATCGATCGCCACGCTGACCTGCTACAAACCCGGCCACCGATCCCGGCTGATCTACTGGCCGCGACGGGACGACGGCCGACGTGACGGGCGCAAGAGCTTCTCCTGGCGCGACTACCGGGATCTTCTGATCGCAGCCCACCAACAGCTCGGCGGTCCGATCGTCCTCATCTGGGACAACCTCAACGTCCACAAAGCCGCCGGGCTCCGGGAGTTCGCCGCATCCCGCGACTGGCTGACCATTCTCTACCGGGGAGGGATGGTTGCACCGCGTTGCCACGATCGTGTGCCGTGACCCCGAAGGGCGCACGCTTGTGCATCGCCGTACTGAGGGCACATCGCGATTTCCGGGCCACTTCAATTGGATGCTTGGCGGTGCAGTGGAGGTTGCCGAGACCTATGAACAGGCCGCTAAAAGGGAGTTGGAGGGGGAAATAGGGATCCGGACCTGTCCAAGGTTCGTGTTCAAGTTCCGGTGCACCGGCGCCATCAGCCCGTACTGGCTTGGGCTGCACGAAGTCGTTGTGGACGAACCGATCAAGCCGGACCCCGAAGAGATTGCCTGGTACGACTGGCTGACGGAACACGAGCTCGAAGAGTTGGTTCGGCACGATGCGTTCGTCCCCGACGCCCGCGAGGCATTCGAACGCTACCTCGCTATCCGCCCCCGAACCCAGTCATGCGTGGGTTCGGGTCAGACTCCGACGGACCGGCCACGAGAGGACGCTCGAGGACATGGCGGCCAGTGTGGGGGCGGTCACGATCGAGAGCGTTGGTGACGCCAAAGGAAGGCTGCGCCAATCATCACTGCCAAGGTGATGTTGGCGGCGCTCCAGAACATGAGCTTGTAGACCGGTGACGCGGCCACCTGAAGTACGACCGGGGCACTCATCAGCCGATGATATGGGGCGGCGTTTTCCCCCGACACCGGCCGCATCCGCCCCATGCCGCCTTGTGACCGCCCCGTCATCGCCGTGTCCGGGCGCGCAGAGCCTGGACGGACCAGTCGAACACCGGAGCCAGGCTCTCCGGGGCCGGCCAGCCGTTGACCACCGCGAGCAGCTGGAGGTACCGCCGCCAGCGCGGTTCGTTCACTCTCTCCAGCCGAGTCGCCAGCCGGCGGCGAAGCTCGACGTCGTCGGGGCGGCCGAGGAGGTGCGCGTAGTGCGCCGTGAACTGCGCGACGATCGGATGAGCCTGGGGCGAGTCCGGGTCGATGCCGGCGGTCACGGCCGGGCCGGCCTGGTCACGGACGGCTGCGGTGATGTCGCGGCGCGGGACCGTCGCGCCGCTTCGGGCCTGCTCGGCCGCCTGGTCCTCGGCCATCCGCCGCACGACGGCGCGGAAACCCGGGTCCAGGGACATTTCGGCCAGCTCCACCCACGCCTGGACCTGCTCTGTCTTCGGGTTACGGGGCAACTCGGGGGTGATCGAGCGCATGACCCCCGCAAAGGTGGGGGCGGCGTCAAGACCGCCGAAGACGGCGTCGAGGAAATCGCCCGTCAGACGGCTGCGTTCGTCCTCGGAAAGCCGGGCCAGCTGGTGCATGCGTTCCGTCTCCTCAGGTGTGGACCCGCGCTCGGCCACCGCCGTCAGCACCGCGCGCCGCAGGCGCAGGACGCGGATCTGCACCGTCAGTGCTTCGGTATGCGCTGCGGCGACCTCCGGAAGCGAGAGCTCACGGTCCACTGCCTTTCGGATCGTGGGAAGGTCCAGTCCCAGCTCGCGCAGGGTGCGCACGAGGTCCAGGCGTGCGACGGCGTCGATGCTGTAGAGGCGGTAGCCAGCCGGGCTGCGGTCGGTCGGCGCCACGATTCCGCGATCGGAGTAGAACCGAATGGTCTTGACCGTGAGACCGGTCCGTCGAGCAAGTTCACCGATCGAGTAGAGCGTGTCGCCGTTCATGTCCCCACCTTCGTGTCTCCCCCTACGGGAGACTCAAGTCCCTTCGCCTGCGGGCAGGTAACCACTCTTCATCCACAAGTCGTGACAATTCCTCTTGCCGGGCCAGGGCGGACGGCTCGCCGTCGGTACGCTGCCCGGGCCGGAACAGGACGTCTGGTCGGTCAGTTGCGCGAGTCGAGCTCCTTGGGACAGTAGAGGGCCGCGGGCTTTCCCGTGAGCAAGGCCCAGTAGCGGTCCCCGAAGGACCGGTGCCACCACTTTGTGGGGTAGTTCACCAGCCCTGCGGCCGTGAGCACGGTGCCCAGCAGTTTCCGGTTGGCGCGGGCTTCCTCGCTGATGTCCGAGGCGCGCACGCCGATCCACTGCTCGGCGCCGTACTCCTCGAACCCTTCGACCTCGGTGAAGCCAGTCTCGCCGCGAGGCGCATCGCTCGGTGGTTGGTGCTCCGGGTGGAGAGCACCACGGGTTCGCCGGGCCGTGCGCCGGTGAACCAGTTGAGTGCCGCCGCGCACGCCTTGAAGGCGTACCCGTGTCCCCACGCCTCGGGCAGGAACAGGTGCCCGAGTTCGGTCTCTCCGGCCTCTGGGCGGACGTGTCCCCGGCGTTCGGTGCCGCGGGGGTCGAGCGTGATCATGCCGATCATCGTTCCGTCGAGTTCGACCACGAAACAGCCGGGGCGTCGGCCGGGCACTTCGGGCATCGCGCGTTCAAGTTCGTCGCGAGTCCGGGCGCCGCCGATGTAGGTGCCCACCTCGGGCGAGGCGAACAGTTCGACGAAGGCCGTACGGTCGCGGGCCTCGGACGCGCGGAGCACGAGCCGTTCGGTCGGTATCGGAGTCGTCGGCCAGGTGAAGGTTCCAGGTCCGATCATGGCGGGGAACCCATCGCGCGCCCCACGAGGACGATCGGCGGAGAAGCCTGGCGCCTCGTACGGAAACTCCGCTGCAGCACCAACCGCATCACCGCGATTATCCAGGCTGTTCTTGTCCTTCACCACGCGTCAGCGTGAGGTTGGAAAGGGCTCAAGGACTCCACAGTCGCATGGTCGTCGGCCGCCGACTTTCCTGGCTGCAGATGCCGAGCGGCGGGTGGGGTGCCGGGCAGATGAGGCTGCGATCCGTCACCACGCGATGTCAGACGGCTGCCGCGCCGTGCCGCGTGAGCCAGAAAGCAAGGAGGGCGGAAGCCACTTCATCGGGGGTGTGAACATTGGGGGAGTGTCCGCCGCCATCGATCCGGACGAAAATGGCTCCCAGTTGACGGGCCATTTGCTCAACTCCGTCGGGATCCCACGTCTCGTCGGGGGTGCCGGAGATCACTGACATGGGAACCGCCATTCGGGCCAGCTCAGCCGTGGTGTCCGTCTCGTCCAGCATGTGCTGCGCGACGGCCGCCAACTGGCTCGGCCTGTTGCGCAGCCACCGATTCTCCAGGAAGCGTGCGACGTCCTCGGGCACGGACTCGTCCTTATTCCGTACGAATGGCCAGATCTCGGCCGGGGGCATCGATTCCACGACGGAGAGCAGCAGGTGCAGGCGTTCCCGCTGCCAGGAAGAGACCGGACCGGGGCCGAAGTTCATCAGAGTGACCGATGCCCAGAGAGAGGGGTCCCCTTGGGTCGCGATGACCGCCGCGCGGACGAGACTTCCGCCGTACGAATGTCCCAGCAGATGCACCGGGCCGACGCCCAGGGAACGGGTGACGGCCACCAGATCGCCGGCCAGGTCTTCTCGGGAGTACGAGGGCGCCGGAGAGGCGTCACCCGTCTCGTACTGACCTCGGCAGTCCAGAGCTACTACACGGACGCCGTCGGCGCTCAGTGCGGACAGCATGGGAAGGAAATCCTCTTTGCTGCCCATGAAGCCGGGTACGAGCAGAGCCGTTTCCCGCACGGGGGCGTGTCCAGCGGGTGGGACATCCAGGGCGGCAAAGACACCTCGTTCCGTTCGCAGCCGCACCGAGCGTGCGTGATCCGGTGTTTCGAGGTTCAGCAACTGGCTCATGGGCAGCATGATAGGCACGGCCGCTGAGCTGATGGAACCACTGTTCAGAGCGGGGCGAACACACAACCTGCCTGCTTCGAGGCGCAGTTCGAGGGCCGCTCTACCCTTCGGATTCTCCGCGTGGTTCAGGCACCCCTTCCTGTGGTTCATCTCGGTGCCAGCCACCGAAGCGCCCGAGGGCCTTCCAGAACCTCTTCTCGCCGTTCCGCTCGGTCTGCCTTCTGGACTCCCAGGCGAGGATGTCGCGCCCGTAGACGCTGCGAGCCAATTCGTTCACGTCGTTCTCGATGAGCCGCAGGTGTTTCCCCAGCCTCTGAATTCCGTCGTTGCTGTCCCGCAGATACAGGTAGGCGATCAGGATCACGAGACCGACCACAAGGATGCGCCAGATCCCGAGACCACTGCCGAGCGTTGCCGCGATGGCTGTGGCCGCACCGGCGTATCCGGCCAGTTGTTGTCGGGCCCCGATCCTCTGGACCACCTCGGACCGTAAGGACTCGTACTCCTTCATCCGAAGACCGATGAGCTCGACAGTCTTCTCGTGCTCGCTTGTGCTCTCGATCACGGCACCCCCTCGTCGCTGTGAATAGTGCCCAGCTGTGAAGACGCCCACGCCTTCGCCGCAGTACCGACCGTGCTGAGGAGCGCGTCAATGCTGTGCCGGGTTGTGTCCCGCCTTGCAAGATCGGTCTTTCCGAGGGGGACGGATACTTCCCATGACCCTGCCGATCGCCTCGGGACTCTTTTCCTGACGGAGGCTGGTGGATACGAACAAGGGCAATCCGGAGCGGCAGGTGCGGTTGAGCTTTCTGGGTTGGCGGGACACCGGGCGGAACGGTGAACGGAGACTTCCGCGTAGCGTGACCATCTGCCGCATGGAAGGTCCATGGGGCCGGTCGGCCTCGTACGAGGGAGGCCGGTGGTGAGCGATGGGGCCGTGATGAGCGAACTGACGAAACCCGTGATCGAGGTTCCGGAGGGGGATGCGCCCGCCGAACTGACGATCCGGGACCTGGTGGTGGGGGACGGGCCCGAGGCGCGGCCGGGCAGGGTCGTCCAGGTCCACTACGTAGGGGTGACGTTCGCCTCAGGGAAGGAGTTCGACTCCTCCTGGGAGCAGGACCGGCCGTTCAAGTTCGCCGTGGGCGGCGGCAGGGCCATCAAGGGCTGGGACCGGGGAGTGAGGGGCATGAAGGCCGGCGGCCGACGGGAGATCATCGTTCCCCCGCGGCTCGGCTACGGCAAGCAGTCACCCTCTGCGCTGATCCCGGCGGGCTCGACGCTGATCTTCGTCGTGGACCTGCTCACGGTGGTGGGGGGCCCTCCGGAGCGAGGTTCGGTCTGAAGGGGCGGGACGAGCGCCTGGCCTGACGGATCTTCGATTGCCCGGGCGCTGCGGTCCGGCCCGCAAGAGCGGGAATCGGCTGTCCTCCTCGCATGCCGACCAGAGGCGCCAGCAGGCCATCGAGCATGCTCAGAGCGGCCCGGACAATCTGTCCGAGAGCTTCACCCGTGCTCTCAAGCGGGACCAACAGCGCCTCGACGAACTGGAGTCGGGGATCGCCCCACTGACGTGGCGATCGAGATGGCTCATGACCGGGACGGCTCGCTGGTCGTGTTCCCGGCGGTACCGGCGTAGCCGCTCGAACGCCCCGGCAACGGGCCGCGGGGGCCGGTGCGCGTACGCACCGGCCCCCGCGGTCGCTGTGATCAGACCAGGTCGAAGCGGTCCAGGTCCATCACCTTGGTCCAGGCGGCGACGAAGTCCGTCACGAACTTCTGGCGGGCGTCGTCGCTCGCGTAGACCTCGGCGAGGGCGCGGAGTTCGGAGTTGGAGCCGAAGACCAGGTCGGCGCGGGTGCCGGTCCACTTGACCTGGCCGTTCGCGTCGCGGGCCTCGAACTCGTCCTGTGCCGACGACGTCGACTTCCAGGTGATGCCCAGGTCGAGCAGGTTCACGAAGAAGTCGTTGGTCAGCGTGCCCGGGCGGTCGGTGAGGACGCCGTGGGTCGAGCCGCCGGTGTTGGCGCCCAGCACGCGCAGGCCGCCGACCAGGACGGTGGTCTCCGGGGCGCTCAGCGTCAGCAGGTTGGCGCGGTCGAGGAGCAGGTACTCGGCGGGCAGGCGGGCGGCCTTGCCGACGTAGTTGCGGAAGCCGTCGTACGCGGGCTCCAGCGCGGCGAAGGACTCGATGTCCGTCTGCTCCTGCGTGGCATCGACCCGGCCGCCGGTGAAGGGCACCTCCACCGCGACGCCGGCGTCCTTGGCCGCCTGCTCGACGGCCGCGTTGCCCGCGAGGACGATCAGGTCGGCCAGCGAGACCTTCTTGCCGCCCTTGGCGTCGAAGGACTGCTGGATGCCTTCCAGGGTGCGCAGGACCTGGGCCAGCTCGTCCGGGTCGTTCGCCTCCCAGCCGCGCTGCGGCTCCAGGCGGATCCGGGCGCCGTTGGCGCCGCCGCGCTTGTCGCTGCCGCGGAAGGACGCGGCCGAGGCCCAGGCGGCCGAGACCAGCTGCGCCACCGTCAGGTCCGTGGCGAGCACCTGCTCCTTGAGCGCGGCGATCTCCGCGGCGTCCAGCGGCTCCTCGGTGCGCGCGGGCAGCGGGTCCTGCCACAGCAGCACCTCGGCGGGCACCTCCGGGCCCAGGTAGCGCTGGATCGGGCCCATGTCGCGGTGCGTCAGCTTGTACCAGGCACGGGCGAAGGCGTCCGCGAACTCCTCCGGGTTCTCGTGGAAGCGGCGCGAGATCTGCTCGTACGCCGGGTCGAAGCGCAGCGACAGGTCGGTGGTGAGCATCTGCGGCTTCTGCTTCTTCGACGCGTCGTGCGCGTGCGGGATGGTCGCCTCGGCGTCCTTGGCGACCCACTGCTTCGCGCCGGCCGGGGACTCGGTCAGCTCGTACTCGTACGCGAAGAGGTTGTGGAAGAACTCGTTGCCCCACTGCGTCGGCGTGCTGGTCCAGGTCACCTCCAGACCGCTGGTGATGGCGTCGCCGCCCTTGCCCGACTTGTACGAGCTGCGCCAGCCGAGGCCCTGCTCCTCCAGCGGGGCGCCCTCGGGGTCCGCGCCGACGCTTTCGGCCGGACCCGCGCCGTGGGTCTTGCCGAAGGTGTGGCCGCCGGCGATGAGGGCGACGGTCTCCTCGTCGTTCATCGCCATCCGGCGGAAGGTCTCGCGGATGTCGCGGGCGGCCGCGATCGGGTCCGGGTTGCCGTTGGGGCCCTCGGGGTTGACGTAGATCAGGCCCATCTGGACCGCGCCGAGCGGGCTCTCCAGCTCACGGTCGCCCGTGTAGCGCTCGTCGTCCAGCCAAGTGGTCTCCGGGCCCCAGTAGACGTCCTCCTCCGACTCCCAGACGTCCTCGCGGCCGCCGGCGAAGCCGAAGGTCTCGAAGCCCATGGTCTCCAGGGCGACGTTGCCGGTGAGGATCAGCAGGTCGGCCCAGGACAGCGCCTGGCCGTACTTCTTCTTGACCGGCCACAGCAGACGGCGGGCCTTGTCCAGGTTGCCGTTGTCCGGCCAGCTGTTCAGCGGGGCGAACCGCTGCTGACCGGCGCCCGCGCCGCCGCGGCCGTCGCTGATGCGGTACGTGCCGGCGCTGTGCCAGGCCATCCGGATCATCAGCGGCCCGTAGTTGCCGAAGTCGGCCGGCCACCAGTCCTGAGAGGTGGTGAGCACCTCGGCGATGTCCCGTTTCACCGCGGGCAGGTCGAGCGCCTGGAACGCGGACGCGTAGTCGAACTCCTCACCGAGCGGGTTCGCCACGGCGGGGTTCTTGGCGAGGATCTTCAGGTTGAGGCGGTCCGGCCACCACTGGCGGTTCCCGCCGCCCTGGGTCGGGTGCGGGGCGCGGCCGTGGGCCACGGGGCAGCCGCTCGCCTGCGCCTCGGGCACCTCCGGGACGGCCGTCTCGGGCGAATCCGGGACGACGGGGTCGAAGACGTGTGACTCGTTGTTCTCGGTCATGGGTGATCCTTCCGGCCCCGGAGGGTGGTGGGGGCGCTGAACGGGGGAGGAGGATTCGAGCCGTGCAGGAGGGGCACGCTGTGAGCCAGGACCTCGCCGTGGGCCGTACGTACGCCTCGCGGATCACCGGGCCGTACGGTCCCGGGCGATACGACGAGGGCGGTGCCCGGCCGACGGGCGGTGCCGCGCGATGGAGGCGGCGGTGTCCTGTCGTGTGTCTCTGCTGCCGTAGCCGGAGTCTTCCTGTCTCTTGGATGTCGCCGGTATCGATCCTACGATGGACTTCGTCCAAGTCAAGAAGCACACTAAAAACGTACCGACCCGGGGCATGGCACCACGGGAACTCTTCAGGGGACTGTCCGTCCCTCCGCGAACCGGAGCAGGTGAGACGAGATGAGCGACCTCCTTCAGCGGCTGCGGGGCCGTGGCTGGCGACTGACCTCGCAGCGGCGTGTCGTCGCGGAGGTCCTCGACGGCGACCATGTGCACCTCACGGCGGACGAGGTGCATGTGCGGGCCGCCGCACGGCTGCCCGAGATCTCCCGGGCGACGGTCTACAACACGCTGGGCGAGCTCGTCGCGCTAGGCGAGGTGCTGGAGGTCTCCACCGTCGGCCGTGCCAAGCGCTACGACCCGAACGCGCGCAACCCCCACCAGCACCTGGTCTGCTCCGGCTGCGGCACGGTCCGCGACGTCCACCCGGACGGCGACGCGCTCGGCGACCTGCCCGAGGCCGAGCGGTTCGGCTTCACCGTCGGCGCGGTGGAGATCACCTACCGCGGCCTCTGCCCAGCCTGTACCTGAACGTTTCGCGGCCCTCTCCGAAGGACCGGCCCCATGGCGCTGCCTCCCGCGGGGCCGCGATACTGCGGGCCAACCGTTTCCGTCGGAAGGGCCCACGTGACGCACCACTTCCCCGCCACCACCCGGCTCGGCATCGGTGGCGTAACTCTTCTGCTCGTCCTCGCGGGCTCCGCGCTGCCCGCCACCGCGTCCCCGCCCGACGCCGCCCGTGCCACCGCGCAGCCCACCGTCGAGGAGCAGCGCCTGGAGCGGGCAGTGCCGCAGGAGATCCTGCGGCGCAGCGGATTCGACGTCCTCGCTCCGGGCTTCGCCCGCGCCCTGGAGGGATCGCGCAGCTACGCGCAGGCGGAACGCACGGTGACCCGGCACGGCTCGGCGCTGTGGCAGCGGGCCGTGGACCGTGCTCAAGGGCGCGGACCCGCCACGGGCGACCTGAGCCGCGGCGACGACCGGCCGCTGTACTGGGCGCGGCTCGCGCTCAGCCGCGAACTGCGCGCGTGGACACCCCGGTTCGACCTCGGCGACCAGCGGCGCAAGGCCCTGCACACCGCCCTGGAGACCTCCTCGCGCGGCCAGGACGACGTCCGCCTTCCAGGCCGTCACCCGCGCGGGAAGGACGCCGGCCCTCAGGTGAAGCGGGTCCTCGTCACCGGCTTCGACCCGTTCACGCTGGACCGGGACGTCCGCATCGGCAACCCCTCCGGCGCGAGCGCACTCGCCCTGGACGGCACCCTCGTGCACACCGCCGACGGGCCGGCCCGGATCGAGGCCGTCGTCTTCCCGGTGCGGTGGACGGACTTCGCCGAAGGGGCCGTCGAGCGGGCGCTCGCCCGGCATCTGCCGCACCTGGACGTGTTCACCACCATCAGCCAGGGCCGCCAGGGCCGCTTCGACGTGGAGCGCACCAACGGCGCCTGGCGCGGTGGCTTCGCCGACAACGAGAACCTGTCCCGTACGGGCCTCGTCCCCGTCACCGATCCCGCCTCGCAGCCGCAGTGGACCTCCACGACCCTCCCGTACCGCCAGCTCACCGAAGCCGACACCGGCCGCTTCCCGGTGTACGACAACACCGAGGTCACCGAGATCCCGGCGGGCGCCACCCAGCCGGTGACCAGGCCGGACGGGCCCACGCCGGGCTCGGCCGCGCGGGCCGGGGGCGGCGGCGACTACCTCTCCAACGAGACCGCCTACCGGGCCACGCTCCTGCGCGACCGGCTGGGTCTCCCGAAGCTGCCGGGCGGCCATCTGCACACGCCGGTCCTGCAGTTCGGTCCGGGCAACGAGAACCCGGCGACCGGCGCGGTCACCGACCCCGGCTTCGAGCGCAACCGCTCGGATATCGTGCGGCAGGTGCGGGCCCTGGTGAAGACGGCGGTGAGCGCCACCGCGAACCGGGCCGACCGGAGGACACGCTGACATGACCGGGAACCGGGACCGCTGGGCGGAACTGACCGGCGGGCAGGCCGGAGAGCGGTACGCCCGGCGGTTCGCGGACCTCGCCGCATCGGGCCACGACGTCCACGGCGAGGCGGCGTTCTGCGCCGCGCTCGCCGAGCCCGGCGCCCGGGTCCTCGACGCCGGCTGCGGCACCGGGCGGATCGCGGTCCGCCTCGCCGAGCTGGGATACCGCTGCACCGGCGTCGACATCGACGCCTCGATGCTCGCCGTCGCCCGCCGCGACGCACCCGAGCAGGAGTGGCTCCTCGGCGACCTCGCCCGTACGGACACGCTCGGCCTGGAACCCGGCTACGACCTGGTGCTCGCCGCCGGCAACGTCGTCCCGCTCCTGGCCGCGGGCACCGAGGCCGCCGTCATCGGACAGCTGGCCGCCGTGCTGCGGCCCGGTGGTCTGCTGGTCACGGGCATGGGCCTGGACGCGGCGCACCTGCCGCTGCCCGAGGCGCCGTTCGGACTCGCGGAGTTCGACGCGTGGTGCGAGCGGGCCGGGCTGGTCCTGCGGCAGCGGCACGCGACGTGGAGCGGTGAGCCGTACGTACCGGAGTGCGGCTACGCCGTCAGCGTGCACGCCCGCCCGGGCGGCCGGTGAATTCCGCTCCGAACCGATGAGTTCCGGCGGCGGCGGCGGTCTGCCCGGGTATGAAGACTCACACGCTCAGCACCCCCGGCGCCGACCTCGTGTACGACGTACGCGGGCCGCTGCCCGCCGCCGACGGGCGCCCGCCGCTGCTCATGATCGGGCAGCCCATGGACGCCTCCGGATTCGCCGCGCTCGCGGCCCGCTTCCCGGAGCGCACCCTGGTCACCTACGATCCGCGCGGGCTCGGCCGCAGCACCCGCAAGGACGGACGGACCGACCACACCCCCGAGACCCAGGCCGACGACCTGCACGCCCTGATCGAGGCGCTCGGCGCGGGCCCGGTCGAGATGTTCGCCAGCAGCGGCGGCGCGGTCACCGCGCTCGCGCTCGTGGCCCGGCACCCCGGCGATGTGACCGTCCTGGTCGCCCACGAGCCGCCGCTGATCACCCTCACGCCGGACGGGCCCGCCGCCGTACGGGCCCGTGCCGCCCTCCGGGACACGTACGAGAAGCGGGGCTGGGGGGCCGGAATGGCCGCTTTCGTGGCCATGACCTCCTGGGAGGGCGAGTTCACCGAGGCGTACTTCGCTCAGCCGGAGGCCGATCCGGCCGCGTTCGGGATGCCCACGGAGGACGACGGATCGCGTGAGGACCCGCTGCTCTCCGACCGGTCCTGGGCGATCAGCGACCACCGGCCGGACGCCGACGCGATCGGCCGTGCCGCGACCCGCGTGGTGATCGCCGTGGGCGAGGAGTCGCGGGCCGTGCAGACCGGGCGTACCTCCGACGCGACCGCCGAACTGCTCGGACAGCGGGTGACCGTGTTCCCGAGCCATCACGGCGGATTCCTCGACGGAGAATTCGGCTATCCCGGAAAGCCGGACGAGTTCGCCCGCCGTCTGCGTGAGGTCCTCGACGGCGCGGCGTGAGGTACCGCGTGATCGCTGCCGGTCGGGGTAGCGAAAGGCTATGAGCACTGACAGAACACTCACCGCTCCCGTCGGATACGTGCAGCCTGAACTCGACGTCCGGGCCCTCACCGAGGTCCTGGACGGCGAGTACGCCGGGATCCGTGACCTGGTCCGCACCAACCTGGTGACGTACGCCTCCGTCCTGGAGGAGGCCGACGAGCTCCCCATCGACGCGTTCCGCGAGCGGGTGCGCGAGCTCGTGGTCGAGATGGCCGCGACGGGGCAGACCGGCATGGGCTTTCCGAAGCAGTACGGCGGGGGCGGTGATGTCGGGGCATCGATCGCCGCCTTCGAGACGCTCGCCTTCGGCGATCTGTCGGTGCTGGTGAAGGTCGGCGTTCAGTTCGGGCTCTTCGGCGGTGCGATCCTGCACCTGGGCACCGAGCGTCACCACGACGCCTATCTGCCCGACCTCATCACCGGGAAGCTGATGGGCTGCTTCGCGATGACCGAGACCGGGCACGGCTCCAACGTGCAGGCGCTCGGCACGGTCGCGCGGTACGACGCGGACGCCCAGGAATTCGTCATCACCACCGAGGGCGACCAGGCACGCAAGGACTACATCGGCAACGCGGCCCGCCACGGCGAGCTCGCCGTCGTCTTCGCGCAGCTGGAGGTCGGCGGGGAGTCCGAGGGCGTGCACGCCTTCGTCGTACCGATCCGGACCGGCGGTGAGGCGGCGCCCGGCGTCCACATCGAGGACGACGGCCGCAAGATGGGCCTCAACGGCGTGGACAACGGACGCATCCGGTTCGACGGCGTGCGGGTGCCGCGTGAGGCGCTGCTCAACCGCTTCGCCGACGTCACTCCGGAAGGCGTCTACGAGAGCACCATCGACAACCCCGACCGCCGCTTCTTCACCATGCTCGGCACCCTGGTCCAGGGCCGGGTCAGCGTCGGTGGCGCCGGGGTCAACACAGCCAAGGTCGCGCTCGCCGTCGCCACCAAGTACGCGCTGCGGCGCCGGCAGTTCGCGGCGGGGGCCGAGGGGGAGGAGCAGCTGCTCCTGGACTACGGCCTCCACCAGCGCCGGCTGCTCCCGCTCATCGCCCGTACGTACGCGCTGCACTTCGCCCAGGACGTCCTGCGGACGCAACTGCACAACGTCTTCTCCGGCCTGGAGGACGACCCGCAGGCCCGCCGGCGGCTGGAGGCGCGGGCCGCCGGGACCAAGGCGCTCGGCACCTGGCACGCCACCCGCACGATCCAGGAGTGCCGCGAGGCGTGCGGCGGCGCCGGCTATCTCGCCGTCAACCGGTTCGCCGCGCTCAAGGCCGACAGCGACATCTTCACGACGTTCGAGGGCGACAACCACGTCCTGCTCCAGCTCGTCGCCAAGGGCCTGCTCACCGACTACGCCAGCGAGTTCGAGGACCTGGACCAGCTCGGCATGGTCCGGTACGTCACCGGCCTCGCCGTCGAGACGGTCATCGAGAAGACCTCGGCCCACAAGCTGCTCGAACGCGTACGGGATCTGCTGCCGGGCGGCGACGAGTGGGACCAGGAGGCCGGGCTGCTCGACTCCGAGTACCAGCTCGCCATGCTCCGCTACCGCGAGGAGCACATGCTCGCCGGTGTGGCCCGCAGGCTCAAGCGCGGCATCGACCAGAAGCGAGATCCCGGCGCCGTCTTCTCCCAGGTCCAGGACCACGTCATCGCCGTCGCCCACGCGCACATGGAGCGGCTGGTGCTGGAGGCGTTCATCGAGAAGATGCGTACGCTGCCCGAAGGCGGCAACAAGGTGGCGCTCGGGCTGCTGTGCGACCTGTTCGCCCTCTCCACGATCGAGGCGGACCGGGCCTGGTTCATGGAGCACGGCCGGCTGACCACCCAGCGTTCCAAGGCGATCAGCCGCGAGGTCAACGACCTCTGCCGCAAGGTCCGGCCCCTCGCCGGCGAGTTCGTCGACGCCTGGGGCATCCCGTCGGCGATGTTGCGCGCCCCGGACCTGGTGGGCTGATCCGGCCACGACGCCCGCCCTCTGAGCCAGGGGGCGGGCGTCTCGGGGTCAGCCGGTGAACAGCTGGGTGGCCTTACGGAACAGCTCGTACAGGCCGTACGCGAGCGGTGCGCCCACCCACAGCCAGGTGAGGACGATCAGCGGCCGCCGGTTCCTCACCTCAGGCGGATTCGGACTGCTGCTGCCGGACATCGGAGGCTCCCTTCTGCGCCGGTACGGCGTCGAGGTGGTGGGACGGGTGGACCGGCCGGACCAGTTCGTTGGCCACGAAGCCGACCGCGAGCAGGGCCATCATGATGAGCAGCGACGTGCCGTACAGCTCCGCGCCGTGCTTCCCGGCCTCCTCCTGCCGGTCGGCGATCCAGTTCACGATCAGCGGTCCCAGAACACCCGCGGTGGACCAGGCGGTGAGCAGCCGTCCGTGGATCGCCCCGACCTGATACGTGCCGAACAGGTCCTTCAGGTAGGCCGGGATCGTGGCGAAGCCGCCGCCGTAGAAGGAGAGGATGACCAGCGCGCACAGGACGAACAGTGGCTTGGAGGAGCTGCCCACCAGCGCGATGAGCGCGTACATGAGCACGCCCGCGCCGAGGTAGACGCGGTAGATGTTCTTCCGCCCGATCAGGTCGGAGGTGGAGGACCAGCCGATGCGCCCGGCCATGTTGGCAGCGGAGAGCAGAGCGACGAAACCGGCGGCGGCGGTGGCCGATACCGGGGCCGAGGTGTCCGCGAAGAAGTCCGAGATCATCGGCGCGGCCTTCTCCAGGATGCCGATACCGGCCGTCACGTTCGTGCAGAGCACCACCCACAACAGCCAGAACTGCGGAGTACGCAGCGCCTGGCGCGCGGAGACCCGGGGGCCGCCCGCGGCCGTGGTGTGGCCGGTCTGCCGCTCCTCGGTGCGCGGGCGCGGCACGCGGACCAGCAGGACGCCGAGCAGCATGAATACGGCGTAACTCAGTCCGTGGACGAGGAAGGCCAGCGCGATGCCGGAGGTGTCGCTGCCGAAGGACTCCAGCATCTGCGCCGACCAGGGTGAGGCGATCAGGGCGCCACCGCCGAAGCCCATGATGGCGATGCCGGTGGCCATGCCGGGCCGGTCGGGGAACCACTTGATGAGCGTCGAGACCGGCGAGATGTATCCGATGCCGAGGCCGATGCCGCCGACGAAGCCGTAGCCGAACACGATCAGCCAGAACTGCCCGGTCGCGGCGCCCAGCGCGGAGAGCAGGAAGCCGGAGGAGAAGCAGACGAGGGCGACCGTCATGGCCCAGCGCGGCCCGCGGCGCTCGACGAGCGTGCCGCCGAAGGCCGCGGAGAGGCCGAGCATGACGATGCCGAGTTGGAAGGGGAGCGCGCTCTGTGTGCCGCTCAGGCCGAGCGCGTCCTCCAGTGGGGGTTTGAACACGGACCAGGCGTAGGCCTGGCCGATGGAGAGGTGGATCGAGAGAGCGGCGGGCGGAACCAGCCAGCGGCTCCAGCCCACAGGTGCGATGGGGGGACTCATGGGTCCCCAACCGTACGGAGGGAGAAAGCGGTTGAGAAGGTTGTTGAACGTTCTTTCACTGTGTTCGTTCTGTGTGACGGTGAGGAGCCCGTGCCGCTGGCCCGGGGTGTGTCCGGCGGATCAGGGCCGGACAGGCCGTGCCGGGCGTCGTGGGCCAGGTCGAGATCCGCCGGACACGCCTCAGGTCCGGGCCGATGTCGCCGCGAGCACCAGCTCCACGCAGTGCGCCTCCAGCCGCTCACGTGGTACGTCGAGCGTGCCGTGCAGCCACCCCGCGAAGAGACTCGCCAGGCCGCCGACCAGCGCGTGCGCGGCCATCCGGCGGTCGATGCCGTCTCCCGTACCGGCGAGCTGGCCGCCGACGAGGTCGGTGAAGACCGGCATCAACCGGTGGCTGTGCGCGCCGAGAGCCGGGTCGGCGAAAGGCTCCAGGAGCAGGAGGCGGCCCTTGTGCGGGGCGTCCAGGACCAAGGCGACGAAGGCGGCGACGGCTGCCCGGGCCCGGACCTCCGGCTGCGGGTCGCTGAGCGCCACGGCTTCCTCCAGAGCCCTCCTGGCCTCGTCGGCGACCCGTTCGAAGGCGGCGAGGAGCAGGTCGTCGCGGCCGGCGAAGCTCTCGTAGAAATAGCGGTCCGTGAGGCGCGCCTGCCGGCAGACGGACCGGACCGTGACGGCCGCGCATCCCTCCTCGCCGGCCAGCCGCTCGGCGGTGTCCAGCAGGATCGTCCGGCGGGCCGCGCGACGATCGGCGAGCTTGGTCCCGCCCCAGCTCCGCTCGGCCAACTCGCCTTCCTCTCAGCTCTGTTGCCTTCCGGCCCATTGACGACAGCCGTCCTCACATTCTACCTTTCGATGTGATGACAGGTGTCCTCAGAATGGAGGCGCACGTGGAACCATCAGCTCATGACCCGGCCGGGCGGGGAACCGTCGAACCTCTCGGCCCCGACTCGCTCACCTGGCGCTGGTTCGGCGACTGGAGAGGTCTCCTCCTCGCTCCGTGGGCCGGTTCGATGCAGAACATGCACCCCGGACTGGGCGCGGGCGTCGCCGAGCACTCGCGCTTCTTCGAGGAGCGGTGGGAGCGCCTCTTCCGCTCGCTGTACCCGATCGGCGGAGTCGTGTACGACGGCCCGCTCGCCGCCCGTACGGCCCGTGAAGTGCGCGGCTACCACGCGTCGATCAGCGGGGTCGACGAGCGCGGCCGTCCGTACCACGCGCTCGACCCGGCGACGTTCTACTGGGCGCACGCCACGTTCTTCATGCTCACCGTGCAGGTGGCCGAGCGCTTCGGCGGCGGCCTCACGGAGGCCCAGCGGCACACGCTCTACGAGGAGCACGTCCGCTGGTACGCGCTGTACGGCCTGTCCATGAGGCCCGTCCCCGGCAGCTGGGAGGAGTTCCAGCGGTACTGGGACCACATGTGCGCCGACGTCCTGGAGGACAACCGGCCGACCCGGGACGTCCTGAACATGCGCCGCCTCGCCCGGCCGCCTCTCCTGCGGTGGCTGCCGTCGCCCCTGTGGGCCGTCGCCCGGATCCCGCTCGTACGGCTGACGCTGTGGATGACGATCGGTCTGTATCCGCAGGCCGTACGGGAGCGCCTCGGGCTGCGCTGGACGCCCCGCGACGAACGGCTGCTGGCCGGGCTCGGACGGCTGCTGCACCACGTCTGGCGGTGCGTTCCCGAGCGGTACCGCTTCCACCCGCGCGCCCGTGCGGGCTGGGACCGCGAGCGGGGACGGCCGGCGACGGGCCCGGTGGAGACGCCCGCACGCAACCTGCCGCCGGAGGAGCGGCGGGGACTTCCCCAGCATTACGTGCCGGGGGGCTGACCGGCCGGGGGCGTCCGGCCTGGCGGCGTCCTGCCGAGGGGCGCCCGTGTTTCGGACGGCCCGCCCGAGGGCGGCCCCTCGCGCCTTACGCGGCGGGGGTCAGGGCTGTACTGAGGGGCTGCTCCCCGGGGTCCGCCGTCCACGAGGGAGGCCCGGCTCCGCCCGGCCGTACCGTTTGCGGACCCGAGGGCATCGGGTTTGAGTGGATGGGACCCCATTCGCTCATCTGGAGCTGGCATGTCGATGGCATTCGGTTCTCCCTCCGGTTCGCCGGACCCCTTCAGCGAACTGCTGAATCGATTCTTCGGTATGTCGCCGGCCTCGTCGCCCCCGGCCGTGCAGCGCGTGCCCATCGGACGTCTCCTCTCGGAGCCCTCGCGTGAACTCCTGGACGCCGCGGCCCGTAGAGCGGTCCAGGACGGTACGTCCGACCTCGATACGGAGCACCTCCTGTGGGCCGCCACCCAGGTCGAGCCCACCCGGCGGCTGCTGGCCCAGGCCGGGGTCGATCCCGAACGGCTCGGTGGCCGGATCGCCGAGGTGCTGCCCCGCGAATCGCAGGAGCCGTCCGCCGAGCCGGGCCTGACCCCGGCTGCCAAGCGGACCCTCGCCCTCGCCCATGCCAGGTCGCAGGCGGCGGAGGTCTCGTACATCGGCCCCGAGCACATCCTCGGCGCGCTTCTCGCCGACGCCGACTCCGGCGCCTCCCGGTTCCTGCGCTCCGAGGACCTGGACGTCGCGGAGCTGCGCGGAGCTACGGGCCGGGCGTCCGGTGGGAACGGGGCTCCGGCCGGTGGCAGGCAGCCGTCCGAGACCCTCGACGAGTTCGGCAGGGACCTGACCGAGGAGGCGAAGGCCGGCAGGCTCGACCCCGTGGTCGGCCGGGCCGAGGAGATCGAGCAGACCATCGAGATCCTGTCGCGGCGCTCCAAGAACAACCCCGTGCTCATCGGCGAACCGGGCGTCGGCAAGACCGCCATCGTGGAGGGGCTGGCCCAGAGCATCGTCGCGGGCGAGGTGCCCGACACCCTCAAGGACAAGCGGGTCGTCTCGCTGGACCTGTCCGGCATGGTGGCCGGAGCCCAGTACCGCGGCCAGTTCGAGGAGCGGCTGAAGAAGGTCATCGAGGATGTGCAGGAGGCCGAGGGGGAGATCATCCTCTTCATCGACGAACTCCACACCGTCGTCGGAGCGGGCGCGACCGGCGAGGGGTCGATGGACGCGGGCAACATGCTCAAGCCGGCCCTGGCCCGTGGCGAGCTCCACGTGGTCGGCGCGACAACGATCGACGAGTACCGCAAGCACATCGAGAAGGACGCCGCCCTGGAGCGCCGTTTCCAGCCCGTCCTGATCCCGGAGCCCACCGTCGAGGAGACCGTACAGATCCTCGAAGGACTGCGGGACGCGTACGAGGCCCACCACCAGGTCCGCTTCGCCGACGGGGCCCTGACGGCGGCCGCCGAACTGTCCGACCGCTACATCTCCGACCGGTTCCTGCCCGACAAGGCCATCGACCTGATGGACCAGGCCGGTGCCCGTGTACGGCTGCGCAGCGCCAACCGCTCCACCGAGGTCGTCAGCCGGGAGGACCGCCTCGCCAAGCTGCGCCGGGAGAAGGACCAGGCGGTGGCGGCGGAGGAGTTCGAGCGGGCCAAGGAGCTCAAGGAGCAGATCGCCGAGACCGAGGGCGAGCTGGCGGGCATCGAGGAGCGCCGCGAGGGCGTCGTCTCGGTGACGGCCTCCGACATCGCCGACATCGTCTCCCGCCGCACCGGGATCCCGGTCTCCCAGCTCACCGCCGGCGAGAAGGAGAGGCTCCTCAAGCTGGAGGAGGAGATGCACGCCCGGATCGTCGGCCAGGAGGAGGCCGTCACCGCGGTCTCCGAAGCCGTACGCCGCAACCGCGCCGGCATGGGCGACCCGAACCGGCCCGTCGGCTCGTTCCTCTTCCTCGGCCCCACCGGCGTCGGCAAGACCGAGCTGGCCAAGACGCTGGCCGAGCTGCTGTTCGGCGCCGACGACCGCATGATCCGGTTCGACATGAGCGAGTTCCAGGAGAAGCACACGGTCGCCCGGCTCGTCGGAGCGCCGCCCGGATACGTCGGTTACGACGAGGCGGGCCAGCTCACCGAGAAGGTGCGGCGCAACCCGTACAGCGTGGTGCTCTTCGACGAGGTGGAGAAGGCACACCCCGACGTCTTCAACACGCTGCTCCAGATCCTCGACGACGGCCGGCTCACGGACGGCCAGGGCCGCACGGTCGACTTCCGCCACTGCGTCGTCATCATGACGTCCAACATCGGCGCCCACCGCATCCTCGCCCACCAGGGCGACGCCGCCGAGCTCAAGGACGAGTTGATGGAGGACCTGCGGGGGCGGTTCCTGCCGGAGTTCCTCAACCGCATCGACGACATCATCGTCTTCCACAGTCTCACCGAGGACGACCTGTCCGAGATCGTCGAGCACCTGCTGGACCGCAGCAAGCACCGCGTCCACGCGCAGGGCCTGACGCTGGAGGTCACCGAGACGGCGAAGAAGCTCCTCGTCGCCCACGGCTATCAGCCGGAGTTCGGCGCCCGCCCGCTGCGCCGCACGATCCAGACGGAGCTCGACAACCGCGTCGCCTCCCTGCTCCTCGGCGGCGAGGCCGAACCCGGCGACACGATCGTCGCCGATGTGAAGGACGACTCCCTCCACTGCACGATCCGCACGGACAGCAACCCCACGGACGACAAGGAGTGACCGATGGCTCACCACCACCACAAGTCGAACGAAGAGGTCGAGGGCGACGCCGACACCGGCCACAGCCGTGGCATGCCCCGCCGCCCGGACGAGAGGAAGCTCGACGAGCGGCTGGAGAAGGACCGTGAGGAGGTACGTCGTCCTCCGGAGGACGACACCCGGGCCGACTGACCGGCCCGGACAGCGACTTCGGTGCCCTGGGGCCTGACCACCGGCCCCAGGGCACCGCGACCGTCCGGCTTCAGCACGCCGTTGCCGTCCGGCTTGGCGCGCCGGGGCCGGTGCGGTCTCAGCGCGCCGTTGCCGTCCGGCCGAGGGCGAACCGGGCGATGGCCGGGCGGCCCGCGACCAGGTCGGCGGCGAGGTCGCCGATGGCCGGTCCGAACTTGAAGCCGTGCCCCGAGAAGCCTGCCAGCACCGTGACCGGACCCTGCCGGTCGATGACGAAGTCCTCGTCGGGAGTCGTGGTGTACAGGCAGGTGAGAGGGGTCGGCTCGGTGCCGGCGACTCCGGGCAGCCACTCCTCGGCGTAGGCGCGGAGGCGTTCGACGGCCGCCGTGTCCGGCGTACGGTCGCGGCGGTCGGGGTCCACGAGGGGCCCGACACCGTGCAGGCCGATCTTGACGCCGTCCGCGCTGCCGAGCCCGTACAGTCCGCCCGGCACCTGCCAGCCGGCCCCCGGGTGGTGGATGAACGACGGCCACTCCAGCGCGTCCGGGACCGGGAAGTGCACCGGCTGCTCCTGGGTGACGCGCATCGGCGGCAGGCCGCTCACCAGGCCGGGAAGGAAGCCGGGCGCCCAGCCGCCCACGGCGACCACGACCGCGTCCGCCGTCAGCGCCTCGTCGGCGTCCGTGACCACGGTGACCCCGCCTCCGGTGCGAGTGGTGTGCCGGATCTCCGTCACGCGCACCCCGTGCCGCACCTCCGCGCCCCGCTGCCCGGCCGCCTTCAGGAGCGCGGACACGGCGTCGTCGGCGTGCACCCGGCCGGCGTCCGGGTGGTGGAGCGCGGCCGTGTCGGCCCGCAGCCCCGGCCACCGCTCGGCCACCTCCGCCGGGGACATCCGCCGCGCGGCCCGTCCCGCACCGGCGAGCACGTCGGCCAGCCGGTCCACCGCGGCGGGCAGGCCGTGGTCGACGGCCCCGGTGAGCGTCAGCACCGGCTGCCCGCTCTCCTCCTCCAGCCGCCGCCACAGAGGCAGCGCACGGAGCGCCAGTTCCGTGTACGAGGGCTCCGCGTACGCCAGCCGGAAGATCCGGGAGCTGCCGTACGAGCTGCCGCGGTCGTGTCCCGGCCCGAACCGTTCGAGCACGGTGACCTGGTGACCGCGTACGGACAGCCGCCACGCGGCAGCCGCCCCCATCAGCCCGCCACCGACGACGAGAACGCGCAGTGCCATGCCCTTGCCTTCCTTTCGCGTACCGGACCCCGACGGTTGCCGTGCCGGGCCCTGACGGTTCCCGGGTGAGTCCGAAGCCCCGGGGGAGTGGTTCCGTGTCACGGCAACGAGCGCGTGAGGCAGGCCACTTCGCCGCTCTCCTCCGTGGAGACGCGGTCCCGCTCGAACCCGAGCTTCTCCAGGACGCGGAGCGACGGTGTGTTCCACGTGCCGACGGTCGACCAGAGCCGTTTCCGCCCGGTCGCCACGGCGGCGCCGACCACCGCGCCGGCCGCCTCGGTGGCGTAGCCGCGCCCGTGCGCGCGCCGGCACAACTCGTACGCGATCTCGGGCTCTTCCAGGGTGGAGCGGCCGATGATCAGCCCGCAGTATCCGATGAAGTCGCCTTCGTCGCGCCGCTGGACGGGCAGCAGAGCGATCCCCGTCCTCGCCGTCGCGGCGAGCAGCTCCCCGATGGACGTCCGGGCGCGCTCAAGGGTGGGGGTGCCGTTGCCGCGTTCGGAGAGGAGGGCGCTGAAGTCGGCGGCGTCCGACTCGGCCCACGGCCGCAGGACCAGCCGCTCGGTCTCCAGGTGGAACGACATCGTCTCGTACGGGGACATGCACCCACTCTGCCGCACGGACCGTCACGGCCGCGGTGGGGGTAGGGACGGAGGCGTCGGGCGGCGCAGGATCCGCTGCGGTTATACATGCCGTGTATACGTCCGGTGTATAGTCGCGAACTCCGAAGCCCTGAGCATGGAGACGACGATGACCACCAGCACCATCCCGGGCCGCTCGAGCGCCCCGACCGCCATGCCGACGAGCGGCGGCACGCGTGCCCGGGGCGGCCGAGCCGCGGTGGCGGCCGGCGGCGGGCTGCTTCTCGGTGTGCTCACCAACCTGGCCCAGGGGTGGCTGCCGGACACGTGGCAGCAGCTCGCCAACTCCGGTGCGGTCTGGTCCGCCGCCGCCTTCGTCGTCGGCGCGGTGCTGTACCGGCACGAGCGGCTCGTCCAGGCCGTGTTGGGCGGCGCGGTCGCGGAGGCCGGACTGGTGGCCGGGTACTACGGGTGCGCCGAGTTCGGGCGCGACGGGGCGGGAAGCCTCTTCTTCCCGCTGGTGTGGCTCGGGCTGGCTCTCGTCGCCGGCCCTTTGTTCGGTGCGGCGGGCTGGTGGTGGCGCAGGGGCCGGTACGTGCGGCGCCGCGTCGTGAGCCTGGGCGCGTTCGCCGGTCTCTGGGGAATGGAGGGCCTGATGTACGCCCTGGACCTCGGCTACCTGCCGGAGGCGTACGCCTGCCTGGCGCTGTTCGTCCTGATCCCGCTGCTGATGGCCCGGGACCACAAGGAGCGTGCGCTGTCGCTGGGGGCGGCCGCGGTCTGCGGACTCGTCGCGTACGGCGTCGTCGAGGTGCCCCTCCAGATGGTCAGCGCCTGACCCCCGCCCCCTGCCCGGGCGGTGCCGGCCCGTCCGCGCGGGCCGGCACCGCGGCGGGTCACGCCGGCCAGGTGCCCGTGACGCGCCGGGTCGCCTGGGCGCCGGAGCGTTCGACCGTGGCCTTGACCACCGCGAAGATCGCGCCCTGTACGGCGGCGGCCAGGAGTATCTGCCGCCACGGACGGTCCTCGTCCAGCGCGTCGGGGGCGTCGCCCTCGCCTTCGATGAGCTTCCACGCCTGCTTGAACGCGGCGCCCGCGATCAAGCCGCTGACCGCGCCCAGGGCGAGACCGACCGGCTTGTAGGCGATCTTGGACGCCTTCATCGGTTACGCCCCCGGCTGCGGCGGATCAGCAGGAAGGCGACCAGCAGCGCACCGCCCGCGATGAGCGGGGTGCGGTTGGCGCGGGCGGCCGTCGCGGCCCGGTCCGCCTTCTCCAGCAGCGGGTCGGGCGTCTTCTCCGCCGCGTACCGCTTGGCCTGGGCCGCGCTCTCGCGTACCTGCGCCGCGGCCTGCGCGGTCTTCTCCAGCACCGCGTCCGGCGTCCTGTCCTTCACCGTCTGAGCGGCCTGCTCCGTCTTCTCACGGAGCTGAGCGGAGGCCGCCGCGGTCTTCTCGGCGGCTTGTTCCTTGACCGCCGCGGTCTTCTCGGCGGCTTGTTCCTTGACCGCCGCGGTCTTCTCCGCGGCCTGTTCCTTGACCGCCTCGGTCTTCGCCTTCGCCTGAGCCTTGATGTCGGCCTTGGCCGCCGGCGCCTCCGCGGTCTGCCCGAGTTCGGCGCGCGTGCGCGCGACCTGCTCGCGCAGCTCCTCGGGGGTCGGGGTACCCATCTGGTTCTGCGATTCGTCGTTCATCGGTGAGCCTTCTCCTTGACCTCGGCCAGATCGGCCTTGACGCTGTCGATGGTCTGTTCAGGGGCGGGGCGCCGGCCCGGGCGATCTGAGATCTGCTGCGAGGCACGGGCGACCAGCGCACCCACCTGCTCGCCGGACCCGTCGGCGTGCCGCTCTGCTGTGCTCATGATGAGGTCACCTTGCTCTCCTCGCTCTCCTCGAACGGTCGGGATTCGGCACGGCGTGGACCGCCACGGCGGAACACCGGCGTCCGGATGTGTACGCCGTCACCGTCCGGCTACCCAGCAACCGCGGCCGCACCCGTCCTCGCCGAAGAAGCCGGCACCGCTCACGGCTGCTCCATGCGGCGGCGGACGTCGTCGCTCCAGGCGCGGGTGTCGCGAGGTTCCACGTACGGCTCCTCGTCCTCGGGGTGTCCGCCGACGATCGCGCGCTGGCGGACCAACTCCGCGTCGAACTCCAGCCCCAGCAGGATCGCCAGGTTGGTGATCCACAGCCACACCAGGAAGACGACCACACCGGCGAGGGCACCGTAGGTCTTGTTGTACGAGGCGAAGTTCGCGACGTAGAACGCGAAGCCGGCCGACGCGGCCAGCCAGATCACCAGCGCCAGGAAGCTGCCCGGCGTCACCCACTTGAAGCCGCGGCCCTTGGCGTTCGGCGCGGCCCAGTAGAGCAACGCGATCATGACGACGACGAGCAGGACCAGGACCGGCCACTTCGCTATCGACCAGATGGTCAGCGGAGTATCCCCGATGCCCAGCGCGGCGCCGGCCTGCCGGGCGATGCCGCCGGAGAAGACCACGATCAGCGCGCTGGCACACGCGAGGACCATCAGCGTCACGGTCAGGGCCAGGCGCAGCGGCAGGATCTTCCACACCGGCCGGCCCTCCGGCATGTCGTAGACGGTGTTCGAGGTGCGGATGAACCCGGCGACGTAACCGGAGGCCGACCAGACGGCGACGGCCAGACCCACGATCGCCATGAACGAGCCGACACCGGCGTTGCCCTGGAGCTGCTCCACGGCATCGCTGATGATGTCCCGGGCGGAACCGGGTGCCAGCTTCCGCAGATTCTCCAGTACCTCCCGGGTGGCGGACTCGCCCGCGATGCCCAGCAGCGAGACCAGCACCAGGAGGGCCGGGAACAGCGACAGCACTCCGTAGTACGTCAGAGCGGCGGCGCGGTCCGCGAGTTCGTCGTCCTGGAACTCCTTCAAGGTGCCGCGCAGCACCGCCGTCCAGGAGCGCCGGGGCAGCTCGGACGGCTGGTCCGGGGCCCGCTCCGCCACCTCCGCGTCAGGTCCCGCTCCACCCTCGCGGCGGACGTTTCCGCGCCCGTCTTCCTTGCCGGGGCCCGGCTTCGCTGTGTCTGTCATACCCAGCGGGTTTCCCGGCCTGTGGTACTCATGTCCATGAGGTTGCGGCCCCGGCCGACCGTGCCGGGGCGGTCCCGGCGGATCCGTCAACGCCGTCGTTCCCGCAGGCGTGTTCCGCGGGAACCCGGGTACCCGCAGCCACATGCCGGCGGATTTCCGCGGCAGCGTCTGGGACAGGGAAGGTCGTAATGTCGATATCCATGGAGGCCGCGACCGGGGTCGTCGCACCGGCGGCGCTCCCGCAGATCGACGATCCGCAGAAGATCGCGCCGAAGGACGCCCGGGCGCTGGGCGCGCTCTTCTTCGAACAGTTGCAGGTGCTCGAAGAGGGCACCCATGAGTACCAGTACGCGCGCAACACCCTCATCGAGATGAACCTGTCGCTGGTGCAGTTCGCCGCGAAGCGGTACCGCAATCGCGGCGACGGCCAGATGGAAGACATCATCCAGGTCGGGACCATCGGCCTGATCAAGGCGATCGACCGCTTCGAGCTGTCGCGCGAGGTCGAGTTCACCTCCTTCGCGATCCCGTACATCGTCGGCGAGATCAAGCGCTTCTTCCGCGACTCCACCTGGTCCGTGCACGTCCCCCGGCGCCTCCAGGAACTGCGCGTCGCCCTGGCCAAGGCCAAGGAGGAGCTCACCTCCACCCTGGGCCGCGACCCCGGCGTCGCCGAACTCTCCGAGCACCTGGCGATCAGCGAGGAGGAGGTCATCGACGGCCTCATCGCCGCCAACGGCTACACGGCGGGCTCCCTCGACCTGCCGATCGGAGGGACCGACCAAGGCGGCTCCGACAGCACCACCAGCTACGCCGACATCACCGGCGACTACGACCCGGGCATGGAGCTGATCGAGAACCTCCATGCCCTGGCCCCGCTGCTGGAGACCCTGGAGGAGCGCGACCGGGAGATCGTCCGGATGCGCTTCGGCCAGGAGATGACCCAGGCCGAGATCGGCGAACATCTGGGCATCTCCCAGATGCATGTCTCCCGGCTCCTCTCCCGCCTCCTCACCACGCTGAGGAAAGGCATGCTCACCCAGAACTGACACCGGGCCCCGGAACCGGGGCCCGCCGGTACAGGCCCACGAAAAGCACCCCCACAACGGTCCGTTGTGGGGGTTCTGCCGTGCCAGGCCGAAGGAGCGAGCCGAGCCACAAGCCCTACCAGGCCGTCGACCCGCCCTGGGGGCCGTCGAGCAGCGAGATCCGTACGCGGACGCGCTTGCCCACCGGTTCGCGGCGCACTTCGAAGCTCTCGCAGACCGCCAGAACGATCTCCAGCCCGTGCTGCCCCATGCGGGTCGGATCGGTCTGCCGGCTGGTGGGCAGCACCGAACCGCTGTCCCACATCGTGATGCCCAGCAGGCCGTCGCCCGCTTCGAGGTCGAGCAGGCACGGGCCCGGAGCGTACTTGCAGACGTTGGTGGCCAGCTCGCTCACCACCAGCTGCGCGAGATCCATCGCCCGTGCGGAGACGGCCAGACCGTGCAGCGACTGCGCGTCCGCCAGGAACTCCCGGACGAAGCCCCGGGCTCGGGCGATCTCTCCCGAACCCATGTCGTACGCGGCGCTGGCCAGCACGCTGCCCGTGCCCGGCGCCTGCGGGTCCTGTTCGGTCGCTCGGTCCGCCATCAGCAGTTCCATGTCGTGTCCCCCGTCGCGTCGGCCGCACCACGCAGCCCTCAAACGCAACCCGCCTACCCGCTGCCACACGTTTCAGTCCTTGGCTCGTATCCGGTGGGATCTCCGCAGGTCGGACGTGGTGCAGCCGGTCCCATACCGCTTTCGAACCGGTGGTCAGGTGCTCCCATACCTCCCGCTCGTACGTTCTCCTCAGTCGGCGCAGCGGACGCCGCTCACCAAGGAGGAACAGGATGTCCGAGAACACGAACCCGGAGCCCGCTGACATCGAGGCCGAGGACATGGAGGTCGTCGCGCACGGCGAGGACCAGGAGCTCGAAGCCGGCTGCATCATCAACGGCTCCAGCCAGCTCTGACACGTCCCGTCAGGCACTGAGCACCGCACGGCTTCCCCGGTTCCCGGCCCCGCGCCGAGAGCCGGGGAGCCCTGCGCAGCCTGAACGAGAAAAACCGTGGCCCGTACGAGAAAAACCGCGGCCCGTACGAGAAGAGCCGCAATCCGTACGGCAGGAACCGCAGCCCGCCCAGGGAAGACCGCCACCCGCCCCGAGGGGAGCACCGAGTGACCTCCGCCGCCCGTCCGACGCAGCCCCGGCACCTCCGCACGGTCCGGCAGGGGCCCGACCACGAGGTCCGGATGTCGTGAGAATCCTCCTCTGCCCGCTCAGCGACGGCGGCTACCTCTACCCGGCCCTCGCCGCCGGACGCGAACTCCGGCGCCGGGGCCACCACATCAGCGTGCTCGGCCGGTCCACCGCCGGGCCCGCCGTCGCCGAGGCCGGACTCGCCTTCGCGCCTGCCGAGGACTTCGGCGGCGACGGAGCCTTCTCCGCCGCCCGCTGGGGAGCGACCGGCGTGGCGCAGTACCGGGCGACCCTGCGCGCCGCCCGTGCGGCCGACGCCGACCTGCTGGTCACCTCGGTCCTGTGCAACGGGACCCTGCTCGCCGCCGAGACGCTGGACCTCCCCGTCGTCGTGATCGGGCTCGCGGCCCACCTGTGGGACTACCGCACCGGGGGCGAAGGGGAACCGCAGTACGGCCGGACCCGGGAGAACCGGACGCAGGAGGGCCACCTGCTCTACGCCTCCGTACGGGAGCGGGCCGGACAGCCGGCCCGCACCTCCCGCTGGCGCGGCAGCCCGCTGCTCGGCGACGCACTGCTCCTGCGCGGCGCTCCGGAGTTGGAGTACCCGGGTGCGCAACTTCCGGAGCAGGTAGTGCATGTGGGGCCACTTGTCTGGGAACCCGCGCACGATCCGGCCGAGCTGGACGAGATCACCCGCCACCTGGACCGGTCCGGCAAACCCGTCGTCTACGTCCACCTCGGCCGCAACTTCGGCGGTGGCAGTCTGTGGCCCACGCTCAACAGGGCCTTCACCGAGGGTCCGTTCCAGGCCGTGGTCGAGCAGGGCCGCTCCACGGACCCGCAGCCCGGCCCGCACGCCGACATCCTGCTCGTACGCAAACCCTGGATGGGCCCCCTCATCGACCTGGCGGGCCCGGTGCTGGCCAGCGGCACCTCGGCCCCGGTCCTGGCCTCACTGCTGCGCGGCCGGCCCCTCGCCCTCTCGCCCAACGGCTCCGAGCAGCCGCTGCTGACCGCAGCCTGCCTGCGCGCCGGTGTGGCGGTGCACCTGTCCGCCTCACGAGAACATCCGGCCGGCCCGGCGCGGGTGCTGGACGCGGCATGGCGGGACGACGGACTGCGGGACCGCGCACGGGCACTCGGCCGCAGGCTCGCCGCCGTCGACAGCGCGGCCCTCGCGGCCGACGTCGTCGAGCGGACGGCCCGGACATCCGCGCCACGGAAGGAGGATCATGCGTACGCGACCAGCCGGCCTTGACGAGGCCGCGGCGGCGGTGTCGACCGGCACGCTCCGGTGGACAGCGCTCCACGCCGGCTACCTCGACTCACCGGCCGCCCGCGCCGGACTCCCGGCGACCCCGCGCGTCAAGGCCCTCCTCCAACTCGCCCTGCTCCGCCGCGTCTGGGCCGGGCTCGCGCCCTCGGATCCCGGCCTCCACGATCTAACCGCTGTGGTGGAAAGGGCCTGGCAGCGGCCGGAGTTCGCCCGCCTCCTCGCTCTCGACCCGCGCTACGCACGGCAATTCCAGCTGATGTACGCGGCGCTGGCGCCGTCCGGCACGGTCACCGGCGCGCACCGCGCCGCCCTGGACCGGCTGACGGCCGACGGCTATCTCACCCCGCGCGGCAAGTCGCCCTACCTGCACCTGGAGACCCGGTACCACGCCGACCTCGCCGGTCTCGCGCACCGCCTCGCGCCGTACGAGGAGCTGTACGCGAGCAGCCTGGCGGCCCGGGCCCACGGGCTGCCGACGGCCGGGCTGGACGTCTGCCAGGTCACCCACACCCTCTTCCACGTCAGCGACTTCGGCTTCCGTGGGCCCGGCCCGGCCGGCCAGGCGCTGGAGCGGATCGCCCGTACCGTCGAACGGCTCACGGACCACTGCGTGCGGGAAGGCGCCTGGGACTTCACCGCCAAGCTCGTCCTCGCCCAGCACTGCCTCGGGCTGGATCCGCTGCGTACGCCTTCGGGTGCGGCGGCCGTCCGGATGCTCGCGCGGTCCATGACACCCGAGGGCGCGATACCCGGCAAGTCCGCCGCCGAGCGGGCTCCGGCGGACACGACGTCCGTGGCCTTCTTCCGGCGGGCCTACCAGGCGACGCTCGGCACCGCGCTGGCGATGCTCGTCGTCACGAACGGCCGGACGGAGCAGGCCGCGGCGGCGGCGACGAGAGGCATCCGATGAGCGTCGAGCAGGTCGACCGACCGGACACGGCGCGTACGCGTGCGCGCGCGGAACACAGCGGCCAAGGGGACACGATGAGTCTGGAACAACTGGCACCGGCGACCGAACGCACCGGTGGAGAGCGCCTCCTCGAAGGCAAGCGGAACTGGTGGTTCCTCGGGCCTGGCGGAGTCGTCCGCCTCGGGAGCCGGCACGTGACACCGGAAGGGACGCTGCTGCCCGGATCGGAGCAACTGCTGCGCGAGCGCGGTATGTTCTCCGCCGCGCCGCCCCGTTCGTACGCGCTGACCGTCCTCACCAGCACCCACTGCAACCTCGGCTGCGGCTACTGCTTCCAGAACACCGCCCAGGACCCGGCCGGCGGCACCCGCCCGCCGCGCATCGCCCGGACCCGCCTCACCTCGCGGACCATCACCTCCGTCCTCGACTTCACCCGGCAGCGGATGGCCGAATCCGAGCTGGAGCGGCTCCGGATCCTGCTCTTCGGCGGCGAACCGCTGCTCAACCCGCGCGGCTGCCTCGAACTGCTGGAGCGGGCCCAGGACATCGGGCTCACCTCCGCCTGGATGATCTCCAACGCCACGCTGCTCACCCCGGCCCTGGCCCGGCAGCTCGCCGACCTCGGGCTCGACTCCGTCCAGGTCACCTTCGACGGCGACCGCCCCGACCACGACCGGATCCGGATCGGCCGGGCCGACGGCGGCGGGACCTTCGACACGATCGTCCGCAACATCGTCCGGGCCTCGGAGGCCGCACCGATCCGGTGGACGCTGCGGGTCAACGTCTCCCAGGACAACTTCGCCGGCGTCGACCGGCTCGTCGAACGGCTCGCGGAAGCCCTCGACCCGGCCCGCTGCACCCTCTACTTCGCCCGGGTCGGCGACGTCGGCATCGGCTACGCCAACGACCTGCTGCACACCGGCGAACTCCCGGCCGCCTTCACCCGGTGGCAGCGCCGGGCGCTCGAACTCGGCTTCACCGTGACCCGCCCCGGCTCCCGCCGCCCCTGCCCCACCTGCGGTCACGACGGCGGCCGGTACGGCGCGGTGGTGAGCGCGGACGGGACCCTCGCCAGCTGCTGGGAGACGGCGGGCAAACCCGACTGGGAGGTCGGCACGGCCGCCGGGGGATACCTGCCAGGGCCCCGGACCGAGGAGCGCTGGATCGCCTGCGAGGACCTCTACCGCTACGACGAGGACGGGCGGACGCTCGCCGCGTTCCGCGACACCGTCGACGCGGCGCTGCTCGACCACCTGTACGAGACGGGGCGCCTGTAGCCATGGACTCGCCCCTCGACCAGCTCTCCGCCGGCGCGCTCGACTGGCTGGGCCACCACCTCGACCACTTCGACCCGTTCTCCGCGAGCGCCTCCACGGCGACCCACGCTCCGGCGAAGGCCGCACTGGAACTGGCCCTCCTCTGCCACTGCGCGGCCCGCCTGGACAAGCCGCCGGACTCCTTGGACGCCGCCGCCACCCTCGTACGGACCCTCTGGCAGCACCCCGGATTCCCGCCGCTCCTCGCCGCCCACCCCGAACACGCCCCCGTCTACCGGCTGATCTACGCGGCCCTGGCTCCCGACGGGATCGACGGCACCTGCCGCAGCGCCGCGCTCGCACGCCTGCCCGCCGCCTTCCTCGCACCGGAGGGCAAGACGCCGTACCAGCGCATCGAGATCCGCTACTACGCGGACAAGGCCGGTCTCCGCCACAGCATCGAGCCGTACGCCGAACTCGTCCCGCACAGCCCGCTCGTCGCACTCCGCGCCGAGGAGAGCGGCGACACGGCGCCGCTCACCGCCCCGCAGGCGTACGCCCTGACCCATGCCGGTTTCTACCTCGGCGACTTCGGCCGCTCCCGCCCCGCGCTGGCCGGCGACACCCTGACGTACGCCCGGAACCTGACCGACCGCATGCTCACCCACTGCGTCGGGCACGACCGGTGGGACCTGGCCGCCGAACTCCTCCTCACCCAGTTCATCCTGGGCGCCGAGCCGCTGCGCACGGCCTCGGGCGCCGCCGCAGTGGAGTGCCTGGCGCGCGCGCAGCGGCCCGACGGCGCGATCCCCGGCCGGTCGGCCGCGCTCGCGGCGGCCGGGGCGGCCACCGGCGGCGAGCTCTTCCGGCTGGCGTACCACACGACCCTGGTGACCGCGCTGATGGCGCTGACCCTGGCGTCGGCCGGGCGGCCGTCATGAGCCCGCGCCTCACCCTCATCAACCGCGACTACACCCGGCTCTGGATCGGCCAGGCCGTCTCCTCCCTCGGCGACGCCGTCTTCAGCACCACGCTGGTCCTGTGGGTCGCCACCGTCCTGGCCAAGGAGAAGACCTGGGCGCCCGCCGCCGTCAGCGGTGTCCTGCTGGCGACCGGCGCCGCCGTCCTCTTCGTCGGCCCGCTCGCGGGCGTCTTCGTCGACCGCTGGGACAAGATCGCCACCATGCTGCGGAGCGAAGTCGTCCGCGGCGTACTGGTGGTCACCCTCACCACCGTCTCGTTCCTGCCGGTGCACGCGCTCCCCGTCGGCCTCTGGCTCGCCCTCGTCTACGCGACCGTCCTCACGCTCAACGCGGCCAGCCAGTTCTTCACCCCGGCGCGCTTCGCGGTCATCGCGGACCTCGTGACCGGCGATGCCGACCGCGCCCGGGCGGCCGGCATCGCCCAGGCCACCAGCCAGACCGCCTGGATCGTCGGACCGCCGCTCGCCGCGCCGCTGCTCTTCACAGCCGGCCTCCAGTGGGCGCTGCTCTTCAACGCGCTCTCGTACGCGGTGTCGTACCTCGCGATCCGCTCCATCCGGCCGCTCCCGTCCCGCGCGCCCGCGGCCACCGGCCCGGACACCGCGCCGGAGCACGCCGCGAGCCGGACCGGCGGTCTGCTGGGCGAGTTCACCGCCGGCCTCCGCTTCTTCGCGCGCAGCAGGTTCCTGGTCGCGCTGGTGCTGCTCGCGGTCATCGGCCAGTTCGGCCTCGGCGCCCTCTCCACCCTGAACATCTTCTTCGCCACGGACAACCTCCACATGTCCGCCCACCTCTACGGCTACATCGGTACGGCGATGGGGCTCGGCGGCATCGTCGGCGCGCTCTGCGCGGGCCGCGTGGTGCAGCGGATCGGTGCGCGGCGGACCACCTGGATCGGCCTGCTGGTCAGCGGCGCGCTGCTCATCGCCTACTCCCGGCAGACCGGGTTCATCGGCGGCATCGCGGTCCTGTTCCTCTTCACCGTTCCGCTCACCATGCTGAACACCGCGATGGCCCCGCTGCTGCTCGCCGCGGCGGCCCCCGAGTACCGGGGCCGGGTGGTCGCGGTCTTCTATCCGGTGACCCAGCTGGCGTCGATGCTCGCCGCCGTACTCTCCGGCTGGCTCGCCAGCTCCGTCCTGAGGGACATCGCGGGCTCGGCCGGCTCCCTCCGGTTCGGCCCCATCGACACGATCTTCGCGGTCTCCGGGCTGTTCGTCGTGGCCTCCGGCGTCTACGCCTGGCGAGCCCTGCCCGGCACGGAGGCCGCCGAGAGCCCTCCTGGGGACACGTCCGCCGCGCTGAAGCCGCCCGCCACGCTCCGAGGGAGAACCGAGTGACCCCCGTCCCCCGAACGACCCAGCGCCGGTACCCCCACGCGGACCGGCAGTACCTCGTGCAGGAGCTCCACGGCATGCGCGCCCCGGACCCGTACCGCTGGCTGGAGGACGCGGACTGCGCCGCGACACGCCGCTGGAGTGCGGAACAGGAGGCTCTGTACGAGGAGGAGCGGGCGGCCTGGGACGGCCTGGAGCGATGGGGGGCGCGGGTGGCGGCGCTCACCGCCGTCGACCGCGCGACGGCGCCCAAGGCCCGCGGCGGCAGGCTGTTCTGGCTGCGGCAGGACGCGGGCCAGGAGCATCCGGTCCTCGTGGTCGCGGAGGCAGGAGAAGGCACACCGGAGCGGGTGCTGCTGGACCCCGTCGCCCTCGACCCGTCCGGACGTACGGTGCTCGACGCCTGGCAGCCGTCCCTGGAGGGGGACCTGCTGGCCTTCCAGGTGTCGCGGGGCGGTACGGAGGACTCGCTGCTGCGGGTGATCGACGTCGGCACCGGCAAGGTCGTCGACGGGCCGGTGGACCGGGTGCGGAAGTCGTCGATCGGCTGGCTGCCCGGAGGCGAGGCGTTCTACTACGTCCGGGCTCTGGACCCGCGGCTGCACCCCGGTGAGGGCCGCTACCACCGCCGCGTCCACCTCCACCGGACCGGGACCACGCCCGACGCCGACGCGGTGGTCTTCGGCGAGGGGCGGGAGCGGACCGAGTTCTACGGCGTGTCCGTGAGCGAGGACGGCCGGCGGCTCGCCGTCACGGCCACCCGGGGCACCGGCCGGGGGACCGCCCTGTACCTGGCCGACCTTGCCGAAGGCTCCCTGGAGCGACCGGTGTTCCGGCCCGTCCAGGACGACATGGCGGCCGTCACCCGCCTGCACCTGGCGCCCGGCACCGGAGGGGACGACGTGGTGTGGCTGCGTACCGACCGCGGCGCCGCCCGTGGCCGGGTCGTCGCGTGCCGACCGGCCGACCTGCACCGGGGCCCGGCCGCCTGGCGCGAGGTGATCGCCGAACGTCCCGACGCGATCCTCACCGACCTCGTCGTCCTGTCGGGCTCCGGGCTCGGCCGCCCGCTCGGCCTGGCCGCCTGGACCCACCGCACGGTCGCGGAGGTGACCGTGCACGACCTGACCGACGGACGCCGGCTGGCCAAGGTCCCGCTGCCCGGCACCGGCACGGTCGGCGACTTCTCGGCCGGACCGCACGGCAGCGGCGAGGCGTGGTTCTCGTACACCGACTTCACCACCCCGGCCCGCGTCCTCCGCTTCGACGCCCGGACTCTGGGCGTCACGCCCTGGGAACGCGGCCCCCGGCCCACACCGGCGGCCGGCGGCGCGGTCACCTGCCGGACCACCTTCCCGTCCCGCGACGGCACGACGGTGGGGATGTTCGTGATCTTTCCGAGCGGCCGCCCGGACGGCCCCCGCCCGGTCCTCCTCACCGGCTACGGCGGCTTCGGCGGCACGATGTCGCCGCGCTACCGGGCGCAGGTCCTCGCCTGGGTCGCGGCGGGCGGGGTCTTCGCCTGGGCGGGGCTGCGCGGCGGCGGCGAGGAGGGCGAGGCGTGGCACCGGGCCGGCAGTGGGGCGCACAAGCAGAACACCTTCGACGACTTCGCGGCCGCCGCCGACCACCTCGTCGCGCGCGGCTGGGCCGAACCGGGCCGCATCGCGATCATCGGCGGCTCCAACGGCGGCCTCCTGGTCGGCGCCGCCCTCACCCAGCGGCCCGCCGCGTACGCCGCCGTGGTCTGCATGTCCCCGCTCCTGGACATGGTCCGCTACGAGCTGTCCGGGCTGGGACCCAGCTGGGTGCCCGAGTACGGCAGCGCCCAGGACCCGGCCCAGCTGCGGACGCTGCTGAGCTACTCCCCGTACCACCACGTCACCCCGGGCACCGCCTATCCGCCGGTGCTGCTGACCGTGTCGGACGGCGACACCAGGACCGACCCGCTGCACGCCCGCAAGATGTGCGCGGCCCTCCAGCACGCGTCCACCGGCCCGGGACCGGTCCTGTTCCGGCTGGAACGGGGTGTCGGCCACGGCGACCGCGCCGCCTCACGCGCGGTGGCGCTCCAGGCCGAGTGCCTCACCTTCCTCGCGCAACACGTCGGCCTCGCACCGCCGGACGCGACCTGAGGGACTCCCGGCGCCGAACGTCCAGGACCTAAGGGACGACCGGCCCTCCCGTGGGTGCGTCCGGGCGGAATGCCGGCTCCTGCGGCCGGCCGAGGGGGCCGGTCGCGTACGGACGTACGGAGGCAGACACGTGAAGAAGGCCGTGGCCGTAGGGATGGACGGTTCGCCGGAGAGTCTGGCGGCGGCCGACCGGGCGGCGCGTGAGGCGGCTCCGCGCACTCTGCCGCTGAGCATCGTGCACGCCCGGCTCTGCCGGCCGCTGGACATCCGCCTGCCCGACGGGGACGGCGCCGGCGTCTGCCGTGAACTGCGCTCCCGGATGCCCGAACTCGCCTGCCGCAGGCCCTAGCCGGACGAGGACGAGCCCCGGCCGCCCCCCACCGCACCCCCGACGGCCCGGAGCAGCAGCCGGGCCTCGTCCGCGAACCCCCGGGTGATCGGCTCGTCCTGGAAGCCGTGGCCCGAGAGCTGGACGGCGATGGCGTCGAAATATCCCGAGGCGGCCAGGACATGGCGGGAGACGTCCACCGAGGAGCCGGCCCGCAGCTCCTCCAGGACCGCACGCGCGTCCCCCAGGACATGGCTGACCTGGGTGTGGACCGCGGCCCGGATGGACTCGGGCAGACCCGCCCGGGCCAGCCGGCGCAGCAGCCGCTCGCAGGACTGGATCACCTGGCCCAGCAGCTGCACCTCCCGGCTGACTCCCAGGCCGACATCGGAGTGCAGCGGCCCGATCGCCGTCCGGCTGCGGCTCTCGACCCGGGTGGGGCTGTACGCGGTGAGCTCGACGGGGCCCTGGCTGCCCAGCGCGGGCCGGAAGCAGGGGTGGACGTGGAATTCGTCCTCGCCGGGCTGCGGCGGCGCCTTCGGCCCGCCCGCGTACACCACGTCGTTGCCGCGCTTCACCCCGAGGAACCCGATGCCGTAGAGAACGGAGATGACCCCGGCCGGAGTGAGGCTGTCGGCGTAGTCCGCGAACTCCTGGCGCAGCCGTTCGGCGCGAGCGGCCAAGCGGGTCTCCAGCGCCTGCCGCATGACGATGTATCCGGTGTTCTCGAACATCGGATACAGCGCGTCCAGGTAGGGATGGTTGACCTGGTACTCGGTCGCGAGGTCGTTGAGTTTCCTGGAGGAGAACCTCTCGGTGGCCGCGATGACGTCGTCCTCGCCGATGAGGCCGTTGTCCCGCTCGTGCGCCGCGTCGCGGCACAGGTTGAGGAACTGGATCGCGTCGCGGGGGCGGGGGAGCGACCGGCGGAAGAGGTAGGCGGTGATCGGCTCCCCGGAGACCTCGGCGGGAAAGAGCTGCCCCCACAGCTGCTCGGCGGAGAGGTCCACCTTCAGCGACGCTCTGGCGCGGGCGAGCGCCAGGTCCTCAAGTCCCCGCTGGTTCCAGGAGATGTGGAGTTCGTCGCTGCGGAACTTGTCGGCGTCGCTGAACCGCAGCGAATCGTAGATGTCCGAACGGACGAAGAGCACGCAGCGCACCGCACCGCCGTACGCTCCGGTGACATGCTTCGCGGCCAGCAGCAGGCCGGTGACGAGGGAGTGGCTGTCCGGGTCGATGGTCCAGCCGTGGTCCACCTTGTCCACCAGGAGGAGCAGGGGCTCGTGCGCCGTCGCGCAGCCCAGCTCCTCGAAGGCGAGCGCGACGCCCCGTTCCAGGACGCCGAGCTGCCGGTCGGCGCGGGCCCCTTCCGGCGCGCCGGCCATCTCGACCGCCGCCTCCACACCGAACGCCTTGAGGGAGAGGCTTGCCGACTGCAGCCCCAGCACCCCGCGCCGCAGCCGGTCGTACAGCCGCTCCTCCCCGGCCTCGCCGTTCGCCTCCAGGAACTTCCGCAGCGCGCGGACGGACGTCGGTGTGCGCCGGCCGTGCGAGGCCCGGGCGTGCGCGACCACCTCCTGGGCGGCCTGCACGGCGAAGAGGTAGCGCCAGATCAGGGACTTGGCTGTGTCCTCGGTGACGCCGACGAGCTCGAACCGGCGGATCTCGTTGCTGGTGGCGTCGTCGGGCGTGATCACGGCGGTGGGGCCGGGATGGCCGCCGGGGCTGACGAGCTGCTGGCAGATCGCGCTCTTGCCCGCCCCCTTCCGGCCGATGATCAATGACTTCCGGCCGGAGAGCGCCTCCCGGTAGGCATAGGTCTCCTGGAACACCGCCGGGCTCAGCAGCCCGACGGTGACATCGTTCTCCGCGTCGTCCTTCCCGAAGGAGAGACGGCTCACTGCACTGCGGTCTTCCAGCACGTTTCCCCCGTGGCGGTGACGGACTTCGGTCAGAGTAATTCCGCGGAGGCCACGTTGTCCGGATAATGAGCCCGGTTCGCATGTGACGAGGGATCTCGGCGGGGGCTCATGAACGAACAGCAGGAATCCGTAAGCGCGTTGGAGGAGTTGCGGGAGGGGCTGCGGGCACTTCGCGCGGCGCACGAACAGAACGCGGAGGCGGTGCGCCGCCTGATCGCCCAGTATCCCGTCCGCGACGCGGCGCTGACCGGATTGAAGGACGAACTGGACGGCCAGAAAGCCGTGTTGGCCGAGGTGCGGCAGGAGGTCGCCGCCATCGCCCGTACGGTGGACAGCATCCATGAGGAGTTCGCCGGCTTCCTGGAGCGCTACGGAAGGCACCAGGCCGTGGCCAACGCCCGTGCGGAACTGAGCCAGTTGACGGTCATCTGGAAGGCGGACTACGCCGACCGGCAGCGCACCCGCAATCTGGCCCGGGGGCTGGTCCACGAGCTGACGGCACAGGCCGTGCGGGACGGGTCGGTGGACCCGGCCGTCATCGACGCCTGTGTCGCCGAGCGCTGGCTGGCGGAGCCGACGTACTGGCTGGCACCGGCCGCGATGGCCGTCGCGGCCCGGCACCGGGGCGACGACGGGCAGGTCTCCCGGGCCACGTCGTACGCCTTCTCCTGCCGCGATCCGGCCAAGTCCAAACTGTTCTTCGCTCTGACCTGGTCCAGGATGGGCCGGCTGAGCGAGGCCGCGTCATGGATGGACCGCTATCTGCGATCGCTCCGGCGCGACGAACTCGGGCCGGAGTTCACGGTCCTGCTCGACGCGATCGCCGATGCGGAACTGGGCCACGAAGCCCTGACGTACGCCTCCGAGACCATGGCGCGATGGTTCCGTGAGGACCCTGCCGCCCTCAGCTGGGGGCCCGCCTCCTCCAGCACCCGGCTCAGGCGCTGGCAGCCCTGGTTGCGCCGGTTCTCCGCGGCCGAGCCGACCGACGGCTTCGCCGCGCTGCGTGAGCTGAGCGGTGGGGGCTGGGACGTCGTCGAGGAGAGCTGGAAGTCGGCGACGGCCGCCAGTGGCGCCGCCCGCTATCTGATGGAGGAGTTCCCCGCGCAGCGGCCGGTGTCCGGCCGCAAGGGCCAGTACACCGACCGAGCCCTCGACCACCTCATCGACCAGCAGGAGCCGGACGAGGCCCGGCTGCGGCGGCGTATGGCGCAGCTCCAGAAGCTGATCGACCAGGACGGGAACACCCAGGCCGTCGTCCTCGGCGACCCCACCCTGGAGGAGGAAACCCTCGACTTCGTGACGCTGCTGGAGCGCGCGGTGTTCGCCCCGGAGAGTCTGTCGCTGGGGCCGCCTGGGCGCCGGTTCGCGCTGAGCTGCGTCTGGGAGAGCGTCCGCGAGGCCACCGCCGCGTTGGCCCTGAGGTCCCGTACGAGCATGCCCGCCACCGTGGTCCTCACGGTCGACGGCTGGTCCTGCGAGGTGCCCACCCACGGATCGGGGCCGCTCGACACCGTCCAGGTGGCCGAGGAGCTCCACGCCTACCAGGAGAGCCGGATCCGCTCGCACGTCGAGTCGGTCGCCCCGAGCTGGGCCCTCACCCTCGGATGCGGTGCTCTCGCCGTGCTCGACGCGGTACTGCTGCTGCCCTTCCTGACCGGGATCGGTTTCGCGCTCTTCCTCCTCCTCGCCGTCGCCCTGGGATGCGGAGCGCTGTGGGGGATCATCCGGGTGCCCGTACGCAGACACGGCCTGCGCGAGGAGGGCGTTCGGCGGCAGGCGGAGAGCGTGCGGCAGCTCAACGAAGCCATGAACCAGGTCCTGACCCTGAGCGCCGAGTGGCGTCACGGCCTGGCGGTGGCGGCGAGGCTGGAGACCTGGTCCCCGGTCGAGCTGGGAGAGGACCACGCATGAGCAACGCCCGGGTGCTGGCCGACGGCCGCTACCGGCTCGACCGCAAGCTCGGCAGCGGCGGAATGGGCGACGTCTGGCTCGCCCACGACAACAAGATGAACCGTTCCGTGGCGGTGAAGCTGCTCGCCCTGGACCGGATGCGCGGCAGCCGCCGCAGGGACGCGCTCACCGAGCAGATGCAGGCGCGGTACGAGAAGGAGTGGCAGTCCATGGCCCGGATCAGCAGCCCCTATGTGGCCGCGATCCACGACCGGGGGCAGGAGGGCGACCAGGCCTACTTCGTGATGGAATGGATCGACGGCGAGTCCCTGGACCACTACGTGGGACCCGGCAGCGTCCTGACCCTCCCGCAGGTCACGCGCTGGTCCGTGCAGATCTGCGAAGGCCTGGCCGACGCCCATGACGCCGACGTCGTCCACCGCGACATCAAGCCGGCGAACATCGTGATCAACGGCAACGGCAACGCCAGGATCGTCGACTTCGGGCTGGCTCGCCTTCTCGACGTCACGGAGACCCATGGCGCCGGCGCCACCTGGCGGTACATCGCCCCCGAGCGCTGCACCGGCGACGACCCCGGAACCCATCTGAGCGACCTGTACTCCCTGGGCTGCGTCATGTACGAGATGCTGACCGGCAACCCGCCCTTCACCAGCCGCCACGGTGACTCCGCGGCGATCGTCACCATGCACCTGCGACAGCGCCCGGTGGACCTCGGCCGAGTCCGGCGGGGCGTCCCCGCCGTCCTCAGCGACCTGGTGATGAGCCTGCTCGCGAAGGACCCGGCGCAACGCCCCCAGCACGCCAGGGCCGTGGCCCGGACGATCCGCGGATCTGTCGAGCACCGCCCGGAACGCCCGGCCGCCGGCACCGAGGTGACGACACCCTCCGCCCTGCCCGCCGCCACCAGCGATCCCATGGACCGGGTCCACACGCAGGAACAGCGGGTACGGGAGCTGCTGTCCGAGCACACGGCGGATCACCCCGACGTGGTGGACGCCCGGTTCCGGCTGGCCGAGCTGACCGGTGACGCGGGGGATCCCCGCGGCGCGGCCGACCTCTACGAAGCCGTGGGCCTGGACTGCGCGGAGTTCTACGGGCCCTACCACTCCCGGGTCCTCGACGCGTACGAGCGCATGGCCCGGTGGATCGCCGCACTCTCCTGATCCGGCCTCAGGCCGCCCCGCACCCCGGAGAGGCCCTCCCCGACGGCGTCCACTTGCGCATGAGTGGGCCCATGGGTGCAGGCCCAGGCCGATCCGGTGCCCGGGGCGAACCTGTCGCGTCCGCCGTGGTCATCTGCCCCAAGGGCCGCCCTCCGCCTCCAGCGTCCCCGGCCGGTCGACGTGCCGGACGACCGTGCGCCCCTCGAACCGCTCGGGTCCGACATGCACCTGGTACGTGGCCGACGAACCGGCCTCGGGCCCATCACCCTGCTCAGGGCGGGAGACCGAGGCCCCGACCACCCGGTCCCCGGTACCGGAACCCGTCCTCCAGGACCGCCCGGACGGCGGGCGGCAGCAACCAGCCCGGCGACCGGTCGGGTGAACGCACCACCCCCGCGTTTTCGCGGTTCCGTGCACCGGGGAAGGCAACGAGGGTGCTTCGGAGGTGAGGCACGCCCCGGTGACGGATGCCGCGCGGGCCGCCCTCCCTGACGAGGGGCCCCGCATCGGCACGTAACCCTCCCGGCGCCATCGATCCCGTACGGCGAGGAGTTGAGCCGCACCCCATGGCCGAGGAAAGCCGGTACGCCGACGACCCCGACACGGCAGCGGACTTCCGTCGCCTCGCGGAGCTGCCCGCCGGCCCCGCCAAGGAGCGGCTGCGCGGGCAGATCATCTGTGCCTGGCTGCCCATGGCCCACCGCCTGGCAGCCCGCTACCGCAATCGGGGCGAGACGCTGGAGGACCTGCGGCAGGTGGCGGCGATCGGTCTCGTCAACGCCGTCGACCGCTACGACCCCGCCATCGGCCGCGCCTTCGCCCCCTTCGCCGTCCCCACCGTCACGGGGGAGATCAAACGGCACTTCCGGGACCGCATGTGGTCGGTCCACGTCCCCCGCCGCGTTCAGAACCTCCGCAACGCCATCCGCCTCGCCGGCTCCGAGCTGGCCGCCATGGGCGTCGCCCCCTCACCCGCACGGATCGCCGAGCACACCGGCCTGACCGAGGACGAGGTACGGCAGGGGAGCGAGGCGCTGCACGGTTTCACCGCTCTGTCCATCGACGTCGAGACGGCCGCCGGAGCGGGGGAGACGCTCCTGGGCGACCGGCTGGGCGCCACGGACGAGGCGTTCGACCTGGTGCTCGACCGCGAGGCGGCGAAGCCCGGCCTCAGCCGGCTGGCCGAGCGCGAGAGACGGGTGCTCTACCTCCGCTTCTTCGCCGGGATGACCCAGAGCGCGATCGCCGCCGAACTCGGCCTCTCCCAGATGCACGTCTCCCGCCTGATCGCCGAATCCTGCCGCCGGGTCCGGGAGGACGCCACATGTGAACCCACCCCGAGCCCAACGCCCTTGAGCCCGGCCCGCCCGAGGTGAGGGGCCCCAACCCTGCGGCCGAGGAGGCGCTCAACGCGTTCCTGCACGGCGAGCGGGAAGGCAGGGGCGAGGAAACCGCGCCCCTGGCCGGCCGGAAGGCCGGCTGGGACCGGTAGCGGTAGGGCCCGTCGTCTACGCGAGCCGGGCGAGGCGTTCTTTCACACGGCCTCCTTCATGGCCCCGGCGCGCACGCGCTCGCAGGACTGGCTGATCAGCCGGGAGACGTGCATCTGGGACATGCCGAGCCGCTCCGCGATGCTGACCTGGGTCATGTCGCGGAAGTACCGCAGATAGAGAACGGTCCGCTCGCGCTCCGGCAGCCTGTGCAGCTCCGGCTTGACGGCCTCGCGGTCGACGGCGACGTCCAGGGCGTGATCGCAGGAGCCCAGCCGGTCGGCCAGGGGGACTCCACCGTCGGCACCGGCCGGTTCGGCATCCAGGGACAGGGCGCTGTAACTCTCCAGGGCCTCCAGGCCGAGCAGCACGTCCTCCTCGGTGAGCCCCGCCTCCGCCCCGATCTCGGCGCAGGTCGGGGCCCGGCCGCCGAGCCGCTGGGCGAGATCGCGGCGCGCGGTGCGGACCCGGTTACGGAGGTCCTGGACCCGGCGGGGCACGTGGACGTCCCAGGTGTGATCACGGAAGTGCCGCTTGATCTCGCCGGTCACGGTCGGCACGGCGTACGTCTCGAAGGCCTTGCCCCGGGAGGGGTCGTAGCGGTCCACCGCCTTCACGAGCCCCATCGCGGCCACCTGGCGCAGGTCGTCCATCGACTCACCCCGGCTGCGGAAGCGGGCGGCCAGCCGGTGGGCCATCGGCAGCCAGGCACAGACGATCTCGTTCCGCAGCGCCTCCCGCCCGGCTCCCTCGGGAAGGGCGCTCAACCTCCGGAACGCGTCGTCCGTGGGCGGGGTGCCCGCATCCGGCACGAACTCAGGGCTAGGTGCAGCCTGCATGGTGGTCACTCCTCGACGGCGAAAAGCTGACGATGCTCGGTCGCCGGGGGAGCGCGCGTAACCGGACAGAGGCAGCCCGGGACTCCCACGGGCGCCTCATGTCCGAAGCACAGTAGAACTTATACCAGCATCAATCCCACCCAAACGGGTGAAAATGGGGTGAGCGGGGTCCGGTGGTCCGGCCACCAACGGCCTTCGCGGTGTATGGCCAGGCCCGAGAGGGGTGTCCACCTCGGCTGAGCCAACCGGGCGGTCGGTACCCGGCGTCCCGTACCGGGCGGTCCGCCGGGTCACGTACGGCGGTTCAGCCCTCCCGGCCTCCGCCGTCCTCCTCGTCGGCCACGTGCACGGCCGCTTCCTCGGCCGACGCGGCCCCGCCGTCGATGCCGACGTCCTCGGCGAAGACATCGGTGTTCCGGCCGGTCGCGTCGTCCGCCGCGGTGAGCCGCCCGGCCCGTGCGTCGCCGTCGATCCGTTCCTCGGGCTCGCCCTCGCCCTCCGCGACATCGCCGATGCCGTCACCGTCGGGCGGCTGGACGTCCGGGACCTCCTGGGCGAGCCGCTGGTCGAGCGATTCGCCCTCCCGCTCCTCCTCGCCCGTGGTGCCGAACCTGTTCACACCCAGCGGACCTTCGGGAGGCGAGTAGCCCTCTTCCATCTGGTCGTCCAGGCCGCGTTCGCCGAGCGTGTTCTCCAGGTCCAGCTCGTCGTTGGGCGGGTCCTGGCCGTCGTCGCTCTGCGGCTGGTACACATCGTCGCCGCGTGCTTGATCGCTCATACGTCCTCCTTCGCATGGGGCTCACCGGCCGCACGGCAGGTCAGCGTCCTAGGGCCTTCCGCAGCTCCGCCTTGTTCATCGAGGAGCGCCCGTCGATGTTCTTCTTCTTCGCCTCGGCGTAGAGCTGGTCCTTGGTAGGGCCCTGCGCGCCCTGGTGGGAGCGTTCACCACCGCGCTCGTAGGCGGACTTCCTGTCCTGCGTCGACGTCCTGCTCGCCGTCCGCGACTCGCCGGATCTGGCCCGCTCCTTGTTCACCGTCCTGGCGGCGATCTCCTTGGCGCGCTTCTCGGAGCTGCCCCGCTCCTCCTGGCTCTTCTTGATGTGCTCGTACTGGCGTTCACGCTTCGCGCTGGACCCAGCAGGCATGAGGTACTCCTCATCCATCTCGATCGGAGTGACGGCCGTTCATCGAAGGAGGGGCAGGCGTCAAGGCCCCGAGCGGCGCCGCGGGCTGCTTTCCCAACCCGTCGGCGCCTCAGTTCCGCGTACGCCGGATACCTTGTAAGGAGGAGTACCCATGGGCCGAAAGGTAAACATGGGGACCGACAAAGCCCTCACGCTTGCATGAACCGTCTGCAGCTGGGCACAGTTGTAGAGCAGAGGTCAGGAAGCGGCCGGCTTTCATCCGTCCGCGTTCCCCCAGGTGAGCCGTGCTGTTACCGGGTCACCCGCCCCCTCTCCCTTCTGTAACCGTATTCCGCATTACCCCGGGCATGCGCGGTGCGCCGCTGATGGCGTTCGGTCGTAGGCCCTCGCCGGTTCGTCCCAGGAATGCTTTCCGCACCCGTTCGGCCTACACGGGTGCCTTGGTATGAGAGAAAGGCAGAGCGCGATGCTGATGGCACACCCCGCGGTACTCGAGGAACTTCTGCGCCGCTACGAGGAACTCCGGGCACAGCACGGACAGGGCGTCGACGGGGTGGCCCGCAGGTTGGAGGACGTGAGCTACACGCTGTGCGTCTCCACCGGCACCCGGGAGATCGCCGCGGCGCTGGTTGCCGCCCGCGAGCAGCTGAGACGGGTGACCCCGGGGCGGGAGATCCCGGTCGTCCCCACCTCGGTCCCCGCCTGAGAGCATCGTCCGGGAGGGGCGGTACGGGCCTCAGGGGCGGGGACGCAACCGGGGCCCGCCCGGCGGCATGCTTCCCGAGATGGATCCGACGAGCTGCGCGCAGAGGTCGCGCAGCTTGACGTTGCGGTGCTGCGACGCGCTGCGCAGGGTCGCCAGCGCCTCTTCGGCGGTGCAGCGGCGCTGGTTCATGATGATGCCCGCCGCCTGGTCGATCACCGTGCGTGACTTCAGGGCGGCCTGGAGGTCCGCAGTGAAGGTCTGCGTGTCGGAGAGCCGCTGGGCCAGCGCGATCGCACCGGTCGCCTGGGCGGCCAGGTCGCGCAGACCGCCGAGATCGGCCTCCTCGAAGCCGTTCACCTTGGGCGAGTACAGATTGAGCGCGCCGGCGGTATGGGAGTGCGCGGCGATCGGCAGCGAGAAGGACGACATCGTCCCGGCGGCGACGGCGAAGGCCGGATAGCCGTTCCACCGGCTCTCCGCCCGCATGTCGACCACGCTGACCTCGTGCCCCTCGCGCAGGGCTTCGAGGCAGGGGCCGTCGTCCTGCCCGTACTGCGCCTCGTCCAGCGGCGGCGCGCTGATCCCGGCGCTGACCACGGTCAGGGGCCGGTGCTGCCGCTCCAGGGTGATACCGCAGCCATCGGCGCCCGGCGCCTGGACCAAAGCGCTCTCCGCCAGCACCTGGAGGAACTCGTCCAGCGTGTCGCTGTCCAGGAGGAGGGAGACGAGGTCGGGCGTTCCGGGCGTGAGGGCGTCGGTCATGGTCGCTCCCCTTTCCGGGCCGGAGCCCTTGCAGCCAGCATGGCACGATACGGGAAACGGCGTCGGGAGCCCCTCGCGGACCGGTCGGCCGACGCGCGCGTGACAAAGAACCGCGCGCCGAGGGGTGTCGGGGGCGCGAGCCGGGGCATGCGCAGAATCATGGGTCAGGAAGCGGCCCTCCTTTTGGCCTGCTTCCACGGAGTACACGATGCCTCTGCTGAGTTACCGCCTGGACGAGTCCCACCTCGTCGTCGAGTTGTGCGACGTCGTCGACCTCGACAACGAGTCGGCGATCGAACAGGAACTGCTGACACTGCTGCCCTGCTGCGGTCCGAGCACGGTCATCGTGGACGTCGTCACCCCCCTGCTCACCCCGCGCGCCCTCGGCGTACTGCTGCGTGTGCGCGGTGAGGCCGGCCAACGCGGCGTGTCGATCGCGGTGGTGGCCAGATACGAGACGACCCGTGAGGTCCTGAGCGCCGCGGCGCTCAACCGGACCCTGCGGGTGGCGTACACCCTCCAAGGCGCCGAACTGCGCAGCCGTGGATGCCGACCGGGCGCCGACGCGCCTCGCAGGGAAGGGCTGCTGGCGCGGCTGGAGCGGCGCATCGCCCCGCCGGACCCGGCCCCGCCCATGGCCCGCGCGGTCGGACCGTACGCCGACACATCCGTCCCACGCTTCCCCGGCAAGGGCTGACGGCGCACAGCGCCCACGGCACACGGCGTCAGACCCCGTACGCCCGGCGGCACTTTCCGGTCGCGTCGGCCCGCGCTTCGCGACGCCGCGCCGACCGTGGCGGCCGAGAGGGCATAATGAAGCGCTGGAGGTCAGGAAGCGGCCCTTGAGATTTCTTCCTGCCTCCGTGGAGTTTCCGTGAACCGCTCTCTCCGTCGTAGTCCTGCCGCCGTGGCCCCCGCCGCCGGTGCTCCGCGCACCGCGTGTACGCCCGCCCCGGCCGCCGCCCGAAGTCGCCCGCCCGCGACCCGGCGCCGCAGAACCATCAGCAGTCCCGTGGCAGCGGCCGGTGGCGCGCCCGCCCTCGCAGGGCTCTCGCCCACCCACGTCTGACCACCCCCGTCGCACGCCCGGAGCCCGTCTCAGGCACCGGTGCGCCGGTGGAGGTTGCCCTGTCCCAGCGGCCTTGGACTGCGCCGCGCCAGCTCTGCCCCGCCCTTTCGGAAGGCGGGTCACCGCCCAGAACGAGATGATCATGACTGACAGGCCCGTGGCTGCGGCGCCGGACACGACCGCGCTGCTCCTGGAGACGAAATCGCTGGACGAGTTCCTCCAGGCACTCGCCCGCAGCGCCCTGGCCCTGGTGGAGACGGCCGACGGATGCGGCATCACGGTGCAGCGGCAGGGCCGGCCCGTCACCGTCTCCAGTGCCGGAGCCTCCGCCACCAAGCTGGACGAGGCCCAGTACGGGCAGGACGACGGCCCGTGTCTCCAGGCGATGCGCACCGGCCTGGAGGTCAGCGTGCCCGACACGCTCCGGGAGAGCCGCTGGGCCGACTACCCCGCCTACGCAGCGGTCTGCGGCGCCCGGTCCTCGCTGTCGCTGCCCATCGCCCCGCACAGCCACACCGCCGGAGCCCTCAACCTGTACGCGCCGGTCCCGGGCGCCTTCGAGCACGCCGACCTGACGGCCCTGCGGCTGCTCACCGCCCAGGCCACCGGCGCCATCGCCCTGGCCCAGCGCATCGCCGACACCGAGGAGTTCGCCGCCGATCTGGAGGCCGCGCTCCAGTCGCGTACGGTCATCGACCAGGCGATCGGCGTGGTCGTCGGCCAGCAGCGCTGCACCCCCGAGAAGGCCTTCGAGGTCCTGCGCACGGCGTCCCAGCACCGCAACGTCAAACTCCGGGTGCTCTGCGCCGAACTGATCGCCAGCATCACGGGCGAGACACCTCCCGAGGCGCGGATCCAGCCCCGGGGGTGAAGTGCCGTCGGGCGGCGGGCGGCACCCCGTGTCAGCCGGCCGGATGCGGTGCGTCGGCGAGCAGCCGGCCCTGCTCACCGTCCACGAGGCCGGCTGCCGGGTCTTCTCCCGCACCCGGAACGAGACGGTTCCGCGCAACCTGGCCTGAACCGGACGCCGCGGCGGGGGGCCGGTGCTCAGGCGGCCCAGTGGACCGGGCGCCGCAGGCCGCCCGGGATCCTGGTGGCCACGTCGCCCCGGGCTGCGTTCAGCTGCGGCTGGGTGAGGAAGAGGGCGCCGGTCAGGTCGGCGCCGGACAGGTTCGCGTCGCGCAGGTCCGCGCCGATCAGGTCGGCGTCGCGCAGATCGGCGCCGGAGAGGTCGGCCGCGATCAGGCAGGCGCCGCGCAGGGTGGCTCCACGCAGCTTCGCGCCGCGCAGCCGGGCGTTGAAGAGGTCGGCGCCCCGGTGGTTCTTCTTCCTGCCGGGGACGGCGGCGCGGGCGAGGTCGCCGGCGCGCAGGAGGTGGGCGTTCACCTCGGAGCGGAGGGCCGGGACGTCGAGTGCGAGGAGCGTCCCGGCGCTCTCCCGGGTCAGTGCGTCCAGCCGGTCGTAGGCGGCGCGCAGGTCGCGGTGGGCCGCCTTGGCCGCCGGCAGGTCCAGGGCCTCTGCGGTGTAGCGGAGCAGCTCGTGCAACTGCCGCACCACGGGGAAGACCTCGTACATCGTGCGGGCCGAACCCGGATCCGTAACCCAGCTGCGGCCGCCGAAGGTGACCTGGGAGACCTTCTGGCCGGCCCCGAAGCAGTCGAACACCGTGCAGCCCTGGTAGCCGCTGTCGCGCAGCCGCTCATGGATGCCGCAGCCGAAGTCCTCCTGGAGGTTGGAGCACGGGGTGCCGGCGGCCTTGTCCGCGGCGAAGTCCGACGAGCGGGCGAAGGGCAGCGCCACGCAGCACAGGCCGAAGCAGTTCCCGCAGTCGGCCTGGAGGCCGGGATGGTCGGCGTGGGCGGTGTGCTGGGACAAGGCGGTGGCTCTCCTGGTACGGCAAGCGGGTGGTGGGGCGCTGAGCCCATTGTCCCCGCGGCCCGCGCGCGGCGGAGGCCGGGTGACCCGTGTCTCAACCGGTCCCGGTGACTTGTCTATGCAACGAGTTGCATAGAAGGATCGCGGTATGGCGCTCGAACACGCGATCCTCGTCTCCCTGCTGGAGAAACCCGGCTCCGGCTATGAGCTGGCCCGGCGGTTCGAGCGGTCCATCGGCTACTTCTGGACCGCCAGCCACCAGCAGATCTACCGCGTCCTGGCCCGGATGGAGGCTGACGGCCGGCTCACCGTCCGCGCGGTCGAGCAGCAGGGCCGGCCGGACAAGAAGGAGTACTCCGTCGCCGGACCCGGCCGCGCCACCCTCGCCGAGTGGCTGCACAAGCCGATCGAGCCCGAGAGCCTGAGGCACGACCTCGCCGTCAAGATCCGCGGCGCCGCCTTCGACGACCCGGCGGCCCTGGTCCGCGAGGTCGAGCGCCACCGCCAGGCCCACCGCGACCGCCTCGCCCACTACCTGGCGGGGGAGGCGCGCGACTTCACCGGACCCGAGGCGCCCGCGGCCCCGGACGCGGGCCAGGAGCTCCAGCACGTCGTGCTGCGCGGCGGCATCGCGTACGAGCGCATGACGATCGCCTGGCTCGACGACGTCCTCGACACCCTCCACCGGCTCACCGGTCCACCGGCGGGCTCCGGCGCCTGACGACGCCGGCCGCCACCCCCGCACCACCGACAGAACCCTCACCCTCCCTCCCGGAAGGCAACCCTCCATGGCTGAGTCCGCGTCCCTCCTCTTCAACCCGCGCACCTACGACCCGCAGCACTTCGACCCGGAGACCCGCAGGCTGCTGCGCGCCACCGTCGACTGGTTCGAGGAGCGCGGCAAGCGCCGGCTGATCGAGGACTACCGCTCCCGCGCCTGGCTGGGCGACTTCCTCGCGTTCTCCGCGGAGGAAGGCCTCTTCGCCACCTTCCTCACCCCGGCCTCCGCCGCCGGGAACGAGGACCGGCGCTGGGACACCGCCCGGATCGCCGCGCTCAACGAGATCTTCGGGTTCTACGGGCTCGACTACTGGTACGCCTGGCAGGTGACCATCCTCGGCCTCGGACCGGTCTGGCAGAGCGAGAACGCCGAGGCCCGCGCGCGGGCGGCCGAACTCCTCTCCCAGGGTGAGGTGTTCGCGTTCGGCCTCTCCGAGAAGACGCACGGCGCCGACATCTACTCCACCGACATGCTGCTGGAGCCGTCCGGCGACGGCGGCTTCCTGGCCTCCGGCTCCAAGTACTACATCGGCAACGGCAACGCCGCCGGTCTCGTCTCCGTCTTCGGCCGCCGCACCGACGTCGAGGGCCCCGACGGCTATGTCTTCTTCGCCGCCGACAGCCGCCACGAGGCGTATCACCTTGTCAAGAACGTCGTCGACTCCTCCAAGTTCGTCAGCGAGTTCCGCCTGGAGAACTACCCGGTGGCGCCCGCCGACATCCTGCACACCGGCCGCGCCGCGTTCGACGCCGCGCTGAACACCGTCAACGTCGGCAAGTTCAACCTCTGCACCGCCTCGATCGGCATCTGCGAGCACGCGATGTACGAGGCCGTCACCCACGCGAGCAACCGCATCCTCTACGGCCGGCCCGTCACCGCCTTCCCGCACGTGCGCCGCGAGCTGACCGACGCCTACGTCCGGCTCGTCGGGATGAAGCTGTTCAGCGACCGCGCCGTCGACTACTTCCGCTCCGCCGGGCCCGACGACCGCCGCTACCTCCTCTTCAACCCGATGACGAAGATGAAGGTGACCACGGAGGGCGAGAAGGTCATCGACCTGATGTGGGACGTCATCGCCGCCAAGGGCTTCGAGAAGGACAACTACTTCGCCCAGGCCGCGATCGAGATCCGGGGCCTGCCGAAGCTGGAGGGCACGGTGCACGTCAACCTCGCCCTGATCCTGAAGTTCATGCGGAACCACCTGCTGAACCCGGCGGAGTACCCGGCCGTCCCCTCCCGCCTGGACGCGGCCGACGACGACTTCCTCTTCCGGCAGGGACCGGCGCGCGGTCTCGGCGCCGTACGGTTCCACGACTGGCGCCCGGCCTTCGACGTATACGCCGAGGTGGCCAACGTCGCCCGCTTCCGCGAACAGGCCGACGCGCTCTGCGCCTTCGTGGAGACCGCCGCGCCCGACGAGGAGCAGAGCCGCGACCTGGACCTCCTCCTCGCCGTCGGCCAGCTCTTCGCCCTCGTCGTCCACGGCCAGCTGATCCTGGAGCAGGCCCGGCTGACCGGCCTGGACGAGAACCTGCTGGACGAGCTGTTCGCCGTTCTCGTACGCGACTTCTCGGCGCACGCCGTCGAGCTGCACGGCAAGGACTCGGCCACGGAGGCACAGCAGGAGTGGGCGCTCGGTGCCGTACGGCGTCCCGTCGTCGACGGTGAGCGGTCGGCGCGGATCTGGGAGCGCGTGGAGTCGCTCTCGGGCGCGTACGAGATGGCCGAGTAGCCGGCTCGCGTCACTCCGGGATCGTCAGCCTCCGGGTGACGCGCAGCGCCGACGACAGCAGCTGGGCCCGGACCTCGCTGGTCCGGTACATCCGGTCGGACCGGAAGGAGATGCCGAGCGAGCCGACCTGGTCGCCGCAGTACACGCGTACGGCGACACAGGTCGTGCCCCGCCGGTACTCCTCCCGGTCCCGGGCCAGCGGTGCCATCGGCGGCGACTCCAGCTCCCGGAGCAGCTCCTCGCGGCGCGTGATGGTGTGAGACGTGAGGGCGGCCGGCGGGTGGCGGGAGAGATAGTTGGCGCGGGCCTCCTCGTCCAGCCCGCCCAGCACGCTCTTGCCGAGCGCGGTGGCGTGTCCGGCGTCCTCGAAGCCGACTGAGAGGTCGACGCGGGGCGCCCGCGGGCTGTCGACGATCTGGAGGACCCGGATCTCTCCCTCGTCGTACAGCGTCAGGTAGGCGGCGGCGGAGAGGCCGTCGCGCAGCGAGGTCAGGAGCGGGCGGATGCTCTGCGTCCATGGCGCGGGACCGGCTCCGGCACCCGGCGACGGGCCCCGGCCGGCCGGGGCGAACGCACCGTCGTCCAGTTCGCTGAGGTAGCCGTCCTCGGCGAGTGCGCGCAGATGGCCCTCGGCCATACCCGGCGGCAGCTCGGCCTCGCGGGCCAGCTGTCCGGCGGGCGCACCCGCCGGGTGTGCCCCGGCGGCCTCCAGCAACCGGAGGTCCCGCTGGACGGACACGGAGGGCTCAGGGCCGGGCTGGTCACCCATGCCCCCAGCATGGACCCGGCGCCCGGGTACGGCATCTCCTGTACGAACAGGCTTGGTGGCGGGGTTCCGGCGGCCGGGACCCCGCCCACCCCCGCTACCCGGTCACGGTGAACGCCGGGGACGTGCCCGTGAACGGGGTGATCTTCCCCAGCAGGTTCTTCGCGTCCCCGTGGTGCACGATCCGGTACGTGCCGGGGACGGTGTCCGGCCCGATGTCCCAGGTGACCGTGGCCTTCGACGTACCGGTCAGACCGTTGATCCGGGTCCAGCGGTACCTGGTCTCCCAGTCACCGTCGTCCAGCACCCGCACCCACTTCCCGGCCTCCAGGCGCTGCACCTCCAGGAAGGTCCCGCCCCGGCGCACGTTGTTCTTCGGGTGTCCGGTGGCGAACTCGACGGTCGCGGTGGAGCCGCGCGCGTACGAGGAGGCCGGTGCGGTCAGGACCGAGCCGTACGACTTGCCGAGCGGCGGGTTGTCGTAGACGACGCCCGTCTGGAACGTGAACTGCCGGGCCGACTCGTCCGGCGGCAGCGTGCCCCGGTCGAGCGCGGTGCCCTGGCGCAGGGAGGCCGCGACCCGCGCGAACTCCTGCTGGTAGGCCGGGAGCGTGTTGCGGCCGTAGAGCGTGGAGCCGCCCTCGTAGTTCTGCGTGTCGTACTCCTCCGGCGTCGTCACGTACTGGCTGTACGCGTTGGCGTACCCCTGGAGCAGCACCCGCTCCAGCGGTACCCCGAGCTCCTGCGCCACCGTCCGGCGGACCCGGAGCCCGGCCGTGATCGTGAACTCGCCCGGCCCCGCCACCAGGTACAGCTCGCCGATGCGCATGATCTGGAGCGGCAGGATCTTCGGCGTGACCGGGTGGACGTTGCTCAGCAGGCCCGTCGGGATCAGGCTCGCCTTCGGGTACTGGCAGGTCGCGAGCCAGGACGGGGTGTCGATGCGCAGCGCGTCGATGATGGAGGCCACCGGCGTGCGCATGCCCTCCTCGAAGCCGGGGATCGCCGGGCCGTCCTCCACACTGCCCGCCAGGGTGGAGGCGCCCACGACGGCCGGACAGGTGCGCTGCTCCTTGCCGTCGCTCGTGTACTGCCCGCGTACGGTGACGTTCTCCATGTCCACGTACGTGAGGCGGGCATCGACCCCGCCGGTGACCGGCCGCGCGCCGGCGTACACCTCGCGGGCCTTGTCCAGCTGGCGCTCACCGATGATGCGCGTGTTCTCGAACTCGTCCTCGGTGGGCCCCGATCCGGGCTTGAGGTTGAGGTTCGGGGACATGTCACCGGCGTTGGTGTTGGGGAACGCGGCGACGAAACCAGGGGTGTTGTCGAGGTAGCGCACGCCTTCGTGGTCGTGCTCCCACGCGTAGGCGGCATAGCCCTTGTTGTCGGGGCTGATGAGGGTGTTCTTGTTGGTGATCGAGGTGTTGTGGGTGGCGAACCAGCTGATCGCGCCCGCGTCCTTGCCGCCCTGCCGGAACCGCAGCACGGTCATCGCCGGGTCGATGCCGTCCGGGAAGGCCGCGCGGTCGGCCGCCGGATTGCGGTCGAAGGCCTCGCGGGAGCGGTTGACGCTGGCGTTGGTGAGGGTGCCGGTGCCGAGGCTGATGGTGCCGGGCTTCAGGTCGTCGTGGGCCTTGGCGACGGACTCGGCGATGCCGTCGACGATCGCCCGGTACGTGCCGTTCTGGAAGCCGAGCACGGAGAGGTTGTACGCCACGTGGTGCGCGTAGCCGCCGGGGCCGGAGTGGGTATGGGTGGCGGAGAGGAGGACGTTCTCCTCGCCGTACAGGCTGCCGTACCGCTCCTGGAGGCGGGCCAGGACGCCCTGCCGTACGGACTGGAAGATCATCGCGAGGTCCGCGTTGACGTAGACCACGCGCTTGCCGGTCGCCCGGTCGGCCACGACGTACGCGCGTGACCGCTGGCGCTGATGGATGCCGGACGTCTTCTGGTCGAAGCTGGAGTAGCCCATCATCCCGGTCTCGGCGGCCTCACCGGTGACGTCGGCGATGCCGCGCCCGACGAGGTAGTCCGCCTCGGGTGCGGCGGTGGCTGCCGTGGCGGCCGGTGAGGCCGATGCGGGGGCGGGGGCGCCGAGCGTCACGGCTCCCAGCGCGGCGGCGAGTGCGAGGGCGGAGAGCTTGCTACGGGGGTGGCGGGGTGTGGGGGACGGGGGCATCGGACCTCCTGGGGCGGGAGACGTGCGGGACCCCGGAGCCCGGTCGGCGGCTCGCCGGCATCGGCGGGACCCGGAGCGCTGCCCCGACGGTAGAGGTGTGTGACCTGCGTCGCATAGATCTCTACCGGCCAGTAAATGAGCAATCCTCAGAAAACGTGCCCGGTCTGGTGTGGTGCGCCCCTGAAGGCCGGAAATGCGCGCTGTTCAGGTGGAGGGCGCGATGGTCACCCGGACAGCCGTCGAGATGGCGCCGGCGTTGCGGCCGTCGGGCAGGGCGGCGGTTGAGCACTCGGCGCGCCCGGGCGGTGTCCCCGTACGCCACTCGGCCTGCGGCGGGGTGCGGAGGGCGGTCCGGGGGAGTGGGATGGCGGTCGTACGGGAGTCGATCCGCCGATCCGCCGAGGTGATCCCGCTTGAGCCCGCTGCCCGGCCGCCCCGTCCTCTCCGCCGTCCCCCGGCTCGTCGTCGCGGCGCTCCTCGGAATCGTCGCCGGAGTGGTCACCGGTCTGCTGACCCACGCCCCGCTCGGCGTCCTCGCCGGAATCGCCGCCGCCGAGACGATCTTCGTCATCGCCGGCTGGATCGCGCTCTGGCCCATGGACGCGGCCACCACCCACCACAACGTCCGCCGCGAGGAGTTCAAGCCCGTCCTCGAAGAGCTGGTCGTCGTCGCGGCCGCCCTCTGCGGGCTGGTCGGCATCGTGGTGCTGCTCCTGACCACCGACTCCGACCTCAGCCACGCCGCCGCGGCCATCGCGCTGGGTGGCGTCTTCACCGCCTGGGCCTCGCTCCACCTGATGTACGCCACCCGGTACGCGTACCTCTACTACCTGCCCACCGAGGGCGGTATCGACTTCAACTCCTGGGGGAGCCCGAAGTACCGTCAGATCCCGGGCCCGTCAGATCCAGTACGGGGCGGCGGGCACCGTACCGCCGTCCGATGAGGTCAGGCCGGAGCCGCCGGTCCGGCCGGTCAGCCAGCCGAGGAGATCGGCCTGCGGACCGCCGACGGTCGGACCGCCGCTGCCCAGCTCATGGACGAGACCGGTGTCGGTCGCCTCGATGCGCAGCGGCGGCACGCCGGAACGCCGCCGCTGGGCCGCGACGATGTCGTCGATGATCCAGCGGGCGGCCTCGGGCGGAACATCGGCGAAGGTGTATCCGGCGGCCAGGTCGGCGTGGTGCACTTCGAGCTCCCGCAGCCGCGTCATCACCAGCTCGGCGGGGGTGCGCGGTTCGCCGGTGCGCATACGGACCGGGCGCTGCCAGGCGTCCGCCGGCAGGGACCGTACGGCCTCGTCGAACCGTGCGGCGCTCTCGGCGGTGTCGGCCAGCAGCTCCGCGACCGTGCGGCCCGCGCCCGCCTCGATCTCCGCCGCGCGGGCGTCCATGCTCGCGTACTGCGCGGTCTCCACCCCGGTGCGGGCCCAGGCCAGCAGCCGGCAGAGGCTGTCGGCGGCCCGGGCCGTATGGGTGATCACATGGCCGCGCGTCCACGGCGGGATCAGGGTGGGGCCGGCCGCGTCGGCCTCCGTGAGCGCCGCGACGGTCCCGAGGAAGCGGTCCGTCGCGGCGTGGATCGGATCCAGCGCACGGGCGTGCCGCGTCTCGGTCCGCACCTCAGAGTCCTGCCAGTCATCCGTCATGCGGAAGAGGTTATCCGCATGGCGAGAGATGGTCAGCGGCGGGCCAGGACGCGGACACCGTCGGCCGGAGGCAGGTACGGCAGACCGAAGTACGCGAAGAGCGCCGGTTCGTCCTCGGCGGGCAGGACGTCGTCCGTACCGATCGACGGGCCGTCCTTCACCTTCGCCTTGGCGTGCGCGACCTTCAGGTAGTCCGGGCCGACCACGGCCTCCGCCAGCGGGACGAAGACCAGCCGGTGGCGGGTCGGCAGGCCCGTCAGCACGGTGGCGAACGCGGGCAGGTCCGTCGCCGTGTCGACGTACACGGACTCCAGGGAACCGATCCGGCGCCCGTCGGGGTCGACGACGTCACGCGTACGCCACTCGCGGATGTCTGCGCTCTCGATCACGGCGGAACTCCTCGGGGTCGGCCGCCGCGCACGTATGCGGCGGTCTCGGTGGTTCACCGTGCGGCCGCCCCGGACGAGGACGGCCACCCGGCTCCCCCCTCACCTGCCCCGCAACCTCCCGGTCAGCGCCGGTCGCGCCGACGGATCGGCTCAGGCCGTACCGGAGCCCGGCCCGCGCCCTTCGGGAAGGAACAGGACCGAGTTGATGTACCGGGTGCGGTGCGGCACCGACGCGCGGCGCAACAGGCCCTGGTGGACCAGGTGTTCCGTCCGCGCCTGGTGGGCCGGCAGGTCGAACCCGGCCAGCGGCATCCACCGCCGCCCGGTGAGGATCCACCCCGCGTACCCCTGGCCGGTGAGCAGGTCGACCGCCGGAGCGATCGGGCCGAGGCGGCTCTCCAGCTCGACGAGGAGCGCCGGACGGTCCCGCCGCAGCAGCTCCGCCGCCCCGCGCAGCGCGGCCACCTCCGCGCCGTCGACGTCCATCTTCACGAAGCCGACGCCGTGCAGGTCCAGGCTGTCGATGGTGAGCGACTCCACCTCGACGCTGTGCGCGTGGATGTCCCGGCGCTCCAGCGAGGAGACCCCGCGGTCGCCGTCGTCGCCTTCCGGCAGCCAGAGCCGGACCGGCGGGCCGACGCGGTCGGTCGCCGCGCCCTGCACCACCCGCACGTTCGACGGCAGCGTACGGCGCAGATGCCCGGCCAGGTGCGGCACGGGCTCCACGGTGACGACCTGGGCGCACCGCTTGGCGAGCCGGCGCGACCAGGGCCCGTACCAGCCGCCGATGTCCACGGCGACCGTGCCGCGCGGGCAGAAGTCTTCGAGCCGGCGCAGCTCCGGCTCGAAGCGCGGATAGAGGGCGACGGCGGCGGCGCCGACCAGGCCCGTGGGAAGCCGGGACGCCACAGCCGCGGCGAACGTGGTCATGCGGCCGAGGCCTTCAGGTGCGCGAGGTATCTCTCGTGCGCGTCGGCCTCCACCTTGCGTCCCGAGGAGGGCAGCAGCTGCGGGATGCCGTCCAGGATGGGGTAGCTCAGGCGCAGCCGCGGGTTGTACAGCGCCTCCTCGTCGGTCAGCAGGGCGAGCGGGCCCTTGTCGAGCGGGCAGGCCAGGATGGCGAGCAGCGGGTCGTCGGCGTTCATGAGGCTCCCTCGGTTGCAGGGGTGGGGGACGGAGGAGACGGTTGCGGGTGGTCGGAGGGTCAGGACGGGGCCGCCGCCGGAGGAGGGTCGTGGCGGGGCATGGCGAGCAGGACGGTGAGGGCCAGCGCGGTGCCGGCCAGCCGCAGCGTCAGCAGCAGCGGATCGTCGGGCAGCGACTCGCCGAAGGCGAGCGTCCCGAGGACCGCGGTGAACAGACAGGTCACCGTGGTGCACACGGGCACGATCAGCGAGGCCCGGCAGCGCTGCAGCGCCGTCTGGGACATCACGAGACCGGCCACGGCGGTGAAGAGCAGGAGATACGGGTACGGCGAGCCGAACAGCGAACGGGCCGCCTCGCCGATGTCGGTGGTGGTCAGCCTGCTGGAGGTGCCCTTCACCGCCAGCGAGCTGACGCCGTACAGCAGCCCGACCGCCACCCCGTAACCGATCCCGCTGGTCGGCACCCGGTGGCGCTTGTTCGCCCGGCTCTCCACCCGTACGTAGAGCCAGACGCCCGCCGCCAGCGCCGGGACGCAGACCAGGAGCACCAGCATCCAGGGGGCGCCCGAGCCCACCTGGTCCTCGCCCTCGCGCACCGAGGCGACGACCATCAGCAGCGCCAGCAGCACACCGCCCAGCGCATAGCGTTCGCGCCCGGTCGACTCCTCGCCGAGCACCGTCGACGAGAGCAGGAGCAGCAGCACCAGGCCGGAGACGAAGATGCCCTGCGCCGCCGCGATCGGCAGCGCGCGGTAGACGATCAGCTGCGCCGCGAAACCGGCCGCCAGCGACAGCCCGCCCAGGATCCACAGCGGACTGGTCAGCAGGACGAGGATCACGCGCAGCGGCTTGCCGGCGGAGAGCGCGGGCAGGTTGCCCAGAGCCCGCTTCTCCACCACGAACCCCACGCTGTACAGCAGGTTGGCCACCAGCGCGGCCCCCACACCCCACCACATCGCGCTATCGCCGCCGCGCGTGGGCCAGCAGGATGGACGCCGCGCCCGGCACCGCGCACACCGCCCTGTCCACCAGCCGCAGCGGACGCGGCACCCCGTGGAAGGGCGCGCCGGTGATCCTCACGTCCTCGAAGCCGGAGGCGGTCAGGAAGGAGCGCAGCGCGCGGGCGGTGTAGAGCCGCAGATGGCCCACCACCTCCGAGCCCGGCCGGCCGTGGATCCCGCGCAGGCTGACCTCGGAGAACACCGGCTGCACCCCGGCCAGCAGCAGCGCCCTGTTGTACCAGGCGGCCAGGTTCGGTGTGGACAGCATCAGATGGCCGCCGGGCTTCAGGATCCTCCGCAGCTCGTCCAGAGCCTGGTCCGGGTCGACGAGGTGCTCCAGGATCTCGCTGAAGAGCACCGCGTCCGCGCACCCGTCGGCGAGCGGCAGCCCGCCGTGCTCCAGCTCGCCCCGGACCACCGAACCCATCCGGGGCCGGGCCCGGCGCAGCGCGTCCTGCGACCAGTCGACGCCGATCAGCCGGTGGCCGGTGAGGAGCGGCGCGGCGGTGGCGGCGGCCGTCCCGTCACCGCATCCGACGTCCACGATGACCTGGCCGGTCCGCCGGCGCAGGGCGTCGGCCAGCAGCCGTGCCTGACGCCGGCTGCGCCCGTCGCCGGACGCGACGGGGACGGCCGGGTTCTCGTAGAAGTCCCGCAGCCCGGGAGGGGGAGAGACGGTGTCGGTCATACGGTCTCCGAGGATGTCGCGGCCAGATGCCGGGTGAACAGGCCGAGCAGCGCCTCGCCGTCCTCGTCGCCCAGCAGGGTCCGCGACCAGCGCAGGGCCAGATGCAGCCGGCCCCCCGTGGACGCGGTGGTGAATGTCAGTCCCCGTGGCATCCGGGCGGGCGCGGAGAACCACACGGCGGTGGCCTTCCCCGCGTCGCCGAAGTCCAACGGGTACGGGATGCGGCCGATGTTGCTCAGCAGGGTCGTCGAGGTCCACGGCCCCGCCAGCACCCGCAGCCCCCGCGTGTACGCCGCACGCGCGGCGACCGGCAGCAGCGGAGTGGTCAACAGCGAGACCGAACGCCCCAGTTGAGGTCGCGGCTGCGCCTTCAACGCGCGGGTGCGCTCGGCGGTGAGGCGCAGCAGCGCGGGAATGTCCGTGCCGGACGCCACCTCCGCCGCGTCGAAACCGACCTCGACCAGCCGGGTGCCGTTGCCGATGGGCATCTCCGGACCCCGGCTGCGGTCGTCGACCGGCATGGTGATCCGCAGCGGCCGCTCGGCCGCACCCTGCCGCCGGTTCCACTCGGCCACCGTCAGGGCGGTGGCCACCATCAGCTGGTCGTTCACCGTGTAGGGCGCGCCGGACTCCCGGCGGGGCACCGGGAGTTCGACCAGCAGCTGCGCGTTGCCGGGCACCGCGCCCGGCGTGCCCGCCGCCACCCGGGCCGGCCGCGCGAGGGCGGCCGGCCGGGATCGGGGGGACACCGGTGCGGGTGCCGGGCGGGCCGGGGCGGTCGGCGGGGGAGTGGTGCGCCCGCTGTAGATCTCTGCGGCGGTGGCCGCCAGCCGCAGACAGGCGGGCCCGTCGAGTGCGGTGTGGTGCACGGTCAGCACCAGCGCACACCCCTCCCGGTCCGGCTCCTCCACCACGGTGACCCGCAGTGGAGGAGAGACGGTGAGCGGCGGTGCGGCGGCGAGCGACGCCGCCCGCACCCGGTCGAGAGCCCCGGGCGCGACCGGCGGGAAGCTGACCGGGTCCCGGTCCGGGCCGTCCGTCAGCTCCCATTCGTACCGCCGGGCGAACGCGGAGCGCGGCCGCTCCCGCATCAGCGCCCGTGGGTGCCGGGCCAGCGACTCGGCGAACGCGGCACGCAGCCGGTCCTCCTCCAGCCGGCCGGGCAGCCGCACCTCGATGTGTACGGTGCTGGGCTCGGCCTCCTGTGCGCAGTGCCGGTCCACCTCGTCCACGACGGGGAACGGAATGCGGGGCAGCCGCCCGGCCGCGAACGGCCGGGCGGGGTGTGTGGCGGTCATCCGCTGGTTCCTCCACTGCCGGGCGGAGCCGTCGGGCCGCCCGGACCGCGCGCGGGCGGATCGGTGTGCGGCCGCTTGGCGTCGGCTGAGAGGGTCCGGCCGGACGGTGGCACCGCCTGCTGCGGGACCGTCGCCGGACCATCGCCTCCGTCGGCGGCCGCCGTCGGCTCGGTGGACCGGCCGGCCCGTCGCCTGCCCCGGACCGGGGCGGACCCGACCGTCACCAGCGCGGCGAACAGAGCGATCAGCGCGAGGAGTTGAGCCGTCGGGCCGAAGGCGCCCTCCCCGACCGCGGTGTACTCGCCGGTGGAGACGGCCACGACCACTCCGGCCGCTGCCATCGACGCGAAGGCGACCGGTGCCAGCGACGACGGGCGGAAGTGGGCCAGTACGGCGAGCACGGGCACCACCAGGGCGAGCGGCCCCGCGATCACGATGCCGACCAGGGTCAGCGCCACGGTGCCGAGGATCAGCCCGGGAGCCGGCGGGACGGCCCGCTCCTCACGCTCGTACGCCTCCTGTGCCGGAGCGGAGCTCTTGCGCCGGAAGAGGGCCAGCCCCACCAGCACCAGGAACATCACCCCGGCACCGATCAGCCCGGCCCGGTAGATCAGCGCGGGCTCGTACTCCAGGGTCACCGTGCCGCCCTCGCCTTCAGGGACCAGCCACGCCTGCTGCCAGCCGTCGATCCGCAGCGGCGTCAGCTCCTTGCCGTTCAGCGTGGCCTTCCAGCCCTTGTTGTGGTTCTCGTGGAGCTGGAGGTACGAGGCCTCGCCGGCGCCGACCGTCAGCGTGCGGCGGTCGCCGTCGTTCTGCTCCACGTCGACCGTCCGGGCGGTGGCCGCCGGAGCCTTCGTCTCGCCGGTCGAGAGCGTGACGTCGGTGATGGCGAGCGGACCGGCGTCACCGGCCTCCACGGTGTGGGTCGACGCGCCCAGCTCCACCTCGGACCGCTCGGAGCAGAGCGAGACCGCGATGGGACGGCGCTCGGTCAGGTCCCTGACCCGGCCCTCGGCCTTGGTCTCCATGAGCGTGCCGCCGATGGAGAGGACCGGCCCCTGACCGCAGGGCAGGCTGAACTTCTGCGCCGGGTCGGGCTGCGGCGAACGGAACGCGTCCAGCGCGGGGATGTAGACCTCGCTCAGCCCGACCGGCAGCTGCAACTGGTCGCCGGCGAACGGGTTGTGGACGGTGAGCGGTGCCGTGCGCGAGATGGTGATGTCCATCCGGTCGGTGGTGATGGGCGAGAAGCGGGCCATGCCGTTCTCGTCCACCGCCGCGACCGCCGTGCCGTCCGGCGAGCTGATCTGCACCTGCTCGGGCCGGGTGGAGATCCCGCCGGCCGCCGCGAACACGATCTCGCCGACCTGGGTCTTCGCCGGCCAGGACAGCCGGAGCACGGGACGGTCGCCGGCGATCCACGCGGTGGTGAGGTCGCCGTCCGTCAGGTTGCGGGCACTGAGGTTCGTACCCAGACTCGCCGTCGAGTCGGCGCTCACCAGGATCTTCTCGCGCTCGCCCGTCAGGTCGAACAGCAGCTTGTCCAGCGCCTCGCCCGGAACGGGCACCGCGCTCGCGGCGACCTTGTACGGACCGGCCTGGCCGGCCGTGAACTGGCGGTGCAGCCCGGTCTCGGCGGCGACCGCCGAGAGCCCGCCCGGGTCGCTGCCGCGCTTCAGCGAGTAGACCGACGCGTCGGCCCCCTCACGCGGAGCGTCGGACGGCAGCTCCAGCATCCGGGTCACCTGCACGCCGGGGATGGCGATGTCGGTGAACCCGGCGCCGGTGAGACCCGGGCGCCCCTGCTGGGACTTGAGGATCGTCACCTTCAGCCAGGAGGCCGGCCCGGCGGGCGCGGCCACCTCCTGCGGCGAGCCGTCGGGGCGGACCGGGCTGTCCTTGGAGCCGCGGTCCGTCTCGACCCGCACCTCCGTCGCCGCCGCCCGCACCCCGTTGCTCGGCAGCGGGGTGAGCTGCAACGAGCCCGGGATCTCCTGCGTACCGGAGAAGTCGATCCGGACCCACTCGTCCTTCGGCGAGGCGGCCGAGCCCTCGGCCCAGGCGGTGTCCGGGTTGCCGTCGAAGGCGTTGGCCGGGTCGTACTGCGGCAGATGGAACAGCCAGTTGCCGATGGACGACGCGGTCACCGACTTCGCGCCGCGCAGCACCGCCGTGGTCTGGTGCTCCTTGCCCTCGGTCGGCAGGATCTGGCGCGGTGAGGCGCCCGGGTCCTGCTCCGACTCCGGCGCGTTGCGCTCGTCGGCCGTGTAGGTGTGCGACGTGTTGGTGTTGACCAGGCCGAACCGGGTGTCGGCGCGGCGCAGTCCGTCGCCCGCCGCGTAGAGCGACGGCTTGCCGACGCCCGGGTGGGCGTCCCCGGCGAGCACGGTGGGCCGGCCCTCCAGGGAACCGCTCGCGGAGAGCGGGAGCAGCGACTCCGGGCCGCCGCTGACGACGGCGGTCGCGGAGACAGGGGCGATGGTCGCCCGCCCGGGACGCTCGGTGCCGTTCGGCGGCTCGTAGATCTCCACCGCCTCCTGGCGCGGGAAGAGGCCCTCGATCTGCACCGGTGTGCCGTCGGCTATACGGCCGCCGGTCATGACGGGTCCGAAGCCGGTGACCCTCTTGTATCCGGAGGCCTCCAGCGTGCGCTTGACCGTGGTGGTCGGGACGTATCCCAGCTGGTCCGGGTCCAGGTCGTTGCGGACCACGACGTAGTGCAGCCCGGCCCGGTTGAGGTACTCGCTCAGCCCGGGCACCTGGCCGCCGGAGGTCAGCGCCTGCTCGACCGCGTCCATCGCCCGCCGGTTGCCCGGTGTGCCGAACGGAACGTAGTCGCGCTGGGCGTACGGCGTGTCGGCCAGCACGTCGAGCGGCTGGTCGATGGTCGAGCCCCAGGTGTAGATGCCGTGCGCGGTGGCCGGGACCACGAGGGCCCGGTCGTCCGGCGAGTTCTCCTTCAGCCAGCCCGCGGCCTTCGACCAGTGGTCCGGGATCTCCTTGAACGAACCCGGCTGCAGGATCGACCCGTTGACGTACGGCCAGGCCAGACCCGGCAGCACGAGGACGGCGGCGATCACCGGAGCCAGCCGGCGCGCCCGCACCGGCACCCGCTCGTCGCGGCCGGACCGCAGCGCGGCCACGGCGGCGATGTGCGCCAGGCCGAGCGCCAGAGCCAGGGCCAGACCGGTCTGGAACTTGTAGATGTTCCGGAACGGCACCAGCCAGGTGTCCAGCCACTCCTGCACGGTCCCGTGGAAGAGACCGCCGAGCGCACCGCCGTACCCGGCGAGCGTGACCAGCGCGACGGACAGCACGGTCAGCACCAGCCAGCGGCGCTCGGGCAGATCGCGCCGGGCCAGACCGGCCAGGCCCAGGGCGGCGGCGAGCGCCGAGCCCAGGATGGTGACGGTCGCGGTGGCGACGGTCCAGCCGGCGGGCAGCCATGCCTCGCCGAAGTTCAGATAGCCGACCCAGTTGCCGGCGCCGCGCAGCAGCTCGACCGCCGACATGGTCGTCGTGGTGGTGTGCGAGGACTCCACGTACGGCATGAAGTTCTCACCGAAGGTGCCCAGCAGCAGCAGCGGGACGATCCACCAGAAGGTCGCGAGGATCACGCCCGGGATCCACCACAGCAGCAGCGCCCGCTTGCGCGGGCCGGCGGGCCGGGTGAGCAGGTAGAGGCCGATCGGCAGCAGCGAGGCCAGCGTGGACGCCGCGTTCACGCCGCCCATCAGCGGGATCAGCAGCGCGGAGCGGGCCGCGGCGATGCGCGGCGCGAGGCGCGGGTTCGTCAGCGGCAGCAGCACCCACGGCAGCAGCGCGCCGGGCAGGGCGGCGGCCGAGGTCGAGCCGACCACGATGGTGTACGTCGGCCAGAGCGCGTACACGACGGCACCGAGCAGCCGGGTGGCCGAGGAGCCCACACGCAGCCGCTCCGCCAGCCGCAGCACACCCCAGAAGGCGGTCGCCACGATCAGCGAGAGCCAGAGCCGCTCCGCCAGCCAGGTCGGCACCCGCAGCAGGTCGGCCAAGCCGTAGTACGGCAGCATCGGCACCAGGTAGCCGATGTACTGGTCGGTGATCCCGCCGAAGCCGGACCGGCTGTGCCACAGCTCGCCCAGGTCGCCGAGGAACCGCCCGGGATCCACGACGACGCCGAGCTTGGTGTCGAACGTCATGCGTCCCGGCGACACCGCCAGGAACGCCACGAACGCCGTGGCCCAGAAACCCAGCAGCCAGCGCCGCGAACGGGGCGCCTCGTCGTCGACCGGTCTGGCAGGCGGTGGATCGCCGCCGTCCGGGGCCTGGTGGGCTGGGAGGTGGACTGCGCTGGTCATGAACACCGCCGGAGAATGAGAAGGAGGTTCCAGGTGGCGAATTCCCGCAGTCCGGGCACCCGGGTAACAAGTTCGGGCAGGATGGGCCAGTACCGCGACCGGGCGGACACGATGTCCACGTCGGTGCGGCCCCGCACATGGCGCAGCGTCGGGCCGACGCCGATCCTGAAGAGGTTCTCGCCGAGGCGGTGCTTGGCCGGATGGCCGGTGCGCCGCTCGTAACGGGCGCGGGCGCGCTCGGCGCCGGCGTAGTGCCAGGGGGCCCACTCGTGGCCGCCCCACGGCGAGTACCAGTTGGTGAACGAGACGTAGATCAGCCCGCCGGGGCGGGTGACCCGCGCCATCTCGCTGAGAAAGGTGTGCGGGTCCGCGACGTGCTCCAGCACGTTGGAGGAGAAGGCGACGTCGGCCACCCCGTCCGCCAGCGGCAGCAGATAGCCGTCGGCGACGACGGTGTCCCGCGGCCCGCGCGGCCGCTGGTCACCCAGCTCCCCGCGGTCCGGCTCGAAGAGGTAACTCTGCGCGCCGCGCCGCCGGAACTCCCGGGTGAAGTAGCCGTTGCCGCCGCCGATGTCGGCGACGACCTTCCCGTTCAGCGGCATGTGCCGTTCGACCTGGTCCGCCGCGTCCCTGGCCAGCAGGGTGTAGACGGTCTCCGGGTCCTCCGCCTCGCGGAGGAAGGCCCGGAACAGGGCGGCGGAGCGGCGGAAGGACGGGTCTTTCACGAGCGGGCACCCGCCGGCCAGGACCGCGTACCGCTGATCGCCTCGGCGGCCACGGCCTCCAGCTGGGTCACGCTGCTGCTCCACCGGTAGGCGGCGGCCCGCTCGCGCGCCGCCTTGCCCATCGCCTCGCGGCGCTCCTCGTCCAGCGCCAGCGCGCACCAGGCCGCGGCGAAGGACGACTCGCCCCGGGCGAGGATGCCGGTGACGCCGTCCTCGACGGAGTCGCGCAGGCCGGGCACGTCGAAGCCGAGCGTCGGCGTCGACCGGGTCCCGGCCTCCGTGACGACCAGCCCCCACCCCTCCACGGCCGCCGGATGCAGCAGCATCCAGGACGCGCAGAGCAGCCGGTGCTTCTCCGCCTCGGACACATGCCCGGCGAACTCCACATCGGGGCCGGCGAGCTTCTCCAGCTTCTCCCGCTCGGGACCGTCGCCGACGATCACGAGCCGGCCGCCGGTGACCGGCCGGACCCGCTCCCAGAGCTGGAGCAGCAGATCGATGCGCTTGTAGTCGACCAGCCGGCCGAGCGCCAGGAAGAGCGGGGTCGCGGACCGTTCGCTCTGCGGCAGCGGATCCTGGACGCCGTTGTTCACCAGCCGGATCCGCTCGTCCGGAACGCCCAGCTCCCGCAGGGCGCCCGCGGTGGACGGCGATACGGCGATCATCAGATGGTCCCGGTAGGCCCGGGACAGGGCCCAGTGTTCGAGCTGACGCCCGGCGCGGGCCACCGGCGCCGGGAACCGCATCTCCCACAGATCAGTGTGGACGTGGTTGACCAGGCACACGGTCGGACCGCGGTGCCACAGCGGTGCCAGGTACGGCATGCCGTTGCAGACCTCGATCAGCAGGTCGCAGCTGCCGACCTGCCGGGCGAACGCGGAGCGGGCGCCGAGGTAGTGCCCCAGCTGCGATCCGGCGGAGACGACCCGGTAGGGCCGGCGCGCGGCCTGTCCGCCGCAGAGGAGGGTGACGTCGTGGCCCCGTTCGGTGAGGCCGAGGGCGAGCTGGTCGATGAGCAGCTCGGAGCCGCCCGCGGCCGGGTTGCCCAGGTCGCGGTGGGCGAGGAAGACGATGCGTCTCGGGGAGGCGGGAATCCTGGGGGAGACCGGGCCCTGACCCTGCGGCGCGGCTGCGGGAAGCAGCGGGGGAGGAACGTGCTGGGGCATGGGTGCTCCAACTCGGCTCGGGGGGCGGGGGACTCGGGGCGGGGCTTGAGAGATACGGAGAAGGGACGGAGAGGAAGAACGAGGACGAAAAGGGAGGGGCTGGGGCACTACGGGAGCGGGACGAACGGTTTCGGGTACGGGACAGGGGAACGCGGCTGTGGGGCGCGCGAACAAGGGATGAGAGACCGGGGGCCGTGCAGTGGTGGGGATAGACAGTTTTCGGTACGGCTACGCCCCCGGCTACTCACCGATGCGACAACTTGCCGGTAACTCAGGTGGGCGAGTTCGTCATCATGTGAGTATTCGGGGCTTCCGGCTCCGTCCGGCGCCCCCGGATGACGAGCACGACGCCCACGGCCGCGAGTACGAGACCCAGTCCGACCGCTCCGGCCGGCGCGGTGCCGCCGAGCAGCGCCAGCCGGTCGCTGTCCGCCGAGGCCAGCTCGACCTGCTTGAGCTGGGTCTCCTTGGTGAACTCGACCCGCTCGCTCTCCAGCAGCGTGACGGCGTCCTTCTTCGAGCCCGGCGCGCGCAGCGTCTTCTTCGGGCCGATCGCCGCGTTCATGATGCGCCCGGTCCGCCGGTCCACGACCAGCTCGATGCCGCTGTTGGAGTACCACTCCTCGGCGAGGATCTGCGGCGTACGGGGCTTGCCGACGAGCAGGCCGGGCACCTGGCGCACGCCGGTCCGGGTCGGCTCGACCGTGCCCTTGAACAGGTACCCCTCGTACCCCTGCACCTTCTTCGTGCCGGCGTAGTCGAGCCGGACGACGCCGCCGAGCGTGCCGTCCCACCAGCGGTAAGCACGTCTTTCGACATCGAAGGGGAACTTCAGGTACGCCTCGCCGTCGAAGGTCGGCGTCTCCTCGCAGCAGTGGACCGGCTCATTGGTGTACCGGTCGGTCACCCAGCGCTCCACCGTCCACTGCAGGGCGTCGCGCGGGTCGGAGGCGGGCAGGGTCTCGCTGTGGTCGACGGAGGTGGAGACGTCCCATATGGCGTTGCCGCTCTTGAGGCTGTCGGCCACGTCCCCGCGCACCTGGCGGGTGATCGTGATCTCCTTGCCCTCGACCGTCTCGACCTTCGAGGTGTCGAAGTAGCTGCCGGTCCCGGTGAAGACCGTGGTCGTATCGATATCTATGGGGGTGCGCTTCGCCTGCGGCTGGACATACCAGACGAGCAGGGGCGCGAGAACGAGCAGAAAGACCCCTGCACCCAGTAGAAATAGTGACAGAGGTGAAGCATTGCGGCGCATCCGGGCACTCCTGGGTCGAATCTCTTCGCGGGAGGTGCACGGGCCCCGGGCCGGTCAGCCCTTGATTGGCGTGAACAGTAAGCAAGGCCTTGACGGCATGTCAATGCACTGTCGACACTGTGTGCCAGCCGGAGGGGCCCGGCCATACGGAGTAGGGATCGACTCCAAGCAAGGAGCTGACCCGATCATGCGCAGACTCATCGCCGCCGCAGCCACCACCCTGGTGGCCGCAGCGCTCGCCTTCGGTGCCGCCTTCGGCATCGTGGCCCTGCTCGACGCCACACCCGAGCAGCCGAACACACCCTTGATCAGTTACGACACCGCACCGGCGGGCTCGTGAAATCTCACGCCTGGCAGGAGGTGCCCCGGTCGAAGGTCGAGCGGTTCGCCTCCATCGCCCTGGCCGAGGCACCGGAGATCGCCCAGAAGATCCTCAGCGAGATCCGGCAGGACTACCCGTACCTCCAGCTCGTCGAGGACGAGTCCGGCGAGCCGATGGCCCTGGTCGGCATCCGCCGCGCCATCGAGGGCTTCGTTCGCCACCTCGCCTCCGGCGCCGCCGACCCGCGCGTGCCGCCGGAGGTGTTCCAGGAGTTCGGCCGGGGCGAGGGGCTGCACGGCCGCAGCCTCGACTCGCTCCAGGCCGTCTACCGGCTCGGGGTCCGCCTCACCTGGCGCAGGTTCGCCGAGATCGGCCAGCAGGTCGACATCGCCGCGCCCGCCATGTACGAGCTCGCCGAATCGGGATTCGAGTATCTGGACGGCCTCGTGGAACAGTCGGTCCTGGGCTACGCCGAGGCGGCGGCCCGCCGTGCCAGTGAGCGGCTGCGCCTCCAGCGCCAGCTCATCGACCTGCTCCTGATGGAGCCCCGCGGCGACTCGGCCCGGACGCTCGCCGAGCGGGCCGCCCGGATCGGCTGGGAGCTGCCCGAGACCATCGCGGTGGGCGTGCTGATGCGCCCGGCCCGCGAGGCCGTGGCCCCGGCGGTGGGCCAGGGGATCCTGCTGGAGACGGAGAGCGAGCAGCCGCGCATCGTCATCCCCGACCCGGAGACCGCGGGCCGGGCGGACACCCTGCGCCGGGCCACCGCCGGCTGGTCCGGCGCGATCGGCCCGCCGGTGCCGCTGGCCGCCGCGGCGACCTCGTTGCGGTGGGCCGAGACCGCGGTCCAGCTGATCAAGAAGAACCTGCTGCCGCAGGGCGAGGTGCTGCACTGCACCGAGCGCACGGAGGAGCTGGTGCTCCTGCCGTCCCGGGAGCTGATCGACGCGGCCGCCCGCCGCTGCCTCGCGCCGCTGGACGGCCTCGGCACCACCGCCGCGCGGCGGCTGGCCGAGACCCTCCTCGCCTGGATCGAGACGCCCGGCGGCGCGCCCGAGGTGGCCCAGCGGCTCGGCATCCACCCGCAGACGGCGCGCTACCGGCTGCGCCAGATCCGCGAGCTGTGGGGCGACGCGATCGACGACCCCGACCAGCGCTTCGAGATGCTCCTGGTGCTCCGCTCGCAGCGGCTGCGGGGAGCGTCGGCGCAGGGGACGGAGTAGGAGCGGCCCCTGCGCATGGGCTGTTAGACCGGGGTGACGTACGCCCCGGCGATCCCGCCGTCCACCAGGAAGTCCGTCGCGTTGACGAACGAGGAGTCGTCGCTCGCCAGGAAGGCTACGGCGGCGGCGATCTCGGTGGGCTCGGCGAACCGGCCGACCGGAATGTGCACCAGCCGCCGCGCGGCCCGCTCCGGATCCTTGGCGAACAGCTCCTGGAGCAGCGGGGTGTTCACCGGTCCCGGGCAGAGCGCGTTGACGCGGATGCCGTCGCGCGCGAACTGCACGCCCAGCTCACGCGACATCGCCAGCACCCCGCCCTTGGACGCGGTGTACGAGATCTGCGAGGTCGCCGCACCCATCCGGGCCACGAACGAGGCGGTGTTGATGATCGAGCCCCGGCCCTGGCTGCGCATGTACGGGATGGCGGCCTTGCAGCACAGGTACACGGAAGTCAGGTTGACCTCCTGCACCCGGCGCCAGGCCTCCAGACCGGTGTCCAGGATCGAGTCGTCGTCGGGAGGCGAGATGCCGGCGTTGTTGAACGCGATGTCGACCGAACCGTAGGTGTCGAACGCCGCCTTGAAGAGCGCGTCGACCTGCTCGGCGTCGGTGACGTCGGTACGGACGAAGAGCCCGCCCGCCTCCTCGGCGGCGGCCTTGCCGCTCACCTCGTCCACATCGGCGCAGACGACATGGGCGCCCTCGGCGGCCAGCCGCCGTACGGTGGCCAGGCCGATGCCGCTGCCGGCTCCGGTGACGACGGCGGTGCGGCCGACCAGGCGGCGGCAGACAGGGGAAGTGTCGGTCATGGTGGTCAGGCCTCCGTGCTGATGAAGATGTTCTTGGTTTCGGTGAAGGCGGCCAGGGCGTCGGGCCCGAGCTCACGGCCGAGCCCCGATTGCTTGTAGCCGCCGAAGGGGGTCGAATAGCGCACGCTGGAATGGGAGTTGACGGAGAGGTTGCCCGCCCGTAGACCCTGCCCGACGCGGAGCGCCCGCCCGATGTCCCGGGACCAGACCGACCCGGCGAGCCCGTAGTCGGTGGCGTTCGCCAGGTGCAGGGCCTCCTCCTCCCCGTCGAACGGCAGGACCACCGCGACCGGCCCGAAGACCTCCTCGACGGCCACCGGAGCATCGGCCGCCACCCCGGCGAGCACCGTCGGCGGATACCAGAACCCGTGCCCCTCAGGGGAGTTGCCGAGGATCGCCCGTACGCCGTCGGCTTCCCGTACTCCGTCGGTGAAGCCCCGCACCCGCTCCAGCTGGAGGGCCGAGATGAGCGGACCCATCTGCGTCTTCTCGTCCGCCGGGTCGCCCACCACCACGGCCGCGACCGCCGGGACGAGCAGCTCCAGGAACCTTTCGTACACCGGCCGTTCGACCAGGATCCGGGTCCGGGCGCAGCAGTCCTGTCCCGCGTTGTCCAGGAACGACATCGGGGTGGCCGTCGCCGCTGCCTCCACATCGGCGTCGGCGAAGACGATGTTCGGGCTCTTGCCGCCGAGTTCGAGGGTGATGCGCTTCACCCGGTCCGCGCACCGGCTCATGATCTGCTTGCCGGTCCGCGTCGAGCCGGTGAAGACGATCTTCGCGACGCCTCGATGGTCGACGAGCGCGCTCCCGGCCACCGGACCCTCGCCGGGCAGCACCTGGAACAGACCCTCGGGAAGGCCTGCCTCCAGGGCGAGTTCGGCCAGCCGGAGAGCGGTCAGCGGGGTCGTCTCTGCGGGCTTGAGGAGGACGGCGTTGCCTGCCGCGAGCGCCGGGGCCAGACCCCAGGCGGCGATGGGCATCGGGAAGTTCCACGGCGCGATGACGCCGATGACGCCGAGCGGCTCCAGGATCGTGAAGTCGATGCCGCCCGCCACCGGGATCTGCCGGCCGAGCAGCCGCTCCGCGCCGCCCGCGCTGTAGTCGAGGAGATCGCGGACGTTGCCCGCCTCCCAGCGGGCGTTTCCGATGGTGTGTCCGGCCTCCCGGACCTCCAACTGGGCGAGTTCCTCGATGTGTTCGTCGACGACTGCGGCGAAGCGGCGCAGCAGCCTGGCCCGGTCGGCGGGCGCGGCGGCGGCCCAGGGCCGCTGTGCGGCGGTGGCGCGGACCACAGCCGCGTCCACGTCGGCGGCGGAGGCGCCGGGCACGGTGGCGATGACCTCGGCGGTCGCCGGGTTCAGGATGTCCAGGGTGGCGGCTGCGGGGTGCTGTGACACGTACGGACCTCGATCAGGAAGCGGGGGGGGGGGTGTTCGGAGGCGGTCTCCGGGGCGGAGGCGTTCTCGGGGTCAGAGGCGTTCGAAGGAGCGGCGCAGCTCCCAGTCGGTCACCGCGGAGTCGTAGGCGGCGAGTTCGACCTTCGCCATGTTCAGGTAGTGCGCCACGACCTCCTCGCCGAACGCCTCCGCGGCGATGGGGCTGGCCTCCCACAGCTCGGCCGCCTCGCGCAGGGTCGTCGGCACCTGGTCGTACGCGGAGGTGTAGGCGTTGCCCGTACACGCCTCCGGCAACGGCAGCCGGTGCTCGACCCCGTACAGACCGGCGGCGACCAGTCCGGCGACGGCGAGGTACGGGTTGACGTCACCCCCGGGCAGCCGGTTCTCGAAGCGCATCGAGCGGCCGTGGCCGACGACCCGCAGGGCGCAGGTGCGGTTGTCGACGCCCCAGGCCACGGCGGTCGGCGCGAAGGAACCGGGCTGGAAGCGTTTGTAGGAGTTGATGTTCGGCGCGTAGAGGAGGGAGAAGTCGCGCAGGGCGGCGAGCTGTCCGGCCAGGAAGTGGCGCATCAGCTCGGACATGCCGTCCGGCCCGTCGCCCGCCATCACGTTGGCGCCGTTCTCGTCGGTGAGCGAGAGGTGGATGTGGCAGGAGTTGCCCTCGCGCTCGTCGTACTTGGCCATGAAGGTCAGCGAGACGCCTTCCTGGGCCGCGATCTCCTTGGCGCCGGTCTTGTAGACGGCGTGCTGGTCGCAGGTGGTCAGCGCCTCGTCGTAGCGGAAGACGATCTCGTGCTGGCCGGGATTGCACTCGCCCTTGGCCGACTCGACGGTCAGTCCGGCCTGCTGCATCTCGTTGCGGATGCGGCGCAGCAGCGGCTCGATCCGTCCGGTGCCGAGGATGGAGTAGTCGATGTTGTACTGGTTGGCCGGGGTCAGCCCGCGGTAGTCGCGGTCCCAGGCCTCCTCGTAACTGTCCCGGAAGACGATGAACTCCAGCTCCGTGCCGACCTGCGCCGTGTAGCCGAGCGCCGCCAGCCGGTCCAGCTGGCGGCGCAGGATCTGGCGCGGCGCGGCCACGACCGGGCTGCCGTCGTGCCAGGCGAGGTCGGCGACGAGGAGCGCGGTGCCTTCGTGCCAGGGGACCGGGCGGAGCGTGGCGGGGTCGGGGGCCATGCCGAAGTCGCCGTAGCCGCTCTCCCACGAGGACATCGCGTAACCGTCGACGGTCCGCATCTCGGTGTCCACGGCCAGCAGGTAGTTGCAGCCCTCTGTCCCGTGCTCCAGCACCTCGTCGAGGAAGAAACCGGCCGCGAACCGCTTCCCCTGAAGCCGGCCCTGCATGTCCGGGAAGGCCAGCACCACGGTGTCTATCGATCCGTCCGTGACGCGTGAGCGGAGCTCGTCGACGGTGAGCGGGGGTGTGCGGTCTGCCACGGGATTCCTCCTTGGGTGAACCGGGAGGCTTAAGGTATGACAGAGAACCATTGCTTGGGAAGGGGATCCGCGAGTGGTCACCAGAAGGAGAACCGACGGCACCCGGTCGGCGGCGGACGACGGCTCTCCGGGGGCCGTCGAGGAGGTGGCGGGCGGCGAGGCGGCGGAGGCCGGATCCGGCCCGCTCGCCGCCGTCCTGCGGCCCGTCCGCGCGGGCAACGGCTTCGAGGAGACCCTGGAGCAGGTCCTGCAGCTGCTCCGCCTCGGCCTCGTCCCGCCCGGCGACCGCCTCCCCGCCGAACGCGAACTCTCCCAGCACCTCGGCGTCAGCCGGGTGACCCTGCGCGAGGTACTCAAGGTCCTCCAGGACCAGGGCATGGTGGAGAGCCGCCGCGGCCGCTACGGCGGCACGTTCGTCCTCCCGCGGACGAACGCCGCCGACGGCAGCGACGAACTCCTGCGCCGGGTGGCCGCCGTCGACGTGGAGGACACCCTGCGCTTCCGCGAGGTGCTGGAGACCGGGGCCGCCGGGCTCTGCGCCGACGGGCTCGCGGCCGACGGCGCCGGCCGGCTGCGGGCCGCCCTGGAGGCCACTAAGGGCGCCCGGCTGGAGGACTACCGCCGCCAGGACACCCTGCTCCACCTCACCCTCGCCGAACTCTCCGGCTCCCGCTCGCTCGCCGAGCGGTACGCCTCCGTACGCGCCACCCTCAACGAACTCCTGGACTGCATCCCGTTGCTGGTCCGCAACCTGGAGCACTCCCAGCAGCAGCACGCGGCCGTCGTCGAGGCGGTGCTCGACCGGGACGCGGAGGCGGCGCGCGAGATGATGCGCGAACACTGCGCCGGTACGGCGGCGCTGCTGCGGGGCTTCCTGGCCTGAAAGGCCGCGGCCGGCCCGTCCCGGAGGCGAATCCGTAACCACTCTTTAACGCGCGCCCCTTGCCATCCGCGCCGACGTTCCACAAAGGTGTGCCGACGAACCTTTGATCGACGCAGTGCCACCGACGAAGTCGACAGACGTCAGGAGCGCCTCATGGCTCAGGGAACCGAAACACCCGCCGGACCACCCGAATCCGAAAGCCCCGGTGCGTCCGGCTCGGCCGCGTACCTGCACCGCCGGACCCTGAGGCGGGGCAGCGCCGGCTGGCTGCTGCTCACCGGACTCGGTGTCGCCTATGTCGTCTCCGGAGACTTCTCCGGCTGGAACATCGGCCTCTCCAAGGGCGGTTTCGGCGGACTCGCGGTCGCCATGGTCCTGATGGGCGTCATGTACGCCTGCCTGGTCTTCGCGCTGGCCGAACTCTCCGCCATCCTGCCGACCGCGGGCGGCGGTTACGGCTTCGCCCGGCGCGCCCTCGGCACCTGGGGCGGCTTCCTCACCGGCACGGCCATCCTCATCGAGTACATCCTCGCGCCCGCCGCCATCTCGATCTTCATCGGTGACTACGTCGAGTCGCTGGGCCTGTTCGGGCTGACCTCCGGCTGGCCGGTCTACCTCGCCTGCTTCGCGATCTTCATCTCCATCCACCTCTGGGGCGTCGGCGAGGCGCTCCGCTTCAGCCTGGTCGTGACCGCCATCGCGGTCGCCGCCCTGCTGATCTTCGCCGTCGGCGCGTTCACCGAGTTCGACGCGGGCCGCCTCAACGACATCCCCGCCGACGCCACCGCGTTCGGCTCCAACTCCTGGCTGCCGTACGGACTCCTCGGCATCTGGGCCGCGTTCCCGTTCGGCATGTGGTTCTTCCTCGGTGTGGAGGGCGTACCGCTCGCCGCAGAGGAGGCCAAGGACCCGGTCCGCTCGATGCCGAAGGCGCTGGCCATCTCGCTCGCCGTGCTGGTCTTCCTGGCCCTCATCACCTTCGTCTCCGCCACCGGCGCCCAAGGTGCCAACGCCATCAAGGAGACCGGGAACCCGCTCGTGGTCGCCCTCCAGGGCAGCGGCGAGCCGACCGTCCTCAGCCGCTTCGTCAACTACGCGGGCCTCGCGGGCCTGGTGGCCTCCTTCTTCTCCCTCATCTTCGCCGGCTCCCGCCAGCTCTTCGCGCTCTCCCGGGCCGGCTACCTGCCGCGCTTCCTCTCGCTCACCAACCGCCGCAAGTCCCCGTACCTCGGCCTGCTCATCCCCGGCGTCATCGGCTTCACGCTGGCCGCCTGGAGCGGCAACGGAGGCCGGATGCTCAACGTCGCCGTCTTCGGCGCCACCATCAGCTACGCGCTCATGGCCCTCTCGCACATCGTGCTGCGCCACCGCGAGCCGGAACTGCCCCGGCCCTACCGCACGCCCGGCGGCGCGCGCACCTCGTCGGTCGCCTTCGTTCTGGCATGCTCGGCGCTGGTGGCGACCTTCCTGGTGGACCGGGACGCGGCGTTCATCGCGCTCGGTGTGTACGCGGTGGCGCTCGCCTACTTCGCCTTCTACAGCCGCCACCGGCTGGTCGCGGCGGCCCCGGAGGAGGAGTTCGCCGCACTGGCGGCGGCGGAGGCCGAACTCAAGCGCGACTGACCCCGCCCGCACCACCGTCGATCCGTCACGAGACAGCTGAAGGAGCCGTCCATGTCCCGGCCCGTCATCGGCATCAGCACCTACCAGGACCCGGCCCGCTGGGGCGTCTGGGAGATGCCCGCGGTGCTCCTGCCCGCCGCCTACCCGCGCCTGGTCCGGGCGGCGGGCGGACTGGCGGTGCTGCTGCCGCCGGACGAGGCCGCGGACGCGGCCCGGGAGACCGTGGCGGCGCTGGACGGGGTGGTGATCGCCGGGGGAGCGGACGTGGAACCGGCACGGTACGGAGCCGACCCCGACCCCCGTACGGGGCCTCCGGCCCGTGAGCGGGACGCCTGGGAGCTGGCGCTGATCGAGGCGGCGATCGACCAGGGCGTCCCGCTGCTGGGCATCTGCCGGGGCATGCAGCTGATGAACGTGGCCCTCGGCGGCACGCTGCACCAGCACCTGGACGGCCACACCGGCGGACACGCCGTCTTCGGCGGCCACCCGGTCGACCCCGTGCCCGGTACGGCGTACGCGACGGCCGTCCCGGAGCAGACCACGGTGCCCGCCTACCACCACCAGGCCGTCGACCGTCTGGGCACCGGCCTGATCGCCTCCGCCCACGCGCCCGACGGCACGGTGGAGGCGCTGGAACTGCCGGACCGCGAGAGCCTGGTGCTCGGCGTCCAGTGGCACCCGGAGATGGGCGACGACACCCGCGTCATGACCGCCTTGGTCGACGCGGCCCGCCGCCGCTCACACGCGTCGGCTTCCGCCTGAGGCGCCTCGGAGGCGAGCACCCCGGGGGCGCTCGCCTCAGCGCCGGGCGTCGGGCAGCTGCGGTGATCCGGTGCCGGGAGTCCCGTGGCCGGGGCCGGAGAAGCCCGGGCTGCTGAAGTCGGGACCCGCGTAGGCGGGCGGGGTGAAGCGCGAGCCGTGGCCGGGCGCCTCGGCCGGGCGGCCCGCCTCCGTGAGCTCCCGGAGCAGGAACGGCCGGATCGCCCGGTCCCGCAGCTCGGTGCGCCAGATCTCCCGGGCCCGCTCCAGGTCGGCCGAACGGTCCACCCCGGGCGGTGAGCCGGGCGCCGACTGGAGTGCGGCGGTGCGGTACAGCGCGACCATGCCGGCCAGGGCGGCTGCCGCCGCGATCGCGAGGCTGACCCAGCCGACCCGGACGAGGGTGCCGGCCAGCGCCGCCATGCCGCCGGTGAGGCGGAGCCCGTACCCCAGCAGGAGGAAGGTCGCCGCGGCGACGGCGGCGAGAATCGGCGTCAGTACCCCGAGGACCGCCAGGGCACCGGCGCCCGCCCGCTCCTGGTGACCCGGCCCCGACAGCGGAGCGGGACCGCCGTCGCGGTGCCGGGCGTGCAGCTCGCGCCGCAGGGCCGCGTACGCCCGGTACTCCGCCGCGGCCTCCGGAGCCGTACGGGCCACCGAGGCCAGGGCCCGGATCCGCAACTGGCCGCCGCCGACGCCGGATTCCTCCAGCAGCCGCTGGATCTCCGCCGAGGCGAGCACCTCGTCGAGCACCTCCGCGTAATCGGATCTGTCCTCGTCGCCGAGGTGCCCGAGGTGCCCGAGGTCCCCGGGCGGGGATGGTCTGCCCATGCTGTCCTTCGATCGATGTGTCGCGGTGCGGAGGCCCGCGGGCCTCCGCACCGGTGGTGGCCCGGCTACAGGTGCTGCGCGACGGCCGGCATCAGGTCCTGGAACGTCCGGCCGTCGGCCGAGGCGCCGATGGCGGTCATCTGCCACCCCGAACCGGCCCGCTGGACCTTGGCCATGATCTGCGCGGTGTGCCGCCCGCCGCCGGTGAGCGTGTACCGCGCCAGCTCCTGGCCGGTGCTCTCGTCGACCAGACGGCAGAAGGCCGCCTCGACCTCCTCGAAGGTCTGGCCGGTGAACGAGTTCACCGTGAAGATGATCTGGTCGACGTGGGTGGGCACGCGCCGCAGGTCGACGACGATGGACTCGTCGTCGCCGCCGTCGCCAGCACCGCCGACCCGGTTGTCGCCGGTGTGCTGCACCGAACCGTCATCACTCGTGAGGTGCTGGAAGAAGACGACGTCCTGAGGGGCCTGGCCCGCGAAGAGCACGGCCGAGGCGTCCAGGTCGATGTCACGGGCGGTCAGCCGGGCCAGGAAGCCCTTGCGGGGCGCCGACTTCCAGCCCAGCCCCATCCGGACGACGCCGAGTTCGCCGCCGCCGGACTTGGTGAGGCTGACCTGCTGGCCCTTGGAGAGGTTGATCGTCATGGTTCCGCCTTCGATGCCTTCGGTGTGGTGTGGAGTGTGTCCGGGCCGGTGGAGTCAGGTCAGAGGCCGACGCCGAAGTCGGCGACGATGCCGCTCAGCCCGGAGGCGTAACCCTGCCCGACCGCACGGAACTTCCACTCCGCGCCGTGCCGGTACAGCTCACCGAAGACCATCGCCGTCTCGGTGGAGGCGTCCTCGCTGAGGTCGTAGCGCGCGATCTCCGTGCCGCCCGCCTGGTTCACCACGCGGATGTACGCGTTGCGGACCTGGCCGAAGCTCTGGCCCCGGCCCTCCGCCTCATGGATCGAGACGGGGAACACGATCTTGGCGACGGTCCCCGGCACCGCGGAGAGGTCGACCTTGACGATCTCGTCGTCACCCTCGCCCTCACCGGTCAGGTTGTCGCCGGTGTGCTCGACCGAACCGTCCGGGCTCTTGAGGTTGTTGTAGAAGACGAAGTGGTCGTTGGAGAGGACCTTGCCCGACTCGTCGCAGAGCAGCGCGCTCGCGTCGAGGTCGTAGTCGGTGCCGGTGGTCGTACGGACGTCCCAGCCGAGGCCGACGAGGATCGCGGTCAGCCCCGGGGCCTCCTTGGTCAGCGAGACATTTCCGCCCTTGGCCAGGCTCACGCCCATGGTGTTTCTCCCTATGTGTGGTGACGGTGCGGGCACGCTGCGGTACCACCAGGAAATCTACAACACTGTAGATTTTCCGGGCCAGGTGGGAACCCCGTGGGAGCCGGGCCGGAGGCGTCGCCGGCGCACCGGGGGCTGGATACGATTTCCCGGTGCCCGGCAGATGAACGGCAGGGATCGGGCCGCAGAAGGATCAGAGGGAGAGGGGGCCCGGACGGTGGACACCGAAGGAGCCGGTGGCGAACGGGGAACGTCTGCCCGCAGGCGGGGCCAGGGCGAGCTGGAGGCCCAGGTGCTCTCCGTGCTGGGCGAGGCGACCGAGCCGGTCGCCGCGGCCTGGGTGCTGCGACGGCTCGGCGGCGGCCTGTCGTACAGCACCGTCATCACGATCCTGACCCGGCTGCACGCCAAGCAGGCGGTGACCAGGACCGGGCCCAAACGGCCCGTCCTGTGGCAGCCCGTGGCGAACGAGGCCGGTCTCGCCGCACTGCGCATGCGGCGGCTCCTGGACAAGCAGAGCGACCGGGACGCGGTGCTCTCCAGCTTCGTCTCCGTCCTCTCGGCGGACGACGAGGAGCTGCTGCGCTCGCTGCTCGCCGACAGCGGCCCCGGCGGCCCCGGCGCGCCGACGGACCGGCCGGAGGCCTGACGATGGGCGTCTTCGTGTACCTGCCCCTGGTCCTGCCGCTGACCGCGCTGCCGATCGCGCGGCTGGCCGAGCAGCACCTGCACCCACGGAGAGCCGCACGCCTGCTGGCCACCGTCGCCGTGATCCTCGCCTCCTGCAGCCTGGTCTGCCTCGGGCTGCTGGTGGTGGTCGGCACCGCGCAACTGCCCGGCAACCCGCTGCCCGACGGCTGGTCCGACGACGAGGTACGCGATGCCGTCCCGCACGACGCCTTCGCCGGCAAGGCGTCCATCCTGGCGCTCGTCGCCGTGACGATGGCCTGCGGGTTCACCCTCCACCGCCACTACCGCTTCCGCGCCCGCGCCCACCGCACGCTCGCCGGCCTGCCGGGCGGCGGCGACCTCGCGGTCCTGCCCGACGACGTGCCGTACGCCTACGCGCTGCCCGGCTCACCGGGCCGGATCATGGTCTCCACCGCCATGCTCGCCGCCCTGGACCCCGCCGAGCGCCGGGCGCTGCTCGCCCATGAGCGGGCCCACCTGGAGGGCCGCCACCACCGGCTGCTGCTGGCCACCCGGCTGGCCGGCTGCGTCAACCCGCTGCTGCGGCCCCTGCAGGCGGCCCTCGTCTACTCCACCGAGCGCTGGGCGGACGAGGAGGCGGCCCGTGTCACCGGCGACCGCCGGCTGACGGCCCGGGCGGTCGGCAAGGCGGCGCTGATCTCCGGCCCGGGCCCCGCTGCCGCCGCCGTGGCCGGCTTCGCCGCCGCGGGTCCGGTGCCGCGCCGGGTGGCCGCGCTGCTGGGCCCGGTGCCGCCGGACCGCGGCTGGCCGCCCGCGCTCACCCCGGCCGGTGCGGCCGCCTTCGTCGCCGCCGCAGGGACGACGGTCTCGGCGCTCTCCGCGCTCAACGCGGCCGTCGCGCTCTTCCTCGTCCTGGAGGCGGCGGCGACGCCGCTGTGAGGGGCTCCGGCCCACCGGACACGTCCGGTGGGCCGGAGCGCTCGGGTCAGGACGCGCCGGTGTCCAGCGCGGCGAGTGCCTGGGCCCACCGGACGTACTTCAACTTGGCCAGATCTGCCACCGTCTTCACACCGAACGCTTCCTGGAGCAGCTCACCGTCGCGGTCCGAGACGCCCTTCAGCGCCGAGACCGGAGCCGCGAGGATGGTGGGCAGGTCCTTGTCCGCGTAAGCCTTGTCGAGCACCTTGTCCAGGTCGATCTGGGCCACTGCATGCCTCCTGAGAGCTGGTTCGGCCGCCACGGCGGCGGCCGGCCCCGGACGGGGCCGCCAGCAGAACTGCGCGGCCCCGCGGACGAGTTCCCCCGCGCTTCCGGAGCCGCCGAAATCGAGCCACCGGGCTCCCGACCTCGACAGGTCTACGTGGCTGTAAAGTTCGTGGGCCCGGCGATAAGGAGTTGTGCGTTGTCTGCCAGTCCGGGCCCTTCGGGGCCCTCGGAGTCCGAACATCCGGCTCCACCGAATCCCGAACCGGTCCCTTACGCGGTGAGTGAGCGATGACCGCCGCCCTGCTCGGCCTCCTGGCGGTGTTCGTCCTGACCGCGGGGACGGGCTACTTCGTGGCCCAGGAGTTCGCCTATGTGTCCGCCGACCGCCTGACCCTCTCCCGGGAGGCCGCGGCCGGTGACAAGCGGGCCGCCCGGGCCGTGAAGGTCCTGGAGCGGCTCTCCTTCATGCTCTCGGGCGCCCAGCTCGGCATCACCGTCACCGGCCTGATCGTCGGCTTCCTCGCCGAACCGTCGGTGTCGACCCTGCTGAAGCCGGCGCTGGACGGCACCGGCCTCCCCGGCGGAGTGGTCTCGGTGATCTCCGTCACGCTCTCGTTCGTCGTGGCGACCGTCATCCAGATGGTGCTCGGCGAACTCGCGCCCAAGAACCTCGCCCTCGCCGTACCGGAGCGGCTGGCGAAGTCCATGGCCGTCTCGACACTGATCTACCTGCGGATCGTCGGCCCGGTCATCCACATCTTCGACAGCGCGGCCAACCGGCTGCTGCGCCGCATCGGCATCGAACCGGTCGAGGAACTCCACCACGGCGCCACGCTGGAGGAGCTCGGCCATCTGATCGGCGAATCCCACGAACAGGGCGAACTGCCCACCGCCACGGCCGAACTCGTCGATCACGCCCTGGAGTTCTCCGAACGCACGCTGGGCGAGGTCATGGTGCCGCGCGCCGACGTCGCCTTCGTGCGCCGCGACGCCATGGCGCTGGAGGCCGTCGAGCTGATCGCCCGCCACGGCCACTCGAACTACCCGGTCCTCGGCGACCACCCCGACGACCCGGCCGGAGTGCTGGGCGTACGGGAGCTGATGGGGCTGCCCGCCGCCGACGTCGGCCGCACCACCGCCGGTGAGCTGGCCCGCCGCCCGCTCCTGCTGCCGGAGATCCTGAAGCTCCCGGCGGCGGTCGCGCAGATGCGTGAGCGGGACGACGAGTTCGCCGTCGTGCTGGACGAGCACGGCGGTGTGGCGGGCATCGTCACGTACGAGGACATCGCCGAGGAGCTGGTCGGGGAGATCGCCGACGAGTCCGACGCGGTCGACGAACCCGCGGTCGCCGACGGGACCGGCTGGGTGGTGGACGCGGGGCGCCGTCTCGACGAGATCGAGGAGGCCACCGGCATCGCGCTGCCCGAGGAGGGCGACTACGACACCCTCGCCGGACTGATCATCGACCGGCTCGGCCGCTTCCCGACGGTCGGGGACCACCTCACCGTCTCCGGCGTACGGATCACGGTCCGCACGCTCGACCGGCACGTGGCCGAGTACGTCCGTATCGAACAGGAGCCGCAGGCATGAGCTTCCCCATGGCGCTCTTCGTCACCGTCCTGCTGCTGATCGGCAGCGGCTTCTTCGTCGCCGCCGAGTTCGCCCTGGTCGCCGCCAAGCACCACCGCATGGAACAGGCGGTCCTGGCCGGCCGGCGCGGTGCCAAGGCCGCCCTCGCCGGGATGCGCGAGCTGTCGCTGATGCTCGCCGGCGCCCAGCTCGGCATCACCCTCTGCACGCTGGGCCTCGGCGCCGTCTCCAAGCCCGCCATCTCGCACGAGCTGGACCCGCTCCTGGAGCGGCTCGGCCTGCCCGCCGGGCTGAGCTACGGCATCGCCTTCGCCCTGGCGATGATCATCGTGGTCTTCCTGCACATGGTGGTCGGCGAGATGGCGCCCAAGTCCTGGGCCATCGCGCATCCGGAGAGCTCCGCGATGCTCCTCAGCCCGGCGTTCCGCGCGGTGGTCAACGCCGTACGCCCGCTGATCCGGGTGCTGAACGCGGTCAGCAACGCGCTGGTACGGCTCTGCCGGGTGACCCCGCGCGACGAGCTGACCTCCGTGCACAACCGCGACCAGCTGACCCACCTCATCGAGGAGTCCGAACGCCTCGGGCTGATCAGCAAGGGCGACTCCGGACTGGTGACCCGGTCGCTGACCGAACCGTTCACCCCGGTGGCCGCGTTCCAGATCCCGGTGGAGCGGATCACGACCGTACCCGCCGACGCGGACCTCGACCGGATCCTCGCCGTCGCCTCAGGGGCCGACCGCACCCGCCTGCTCGTACGGGACGGGGAGCGGGTGCTCGGATCCGTCCACGCCCGCGACGCCCTGGTCGCCCGTGCCGGCGGCCGGGACGTGTCGGCGCGGGCGCTGGCCCGGCCGGTGCCGGAGCTGGCGCCGGACCAGACGGTCGCCCATGCCGTGGAGCGGCTGCGCGAGCGCCGCGCGACGATCGCCGTCGTACGCGACGAGCAGGGCCGGCTCTCCGGAATGGTCAGCCTCGACGACCTCCTGGCCCGGCTGCTCCACCCGCCGACGGCGTCCTAGAGCGGGTCCCGCTCGGTCGTCTCCCCGCGGATCACGCGGGGGGACGACCGGTCCGGGCCGCCGTCCTCGTCCTTCATCGCCCGCTTCTCGCTCTTGAGGATGCGTGCGGCCTTTCCGGCCGACCGCATGAGATCGGGCAGCCTCTTCACGGCCAGCACCGCCACGATCACCAGGAGGAGGAGAGTGAGCTCGCCGATCCCGAACATGGTTGCTGCTTTCTCTGGGGGCCTCGCGGCGGGCGGAGCTGACGAGAGTGGTCATCCGGATCCCTGATGGACCGGCAGAGGTGAATCTACAGGGCTGTAGAGCATCCGTCGGCGGGTTCCGGGATCAACCTGCGGGCAGCATCCGCACCGTGGCTTCCGGCAGGCGGCTCCACCAGTGGCCGTAGCGCCGGTAGACCTCCGGTTCACGGTCGGCCAGGAACGCGGCCAGCGACCGGGCCTCGACGCCGAGCAGCTCCCAGACGTCCTCGGGGAGCGGGTGGAACGCGGTCGCCTCGACACCCCCGGCGACCGGCCGCCACACCCCGGCCACGTACCCGTCGAACCCAGCCACGCCTCGCACTCGGCGCCGGTCCGGGGCCGGTCCGCGAACTCCAGCAGCCGGGGGGCCAGGGCTTCGGCGTCCTCGGCCGTCAGCCCGGACGCGGTGAAGCGGCTGCCCAGCCGCGAGGCGCGCACCACCGGATGCATGGCCTCCCGGAAGGCCGGGTGGTCCTCGGCGTGCACGGCGTGGAGGGTGAGGCGCATCAAGGTCGCCTTGACCACGCGGTGTTCCGCGAACGCGGTGTCCAGGCCGGCCGGGTCGAAGCCGCTGAGCCGGTTCCAGAGCGCGACGTACGGCGAGGCCGGCTGCTGGGCCTGGAGCGCGACCACCCGCCGTACGCCTTCGGCCGCGTCCAGCGCCTCGCGCCGCAGCAGCAACTGCCGGGCGAGGGTCGCGCGGTTGAGTCCTCGTGCGGTGATCGTGGTGCCCGTGCCGGTCATGGGTCCGTTCCTCCGGAGCGTACGCGTACGTCACCGCGCCGCTCTCCCGGGCCGCCCGGGTGCGCGGCCCGGCCGTGGAGCCGGGACGATGCGGAACGCGGTGTTGAGGACATGATCGATCACATCGCGCGAAGGCTTGTCCGTGAGGTCGGTGAGGAGGCGGGCCAGGGTGTTCAGGAGGAACGGCGAGTTCATGACGTACCGGTTGAGCACGGGCTGGAACCCGGAGCGGCTGAAGACCACGTCGGCGGCCGCGTTGCCGAGGCGGTAGTAGCGGCCCCAGCGGCGGTTCATTTCCACCGGGTAACCGCGCAGCACTTGCTCGCGCCGCGCGCCCTCGGGGTGGGCCAGAGCGAGGGCCGCGGTCTCGGCGGCGGCCTCGCCTGCCTCCAGGGCCTGGCCGATGCCCTCGCCGTTCCACGGGCTGACCATGCCGCCGGAGTCGCCGACGAGCAGGAGCCCGCGCGCGTACAGCGGATGGCGGTTGAAACCGAGCGGCAGTGCGGCGCTGCGGACCGGACCCTCGGCGTTCTCCTCGCGCAGCCCCCACTCCTCCGGCGTCCGGGCCAGCCACTGGTCCAGGGTGGCGCGGAGGTCCGCCTTGCCGTGCCGGCGGTGGGGGAGTGCCCCGAGCCCGACGTTGACCCGGCCGTCGCCCATCGGGAAGATCCAGCCGTACCCGGGGAGGTACGGCCCGTCGCCGGGGAAGCGGAGGTCGGCCCAGAGCTCCAGGTACTCCTCCCGCGAGCGCTCCGGGCTGCGGTAGTAGCGGCGGGCGGCTGTCGCGATCTGCCGCCGGGGGTCCCGCTCCAGACCCAGCGCCAGGGCGAGCCGCGCCGAGGCGCCGTCGGCCGCGATCACGACGGGCGCGTGGAAGCCGACCGGGTCCGGGACGTCCGGCGCGTCCGAGGTCGCGGTGACCCCCGTGACCCGGCCCGCCCGGTCGGTCAGCGGCCGCTCCGCCTTCCAACCGCTGTACAGCCGCGCCCCGGCCGCCACGGCATGGCGCGCCAGGATGTCGTCGAAGTCGTGGCGGCTGCGTGAGAGCCCGAAGTCCGGATAGCGCCCGAGCGCGGGCCAGTCGATGTGCACCCGGTGCTCCCCGGCCACCCAGCGCATTCCGCGCGAACGCGTCCACCCCGGCGCGGAGATGTCGACGCCCATCCGGATCAGCTGGTGCACCGCGCGCGGGGTGAGGCCGTCGCCGCAGACCTTCTCCCGGGGGAAGCGGGCCTTCTCCAGCAGGATCACGTCGAGCCCGGACCGGGCCAGGTGGTACGCGGCCGACGAACCGGCGGGACCGGCTCCGACGACGATCACCTGGGCGTGCCGGCTCGGGTCAGGGGTGGCCGGTGGCGGGGCCGGAGCCGGAGCGGAATCCGGATCCGGACCGGAGTCCGCGCCTGGGCCCGATTCCGGTGGCATCTCGCGCATCACAGCCCCTTCGACGGACGGCCGGTGTTCTGCTGGTGCCTTGCTGGGGTGACGGCCCTGGGCAACATCATCGGCCAGGAGGAGGCGGGGCGGAACCAGGCGTGGGGCTCGGCCTCTCGTTCGGACCATGCCGGGCCCGGCGGTTCGCCGTGCGGGCGGGTGTCTACGATCCCCGGGTGACCACACCTCCGCAGGAGCCGATCGAGGCCGCTCTCGTCCGCGCCGACGCCGGTCTTCTCGCCCGGCACCTCGACGCCCGGAGCTGCTCCCCGGAGCTGCTCGGCCGGCTGGTCCGCCACCGCGACCCCCGCGTACGCCATCTCGGCCTCGCTCTTCTCGCCGAGCGCACGAGCCCTCCGTACGCCGCCGGAACGGATCAACAGGCACTGCTGGCGCGTCTGTTGCCCGATGGCGCGGGGACCACGCCGGAGGAGTCCCTCGTCCTCGCGGAGCTCCACGGGCGGCTGCGGCGCGGCCATCGGCCGCTGCCCGACCGGCGTACGGGTGAGTGGCCCGCCCCGGTGCGGACCGCCTGGCTGCGGGCGGAGCTGCTCGCCGATCCCGCCGTCGCCCGTACCGAACCGGCCGGAGAGCCCCTCTACCAGGCCGTGCGCTCCATCGCCGTCCTGGACGCGCACCGACCCGAGCGGCTCGTCGCCGAACTGGCCGCCACCACGGATCCGGTGCTCCAGGACGAGGCGCTGCGTCTGGCGCGCGCGGGACTGCATGCCGGCCTCCTCGCGCCTGCCTCCGTGCGCGGGCTGCTGGTCCGGCTGCTCGACGCCCCGGACACGGGCGTGGTGAGGGCCGCGCTGCTCGAACTGGCCGAGCCGTGGGCGGTGGTGGTGCCGCTGGAATCGGCCGTGGTGCGTGGGCTGGTGGAGGCGTGGGGCCGGTACGCCCCGGCTGCGGGGAAGCCGTACGCGTCTGCGCTCCTCACCACAGCCGCTCGGCACGGCCACCGCGACCTGCTCCTGGACATCGCCGGTGACGTGACGGCCGACCCCGCCCCGCGTCGCCAGGCCGTCGAACTCCTCGGCGGCCTCGCGGAACGCACCGACATCGGCCGCCTCCTCAAGCAGGCCGCCGCCGATCCGCTGCTCTTCGCCGGACCCGTACTGGCCTGCCTGGGCGGTCTGCACCGGCGGGGCCACTTCCCGACGGTGCCGGACGTCGGACCCGTCCTCGGTCTGGCCCTGGCCGACCACACGATTCCGGCCGAGGACGTCGCCACCGTCCTCCACACCTGCCGCCGGGCGTTCTTCGAGGCCCTGCTCGACGCACCGCCCACCGCATCCGACTGGCCACGCCGCCTGGACCTCCTGGTCGCCCTGGCCGGGCAGGGCGCGGCCGACATCCCGGTGGGCGAGGCCGTGGCCCGGCTCCTGCCGGTCGTTGCCGCCCCGCGCGCCATCCTCGGCGCGATCCGGGTCCTGCGTCCCACGGCCGCCGAGGAAGCGGTACTGGCCGCGCTGCCCACGGCCCCCGTCGAGGCGCTGGCCGCGCTGGAGGCGATCGGCGGCGCCCGTACGGAGGCGGCGCTCGCCCGGGGGCTGGGCGTCGGGGAGTACGGGGACGACGTGGCCCGGTACGCCCCGTGGGCGGTGCGGGACCACGCGGGGATCGCGCCCGTCCTCCGTGCCGTACGCGGCCCGGCGCTGGAGCTCCTGTGGCACCTCACGACCGAGCCCGCCCGGCGCCGCCGCCTCCTCGCCCGGCTCGACCCCGCCGACCTGCCGCCCCGCATCGCGGCCGACCTCGGCGCGCCCGACGAGCGGGAACTCGCCGTCCTCCGCTCCCGCCCGGACGAGGCCGACCCCGTGGCAGCGCTGCTCCGCACCGCAGAACACGCCGGCACGGCGACCCTGCCCCTCGTCGCCGACCTCCTCCTCCGCGTCGCAGGCGACCTCGGCGCGTCCGAGCAGCCGCCCTCGGCCCAGGAGCGGCGCCGCCGATCACGTGAAGAGGGACTGCGCCCCCACACCTCACGCCCGCCCGGAGAGCCCGAACTCCCCGACGCCGTCCTGGCCGCCGTCCAAGCCCTCGGCCGCCGCCTCCACGCACGATGCCGGATACGGCCCGTCTGCCTGCTGGACGCCGAGGACGCCTCCGCGGCCGGCCACGCGCTCCTCGCCGCCACGGTGCTCGACCTGGTGGACCGGCCCGGCACGACCGGTGCCGAGCAGGCCGTACTGCTCAAGGCGTTGCTCCGGATCCCCGCCGCCCCGCACACCCGGCCCCGGGTGCACCGCCTGCTGCGCAGCCGCGATCCGCACGTACGCAAGCACGTCATCGCCCTGCTCGCCCACGACACCTCGGGCAACGACGCGCGGGCCCTGTCCGCGACGCTGCTCCCGCTCACCGCGTCGCCGGACATCCGGACCGTACGGCAGGCACTCCGGGCACTCGGGGCGGCGCGGGCCGACCGGTCGGCCGAGGCGGTGGCCGCCTGTCTCGGCCATCCGAACATGAACATCCGGAAGACCGCCGCCGAGACCCTGGTCCGCGCGGGCTCACCCGCCGCCGTGCCGCACCTCCTGCGGCGGCTCGGCAGCGACGACAACCCCGGCCTGCGGGACGCTCTGACGCGGGCGCTGCGGGCCGTTCTGGGCGAGGCGTACGCGGCCACGCTCCTCGCCGCCGCCGAGGAGAGCCGGGACGAGCGGGCCCGCAGGCTCCTGCTGGCGGGTCTCGACGGCGTACCCTCGGCGCGTTCGGTGCTCGCCCTGTACGCGCAGAACTCACCGGTCGCGCCCGCTCTGTTGGCGCTTGTCGCCGACGGCGGGGTCCGCCTCTCCTCGGGTTCCGTCCAGGATCTGACGGAACCGCTGGCGGCGATGGGCCTGCTGACAGTTCGTCAAGATGACTGCGGGCGAACGGTCGTGGCCGATCCGGAGGTGTCGGACCTGCTGCGCGGCGGCTGGGACCCCGTCTCCGCCTTGCGGATCGCGCACCGAGCCGTACCGCCGGATCCCGCCTTGGCTCGCGAACGCCCCGAACTGCGCACCCAGTTGGGCCGCTGGTTGGCCCTGGCGGACAGTACCGCGCCGGTGCGTCTCCGCCTCCGCCTGCTGTGGTGCGCGCTGCGGCTGTGCCCGGCCCCGTGGACGACCGAAGAGGTGGCGGTCCTCGGGCGGTACGCGGGGACGGTGGCCGAGGCGTTCGAGGAGGCCGTGGGCGGCGGAGGACCCGAGGAGTGCGCGGTGGAGCTGCTCGACGCGGTGGACGCGGTCGAGCCCGCGCTGTCCGCCGTGCAGCGCTTCACCGTCGTGGAGCGACTGCGTGCGCTCCGGCACGTGCCCTCCGTCTCTCCGGCCCTGACGCTCTCCCTGCTCCGGCGGTGCGGGGCGGTACTGGTCCGGGCCGACGTCGACCGGGCGCTCGCCGCCGCCCACCTCGGCCCCGACCCCTGGCGGACCGCGCCGGACGTGCTGCGCGAGGCCTTCGGCGTACCGGAGGCGGCGGCCGGGGTGCCGGCCGGCGGGCGCGAGGTGTTGCGGGAGGCCGTGCGGACGTCCGGTGCGCTGGCGGAGTTCCGGCGGAGCGGCGTCGACGGTGTTTTCCGGGGTGCCACCGGCGTACCCCGCTCCCGGCAGTTGCTGCACGCGCTCATCGAGGCCTACCCGGCCGCCGGGCCCGACGTACGCGGTCCGGTCCTCGACTGGATGACCGCACTCCAGCCCCTCGGCGCACCGCCATGGACGGTCGCCGAGATCCGCACGGAATCAACTCCGCCCGTTCGGCTCGACGAACCGGACCAGCCGCACTCGTCCGCCCGGCAGGAACTGCTTCTGGCCATGCTGGAGGCAGACGATCCGGACCGCCGGAACGCCGCCGCCCGGGTCCTGGCCGGCCGGCCGGAGCCGGAGGTGGCGCTGGCCGTGGTCCGTGCGTATCTGCGCGGCCGCGTCGAAGGGGCTCCCGACGCCGCTGTCGACCGCCTTGCTCGTACGCCGGCGGGCCTGGATGCGGTGGAGCTGTGCGCCGAAGAGGTGCTGCCGGAGCGGGCGTTGCGGTGCGCGGGGCGGCTGCGGCCGTGGGACCTGCCGCCGCTCGTCCCGATGCTGCTGGACCGGTGGCAGCACGGTCCGCCCGCCGTGCACGCGGCCGCCCGTGAGGTGCTGGACCGGGTGCCCGCCGATGCCTTGGCGCAGGTGCTCGGCCCGCGCGTCGAGGCGGGCGACCACGGCCTCCTGGACCTGCTGGCGGGCCGCCCCCTGCTGCGTACGCCCGAACTCGACCTCGTGCGGCGGCGGTTGCGCGACGAGGGCCGTGACGCCCTGGCCGACCGCCTCGTCCTCGTGGCCGGACCCCTGCGCGGGCCGGACGCCGAGGCGGAGGACACCGCCGCGCTGAACGCCCTGCGCGCCCCCGCTCCGGCCGCCCCGGCGGTCCACCGCCCGGCCCTGCCGGACCTGCTCGACCTGGCCCGCACGGGCGCGCCCGAGCAGATCCGCCGCGCCCTCGGTCGCCTCGTCGAGGAACGCACACCGGCGCCCGGCGGCGCATCGGACCCGGCGCTGCACGCGGTGATCGAGGAGCTGCTGCGCCACCCGCGAGCCGGCGTGCGCCTGCACGCCCACCGGGCCTCGCGCGCCCTCCTGGACCGGGCCGACCACGCCCGGTCGACGGTGATCCTGCTCTCCGACCCGCTCCCGGACGTGGTGCGCATGGCGGCGCGGACGCTCGGCCGCGCGGGGTGGGAGCCCGCGCTGCCGGAGCTGGTCCGGCTCCTCGGCCATCCGAAACCGGTGGTCCGCACCGCCGCGCGGGAGGCGGTCACCGGCTTCGGCCCGGCGGCTCTCCCCGTACTGCGCCGGGCCGTGTCGCATGCCCGGCCCGACCGGCGCCCGCTCTACGCGGACCTCCTGGCCCGGCTGGCGGACCCCGACGCCGACCCGGGAGCGTAGACAGCGAAGACGTACGACTTCGCCCTCAGCCCCCCTCGCCCCGTGCCGCCGCCACCGCCACCTGGTGCAGCGTCCGTCCCGTACGCGCCGATCTGGCGTGGTACGGATCCGGCGAGCCCGGCCGGTCGCGCACGGCGAGGCGGTCGTTGGCCTTGATCAGCAGCCACGCCTCCCGGCCGCCGCTCTCCGGCTCGTCGCCCACCCGGAAGCGGGTCAGCGCGAACTCGCCGTGCAGTTTGGACCCGTGGAGCCAGAACGTGGCATGGCCGAGAGCGAGCGACTCCGCGAAGGGGACCGCGTCGCCCTCTCCGTCGTGGCCGAGCGGCTCGTAGGTGCCCTGGTCCCAGACGATGACCGTGCCGCTGCCGGACTCGCCCCGCGGAATGACCCCCTCGAACTCGCGGTACTCCAGCGGGTGGTCCTCCGTCTCCACGGCGAGGCGGCGGTCGCTCGGGTTCTCCGACGGGCCGCGCGGAACCGCCCAGGACTTGAGTACGCCGTCGACCTCCAGGCGGAAGTCGAAGTGCAGGCGTCGCGCGTCATGGATCTGCACGACGAAGTGAGGCCGTGGCACGCCGTCGAAACGGGGTCCCGGTACGCCGTTGTCCCGCATGCCGTGCTCCCTCCGCCCGGACCGCCCGGTGCCGCGGCGCTGTCCGGTGCGGCTCGGCCGCGCCGCCGGGTCGGTGTCTCCACTCTGCCGCTGCCCGGAGGGAACCGCACGGCGGGGCCTGCCGCGTTCAGATGCATATGCCAAAGGAATAGTCCGTTCGCCCTTCGGTCTGGACCAGGTTATTGACGGCTCCTGCGGCACTCCCTTAAATCAAGAAGTGAAATATGCGCCCGAGGTGTTCGCCCCAACCGTTCACCTCTCGGTGTCGATCTGTCATGCACATGTCCCCCCACGAAGCGATGTGATGACCTTGCGCCACCCGCACAAAGCCGTGCCCGCCCGCTCCCGGCGCCGCCGCACCGCCCTCTACGCGGCCTCCCTGCTCTGCTGCTCCGCCCTCCTCGCCACCCTGCCCGGCGGGGCCTCCGCGGCGCCCGGATCCGCCGCCGCGCCCGGCCCGGCCGCCGTCACCTTCGAGGACACCTTCGACGGGCCGGCCGGCTCGGCGGTCGACGGCTCGAAGTGGCAGCTGGAGACCGGCGACAACGTCAACAACCACGAGCGCCAGTACTACACCGGCGGCAACAGCAACGCCGCCCTCGACGGCCAGGGCAACCTGGTGATCACCGCCCGCAAGGAGAACCCCGGCAACTACCAGTGCTGGTACGGCACCTGCGAGTACACCTCCGCCCGGCTGAACACGGCCGGCAAGTTCGCCGCCGCCTACGGGCACGTCGAGGCCCGGGTCAAGGTCCCGCGCGGCCAGGGCATGTGGCCCGCGTTCTGGATGCTGGGCGACGACTTCGGCAACGTCGGCTGGCCGCAGAGCGGCGAGATCGACGTGATGGAGAACGTCGGCTTCGAACCCGGCACCGTCCACGGCACCCTGCACGGACCGGGCTACTCCGGCGCCGAGGGCATCGGCGCCGGCTACACGCTGCCGAACGGTGAGGCCTTCGCCGACGACTTCCACACCTTCGCCGTCGACTGGGCACCCGACTCCATCACCTGGTCCGTCGACGGCAACGTCTTCCAGCGGCGCACCCCCGCCGACCTCGGCGGCAAGGAGTGGGTGTTCAACAAGCCCTTCTTCCTCATCCTCAACCTCGCGGTCGGCGGCTTCTGGCCCGGTGACCCCGACGGCTCCACGCCCTTCCCGTCGCAGCTCGTCGTCGACCACGTCCGCGTGACCACCAGCGACTGACCGCCGGATTGCCGCCGGCGGTCCGCACGGACGAGAGACGCGGCCCGCCGGCCGCGGTGAACCAGCAGCCCCGGTGCCTGTACGCGGGGTCCTCCACGCACAGGCGCCGGCCCCCACCCCGCTCGGCCTGACCCCTGCCCGGCCGAGGGCGGCCCACGGACGGTGGACGGCGGCAGAGGTGCTCCTGCCGCCGCCCACCACTCTTCGCGGGAGAAGCGGAATAACATGATCCTTATGGAACAGCGCACACTCGGCAGGACCGGCCGTGACGTCTCGGTCGTCGGACAGGGCACCTGGCAGCTCGGAGGCGACTGGGGAGAGGTCGGGGAGAGCGACGCCTTCGACGTCCTCGACGCGGCCGTCGACTCCGGCGTCACCTTCTTCGACACCGCGGACGTGTACGGAGACGGCCGCAGCGAGCAGCTCATCGGCCGCTACCTCAAGAACCGCCCGGACGCGGACGTCTTCGTCGCCACCAAGATGGGCCGGCGCGCCGACCAGCTCCCGGAGAACTACGTCCTGGACAACTTCCGTACCTGGAACGACCGATCCCGCGCCAACCTCGGCGTCGACACGCTCGACCTCGTACAACTGCACTGCCCGCCCACCGCCGTCTACTCCTCCGACGCCGTCTACGACGCCCTGGACACCCTGGTCGACGAGCAGCGGATCGCCGCCTACGCGGTGAGCGTGGAGACCTGCGCCGAGGCGCTGGCCGCCATCGCCCGGCCGGGCGTCGCGAGCGTGCAGATCATCCTCAACCCGTTCCGCCTCAAGCCCCTGGACGAGGTCCTTCCGGCGGCCGCCGCCGCGGGCGTCGGCATCATCGCGCGGGTCCCGCTCGCCTCCGGGCTGCTCTCCGGCAAATACACCAAGGACACGGTCTTCGGCCCCGACGACCACCGCACGTACAACCGGCACGGCGAGGCGTTCGACCAGGGCGAGACGTTCTCCGGCATCGATTTCGCGACCGGGATCGCGGCCGCCGCCGAGTTCGCCGAACTGGCTCCCGAGGGCGCCACTCCGGCGCAGACCGCGCTGCGCTGGATCATCCAGCAGCCCGGCGTGACCAGCGTGATCCCCGGCGCACGCTCGGTGGAACAGGCCCGCGCCAATGCGGCGGCCGCCGCTCTGCCGCCGCTGCCGCAGGCCACGCTGGACGCCGTACGGGAGCTGTACGACCGGTCCATCCGCCCGGCGGTCCACGACCGCTGGTAGCTGGCTGAGGGGCGGGCGGGACTCAGTCGTCCTGCTCGTCGTCCTCTTCCCGCTGCTGCCCCTGCCCCCGCTCCGGCTGCTGTCCGCCGTCCTGGACCTCCTGCGAGGCCGGTCCGGAGGGGGAGGGGCCGGGGGTGTCGGCCGAGCTGGAGTCCGGGGAGAACAGGATCATCCCGAGGTAGACGGCCGCCAGGAAGGTCGCCGTACCCGCGATGGCGCTCGCCACCCTCGGCCGCCGCCGGATCGCCTCCCGCGTACTGCGGCGACGGGCCGGCGCGGACCGGGAGGCGGCGGACCTGACCGTGGTGGAGCGGGACGTGGTGGAGCGTCTTCGGCCGGTGGGCTGCGGCAGTCGGTACGTCGACGGGCCCGCGGGCGCCGCCGGTGCGGACGGCGAAGGGGCGGGGGCGGCGCGGCGGGAGGCGGGCTTCGGCAGGGCCTCCGGGCGGCCGCGCCAGGCGTCGGTACGGAACCAGTCGGAGACCTGCTGCGCGGTGGGCCGCTCCTCGGGCTTCTTGGCCAGCAGGCCGAGGAGGTACGCGTCGAAGGCGGCCGAGATGTCGACGCCGCGCTGCCGTAGCGGGACCGGCGGCGTGTCGACATGCTGGTACAGCGTGGCGGTCGCCGTGTCGGACTTGAACGGCGGCTGCCCGAGCAGCAGTTGGTAGACGACGCAGCCCAGCGAGTACATGTCGGACGCGGAGTCCGCCGTACGTCCCAGAGCCCGCTCGGGCGCCAGATAGAGGCTGGTGCCCACAATGTGACCGGCCGTCGTCAGCGCGGTCGACGGGTCGTCGACGAACTGGGCGATGCCGAAGTCGCCGATCTTCACCGAACCGTCCGCGTCCAGCATCAGGTTGCCCGGCTTGATGTCCCGGTGGACGATGCCCTGGCGGTGCGCGGCGGCGAGACCGGCCGCCGCCTCACCGGCGATCCGCGCGACCTGCTCGGGGTGGACCCGTTCCTGGGCGGCCAGCAGATCACCGAGGCTCTGCCCCTCGACCAGCTCCATCACCAGGAAGAACCGGTCCTCCCAGGCCCCGAAGTCGAAGACGGCCACCAGGTGCGGGTGGCTGAGGCGGGCGGCGGTCTGGGCCTCCAGCCGGAACCGGGCGGTCGACGAGGCGTCCGCCTGGTCCCCCAGCAGCAGCTTCACGGCCACGGCGCGGCCCAGCACCTCGTCCGCCGCGCGCCACACCTCGCCCATGCCGCCACGGCCGATGGGGGATATCAACCGGTACCGACCAGCTACCAGCACCTGTTCACCTAACTCGAATCGTGGCCCGCTCCGACTGCCGGTCCATCGCGCGGCGGCCTGCCCCCAAAAGGGCGCTGCACGGCGGAGTGAACGACATGATCAGGATATCGGTCCGCGGAGCCGCCGGTGGCCGACGGCCCTGTGCCGAGGCCCGGCTGACGGCCCGGCACCTTCAGGATCCGCTCCCCGGTCCGGCCCCGCCGAGCAGCCAGTCGTACGCGGCATCCGCCGTGAAAGCCGGCGGGCCCGCCGCGAACAGCAGATCCGCTCCCTCGAACGCCGGGTCGGAGGCGGTCGCGGGCACATAGGGAATCGCGATGCACCGCATCCCGGCGGCGTGCGCGGCCGCGGCCCCGGGCGGAGCGTCCTCCAGCACCACACACCGCGCCGGCTCCGCCCCCAGCCGCCGGGCCGCCTCCAGGAACACATCCGGCTCCGGCTTCCCGTGCGCGACCTCCTCGGCGGAGACGTACAGCGGGATGGAGGCGTCGAGCCCCGTTACCGCGAGCACCGCCGCGATCGCGGCCCGGGACGAGCCGGAGGCCACCGCCATCGGCACCCCTGCGGCGTGCAGGCGCTCCACGAGGACCCGCATCTGCCCGAACACCTCGGTACCGGCCCCGGCCAGCTCCAGGTACAGCGCGTTCTTCCCGGCGAGCAGTTCGTCGACCGGGGCGTCGATCCCGTACTCGGAGCGCAGGGCGGTGAGGGTCTCGCGGGTGCCGATCCCGATGAAGCGGGTGTGGTCCTCCCAGCCGAAGTCGTGCACCCCGTACCGGGCGAGCAGCCGGCGCCCCGCCTCGTAGTAGTTCGGTTCGCTGTCCACCAGCGTGCCGTCGAGGTCGAAGATCACATGGAGGCCGGATCGCGAGGTCATGGCCTCCAGCATGCCGCAGCCGACGCGCCGGGTTGCCTCACGTGCCGGTCCGGCCGCCCGCCGTCCGCCCCACGGATTCGACCAGCGGCAGCACCCGGTGCGCCACCCGCTCGCGCAGCGCCACGTCCGTCCGCGTCCGGACCACACCCGGCAGCTGGATCAGCCGCTGGATCACGTCCTCCAGATGCCCGTTGTCCCGCGCCACCACCCGGGTCAGCAGATCGCCGCCGCCGGTGGTCGAGAACGCCTCGATGATCTCGGGCACGGCCGCCAGCGCGTCGCCGACCTCCACCAGGTGCCCCTGCGTGACCTCCAGATGGACGAAGGCGAGGACGGGGTGGCCGAGGGCGGCGGGGGAGAGAGTCGGTCCGGAGCCGGTGATGACCCCGTCCCGCTCCAGCCGGTCGAGCCTGGCTTGCAGGGTGCCGCGGGCCACTCCGAGGATGCGCGCGTACTCCCGCACGCTGGTACGCGGCTGCTCGATCAGCAGGCGCAGGATCCGGGTGTCGAGAGCGTCCACGGCCATGGTCCGTCGGCCTCCTTCTGGTCCGAGTGGTCCGTTGGCATCCCTTTGGCCCACTGATCCGGTCAAGAACTATGCCATTGGACCACTGCATTCGGCCTCGTTTGATCCATGGAACCTCAGGATGCTCTGATACTCATGTCGATGGCGCTGCGGACTTCCGCGGCGCCTTTTTCATGCCGAGCGCGCGGAACCCACCGGTACCCCGGGGGACGCGGAAGGGGAGCAGTGTGCTGAAGCGGGTGTTCGTGGCGCCGGACCCGGGCCGGGTCCGGCTGCGGTTCGCGAGCCGGGCCGTCCTCGGGATCGCGCTCGCGGTCGCGCTGTGCGGACTCGTCGGGCACTCGCTCACCGCCGCCATCACCGGTGGCCTCGCCGCGCTGCTCGCCCTCTTCACGGTCACCGACGCCACGGTGCGGCAGCAGGCCGTCACCACCGCACTGCTCCCGGTCGCCGGGCTCCCGGTCCTCGCCGTCGCCGCCGTCCTGCACGACCAGCCCGTCGCCCGCGACCTCGTCTTCCTCGCGGTCATGGGCGCGGGTGTCTACGCGCGGCGCTGGGGACCGCGGGGGCACTCGCTCGGTGTCTTCGCGTTCATGACCTTCTTCGCCGCCCAGTTCCTGCACACGGTGCCGCAGCAGCTGCCCGAGCTGTACGCCGCGGTCCTGCTGTCCGTCGCCGCCTCCTCCACCGTCCGCTTCGGCCTCTGGTGCTACGAGCGGCGGCTGCCCGCCGTGGCCGTGCCCACCGCATCGGAGGGGCGCGGGCTGGCCCGCGTCACCACCCGGCAGGCGGTCCAGGCCACCGTGGGCGGCGCCTTCGCGCTGGGCCTCGGCCAGGTCCTCTCCGACCAGCGCTGGTACTGGGCGGTCGGCGCCACCTGGTGGGTGTTCGTCAACACCGCTTCACGCGGCGAGACCCTCGTGCGCGGCTTCCGCCGGGTGCTGGGGACCGTGATCGGCATCGCCGCCGGCTTCTTCGTCGCCATCCCGCTCGACGGCGCCGGTGCGCCGACCGCCGCCATCGTCGCGGTGAGCGTCTTCGGCATCTTCTACACGGCGGCGGTCTCCTACAGCTGGATGATGTTCTTCGTGACCGTCATGGTCGGCGTGCTCTACGGCGTCCTGGGCGTCCTGGACGCCTCCCTGCTCTGGCTGCGGGTGGCCGAGACCGCCGTCGGCGCGCTCGGCGCGGTGCTCGCCGTGCTGGTGATCCTGCCCGTGACGACCCACGCCGTCACCGACGCGTGGATCCGCAAGGCCCTGCGGTGCGTCCACGCCTGCGCGGCCGAGGCCGCCGAGCGCCTGGCCGGCTCGCACACCGCCGACCCCGGACCCCGGGTCGCCGAGCTGGAGGTGCTGCTCGGCCGGGTCCGGCTCTCGCTCGCCCCGCTGGTGCACCCGCTGAGCCCGCTGAAGGCCCGTAGGACGCGGGCACGCCAGGTGCTGGCCCTGCTCGACGACTGCGTACGGGAGGTGCGCGGCCTGGCCTCCATCGCCGCGGACCCGGCCGCCTCGCACGACGCCCGGCTCTCGGCCGCCTGCTCCCGGGTGGAGGAGGCGGTGGAGGAGCTGCTGCGCCAGGAGAGCCGGGAGGAGCGGGGAGCCGTGCGCGCGGGCGTACAGCCGGGAGCCGCCGTGGACCACCCGGCCCTGGCCCACCTGCACGGCCTGGAGCGGGCGCTGGCCGACCTCGCCACACCGCTGCACAGCTCGCCCCGGGCCCCGATCGCCGCCTGAGTCCTCGGTGACCGCCTTGCCGATTGGTCCAGACCTGAGGCGGACTGCCTGCTACCGTCGGCCGGAAGATCACGGCGACGCGGGATTGGGGTAGTGCGATGGGCGGCAGCAGCACCGGGCGGGCATTCATGGGGTCGTTCACCTCGGCGGGCGGCCTCGGCGTCACCGTCGCGGAGGTGGACCGGAACACCGGGGCGCTGACCGTGCTCGGCTCCTCCGACGCCGTGCCGGACCCCTCGTTCCTCGCGCTCGGGCCGGGCGGAGAGGTCCTGTACGCGGTCGGCGAGTCCGCCCCGGGCGCCACCGCCGCCTTCGACGTCAGCGGGGACGTACCGGCCCTCCTGGGACCCGTACGCCCGGTCCTGGCGGACGGCCCCACCCACCTCGCGCTCGCCGCGGGCCACCTGCTCACCGCGAACTACGGATCCGGCAGCGTCACCGCCCTGCCCGTCCTCGCCGACGGAACGCTCGGCGAGGTCGCCTCGGTCGTCCGGCACGAGGGCGGCGGCCCCGACAGCGAACGCCAGGAGGGCCCGCACGCCCACCAGGTGCTGCCCGACCCCTCCGGCCGCTGGGTGGTCAGCGTGGACCTCGGCACCGACTCCGTACGCGTCAACGCCCTGGACCCCGCCACCGGCGCGCTGGAACCGCACGGCGAGACCGCCCTGCGCCCGGGCACCGGCCCGCGCCACCTGGCGTTCCATCCCTCGGGCCGCTACGCCTACGTGCTGAACGAGCTGGTACCGGCCCTCACCGTCTGCCGGTGGGACGCGGAGGCGGGCCGGATGGAGCCGCTGGGGGAGGTTCCGGTGCTGCCCGAGGGTGATCCCGGCGGCTCCGTGCGGGCCTATCCCTCCGAGGTGGTCGTCGCGTACGACGGGCGCTTCCTGTGGACCGCCACCCGGGGCCACGACAGCATCTCGGTCCTCACCCTCGACGAGACCGGCGAGAAGGCCGCCCTGGTGGCCACGGTCGGCTGCGGCGGCCGCTGGCCCCGCGACCTCACCCTCGACCCGAGCGGCCAGTGGCTGTACGCGGCCAACGAGCACTCCGGGAACGTCAGCTGGTTCGCCGTGGACGCCGGGACGGGCGTCCCGCAGCACGCGGGCTCGGTGGAGGTCCCCGCGGTCTCCTGCGTCGTCCTCGGCTGAGCGGAGACGTATCGGGGGCCGTACCCGCCAACGCGCGGAAGCCGCGGTCCGGAACGGGGAATCCTCCGTTCCGGGCCGCGGCCTCCGTACGCCGCTACCGCCTCCGTGGGCCCGCGTCAGTGCGCCTGGGCGCCCTGCGGGGTCGCGGGCGTGATGCCCAGCGCCGTGGCGTACAGCGACAGCACGAGCTTGCCGATCGCCGGGTAGGCGCCCAGCGGCTCGGCGGTCGCGCAGCCCGCCTCCTTGGCGGCGGCGTCCAGCAGACCGGGGTCGACCTCCGGGCCCACCAGGTACGGCGCCAGCGCGAGCTGCGCCGAGCCGGAGCCCTGGAGCTGCTGCGCGATCGAGGCGACCGAACCGTCCACGTCCAGCGCGGCGGCCATCACCGGCACGGCGAGCCGGGCGGCCAGCAGCATGCCGGTGATCCCGGCGGCCTGTACGGCCTCCTCGCCGCCCACCGTGGCCAGCACGATGCCGTCGGCGGCGGTGGCGACGGTGAAGAGCCTCGCCCGGTCGGCCCGCGCCAGTCCGGCCTCCGACAGCCGTACGTGGAGGGCCTCGGCGAGCAGCGGGTGCGGACCGAGCACGTCGGTCAGCTCCACCTGCGTACCGCTGTCCATCGCGGCCTGCCGTATCCGCCGGATCAGCGCGGCGTCGGGGCCCGCGAGCAGCGGGACCACGACGGAGGCAGGACCGGTGGGCTCGGCAACCTCCCGGCCGACGGCGACGGCCTGCTCGTAGCGCTGCACGCGCTCGGCGGCGGAGTGGGTGAGAACGGTGGCGAGGGACGGGTACTCGGCGTCGTCCCCGTCGAGATAGCCGATCCGGGCGTTGAGGCCGGGCAGCTCGGAACGGGCGATGCTGATCACCTCTTCGGCCAGAGCGCGCGAGGCCGAGGAGGGGGTACCGGGAACGGCGAGAACGAGCGCGGCAGCGCCCTCAGGTGCGACCACGGGCTCCGGGCGGCGGTGCCGTCCGGACTGGCGAGGTCGCGGCATTCGTACAGGCAGGCCGGAAGCGGGCCCAGTGGGGGTGCTCATGGCGCCGCATGCTACTGGTTTTGGCTGCCCCTCTGTTCGGGGAGGGTCCGGTCGAGCGTTAACTATCCGCTTATGTCCGATGAGTGGCGTACCGGTGAAGTGTCCCTGTCTGTCGGCCTGTCCGCCGCCCCGCTCGCCACCCCGTCCGCCGGTACGGGACCGGGTCAGGGTTCCCCGTCCCGTACCGCCGCTCCCACGCTCCCGGAAGGCTCGCCTCCGGCCTCCACGAACAGCATCGTCGGGTGGTGCGGCAGCCGCAGACCGTCCCGGGCCAGAGCGCGCGCGATCCGGAGTGCGCCGGTCAGCGGATCGCCCGTCCCTGTGGTCACCCGCGCCGACGGAACCAGCCGCGCCAACTCCTCGCGCACCGGCCCGATCAGTGGCTCGCCTATCCGGAACAGCCCACCGGTCAGGGCTACTTCGCAACCGCCGTCGGCCTCGGCGCCGGCCGCCGGACAGACGGCCGCCGCCGCTTCGGCGATGCGGATGCCCGCCTCCCGCAGAATGCCCGCCGCGACCTCGTCCGCTCCGGCGCACGCCGCCACCTCCGGGGCGAAAGAGGCGAGCACGGCCGGGCGGTCGGAGCGCGGATAGAGCAGTCCGGGCAGCCCCTCGGCGGGACCGAACACGGCGTGCAGCCGGGCCAGCAGCGCGGCGGAACCGCCGCGCCGGCCGTCGTGGGCGCGCATCGCCGCTTCGAGCCCCGCCCGGCCGATCCACGCGCCGCCGCCGCTGTCACCCAGAAGATGACCCCAGCCGTCGGCCCGCCGCCACGCCGTGAGGTCCGTACCGAGCGAGATCAGGCCCGTGCCACCCGCGACGACCGCCCCGGGACGCTGTCCCACCGCGCCCGCGTACGCCGTCACCGCGTCGGCGGCCAGCGCCATCCGGCGGACTCCCAGCGCCGCCGCGAGCGCGCCGGGCAGCTCCGCCCGCAACCGTCCGCCGAGCGTGGCCATTCCGGCGGCCCCGATCGCCAGCGAGCCGATCACCGCCGGGCCCTCGCCCGGTCGCTCACCACCGGCCCGCTCCAGCAATGCCGCCGCCGCGGGCAGCAGTTGCTCCAGCAGATGGGCCGCGTCGATCCCTCCGGCCATCGTCCGCACCGGCTCGGCGCAGACGGCCGTGAACAGCGGCCCGTCCACGTCCACCCGGCCCAGCGCGACCCGCAGCCCCGACCCGCCGGAGTCGACCCCGAGGACGTACGCCTCGGAGGTGGCCGCAGAGGGCGGGCCGTCCGTCACGGCAGGCGCCAGTCGACCGGCTGCGCTCCCTGGCGCTCCAGCAGCTCGTTGACGCGGCTGAACGGCCGCGAGCCGAAGAACCCGCGGTCGGCCGACATCGGCGAGGGGTGCGAGGACTCGATCGCCGGGAAGTCACCCAGCTGCGGACGGAGATTGCGGGCGTCGCGCCCCCACAGGACCGACACCAGCGGTGTGCCCCGGGCCACCAGCGCCTTGATCGCCTGCTCGGTCACCTCTTCCCAGCCCTTGCCCCGGTGCGCGGCGGGCCGCCGCGGCGCGGTGGTCAGCGCCCTGTTCAGCAGCAGCACCCCCTGCCGGGTCCACGGTGTGAGATCCCCGTTCGACGGGCGGGGCAGGCCGAGGTCCGCGTGCAGCTCCCGGAAGATGTTCTCCAGGCTGCCCGGCAGCGGCCGGACATCGGGCGCCACGGCGAAGCTCAGCCCGATCGCGTGCCCGGGGGTCGGATACGGATCCTGGCCGACGACGAGGACCCGCACCTCCTCGAACGGCTGCTGGAACGCCCGCAGTACGTTGGCCCCTGAGGGCAGGTACGTACGTCCTGCGGCGATCTCCGCGCGGAGGAAGTCGCCCATAGCGGCGATGCGTTCAGCGACGGGTTCGAGGGCATCGGCCCACCCCGGCTCCATGACTTCTTTCAACGGTCGTGCTGCCACGCGCCGCACTCTACTGGTGATACGACCACTCCGATCAACTGCCGTCGGACCGGAGCCGTGCGGACCGGAGCCGTCGTCCCCGCCCGGCCGCTCAGCCGATGGCCACCGCCCTCACACAGAGCACGTCCGGCAGATGCGAGGCGAGCAGCTGCCAGCTGTCGCCGTCGTCCGCGCTCGCGTACAACTCGCCGTTGCGATTGCCGAAGTAGATCCCGGCCGGGTCCGCGTCGTCCGTACAGAGCGCGTCGCGCAGCACCGTGCCGTAGTGCTCCCCGCCCGGCAGGCCCACCGTGAGCGGCTCCCAGGTGTGCCCGGCGTCGCGCGTCCGGAAGACCCGGCAGCGGTGCTCCGCCGGGACCCGGTCGGCGTCGGCGTTGATCGGGAAGACATATGCCGTGTCGCCGCGGTGCGGGTGCGCCACTGCGGCGAAGCCGAAGTCGGACGGCAGGCCCGCGCCGATGTCGCTCCAGCTGTCGCCGCCGTCGTCGCTGCGGAAGACGCCCCAGTGGTTCTGGAGGTAGAGCCGGTCCGGGTCGGCCGCGTCCCGGGTGACCTTGTGGACGCACTGGCCGAACTCCGGGTCCGGATCCGGCAGGAAGACCGCCGAGACTCCCTTGTTCGCCGGCTCCCAGCTCTCCCCGCCGTCCTTCGTCCGGAACACGCCCGCCGTCGACACCGCGACCGTCACCGCACGCGGGTCCCGCCGGTCGGTGAGGACGGTGTGCAGCCCCTCCCCGCCGCCGCCCGGCTCCCACTTCGACCGCGTCGGGTGCTCCCAGAGCGGGCGGACCAGCTCGAAGGACTCGCCCCGGTCCTCGGAGCGGAACAGCGCGGCGGGCTCGGTGCCCGCGTAGACCACGTCCGGTGCCTCCGGCCCGGCCGGCTGCAACTGCCAGACCCGCTCCAGCGAGGCCCCGGTGAACTCGGGGAACTTCACCGCAGGCCGCTGCGGCTCGACCCAGCTCTCGCCCAGGTCGTCGGAGTGGAAGACGGACGGCCCCCAGTGCGCGCTGTCGCCGCCCGCCAGCAGCCGGGGCGTGGCCCCGCGGGTGTCGATGGCCACCGAATAGATCGCCTGCGCGTTGAAGTGCGGCCCCTCGATCTTCCAGTTCCCCTCGTGCCTGCGGCCGATGAAGAGACCTTTGCGGGTGCCCACGGTGAGGAGTACGTCGGTCATGGTCGAGACCTCCCGAAACGCCGTTGTGCCGGATGTCAGCCAGTCTGCACCCGACCACTGACAGCGGCTCGCGCACGCGCCCGGCGCGGCCGCCGACCGACCCGGCGCGTCCCGGCGCCCGCACGCTCCCTTGACCGTCGTCCGGCGGCGGCTCTAGCGTTCTCCTGCCGTAGAAAGCGCTTACGGTCTTCTGTCGCGCCCCGACACCTTGCGTCCCGACCTTGGAGCACCCGTGGTGACCTTCGAAGGACTGCCCGGCGCCGTCGCCGTCTCCCACCTCACCGTCTACGACTGGCCCGCCGCCGACGGCCAGCGCGGCGGCACCCCGCACCTGCACCTGACCTGCTCCGAGGGGTACGTGGTGGTCGGTGGCAGCGGCTCCGTACAGACCCTCACCGCCACCGGTTTCCGGCAGACGCCGCTGGCGCCCGGAGCGCTCGTCTGGTTCACGCCGGGCACCATCCACCGGCTGGTCAACGAGGACGGGTTGCGCGTCGTCGTCCTCATGCAGAACAGCGGGCTGCCGGAGGCCGGTGACGCCGTCCTCACTCTGCCGCCCGCCCTCCTCGCCGACCCGGACGCCTACCGCGCGGCGGCCGCCCTGCCACCGGAGGGTACGGAGGCGGCGCAGGAGCGGGCCGCGCGCAGCCGGAGGGACCTCGCCGTCGAAGGGTTCCTCGGCCTGTGCGAGGCGGCGGAGGCGGGCGATCCGGAGCCCCTTGCCGCCTTCCACCGGGCCGCCGCCACGCTCGTCCGGTCCCAGGCCGCGGAGTGGCGCGCCCGCTGGGAGCGGGGAGCGGTCCTGGCCGCCGCCGCGACCGCCGCCCAGATCGACGCGCTGGAGCGCGGCGAGTGGGGCCAGCTGGCCGGGGCCCGGGTGCGGGAGCAACGACCGGTGGAACGCGGGAGGTTCGGCATGTGCGGCCGGCTGGACGTCTACCAGGTCTGAGCGGCGGGCGCTTGGACGTCTACCGGGCCTGAGCGGCGGCGGGGACGGAGACGCGGGTGCGGGTGAGCAGCCGGGTGGTGCTGCCGTCGTCCTCCTGGATGTCCCGTACGTGGACGAAGCCGATCCGGCCCAGCACGGCCAGCGATGCGGCGTTCTCCGCTGCCACGGTCGCGTGCACCTCCGTCAGCCCGAGGGTGTCGGAGCCGTGCGCGACGAGAGCGAGCGCCAGCTCCGTACCGAGACCACGGCCCCAGGCGGAGGGGGCCAGCGCGTAGATGATCTCGTGGCCGCCGGAGGCCTCGGTCGGCTTGATCTCGGCATGGCCGACGAGCCGGCCGTCGGCCTTGACCGCCCAGACCTCGAAACGGTTCTCGGCGTAGACCTTGGTGAAGATCCGGCCGAAGAGCGCCCGGTCCTCCTCCTCCGTGGACGGCCCGTCGCCCATCCACCGGGAGACCGAGGTGTCCTGGAACAGGGCGACGAATTCCTCCTCGTCGGCGGGCGTGTACGGGGTGAGCTGTAGGCGGTCGGTACGCAGCAGAGGGTTCACAGGGGGTGAAGCTATGGGCGGCCCGCCCGCCGACACAACCGAATTCCCCTGGTCAGCGGTCTTCGGTGCAGCTGAGATGCTGGAGAAGCACACACCACAGCGGCACACACCACAGCGGCACACACCACAGCGGCACGCACCACCGGACCGGGCACGAGGAGCAGGCGATGGGCAGCGGGATCACGGACGCCGACGGTCACGACGTGCCGGTGGCGGTGACCCCGGGCGGGGCCGGACCCGACCCCCGTGTCTCCGTAGCGCTGTCGCCTCCGGCGGGTGAGCTGCGCTGGTCGTGCACTCCGGCCGCCGCCCGGGAGCTGGCCGCCGCGCTGGTCCGGGCGGCCGAGGAGACGGAGAACGCACCCGGCGAGGAGCCTGTCGTCGTGGTGGCGGGCGAGCTGCGCCGCGGGGACGTACGGGACGGGGCGAGGGCCATGACCGTGGACGGCGTACGGACCGACGGCTCCACGGCCCACATCACCTGGAAGGCGCCCACCGGCCGCGCCTGGACCCAGAGTTACGACGTCAACGCCGCGATCACACTCAGGCGCCGGCTGCCCGGCACCCGCTGAGCCTTCCGCACCTGCCGCGATGCCGCCGGGAGCGGCGACTCCGGTCCCGGCCCGCCGGTGATCTCGCTAGGCTGGCCGCGATGTTCACCAACCAGGGCCCGACCCTCCGCGAACTCGCCGTCCAGGCGCTCTCGTCGACCGAGCGCGGCTACGACCTCCTCGCCCCGAAGTTCGACCACACGCCCTACCGGACCCCGGACCGCGTCCTCGACAGCGTCACCCGCGCGCTGGAGCCGCTGGGCCCCTTCGGCACCGGCCTCGACGTCTGCTGCGGGACCGGCGCGGGCGTGGGCGTGCTGCGGCGGGTGTGCCGGGAGCGGGTGGCCGGGGTCGACTTCAGCGCGGGCATGCTCGCCGAGGCCCGTGCGGCGCTCCCACCGATGGACGGCGGACCGCCGGTCGACTGGGTAAGGGCCGACGCCTTGGCCCTCCCGTTCGCCCCGGCTTTCGATCTGGCCCTGAGCATCGGCGCGTTCGGCCATTTCCTGCCCGCCGACCGCTTCGGGCTCTTCGCCGAGGTGTACGGGTCGCTCCGGCCGGGCGGCCGGTTCGTCTTCCCGATCGGGGCTCCGCCGGCCGTGGGGTCGCGCGCCTACTGGTCGTTCCTCGGCTTCGACGCGGCGATGCGGGTACGGAACGCCCTGTGGCGGCCGAAGTTCATCATGTACTACCGCACGTTCCGGCTCTCCGACGTGCTCGACGACCTCACCGACGCCGGGTTCACCGTGCGGCTGATGGCCCTGAACGACCTGGGCCGGCGGCCCGACGGCGCCCCGCGCGCCCGTCTGGTGGTGGCGACCCGCCAGTGACTGGAAGGCTCACGCTTCCGACCCGGGAGATCCCGGGCGGCTCATGCCGCCGGGCCCGGGATGGCGCAGGAGGGTTTCACCCCTCCTCGTCCCGCGCCGCCGCCAGCAGCCCCTGCCAGTCCGGGATCTTCACCGGCCCCCTTCCCAGCGAACGCCCCAGGGCCGCCTCCGCGCGCTCGATCGACAGCCAGCCGTCCCACGTGACCGGCTGCTGCCCCCAGGCCCGCAGTACCGCCACCGGATCGTCGGCGGCGGGCCGCAGGGCGAGCAGCGGTGCGTCCTCGATCAGCGAGGCCACGGTCTCCTTGGCGCAGGACCGGTTCGAGCCGATCACCCCGGTCGGCCCGCGCTTGATCCACCCCGCCACGTACGCCCCGGGCGAGGGCGCTCCGTCCCGCAGGACCCGCCCCGCCGCGTGCGGCACCGTCCCGCGCACCGGGTCGAACGGCAGACCGGGCAGCTCCACGCCCCGGTAGCCGACCGCCCGCAGCACGAGCTGGGCCTCGACGTCCTCGTACGTACCGGTGTCCCGCACACCCCCGGCACCGTCCGGAGCCGTACGCGCGAACCGCACCCTGGCGACCCGCCCGCCGCGCTCCAGCAGTTCGACCGGCCGCAGGAAGAACCGCAGCCGGATCCGGCGTACGACATCGGCCACGCCGGATTCCCCAGGCACCGGCCCCGCAGGTTCCCCAGGCACCGGTCCCGCACGCTCACCACCCGCCGCCCAGCCGCGCAGCACGTCCAGGTTGCGCCGTACGACCGCGGGCAGGGGCAGCCCGTCCGGGGCCGCGTACGCCGGGTCCAGGGCCAGGTCCGCCGGGTCGACGACGATCCGGGCGCCGGGCAGCGCTCCCAGCTCCCGTAGCTCCTTGGTGGTGAAGCGGGCCTGGGAGGGGCCGCGCCGGCCCGCGATGAGCACTTCGCGCACCCGGCTGCCGGCGAGCGCGCCGAGCGCGGCCCTCGGCACATCGGTGGCGCGCAGTTCGTCGGCGCCGCGCGCCAGGATCCTGGCCACGTCGACCGCCACGTTGCCGACGCCGATCACCACGGCCGAGCGGGCCCGGAGCGCGAAGTCGTCGGGGGCGATGTCCGGATGTGCGCTGTACCAGGAGACGAACCGGGTGGCCGAGAAGCTCCCCGGCAGATCCTCGCCCGGCACCGCCAGCGGCCGGTCGGCGGCGGCTCCGACGCAGTAGACGACCGCGTGGTACAGCTCCGCCAGCCGGGCCGGAGGGACGCCGTCCGCGCCGCCGATCTGCACATGGCCGACGAAGGTGACCCGCTCGTCCTCCAAGACGGCCCGCAGGCTGTTCTGGAGCGACTTGATCTTCTCGTGGTCGGGAGCGACCCCGTACCGCACCAGGCCGTACGGGGTCGGCAGCCGGTCCAGGACATGGACGCGGACATCGGGCACGAGCGACTGGTTCAGCAGGGCCTGGGCGGTGTAGACCCCGCTCGGGCCGGAACCGACGACGGCGACTCGGAGCACGGCGCACCTCTTCCCGGAGGGTGCTTCCAGCATCGCACCGACGGCCGGGACACGGGCTGTCCCACGGCCGTGTGCGGGACGCCGCGGTCCTCACGTCATCAGCGCCCGCATCCGGTTGATCTCCACGGTCTGCTGGGCGACGACGTCGCTCGCCATCTCCTCGACGAACACGTCGTTCCCCTCGGTGAGCGCCTCCGTCGCCATGGTGATCGCTCCCTGGTGGTGGGTGATCATCAGCTCCAGGAAGAGCGTGTCGAAGGCCTTGCCCTTCGCCGCGCGCAGCTCCTTCAGCTGTGCCTCGGTCGCCATACCGGGCATCCCGGCGTGGTCGTGGCCGTGGTGCTGTGCGCGGTCCTCGCCGCCGTTCTTCTTCAGCCACCCTTCCATCGCGCCGATCTCCGGCTTCTGGCCCGCCGATATGCGCTCGGCGAGGTTCTTCACGGTCGTGGCCGAGGCGCGGTCCGGGGCCAGCTCGGTCATCACCAGGGCCTGGGCGTGGTGTTCGATCATCATCTGCGCGTAGCGGAAGTCGGCGGAGTTCGCGGTGTCCCGGCTCACCTCCTTCGCCGCCTCCTCGGCGGTGAGTGTCCGGTTGGGCTCACCCGGCCTGCCGGGGGCCACCACGCCGGGACCGGTCTCCTTGGCTGCGGCCGGTTTCGAATCGCCGCCGTCGCCGTCGCAGCCGCCCAGGACGAGGACGGCGGCAACCACCGCCGCCGCGAGGACGGTTGCGCGCGGACGGGCGGACTGGCGGTGGATCAACACGGCGACCTCCTGTGTCACACGGGGGTGTTGCAGACCGTTCCTAGCACGCCCGCACGGGGGCAAAGATCAAAAACTTCATTACGTCTCTGTTGCCATCTGTTGATGTGTACATGTGAGGGACGATACTGCCGGGGTCCGAGAACCGTTCGAACCACGAACGGATACAAGGGAGGACACAGTGATCTCGTTGCACACCACCCACGTGCGGCGCAGACGCCTGGGCGTGGCGGCAGCCGCGGCCGGGCTCTTCGCCGCGCTGCTGACGGCCGCACCCGCGGCGGCGACGCCCGACCCGGGCGACGCTCCGGCCGAACGCGGCTCCGTGACCACCAGTCAGCAGGCCGAAGCCCGCGCCGCCATCCGCGGTGGAGAGATACCCGGCGTGGACGAGATCGTCCACAGCTCCAACATCAAGCATCTGACGAACGTCCCGAAGGGCGCCCTGAAGGGGCTCAACACGGACCTCGCGTTCCAGGGCAAGTACGCGTACGTCGGCAACTACGACGGTTTCGTCATCTACGACATCAGCAACCCGAAGAAGCCGAAGACGGTCTCCGAGGTCCTCTGCCCCGGCTCGCAGAACGACATCTCGGTCTCCGGGAACCTGCTGTTCCTGTCCACCGACTCCTCGCGCAGCGACGACTCGTGCTCCAGCACCACCCAGCCCGCCACGGAGAAGTCCTCCTGGGAGGGCATGAAGATCTTCGACATCAGCAACAAGCGCCACCCCCGGTACATCGCGGCCGTCGAGACCGCCTGCGGTTCGCACACCCACACCCTGGTGCCGGACGGCAAGAAGAACATCTACATCTACGTCTCCTCCTACTCGCCCAACGAGGCGTTCCCCGACTGCCAGCCGCCGCACGACGGCATCTCCATCATCAAGGTTCCGGTCGACAAGCCGCAGAAGGCCAAGATCGTGAACTTCCCGGTGCTCTTCCCGGACGGCGGCAACCCGGGAGCGCCCACCAACCCGGGCGTCACCAAGACATCGGGCTGCCACGACATCACGGTCCTGCCCTCCAAGGACCTGGCCGCCGGTGCCTGCATGGGTGACGGCATCCTGTTCTCCATCAAGGACCCGGAGCGCCCGAAGATCATCGACCGGGTCCAGGACAACGTGAACTTCGCGTTCTGGCACTCGGCCACCTTCAACCAGGGTGCGAACAAGGTGGTCTTCACCGACGAGCTCGGCGGCGGTGGCGCGGCCACCTGCAACGAGCAGATCGGGCCGAAGCGCGGTGCCGACGGCATCTACGACATCGTGGGCAAGGGCGACCAGCGCAAGCTGGTCTTCCGCAGCTACTTCAAGATCGACCGCCACCAGGCCGACGTCGAGGTCTGCGTCGCCCACAACGGCTCGATCATCCCGGTCAAGGGCAAGGACCTGATGGTCCAGGCCTGGTACCAGGGCGGCATCTCCGTCTGGGACTTCACCAACTCGGACAAGCCGAAGGAGATCGCGTTCTTCGAGCGCGGCCCGGTCACGCTCGACCAGGTCACCACGGCCGGGCCCTGGTCGGCGTACTACTACAACGGTCACATCTACTCCAGCGACATCGCCAAGGGCTTCGACGTGCTGAAGCTGACGGACAAGCGCACCGATCCGGCGGCCAAGGTCAAGCTGGACGGGCTCAACGTGCAGACGCAGCCGGACTACTTCGCCCGCTGACCCGTCGGCAGGAGAGGTCTTCGTCCCGCGCTCCGAGGGCCGGCGTCCGCCGGGCGGTACCTTCCGCCCGGCGGACGCCGGCCCTCGCGCGTCGCCCGTGCGCGTGTCGTGCGGGTGCGTATGTGTGCACGTGTGCGCCGGAGAATATTCATTGACCGATGAGCCGGGCCGGGACATGCTGTATGCCGCGCCTGGATCCGGCGACGCGGGGGATCGCCGGAGTCAGGCGCTTTTGCCTGGTACCGGCTTCCGGGCCCGGCCGGGACGGTGGGTCCTCGGCTCAGGCAGGGGTACGGGCGTTGCCGCCGGTCGCGGCGGCCCACTCCACGAGCAGGCGCTGGTACTCGGCCTCGTCCTGCGGGGACAGGTAGCCGCCCGAGCGCTGCCACAGGCCGCGGATGTCCGCGTTGACCTCTGTGGCGGAGCGCGTGGAGACGGACGACGACGACATCGGGGACATGGATACAAGGCTACGGCCCCGATCCGATGATCCGACCCCTTGTGGGACGGGATATCCCTCACACAGCGGGGGTTCGGGACGGGATATCGGTCACACTCCGGGCTCCGGCGCCCGGCGGGACACGCTCCGGGCGTAGCCGGCGACGGTGAACGCCACCACCGCCAGGCCCAGCAGCACCCCGCCCACCACATCGGTCAGCCAGTGCACCCCGAGATACACCCGGGTCACCGCCACGCCGATCACCGAGACCACCGCCACGGCCACCGCACCGCCCCAGAGCGCCGGACCCGCTCCATACAGCCGCAGCAGCCACAGGAGCAGCCCGCAGCTCACCGCGGCCGTCATGGCGTGCCCGGAGGGGAAGGCCGCGAAGTGGGCGCTGTCCACCGGGTCCGGCCAGCGGGGGCGCTCACGGCCCACGGCGGCCTTCACCCCCTGCGAGAGGAGGGAGCCGAGCAGACTGGCGGCGGCCACCCACAGGGCGAGGAGCCGTGCGCCGCGCCACCACAGGGCGACTACGGCCACCGCGACCAGCAACCGCATCGTCCACGGGTCCCAGAACCAGTCCGTCAGGACCCGGTTGACGTGGACCAGCCCCGGCTCGGCCACCGCGTGCCGGTGCAGGGAATCGGCGACCGTACGGTCCAGAGCCATCAGAGGCGGCCACTGCGCCGCGACGAGGACGAGCACCACGAGGAACAGGGCGATGCCCGCGCCTCCGGCGATCAGGGGGGCGGGCGAGGGGAGGGGGGTGCGAGGGGAGCGCATGGCCCGATACTCGCGGACACCCGTACCGTGTGGCCAACATCGAGCGGCGAGTTCTTCTCGGTGCGGCCGGCCCGGAGTACGGAGTTCCCGGCCCGTGCGGCCGTCTCCGGGCGCCGGACCGCGGCCCCGTGGCCAGGGCGTGTCCGGTGGATCAGGGCCGCACACGCCCTAACCCAGAGCGCGGAGCCCCGGTACGAACGCCACCACCACCGGGACCACCGGGACCAGCGCCGCCGCTGCCGTCAGGCGGAGCCGGCGGCCTGCCGTCAGGCGGTCGACCGGGGTCAGCAACCGGTTGACCCGGAGGGGGACTTGGGCGTCCGGGGTGGGGCAGGGGCCGAAGACGCCGCGGTCCTCGTTGAGCCCGACCAGGGCCAGCGCGGTCGTCAGCCGGCCGAAGCGGCGCGAGGCCACGTCGTCGGCGGCCAGCTCCACCAGCCGGTGCATCTCGTCCCGGAACGCGGCGAACACCGGGATCTGCGGGAAGCCGATGGCCAGCGCCGACGAGCAGTGCAGCAGCCAGTCGTGCCGGGCCTGCGCGTGGCCCTGCTCGTGGGCGAGCACGGCGTCCAGCTGACGGCCCTTCAGCCGGCCGAGAGCGGCGGTGGTGATGACCAGTTGAGGCGCCGCGCCGGGCAGCCACCAGGCATCCGGGCGCTCACCCTCCAGCACCACGAGACGATCGGCGCCGGGTTCCTCGCCCGGCATCAGCGGAGAACGGACCAGCAGCTCCGCCCGGCGCTGCTTGCGGCGCCGACGCGCGCGCCGGATCTCCCGCAGCAGCATCGCGCCGCTCCACAGGCCTCCCAGCGCCAGCAGCACCGCGATCACCGCCGACCAGGGCCCGTACGCGGCCAGTGCGTACGCCTCGACCACGGCGTGCGGAGCGGGCGCGAAGACATGGCCGCGCACCGCCTGCCAGGCGGCGGCCGCGCTGAACGTCATGGAGAGCGCGAACGACATGAGTACCCCGGCCACCACGCACTGCCACACCCACAGCGCCACCACCGGCTCCCGCTCCGGCCACCGGGCCCGGGCCATCAGGCGAGGGGTCACCAGAGCGGTCAGTGCACCGAGCAGCAGCAGCGCGAGGGAGACCAGCATGGAGCCAGCCTATGAGGGGCGGGCGACTCACCGGTACGGCTGCGCCCGGCAAGTGACGTAGACCACGGTTCGCAGGCCCTCTGTCTCGCGATCTGTCTCACAGGGTGAGAAGCATGGCGAACATGGCGATGCCCATCGTGAGCCGGCAGGCCATCGTCAGCTCGGCCCCGCCGCCCGCCGCGCCGCTCACGACACCGCCTCCACCGCCGCGTACGAGGCCTTCCGCGCTGCCGCCCGCGAAGCTCGCGACGCCCGTCCCCGCCGGTATGAGGTGCCCGGCGGAGCGCAGCACGTACAGCGCGTAGTAGACGAGGAGCACCCCGGTCAGCAACGGAAAGCCCCCGGCTCCTCCGGCCGCCGACCCGTGCCCGGCGTGCCCGCCCGCGCCCGCCGCCCCCGGAGCCATCGTCACCGCCATGTAGACCATCGCCAGCGACCCGACCAGGTGGTGCAGGTGGTGGGCGCCGCGCCGGGCCGCCCAGAGCGCCCGCAGCGCGGCGGCGCCGAACACCGCTCCGTACACCGCCCAGGACCACTCAGGGAGCGTCAGCACCGCGGCCGGCAGCGCCATCGCCGCCATGCCGAAGCCCATCAGGGCCTCGGCCCGCGCGGTCCGGCGCTCCTGCGGGGTGCCGGTACGGGTGCGCAGCAGGCAGTAGGCGCCGCTCACCGCGCACAACGCCATCAGCAGCCAGCCGGCCAGGGCCCCTCCGTGCACGGCGAACCTCCCCCTCTGACGTACGGCGCGATGTACGACACCGCTGCGCGTGACGTACGACACCGCAGTAGTCGATGCCCGGCCCCGGGCCGCCGAACCCGGCGCGCGGGGGCGTGAAGGGGGTGCGCCGGGGCCCGGAAGGGGCGCTCCGGGTCGCGTTACTCTCGACCCGCACGTTGTGCACAGCACACGCGGAGCAGCAGAGAAGCAGCCACGCAGCAGAGAACGGAGCGTTCCCCCATGGACACCGCCACGCCCGCCGGCTCGGCCCGCCTGACCTTCCGCGACGCGACCGCGGCGGACGCCCCGGCGCTGGTGGCGCTCATCGAGTCCGCCTACCGCGGCGACTCCAGCCGCACCGGCTGGACCACGGAGGCCGATCTCCTGGAAGGGCAGCGGACCGACGAGGAAGGCGTGCGCGCGGTCATCGACGCTCCGGCGGGCCGGCTGCTGGCGGTCGAGCGCGACGGCGAGCTGATCGCCTGCTGCCAGCTCGAACATCGCGGTGAGGCGGCGTACTTCGGGATGTTCGCGGTCCGCCCCGGTGCCCAGGGCGGCGGCCTCGGCAAGGTGATCATCGCCGAGGCCGAGCGGACGGCCCAGGAGAGCTGGGGTGTCCGCGAGATGCATATGACGGTGATCTCGCTGCGCGAGGAGCTGATCGCCTGGTACGAGCGGCGCGGCTACCGGCGTACGGGACAGCTCACGCCGTTCCCGTACGGCGACGAGCGCTTCGGCGTCCCGCAGCGCGACGATCTGGCGTTCGAGCTCCTGGTGAAGAACATCGAGGCTCTCTAGGAAGCCCTCCGGGGCCGGATCTCAGGCGGTGAAGCGGCCCGTGCGGCGGATCTCGGGGAAGTCCGTGGTCGCGCCGTCCAGGTTCAGCGCCCGGGCCAGCCGCAGATGGTCCTGGGTGTTCACCACCCAGCCGAGCACCTTGACGTTCTCCGCGTGCGCCTGCTCCACGACCTCCAGCGTGAGCCGGCGGATGTTCAGCGCGAGCGTCGCCGCGCCCGCCGCCCTCGCCCGCTCCACGATGTCCCCGCTCCAGCGGCTGGCGATCAGGACCGTCCGTACCCCCGGCACCAGCCGGGCGATCTCGGTGACGGCCTCGTCGTGGAACGAGGAGACCTCCACCCGCCCCACCAGATCCCGGGCCAGCAGAACCTCCGCCAGCGCCCGGGCCGCCGCCGCGTCCTTGATCTCGGCTTGGAGCGGCGCCTTCACCGCGTCCAGGACCTCCTCGAAGACCGGGATGCGCTCACCCTGCCCGGCGTCCAGCTCCCGCAGCTCCGCCAGGGTCTTGCCGGCGATCGGCCCGGTCCCGTCGGTCGTACGGTCCACGTCCGCGTCGTGCATCACGGCGAGCGCGCCGTCCTTGCTGAGGTGGAGGTCCAGCTCGATGGCGTCCATCCCCGCCTGCTCGGCGCGGGCGAAGGAGCGCAGGGTGTTCTCGGGCTCGACGCCCATCACACCGCGATGACCCAGGGTGAGAAATGACAAGGCGACCTCGTTTCCGTCGGCGGCTGCCCGCCAACTGCTCCTGCCCGCAGGGAGTTACGGCATGACGGCACGGGTGAGGGTAGCGGCCGGGGCCTCGGATGTCTGCCGCCGCGCGAGCCGCGTCGGCCGGACGGGGCAAGGACGGATGGAACTGTGCGCCTACCCGGCTTGCGACAGGAAAAACAGCGGTGACTGTGGGGGTTCAACAGGATAATTTTCAGGTCTTCACTTGTGTGAAGTGAGCCTGCGCGGCTACGGTGGCTCCACGCGAGGTTCTCCCGTGGAGGAAGTGTTATGACGGAAATTCTTGTGCACGATGCCGCCGAAGGCGCGATAGCTGCTGCCCCCAGGGTGGTCGAGCACCCGGCGTGGCCCGCGCTCAGGGATGCCGTCGAGGAGATCCGCCCCTGGCAGTCCCAGGACGGTTCCATCGACTTCGAGGCCGAGGGCGCCCCGTCGCCCGCGACCGTCGAGCGCGTCGTCGAACGGGTGATCGGCGCGGTGGAGGAGCTCTCCCCGCTGCTGCCGCACGACGCCGCCTACCACCGCGCGCTCGTCACCGACCTGCGCCGCTGGGCCGCCGACGGCTTCCGCGTACCGGACTTCCTGGACTCGCTGCTCGCCTTCCAGCCCGCGCGGAACCGGATCGACGGCCTCCAGCACCTGATCGTCTTCCCGATGTACACGCAGAACGGCAACCCGGACCGCAACTTCGAAGCGGTCGTGCTGAAGATGGTCTGGCCCGGGTGGCTCGCCGACCTGGAAGCCACGCGGTACGACAACCCGCTCTTCTGCGGGATCACCTTCGAGGACTTCACCGCCGGTTACGACACCAACTCCGCGGTCCTCTTCCCGGAGACCATCGCCGTGCGCGAGGCCCCCGAACGCTTCAGCTGGGGCGGCATCTTCTGCGACCGCGAGGCCGCCCGCTTCCGCCGCGTCACCGAGGCCTCCGTCGAGCTGCTCGGCCTGGAGCTGCCCGAGGACATCCGCGAGATGATCGGCGACCAGACCCGGTGCGAGCAGGCGTTCGTCCTGTGGGACATGGTCCACGACCGCACCCACAGCCACGGCGACCTGCCGTTCGACCCGTTCATGATCAAGCAGCGCCAGCCGTTCTGGATGTACGGCCTGGAGGAGCTGCGCTGCGACCTCACCGCCTTCAAGGAGGCCGTGAAGCTGGAGGCCGAGGGCAACGCGCACGGCCGGGACGTGCAGTACGCCGTCCTCTTCGACCGGATGTTCCGATTCCCGGTCACCGGCGACCGCGTCCGCAACTACGACGGCCTCGGCGGCCAGCTGCTCTTCGCCTACCTGCACAAGCACGACGTCGTCCGCTGGACCGACAACACGCTGAAGATCGACTGGGAGCGCGCCCCGCAGGTCACCAACCAGCTCTGCGCCGAGATCGAGAAGCTCTACCGCGACGGCATCGACCGGCCGAAGCTGGTCCACTGGTTCGCCGCCTACGACCTGGTCTCCACCTACCTCGCTCCGCACCCCGGATCCACCTGGGCCAAGGGTCCCGACGCCCTGGACCTCACTCAGCCCCCTCGCAAGCTCGTCGACGACGTGCTTCCGGACGAGTTTCCCCTGAGCATGTTCTATGAGGCGCTCGCCAAGAAGCTGAAGCACGTGATTGCCTCCGCCAAGGGCATTACCGCCGCGAGCGCCGAGCAGGCAGCCGCGTGAACGCATCTCCCGAGGAGACGGTGGCCATGAACGGAACAGGCAAGGGCGAGGGGACAGGTGTGCTCGAAGGTGCTGTGATCGCGGTCGCCGGAGCGGCGGGACCCGCGGGCCGCGCGACGCTGCTGCGGCTCGCGGAGGCCGGTGCGACCGTCGTCGGCTGCGACGCCAACCCGGAGCGGCTCGCGGAGGCGGTGGACGCCGCCCGGTACGCCCACGGCGGCGCGACCGTCACCGGCGAGACCGTCGACCTCTTCGACCTCGACGCGGCCCGGGACTGGGCCAAGCGGACCGAGGCCGAGTTCGGCCGGATCGACGGCCTGGTCCACCTCGTCGGCGGCTGGCGCGGCAGTCCCAGTTTCCAGGAGACCAGTCTCGCGGACTGGGACACGCTGGAGAAGCTGCTGATCCGCACGGTCCAGTCCACCTCGCTCGCCTTCCAGGAACCCCTCCAGCGCAGCGACAGGGGCCGCTACCTGCTGATCAGCGCCGCCGGCGCCGGCAAGCCCACCGCGGGCAACGCCGCCTACTCCGCCTCCAAGGCCGCGGCCGAGGCCTGGACCCTCGCGCTCGGGGACGCCTTCCGCAAGGCGGGGGGCGAGGACGGGCCCGCCGCCGCTGCTGCGATCCTGGTGGTCAAGGCACTGGTGAACGACGCCATGCGCGCCGAGCGCCCGAATGCGAAGTTCGCGGGCTTCACCGACGTCACGGAGCTGGCCGAGGCCATCGCCGGCGTCTGGGACAAGCCCGCCCCCGAAGTGAACGGAAAGCGCCTGTGGCTGACCCCGCAAACGTGAGGACCGACGCGCGCCGCCACCACGACCCGCAGGTGCGCGGGTTCGCCAGCGACAACTACGCCGGCGCGCACCCCGAGGTCCTCGCGGCCATCGCCCTCGCCAACGGGGGCCACCAGGTCGCCTACGGCGAGGACGACTACACCGGCCACCTCCAGCGCGTCATGCACAGCCACTTCGGCCCCACCGCCGAGGCCTTCCCGGTCTTCAACGGCACCGGCGCCAACGTGGTGGCCCTCCAGGCGCTCACCGACCGCTGGGGCGCGGTCATCTGCGCCGAGTCCGCGCACATCAACGTGGACGAGGGCGGCGCGCCCGAGCGGGTGGGCGGCCTCAAGCTCCTCACCGTCCCCACGCCGGACGGCAAGCTCACTCCTGAGCTGATCGACCGCGAGGCGTACGGCTGGGACGATGAGCACCGGGCCATGCCGCAGGTCGTCTCGATCACCCAGAACACCGAGCTCGGCACCGTCTACACCCCCGACGAGATCCGCGCCATCTGCGACCACGCCCACGAGCGCGGCATGAAGGTGCACCTCGACGGGGCCCGGATAGCCAACGCCGCCGCCTTTCTGAACGTCCCCATGCGGACGTTCACCAACACGGTCGGCGTCGACGTGCTCTCCTTCGGCGGTACGAAGAACGGCGCCCTGTTCGGCGAGGCCGTCGTCGTGCTCAACCCCGACGCGGTCCGGGCGATGAAGCACCTGCGCAAGCTCTCCATGCAGCTCGCCTCCAAGATGCGCTTCGTCTCGGTCCAACTGGAGGCGCTGCTCGCCAAGGACCTGTGGCTCCGCAACGCCCGGCACGCCAACGCCATGGCCCAGCGGCTCGCCGAAGGCGTCCGCGCCATCGACGGCGTGGAGATCCTCCACCCGGTCCAGGCCAACGCCGTCTTCGCCCGGCTGCCGCACGCCGTCAGCGAGCGGCTGCAGAAGCGCTTCCGCTTCTACTTCTGGGACGAGACCGCAGGTGACGTGCGCTGGATGTGCTCCTTCGACACCCGCGAGGACGACGTCGACGCCTTCCTCCAGGCGCTGAAGGAAGAGATGGCGCGGTAGTACGCCCCTCGCACTGTGCATGAGTATGCGGCTGACCGGAATTCAATTGATCTCCGGTCGGCCGCTTCGTACGCTCCGGCACCATGGAACTGATCCAGCGCTCCCCGGACACCTCCGCCTATCTGGCCGCCGACGAGGCCATCGACCACGACCATCCGGTCGTGAGGAAGGCGGCGGCAGACCTGGCCCGTGAGGCCGACGACGCATACACATACGCCCGTACCGCCTTCGCGTACGTACGCGACACCATCCCGCACTCCGCCGACTCCGGCGATCTCCGCGTCACCTGGCGCGCCTCCGACGTCCTCGCCACCCGCAATGGCATCTGCTACGCCAAGTCCATCGCGCTCACCGCGCTGCTCCGGGCCCGCTCCATCCCGGCCGGGCTCTGCTACCAGCGGCTCACCGACGACGACGGGACGAACCCGGGCGTGCACGGCCTGGTGGCGCTCCGGCTCCCCGGCCACGACCGCTGGGCCCGGGTGGACCCCCGGGGCAACAAACCGGGCGTCGACGCGCAGTTCTCCCTCGACGCCGAGCGGCTGGCCTGGCCGGTACGCGAGGAGCTCGGCGAGGTCGACTACCCGGAGCTCCACGCCACGCCGCCCGCCGAGGTCCTCCACGCCTTGCGGAACGCCCGGGACCGTACCGAGCTGTGGCGGAACCTCCCCACCCAGCTCTGAGCCCCCCGGCGGTGCGCGCCGGAGGGCTCAGGGGTGCTCGGTAGGGGAGCCGGTCAGCCGAGCTCGCGTACCTGGGCCGGGGTCGGGGCCGTACCGCCGAGGTGTGCCGGCACCCACCACGTGTCACTCGCGTCCTTCGGGCGCACCGGGTACGCCCGCTGGGCGGCCTCCAGCAGCTCCTGCACGCGATCCCGCAGCCGCCGCGTGATCGCCCCCGCGTACTGATCGGCGGGCGCCTCCACGGGCTCGCCGACCCGGATGGTGATCGGGATGTGGCTGCGCTTGAAGTTGCGCGGCCGGCCCTTGGTCCAGATCCGCTGCGTGCCCCACAGCGCCATCGGGATCAGCGGGACCCCGGCCTCCTGGGCGAGGCGTGCGGCACCCGACTTGAAGCTCTTCAGCGTGAACGACTGCGAGATGGTGGCCTCGGGGAAGACGCCGACGATCTCACCGGAGCGCAGCGACTCCAGCGCGTGCGCGTACGCGTGCTCACCCTGGTTCCGGTCGACCGGAATGTGCTTCATCCCGCGCATCAGCGGACCGGAGACCTTGTGCCGGAAGACCGACTCCTTCGCCATGAAGCGGACGAGCCGCTTCTGCGGCAGAGCGCCCAGGCCGGTGAAGATGAAGTCGAGGTAGCTGATGTGGTTGCTGACCAGCACCGCACCGCCGGTCTTCGGGATGTGCTCCGAACCCTGAGTGTCGATCTTCAGGTCGAGCGCCTTGAACATGGTGCGAGCGGCGCCGACGACCGGTCGATAGACGAGTTCTGCCATCTGGGGAAGACCCTTCTTCAGTGCCTGGGGAGGGTTCTCCCGGCGGAAGTTACGCAGCCGTAGGTATTCGGCATTGTGGCGATGGTGCCCCATGCGCGGGCCCGTGACCAGTCCCGGTGGGCCCGGACGGCGAGATTCTCGTCACGTGCGCCTCGCCTCCGAGCTGCGGGAATGTCCTGCGGCCAACCGGTGCTGACTCTCTGCGAAGGACTCTGGACCAGGAGGCGACAGTGGACGGCGGAACATCCGCGCAGCGGCTCGACGCGGCCCAACTCGGTGCGGAACTGGGGGAACGGGCGACGCTCGTCCAGTTCTCCACCGCCTTCTGCCAGCCGTGCCGGGCCACCCGCCGCACGCTCGGCGAGGTGGCCGCCATGGTCGAAGGCGTCGCACACATCGAGATCGACGCCGAGGCGCATCTCACGCTCGTACGGCAGCTCGACATCACGAAGACACCGACCGTCCTCGTGCTCGACGGTACGGGCGCGGTGGTCCGCCGCGCGTCGGGCCAGCCCCGCACCGCCGATGTCGTCGCGGCGCTGGGACGGGCCATATGACGGACCGTGACGCATCTCCCACATTCCGGAACGCCCTTGACTGCACCCACCACGCATCGTCAGTCTGACGCTATGCCGCCAGAACTCCTTCTCTACGGCCGGGTCCATGTGGACCTCGTACGCCACGCGAGTGCGCGCTGTCCGGGTGCCTGAGCAACCACGGCCCCGTACGCCCTCCTCGCAGAAGGACACCTCCATGACGGCCTCTCCCGAACTCGCCCCCTCCCGCACGGCATCGCCCGAGCTCCTGCGCTCCGTCTTCCGTCGCCACGCCGCCGGCGTCGCGGTGATCACCGCCGCCGGGGAGCGGCCGGCCGGGTTCACCGCCACCTCGCTCAACTCCGTCGCGGCCGAGCCGCCGCTGGTCTCCTTCGGCATCGGGACCTCCTCCTCCAGCTGGCCGGTGCTGGCCGAGGCGGAGCACGTCGGCGTCCACATACTCGGTGAGCACCAGCAGGAGCTGGCCGCCACCTTCGCCCGCAGTGGCGCCGATCGCTTCGGCCCGTCCACCGAGTGGAGCAGTGGCCCCGAGGGTGTTCCGCTGCTGTCCGGTGTCTCCGCCTGGCTGGTCTGCCGGGTCGTGGCCCGCGTCCCGGCGGGCGACCACCGCATCGTGATCGCCGAGGCCGTGGCGGGCGACCCGTCGGGGGCCGGGCGGCCGCTGGTCTACCACCAGGGGCGGTTCACGGCTCTGCGAGACTGAGGGCGGGCGAGCGGGGGCCTGGCGCGGGACCGTTTCCGCCGTAGGCAAGGTCACAGTGCGGACCGCTTGCCCAGGGGTAAAAGACTGGGTGTACTGGCGAGTAATATCGCTTGGGGCCCCGGTCGGCCCGACCGGAAACGGCCCCGTAAGGCGCCTATGCTGCGTGCAACAAGGCAGCCCAGAAATGACGATGCAGTAGGAGAGCCGGCGTGAGCTTGAGGATCGTTGTCTGTGTGAAGTATGTGCCCGACGCGACCGGTGACCGGCATTTCGCCGATGACCTGACGTTGGA
>NZ_JBIWOZ010000016.1:0-89104 GCF_044767965.1 Streptomyces sp. NPDC101178
GCGCCGATGGTACTGCAGGGGGGACCCTGTGGGAGAGTAGGACGCCGCCGAACAATTATTGTGGGAAAGCCCCGTGCCTTATGGCACGGGGCTTTTCTGCGTTTTATGGTCGGTCCCTCCTGCTGCCGTACTACGAAGGCGTCACCAGGCGGGTGTCGTAGGCCAGGATGACCGCCTGGACGCGGTCCCGGCAGCCCGTTTTGGCGAGGATGCGGGTCAGGTGCGTCTTCACGGTGGACTCGGCGAGGTGGAGTCGGGTGGCTATCTCCGCGTTGGACCAGCCCTTGCCGATGACCGTGAGGATCTCCCGTTCCCGGCCTGTCAGCGCGGTGATGCGCGGGTCCGGCACGGTCGTCGGGGGGCGGCCGCCGGGCGCGTCCGGCAGGTGCTGGGCGTAGGCGTCCAGGAGGCGGCGGGTCAGGGACGGGGCGACCACGGCGTCGCCGGCGGCGACCGCGCGGATGCCCGAGAGGAGCTCCTCCGGCTGGGCGTCCTTGACCAGGAAGCCGCTGGCTCCGGCGCGGAGGCCGTCGTACGCGTACGCGTCGAGGTCGAAGGTCGTGACGATGAGGATGCGGGTCCGGGAGCCCGACCTGATGATGTGGCGGGTCGCCTCGATGCCGTCCAGGCCGGGCATGCGGATGTCCATCAGGGCGACGTCCGGCTGGTGCCGGGCGATCAGGTCGATGGCCTCGTTGCCGTTGCCCGCCTCGCCGACGACCGTCAGGTCGTCCTGGCTCTCCAGCAGCATCCGGAAGCCGAAGCGCTGCATCGGCTGGTCATCGGCGATGAGTACGGTCGTCACTGCGGTCGGTCCTCCAGAGGGAGGCGGAGGTGCACGCGCCATCCGCCGTGGTCCGGCAGAGGGCCGGCTTCGATCGTGCCGTTGTAGAGCGCCGCGCGTTCGCGCATGCCCATGATGCCTTGGCCGAGAGTGCGGGTGACGTCTCTGGGCGTGCCGGCACCCGAGTCCGTGATCGTGGCCTCGATGTGCGTGGGCGTGTGGGTGAGGGCCACCATTGCGGACAGGGGTGCGTCGGAGGGTGGGCCGGCGTGTTTGAGGGTGTTGGTCAAGGACTCCTGGATCACCCGGTAGACGGTGAGCTGGCGGCCCGGTGTGGGTTCGGTGTGCGGTTGGCCGGGGTCGTTGTGGAGGTCCAGGGTTACCGGGAGGCCCGCTCGGCGGACGTGGTCGATGAGCGGGAGCAGGTCGTCGAGGGCCGGCTGAGGGGCGCGGTCGGCGTCGGGGTGGTCCTCGCGCAGGACGCCCAGGAGGCGGCGGAGTTCGGAGAGGGCCTGCCGGCTGGTGGTGCCGATCGCCTCCAGGGCCTGGGCGGCACGTTCCGGGCTCTTGGCTGCCGCATAGGACCCGCCGTCCGCCAGGCCCGTGATGACCGAGAGGTTGTGGCCGATGATGTCGTGCATCTCCCGTGCTATCCGGGTGCGTTCGGCGGCCGCGGCGAGGCGGGCCTGCTGGTCGCGTTCGTGCTCCAGGCGGTGGGCGCGCTCGACGAGGGCCTCGGTGTATTCGCGGCGCGTCCGTACGGCGATACCCAGAAGGGCGACGAAGACCAACCCCCATACGTACGAGACGGCTTGCTGGCCCCAGATACCGGGGATGCCGACGGCGCCCGCGAGGAGCGGGGCGCAGAACACCAGCGCCGCGGTCCCGAGCGTACGGAGGGACCGGCGCAGGGCGATGTGGAAGACGGGGATCAGCTGGAAGAGGGCGGCCTGGACCACGGCACCCGTCCAGATGTTGACCAGGGACACCGGGGCCGACAGCAGGAGCACGGTCATCGGATGCGTGCGGCGCCACAGCAGCGGGAGCGAGAACCACAGGCTCATCAGCAGCACCAGCGGTTCGGGCGCGGTCACGTCCCGGGCCACGGTCCGCCAGCCGCCGGAGGTGTAGTCGAGGACGGCCGCCACGGCCCAGAACGCGGTCACCGCCACGTCCCAGACCCGCGGCCGGCGTCGGTCGAAGACGCGGAGCCGGTCCAGGGTGCTGCGGATGGTCCGGGTGAGCGGGGCCGCGGCCGTGCTGGTCCGGCCTCTCTCGCCGGAGGGGTCGTCCGTCACCTGCTTGTTCCTTCTCCTTTTCCCTGGTCTCACGCGTCCCGGCGGCACAGTGTCCAGCTCGCCGCTCCCAGAAAGGCCGCCACCCACAGGGAGAGGGCGAACAGGGCGGTGGCGGGGGTCGCCGCGCCCGGCAGCGGTGTGGCGGAGCCGAGTGCGCCGGCGGCCTGGGTCGGAAAGTACCGGACGGCCTGCTCGACGGTCTCGTACGGAAGCATCCCGAGGATCTCCGGAAGGAGCATGACTCCGCCGACGAACGCGCCGATCGCGCCGGGTACCGAGCGCAGGAGAGCGCCGAGGCCGAGCGCCAGAAGGCCCGTCAAGGTGATCCCCGCCGCCGTGCCCGCCACGGCGCGCAGGACTCCCGGGTCGGCGAGCGAGGCCGCCTGGTCGGTGTCGTGGAGGAAGAGCTGGGCCGCGACGAAGGTGATCAGGGCCGTCGTGAACATCAGCGAGAACGCGGTGGCCGTGAAGACCGTGGCCTTCGCCCACAGGACGGGGAGCCGGGCCGGTACGGCGGTGAGGGAGGAGCGGATCATGCCGGTCGCGTACTCGCCCGCGGTGACCAGGATGCCCAGGACCACCAGGCAGAGCTGGCCGAGCAGGCTGCCGTACAGGGTCAGGATGACCGTGTCGACGTCGGAGTCGCCGCCGCCGGTGGTGTACGTCCCTCCCATGATCAGGCCGATCCCGAGAATGAGCGCGGCCGCTGCCGTCAGCGTGATCCAAGTGGAGCGCAGCGAGCGGAGCTTGTGCCACTCGGAGCGGAGGACGCGGGCCTTGGTGATGCGGTACGGGGGTGCTTGCCGCGTCGGGTTGGTGGTGGTGGCGTGCGGTGTCGTCGTAGTCATGCCGCGGCTCCGGCGAGGTGGGCGGCCGTCGTGGTGGCCGGTGGCCGGGATCGGTGGTCGGCCGCGTCCTGGGTGAGATCCATGAAGGCCTGCTCCAACGAGACCGTCTGCGGTGTGAGTTCGTGGAGGGTGATTCCGTGCGCGGCGGCGACGGCGCCGACGTGGGCGGCCTCTGTGCCGTGGATGCGGAGTTCGTGCGGTGAGGCGTCGGCTCTGGTGACGGTGGCGATCTTCACCTCCGGTGCGGTCAGGTGCGCTGCCAGCTCAGCCGGTTGCGGGGTCACGACCTTGACCGAGGCCCCGCCCGCCTGGCGGACCAGCTCGTCGACCGTCGTGTCCGCGAGGAGGCGTCCCCGGCCGATGACGATCAAGTGGTCGGCGGTGAGGGCCATTTCGCTCATCAGGTGCGAGGAGACGAGGACCGTACGCCCTTCGGCGGCCAGCGACCTGAGCAGCGTGCGGATCCAGAGCACGCCTTCCGGGTCGAGGCCGTTGACCGGTTCGTCCAGGATGACGGTGGCCGGGTCGCCGAGGAGCGCGGAGGCGATGCCCAGGCGCTGCCTCATGCCGAGCGAGAAGCCCTTGACCCGGCGGTCGGCGGCTCCGGTGAGGCCGGCGAGCGCGATGACCTCGTCGACCCGGGCGCGCGGGATGCCGTGGGTGTGGGCGAGGGCGATGAGGTGGTTGCGGGCGGAGCGGCCCGGGTGGACGGAGCGGGCCTCCAGCAGGGCGCCGACCTGGGTGAGAGGCGCTCCGTGGGCGGCGTAGGCGCGGCCGCCGATCGTGGAGCGGCCGCGGGTCGGCGTATCGAGGCCGAGGAGCATGCGCATCGTGGTGGACTTCCCGGCGCCGTTGGGGCCGAGGAAGCCGGTGACCGTACCGGGGTGGACGGTGAAGTCGAGGTCGTGGACGACGGTTCGGTCGCCGTACCGCTTGGTGAGTCCGTATGCCCTGATCATGCGGTCGACGCTACGGAGTCGGCCTGGTGGTGGTCGTCAGACCGGGGGCTGGATGTGGGCGGCGGTGTGTAGTACCGGGGTACGACGCGGGTTTAGTCGGTTGAGCGGTGTGCGGGCGGCGGGTGAGGATCGGACCATGGACCATGTGATGCGTGCCGTACGGGCCGGGGAGTGGGCGCAGGCCAGGCGGTTGCGGCTGGAGGCGTTGCGGGATCCGGCGGCGCCGGTGGCGTTCCTGGACTCGTACGAGGCGGCGGTGGAGCGGCCGGACGGGTTCTGGCAGGACCGTACGGCCGCGGCCGCCGAGGGCCGGGACGTACGGCAGTTCGTCGCGGAGTCGGCGGAAGGGGAGTGGGTGGGCACGGTCACCGTGCTGGTCGAGCGTCCAGGGGACGACGTGCGCTTCGGTGAGGCCCCCGCGGTGGACCAGGGGCATCTGGTCGGGGTCTTCGTTCGGCCGGAGGTGCGGGGGAGCGGGGTGGCGGACGCGTTGTTCCGGGTGGCCGTGGACTGGTGCTGGTCGCTCTCCGCGCCCCGGCTGGAGCGGGTGCGGCTGTATGTGCACGAGGACAACCCTCGGGCCGCGGCGTTCTACCGGCGGTTCGGGTTCGTACCGTCGGGGCAGCGCATACCGGTGTCGGCCGAACGGCCTGAGTGGGAGCTGGAGTACGTGATGGAGCGGGCGTAGCCGGATTCCTCAGAGGGCGCCCGGTGCCGGGGCGTGCAGGTGCTGCTGCCAGCGGGCCCGGCCCTGCTCGCGGGAGCGGAGCAGGACGATCGCGGGCAGGCCCGTCTCCTGGCCGCTCGCCAGGAGTTCGGGGAGCTGCGGGAGCGGTGCGACGGCGGCCACGTCGTCCAGGACCAGCGTCATTGGTGGGTCGAGCCGACCGTCGGATGACCGTGCGGCCATGCGGCGGCCGTGCTCGACCACGTGTGAGGTGAGCGCGGTGAGGAGGGGCATCGCGCCGGGGCGGGTGCGGGGATCTTCGATGGGTTCACCGACCACATAGAGCGTTCCCCCCTCGCGGGCAAAGGAATCCAGTGCGGCCGCATCCGATCGGTTGGCCGTGCAGGCCTCACGGATGTGCACCGAGGAGAGAGCCGAGAAGGCCCGTACGGTCAACTCCTGGGCGACGTCGCGTCGTTCCGGGTACGCCGTGAGCGCGGACTCCAGCAGCCCGGCGAGGCCGGATGCGGCCTTGGGATGTGTACGGAGGAGGCGTACGGGTTCGTGGGCCGCGGCGCCCGAGGCCCAGCGGGCGACCTGGCGGAACGGGCGGCCGTCCACCGCCGCGGCGTGCAGCCAGCACCGGAGCAGCGTCTGCGCGGTGTCGGCCACCGCCGCGTCGATGCTGGCCTGCGGGCGGACCGGGGCGAGGAGGGCGGCGGCGCGTACGGCGGCGGTGCCGGGATCCTCGCAGCCGGCGGTGGGCGGCCAGTGGAGGCGGGCCGGGGTGTCGCAGAGGTGGCCCGGGTCGTAGACGAGGACCGGACCGAGCTTGGCCCGGGCGTCCTTCGTCTCGGCCCAGACCGTGGGGTCCGAGGTGACGACGAGCGCCGGGCCCTCGGCGTCCTGGATGGCCTGGACGACGGTGGGGCGGCGGTCGGGGGCTGGGGCGTAGACGAGGAGGGGGGTGCGGGGGGAGGGGAGCGTGAGGGAGGCCGGTGGGGGTGGCTGGGGTGGAGCCTCGGGGGTTGTCCGGCGTGTTTCCTGTTCTGCCGGGTGCGATGGTGGTTGTGGCCGAGGTGAGGTCGCGGGGGACTTGGTGAGCGGGAGCGACGAGGGGTGCGGAGGCGGGGCCTCGTGGACATCCTGGGGCTGGTGAGACACGTGGGGGTTTTCGGGCTCGTGGGGTGTTCCGTACGAGCCGTGCAGACGTTCTTCGCGGCGCCGTTCCCGTACGACTCGCCACCGGGCCACGGACCCGAGGGCGAACACCGTCAGGACGACCAGCACCATCAGCTCGCCGATGAACAGGCCCCAGAACAGGCCGTAGCCGGAGAGCTGGGACGGGGGTGTGTGGGGCCAGGCGGCCGTGAGGTCCTGAGGGGCCGTGACCAGTTCGCGCAGAGCGATGGGGGTTCGAATGAAGGTGACGCCGTCCGGCCAGGAGCCGTGCGTGAGGAGGCCGGCGAGGCCGGTGGCAGTCCAGGCGAGCAGGGTCGCCGCGAGGAAGAGACCGAGCAGTCCGACCAGCAGGCCGTCGGGGATGCCGCCGCTGTGGGCATCCTCGTGGCGGCGGTGCCTCTCCGGCCGGCCTCTTTCCGGTACGGGGCCGCGTGGTGGCCGGCGTGCCATGTCAGGCCACCGTGGAGCGGGACGAGTCGTCGAGCCGCTGCTGGTTCTCGATCCGGGCCGCTCGCTGCTCCGCCTCCAGCTCCGCGGCGCGGATGTCCTCGGGGAGCAGGTCGTTCGCGTCCGGGGCCGATCCCTCGGTCATGGCGCGGTCGGTGAAGACGAGGGGCCGTTCGGCCTCGGTGATCAGGTGTTTGACGACCTGGACGTTGCCGTTGACGTCCCAGACCGCGATGCCCGGCGTGAGTGTCGGGATGATCTCGACGGCCCACCGGGGCAGGCCGATGACCCGGCCGGTGGCGCGCGCCTCGTCGGTCTTCTGCGCGTAGATCGTACGGGTGGAGGCCATTTTGAGGATGGCCGCCGCTTCCTTCGCCGCCGCTCCGTCTACCACGTCGCTGAGGTGGTGGACGACGGCGACGAAGGAGAGGCCGAGCCGGCGGCCGAACTTCAGCAGGCGCTGGAAGAGCTGCGCGACGAAAGGCGAGTTGATGATGTGCCAGGCCTCTTCGACCAGGAAGATGCGCTTCTTGCGGTCGGGCCGGATCCAGGTGTGTTCCAGCCAGACGCCGACGATGGCCATCAGGATCGGCATCGCGATCGAGTTGCGGTCGATGTGCGAGAGGTCGAAGACGATGAGCGGCGCGTCGAGGTCGATGCCGACGGTGGTGGGGCCGTCGAACATGCCGCGCAGGTCACCGTCGACGAGCCGGTCCAGGACGAGGGCGACGTCCAGGCCCCAGGCCCGTACATCGTCTATGTCGACGTTCATCGCCTCGGCCGACTCGGGCTTCGGGTGGCGGAGCTGCTCCACGATGTCCATGAGGACCGGCTGGCGTTCGGTGATGGTCGCGGTGACGTAGGCGTGGGCGACCTTCAGCGCGAAGCCGGAGCGCTCGTCGAGCCCGTGGCCCATGGCGACTTCGATGATCGTACGGAGGAGGGCGAGCTGGCCGGTGGTGGTGATGGACGGGTCGAGCGGGTTGAGGCGGATGCCGCCGTTGAGCGCTGCGGTCGGGTCCAGGCGGATGGGGGTTATGCCCAGCTCCTGGGCGATGAGGTTCCACTCGCCGACGCCGTCCTCGCCCTGGGCGTCCAGGACGACGACCTGGCGGTCGCGGAAGCGGAGCTGGCGCAGGACGTAGGTCTTCTCCAGCGCCGACTTGCCGTTGCCGGACTCCCCGAGGACGAGCCAGTGGGGGGCGGGGAGCTGCTGGCCGTACAGCTGGAAGGGGTCGTAGATGTAGCCCTTGCCGCTGTAGACCTCGCGGCCGATGATCACGCCGGAGTCGCCGAGGCCGGGGGCGGCGGTGGGCAGGTAGACGGCCTGGGCCTGGCCCGTCGACGTACGGACGGGGAGGCGGGTCGTCTCCACCTTGCCGAAGAGGAAGGAGGTGAAGGCATCCGACACTGCGGACAGGGGGTCTCGCATGGCGTGGGTGCCCTCTCGTGTCGCGGGTGGTGTTGATCTTGGTGGCGGTGGCGGTGGCGGTGGCGGTGGCGGTGGCGGTGGCGGTGGCGGTGCCAGTGTCAGTGTCAGTGTCAGCGGCGGATGCCGGTGGCGAACGGGAGCGTGTTCACGAAGGCGCGGTGGTGTTCGCGGTCGCACCACTCCAGCTTGAGATACGACTTGCCGGCGGAGGCGCGGATCGTGCGCTTGTCGCGGGCGAGGGCCTCGGGGGAGCGGGACGACACCGTGATGTACCCCACCAGGTTGACTCCGGCCGCGCCGCTGGCGAGATCTTCACCCCGCTGGTCGAGCCGGCCGTGGGCGGCGATGTCGCGGGGGTCGACCGTACGGTTCATCTTGGCCTGGCGGCTGGCCTCGGCGTCGTCGTTGGTCTTCTCGGTCAGCATGCGCTCGATGGCGACCTCGGTGGGTTCGAGGTCCATGCAGACGGCGACCGTACGGATGACGTCGGGCGTGTGGACGAGGAGCGGGGCGAGGAAGTTGACGCCGACGGGGGTCATCGGCCACTCCTTCACCCAGGCGGTGGCGTGGCACCAGGGGGCGCGGGTGGTGGACTCGCGGGTCTTGGCCTGGAGGAACGTCGGCTCCACCGCGTCGAGTTCGGCGGGCCAGGCGTTGCGCTTGGTCATGGCCTGGATGTGGTCGATGGGGTGGTCGGGGTCGTACATCGAGTGGACGAGGGAGGCGACGCGGCTCTGGCCGAGCGGCTGGCGGACCCGGATGTCGGCCTCGGCGAGGCGGGCGCAGATGTCGGTGAGCTCGCGGGCCATGACGATGGCGAGGCCGGAGTCGCGGTCGAGCTTGCGGCCGCCGTGGGGGCGGGCGGCGCGGGCGATGGCGTTGGCCTCGGCGGCGAGCTCGCGGCTGTAGTGCATGCAGGCGACGAGGTAGGCGCGGTGCTGCTCGCTGGAGGTGGAGACCATGGACTGGAGTTGGTCGTAGGAGTCCTGGAGCCAGCCGGGGGACGCCTTGTCGCCGCGCTGGGAAACGTCCTTGGCGTGGGCGTCGGGGTCGGCGGGGAGGGTGCGGGCGAGCATCTGGAGGCGGGTGACGAAGCCGTCGCCGTTGGCCACGTGCTTGAGGAGGGTGCCGAAGCGGTCGACCAGGGCCTCTTGGTCCTCGCTGTCGCGGAGGCCGACGCCGGGGCCCTCGATCTCGATGGCGGCGGTGACGGTGCGGCGGTCGGCGTGGAGGAGTACGGCGATCTCGTCGGGGCCGAAGGGGGCGGCGAGCCAGCTGATGCGGCCGATGCCGGGCGGCGGGCCGATCTCGACCTCACGGCCGTCCACGCTGACGCCGGCTTCCATGGCGCCGGAGCGGTAGGCGGTGCCGCGGCGCAGGGAGCGCTTGAAGCTGCGGTTGATCTCGAACCACTTGTAGAAGGTGCGGCCCTTGTACGGGACGTACACGACGGCGAGGGCCAGCATCGGGAAGCCGACGAGGCAGACGATGCGGAGGGAGAGGACGGGGACGAGGAGTCCGCTCATCATGCCGAGGAACGCGCCGACGATGATCAGCGCGATCTCGCCGGACTCGCGGTTCTTGCCGACGATCGCGTTCGGCCGGGCGCGGCCGATGAGATACGTACGGCGGGGCGTCATCGTGTGGGACTGAGTCGTCAACGCCCTCCACCTCCTGTGCTCGAGTTACCTGTGCTGCCGGAGCCGCTTCCCCTGAAGGGGCGGCTGCTGTGGGGGGTGCCGGAGGTGGGGCCGGAGCCGCCGCTGCGGGGCGAGGGTGCGGCGGAGGGGACGGATCCGCCTCCGCCGGAGGTGCGGGAGCTGTGTGCGGCGACGCCGCCGCTGACCGGGTTGGAGGGGCGGGCGCCGCCTCCGCCACCTCCACCGCCTTGGTCGGTGCGGCCGCTGTGGGTCTTGATGCCCTGCGAGACGAGGGCGGCCGGGGAGCTGATGAGGGCGGCGGCCTGGGCTCCGTCGGTGGCCTGCTTGCGGTTGGTGCGGGCGCCCTGGATCTCGTCGCCGAAGCCGGGGACGAAGCGGTAGATCATGGCGGAGGCGAAGATGGCCAGCAGGATGATGGCGAGGCCGGAGACGACGGCGGAGAAGGCGTCCGGGCCATCACCCCCGGAGAGCGCTCCGGCGAGGCCGAGGACGATGACGATGACCGGCTTGACCATGATCACCGCGATCATGATGCCGGCCCAGCGGCGGACGTGGCCCCACATGTTCTTGTCGACGAGGCCGGCGTAGACGACGATGCCGAGGAGCGCGCCGACGTAGAGCAGGGCGGCGCGGATGACGAGCTCCAGCCACAGGACGCCGGCAGCGACGATCGAGACGAGCGAGACGACGATCAGCATGATCGGTCCGCCACCGATGTCGGTGCCCTTCTTGAGCGCCTCGGCGAACGACCCGAAGAACACGTCGGTCTGGCTTCCGGTGGCGGAGGCGATGACCTCGGTGACGCCGTCGGTGGCGGAGACGATCGTGTAGAGGATCAGCGGCGTGAAGGCGGAGGCGAGGACGGTGAGCCAGAGGAAGCCGACGGCCTCGGAGATCGCTGTGGCGAACGGGACGCCGCGGATGGCGCGCTTGGCGACGGCGAGGAGCCAGAGGACGAGGGTGAGGAAGGTGGAGGCCGCGAAGATGACGGCGTACTGCTGGCGGAAGGCGGGGTTGGTGAAGTCGACGTTCGCCGTGGACCCGACGGCCTCGCTGAGCTTGCCGACGATGTAGGCGGCGGCGTCGGCGCAGCCCTGGGCCAGGGAGGTGAGGGGGTCGGCGGGGTTGTCGATGTCGGTCGGAGCGCGTGAGCCACTGCGGGCGTTCTCGCCGTCCTCGCAGTAGTCCCGGGCGAGTCCGACGATGAGGTCGCAGGGGTTGTCGCTCGCGCTGGGGGAGGGCGTCGGCGTCGGCGTGGGATCCGCGGCGGCACCCGGAGCCATGACGATCAGCGCGGCGGGCGCGAGACCCGCGGCGCCGACCAGCGAGGAGAGGCGGAATCGGCGGCTATCGGGCATAGGTGAAGCCTCCGTACGCATCGACCGCTGCGGCCATCTCGTCGGCTGTGGAAGCACGGTTGTCACCGTTGACCGGTGTCGGACCCTCCGTCTGGCTCGACGACGAGATCTTCCAGTCGCCACCCACCCACGTGAGCTTCTGCGAGATGGTGAACCAGGTCTCGGTGACCGGCTTGGTGGAGCCCTGCCCGGCCAGCCCCACGAGACCGGTGCACCAGACCTCCACGCTGGCCGTATCAGTCTCCATTTCGACGACCTTCGTACCGACCGGGACGGTCCGTGAGACGAAGGTCAGCCCGGTGGGTGTGCTGCCGTCGTCGTTGAGACCGACGTTCTTGTAGAACGCGGGGGAGTAGGCGGCGTCCAGGTCGTCCTGGAGTTTCTGGGCCACCGCTGGATCATGGGTCGCTTGAATGATGCCGTTGCGGGACTCAGCGTTGAACATCTCGGCCGACCCCAGCGCGACCGAGTAGTTCGCCGCCGCGCTCTGCGCCCCCTGCTCGTCCTGCGCGAAGCCGGAGGCGATCGTTCCGTTCTTGCCCTGGACCGGCTTGGTGCCGGTGGCGGCGGTCGGGGCCGAGCCCGCGGCCCCGGAGCTCCTCGCGCCCGGGGCGGCGTTGTCGTCGTCACCCGTGCCACCGCGGTTGGCGAACGCGATGGCGGCGATGAGGAGGACCACTACGCCGGTGATCGTGACGATGGATCGCGAGTTCCGGACGGGCCGGCGGGGGTGCGGGTGGTCCGCGTCGCCGTCCGGGAGGCGCGTACGGGTCTGGCGGGTGCCGCCGAGGGTGCTGTACGGGTCGTCCGCGCGCCCGCCCTGATCCATGCCGCGGTAGTCGTGGTCGTCGCCGGGACTCATGCCGCGTTCGCTCCCTCGGTCGTGTGCGATTCCGCGCAGGACGACGGTAGCTGTGCTGGTTGCCGCGTGAGCGCGGTGGAGTGACTCGACATCAAGGAGACGCAACCTCAGCCGGTGGGCACGACGGACGGATGGTGGGGAGCGGGCGGGGACGGCCCGGTGCGGGCTGGCCGACGGTGGGTCAGACAGCCATTCCGTACACGATGGTGAAGAGCGTGCCGAGCGAGCCGATGATGAAGACTCCGGTCAGGCCCGCCACGATCAGGCCCTTGCCCTGTTCCGCACTGAACGTGTCACGTAGCGCCGTCGCTCCGATGCGCTGCTTCGCCGCGCCCCAGATCGCGATGCCGAGGCAGAGCAGGATGGCGATCGCCATCACCACCTCGATCATGATGCGTGCCTCGTTGCCCAGCGTGCCGAACGGCCCCCAGTTGGGGGCGATTCCGCCGATGATGGTGGTGATGTCGCCCTTCTCTGCTGCCAGGATCATGTAAGTCACCGCCCCTGTTGGGTAGTTAGCGTTCCGTGCCCGTACGGCACGGGTTGCCTTCTATCTTCGCTGATGAAACCGCCTTCGTACGACGCCTTCCCGGTCTCTTTACCCGGATCTCGCACGTTCGACCGAAACAGCCGCCCTGACCTGCGGCTCGTCCCGGTATTCACACACATACGCCTGGTTACTCTGTGTATCACGCGGTGTGACCGCGAGCAACGACGGTGGCCATGGGTTCCTGGTGCGGTTGCAGCGTTCGTGGGGCACGACGTGTTCGTATGCGCCGTTCGAGAGCTGCCGGTGCGCCGGTGAGCCGGGGCGATGCGCCGTCAGGAAGGGCGGGCGGAGTAGGAGATGGAGGGCCTGTGTCCATCGTCCGGGTGAATCCCGTCTCCGGCCGGTGCGGCGAGGAACCCGGTGATCGCGGGCGTCCGCCTCCGGACGTGCGCCTTGGCCGTGCAGGTTGACGGCGCGTCGGCCAAGCCGTGTTTGGCACAGTGCCGCTCCACGATCGAGGAACGGGGTGAGCGGTGTGAGCGGAGTGGGTGTGCTGGCGCAGCCGGGCGGCGACCGGCCGTGGTGGTGGGCCGAGCCGCGCGGTGAGGAGGGTGGCGGTGGGGGCGACCTCAACCACAGTGATGGGCCGTGGCTGCGTGCGGCCGGTGGGGCGGAGGGGCTGGTCGCGCACCTCGGTCCGGTGAAGGCCGAGTTGGGACGTGCGCACCAGGGGCTGGCGGCGGGAGCCGGTGAGCTGTCTGCGCTCGCCGAGCTGGGTGCCGTACGGGCTTCGTGGGAGCGGCGGATCGAAACCGCCCGTGACGAGTGCCGGAGCCTGACGGGGAAGCTGCGGGCGGTTGCCGCCACGCAGTCCGAGGTGAACGGGGCGGTGAAGGGCTTCTTCGATGGGGTGAGGGTGGTTGGTGTTGGGGCCGGAGCGGGTGGTGGTGGGGCTGGGTCCGGCTTCGGTGCGGGCTCGGGTGCGGGTGAGGTGCGGTGAGTGGGACTGGTGGGCCGGGTGGGCTGGCGGCGCTGGGGGCGACGCTGACGTGGGCGAAGTTACGTGAGGTGAGGTGCGCCGAACTGGAGGAGGCCGCCGACGGGTGGGGCCGGGCCAGCAACCGTGCCGACGCCGCCCGGGACCGTATCGACACCCAGCTCGTCAACGACCTGCGCCGGACGCAGAAGGGCGAGGCGGCGCAGGCGGCGGTCAGGCGGTTGCGCCGGCTGTCGAAGAACTTCCAGTACGTCTATACGGAGTGCGGGCTGTTAAGGACCACACTGAACAGCCTGGCCCACGAGCTGAAGGCCCAGCAGCGCGTGCTCCAAGGGGCGCTCGACGATGCAGCGGCCCTGAAGTTCACGGTCCATCCGGACGGTTCGGTGACGTACCCGGCGGCGGGTGAGGGCCTGGTCGACGGGAAACCGCTGGCGGGCGGCCGGGCCTCCGGCGTTCCGAACCCCGGGATGGCGAGCCCCTCCGGACTCGTCGCACCCAACCCGAACGCCGCGAAGGCTCAGGACATCGCGGACCGGGTCGCCCGGGCGGTGCGGACGGCGGCCGACGTGGACTGGCGGTACGCGAAGATCCTGCGGGCGTTGAAGGCGGAGGACGGCCTTGGAGTGCCGGCGGCGACGTGGACGGATGCGGCGGGCGACGCGGCGGCGGTGCGGCAGGCGGCGAGCGGGTACCTCAGGCAGGAGATCCCGCACGATGCGTCTCCGGCCGAGCGGAAGGCGTGGTGGGAGGGGCTGACGGACGAACAGCGCGAGGAGTACCTCGCGGTGTACCCGGACCAGATCGGCAACCTGGACGGGATCCCGGCCCTGGTCCGCGACGCGGCGAACCGGGACAACCTCCAGCTGCTGATGGGGAAGCTGGCGGGGCAGGACGACGAGGATGCGGCGACGAAGCTGGCGGCGCTGGGGGAGATCGACCGGCAGTTGGAGGCGGTGCCGAGGCCGGGGGAGCCGCCGATGTATTTGCTCGGTATCGGGGATCAGGGGAACGGGCGGGCGATTGTCTCGTACGGGAATCCGGATACGTCGCGGAATGTTGCGGCGTATGTACCCGGTCTCAATACTTCCCTGGATGAAGAATTTGCAAAGGGTGATCTTGGGCGGGCGCGCGATCTGGCCATCGCCTCAAACCGGCATGGGGGATCCACTGCTGCTATCACCTGGCTTGGATATGACGCACCGCAGTCGCCGGACGGCTGGGGAACCTTTGCCGTTGCTGGCGATGGTAGGGCTGAGGATGGTGGGCGTTCCTTCAGTTCATTCATGGGCGGCCTCGCAGCAACCAGTGAGCATGCAGATTCGCACATGACAGCTATTGGGCACTCCTACGGTTCCCGAACCGTAGGGGCAGCGGCCCAGCAAGGGAGCGGAATTCCCGGCGTCGATGACATTGTGTTCGTAGGAAGTCCGGGGGTAGGTGTCGACAGTGCAGACGATCTCGGGGTAGGCAGGGACCACGTCTTTGTCGGAGCGGCTTCGAACGACATTGTGACCAAACTCCCCTCGAAGGAACAGTTCGCTGTCGGCGCGGCTGAAATGCTGGCTGGTGGGCCAGCCGCTGCATATTTCTTTGGAGGCCTGGCCGATCCGGGAGGCGACGACGTCTGGTTCGGTAGGGATCCGTCGAGTGAATCCTTCGGGGCGAGGCGGTTTGAGGTGGGGGACGGTCCACCTCTGGTTGGACCGAGTGGACTTTCGATTGACGCACATTCTGGATACTTTGATCCGGCGCTTGATATGACGTCGGTCGAGAATATGGCATTGATCGTCTCAGGATATTCCCACAAGATCAAAACGGAAGGTTCGCGTTGAGATTTAGGGTGCGAGAGGTGTTAATTGCCCTTCTCGTGGGGTCTTTACTGGTGGGGTGTGTGAAGATGAGGGATGAGGGAATGGACATGCAAGGTGCTGCAGAACGAGCGGACGGAATCCTCGACGAGGTTCTTGTAGAGATCGAACCAAATGTGGGCTGGGTGCACGGGCCGACGACGACGGGGAACTGCACGGTGACCCGCAGGAGGACAGTTATGACGGTCGTTTCGGCTCAGAGGAGGGGAAGCCTCCTGGGAGTGGTGGATCGGTTTTGGCGGAAGAGCGGATACCGCATGACTGCCATCAACAACGATGTGGACGTTCCCGCGATTTACGCGCGGACTGAGGACGGGTTCCAAGTCGGCCTGATCGTTGCCGACAAGGGGCAGGTGCACTTCGACGTAATCAGCCCCTGTGTCCGCTACTCCGAGGTGGCCGACTCCGTCAGCCAGGCCACCGCGCCGCTCGACCCGGAGGCGGAGTTCATCCCCCGCCCCAACATCCACTCCGACTTCTGGTCGGCCGAGGCGTCGGAGGCCGGGGTGGCGTCCGGCGGTGAGTAGGGCGCGGTATCTCAGCTTTGCCACTGGGTAGCGGCTTTGAGTCCCCCTCGGGGCCGCGACCCCATGTCATGCCCCTGCCGGTGTCGGGTCGGGCTGTCGGGCCATGTCCCGGTCACTGCAGGCGGTCCCGATCCTTGTTCTGCTGGTGCGGGTCCGCGAGTCGGCGGTGGGTTCGGCTCGGGGGCGGTGGGTGAGCGGGGCGGTGGGGGCTCGGTCCTGGGCGGGATACCGTCACGCGCGTTGCTCCTGAGCCGTTACCGCCCCCCTGTGCTCCGGGTGCGCCGGTGGTGTGCCGCGGATGACTCGTACACACCGTCGAAAAGAGCCCTGAACCGTCGCGCGATGGGGGATGGTTGAGGGGTGCGGAAATTCTGGGTCTTCGGTGGCATCGGCGTGGGCATGGCGGCGGCCTTCATGGCGCTGCTCCTCGTCGGTACGTACTCGGCCGCCGCCGGTCTCGCCGGGGCGGGCGGAGGTGGGGCCGTCGCGCTCGCCAAGGGGGCGGTGCCGGCGCGGTTCCAGTCGCTGGTCCAGAAGTGGGGCAACCTCTGCCCCGCCATCAACCCGGCCTTGCTGGCGGCGCAGTTGTACCAGGAGAGCGGTTGGAACCCGAGGGCGCAGAGCCACGCCGCCGCGCAGGGCATCGCGCAGTTCATCCCGGGCACCTGGGCCACGCACGGTATCGACGGCAACGGTGACGGCAAGCGGGACGTGTGGGACCCGGCCGACGCGATTCCCTCGGCCGCTTCGTACGACTGTGAGCTCGCCGGGTACGTCAAGAAGGTGCCGGGCGATCCGACGAGCAACATGCTGGCCGCGTACAACGCCGGTGCCTACGCGGTCATCAAGTACGGCGGTGTGCCTCCTTACAAGGAGACGCAGAACTACGTGAAGATCATCCGCTCGCTGGAGAAGAGCTTCGCCCGGCCCGTCGGCAGGGTCGCGCCCTCCCGGCAGGCGGCCGGTGCCATCTACTTCGCGCAGAAAAAGCTCGGTACGCCGTATCTGTGGGGCGGGAACGGGACGCCGGAGCAGCAGGGGCGGTTCGACTGTTCCGGGCTGACCCAGGCCGCGTACCGGACGGTGGGCATTGAGCTGCCGCGCGTTGCCAACGACCAGTACAACGCCGGGCCGCATCCTTCGCGGGACGAGCTGCTTCCGGGGGATCTGGTGTTCTTCTCCGATGATCTGACCAACTCGCGGGCCATCCGGCACGTGGGGCTGTACGTCGGGGGCGGGTACATGATCAACGCCCCCTTCACGGGAGCGGTCATCCGGTTCGACAAGATCGATACGCCCGACTACTTCGGTGCGACGCGGGTCACCAAGGACGGTGCCGCCGCTCTGCCGACCGATCTTCCTGGGGATGCTCCGTGAATGTCCGCCGGAAGAGCTGACGGACAGTCGGCCCTGGCCGGAACTCTCCGTGAAGCCTGGGCCCTGAGCTGCGACGACCAGTCACTCTTCGATAACGTCATGGTGATCATTCGGTGGAGAGTGGAACGCGGGCGGGGAGCGGGCCGTTCCCTGGACAGGGACAGCGGACGGCATGCGCACCGACCATGCGTGCGCAGAACGGGACCACACCGAATCACGGGGGTTCGACCACGGTGGCGCGCATGGACGCGCGTCGCCACAGATGAAGCAGACAAGGCAAGGGGCCGCAGCAGATGGCTGGACTCGAACTCGAAGGGTCGAACCCGGACGTCAGTGTGCTCTACGGCATCAACGGGCTGGCGAAGGCCGCTCCGACCTGGCTCGACCGGGTCATGGAGTTCGTCGGTGAGTACGGGACCATGTTCGGCCTCGTCCTGGTGGGCCTCTGGTGCTGGTGGAGCATGCGCAAGCGCGGGAGCGCCGGCGACTCGGTGACGGCGGTCGCCGCGCTCGTCTGGGCGCCGCTCGCCGCCGCGCTCGCGGTCGTGATCAACATCCCGATCCGTGGATTCGTCGAACGGCCACGTCCGTTCAACGATCATGAGGGGCTCGAAGTCCTGATCCACGGCAAGACGGACTATTCGTTCGTCAGCGACCATTCCACCCTCGCCATGGCCCTCGCCGTCGGCATCTTCGTGGCCAACCGGAAGTTCGGCTTCGTCGCGCTCGGCCTCGCCGTCTTCGCCGGCGTCAGCCGGATCTACATGGGCGTCCACTACCCGACCGACGTGATCGGCGGATTCGCCCTCGGCACGGCCGTCGCACTCCTGCTGGCGCCGCTCGCGATGGCCCTGCTGACCCCGCTGATGGCCGCGATCTCCCGCTCCGACCGGGCCGGCTGGATCGTCCGGTCGAAGAAGGCGGACGCGGCGTACGGCGAGGAGCGCGGGGACACGCGCTCCATCCCCGAGCCCCGGCCGGGCACCGGGCGCGGCTATCCGGGAGAGAAGGACCTCGCCGCCTGACCTGAGCCCAGGAGCCGCTTTCACGATCCCCCAGGTGCTTCGCGCACCTGGGGGATCGTGCTGTTTTCGGCCATGTCCTCCGGCGTCAGGACGCGGCGAGGTGCTCGGCGGCGTCCGTGCGGGCCCGGTCCCGCGATCTGCGCGCCGGGCCCGTCCAGCCGCAGGTGCAGCGGGCCAGGCAGAACGAGCCGCGCTCGGTCGTGGTGGCGCTGTGTCCCGCCGGAGGCGGTGCGGGGCACGAAGTGGGGTGCGGGGCCTTGGTGCGGGCTGGGGCGGAGGGTTCCTCGTGCACCCGACCACGGTACTGGTGACCACCTCCGAACGGGTTCCGAGGGCCGGAGAACCCGCTCGCCGCGGCGCGGAGGTGCCGGGGCCGCGTGACGGGGGGCGCCGGTGGTCGTTATGCGAGGCGGGTGAGGGCTCGGTCGTGCGGCAGTCGTTGGGGGTTGGCAGGCGATGGTGGTGCAGCAGTACAGGGACGGAGGCGGGGCCCGTGCTGTCCGCGCCCTCGCCGTGGCCGGGGTGATCGCGGTCACCGCCGGATGCGTCGGCGAGGCCGGGGCGGGCGGTGGGAGCGATGGGTCCGGGCAGCGTGCCGTGGCCGCGGAGCGCCCGCTCGACGTGCTCGGCCAGGCGGCCGGCGTACTCGCCGAAGCGGGTGGCGCACAAGCCCGTACGTCGATGGAGACGGCGGCCGGCGGGACGCGGGTGACGATCCGCGGCGAGGGCACGTACGACTTCCGCAGGCAGATGGGGCGGCTCAAGGTGGTGCTGCCCACGGACGCCGCCGGCGCGGACGACCACCGGCCGATCACCGAGCTGCTGGCTCCGGGCGCGCTCTACATGAAGAACCGCGGCGCCGGGGTCCCCGACGACAAGTGGGTCAGGATCGACACGACCGCGCTCAAGGACGGCAACCTCGTCACCGGCGGCGTCACCGATCCGATGGCCGCCGCCGAGCTGCTGCGCGGGGCCGGTGATGTGACGTACGTCGGGAAGTCCGAGCTGGCCGGCGTGACGGTCCATCACTACCGGGGCGTCGCCGACCTGGACCGTGCGGCGCGCGCCGCGTCGCCGCAGTCGCGTGGGGCGTTGAGCGCGGCGGCGAAAGGGTTCGGCAAGGACGCCGTCCCGTTCGACGCGTACCTCGACGAGGAGGGCAGGCTGCGGAAGGTCCGCCACCGCTTCACCTTCGCCACCGAGGGCCAGGAGGCGGCGGAGGTCACGGTGGTCTCGACGCTGCTGCTGTACGGGTTCGGGGCGCCGGTCACCGTGACGCTGCCGGACGAGGACGACATCTACACGGGCGAGATCCGGCAGGGCTGAGCCCGCCACCGGCCGCCGCCACGACCCCTACGGGAAGGGCGGGGCGGGAGGGGCCGGTTGGGAGGGGGACGAAATGGTCCGTCCGTGCCATGCGCGGTGCGTACCGCGCTCCCTACGCTAGGAAGCCGGTGCGCCGAAGGGTCGGCGAAGGGTCGGCGACGGCAGAGAGAGGTGACGCAGGTGGTGACGCTCAGCGCTCCGAACGCTCAGGACTACGTGGCCCTCGCCGAGATCGAGCTGTGCGGCGAGCTGATGATCGCGGCCTCGGCGGCGCGTGAGGAACGCCTCAGTCCCGACCGTATCGACGAAGTGCTCAACGTCGGGGACGAGTCCGTCGGGGGCGAGAGCGCCCGGGGCGAGACCGTCCGGCGCGAGACCGTCCGGGATGAGGCGTCCGGTGACCGTGACCGTGGCCGTGTTCACCACAGGGCCGACGCCGGAGACCGTACGCCTCGAAGCGCTGGTGCTCCTCAAGGCGCCGGTGCTCCTCAAGAGGCCGGTGACGGTGGCCTGAATGCCACCCTCGCCGCCGACGCGTGGACGACCGTCCCCCGCCAGGCCGCCCGCCGGCGGTGAGGCCCCCGGGCCCCACCCCTCACCTCACGTCCGCAGCAGCCGGGCGATCGCCTTCGTGGCCTCCTCGACCTTCGCGTCGATCTCCTCGCCGCCCTTGACCGCCGCGTCGGCGACGCAGTGCCGCAGGTGCTCCTCCAGCAGCTGGAGGGCGAAGGACTGCAGGGCCTTGGTGGAGGCCGAGACCTGGGTGAGTATGTCGATGCAGTAGACGTCCTCGTCGACCATGCGCTGGAGGCCGCGGATCTGGCCCTCGATCCGGCGCAGCCGTTTGAGGTGCTCGTCCTTCTGGTGGTGGTAGCCGTGGATGCCGAGGTCGTGGTCGGTCACGATCTCCTCGGCGGCGGCGAGCGCCCCGGTGCCCACCGGCTCCGGTTCCGCTCCCGCGCCCGTGTCCGTCGTCCCGGTGGTGGTCATCTGCGTCCTCCCGTAGTCCTCGTACACCCGTCACAGCCTGCCCGCGATGGCGCTCCGGCCTGGTGCGACCCTGACCCCGATATACCCCTGCCGGGTATATCGTAACGAATCCGGCGGAAACGTGACCGGGGGCCCGTGCCGATCCCCGTTCCCGATGGGCGACACTGAAGAACGCCGGTTAGCCGTGGCCGGATGATGCGCCTAGCATCAGCCTGACCGAATCCAAAGCATCCCGAGGACCCCACGTGCGCTTTCGTCTGACCCCCAGGGAGACGAGCTTCTACGACATGTTCTCCGCGTCCGCGGACAACATTGTCACGGGCTCGAAACTCCTGATGGAACTGCTCGGGGCGGATTCTGCCTCCCGAGTCGAGATCGCGGAGCGTATGCGGGCAGCGGAGCACGCGGGGGACGATGCCACCCACGCGATCTTCCACCAGCTGAACTCCTCCTTCATCACGCCGTTCGACCGCGAGGACATCTACAAGCTGGCGTCCTCGCTCGACGACATCATGGACTTCATGGAGGAGGCCGTCGACCTGGTCGTCCTCTACCAGGTCCAGGAGCTCCCCAAGGGCGTCGAGCAGCAGATCGAGGTGCTGGCCCGGGCGGCGGAACTGACCGCCGAGGCCATGCCGGGGCTGCGGACCATGGACAACCTCACCGAGTACTGGATCGAGGTCAACCGGCTGGAGAACCAGGCCGACCAGATCCACCGCAAGCTGCTGGCCCAGCTCTTCAACGGCAAGTACGACGCCATGGAGGTGCTGAAGCTCAAGCAGATCGTGGACGTGCTGGAAGAGGCGGCTGACGCGTTCGAGCACGTCGCCAACACCGTGGAGACCATCGCGGTCAAGGAGTCCTGAACCTCGTGGACACCTTTGCGCTGATCGTGACCATCGGTGTCGCGCTCGGCTTCACGTATACGAACGGCTTCCACGACTCCGCGAACGCCATCGCCACCTCGGTCTCCACCCGGGCGCTGACCCCGCGTGCGGCTCTGGCGATGGCCGCGGTGATGAACCTCGCCGGCGCCTTCCTGGGCCAGGGGGTCGCCAAGACCGTCAGCGAAGGCCTGATCGCCACGCCCGTCGGGCAGAAGGGGATGGGCATCCTGTTCGCGGCGCTGGTCGGCGCGATCATCTGGAACCTCATCACCTGGTACTACGGCCTCCCCTCCTCGTCCTCGCACGCGCTCTTCGGCGGGATGGTCGGGGCGGCGCTGGCCGGTGGGACGGACGTCATCTGGTCCGGGGTGCTGGAGAAGATCGTCATCCCGATGTTCCTCTCCCCGATCATCGGTCTGGTCGTCGGCTATCTGGTGATGGTCGGCATCATGTGGATGTTCCGGAACGCCAACCCGCACAAGGCCAAGCGCGGCTTCCGGATCGCGCAGACGGTCTCGGCGGCGGGCATGGCGCTCGGCCACGGCCTCCAGGACGCGCAGAAGACGATGGGCATCGTGGTGATGGCCCTGGTCATCGCCGACATCGAAGGTCCGAACGACGAGATCCCGGTCTGGGTCAAGATCGCCTGTGCGGTGATGCTCTCGCTGGGTACGTACGCGGGCGGCTGGCGCATCATGCGTACGCTCGGCCGGAAGATCATCGAGCTGGACCCGCCGCAGGGCTTCGCCGCCGAGACGACCGGCGCGTCGATCATGTTCGGTTCTGCGTTCCTCTTCCACGCCCCGATCTCCACGACCCATGTCATCACCTCCGCGATCATGGGCGTCGGCGCCACCAAGCGCGTGAACGCCGTGCGCTGGGGCGTCGCGAAGAACATCATCCTCGGCTGGTTCATCACCATGCCGGCCGCGGCGCTGGTCGCGGCGCTGAGTTACGGCGGGGTCCTGCTGCTCTTCGGCTGAGGCGGGCTCGTGCAAGACATATGGGTCCGCCCCCGCTCTCCGTACCAGGGAGAGCGGGGGCGGACCCTTTCGCCTTGTGGTGGCACCGCCATGCAGCACCGCAAGGCCGTATCAGGGGGAGGTACGGCTCAGCCGAAGCGGCCCGAGATGTAGTCCTCCGTGGCCTGGACCGACGGGTTGGAGAAGATCCGCTCCGTCTCGTCTATCTCGATGAGCTTGCCGGGCTTGCCGACCGCCGCGAGGTTGAAGAACGCGGTGCGGTCCGAGACACGGGCCGCCTGCTGCATGTTGTGCGTCACGATGACGATCGTGAAGCGCTCCTTCAGCTCGCCGATCAGATCCTCGATGGCGAGGGTCGAGATCGGGTCGAGCGCCGAGCACGGCTCGTCCATCAGCAGGACCTGCGGCTCGACCGCGATGGCGCGGGCGATGCACAGGCGCTGCTGCTGGCCACCGGAGAGGCCGGAGCCGGGCTTGTTGAGGCGGTCCTTGACCTCGTTCCAGAGGTTCGCGCCGCGCAGGGACTTCTCCACGACGTCGTTCAGCTCGCTCTTGCGGTAGCTGCCGTTGAGCCGCAGGCCCGCCGCCACGTTGTCGAAGATCGACATGGTGGGGAAGGGATTGGGGCGCTGGAAGACCATGCCGACCGTGCGGCGCACGGTGACCGGGTCGACGTTGGAGGCGTACAGGTTCTCGTCGTCCAGCAGCACCTTGCCCTCGACGCGGCCGCCGGGGGTGACCTCGTGCATCCGGTTCAGGGTGCGCAGGAAGGTGGACTTGCCGCAGCCGGACGGGCCGATGAAGGCGGTCACGGAGCGGGGCTCCACGGTCATCGAGATGTCCTCGATGGCCTTGTGGCTGCCGTAGTAGGCGGTGAGGCCGCTGATGTCGATGCGCTTGGCCATGGAAATCACTGCTTCTTTCGGGAGGTCGCTGATGGCCGCGTCAGCGACCGGTCTTCGGGGCCTTCCAGCGGGCGATGCCGCGGGCCACGAGGTTGAGGATCATGACGAAGGCGATCAGCACCAGGGCCGCTGCCCAGGCGCGGTCGTACGAGGCGGCCTCGCCGATCTTGTACTGCTCGTAGATGTAGAACGGCAGCGAGGACTGGGCGCCCGAGAAGGGGTTCGTGTTGATCAGCTGGCTGCCGAAGACCAGCAGGATGATCGGGGCGGTCTCACCGGCGATACGGGCGATGGCCAGCATGACACCGGTCGTGATCCCGCCGATCGCGGTCGGCAGGACCACCTTCAGGATGGTGCGCCACTTCGGGATGCCAAGGGCCAGCGAGGCCTCGCGCAGCTCGTTCGGGACGAGCTTGAGCATCTCCTCGGTGGAGCGGACCACGACCGGCATCATCAGGATCGTCAGGGCGAGCGCGCCCATCAGGCCGGACGGCTGGATCTCGAAGATCAGCATGATCGACAGGATGAAGAGACCGGCCACGATGGACGGGATGCCCGTCATCACGTCGACGAAGAAGGTGACGGCCTTGGCGAGCGAGCCCTTGCCGTACTCGACCAGGTAGACGGCGGTCAGCAGACCGAGCGGCGCGGAGATCACCGTGGCGATGCCGACCTGCTCCAGGGTGCCGATCAGCGCGTGGTAGACGCCGCCGCTGGCCTCCGAGCCGAGCACACCGGCCATGGAGTGGGTGAGGAAGTAGCCGTCGAGGCGCTCGGCGCCGCGGGAGACCGTCGTCCACAGCAGGGAGACCAGCGGGACGACCGCGATCAGGAAGCAGACCCAGACGATGCTGGTGGCCAGGCGGTCCTTGGCCTGGCGCTTGTTCTCCACGACGCTGGTGACGACGTACGAGATGGCCAGGAAGAACAGCGCGGCGATCATGCCCCACTGCACCTTGCTGTGCCAGCCGGCGGCGGTGGAAAGGCCGACGGAGAGCGCGATCGCGACGGCGGCGAAGCCGGCGGGGGCGAGGCGGGGCAGCGAGCGGCTGCTCAGACCGGACTTCGGTGCGCCGGGGCCGGTGGGCGGCGTCGGGCGTTCCTGTACGGCGGTGGATGCGTTGCTCATGCGTTGGCCCCCGAGTACTCCTTGCGGCGGGCGATGATGAGCCGGGCCGCGCCGTTGACCAGCAGGGTGAGGACGAAGAGGACGAGGCCCGAGGCGATCAGGGCGTCACGCCCGAACTCGTCGGCCTCGCCGAACTTGGCCGCGATGTTCTGCGCGAAGGTTCCGCCGCCCGGGTTGAGCACGTGCAGCGAGATGATGAAGCTCGGCGAGAGGACCGTGGCGACGGCCATCGTCTCGCCGAGCGCGCGGCCGAGGCCGAGCATCGAGGCGGAGATGATGCCGGAGCGGCCGAACGGCAGCACCGAGAGGCGGATGACCTCCCAGCGGGTGGCGCCGAGCGCGAGCGCGGCTTCCTCGTTCATCTTCGGGACCTGGAGGAAGACCTCGCGGCTGACGCTGGTCACGATCGGCAGGATCATGATCGCCAGCAGCACGCCGACGGTGAAGAGCGAGCGGGCGACGCCGACCTCGGTCTTCTCGAAGATGTACGTCCAGCCGAAGAACTGGTCGAGCCAGAGGTTCAGGCCCTCCAGGTACGGCACCAGGACGAGCGCGCCCCAGATGCCGTAGACGATGCTGGGGACGGCGGCGAGCAGGTCGACGACGTACGCGATGGGGGCGGCCAGCTTGCGCGGCGCGTAGTGCGAGATGAACAGCGCGATGCCGACAGCGATCGGAACCGCGATGACCATCGCGATGATCGAGCTGACGACCGTGCCGAAGAGCAGGACGGCGATGCCGAAGACCGGCGGGTCGCCGGCCGGGTTCCAGTCGAAGGTGGTGAGGAAGTTGCCCTCGTCCTTCGAGATGGCGATGGCGGCCCGGTAGCTGAGGAACACGGCGATCGACGCCATGATCACGAGCAGCAGGATGCCCGAACCGCGCGAGAGGCCGACGAAGACCTTGTCGCCCATGCGCCCGGTGGACTGGGGGCGCTCCTTGCGGTCCGGGGGTGCCGGCGGGGCCGGTGGTGTGTCTATCGGTGTGGTGGAAGCCATGGTCTTTCCGGTCTGTGTGGGGGAGCCGGGGGCTCCCCTGGCGGCGGTGCACCGGATGGTTGGGGCTGGTACCGGGGTGGTACCGGGGGGCGGCGGGCCGGTCCGGAGGGGTGCGCCGGGCCGGCCTGCCGGTGGTGCGTGGAGCGTGGTGCGCTCCCGGTGTTACGAGAGGCCGTTGACGGTCTCGCGGACCTTCGCGTTGATCTCGGCCGGGATCGGGGCGTAGCCGGCCTCGGTGAGGATCTTCTGGCCGTCGTCGGAGGCGGCGTAGGAGAGGAAGGACTTGACGGTGTCGAGCGTCTCGGCCTTGTTGCCGGTGTCGCAGACGACCTCGTACGTCACGAGGACCAGCGGGTAGGCGCCGTCGGCCTTGGTGGTGTAGTCGAGCTCCAGCGCCAGGTCCTTGCCGGTGCCCTTGATCTTGGCGGCGGCGATGGCCTTGGAGGCGTTCTCCGAGGTGGCCTCGGCCGGGGCGGAGCCGCCGGTGTCGATGGCGACCGTGGAGATGCTCTGGGACTTGGCGTAGGAGAGCTCGAAGTAGCCGATCGCGCCGTCGACCTGCTTCACCTGGGCGGCGATGCCGGAGGAGCCGGACGCGGCCTGGCCACCGGGGGCCGGCCACTTCTTCTCGGCCTCGTACTTCCACTCCTTCGGAGCGGCGGCGCCGAGGTACTTGCCGAGGTTCTGCGTGGTGCCGGAGTCCTCGGAGCGGTGGAAGGCCTGGATCGCCTTGTCCGGCAGTTCGACGCCGTCGTTGAGCTTGGCGATCGCCGGGTCGTTCCACTTCTTGATCTTCGTGTCGAAGATCTTGGCGAGGGTCGGGGCGTCCAGCGTGAGCTTGTCGACACCCTCCAGGTTGTAGCCGATCGCGACCGGGCCGCCGACCATCGGGAGGTTGATGCCCTGGCCGGTCTTGCAGGCCTTCTTCGACTCGGCGACCTCTTCCGGCTTCAGCGCGGAGTCGGAGCCGGCGAAGCCCACGGTGCCCTGGTTGAAGGCGACGATGCCCTCACCGGAGGAGGAGGAGTTGTAGTTGATCTCCACACCGGAACAGGCGGCCATGTAGTTCTTGACCCAGAGGTCCATGGCGTTCTTCTGCGCGCTGGAGCCGGAGGCCCGGAGCTGGCCCTTGGCCTTGCCGCAGTCGATGCTCGACGCCGCACTGCTCTGGCCGTCGGCCTGGGGCGTACCGGAGCCGCTGTTGTCGTCCGAACCGCACGCCGTGAGGACCAGGGCGCCGGAGACGGCGAGGGCACCGAGCGCGGTGGCACGAAGCCGGTTCTTGCGCTGAAGCTTCACTTTCGGGTGTTCCTTCCAGGAGCCGCCGTGATCTGTTCGTTCTACGACGGCGTGCGATGAGGAGGGTTGCTGCGGCTTGGCGCCGCGCACCGTGTACGTCCGAAATTAGGCAGAACAGGTGAAGCCGCCTACGGGGGAGAGTGAACGGCAGGTGAACCGTGTCGGGCAGGCGGGTGCGGGAACCGCGGTTCAGCTGCGGGGGAGCGCGTCGAGCAGGGCCGCGGTGAGCTGCTCGCGGTCGCGCGGCTGGGTCAGGCGTACGCGGGCGGCCTCGGGGGCCAGCCAGAGGATGCGGTCCACCTCGTCGTTGGCCTCGAAGGCGCCGCCCGTCGCCTCGGCGGCCCAGTAGGCGACCTCCTTGGGCCGCCCGTCGACGAGATACCGGGCGGTGGGGAGGCGGGCGCCGGGGACGCAGTGGTGGCCGGTCTCCTCCAGGACCTCCCGTACGGCGGCGGCCAGCGGTTCCTCGCCGCGCTTCAGCTTCCCCTTTGGGTGGGACCAGTCGTCCCAGCGCGGTCGGTGTACCAGGCACACTTCCACCCCGCCGCCGCCCGGGGCGCGGCGCCACAGGACGCAGCCGGCGGCGAGGACCGTCGCGTGCGGGGCGGCGCTCATGAGCCCGTCACGGCGGCCGTGTACGGCCAGGTCTCCCGGAACACCGCCCGCGCGGCCTCCACCTCGTGGCGCTGGTCCGCGTGGAGCACGCCGAGCGCGTACGCGGTGGCCGGGGCGATGCGCGGGGTGCGGGCCGCGGCCGCCGCGGCGGCGGCCGCCTCCGCCGCGTCCCGGTGCAGGTCCAGGGCGTGCCCGGCGCCGGTGAGGACCGGGTCGGCGGCGCCGAGGACGACCTCGTGGGCGTACCGGTGCAGCCGCAGCAGCAGCCGGGTCTGGTGCCACGGCGCGTCCTGCGCCTCGTTGTACGGCTCCGCCGACGCGTCCGGCGGCAGCGCCGCCACCGCCACGATCAGCCGCTGCTCGGCGCGCTCGGCGGGCTCCAGGAGCCCCTCGGCACCCCGGCCCGTGGTGCCCGGGGCCAGCGGGACCTCGGAGGCGAGCAGCGCCACGGCGTCGGCGACCGCGTGGAACCGGGACGAGCCGAGGGCCTGGAGCGCGGCGGAGTGGGCCCGGGTCCGCGCGAGGGTCAGCTGGCGCTCCAGCAGCGCCCCGGCCCGTGCGGCCCCGACGCCGAGTACGGCGCGGCCCTGCGCGTCCGGCGTGGTGGCCGGTGGTGCGGCGGGCTTCGCGCCGCGGGCCGCCGGGACAGGTGCCCCGGAGAGGTGGTGCAGGGCTTCGAGGAGGCGGGTGAGCCGGCCGGCGTACGCGTGTTCGCGGGCGAGCGTGCCGGAGAGCCAGGCCAGTTCCGTACGGAGGTGGTCGGCCCAGACCGGGTCGAGGGCGGGGCGGAAGGTGTGGAGCGAGCCGCTGATCCGCCGGGCGGACCGACGCAGGGCCCGGGCCGCGGCCTCGGCGCCCTGGCCGTTGGCTTCGGAGGGGGCGCTGTGCTCGCGGTGGAGGCGCAGGCTCCGCAGGAAGTCGGCGGCCTGGCCGCGCAGGTAGGGCGCGAGGACGGCGTCGGCGCTGACGCCGTCGGCGGTGGCCCCTACGGGGAGGGGCCTCGCCGCGGGATTCGCCTCCTCGTGGGCCCCGGCCTCCGGGCTCCCGTCCGCGACGGACGCGGTAACCGCGGGGGTGGTCGTCGTCTGGTGGTCAGGGCGTCGCACGCCTGCGCCTCCGGGCATCGATGAGCATCTCCTGGACGTGCCGCAGCGGCTGCCCCTCCGCGTCCGTGGCGTGCCGGGTCCAGTTGCCGTCGGGGCCCAGGTGCCAGGAAGCGGTGGTGTCGGCCATACCGGTCTCCAGGAGTCGGCTGAGTGCGGCGCGGTGGGCGGGGTCGGTGACCCGGACGAGGGCTTCGATCCGGCGGTCGAGGTTGCGGTGCATCATGTCGGCGCTGCCGAACCACACCTCGGGCTCGCCGCCGTTGCCGAAGGAGAAGACCCGGGAGTGTTCCAGGAAGCGCCCGAGTATCGAGCGGACCCGGATGTTCTCCGAGAGACCGGCGACCCCCGGTCGGATGGCGCAGATCCCGCGCACCCAGATGTCGACGGGCACGCCCGCCTGGGCCGCCCGGTAGCAGGCGTCGATGATCGCTTCGTCGACCATCGAGTTGACCTTGATGCGGACGTAGGCGGGGCGTCCGGCGCGGTGGTGGGCGATCTCCTTGTTGATGCGGGCGATCAGCCCGTCGCGCAGGGACTTCGGGGCGACGAGGAGGCGGCGGTAGGTCTCGCGGCGGGAGTAGCCGGAGAGCCGGTTGAACAGGTCGGAGAGGTCGGCCCCGACCTGCGGGTCCGCCGTGAGCAGGCCGAGGTCCTCGTACAGCCTGGCGGTCTTGGGGTGGTAGTTGCCGGTGCCGACGTGGGAGTAGCGGCGCAGGGTGTCGCCCTCCTGGCGGACGACGAGCGAGAGCTTGCAGTGGGTCTTCAGCCCGACCAGCCCGTACACCACATGGCAGCCCGCCTCCTCCAGCTTGCGGGCCCACTTGATGTTGGCCTGCTCGTCGAAGCGAGCCTTGATCTCGACGAGGACGAGGACCTGCTTGCCGGACTCGGCCGCGTCGATGAGGGCGTCCACTATCGGCGAGTCGCCGGAGGTGCGGTACAGCGTCTGCTTGATGGCCAGCACGTCCGGGTCGCCCGCCGCCTGCTCCAGGAACGCCTGGACGGAGGTGGAGAACGAGTCGTACGGGTGGTGGAGCAGCACGTCCCGCTCGCGCAGCGCGGCGAAGATGTCGGGCGCGGAGGCGGACTCCACCTCCGCCAGGTCCCGGTGGGTGCCGGCGATGAACTTCGGGAACTTCAGCTCCGGCCGGTCCAGCGAGGCGATCGCGAAGAGGCCGGTCAGGTCCAGCGGGCCGGGCAGCGGGTAGACCTCCGCGTCGGACACCTTCAGCTCGCGGACCAGCAGGTCCAGGACGTACGGGTCGATGGACTCCTCGACCTCCAGCCGCACCGGCGGACCGAAGCGGCGGCGCATGAGCTCCTTCTCCAGCGCCTGGAGCAGGTTCTCCGCGTCGTCCTCTTCGACCTCCAGGTCCTCGTTCCTGGTGACCCGGAACATGTGGTGCGCCAGCACCTCCATGCCCGGGAACAGCTCCTCCAGGTGGGCCGCGATGACGTCCTCGATGGGTACGTACCGCTGCGGGGACGCCTCCAGGAAGCGGGTCAGCAGCGGCGGCACCTTGACCCGGGCGAAGTGGCGGTGGCCGCTGACCGGGTTGCGTACGACGACGGCCAGGTTGAGGGAGAGCCCGGAGATGTACGGGAAGGGGTGCGCGGGGTCGACGGCCAGCGGGGTCAGGACCGGGAAGACGCGCTGCCGGAAGAAGGTGAAGAGGCGGGCCTGCTCCTTCTCGGTCAGATCCGGCCACCGGATGAGCTGGATCGACTCGTCGGAGAGGGCCGGGGCGATGTCCTGCTGGAAGCAGGCCGCGTGCCGGGCCATGAGCTCGCGCGAACGCGTCCAGATCAGGTCGAGGACCTCGCGGGGCTGGAGGCCGGAGGCGGAGCGGGTGGCGACGCCGGTGGCGATGCGGCGCTTGAGGCCGGCCACCCGGACCATGAAGAACTCGTCCAGGTTGGAGGCGAAGATCGCAAGGAAGTTGGCGCGCTCCAGGATCGGCGTCGCCGGGTCCTCGGCCAGCTCCAGCACGCGCTCGTTGAAGGCGAGCCAGGAGCGCTCGCGGTCGAGGAAGCGGCCCTGGGGCAGCTCGTCGCCGTCCCGGTCGGGCTCGTACGCGTCGGCGTCGGCGTCGAGATCGGGGTCCAGGTCGGCGGCGGTGGAGAAGCCGGCGTTACCTGAGGAGGGGTGCGCGACGGCGTGCGGCCGGTGCGCGGCGAGTGCGCCGACGGACGGCTGGGCGGGCTGGACCGGGACCTCGGAGCTGGGCTGCTGGCTCATGAGCCCATTGTTCCGCGTGGGGGCCCCGGTAGGCGCGTCGGAGCCGGGAAAGATCGCGGAAGGCCCGGGAAACCCGGGGTCACGGCTGGGGGACGCGGCGGAGGCGTCACCCCGGGCGCTCCCGTTGCGGCGGGGGGCTGGCAGAGCTGGCTGCATCCCGTGAGGGTCGCAAGGGCGTCTGAATGGCCGGTAACGGCGACATGACGTCCAGGAAGCGGTGTGCCTGCGGGTAGGTCGTCCAGTGACGGTAGGTGACCGGGGCCTGGTGGGTGATCGCCGTCCGGGCCCACCCCTGTCGGGCCCGGACGGCGAAGTGGGTGGCCGGTCGCGGCCCGGGGTCAGCCGTGCAGGCGGCGCAGGACCCGGAAGGCGGCGAACACGGCGAGCGCGGCGAGGGCGAGCAGGATGCCGGTCTCGACGAGCTGGAGGGGCCAGAAGTGGGAGGCGGGGTGGTAGTGCTCGTAGTTCCGCACGCCGTGTCCGGCCAGGCACTCCTGGAAGTTCAGGGAGGAGGTGGAGCAGAGGCCGGGGGGAAGAAGGGGCGGCGTCAACCGACGCCGCCCCTGCGCGTACGGGAGGGGGCGGTCTACTGCGTTCGTCTACCGCGTCCCTCTACTACCGCGTCCGTGTGGCGCGCAGTTCCTCGTTGATGCGCTGGGCCTCTTCGAGCTGGTCCTCAAGGATGACGATGCGACAGGCGTCCTCGATCTTGGTGCCCTGGTCCACCAGCTCCCGGGCGCGGGCGGCGATGCGCAGCTGGTAGCGGGAGTAGCGGCGGTGGCCGCCTTCGGAGCGCAGCGGGGTGATCAAGCGGTTCTCGCCGAGTGCGCGGAGGAAGGCGGGTGTGGTGGAGAGCATCTCGGCGGCCCGGCCCATGGTGAAGGCGGGGTAGTCGTCGTCGTCCAGGTTGTCGGTGGCACGGGTACTGCTAGCGGGCATAGCACCTCTTCATTCGGGGCCGTGCCGGGTCTCGGCGCGGGGACACGTCGGGGGGCCCGAGTGCCGTACGGCACTCGGGCCCCGAGCTTCAACACCATCTGCCGGCGTGACTTACGCCGGCCTTCTTTTTCCGCCGGTCCGCCGGTGAGGGCGGGTGAGCGGGGATCGCGGATGCGTGACCGGGGACCACCTTCCGATCTGGGGCCTGCGGTACCCGGGCGGTGTGTGCCTCGCCCGGGCGATCCTGATGGCGTCTGCTCCTTACCTCGTCGGTTCTGTTCGTCTGTTCATCGGACCGGACAGGTCGGAGGTGCCGCTGTACAGCCCCTGAAGGCCGCCCGGCCCGGCAACCAGCGGCGGAACCCACCGTTTCCGGCTCCACCACTCCACTGCCGTGCCGTCCTCGCTGTCCGGCTACGAGAAAAACACTAGACCCGCCGTTAGCGAGATGTCTACTCCCGCCACGACAGATTTTCTTCCGACCGGAGGTGCGAGGTTCAGGACTCGGTGCGGTACATCAGGTCCACCTCGTGGGTGGCGAAACCGATCCGCTCGTACACCGTCACGGCCGCCGTGTTGTCGGCGTCGACGTAGAGCATCGCGGTGGGCAGTCCCTCGGCGGCAAGGTGGTGCAGGCCGATCGCGGTGAGCGCCTTGCCGAGCCCGCCGCCCTGGGCCTCGGGCAGCACGCCGACGACGTACACCTCACCGAGCCGCTCCTCGGCGTGCACCTTCGTCCAGTGGAAGCCCACGAGCTCCCCGCCCCGCTCGGCCAGGAAGAACCCCTTCGGGTCGAACCACGGCTCCGCCTTGCGGTCGTCCAGGTCCTGCTGCGTCAGGGAGCCCTGCTCGGGGTGGTGGGCGAACGCGGCGCGGTTGACGGCGAGCCAGGCGGCGTCGTCCCGGCCGGGCTCGAAGGTCCGTACGGTGACGTCCTCGGGCAGGACGGGCTCGGCGAGGTCGAGCGGGATCAGGCTCCGGCGGAGCTGGCGCAGCTCACGGAAGAGGGAGAGCCCGAGGACCTGCGCCAGGTGCCGGGCGGCGGAGCTGCCGCCGTGCGCCCAGACCCGCAGCCGCTTGCCGGTCGCGGCGAGGAGGGCGGCGCCCAGGGCCCGTCCGTGGCCGGTGCCGCGCCGCTCGGGGTGGACGACGAGCTCGGCCGCCGGGGCCTCCACGGGATCGGTGTCCTCCAACTGCGCGTACCCGGCGAGGGTGCCGCCGCTGGTGAGCAGGAAGTGGCGTACACCGTCGCGGTGACCGCCCCGGATCCGGAGCCTCCCCTGCTCCGAGACCGCCTGCCTGCCGTCGAACCGGGCCGCCTCGGCGAGGAGTTCGAGGACGGCGTCGGCCTGGCTGGAATCGAGCGCGTCGAGGGCCTGAATCTCGCGTCCGGGGGAGGGGAGGGGTGCGTCAGTCGTCATGGGGACGAGCGTACGGGGAGCGGGGGCGCGGGCGGAGGTGCGGCGGAGGGCGTACGGGGTGGTCGCGTTCGTGCGGGTGGAGGGCACGGCGGCCGCCCGCCGGGCGGGATCCGGCCGGGCCCGGTGGGTCCATTTGGCCGGATGGCAACCAGTCCGTAACCCCGAACACCTGTTGCGCTACGCGCGTTGACTCTAGGCTGCGGCACGCAGGATTCCAGACGTGCCACCAGTGACACCACTGACGTAACTGACACACAAGGGGACCGATGTCAGCGACTCCGCAGAAGAAACGTGCCTCTCGACGGGTGCTCGCCGCCGCGGCCGGGCTGGCCACCGTGGGCGCGCTCGTCGCCGCGATGCCGGCCGGCGCCCACGACCGGGGCCAAGGCCACGGACACGGTCATGGCCACGGACACGGCCACAAGCCCCGTACCGTGGATGTGCAGTTGCTGTCCTTCAACGACCTGCACGGCAACCTGGAGCCCCCGGCCGGATCGGCGGGCAACGTCTCCGAGACGCAGCCCGACGGCACGGTGAAGGCGATCCCGGCCGGTGGCGTCGAGTACCTGGCGACCTCCCTGCGCACCGCGCGCAAGGGCAACCCGTACTCCGTCACGGCGGCCGGCGGTGACATGGTCGGCGCGAGCCCGCTGCTGTCGGGCCTCTTCCACGACGAGCCGACGATCGAGGCGCTCAACAAGCTGAAGCTGGACGTCTCGGCGGTCGGCAACCACGAGTTCGACGAGGGCGCGACCGAGCTGGCCCGCCTCCAGAACGGTGGCTGCCACCCGGTCGAGGGCTGTTACGAGAAGGGCAAGAAGTTCAAGGGCGCGGACTTCCCCTACCTGGCGGCCAACGTCACCAAGGAGAAGACCGGCAAGCCGCTGCTGAAGCCGTACACGATCTGGAAGAAGAACGGCGTCAAGATCGGCTTCATCGGGGTGACCCTGGAGGGCACGCCGGACATCGTCACCGCGAACGGGGTCAAGGGCCTCAAGTTCCACGACGAGGTCGAGACGATCAACAAGTACGCGCGTGAGCTGGACCGCAAGGGCGTCAAGTCCATCGTGGCCCTGATCCACGAGGGCGGGGCCCCGGCCTCCACCTCGTACAACTACGACTGCGACAGCCCCGGCCCGGGTGCCGGCATCTCCGGCCCGATCCTGGACATCGCCAAGGGCATCACGCCGAAGGTGGACGCCCTGGTCACGGGCCACACCCACCAGGCGTACGTGTGCACCGTCCCGGACCCGGCGGGCAAGCCGCGCATGGTCACCTCGGCCTCCTCGTTCGGCAAGCTGTACACGGACACCACCCTCACCTACGACCGCCGTACCAACGACATCGTCCGTACGTCGGTGAAGTCGGCGAACCACGTCGTGACCCGGGACCAGCCCAAGGCCGCCGACATGACGAGCCTCATCGAGCGCTGGAACAAGCTGGCCGCCCCGATCGCCAACCGGCCGCAGGGCTGGATCAGCGCCGACATCAACGGCCGCGGCTCCACGGCCCCCGAGAAGCCGCTCGGCAACGTCATCGCCGACGCCCAGCTCGAAGGCCTCGCCCCGGCCGACAAGGGCGGCGCGGAAGTCGCGTTCATGAACCCGGGCGGCATCCGCGCGGACCTGGTGTACAAGGCGTCCGGCAGTGAGGGCGACGGGGTCGTCACGTACGGCGAGGCGTTCACCGTGCAGCCGTTCACCAACATGATGAACGTCGTCGACCTGACCGGCGCCCAGCTGGTCACCGCGCTCCAGCAGCAGGTCAGCGGCCCGAACGAGGCGAGCCCGAAGATCCTCCAGGTCTCGAAGGGCCTCACCTACACCCTGGACCTGACGAAGACCGGCGCGGCCCGCGTGGTCACCGACACCATCAAGCTGAACGGTGAGGCGATCGACCCGGCCCGCACCTACCGGGTCGCGATGAACGAGTTCCTCGCGGGCGGCGGCGACGGCTTCCCGGCCCTCGGCCAGGGCACGAACAAGCTGGTCGGCGCTTCCGACCTGGACCTGTTCAACGCCTACCTGGCGGCCCACTCCACGGCCACCGCGCCGCTGGCCCCGCCGGCGACGGACCGGATCACGGTCGTGCAGTAGCTCTTGAGCGGAACTCCCTTACGGGATGGGGGCGGTGGGCCGGTGGGCCTGCCGCCCCTCACCGCTTCTCCGGGGCTGCCGGCCTCCACCTCTGCGGCCTTGGCACGATGAACGGCCATGGATGCTCGAAACCAAGGAGAACCCCGGAGAGCCTGTCTGCGGAGAGACTGGCCGATGAGGAGCGGCGGCTGATCGCGGAGCGCTATCCCCAGGCTGTGGGTGCGTTGCTGGGCGGGTCCGCTGCTCGGGGGCGGGTCACAGCTGGCAGCGACCTGGATGTGGCCGTGCTTCTCCCGGACGGGGAGGCCGGCGGGCGTGAGGTGATTCGCGAGGTGTTGGCGGCGGGGCCGCCCGCGCTCAGCTCCGCCGCGTGGGAGCGCGGGCGCTACCTCCTGACCTGCTTCCTGGACGACCTGACCGATGCCTCGTCGGCCTCCCGCTACGAGCAACTGGCCCTGGCCGACGCCGTGCCGTGGGCCGAACAGGCCGACTCCGTACGGCTCCTGGAGGCCGGTGCTGAGGTGCTCGGGCTGTGTGGCGGGCCGCTCAGGGAGGGGTACGTTCAGCACTGGGGGCCGTCGGCGTGATGGCTGGGGGCCTTCTGATCAGGGGAGCTTGAGCCGGTTGCGGAGTTCGCTGACGTAGGTGGCGATGTCGTTCTGTCCGGGGAGGCCGTCGTCCCGGGTGCGCTGCTCGGGGGCGTCGGTGCCGGACCGGCAGGGGCGGCAGAGGCCGTCGGGAAGTGCCTCGGGGCGTCCTGGGGCCCCGCACTCGGCGCATTCGACCAGGACGCGGGGGGCTGGAGCGCCGGGCGGCGGCGGGTGTGCGGGGCCGGTCGTCGGCTGGTGGGGCGGCATCTTGGTTTCCAGGCGGCGGCGGACGAAGCCGATCGGCGAATCGACGGCCTGGGGGAGCCCGGCGGTGAGGGCGTGGACGACGTACTCGGCGGTGACGCCCCGTTCCAGCCAGGCGGCGGCCAGTCCTTCGAGCGCGGCGCAGTCGGCTGCGGAGAGGCCGACGCGGTGGTCTGCCTGCCCGAGCTGGGCGAGCGCGAGGTAGGCGGGGGAGGGGCCCGGTGTGTGAGGTGGTTCCGGGGGTGGTGCCTGAGGCTGTGTTGCGGGCGTCGCCGTTCGTTGCTGCGGTACGGATGCGGATGCGGATGCGAATGCGGCTTCGGCGTCAGGGGGCTGGTGGCCGGGAGGCGGTGGCTCCTCCGGCACCCACGGCGGCGGGGGAGGAGGGGGCGCGGAAGCGCCCACGGGCGGCGCGGGCGCCCGAGTGTGCTCCGTACCGGCCGTGAACCGGGCGCGCTCCGTGGCCAGATAGGCATTCCACCACTCGTTGTCCCGCGCGGTACGGGACCAGAACGTGCGCGAGACCCAGCGGACTTGGCCCTCCCGGCCGACCTCGCACCGCACGCGCCGCAGGTGTCCGGCGACCGACAGGGCCCTCAAGGCGGAGCCGATGGCCTGCTGGCCGTAGAGCGGGAGTTGTTGGGCGAGGGTCTTCACGCCCATCGCCGCCTCGTCGGGGAGGCGGTCGATGAACCCGGCCACGTACCGCTCGCGCGTCGGCAGGAGGCTGAAGTCGTCATGGGTGCGCGGACGTTGGTCCGTCGTGGTGCGTTTGCCGTAGCCGGGCTTGGCCATCGGGTACGCGGGTGAGGATGCGGGCGTGGGCTGGGCGGGGCTAGTGTGCTCGGTAGCCACGAGGTCGTCTTTCTAGGGTTGCGATCTTGCGGTCAGACCCCGGCCTGGTGCGATCAACACCGCGTCGGGGTCGTTTAGTTCTCGAACCGTAAGCACTCGTGACGCTCCGCCGCAAGCTGTCACGATTAGTCATACTTGCTCGCCGTTACGGGGTAGGGAGGTGGGGAGGTTTTCCCCATCCCCCTGCATTTGCCCGCCAGTTAAAGAAAGCGCTCGAATCCCGGGTCTCGTGTCCCGGCGCTCGGATCTCGGGACCCGAGCTTCGGGCCCGGACCCCGTCGACGTACATCCGAAAGCGTGAACCGACCCGAAGCTCCTCGTGTCTCGAAGCTTGTGTCCCGGGTCCCGGGTCTCGGGGACCTGAGGTTGACGGCGCCTCCGCCGCTCGGCGGTGGGCGGCGCCGGGTGTCCGCTCCGGAGGCGCCGGTCGGCACCTGCATGGCCCGGCCCCGTACGCGCCGGTGACCAAGGGCGGGTACGCCGTCGTGCACGCCGAGCTGCCGCCCCCGCCCAAGCGCTCCCCGGGGCCCGATCCGGAGTGACGCACGTCACTACGCGCAGCGCCGCCGGTGCGGAGAAACTGGGTGCCAGGCCCATGTCGTGGCCTGTGCGAGGAGGGGGTGGCGCGCCGGATGCGACGACGGGACGTACCGGATGTGCCGCCCATGCCCCCGCCGGCGGCGACGGAACTGCGTCGGTACGCGGTGAGGCGGCGTGAACGTACGGTCGTCGTCACCGCGATCGCGGTCTCGTCCGTCGTCGTCGTGCTGATGGCCCTCGGGTTCTGGGCGTTCTTCCTCCGCACCTTCTCCGACCCCGGCAGCCCCGGACTCGTCGGCATGCGGATCGACGGGGACACGGTCACCGTCAAGGCCGGCCAGTGCCCGCAGGACCGGGTGCGGCGGGTCGAGGTCTGGGGCAGTGACGGGGAGCGGCGTATCTGGCGTGGCGACGGTCCGCTGACCGAGGAGGGTCAGCGCGGCCTGCTGCCGCTCTGGGACGGGGAGGCCTACCGAGCCTCCAGCCCGGCGGCTCGACCGTCCGAGCTGCCGAAGAGGTTCGACGTGACCGTCGACCACGGCCCGGACCACGGCGTGTCGGAGGTGTTCGACATCGAGGAGGTGCGGTCCGCCGCCCTGCCCCCGGGGTCGTACTGGACCCGTGGCGGCGTGAGGTCGGCCGAGCAGCTCGACGGACTGCTCGACTGCGGCAGCGAACCGTAGGCGAGAAGCTTCCTTCCGTGGGCTGTTGGGTCCATCTCCTCGCGTCGGACAGTGATCCGTACGTGATCGGCGCCCCGAAGTCTCCCCGGGCAGCGGACACGCGGCCCGGGCAGGGGACACGCGGCAGGAGCGCGCGCGGGCGAGGCGGGGGGACGGACGTGGAATACCGGCGCGCGGCGATACCGGCACCGGCCGGCGGGCTGCTGCTGGGTTCCCGGGCGGGCCCGGCGCTCCTTCGCGCCGGGCCGGGGCGTCACTCCAGCGTCTTCTGGGAGGCGACGACGACCCCGTACAGGTCGCCGATCGTGGCCAGAGCGCTCTCGTGCACCTGGCGGGCGTCGAGGTCGGTGCCGAGGAGCGGCAGCGACCGGGTCGCGCAGGCGTCCGCGGCGACGGTGGGGCGGTTGCCGCGCAGGAACGCGCCCTGCGCGGTGAACGCCACGCACATGTGGGTCATCCAGCCGACGACGATGACGTCCTGGCCCTCGGGGACGTACGTGCCGAGGTCGGTGCCGTGGAACGCGTTCGGCGCCTGCTTGACGACGACGGGCTCGCCGTCCACCGGCGCGACGGCCGGGTGGATGCGGCCGATCTCGGCCCGGATGTCGTACGGGGTTCCCTCGCCGCCGTCGTTGATGACGTGGACGACCTGGGTGCCCACCTCGCGGGCCCGGGCGAGCAGGTGGGCGGCGGCGTCGAGGGAGGCCTGCCAGCCGTCGAGTTCCATCACGCCCTGCGTGTAGGTGTTCTGGAAGTCGATCAGGATCAGCGTCGAGCCGGGGAGGGTGGCGGGGGTCGCGTCGAATCCGTTGAGTTCGCGCAGGGTGGTTCTGGACATGGGTGTACCGCCTTCGGGGCGTCCGTGGAGGGGTGGGAGCGGGGCTCGGACATCGGCGAGCCCTGCCCTCGACGCTATGACCCCTGCGGCATGTCGGCAATGACAGCTAACATGCAGATACCGACATGAGGTGGCGATCCAGCGAGGAGCCGGGGCAGTGGACCAGGTCCGACGACTCGTCGTCATCGTCCTCTTCGACGGCGTCGACCTGCTCGACGTCACCGGCCCGCCGGAAGTCTTCTCGCTCGCCCGGCGCGAGACGGATGACGCGGCGGGTTACGAGGTGGTCCTCGCCGCCGAGAGCCTGGAGCCCGTCACCACCGGCGCCGGGGTCCGCATCCTCCCGGACATCACGTTCCAGGACGCGGCCACGCGGAGCATCGACACCCTGATCGTGCCCGGGTCGGTCGAGATCGACGGTGAGCGCCGGGTGCGTGCCCTCGTCGACCCCGCCCTGGTCCGCCGGGTGAAGACCCTCGCCGGGCGGACCCGGCGGACCACCTCCGTATGCGTCGGAGCCCACCTCCTCGCCGCCGCCGGTCTCCTCGACGGCAAGCGCGCCACCACCCACTGGTCGACCGCCCGCCAACTGGCCGATGAGCATCCGGCGGTGGAGGTCGACGCCGACCCGATCTTCATCCGCGAGGGCGACGTGTGGACCGGGGCGGGTATCAGCGCCTGCCTGGACCTGTCGCTCGCCCTGATCGCCGACGACCTCGGCGAGGCCGTCGCGCTGCGCGTGGCACGGCAGTTGGTGATGTACGTGAAGCGTCCGAGCGGGCAGAGCCAGTTCAGCGTGCCCCTTGAGCAGGTCGCGACGACCCGCCGCATCGAGGACCTGCGCCACCACATCCTGCGGCACCTCGGAGAGCCGCTGACGGTAATGGATCTGGCGGAGTTCGCCCACGTCAGCGACCGCCACCTCACCCGGATCTTCAAGAGCGAGCTGGGCATGACCCCGTACGCCTACATCGAATCCGTCCGGGTCGAGAAGGCCCGTAACGAGCTGGAGTCCTCCGACGCAACGCTGGAACGCATCGCGTCGGCCTGCGGGTTCGGCACGGTGGACACACTGGTACGGGCGTTCCGGCGGCGGCTTGACACGACGCCGACGGAGTACCGGCGGCGGTTCAGGGCGTCGTGATCCGGACTCCGGCTGCTGCCTGGCGAAGGCTCCCCCCACCTTGCGCCCGGTGTCGCCTCGTCCGGGGCGCGCACCTATTTCGGGGCGCGGCCCGTCGGCCGGCTGCCACGGTCCCACGTCGAGGGTTCGGGCACCGCGCCGGCGCACACCGCCCGGATCTCGTCCAGGAACGCCGGATAGCGCTCCCCGCACGTGTTCAGCGCGTGCCACACCGCGTCCAGTGCAGCCACGAGCGGCGCGGGGCCTGCGGCGGCGAGCACGGCGGGGAGCGCGTAGTGCGGCTGGGAGATCCGGTGGAGGGCGCGCGGTGGGCGGGGGAACGTATCCACGGCGGTGTACGGATCGCCTGGCCCGGGTGGTGGAGGCTGGTACGGGGGCCGCTCGGGCGGCACCGCTTCCAGCACCGAGGTGTCCGGGACGCGGGGGTCGGAGCGCAGGGTCTCCCACGCTCCGGCCGGATCGTCGAACGGGGGCGGCAGCGGCCGGCCCGCCTCCAGCGCTGCCAGTGCGCCGGCGACCCACGGCAGGTCGGTCAGACCGGCGGCCTCGCAGGCCCGTCGCGCGGACAGCAGCGCCACCGTGTGCTGCACCTCGGGGTCCGCTGCGCCGAGCGTGTGCACCAGGTCGCTGTCGAAGGGGAGGAGGCCGAGCACGTTGCTCAGCCGGGCACCGCGCAGCGCCTCGCTGGGCAACCGGCCGCCCCATTGCCACCGTTCGTAGTGCAGGCGCCGCTCCTCGGCGGCCCGTTCCTCTGCCTGTCGGGCGAGGTGTTCGGCTTCGGCCCGCTGTTCAGGGGTGGGTGCGGGCGGCAGGCCGCGTGCGTAGTCGTGGCGGTAGGCGGCGTTCCGCGAGGTCTGGCGGATCTCCCCGTCCGGGCGGGGAGGCGCGGGCCAGAACTGGAGGAGGTAGCGGTTCGCCTGCGGCTCCTTGGCCGTTCTGGTGTCGAGATCGCGGCCCTTGTCCATGCCCCGGGCGCTGTACCGCACCCGGTAGTCCGTCACGGGGAGTTCCAGGGCCCAGGCGGCCTCGCCTCCCCACTGGACCAGGCTGGTGTCCTCGGAGACCGGCCGGAAGGACACCTCGACGACGTCCTCCCACTCCGGGGCCAGCGGTGGTTCCTCGTCGTGGACCTCTACGGTGAAGCCGACGCTGCCGGTGTGCAGTCCGGTGACCATACACAGCGCACCGGGGACCGCCGCCCCGCAGAGCCCTCCGCTCTGCCCCGCGAACGCCTCCCCGAAGCCGGAGTTCGTACCGTCGGGATCGCTCTGGACGTAGATCTGGCTGTAGTGGACGTGCACTTCACCTGCGACTGGCCTGCGCACAGCACCCCCTGTACCCCTGGTCGAGCACGGCCTCGATGGCTCCGGGCGAGCCCGCCGCGTACGACCGATCATGCTGCGCACCACTGACAACCGGCCCGGCCCGGAGCCGTCGTCAGCGCGGGTTCACGACCCCTCGGGGGCGAGGGCCCCGGCGATCCGCTCGGCCAGAGCGCGGCGCAACTCCGGGGCCAGCGGTTCGGTGTTGAGGGACTCGTACAGCCACAGGCCGTCGGCGGCGAGACGGGCGATGAACCGGTCGAGCGCCACCTGGTCGTCGGCGTCGTCCGTGGTCAGCGACGGAGCCCACCGTTCCACGACCGCATCCCAGGGCGCCGCGAGCTCGGGAGTGGTGGAGCCTTCGAGCATGAGCAGGAGTTCGGCCCGGTTGGCGCTCTGGGAGGAGACGCGGCTGTAGGCGGTCAGCCTCTCCTCAGGGGTGGCCAGATCGGCCGGCTTGCCCGCCGCCGCGACGATCTGCGCCTCCCAGGCGTCGGCCAGGTGCTGATGGATGGCCTGTACGAGGTCGTCGCGGGAGGCGAAGTGGTAGAGCAGGCCGCCCTTGGTGAGGCCGGCCTCGGCGGCCACGGAGTCGAAGGTGACGCTCTTGACGCCCTCGCGCTCCACGACCCGCGTGGCCGCTTCGAGGATCTGGGTTCGTTTGCTCGTCCGCATGGGTGCTCCCTGGGCGAAGGTGTCAGGGTTCGGAGGTTGTCAGAGTTCGGAGGGTGTGAGGGTTCGGAGGCGGTGAGAGCTCGGAGGGGGTGAGAGCTCGGGGGTGTCAATGCTGACGGGTGTCAGTGCTCAGGCGTGGAAAGGGCCGATCCGGGGCCGTGGCGGCGCAGGAGGACGCCCGTCATGATCGCACCGACGGCGATGACGGCGGTGACCACCACCATGACGCTGGAGTAGGCGCCGTCGAAGGCGGTGGACGCCGCGTCGATCAGGCCCGGGTGGTTCCCGGCCTGGGCGAGCGCGCTGTCCAGGCTGTCCCGCGCGGAGTCCGGGGCCCCGGCCGGCAGATCGATGGTCGCGGTATAGACGGAGGTCAGGAGGGAGCCGAGGAGGGCGACCGCGATGAGGCTGCCGAATTCGTACGAGACCTCCTCGACGGAGGACGCCATGCCAGCGCGGCGGGCCGGAACGTTGCCCATGATCGCGCTGGAGGCCACCGACATGGCCGCGCCGAGGCCCGCCCCGGTGAGGAGCAGTCCGGTGACGAGCAGCCCCATGCTGGTGTCGAAGGTCAGCAGGATCAGCGCGGAGCCGACCGTGCTCAGGGCCAGGCCGCCCGCGATGATGGGCAGCAGCCCGATCCGGTGCAGGGTGGCCCCGCCCGCCATCGCCGTCGGCAGCGCCCCCAGGGCGACGGCGGCGACCAAAAGCCCGGCGCGCAGCGGGGTGAAGCCCTCCACCAGCTGGAACCGCTGCGTCGTGATCAGCTGGATACCGGCGATGGCGAACAGGGAAAACCCGGCGGCCAGGACCCCGGCGAGGAAGGCTCGGTTGCGGAAGATCGCGAAGTCCAGCAGCGGGTCGGGCAGGTGGCGCTGCCTCCGGGCGAACGCCCACCCGCCGACTGCGGCGGCCAGCCCGGCCGCGACGACGGTCAGGAGCGCCGGCTCCGGCTTCGCGGTCTCCTTGATCGCGATGACCAGACCCACCAGGGCGACGAGCGCGAGCAGCGACGAGGGCAGGTCCCACTTCCGGCCGGGGTCCGCCACGTTGGGTGGCGCGAGGACCAGCGTGGCCACGATCGCCGCGACGACCACGGGCACATTGATCAGGAACACCGACCCCCACCAGAAGCTCTGGAGCAGCAGCCCGCTGATGATCGGGCCCAGTGCGCTGCCGACGATCGCCAGCGTGCCCCATATCGCGATGGCCATGTTGCGCTCACGCTGGTCCTCGAACGTGACGCGGATCAGCGCCAGCGTCGCGGGCATCATCGCCGCCGCCCCGACGGCCAGCAACGCCCGCGCCGCGATCAGCGCCTCCGGGGTCGGGGAGAACGCGGCGGCCAGTGAGGCGGCGCCGAACACCACCAGGCCGATCAGGAACATCCTCCGGTGTCCCACCCGGTCACCCAGGGTGCCGCTGCCCAGCAGGAGCCCGGCCATCACCACCGGATAGGCGTTGATGATCCACAGCCCGTCGGAGCTGCTCGCGCCGAGATCCTGCACGAGCGTCGGCAGCGCCGCGTACAGGATCGAGTTGTCCAGCGTGATCAGGAGCAGCCCCGCACTCACCACCGCCAGCAGCAGCCAGCGCCGCCGCGCACTCGGAGCTGTCTCCGCGGACCTCTTGGTCAGTACCGTTCTCATGCCATAACTGTACCTTCCGAAAGGTACAGTTATGAAGGTGATGCACGGCTCTCCCGGGCTCGCGACCCCACTGACCTGGGGTTTTCTCGTCCGGTGCCGCCCTCTGCGGCCGGGGCCACTCCTCGGGGCCCGGCGCCAGTGCGACGCACGCCGCGAGCAGCCCGAGGGTGGTGGCCGCCGCGATCAGCCCCCAGTCGCCGCCGCTCATGTGGTCACCCCGGGCCGCCCCAGCGTGAACCACACGACCGTGCGCCCGGGGTGCCGCTCGCCCCCGCTGCCCGTGCCCCACGCCAGCGCCAGGCTCTCCACGAGAGCGAGCCCCCGACCGTGCTCCTCCTCCGGCCCGGCAGTGGCGGTGCCGAGCATGCCGAACGCCTCGCGTACCGGCCCGCCGTCATCCGATACGGCGACAGTGACCCGCTTCCGGTTGACGGCCACATGGACCCCGATGAGATGCGTACGGGTGTGGCGGTGGGCGTTGGTGACCAGCTCGGTGACGCAGAGGCGGGCGTCGTCGACCAGCCCGGGGTGGCGGCTCAGGTGCAGCAGCGAGGTGAGGAAGTCCCGCGCGATTCTGGGCGCGGCGGCGGTGTTCGGGAGAGTGAGGCGGTAGCTCTCGCCGCCAAGGGGATTGGGATGTACGGGAGTTGGGGTTGCAGCGGACATGTCGGTCTCCCCATGAGGTCCGGTTCTGCGAACTGGCCGCCGCCTCGGTCCCATGTTGACGGCTGCATGAGCGCGCGTGTGAACATGCCGCCATACAGGCGTACTTCGGGACTCCGAAGTGCGGCGCTGAGGGGACCATAGCGCGAAGTCTCACTTGTTCTACTTAGTTGGACCATTGAGTAACCAGATGGATTACGGTGAGGCCTCCAGCGACACTGTGGGGCGAGAAGAGGAGGGGCCGATGCCACCGAGGAAGGCGCCCACGGCGCGGCAGTGCCGGGTGGGGACCGAGCTGCGCAAGATGCGGCAGAACGCGGGACTCGCCCTCGCCGAGGCCGCCGCCCTGCTCAGCACGGACCGCACCACCATCAGCAACACGGAGTCGGGCCGCTTCGGAGTGAGTGGCGAGCGGGTCCGTACCTGGGCGGCGGGCTATGCGTGCGCCGATGAGGCGTACGTGGAGGCGCTCGTCGCGATGGCCGAGGAGCGGGGGCGCGGCTGGTGGGAGGACTACCGGAACGAGCTGACCAGCGGACCGCTCGACCTGGCCGAGCTGGAGCACCATGCGGCCGGCATCCGGTCGGTGCAGCTCTTGCACATGCCGGGGCTGCTCCAGAGCGAGGACTATGCTCGGGCCGTCTTCGCGGAAGCGGTGCCCGAGCTGCCGCTGGCCCGCAGGCGTCGGCTGCTCTCGCACCGGCTCAAGCGCCGGGACGTCCTGGACCGGGAGGCCGCGCCCACCTGCACGTTCCTCATCCATGAGGCGGCGCTGCGGATGGTCTACGGCGACTCCGGCGTCGCGCGGGGCCAGTTGGCGTACCTGCTGCGCGAATCCGAGCGGGACAATGTCATCGTCAAGATCGTCCCGTTCGCCGCTGGCGGTTTCCCGGAGACGGGAAGCTCGACGCATTATGTCTACGGGCCTGTTCCCCAGCTGGATACCGTGCAGACGGACACGGCGACCGGACCCGCGTTCCTGGACGCCGAGACGCGTCTGGCGAACTATCGAGCAACGATGGACCGGGTTGAGGGGCTGTCTCTCGACCCTCGGAAGTCGAGAGACTTCATCCGTGAGATCGCACAACAAGTGTGAAGGCGTGAGGTACGTGGAAATTCAGTGGCGCAAGTCCTCGAAGTCCTCAGGGGCTGAGGGCAACAACTGTCTGGAGCTTGCCGAGCACGGCGGCGAGATCCTGCTGCGCGAGAGCGACAACCCCGATGTGGTCGTCCGCACGACGCGGGCCAAGCTCCGGGCGTTCCTCGGAGGAGCGAAGGAAGGCGAGTTCGACGACTTCGCCTGAGCCGTCCTGATCCGTTAGTCAGTGGCCCCCGCCGGCGCAGGCGGGGGCCACTTGTCATTCGTATCACTTGTTTAGGCGCGCAGAATCACTCGTTAGACGTCAAACACTTGATACGGGTGCGCTCGGCGCGCTAGCTTCCTGATGTGCCGCCCTCGTCACGCGGCGGCCAACTCCCCTTTCGTCTGCGCCCGTTGGGGGAGCCGTGTGCCAGGGCGCCCCCTCCCCGCAGCTCGTCACGCCGGCGGCAGGGAGGGGGCGTCCCTGGTGTCCTGCCAGGAGGTCGCGCCATGCTCGAACACATCCCGGACCCCGCCGACTCCCCCTCGTACGCCTACTGGTGCGAGCGGTCCACCTACGCCTCGGAGGACCGCGACGAGCCCGACTGCTTCGCGCGGTACTCCGCCACCACGCCCGAGCTGGCGATCCAGCGCATCCGGGACGAGGCGCGGGCCCTGCTCGCCGTGTTACCGGAGGCGGAGCGCCCGGCGCTGGGGTGGGCCGAGGGGGTGGGCCGGGTCCGGGCTCTCGGGGCCCTGTACGGAGGCCGCACCTGCGGGTTCTCGTTGCGGCACGGGGGCGGGTGGAGCGAGTGGGTCGTGCGGCCCGTCGCTGTGGGCTCCGGTGATCCGGCGGAGGCAACGGCGGCGTCGTTCACGGAAACCGTGCCATGCGGCGTGTGCGCGCTCTGCACGAAGGGCCGTTGAGGCGGGGGGCGTCCCGCGTTCGGGGCTCGCCCGGCCGTCCGTTCTGCGACAGGGTGGGGCCATGGCGGACGAGGCAACTGCCAGTACCAGCACGCGGAACACCCTCAAGACGGTGATCCAGGTCGAGGACGTGGAGCCGCACGAGGTGACCCCCGGCGTCCTGCGCCGCAAGCTGCCCGCCACCGCCTACGCCCGGGGCTGGCTGATCGACTTCGCCGCCGGTACGGAGTGGCCGGAGATCGATGAACACCCAGTCCGAAGCGTGTGAGAGTCCGAAGCGTGTGAGAGTCCGAAGCGTCCGAGCTTGCGGTTGCCGCTGCGGCAGCTCCTGGCGTCGTGACCAGGGCCGGGGAAAGCCGGTCCTGGACACGCGTTCGTGAAGAAGAGAGGGCCGGTCAGGCCGCCGTGGCCCGCCGCAGCGTCTTGCGGTGGGCCCGGTTCGTGGCCATCAGCACGTCGAGGGCGTCCCGGGTGCGGACCAGCTCCTCGATGTGGGCCGAGAGCCGTTCCCGCTCCTGCTCCATCCGTTCCATGGCGGCGTCGGACGTCGCCTCGCTCGGGGCGTCCACGCAGGGCAGCAGCTCCGTGATGGTGCGGCTGGAGAGGCCGGCCGCGTACAGCCGCTGGACGAAGCCGACCCGGTCGATGTCGGCGTCCCGGAAGTGGCGCTGCCCGCTGGGGCTGCGCGTGCTGGTGAGCAGGCCCTGCTCCTCGTAGTAGCGCAGGGACCGGACGCTGACGCCGGCCGCCTTCGCGAGTTCCCCGATGCGCATGCCGTCGTCCGTCCTCTTCGTTCTCGATCCTCGTCGGGCTTGCCTCTGACATTGATGTCAGGTTTTAGCGTAGCCGCAGTGCCCGGTTCGCGGGCACTGCGTCACGAGGAGGACGGACGGCATGACCCTGATCGACACCCACCCCGGCACCCACCCCGAGACCCACTCCGACACTCTTTTCACCGGCTACCGGCTCGGTGACCTCGCCCTTCCCAACCGGGTGGTGATGGCCCCCATGTCCCGCGTCCGGGCCGCCGCCGGCGGGCTCGCGACCCCCTCGATGGCGACGTACTACGCCCAGCGGGCGACCGCCGGGCTCATCGTGAGCGAGGGCGTGCAGCCGAGTCTGATCGGGCAGTCGAACCCGGGTACGCCGGGGCTGCACACCGATGAGCAGGTCGCCTCGTGGCGGCCGGTCACCGCCGCCGTCCACGCGAACGGGGGGCGGATCTTCGCGCAGATCATGCACGGCGGGCGGGTCTCGCACCCCGACACGAACGGTCTCGTGCCGGTCGGTCCTTCGGCCGTACCGGCGGTCGGTGAGGTGTTCACGCCGAGCGGGCCGCAGGCGGCGCCGATGCCCCGGGCTCTGGAGACCGCCGAGGTGCCCGAGCACGCGCAGTCGTACGCGGCGGCCGCCCGCCGGGCCGTCGACGCCGGGTTCGACGGGGTGGAGCTCCACGGCGCCAACGGCTACCTGATCTCCCAGTTCCTCTCCTCCAACGCCAACCTGCGGACCGACCGTTACGGCGGGTCGGTCGCCAACCGCGTACGGTTCGCGGTCGAGGCGGTGGAGGCGACGATCGACGCCGTGGGCGCGGCGCGGACCGGCATCCGGCTGTCGCCGGGCGGGACGTTCTGGGGCGTCGAGGAGAAGGACGTACCCGAGCTGTACGCCGTACTGCTGGGGGAGCTGGCGCGGCTGGAACCGGCGTACGTGCACCTGGAGGCGACGGCCGAGGACGAGATCCTGGTGGCCCTGCGCCGCGCGTGGCCCGGCGCCCTGATCATGAACCCGGTGCTGCCGTTGGGTACGCGGCGGGCCGAGCGCCCGGACGCCGACCGCTGGCTCGGCCTGGGGGCGGACCTGATCAGCTTCGGCCGGGCCTTCATCGCCAACCCGGACCTGGTGGAACGGCTGCGCGCGGGGCTGCCGCTCGCAGCCGAGGACGCGGAGACGTACTTCCAGGGGGGTGACGCGGGGTACGTGACCTACCCGGCGTACCAGCACGCGGCCTGAGGCGTCCGCCGGGCCGGGGGAGGGCCCCCGCGCGGGGCCCTCCGGCTCACCGCGTCACGGGGTCTTCCGTGCCGGGGGCGGGAACTCCTCCTCCCGTGCCGGGGGCGGGAACGCCTCGTACAGCGCCCGGGCGTGCACCGCGTCGTACTCGCTGACGCGCACCCGCTGCGTCTCTCCGTCATGCCGGCGCAGTTCGATCTCCTGGCCGTGGTCCAACTGCACGCGCACCTGGGGATCGACGCAGGTCGCTTCCCCCTCACCGCGCATCATCTCGAACAGCACTCCGCGTATGCCGTACCGCGGGTCGCCGCCCCGGTGGCGCAGCAGGCGTACTCTGCGGTCGGTCAGCAGCAGGGACGCCTGCCGTTCCACCAGGCCTCCCCAGCGGCGTTCGTGGACCACCAGGCAGCCGGCCGTCATCCGTTCACCCTCCGGAACCCATTCCGCGAGGCGCTTGCGGTCTCCCACCCAGTCGGCGGCCACCATGGCTCTCTCCCCGTCCGGCGCTCGGTGCCTCGGTCCGTCCGCTACCCGTCTTCCTCCGTCACCCGGGCCGGAAACCCCGAACGGCACAGGGCCGCCCCAGCCGCCCCCTTCCCGTCATGACGTGCGCGCGTCAGAATCCAAGGGCTCCGCCCCCCACAGCCCTTGGAGGCGCTCCCATGTCCACGCCGTCCAACCACCCTTCCACCTCTGGCCTCTTGAGTACGCGCAGAGGTTTCCTGGCCGGTGCGCTCGCCGTCTCCGCCACCGCCGTCATCGGGGCCGCGCCCGCCGTCGCCGCCTCGCGGAAGGCGGTGCGGGGGACGCAGGACTGGATGGGCGGGCTGCCGGACGGCACCGCGCTCCAGCGGCTGACGATCCCGGGGACGCACGACTCGGGCGCGCGGTTCGGCGGGCCGTGGGCGGAGTGCCAGAACACCACGATCGCGCAGCAGTTGCAGAGCGGGGTGCGCTTTCTCGACGTACGGTGCCGGATCACCTCGGGCTCCTTCGCGATCCATCACGGGGCCGCGTTCCAGAACATGATGTTCGGCGATGTCCTCATCGCCTGCCGGGACTTCCTCGCCGCGCGGCCGACCGAGACCGTGCTGATGCGGGTCAAGCAGGAGTACTCCTCCGAGAGCGACGCGGCGTTCCGGGCGATCTTCGACGACTACCTCGACGGGCGGGGGTGGCGGTCGCTGTTCCGGCTCGACTCGACGCTGCCCTCGCTGGGTGGGGCGCGCGGCAAGGTGGTGCTGCTGGCCGACAACGGCGGGCTGCCGGGCGTGCGTTACGGCGATCCGGCCGTCTTCGACATCCAGGACGACTACATGGCGGAGCCGTTCGCCAAGTACCCGAAGATCGAGGCCCAGTTCCGCAAGGCGGTCCAGCAGCCGGGCAAGTTCTACATGAACTACGTCTCCACCGCCGCCCTCATGCCGCCCCGCTGGAACGCCGACCGGCTCAACCCGCAGGTGCACTCGTTCCTGGAGCGGTCCGAGACCGCCGGGTGGACGGGGCTCGGCATCGTCCCGCTGGACTACCCGAACCAGCGCGGCGGGCTGGTGGAGTCGCTGATCCGGCACAATCCGGTGGGGTGAGGGGGCGGGCTTCCGGGGGAGCCGCACCCCGGAAGCCCTGCTTGCGTTTCTTTCGAATTGTGCGATGCTGGGTTCACTCTCAAAGGAGACAGAGCCATGCGCAGCACCGCGGAAGACCGCACGCTCCTGCCTGAGCACCGTGAGGAGATCGCCGAACTCCGGACCTTCCTCGACCGGACTCCGGCTGCTGTCGAGCCCGCTCTGCTCCGGGGGCCCGACGGTGCCACCCACAGCCTGCCTCCGGAGGTCTACGAGGCGCTCATGGCGGTGGTGCGCGCCCTGGCGGACGGCAAGGCGGTGACCGTCGCGCCCGTGAACACGACGCTGACCACCCAAGAGGCCGCCGACCTGCTCGGCGTCAGCAGGCCGACCTTCGTCAAGATTCTGGACGGGGGAGGTCTGCCGTTCAACCGGCCCGGAAGGCACCGCAGGGTCCTTCTCGCGGATGTCCTCGACTACAAGGAGGCACGGCGCTCGCAACGTGGCCGAGGGCTGGACGAGCTGGCCAGACTCACCGAGGAGTCCGGTCTCTACGGGGACTGACCGCCCGATTCCGCCGAGCCGACTGGAGCGATGTGCAGCGCGTCGTGCTGGACACGTGTGTCCTGTACCCGAACTACCTCAGGGACACTCTGCTGCGACTCGCGGAGGCCGAACTCTACGAGCCTCTGTGGTCGGCCGACATCCTGGACGAGCTGGCCAGGAACGTCGCCGAGCGGATCGGGCCCCTGAAGGCCAAGGGGCTTGTCGATGCCATGGCGGGAGCATTTCCGGAGAGCCTGGTAACGGGGTATGCCGCGCTCTTGTCCGCCATGACGACAGGATCGGCGCGGGCGGTGCGCCCCAGTTCGCCGCCGAATTCCGGCGCCGTCTCTGAGAGGCCCGTCCGCGCCGCGCGGGGATGCCCGCATCCCCGGCCCCCTCACATCCCCGGCGGCGGCGTAGGCGCCCCCGGCAGCCTGATCGTCGCGACCGTGCCGGGGCCGTCGTCCGGGGCCGGCCTCAGGGTGATCTCGCCGCCCGCCTGCTGGACCGTGCGGGCCACGATGGACAGGCCCAGGCCCGAGCCGGGGAGCTGACGGGCCGAGGGCGAGCGCCAGAAGCGTTCGAAGACGTGCGGGAGCTCCTCGGCGGGGATGCCGGGGCCCCGGTCCCGTACCGTCAGCTCGCCCCGGTGCAGGTGCACGTCGATCGTGGCGCGGGGCGGGGAGAACTTCACGGCGTTGTCCAGGACGTTGACGACCGCCCGCTCCAGGGCCGCCGGTTCGGCCCGTACGTACCAGGGGGCCAGGTCGGCGGTGATGGTCAGCTCGGGGCCGCGCAGGCGGGCGCGTTGCAGGGCGGTACGGGTGATGTCGTGCAGGGCCACCACCTGGAGCGGGCCGGGGCCCGCGGCGTCGGGGCGGGCCAGTTCCTGGAGGTCGCCGATCAGGGCCGCCAGCTCCGTCATCTGGGCCTTCACCGAGGCCATCAGCGCCTTGCGGTCCTCCGGCGGGATCACCCGGCCCGTCTCGTCGCTGCGCGCCAGCAGCTCCACGTTGGTCCGCAGCGAGGTGAGCGGGGTGCGCAGCTCATGGCCCGCGTCCGCGATCAGCTGCGCCTGGCGGTCGCGGGACGAGGCGAGCTGGGCCGCCATGGAGTTGAAGGAGTGCGACAGGCGGGCGATCTCGTCCTCGCCGTCCACCGGGATGCGGACCGTCAGGTCCTCCGTGCGCGCCACGTGTTCGACCGCCTCCGTCAGCTCGTCCACCGGGCGCAGGCCCGCCCGCGCCACCCAGAGCCCGGCCGCGCCCGCGCCGATCACGCCGATGCCGCCGACCAGCGCGAGGACCCAGGCGAGTGTGGAGAGCGGCGCGTCGATCTCGCTGAGCGGGCGGGCCACCGAGACCGCGAGCTGGTTGTTGGCCTGGCCGGAGCTGACCACCGGCGGCAGCTTGCGGGTGTAGACCCGCATGTCCTTGCCGTCGTCGTTCTCCGTCGTGTGCAGGGCGTCGGTCTTCCGGCCCGCCGCCACGTCGACGTCGCTCGGCTGAGCGGGGACGGGCGTGGTGTTCGGGGCCGTGCAGTAGCTGCCGTTCGCGGCCACGATCTGCACGGTGTACTGGCCCGGGAACTCCTGAGCCGGCAGCTGCCCGCCGCTCAGGCACGACGTCAGCAGGTCGCGCATCGGCTCGTTGTCCATCTTCGCGTTGCGCAGCGAGTCGTCCAGCTGGTCCTCCAGCTGGGCCCGGGTCACGAACCAGCACGCCACCGCCACCGCCGCGACCGCCACCGCCACCGCCGTGGCCACCAGGAGCGCGAGCCGGGAGCGCAGCGGCAGCGCGCGGAAGCGCCGTACGAGACCTTTCCTGGAGGGATTCGCCTCGCCCGCGGGAGGAGCCTCGCTCGTGGGGGGAGGTGCCGCCGTGCTCACGCCTCGCCGCTCCCGCCCGTACGGAGCGCGTAGCCGACCCCGCGCACGGTGTGGACCAGGCGCGGTTCGCCGCCCGCCTCCGTCTTGCGGCGCAGGTACATCACGTACACGTCCAGCGAGTTGGAGCTCGGCTCGAAGTCGAAGCCCCAGACCGCCTTCAGGATCTGCTCCCGGGTCAGCACCTGGCGCGGGTGGGCCAGGAACATCTCCAGCAGCGTGAACTCCGTACGGGTCAGCTCGACGCGCCGCTCGCCCCGGGTGACCTCGCGCGTGGCCAGGTCCATCCGCAGGTCGGCGAAGGACAGCACGTCGTCGTCGGACACCTCCGCGCCCGCCGTCGCCGCCGCGTACGAGCTGCGGCGCAGCAGGGCCCGGATCCGGGCGAACAGCTCGTCCAGCTCGAACGGCTTCACCAGGTAGTCGTCCGCCCCCGCATCGAGACCGGTGACCCGGTCCCCGACGGTGTCGCGCGCGGTGAGCATGAGGATGGGCGTGGTGGAGCCGGTGGCGCGGATGCGGCGGGCGGCGGTGAGGCCGTCCATACGCGGCATCTGGATGTCCAGGACGATGAGGTCGGGGGCGTACGCCTCGGCCATCGCCAGCGCGTCGTACCCGTCGACCGCCACCTGCGTGCCGTACCCCTCGAAGGCGAGGCTGCGTTGCAGCGCCTCGCGTACGGCCGGTTCGTCGTCGACGATCAGGATGCGCTGCGGATCGTCTTCGGCGGGGCTCATCGCGGTCTCGTCCTCTTCTCGTTCCGGCCGGTGGGGCGGTCTCAGCCTCGCACGGTCAGGAGCCGTCGCCCGCGCGCAGGGTGTTCAGGTCGGCCTTGAGCGTGTTCACCGGGATCGCGAAGCCGAGGCCCACGCTGCCCGCCGAAGAACCGCTGCCCGCCGCCGAGGAACTCGGCGCGTACATGGCGGAGTTGATGCCGATGATCTCGCCGTCCATGTTGATCAGCGCGCCGCCGGAGTTGCCGGGGTTGAGCGACGCGTCGGTCTGGAGCGCCTTGTACGTGGTCGTCTTCTCGCCCGTGTCGCCGTTGAACTGCCGGCCGCCGAACTCGAACGGCCACTGACCGCTTCCGCCGCCCTGCCCCTGGTTCTGGCCCGAGTCGCCCGAGTCGTCCTTCGCCACCGTCACGTCCCGGTCCAGCGCGGAGATGATCCCGCTGGTGACCGTGCCCGTCAGCCCCTCCGGCGAGCCGATGGCCACGACCTCGTCACCCACCTTGACCTGCGAGGAGTCCCCGAGCGTGGCCGTCTTCAGCCCGCTCGCGCCGCGCAGCTTGATGAGCGCGAGGTCCTTGTCGGGGTCGGTGCCCACGACGTCGGCGGTGTACGTCTTGCCGGTGGAGAGCGTGACCTCGATCTGCTGCGCGCCGGAGATCACGTGGTTGTTGGTGACGATCTCGCCGTCGTCGGTGATCACGACCCCGGACCCGGTGGACCTGCCCGCAGAGGAGGCCGCGCCGATCTCGACGATGGCCGGGGAGACCGCCTCCGCGACGCCGGAGACCGTGCCCTTGCTGCTCTGCGAGACGGTGGTGCCCTGGACCGTGCCCGTGGAGCCGGTCGCCTGGGCGGAGCCGTTGTTCAGCTGGCCGACGAGGGTCGCCGTACCGCCGCCGACCACCGCCGCCGCGAGCGCGACCGCCGCCAGCAGTGCCACCGGCCGCTTGGCCCGGCGGTGGTTGTTGGTGGGGGCGTACGGGGGCGGGGGCGGGTAGCCGCCTGCCGTGCCGTGGTACGCCGTGCCGCCCTCGTGTGCCGCGTCGCTGTACGCGTACGGGGTCGGGTCCTGGTCCGTCGGGTGCGCGCCGCTCGGGCGAAGGTTCTCCGTCATGTCCATCAGGCTGGCCACCGAAGATGAGAGCAGCCTGAGTACGTCCTGAGAAGCCCGGAAGAAGCGCGTATGCCCGCTGTAAGGACGCCTGTGCCCGCTGCGAAGGCCTGAGCGGGCCCGGTCCTACGCCGTCGGCTCCCCGCAGCCGCACGAGCGCCGGATCACCAGCGCCGAGGGGAACTGCTTCAGCCGCTCCCGCCGCGAACCCACGACCCGCAGCGAGTCGTCCAGCACCAGGTCCACCGCCGCCCGCGCCATTGCCGGCCGGTCGGAGAAGACCGTCGTCAGCGGCGGATCGGTGAGCCCGGCCTCCTTCACGTCGTCGAAGCCCGCCACCGCCAGCTCACCCGGCACGTCGATGCGCAGCTCACGCGCCGCCCGCAGCACGCCGATGGCCTGGTCGTCCGTGGCGCAGAAGATCGCCGGCGGCCGGTCCGGGCCCGCGAGCAGGCCGAGGGCCACCTGATAGGCGTCGTACCGGTTGTACGGAGCCTGGAACAGCCGGCCCTCCGTCGAGCGGCCGGACTCCTGCATCGCCCGGCGCCACCCTTCGACGTGGTCCGCGACCGGGTCGCCGACCGACGGGGTCTCCTCCGTGCCGCCGAGGCACGCCACGTACGGATGGCCGTGCTCCAGGAGGTGGCGGGTGGCGAGCTGGGCGCCGCCGACGTCGTCCGTCACGACCGCCACGTCGTCGATCGCCTCGGGCCGCTCGTGCAGCAGCACGACCCGGGCGTCCCACGCCTCTATCTCCGCCGCCGCGCGCTCGCTGGGCCCCTGGCTGACCAGGATCAGCCCGGAGACCCGCATACCGAGGAAGGCCCGCAGATAGTGGACCTCGCGCTCGTCGCGGTAGTCCGAGTTGCCGACGAGCACCATTTTTCCGCGCTCGGCGGCGGCCTGTTCCACCGCGTGCGCCATCTCCGCGAAGAAGGGCTGCCGGGCGTCGGGGACGATCATTCCTATGAGGTCGGTCCGCCGCGAGGCCATGGCCTGGGCGACCCGGTCCGGCCGGTAACCCAGCTGTTTGATCGCGGCGAGCACCCGCTCGCGCGTGGCCGGGGCGACCGGCCGGGGTCCGTTGTTGATGACGTAACTGACGACCGCGGTCGACGTCCCCGCCAGTCTCGCCACATCGTCCCGCGTCACCTTGGCCACGCGCGGCAGTCTACGCGGATGGAACTACCTCTTGGCAGCCTCCACCGGGGCTTCTTCCTTCGCTGCGGCCGCAGAGGACTGCTCCGATCGGGCGACGGGCCCGGTGGCCTGCCGCTGAGCGGCCTGCCGCTCCTTCGCCTCCTCGGCGGCGCGCTCGACCTTCTCCGGCGTGACGAAGCGGTAGCCGACGTTGCGGACGGTCCCGATCAGCGACTCGTGCTCCGGGCCGAGCTTGGCGCGCAGCCGCCGGACGTGGACGTCGACCGTCCGCGTACCGCCGAAGTAGTCGTAGCCCCAGACCTCCTGGAGGAGCTGGGCGCGGGTGAAGACCCGGCCCGGGTGCTGGGCCAGGTACTTCAGCAGCTCGAACTCCTTGAAGGTCAGGTCCAGGACCCGGCCCTTGAGTTTCGCGCTGTACGTGGCCTCGTCGACGGAGAGGTCGCCGTTGCGGATCTCCATCGGGGAGTCGTCGGAGGTGATCTGCTGGCGACCGGTGGCCAGCCGCAGCCGCGCCTCCACCTCCGCCGGCCCCGCGGTGTCCAGCAGCACGTCGTCGATGCCCCAGTCCGCCGTGACGGCCGCGAGCCCGCCCTCGGTGACCACCAGGATCAGCGGACAGCCCGGTCCGGTGGACCGCAGCAGCTGACAGAGGGAGCGGACCTGCGGGAGGTCGCGGCGCCCGTCGATGAGGATCACGTCGGCGCCCGGGGTGTCCACCAGGGCCGGGCCCTCGGCGGGGGCCACCCGCACGCTGTGCAGCAGGAGGCCGAGGGCGGGGAGCACCTCCGTCGACGGCTGGAGTGCGTTCGTCAACAGCAGCAGTGAACTCATCGCCGCCCACCTGCCTGGTTCGGTCGATCGTGGTGCACGGTTCGCTCGCCCATTACGTCGGTCCTCCTCGTTCCCTGCGAGAGGGGCACTCCCGGGTCGGACCCGGGGGAGTATGCGGCACTGCTTCGTACGTCAAGCCGGTATTACGTGTATTACGTGCGGTCCCGCGCCCCGGGGACCGCTGAGCTTCTCGAAACGTCTGTGTAACAACGCCCGGGAAGCACAAAAGGACCCGGGGGCTGCATTGCCCAGGTCCTCTTCGCAGCAGAATAGCCCACATGACTTCCGCGTCCGAGGGTCGATTCCCGGGTTCTTCTGTTCCCTTGCTCACGCGGGTCCCACGGTTCGCCACATTGCTCACCGATGACGGGACCCCGGTCGAGGCGGTGTACGAACCGTGTACGGCCGGTTTCGGCGCATCCCCCGGGACCCGTGCGGAAGCGGTGGCCGACACCCCCGTATTCGTCGTGGCGCACGGCTTCACCGGCTCGGTCGACCGGCCTGCCGTACGCCGTGCCGCTCGGGTGTTCTCCCAGCGTGCGGCCGTGATCACGTTCTCGTTCCGGGGCCACGGGCGGTCCGGCGGGCGCTCCACGGTGGGCGACCGCGAGGTGCTGGATCTGGCCGCCGCGGTGGTGTGGGCGCGGTCCCTGGGGCATCGCCGGGTCGTTACGGTCGGGTTCTCCATGGGCGGCTCCGTGGTGCTCCGGCACGGCGCTCTGTATACGGACGCATCGGATGCACGCGACAGGGCCGTTCGTGTACCGGTGCGCGAGCGGCGCACGGAGGCGCACTCGGGGGCGCATTCCGACGCGGTGGTCTCGGTCAGCTCTCCGGCCCGCTGGTACTACCGGGGTACGGCCCCGATGCGCCGGCTGCACTGGGTGGTCACCCGGCCCTCGGGCCGCCTCGTCGGGCGGTACGGACTCCGTACCCGGATCGCCACCGACGACTGGGACCCCGTCCCGCTCTCCCCGGTCGCCGCCGTACCGCTCATCGCCCCGGCCCCGCTGCTGCTCGTGCACGGCGACCGGGACCCGTACTTCCCGCTGGACCACCCCCGGATGCTGGCCGACGCGGCGGGCGAGGGCGGTGCGGAGCTGTGGCTGGAGCGGGGGATGGGGCACGCGGAGAACGCGGCGGACGACGCCCTGCTGGCCCGGATCGCCGACTGGGCGACGGGCGCGCTCTCCGCGTGACCCATCATGGAGAGCCGACGCACCACGCGTCCGACGAACCGACCGAAGGAGTGGCGCCATGGCAGCGGGGACGATCCGCTACTGGGCCGCGGCCAAGGCCGCCGCGGGCACCGCGGAGGAGCCGTACGCGGCGGAGACCCTCGCCGAGGCGCTCGACGCGGTACGCGAGCGGCACCCCGGCGAGCTGAGCCGCGTGCTCCAGCGGTGCTCGTTCCTCATCGACGGCAACCCCGTCGGTACCCGTGGGCATGAGACCGTACGCCTTGCCGAGGGCGGCACGGTCGAGGTGCTCCCGCCGTTCGCAGGAGGGTGAACCGCAGGCCATGAGCAGCAGCGATCAGCAGTACCCGTATCCGTACGACCCCCAGCCCCAGCCCCAGCAGCCGCAGCACTGGCCCGACGGGACGGCCGGGCAGTCCGCGCTGCCCCAGGAGCCGGGCGGCTACGACCAGAGCGGTACGCAGACGTGGCAGGCGCCGACCTGGGACACGCAGTACCAGCCGACGATCCAGCGGGACCAGGGGCCGGTGGACGCGCAGGGGTACGGGCAGCCGCAGGGCCAGGGCTACGGGCAGCCGGAGCCGCAGGCGTACGGAGCCGCGCAGCCGGACCCGTACGGGACGGGGCAGCAGCACGACCCGTACGGGACGCGGCAGCCGCAGTACCAGGAGCCTCAGCGCCAGGAGCCCCAGCACCACCAGCCGTACCAGGAGCCTCACCAGTACCCCCAGCACCAGGAGCCGCAGCCGTATCTGCCCCCTCAGGGCGCCTCCGGCTCGCTCCCGCTGCCGCCCGAGGTTCCGGCCCCGACTCCGGCCGCCGCCGCTCCCGCTCCCGTACCTCCGGCCGCGCAGCCGGTCCAGCCTGGCCCCGACGGCTACAGCGCGCCCACCACCCTCGGCAACGCCCGGATCACCGACGCCCAACGAGCCCGGGCCGAAGGCCGGTCGCCGATCATCGCGCCCGGCATGCAGCCCGCCGCGATCACCGCCGTGCTCGGCCTGCTCCTCGCGGGCGCCGCGGCCATCGGCTCGTACGTGCTGCTCGTCCCGCTCGTCCTCCTCCAGGCGGTGACCGCCGCCGGCTGGTTCCGGCTCAACGGCATGTGGCCGGCCCGCCAGGGCATCGCGCTCGCCTTCGCCGGCGGCCTCGTCGCCGATGTCGCGCTCCTCGCGGCGGGCCGGGAGCACGGGCCGGCCGCGCTCCTGGGCACGCTGGGGGTCTGGGTGCTGCTCACGGTGGTCCTCCAGCTCCGCTCCCCCGCGACCGGCGAGGAGCGGATGTCCGGGCTGATGGCCACGGTCGTCTCGGCGGCCCTGACGGTCCTCGCCGCCGGGCACCTCGCGGCGGTACCGGACGCGGTGACGGTCGGCGGAGTGGCGGTCGCGGCCGCCGTGCTCGCCCGTGCGCTGCCGCTGCCGGGTGCCGCCTCCGTCGTGCTGGCGCTGCTCGCGAGCGCGGGCGCCGGCATCGCGGTGGGGGGCTTCACGGAGTACGGCGGTCAGGGCGCGCTCCTCGGCCTCGCGGCGGGCGTCTGCGCGCTGATCGGGCTGCGGGTGGCGAGCTACGACTACCCGTCGCGGTTCGTCCATATGACGGCGGGCGTGGCGCTGCCGCTCACCGCGGCGGCTCCGGCGGTCTACCTGATCGGCCGCGCGCTGGTCTGACGCGTACGCGCCGGGGGCGTACGGGCCTGACAGGCCCTCAACGGGGGTACGCGCACCGGGAACCACGGGAACCGATCGGGTGGCGCCGCTCGTCGATCACCCGGGGGCACTGACCGTACGGCCGAGGTGGGGGAACCACACACATGCGCGCACTGCGAAACCTGCTGGTCCTGCTGGTGGTGGTCGGCGCACTCTTCGTCGCCGCCGACCGGCTGGCACTCCACTTCGCCGAGTCGGAGGCCGAGGACCGGGTCAGCATCAGCGGTGGCAGCGCCGGGACGACCGAGGTCTCGATCCAGGGCTTCCCGTTCCTGACCCAGCTCGCCGCCTCGGAGTTCGACCGGGTCGACGTCACGCTGAAGGACATGAGGACCGAGGCCGCGGGCCGTGCGATACGCGTCGGCGAGGTGCGGGCGCGGCTGCATGACGTGAGGCTCGGATCCGGTTACTCCTCCGCCACGGCGGCCCGCGCCACCGGCACCGCCGTCGTCTCGTACGAGGACCTGACGGCGGCGGCGGAGGGCGGCGTCACCGTCGCGTACGGCGGCGACGGCAAGGTGAAGGTCACCGGCACGATCGAGATCCTCGGCCGCCCGATCTCCCGCAGCGTGCTCTCCACCGTGACCCGGGTCGACGGCCAGACGCTCAAGGTGCGCGCGGACGAGGTGCCGGGCGAGGGCATTCCGGGTGTGGAGCAGCTGGTGCGGACGAGGACGGACTTCGAGGGCGACATCGACGGCCTGCCGAAGGGCCTCGAACTGCAGAAGATCCAGGTGACGGAGAGCGGCCTGGAGATCGGGCTGAACGGCTCGGACGTGTCGCTGACGAGCTGAGCACACCCGGACACCGCGCCGATCCGAACGGCTCACCGGTCCGATCCGGATAGTGAGACGCCGGAGTCCGGTCCGCAGATGCGCGGCGGGCGAAGGGTGACGGGGGACCGGCCCCGGGGCGCGCCTCCTCACTTCGCGTCTCGCATCATGGATGATCGCGTCTCACGATACGACACGACGGTGACATCTCCGCCCGTACCTCCCTACGATCGGACCCATGAAGCGACAGGCGGATCTCACGAAGCGGCGGGCAGTAGACCTGTGCCGCGTCGCCGCCATGCTCTGTCGCACCTCCTGAGCGGGGCGTTCGTTCCGCCCCGCCTCCCCTCGGCCCTTCGACCACCGTCAGGGCCGGCCCCGTGCCCCGTACGCGCCGCGCTCCGTCCGTCCGCGTGTACACCCGCACACCCGCACCACACACTCCGCATCTCGCACCACCCCGCCGCAGACTGCCCCGGAGGAGAAGAACATGAGCCGCAGCGACGTCCTGGTAGACGCCGACTGGGTCGAGGCCCACATCGACGACCCGCAGGTCGCCATCGTCGAGGTCGACGAGGACACCTCGGCGTACGAGAAGAACCACATCAGGAACGCGATCCGGATCGACTGGACGAAGGACCTCCAGGACCCGGTCCGCCGTGACTTCGTGGACCAGGCCGGCTTCGAGAAGCTGCTCAGCGAGAAGGGCATCGGCAACGACACGCTGGTCGTCCTCTACGGCGGCAACAACAACTGGTTCGCTTCCTACGCCTACTGGTACTTCAAGCTGTACGGCCACGGCCCCGTCAAGCTCCTCGACGGCGGCCGCAAGAAGTGGGAGCTGGACTCCCGCGACCTGACCGACGCCGTCCCCACGCGCCCGGCCACCGAGTACAAGGCCAAGCCGCAGGACGAGTCGATCCGCGCCTACCGCGACGACGTCGTGAAGGCCATCGGCAGCCAGAACCTGGTCGACGTGCGCTCGCCCGACGAGTTCAGCGGCAAGCTGCTCGCCCCGGCCCACCTCCCGCAGGAGCAGTCGCAGCGCCCCGGCCACGTGCCGAGCGCCCGCAACATCCCGTGGTCGAAGAACGCCAACGACGACGGCACCTTCAAGTCGGACGACGAGCTCAAGGCCCTCTACGAGGACGAGCAGGTCGACCTGGCGAAGGACACCATCGCCTACTGCCGCATCGGTGAGCGTTCCGCGCTCACCTGGTTCGTCCTGCACGAGCTGCTGGGCCAGGAGAACGTCAAGAACTACGACGGTTCCTGGACCGAGTACGGCTCCCTCGTCGGCGTGCCGATCGAGCTGGGCCCCGCCAAGTAACCCGACCGACCCGCACCACCCGACCAGAAGGACAGAACCATGTGTGGAGCAAAGGCCGGCGGCCCCGACGCTTCGACGATCAAGCCCGGTGAGACCACCATCCAGGGCAGCGTGACCCGCGACGGCGAGCCCGTCACCGGCTACGTGCGTCTGCTGGACTCGACCGGCGAGTTCACCGCCGAGGTCCCGACCTCGGCGACCGGACAGTTCCGCTTCTACGCGGCCGAGGGCACCTGGACGCTCCGCGCCCTGGTCCCGGGCGGCAGCGCCGACCGCACGGTCGTCGCACAGACCGGTGGACTCGCCGAGGTCGCGATCGCCGTCTGATCCACGGCACGGCCGCCCGACCGGCGGCACCGATACGGCCGGAGGGCCGCACCCCAGGGGGTTGGACGCCACCTGACGCGGGGTGCGGCCCTTCGAGCCGTTCCGGGCTGTCCTGTTACGGAGGCCCCGGCGACCGTCCTACGCTGGACGTATGTACGCCCGACGCCGGCGGAACTACTTCCTGCTGATGGGCGGATGCGTGGCCCTCTTCGTCTCCGCCTGGGCCGTCGTCCGCCTGTGGTCGATGCCCGCGGCCATCGCGATGTGCCTGGTCGCGATGGTGATCCCGCCGATCGCGGCGGTGCTCGCCAACCGGCGGGGCCCGGAGGACCGCTGGTGGGACGACCCCTCCGGCGACCCGGAGTCGGACGAGTGGTGGGACGAGCTGGACGGGAAGAAGCGCCACTGAGCCCGCCCCGGGGAGGGATCGGGAGAGGGGTCAGTAGACGAGCGCCTGCGTGCCGTCCGCCATGGCCTCCTGCACGAAGACCTGCGCGCCCGCGATCCGTACGCCCTCCAGCACGTCCTTCTCCGTGATCTCACGCCGGGCCGCGCACTGCGTGCAGAGGGTGACCCGCCCGCCCGCCAGGATCGACTCCAGCAGATCAGGCAGCGGCGCGGCGTGCGGCAGGTCGAACTCGGCGGCCCGCCCCGGCAGCGCGAACCACGACGACTCCCCGGTCAGCCAGAGCGAGACCTCCACCCCGCTGGCCACGGCCACCGCCGCCACGGTGAAGGCCTGCGAACAGCGCTCGGCGGCCTCGGGCCCGGCGGTCACCTTGATCACGAGCTTCTTCGGCATATGCCGAACTGTAATCGCCCACGGAGCAACCTCATCGCTGACCTGGAGGTCACCTGTGCGCGCACGTACGCGATGTGCGCCTCAAGCTCCTTATGGGGGACCCCTTTTGGAACCGAACGACACCGTTTCGCCCACTCATAGACCCCGGGGCCGTACGGCGCTGATCATCGCCGCCGCGGCCCTGCTCGGGATCTCCGGCGGCACCGCCGTGGGCTACGGCATCCAGTCCCAGCGGCCGCCGACGTCCCTGCCCGCCCTCTCCCAGCCCGGCCTGGCCTACCCGGCGAAGCCGCTCGCGGCCGACCAGGCCCCGGCCCCGCTGCCGGCCGCCGAGGACCGCCGGGTCAGGACGGACGGCGACCTGCGCAAGCTGCTCCTGGAGCGGCCCAAGGGGGCGGAGGCCTCTCCGGATTACCCCCGCAAGGGCGGCGAATGGATGCCGTACGCGGAGTACGCCCGGTACTTCGAGGACGGGGAGGGCATGTTCCGGTACTTCACCGAGAGCGGTCTGCGCCGGGTCGCGGCGACCGAGTGGGTGCAGAAGGACCGGTACACCCTTCTCGCCCTGGCCCAGTTCAGGCCGGGCCTGGACCGCTACGCCCCCGATCACCTCGCCAAGCAGCTCTCCTACATGCCGGAAGCGAAGGAGGGGGCCGGCAACGCCGGGGATCCGATCGAAGGCACCGGTCAGGGGCGCTACTTCCTCTACCCCGCCGAGCGGGAGGCCGGCTATCTGCCCCTCTACCGCGCCAGAGCGCTGGCCGTACGCGGAGACATCATGATCGAAATCAACATCAGCGATGTGAAGCCCATCAGCAAGAAGGACATCCGCGTCCTCGCCGAACGACAGCTGGAGCGCCTGTGAGCGACGACGCCGAGACCACGTCCGCGGCGGCGAGGGTGTCCACCACTCCGGACGCCCCCGCCGCACCGGAGCCCTCCGCCCCGAAGCGCCGGCGGGCCGTGGCCATCGTGCTGCCGCTCGGGCTGGTCCTCGCCGCGGTGGGCGGCGCCGCCGCCTACACGGCCCAGGCCGTGAACGGCGCCGACCGGACCGTCGAGACGGCCGTCTGGGACGACAGCGCCCCCGGGCCGGGCCCCGACCCCGCGGCGAAGGCCGACCGCGGCAGGGCGGACACCGAGCTGAGCAGGCTGCTGCTGCCCGTGCCCGAGGGCTACCGGCTCGGCCCGGACCTCGCCGGCCTCAGCAACGACGGTGAGGCCGCCGGGGAGGCCGCCGTCGCCGCGCTGAAGGAGGAGGGCGGGCGCGGGCTGAGCGCCAAGCAGTACCGCCAGCTCGACGCGCTCATCGGCAAGCTCAAGGTCCGGGGCGTCGCCCACCGCTCGTACGCCGCCGACTCCGGCGACCTGGTGCTCTCCGTGCGGGTCACCCAGGCCGAGAACGCGCGGACGGTCCGCACCCTCCACGAGCGGAAGACCGCCCTCGTGGAGGCATTCGGCGTGCTGGACGAGGGGCCGAAGATCGACGGCCACAAGAACGCCACCTGCTACCGCCTGCCCGACGACCGTGAGAACCAGGTCGACAGCATCGCCTGCTACGCGTACGAGGGCGGGACATCGGTGACCTTCCAGGCGGACGGCCCAGGGCCGCTCCGCGCGGCCACGGTCGCCGACCTGGTGAAGCAGCAGCTGGACCACATCACGTCCCCGGGGATGTCCGTATGAGCGATCAGATGAGCGACCAGCAGACCGTGGCGCCCGCCTCCGTCCCGCCGACGGAGGCCGCTGTACCCCCCGTGTCGCCGGCTGTGCCGGAGGCCCCCGCCGCCCCCCGCCCGCCCCGCCGCGCCCTGCGGGCCGTGGCCCGGTGGACGGCGGCGGTGCTGGTGTTCGGCGGGCTCGGTACGGGGACGGCGCTGGCGATCACCTCGGCCGAGCGGGGCGATGTCCCCGGCCTCGCCAGCGAGGCCGACGGGCGGTGGGAGTACCCGGAGCTCTCCCTCCCCGCGCTCCCGGCCGGCTCGCCCCGCCCGTTCACCGAGGCCAACGCGGCGCGGATCCACCACGCGGACCTGCGTGAGCTGCTGCTGCCCGCACCCGCCGGGTCCACCCCGGACAAGGCGCTGGACGGCGGCTGGGTCGAGCGGGAACGGTTCCTCGCCGAGTACCGGGCCGAGGACCGCGACGAGCTGGACCAGCTCCTGACCGACACCCCGCCCCGCCACATCGCGGCCCGTGGCTGGACCATGCCCGACGGCACCCGGGCCCGGATCTATCTGCTCCGGTTCGACTCGGCCGGTGCCGTCACCGACGTACAGCGGGAACTGAACATCGGGGTGACGATGCGCTGGACGCTGGTCGGGGCGGAGGAGGTCGCGTTCGACACGACCTGGAAGTCCACGCGGGCGGTGGAGGGGGTGGCGTCGTACGTGTTCACCGTGAAGGCCCCGCCCGGCGACGTTCATCTGCGCCATGCGTACTCCGTCGCCGGTGACACGCTAGCCCTGATCGTCCACGAGCGTCCCGGCGATGCGGATGCCGCACGCATCCCGTTCCAGCAGACCGTGATCCTCCAGAACCAGCTGCTGGGCTGAGGAGCACAGCCGTGGGAGGAGGGGCGGGCCGGGCGGTGGTGACGCCGTTCGGCCCATCCCTGGACGAGAAGGCCCGCCCCCCACCCATTAGGCTGGGTCGCGGCCCTGTACTGCCGTCATACCGCTCGTTCCGAGGAGCCCTTCGTGCTTGAGGCATTCTTCTCCGCCCTGCTCATCCTGGTCTGCGTCGGCGTGCTCGCCTTCACGGTCGTCGCCGTGAAGAAGCTGTACCAGGGCCAGCGCTGACCCCCGGCGCACCCGATCGTTCCGCCCCTCCCTCACAGATCGTCTGAGCGCTCATGATCGAGATTCCGTCCGACCTCCACCCGGACCTCGTCCCGCTGGCCTTCCTCATCGGCAAGTGGGCGGGCGCGGGCGTCTCCGACTTCCCCGGGGCCGAGAAGTGCAACTTCGGGCAGGAGGTCACGTTCAGCCACGACGGCCGTGACTTCCTGGAGTACGTGTCCCACTCCTGGGTCCTGGACGGCGAGGGCAATCAGGTCCGGCCGCTGGAGTCGGAGTCCGGCTACTGGCGCGTCGACAAGGACCGCAAGGTCGAGGTCGTCATGGTCCGCGACCAGGGCGTCGTCGAGATCTGGTACGGCGAGCTGGCGAAGCAGAAGCCGCAGATCGACCTGGTCACCGACGCGGTCGCCCGCACCGCGGCCTCCGGCCCGTACAGCGGTGGCAAGCGGCTCTACGGGTACGTGAACAGCGACCTCATGTGGGTCGGCGAGAAGTCGACGCCCGATGTCGAGCTGCGGCCGTACATGTCGGCGCACCTGAAGAAGGTCGTCACCCCGGAAGAGGTCGCCGAGATGGCGCGCAACCTCCCGGACATGCCGGACGACGGCATCGCGTTCTTCAAGTAGGCCGCGCACGGGCCCGTACCGCACAAGCCTCCTGGCCGGTGCTCACCCGCTCTACACTGGGCCCGTGGTGAGCACCGACTGGAAGACCGATCTTCGGCAGCGTGGCTACCGGCTGACGCCGCAGCGTCAGCTCGTCCTGGAGGCCGTGGACGCCCTGGAGCACGCGACTCCGGACTCCATCCTCTGCGAGGTGCGCAAAACCGCCTCCGGAGTGAACATCTCCACCGTCTACCGGACCCTGGAGCTCCTGGAGGAGCTCGGGCTGGTCAGCCACGCGCACCTCGGTCACGGCGCCCCGACGTACCACCTCGCCGACCGGCACCACCACATCCACCTGGTCTGCCGGGACTGCGAGGACGTCATCGAGGCGGACGTCTCCGTCGTCACCGAGTTCACCGAGAAGCTCCGCGCCGACTTCGGCTTCGAGACCGATATGAAGCACTTCGCCATCTTCGGCCGGTGCGAGACCTGTACGGCCGCGAGGGACGAGAAGCCCGAGTCGTAGGCTGGGCGGTATGAAGAGCCCCCTGCTGTCCCTGCCCGGCGCGGTCGCCGCCGAAGGCCGCGACGAAGGAGTCGCCGCGCACTACGGCGACCTGTTCCGCGAGCAACGCGCCCTCGCCGACGGCAACGGCCTCGTCGACCTCTCCCACCGCGGTGTCGTCACCGTCACCGGCGACGACCGGCTGAGCTGGCTGCACCTGCTGCTCACCCAGCACGTCAGCGACCTCGCCCCGCACCAGGCGACCGAGGCCCTGATCCTCTCCGCCAACGGGCACATCGAGCACGCCATGTATCTCGTCGACGACGGGACGACGGTGTGGATGCACGTCGAACCCGGCACCGAGGGCGATCTCATCGCCTATCTGGAGTCGATGAAGTTCTTCTACCGGGTCGAGGTCGCCGACCGCACCGCGGACACCGCCGTCGTGCACCTGTCGGCCGGTTCCATCGCGGAGGTCCCGGAAGGCGTTGCCGTACGGGAGACCGCACAGGGCCGGGACCTGTTCCTGCCCCGGGCCGAGCTGGAGGCGTACGCCGCCGCCAACGGCCCGGCCGTCGGGATCCTGGCGTACGAGGCGCTGCGCGTCGAGGCGCACCGGCCGCGCGTCGGCTTCGAGACCGACCACCGCACCATCCCGCACGAGCTGGGCTGGATCGGCACCGCCGTCCACCTCCAGAAGGGGTGCTACCGGGGCCAGGAGACCGTCGCCCGCGTCCACAACCTGGGGAAGCCGCCGCGCCGGCTGGTCTTCCTGCACCTGGACGGCAGCGAGGTCCACCTGCCCGGCCACGGAACGCCGGTACGGCTGGCCGCCGACGGTGAGGAGGGCCGGCAGCTCGGCTTCATCACCACCTCGGCCCGCCACCACGAGCTGGGCCCGATCGCGCTGGCCCTGGTCAAGCGGAACGTGGCGGTGGACGCCGAGCTGATCGCCGGGGACACGGCGGCGGCCCAGGAGACGGTCGTCGAGCCGTAGCCGCCGGTTCCGTAGCCCCGGAGCCGTAAGCGTCGTCGAGCTGTAGTCCCGGAGCCGTAGCCCGGGGCTCCTGAGGACTCACACCTCGATGATCACCGTGAACGGGCCCTGGTTCGTGAGCGAGACGCGCATGTCCGCTCCGAACCGGCCCGTCGCCACCTCCGCGCCCAGCGCCCGCAGCCGCGCCACCACCTCGTCCACCAGCGGCTCGGCCACCTCGCCGGGTGCCGCCGCGTTCCAGGTGGGGCGGCGGCCCTTGCGGGCGTCCCCGTAGAGGGTGAACTGCGAAATCACCAGGAGGGGGGCATTCACATCCGAACAGGACTTCTCGCCCTCCAGGATGCGGACGGACCAGAGCTTGCGGGCCAGTTGGGCCGCCTTCTCCGGAGTGTCCCCATGGGTGACTCCGACCAGCACACACAGGCCTTCGCCGATGATCTCGCCGACCACGCCCGCAGCCGACGGGTCCTCGCCCGTCCCGGCCACCGAGACGCTCGCGCCGTCCACTCGCTGTACCACTGCACGCATACAGACCAACCTATCTTGGGCTGAACGGGTACAGAGTGCGGGTAGGGGCACCTCGCAGGGTGGCACGATGCACGATGTCGGTGTGCCGACGCACCGGTCGAGGGGACGGAACAGCATGAGTACCTATGGAGCCGGACAATCTCCCGGGCCCGTACCGGGCGTACCGGGTGGACACACCCGCACCAGCACCCTGCACCCACCCGTACGGCCCCTGCTGCCCGGGCTCGCGTCCGTGCCGGAGCAGAGCGGCGGCGAAGGCGGGTTCGGCGGGCTGCGGCTGCCGGAGCTGCGGACGCTGCGGCGGGACGCGCAGCGGGACGAGGCCGACCTCAGTTACGTACGCCGGCTGGTCCAGGGCCGGATCGACATCCTCCGCGCAGAGCTGGCCCGCCGGCGTGATCCGCAGGCGCTGGAGCCGGAGGCCCCGGTGGTGGACCGGCTCTCGGAGATCCTGGCCGACGCCCCGTCCCGGCACCGCACCTCCGCCCGGCACGTCACGCTGACGACGCCGCGCGGCGACGAGTTCCGGCGGCTCGCCGCCGAAACCCTGGCCGAGGTGGAGCTCTCCGACCTGGCCGCCCGGACGGACGAGGAGCTGCACGACGCGATGGGCCGGCTGGTCCGCTACGAGCAGCAGGTCTCCCGGCGCCGTCACGAGCTCCAGCGCACCACCGACGATTGCAGCGCGGAGATCGCCCGCAGGTACCGTGACGGGGAAGCCCAAGTGGACGACCTGCTCGCCTGAAGCGACCCTTCCGGACGGCGGGTCCCGCACCCCGCCCGGCAGGCCGATCCTTCCGGGCGGCGGTTTCCCGTACGCACCCGTCTTCGGAAGGCCACCATGACGTCGACCGACGCCCCCGCCGCGATAGCCCCCGCCCCGCCCGTGCTGGCCGAGGTCGTACGGTCCGGGTTCACCGAGGGCCACCACCGCGGCTCGCTGGTCCTGCTCGCCGCCGACGGCAGCGTGGAGTACGCGCTCGGCGACCCCGCCGCCCCGGTCTTCCCGCGGTCCTCCAACAAGCCGATGCAGGCCGCCGCGATCCTGCGGGCGGGCCTGGAGCTTTCGGGGGAGCGGCTGGCGCTGGCGGCGGCCAGCCATTCGGGCGAGCCCTTCCACCTGGAGCTGGTGGCGAGGATGCTCGCCGAGCACGGGCTGTCCGCCGACGACCTCCAGACCCCGCCCGACCTGCCGCTCGACCCGGTCGCCGCCGAGGCCTACCTCGCCGCCGGGAACGTCCGCGAGCGCATCACCATGAACTGCTCCGGCAAGCACGCCGCCATGCTCGCCGTCTGCGTCCGCAACGGCTGGGACACCGCGAGCTACCTCGACCCGGCGCACCCGCTCCAGCTCCTCGTGGGCCAGGTCGTGGCCGAGGCGGCGGGCGAGCCGGTCGCCTCGCTGGGCACCGACGGCTGCGGGGCCCCGCTGATGGCGATCGGGCTGATCGGCCTGGCCCGCGCCTTCCGGTCCTTCGTGCTGGCGGAGCCGGGCAGCGCCGAGCGCCGGGTCGCGGACGCCATGCGCGCCCACCCGGAGTACGTGGCCGGCACCCGGCGCCCCGACACCTGGCTGATGAGCGAGGTCCCGGGGACGCTCTCCAAGATGGGCGCCGAGGCGGTGCAGGCAGTGGCGCTGGCCGACGGCCGGGCCCTCGCCTTCAAGATCGACGACGGTGCCACGCGCGCGCTCGGGCCGGTGCTGGCCCGCGCGCTGGAGCTGCTCGGCGTGGACGCTCCGGTGGTCGCGCGGATCGGGCGCTCGCCGCTGCTCGGCGGGGCGGTGGAGGTCGGCGAGATCCGCGCGGCCTTCTGAGCTCCGAGGGGCGGGCGAGGTGGCCGTCCGGGGTTCCGTGTAAAAATTCGCACGACATTCCGCGGAGGGTCTGCTTAGCGTGGCGGTATGAGCCTCGATGTCCGTACCGTCACCGCGTCCGACTATCCCGACTGGCTGCGGGCGGTGCAGAACGGTTTTCTGACCGCCGGTTCACCGAGCGAGGAGGACGTCGCCGACCGGCTCGCCGACACCGACCTCTCCCGGCTCCAGGGCGCGTTCGACGCCGGGCGGTGCGTGGCCACGTACCGCTCGTTCGCCCAGGAGCTGACCGTGGTGGGCGGCGCCACCGTCCCGGCCGACGCGGTCAGCGGGGTGACGGTGGCGCCGACGCACCGGCGGCGCGGGCTGCTGAGCCGGATGATGGCGACCGACCTGGCGGCGGCGAAGGAGCGCGGCGAGGTGGTCGCCACGCTGATCGCCGCCGAGTACCCGATCTACGGGCGGTTCGGCTTCGGCCCCGCCACCTGGACCACCGAGTGGGAGGTCTCCGTCCCGCGCGCCGGCCTGGACCCGCGCCGGTCCGGGCAGCCGGAGGACGGCGGCCGGATCGAGATGGTGGACGGCGCCGACGTCCGCAAGTACGGCCCCGAACTGCACACCCGGCTGGCGGCTCTCCGGCCCGGCGTCGTCAGCCGCAGCGAGCGCTGGTGGAAGCGGCACACCGGCACGACCGTCATCCCGGCCCACGAGAAGTGGACCGAACCGTTCTACGTCATCCGCCGCGACGCGTCCGGCGAGGTCGACGGCCTGATGGTCTACGACACCGACGACAAGTGGGGCGACGCCAAGCAGCCGCTGAACACCGCGAGCGTACGGGACCTGATCGCGCTGACCCCGGCCGCCGAGCGGGCGCTGTGGCTCTTCCTCTGCTCGGTCGACTGGATCACCACGATCCGCTCCGGCTACCGCGCTCCGGACGACCTCCTTCCGCAGTTCCTCCCGGACCCCCGCGCCGCCAGGACGGTCACGCACGCGGACTGGCTCTGGCTGCGGCTGCTGGACGTGGAGCGCGCGCTGGAGGCCCGTACCTACGAGCGTGAGGCGTCGCTCGCCCTGGACGTCCGGGACGGCGGGGGCGTGGCCGAGGGGCGCTTCCTGCTGGACGTCTCGCCCGACGGCGCGCGCTGCACCCCGACCACCCGGAGCGCCGATCTGGCCCTGGGGGCCGGGGAGTTGGCGGCGCTGTATCTGGGCGACGGGTCCGTGCGGCGACTGGTGGACCTGGGCCGGGCCGAGGAGCTGCGGACCGGCGCGGCGGCGACGGCGGACGCCGTCTTCCGTACCGGACGCCGTCCTTGGTGCCCGGACATCTTCTGAGCCGCGCCGGCCGCTGTTCCTAGGAGGCCTCCGACAATTCGGCGTCGCCCGCCCGCGCGGAATTGTCCAGACACCCCCCTAGCGCGTCCGGTGCCGGAACAGCGCGCCCGACGCGACCATCGCCACCGCCAGCATCCCGCCGGCCCAGGCGAGCGCGATCCAGGGCGTGTTGCCCGCCGGTTGACCCAGCAGGAGCAGGCGCAGGGAGTCGATGGCCGGGGTGACCGGCTGGTTCTCGGCGAAGCCGTGCAGCCAGCTCGGCATCGACTCGATCCGGACGAACGCGCTGCTCGGATAGGGCAGGAACGACATGAAGAACGTGAAGCCGCTCGCCGCCTCCGGGCTCCTCGCCAGCAGCCCGATCGCCGCCGAGATCCAGGACAGCGCCACGATGTAGGCGATCAGGACGGTGGCCGCGAGGAGCCAGCCGCTCAAGGAGGCCGCCGGGCGGAAGCCGATGAGCAGGGCGACGCCGAAGACCAGGACGGTGGCGCAGAGGTTGCGGACGGTGCTGGCCGCGACATGGCCGGCGAGCACCGGCGTGGCGCCCACGTCCAGCGAGCGGAACCGGTCGATGATGCCGCCCTTCATGTCCTCGCTGACAGCGGTGGCGGTGGTCGCCGCGCCGAACCCGGCGCACAGGAGCAGGACGCCGGGGACGACGTACATGACGTACGAGTCGTAGGCCACGCCGGTCTCGATCGCGCCGCCGAAGAAGTAGACGAAGATCAGCATCAGCATGATCGGCAGCGCCAGCGAGGTGATCAGCGCGTCGGTGTTGCGGCTGCTGATGCGCAGGCTGCGGCCGGCCATGACGGCCGCCTGGGCGGTTCCGCCCAGGCGGGGTGCGGCTGCCGGGTCAGACATGGGCGGGTACCTCCGAGGTGAGGGCCAGGAAGACGTCGTCGAGGGTCGCGCTGTGCAGGGTGAAGCGGTCGATCTCGGTGCCGGCCGGGTCGATCTCGTCGAGCAGCGCGCGGACGTGGGCGGCGCTGCCGTCGGTGGGCAGGCCGAGGGTCAGCGTCTCGGGGGAGTGGTGGACGGCCCGGCCGGCCAGCCGGAGGTAGGCCGCGTGGCTGGTGACGACCAGGTCGAGGCGGTGGCCGGAGACCCGGCCCTTGAGGTCGGCGGCGGTGCCTTCGGCGGCGACGCGGCCCCTGTTCAGCAGGGCGATCCGGTCGGCCAGGCGGTCGGCCTCCTCCAGGTACTGCGTGGTGAGCAGGACGCTCGCCCCGCGCTCGGCCAGCCCCCGGACCACTTCCCACAGCTCCTGGCGGCTGCGCGGGTCGAGGCCGGTGGTCGGCTCGTCCAGGAAGAAGACGCCGGGCTCGGGTGAGCCGACGAGCCCGGCGGCCAGGTCCAGCCGGCGGCGCATGCCACCGGAGTACGTGGCGACGGGCCGCCGGGCCGCCGCGGTGAGGTCGAAGCGCTCCAGCAGCTCCCCGGCCCGACGGCGGGCGGCGGAGCGGGTGAGGCCGGTCAGCCGGCCCATCATCCGCAGGTTCTCCTCGCCGGTCTGGGTCTCGTCGACGGCGGCGAACTGGCCGGTGAGGCTGATCGCGTGGCGCACCGCGCTCCGCTCGGCGACGACGTCGTGGCCGGCGACGCGGGCGGTGCCGGAGTCGGCGGTGGTGAGCGTGGCGAGGATCCGTACGGAGGTGGTCTTGCCCGCTCCGTTCGGGCCGAGCAGCGCGAAGACACTGCCGTGGCCGACGCGGAGGTCGAGACCGTCCAGGACGCGGACGGCGGGTTTTCCGTAGGACTTGGTGAGGCCGTACGCCTCGATGGCGTACCCGTTCTTCTCGGTGCTCGGGCTGGTCATGGTGGCCTGCCCCCCTTCTGCGTATGACATACGCGTTATTGCGTAAGCATTACGCAACTCTAGGATGGGGTCAAGGCGCACAGGCGTGGCGGGACGCGGGCAAGGGGGATGCGGTGGCGGAGAAGAGCGGCACCGGCGGCGGTGACCTGCCGGCCTCCATCGAGGCCGCCTGGGGGCTGCGGGAGCGCCCGGCGAAGGGGCCGAAGCCCGGTCTGAGCCTGGAGCGGATCGTGGCGGCGGCGGTGGCCGTGGCGGCGGCCGAGGGGCTCGCGGCGGTGTCGATGGGCCGGGTCGCGCAGGAGGTCGGGGCCTCCACGATGTCGCTGTACCGGTACGTCTCCGCCAAGGACGAGCTCTACGTCCTGATGCAGGAGGCCGCCATCGGCCCGCCGGCCCCGCTCGCCGCGCTGGAGGCCGGCGCGGGCTGGCGCGAGGCGCTCACCGAGTGGGCCACCGGGCAGCGCGAGCAGTTCCTCGCCAACCTCTGGGTCCTCCGCATCCCGATCGGGGGCCCGCCCGCCACACCGAACTCGCTCGCCTGGTGGGAGCAGGGGCTCCAGGCGCTGGAGGGCAGCGGGCTCGGCGAGGGCGACAAGATCTCGGTGATCCTGCTGATCTCCAACTTCGTACGGAGCGAGGCGCTGCTGATGAGCGACCTCGCCGCCGCCGTCACCGCGCGCGGCAGCTCTCCGGAGGAGGTGGTCGCCGGTCATGAGCGCACCCTGCGGCGGCTGGTCGACCCGGTCCGCCACCCGGCGATCCACCGGCTGCTGGGATCCGGCGTGATGAGCGAACCGGACGACCCCGACTACGAGTTCACCTTCGGCCTGGCGACCCTGCTGGACGGCGTCGAAACACTGATCCGGAGCACGGGCACGGCCTAGGAGGCGTCCGTGCCGTCGTGCCCGCGACGTCAAGTCCGGCCGAGGTCAAGGGCGTACGCTTCATGGTCATGAGCGCAGAGAACGGCGGCGGCGGAAACGGAAACGGAAGCGCCGCCGGGGCGGTGGGAGAAGGGGCGCGGGAGCGCGAGGAACCGGCGGCCCCGCCCCGGATCAGTCTGCGCGAGCGGAAGAAGCAGCTGACGTACCGGGCGATCTCCGACGCGGCGGTCGCGATGTTCCTGGAGCGCGGCTTCGACAAGGTCTCGGTGGCGGAGGTGGCGGCCGCGGCGGACATCTCCAAGCCGACGCTCTTCCGCTACTTCCCGGCCAAGGAGGACCTCGCGCTCCACCGCTTCGCCGGCCGCGAGGACGAGGCGGCCCGGGTGGTCGCCGCCCGGACCTCCGAGGAGAGCCCGCTGGACGCGTTGCGCCGCCACTTCCTGGCCGCCCTGGACCGCCGCGACCCCGCGACCGGCCTCTGCGACGTCCCTCAAGTCCTCGCCTTCCACCGCCTGTTGTACGGAACACCCGCCCTGGTCGCCCGCTTGTACGCCTACCAGGGCCGCTCCGAGGCCGCCTTGGCCCGAGCCCTCGGCGGCGGAGTCACCGCCCGCCTCGCGGCCGGCCAGGTCATCGCCGTCCTGCGCATCCTGGCCGAGGAGAACTGGCGCCGCATCGATACCGGCGAGAGCGCGGACGCGGTCCACCCGGGCGCGGTGCGGGCGGCGGAGGAGGCGTTCGTGCAGCTGCGGAGGGGGCTGGAGGGGCCTTAGGGCCTGTCTTTCCGATCATGCCGGGCACGCCCTCACGTCACGGGGCGGTGGCCGGGGCCTGGGCCGGGCCGCGGTGGCCGGTCTCCCGGCGCAGCGTAAGGAACGCCACGGCGAAGGCCGCCGCGAGGAGCGCCGCGCCGGCGGTGAACGCCAGCCGGTAGCCGCCGGTCAGCGCCTCGGCGGACGGGTGGCCGGCCGCGGTGAGCGCCTCGGTCCGCCCGGCGGCCAGGGTGGAGAGGACGGCGACGCCGAGTGCCATGCCGATCTGCTGGGTGGTGTTGAAGAGCCCGGAGGCCAGTCCGGCGTCGTCCGCGCCCGCGCCCGACATACCGAGCGAGGTGAGCGCCGGGAGCGCGAGCCCGAACCCGGAGGCCAGCAGCATCACCGGGAGCAGATCGGTCACGTACTCCGCCCTCACCGGTACCCGGGCGAGCAGGCCGAGGGCCGCGATCAGCAGGGCGATCCCGGTTAGCAGCACGGCCCGGTCACCGAAACGGGCGGACAGCCGGGCCGAGAGGCCGAGCGACACGGCCCCGATGGCGACGGCGGCCGGAAGCATCGCCAGACCGGTCGCGGCGGCTCCGTAACCGAGGACCTTCTGCAGGTGGAGGGCGACCACGACCTGGAACGAGAACAGCGCGGCCACCATCAGCATCTGGACCACGTTGGCCCCGGACACGTTGCGCGAGCGCAGGATCCGCAGCGGCATCAGCGGGGTCCGGGCGGTGGCCTGGCGGAGGACGAACCCGGCGAGGAGGGCGAGCGCGAGCGCGCCGAGGCCCAGGGTGCGGGCCGAGGACCAGCCGTACGTCTCCACCCCGACGACCGTGTGGATCCCGAGCATCAGACCGCCGGTGACCAGCAGCGCACCCACCACGTCCGCGCCGCCGGCGAGTCCCCGCCCCCGGTCGTCGGGCAGGACGCGTACGGCGACCAGCAGGACGGTGAGGCCGATCGGCAGGTTGATGAGGAAGATCCAGTGCCAGTTCAGGGCGTCGGTGAGGACGCCGCCGAGCACCTGCCCGATCGAGGCTCCGGCAGCGCCGGTGAAGGAGAACACGGCGATGGCGCGGGCGCGTTCGGCCGGCTCGGTGAACAGGGTGACCAGGATGCCGAGGGCCACCGCGGCGCTCATCGCGCTGCCGACGCCCTGGGCGAACCGGGCGGCGATCAGTACGGCGGGTGAGCCGGCCGCTCCGGCCGCCAGCGAGGCGGCGGTGAACAGCGCGATCCCGGACAGGAACACCGGTTTGCGGCCGATCAGGTCACCGAGCCGGCCGGCGAGCAGGAGCAGGCTGCCGAAGGCGATGAGGTAGGCGTTGACCACCCAGCTGAGTCCGGCGGGCGTGAAGCCCAGGTCGCCCTGGACCGCCGGCATCGCGACGGTCACGATCGACCCGTCGAGCACGATCATCAGCATGCTCGTGGCGATCACCGCGAGCGCCGACTGCTTTGCGCGCGGGCTGAGTTGAGGGGGCGGAGAGGTGAGCGCCTCAAGGGCGGGCCGGTTGCGTGGCGCGGTGGTGGACATGGGTTCTCTCCTGTCGGTCGATGCGACAGGAGTGACCGTAGCAGATAGTTTTGTTGTAGACGATCCACTTGGGTCTCTACTTGGGTCCCTCCTTGGGTCTCTCTGTTCGGGTGCGGTCGCGGCGCTTCTCCGTCGCTACTTCTTGGCCTGGCGTGCGCGGCGGACCGGTCCAGGGCTCTCCGCGGGCGTCGCCAGATGGCCTCCGGCCAAGGCGTTCAAGGCTCGGAGCAGCGCGTCGCGGTCGCGCGCGGGCAGGGAGCCCAGCGCCTCCTCGTGGACCCGGTCGACGATCTCCTGGCTCCGCCCGGCGAGCGCCGCGCCCTTCTCGGTGACCGAGATGATCCGCGCCCGCCGGTCCCGGCTGGAGGGGCGGCGCTCGGCGAGCCCGGCGCTCTCCAGGGCGTCGACGGTCACCACCATCGTGGTCTTGTCCATGTCGCCGATCTCGGCGAGCTGGATCTGCGTGCGCTCCTCCTCCAGGGCGTGGACCAGCACGCAGTGCATCCGCGCGGTCAGGCCGATCTCGCCGAGCGCGGCCGACATCCGGGTGCGCAGCACATGGCCGGTGTGGTCCAGGAGAAAGGACAGATCGGGTGCGGTGCGGGCGGCTGTCATGGCGGTCATGGCAGCCAGCGTAGCGGTTCGATCCGTGGTGGATCATCCGGAAAGGGACGACTGCCGTCTCGCGCCGGGACCGTACGCGTACGGCCCCAAGGCCCGCCGCAGGTCCGCCGGCTCGCGGTACAGCGCACCCGTCATGCCGAGCGCCGTGGCCGCGTCGATGTTCTCCTGGCGGTCGTCCACGAACAGACACCGCTGAGCCGGTACGCCGGCCCGCTCGGCGGCGATGCGGTAGATGGCCGGGTCCGGCTTGGCCACCTGCTCCACCGCGCTGCTCACCACCGCGTCGGCCAGGTCCGTCAGGCCCAACAGGGCCAATTCGTCGCTTAGTCGGAGGGTCGCGTTGGTGACGAGCACCAGCGGGACGTGGGTGCGCGCCCGGCGCAGCAGCGTGACCACCTCCGGATCGGCGCGGAACGGCGCTCCGGCGAGCGCGCGTCCGAGGGTGCGGGCCGACTCCGTGTCGCCGTTCAGCCGCTCGGCGAGGCCGGTGGCGATGGCCTCGGCCCAGGCGTCGGGAGTGATCCGGCCGAGGAGGAGGGGGAGGTCGGTCTCGGGGGCGTAGGCGATCTCCATGGTCGTGCCGACCGGCAGTCCGGCCGCGCGCTCCAGTGCGGCGAGGGGCCCGGTGTCGTAGAAGCGGATCACGTTGTCGAGATCGCAGAGCACGGCGCCGTATGGGCAGGCGCCGGGGTCCGCGGGGGTGGTGTGGCGCGTGTTCATGTGTGTGCTCCGGTCGGGGCTCCGGCGGGGGTGGGGTCGCGCTCGCACCGTACGGGAGCCGGGTCGCGGGCTCACGTGACGGGTCGGTAACGTTCCGTTCGTATTGTGATCCTCATCTCATTGCACGGCCCGGCGGGAATGCGGTAGTCATCGGGCGGGCCGCGCGGAGCGGAGTCGATCTCCGCGGCGTCGAATTCACCTCACTTCCGCGCGCGGAACTCCTCTCCGGCGGTTCGGCCCGAGTGGTGGGTACCAGCCACCTGCCACGCTTGTCCGGGTGGCCCGGGAAGCCGCCCTGTCAACTGACTTACCGTCAGATTCCGTTTACGGTCCGTGCGTTGTGCTGCGATGTCGGCGCCGAGGAGACGTCCGGCGCTTCGACGCGAACAGAAATACTCCTGTAGTCGTCTGTTCTCTTTCGGACACTACGGTCCGGTTGCCAGTGGTCCCTCGGTGGGTGTCTCATCTGTCCTCGGTCCTGGAGCAGACGTGGGCCTCCGTCCCGGGGAGGCGCACGATCGAATTCCGCCTGCCGTGCTGCCGTTGGGGGGTGTCAGCGCGCTCGTCCGCGTCTCGACGACGTGCTCTGTGTTCGGATTCCGGGGTCTCCGCTCGCCCGGGCGGCCGCAGTCACCACTGTCACGGAACAGCGCATCGGACCGGAGCGATTCACCACGTACCCGCGTTCTCGGCCGCTCCGAGTCCCGTTCTCCGGCCCCTCTTCTCCCCGCCCGGCACCCCGGGCGGCCGGGGTCGTCACGCACGGACACCGAAGCAAGGATTCGAGGAGTCAGATGCACAAGCACCCAGAACTTTCCGCCGGCCATACGGGCCGGGACTGCGCGACACTCTGCGGGCGTGTCTGCCGGATGTGCGTCGAGAGGCTGCGGGGGGAGCTGCTCACCCTGCTCGGTCTGTACCGCGAGAGCGACCACTCCCTGACCCCGGGACCCGCCCGGATGCGAGAACGGGTCAGCGGGAGCAGATCCGTGGGCATGGTGCTCGACGAACGGACCGTCGAGATCCGTACGGAGACCGCCGACGTGCTGGCCTCGTGGGCGCGGCTGGTCGTCGAGGAGCGCGGGGCGAAGGGGCTGCCCGGCTGCGACGTCGAGTCGCTGGTGGCGTTCCTCCGCGAGGAGGTGGAGTGGATCGCCGGACATCCGGCGGCCGTCCCGTTCGACGAGGAGGTGCGCCGGCTGCTCCAGCGGCTCGGCGCCCTGTTCGGCCCCGCGCCGGTGCGCGGCCTGCCGCTCGGCGCGTGCGTGGAGCCTGAGTGCACGGGGACGCTGCTGGCCATGGTGCGCGGGGCGTCCGCCGCTCCGTGCCAGGTCTCGTGCGACGCCGGGCACACGCTGCCGCCGCGCCAGTGGCTGATGGTGACCGGTCAGCTGGCGAGGTGGTCCGAGTGACGATCCGCAGACGCCGAACCGTGTCCACCGAGCTGGCCGCGCTGGCCATGGGAGTCAGCGAGGCCACGATCCGCAAATGGGCCTCCCGAGGCAAGATCACGCGCTACGGGAGGAAGCAGCGGGCCGAGTACGACCTCGACGAACTGCTCGCGCTGAGGCAGCGCGGAGCGCCGCTCTCCGCCGGTGGAGGGCAGGCGGCGGGCTTATGACGGTACGGGGACGGGCGCGGCTGACCTGCCGTGCGTACGCCGCTGACCTGCGGCGATGAAGCCCCTCCGGGCGGGGGAGCGGGCTCGGGATCCGTACAACATAAGCGGGTTGACGGTTCAGAAGATTGAGTGTCACACTTCTTCCGGCAGCCCCACGCGCTGATTCCATGATCGCTCCGCGATCGGCCGGATCGGGCGTCGCGGCGGCCCCAGCTCTCACCAGAATCCGTGTCCGGCCCCGCGCCGGACGCGGATTCTTTTTTGTCCGCAGCCGAGAGAGAGGAAGTGTGGTCGATGTCTGATTCTCCCCGTACGCCCGCCGGACAGTGGGCGGGTACGGTCACGCACGACGGTGAGGTGGACGAGTACACCGTCACCTTCCAGGACGACGGCTCGCTCGTCGTCGTCACGCAGAAGAGCACCGGCGCGGGTTCGTGGTCGCCGACCGGTGACGAGACGTTCGCGTTCTTCCTGCGGGAGGACTTCAACACCGACGTCACCCAGATCAGCCCCACCGGATTCCGGGCCGCCTACATCAAGATCGACATCGCGGCCCGGCTGGAGGGCGACGGCAAGTTCACCGGCCAGGGCAAGGCGGTCGTCCACGGCCCGGACGACACGGTGATCTACTCCACGGACGCCGAGACCGACGCGCACCGGGTGCCGTGACCGGGGCCGTGGGGCCTGTGGCCGGGGCCGGGTCCGGGTCCGGAGGGTCTGTGGCCGGGCCTGCCGGGTCCGCCGGTGCCGTGAACGGGGCCGGGCTCGGTGAACTCGCCGCCGAGGTCGCCCGGTTGTCCGACATCGTGGCCCTGAACCACCTGATCGACCGCTATCTGGCCGGGCTGGACGAAGGTCTCGGCTCCTTCACGGAGCCCGGCTCCGGCTCCGGCTTCGACGCGGCCTGGGCCGCCTCCCTGTTCACCGAGGACGTGGAGCTCCTCTTCCCGGTCGGCTCCCACCAGGGCCTGGCCGGGGCGGACGGCTTCCTGCGCGAGATCATGGAGCGCTGGGGCCGTACGCACCACCACGGCTCCCTCGCCACCGTCGAACCGGACGGCGACCGGGCCGCGGTCAGCTGGAGCCTGATCGCCTCGCACGTCCACGTCGGTTCGCCGGTGCCGCCGCAGCCCTCCGCGTACTTCCAGATCGGCGGGCGCTTCAGCGGCGTCGCGCGGCGTACGGCCGCGGGCTGGCGCTTCGCGCGGCTGCGGCTCCGGATCGTGTGGAGCACCGGCTCGCCGCCCGGCGGGATCACCGAGGTCGACGCCCGGACCCTCGCGGCCACGGACTCCCGTACCTGAGACCTCGCCGCCTCTCAACACCCTTGCCTCACCCATGAGTTCCGAGGAGGAACCGCCATGCCCACCACGCTCACGCCCGAACAGCAGCGCGAAGTCGTCGAGAAGGTCTTCCACGAGGGCCTGGACCTCGGTGACCTCACGGCCGCCGACCGCTATCTGACCCCGGACTTCCGCAACCACGGCAGCCACGACGACTCCATGCGGGGTCCGGAGGCCTTCAAGCACACGATCCGCATCCAGCAGTCCGCGTTCAGCGAGATCAAGTACGAGATCCTCGACTTCATCTCGCAGGGCGACCGGGCCGCGATCCGCTGGACGATGCACGGCAAGCACACGGGCCCCTTCATCGGCATCCAGCCGACCGGCCTCCAGGTCCAGCACCAGGCCATGATCTGGTTCCGCTTCGAAGGCGACAGGATCGCCGAGCGCTGGGGGATCGTGGACAACTTCACGCTGGAGCGCTTCCTGAGGTCCGGCGGAAAGCCGACGGGTCCCCTGACGCCCAAGGGCGCTGCTCCGCAACAGGCCTGACGGGCCGTCGGCGAAGCGAGGGGCGACTCCTACCGGGGCCGCCCCTCGCCGCTTCCGTCCGGCCCGAACCCGACACCGTACGGCAGAGAAGAGGAGGCAGTCGTGCCCATCAACCGACGCGTGGCCCGCTTCAACAAGGCGGTCGCCAACCACTTCGTGGGACCCGTCCTGAGCCGGATGCCCGGCTTCGGCAAGGTGCACCACCAGGGCCGCAGGTCCGGCCGCGCTTTCACCACTCCGGTCAAGCTGTTCCGCCGCGGCGAGGACATCATCATCACCCTGCCGTACGGGCCGGGTTCCGACTGGGTCAAGAACGTCCTGGCGGCCGGCGGCTGCGAGATCACCACGCGCGGCCGGCGGATCCGGGTCACCGACCCGGTGGTCTTCACGGACGACGGTTCGACCAGGATGCCCGCGCTGACCCGGCGGATCCTCTCCCGGGTCGACGCGACCCAGTTCCTCTCGCTCACCCCGGTCGCCGCGCGCTCCGCGGCGTCGGGCTGAGGAGCGCGGCGTGGAGTCCCCGCAGGTCTCGGTGCCGGTTCCGGGTCCGCCTCCGGCCGCCGGTGCGCCCGTGAAGGTCGTCGTCGTGGTCGCCTCCGTACGCGAGGGCAGGCTGGCGCCGGACGTGGCCGGCTGGTTCACCGCGCTGGCCGGACGCCGGGACGACCTCGGCCTGGACGTCGTCGACGTGGCCGACCACGCGCTGCCCGGCAGCCTCGACGCGCAGGACCCGGTGGCGGCGGCCCTGCGGCCCCGGCTGGCCGCCGCCGAGGCGTTCGTGCTGATCGTCCCGGAGTACAACCGCAGCGTTCCCGGCCCGCTCAAGACCCTCATCGACAGCTTCCAGGCCGAGTGGGAGGCCAAGCCCGTCGGCTTCGTGAGCTACGGGCTCTCCCTGGCGGGCGGGGTGCGGGCGGTGGAGCATCTGCGGCAGGTCTTCGCCGAGTTCCACGCGGTCTCCATGAAGGACGCGGTGCTCTTCCCGAGGATCCTCGACCACTACGACGCCCAGGGCCGCTTCCCGGCCGAGCCCGAGGGCGCGGAGGCGGCGGCCAAGCTCCTGCTCGACCAGCTGCTCTGGTGGGCGCGGGCGCTGCGGGACGCCAAGTCCGTCCGGCCGTACGGCTCCTGATCCCCTCTCATCCAGTTTGGAGACAAGATTGTCATGGCCGCTGCAATAGATCCCCTGCCCGATCTCCTGATCGCCATCCCGGTGGTGATCCTGCTCTGCAAGGTGGGCGCGCGCGTCGTCCGTGGCGCCGGACAGCCGCCGGTGGTCGGCGAGATACTCGTCGGCCTCCTGCTCGGCCCCTCGTTCCTGGGCTGGCTCTGGCCCGGCGCGCAGGCCTGGCTCTTCCCGGAGTCCTCGCTGCCGTATCTGGGGCTGCTCGGCAACCTGGGCCTGCTGATCTTCATGTTCCTCGTCGGCCATGAGCTCCAGCTGGGCTCACTGCGCGCCCAGAGCGGCACCGCCGCCATGGTCTCCCTGGTGAGCGTCGCCCTGCCGCTCGGGCTCGGCACGCTGCTGGCCCTCGGGATGTACGGGTCCTTCGCGCCCGAGGGCGTGGACCGGCTGCCGTTCGTCCTGTTCATCGCGGTGGCCATGAGCATCACGGCCTTCCCGGTGATGGCCCGGATCCTGGCGGACCGGGGGATGGACCGGACGCGGGTGGGGGTGCTGGCGCTGGCCTGTGCCGCGTTCGACGATGTGACCGCCTGGTGCCTGCTGGCGGCGGTGGTCGCCGTGTCGGCGGCCGGCTCCCCGATGGAGGCGGTCACCACCGCGCTGTTCGCGGTCGCCTTCGCGCTCTTCATGTTCGGTGTGCTGCGACCGCTGCTGGCACGGCTGTCCGCCCGCCCCGAGCGGAGCGCCACCGACAGCCTGGTCCTGGTCCTCCTCTTCTGCGGCCTGTGCCTGAGCGCCCTGGCCACGGACCTGATCGGGGTGCACGCCCTGTTCGGGGCCTTCGTCTTCGGTGCGGTCACGCCGCGCGGCAGCCGGGTCATCGAGTACCAGGCGGCGCGGCTGAGGGCCTTCGCCGTCCCCGTACTGCTTCCGCTGTTCTTCGTCACCACCGGTCTGCGAGCGGATGTGTCGCTGCTGGCGGCGGATCCGGTGCAGTGGCTCTGGGCCGGAGCGGTCTTGGCCGTGGCGGTGCTGGCGAAGTGGGGTGGCGGGACCGGGGCCGCGCGGCTCTCCGGGCAGTCCTGGCGGGACGCGATGTCGATCGGCGCGCTGATGAACTGCCGCGGGCTGACCGAGCTGATCGTGCTGAACGTCGGCCTCGGCCTCGGCGTGATCGGCCAGGACCTGTTCACGATCCTCGTGCTGATGGCGCTGCTCACCACCGCCGCGACCTCGCCCGCGCTCAACCGGATCCGCAGAGGCGTGCCGGAGGAGGAGCCGGTGGCCGGGGAGCGGTCCGCCGACGAGCCCGCGGAGCCCGCCCGGCAGCCGGTGCGATAGGTGGTTGGAACTCTGATGGTTCTCCAGTTGATAGTTAGGTGGGTTGACGATAGTCTTTTTCCACGCCGGACCCATGCAGGGAGAGGGAAGAGACGATGGGCGACTTCAAGAACCTCGACATGACGATGATGTTCGCCATCCACGACGCGCTCCGCCGCGAACTGGAGCGCATCGCACGCATCACCTCCCGGGTCGACGAGGACCCGCGGCACGTGCTGAGCACCGCGGTCGGCTGGGAGCTGTTCAAGAAGTTCCTCACCGCCCACCACACCTCCGAGGACCTCACCGTCTGGCCGGCGATGTACAAGGCGCTGGACGGCCGTGACGCGCACGCCGAGATCGCGCTCCTCGATGCGATGGAGGCCGAACACGCCGTCATCGACCCGCTGTTGGCGGACATCGACGCGGCCCTGGCTGACCGTGACACCGGCACCGAACGGCTCGGCGGCCTGGTCGACACGCTGTACACCGGCCTCCGGGCCCACCTCGACCACGAGGAGCGGGAGGCGCTCGCGCTCATGGACCTCACCATGAGCCCGGAGGAGTGGCAGGCCTTCAGCGTCGAGCAGAAGAACCGGATCGGCGCCGACGCCAACCGCTACCTCCCCTGGCTCCTGGACGACATCGACGCCGCCCGGGTCGCCACCATCCTCGGCAAGCTCCCGCCGCCGCTGGTCGCCGCGTACGAGACCGAGTGGCGGGCCGCCTACGAGGACCTGGACATCTGGGCCGTCAGGGACGCCGCAGGCCGCTGACCCCGTTCCCGTACCCGCGTTCCTCCGTATCCGGTGTCCGCCGGGCACGCGGGGGGCCGGGCCCGGACCCACCTCCCCTGAACCACCCTCTGGAGACGCTCATGGCCATGCAGGACAGAACCGAAGCCGCTCCACCCGGCGCCGAAGCGCCTCCGGGCTCCGCCGCACCGGCCCCGTCCGGCGACAAGCTCGGCCTCGCGCTGGCGGTCATCGCGGCCGCCCAGCTCATGCTGGTCCTCGACAACACCATCGTGGCCGTCGCCCTGCCGAGCATGCAGAACGCGCTCGGCCTCTCCGACGCCAACCTCGGCTGGGTCATCACCGCCTACGCCCTGGCCTTCGGCGGGCTGCTGCTGGCCGGTGGCCGGGCCGGCGACCTCTTCGGGCGCCGCCGGGTCTTCCGTACCGGACTCGTGATCTTCACCCTCGCCTCGCTGCTCGGCGGCCTCGCGGGCAGCGGCGAGGTGCTGCTCATCGCCCGGGTCCTCCAGGGCGTCGGCGCGGCGATCGCGGCACCCACCGCGCTCTCCCTGCTGGCCTCCACCTTCCCGGCCGGCCCGGCCCGCAACAAGGCGCTCGGTGTGTACGGGGCCATGGGCGGGCTCGGTTCGGTGGTCGGCCTGCTCCTCGGCGGTGCGCTCACCGAGTACCTCAGCTGGCGCTGGGTCATGTACATCAACATCCCGATCGCCATCGCCGTACTGATCGGCACCGGCGTCCTCAAGGAGGGCGAGCGCGACCGCGGCAAGGTCGACGTACCGGGCGCGCTCACCGCCACGTTCGGCTTCGGCTCCCTCGTCTACGGGATCAACCGGGCCGGTGAGAAGGGCCTCGGCGACTCCACCACCCTGATCGCGCTGGCCGTCGCGGTCCTGCTGATCGTCGCCTTCATCGCCATCCAGCGCTCCAGCCGCGCGCCGATGGTGCCGGGCGCCGTCGTGGCCGACACGAGCCGGGCCGGAGCCAACGCGGTGATGTTCCTGGTCGGGGCGGGCATGTTCGCCACCTTCTACTTCCTGACGCTCTACATGCAGATCGTCAAGGGGTACGAGCCGATGATCACCGGCCTCGCCTACCTCCCGTTCGCCATCGGGATCGGCATCGCGGCCGGCGGCGTCGGACCGCAGCTGCTGGCCAAGGTGCCCGAACGCTCCGTCATCGCCGTCGGCCTGGTCATCGGTATCGCCGGCATGGTCTGGTTCAGCTTCCTGGAGCCCGCCCAGAACGCCTTCGCCGTCCTCCTGCCCGCTCAGCTGGTCTGCGGCTTCGGCCTCGGCCTGGTCTTCGTCACCGTCACCATCATCAGCGTCCGCGGAGTCTCGCCGGAGGACACCGGGATCGCGGCGGGCCTGATCAACACCAGCCAGCAGATCGGTGGCGCGGTCGGCCTCGCCATCCTCGCCGCGACCGCCTCGGTCATCACCGAGGGCCGGCTGCCCGGCGACCGGCCGGAGGCGCTGACCACCGGTTACTCGTACGGGCTCCTCATCGGCGGCGGCATCTACCTGCTCGCCCTGGTCGTGACCCTCGCCACCATCAAGGCCACGGCCCCGCAGTCGCAGCCGCAGCCTCACTGAGGACCGGCGGCGGGTTCCCTTCACGGACCCCGCCGCCCCGCCCACGGACCGGCCGCGGTCCGCCCCGAGCGGGCCGACGCCGGTTCTCCCTCGCCCCGCCCGGGCACCTCCCCCCTCCGGGCGGGGTCAGGCGCGTCCGGAAGGAGGGAGGCCGGCGGGGCGGTCCGGGCCCGGTCCGGCCTGAGCCGTCCGCCGTATACTCGGTTACCCGGTTCCGAAGGGGAGATGACGATCGTGCGAGGCGAGCCCGACGCGACGCGAGGACCCCTTCCGGAGACCGAGGGAGGCCCCGTCGCGGAGAGCGGCCGGGACTCCGTGCCGGAGAGCGGGCCGGGCCCCGTCGCGGAGAGCGGGCCGGGGCCCATCTCGGAGACCGAGGCCACCGCCGAGATCCCCGGTGCGCTTCCCGAGGCGCTCACCGGGTTCATCGGCTACCTCCTGCGCCGCGTCTTCGCCCAGTTCACGACCTTCGCGGACGGCCCGGAGGACGGCTCCCGCGACTTCCTCGTCCTCGACGCGCTGACCGGCGGCGACTGGGTCTCCCAGCTCGACCTGGCCGAGCGCCTCGGGATCAACCGGACCATCATGGTCGGCGTCATCGACCGCCTGGAGGGCCGGGGCCAGGTGCTCCGCACCCGCAATCCCGACAACCGCCGCCAGTACATCCTCTCCCTCACCGACGAGGGCCGCTCCGCCGTGGAGGCGGGCCGCCGAGCCGTCGCCGAGCGGGACGCGCGGCTCACCGCCGCCCTCAGCGCCGACCAGGTCACCCGCCTCAACACACTCCTGGCGCGGCTGCTCCCGCAGGGCACCCAGGACCTCGTGCAGGGCACCGAGCACCTCGTCGAACAGGCCCATCACCGGCTGCGCCGCCTCGGCGACGAGAAGCTGGCCGGCACGGGCCTGCGCGTCCGCCATTACGGGCCCCTCTCCATCCTCGCCACCCACGGACCCTGCCCGCAGCAGCGCCTGGCCCAGGAGCTGGCCATCACCGGGCCCGCCACCTCGCAGCTGGTGGACGAACTCGTCGACGGCGGCATGGTCCACCGCGGCCGCGACCCGCACGACCGGCGCCGGCACGCCCTGGAACTCACCGAGCTCGGGCGCATCCAGCTGAAGGCGGTCGCCGAGGCCGTCGACCTGCTGGCCGCCGACATCGCCGAACTGCTCGGCCCCGGCGGCGAGGACGAGCTCCGGTCCCTCCTCGTCCGGCTCCTCGAACCCGCCCATCCCGGCGTCTCCGAAACGGCGAGCAGGCGCGGCTGAGCCCTCCCCGGATCACCTCGGGGGCTCTTAACCTGCCTTTTCCCAGCGGGGGTTGACCGCCCGCGCAATTCCTGTCACGCTTTCTTCAGCGGTTCAGTCGTGCCGTTTTACGGGCTCCTCCCCAAGGCCATTCCCGGCCATCGGAAGGGCCCGTTTTTTGTGCCCTCTTTTCGCACCGCCCCTTTCCGCACCGGATCGCACCCCATCTGACGAAGGAGACGGCCCGTGGTCAACCGGACGAACGAAAGGCCCGAAGGAGCGGACGGCATAGCCGAGGAAGCGACGTACGACGTCGTGATCCTGGGTTCCGGTATCGCCGGATCGGTGACCGGAGCCATTCTCGCGAAGCACGGCGCGCGGGTTCTTCTCGTCGACGCCACCACCCATCCGCGGTTCGCGGTCGGTGAGTCGATGACCCCGCAGCTCGTCGAATGGATCCACATTCTCGCCGAGCGCCACGACCTCCCCGAGCTCAAGAGCCTGGCCAGCGTGAAGCAGAGCACCCTGGACATCGGGCCCACCTTCGGCACCAAGGCGCACTTCGGGTTCATGAAGCACGAGGTCGGCCAGGAGCCCGACCCGCGCGAGGCGACCCAGCTGGCGCTGCCGAAGATCTTCCACCAGAACAGCCACATGTTCCGGCAGGACAGCGACTCGTTCATGTTCCACGTGGCCGTGAAGTACGGCTGTGTGGCCAAGCAGAGCTGGCGGGCGAGCGACGTCGACTTCGACGACGACGGCGTCACGGTCACCGGCCGCAGCGGCGCTCCCGGCGCAGAGCCGGAGTCGTTCCGCGCGAGTTACGTGGTGGACGCCTCCGGGTTCCGCTCGCCGCTGGCCCAGAAGTTCGACCTGCGCGACCAGCCGGCCCGCTTCAAGCACCACTCCCGCTCGATGTTCACGCACTACGTGGGCGTGAAGCGGTTCGACGACGTCAGCGGCCACCCCAAGGAGCTCCGTCCGCCGGCCGACTGGCACACCGGCACGATGCACCACCTCATCGAGCGCGGCTGGTTCTGGATCATCCCGTTCGACAACCACAAGGACTCGCGCAACCCGCTCTGCAGCGTCGGCCTGACCATGGACGAGCGCACCTACCCCAAGCCCGAGGACCTCACACCCGAGCAGGAGTTCGAGCTCTTCCTCGACAAGTACCCGGCTGTGAAGCGGCAGTTCGTCGGGGCGAGCAAGGTCCGTGAGTGGGTCTCGACGGACCGCCTCCAGTACTCCTCCAAGCAGACCATCGGTGACCGCTGGTGCCTGATGTCGCACGCGGCCGGCTTCCTGGACCCGCTGTTCTCCCGCGGCCTGTCCAACACCCTCGAAGTGGTCGACGCGCTGACCTCCCGGCTGCTGGAGGCCTTCAAGGACGGCGACTACTCCGCCGAGCGCTTCGCGTACGTCGAGCAGCTGGAACAGGGCCTGCTCCAGTACAACGACGAGATCGTCAACAGCTCCTTCATCGCCTTCTCCCACTTCCGCCTCTGGAACGCGGTCTTCCGCGTCTGGGGCTCCTTCATCACGCCGGGCACCATGCGGCTGACCCGGGCCCGGCTGAAGCACTTCAAGGACAAGGACCAGCGCCACTTCCGGGAGCTGGAGCAGAACGACCACCCGGGACTGTGGTGGCCCCAGGGCGACAAGTTCAAGATCCTGCTCGAAACGACGTCGGAGGCCTGCGAGAAGTACGAGGCCGGCGCACTGACCGGCGACGAGGCGGCCGACATCATCTTCAAGCTCCTCGACGAATCGCCGATCGTCAATCCCGTCTTCGGATGGAAGGACGAGAACAAGCGGTTCATCTATCCGTCGGTAGCCACCATGGCCCGTTTCCTCTACTGGGCCTCGGTCCAGGCGCCTCCGGAGATGAACAGTGTCGGCCGGGAATTCCTCCTCGGAATCGTCAAGGCCGGGTCAAAGGTTCGGAAACTCCTGTAGGAAACGCGCGCACGCACACTCCGAGAACAGCAGCCGGATCAGGAAAGGGAATCATCCATGTCCATGTCCGCGGCGCGCTCGCTGACCCGCAGCCAGGTGAAACAGCCGATAGCACCGAAGGAATTCCGTCGTGTCTGCGGTCTCTTCACGACCGGCGTGACGGTCATCACCGCAGGAACCGAAGGAGGCGAGGCAGAAGGAACGACGGTGAATTCCTTCACCTCGGTCTCGCTCGATCCGTCGCTCGTCCTCTTCTGCCTGCACAAGGAATCACGGATGCACGCGGTGATCGGCCGGCACGGGACCTTCGCGGTCAACTTCCTGGCGGGCAGCCAGCAGGAGCTGGCCCGCGCCTTCGCGTCCCGCCGCCCGCAAGGCTTCCACGGCGTCCCGCACCACTTCGCGCAGGACGGTCCGCCCGTCCTCTCCGAGGCGCTGGCCCACCTGACCTGCTCCACGGTGGCCGTGCACTCCGGCGGGGACCACGACATCGTGGTCGGTGAGGTGCTGGAGCTGGCCGCGCCGGGAAGCGAGCAGGACCCGCTGATCTTCTTCGACGGGACGCTGGGGCCGCTGGAGTCGACGGGCGGCCGCTTCGGCCAGGTCGTCGCCCCCGGTCCCGGCCCCGCACCGCAGGGCCCGGCGGCGACCCCCGCCCGGGCCGGCTGACATGCGCAAGGTGCTCATCGCCAACCGTGGCGAAATCGCTGTCCGCGTTGCTCGGGCGTGCCGGGATGCGGGGATCGCGAGCGTGGCGGTCTACGCC
>NZ_JBIWOZ010000017.1:0-52279 GCF_044767965.1 Streptomyces sp. NPDC101178
GGCATGGCCACCGCCATCCCCTTCCACCGCGCCGTCGTCACCGACCCCGCCTTCACCACCAACCCCTTCACCATCCACACCCGCTGGATCGAGACGGAATTCGTCAACGAGATCAAGCCGTTCGCCGCACCCGCCGGTGCGGACGAGGAGGACGAGGCCGGTCGCGAGACCGTCGTCGTCGAGGTCGGCGGCAAGCGCCTGGAGGTCTCGCTGCCCTCCTCGCTGGGCATGAGCCTGGCCCGTACGGGCCTCGCGGCCGGGGCCAAGCCGAAGCGCCGCGCGGCGAAGAAGGCCGGTTCTGCCGCCTCCGGCGACTCCCTCGCCTCGCCCATGCAGGGCACGATCGTCAAGGTCGCGGTCGAGGAGGGCCAGGAGGTCAAGGAGGGCGACCTCGTCGTCGTCCTGGAGGCCATGAAGATGGAGCAGCCGCTGAACGCGCACCGCTCCGGCACCGTCAAGGGGCTCACGGCGGAGGTCGGCGGCTCCGTCTCCTCCGGCGCCCTGATCTGCGAGATCAAGGACTGACCGCTCACGTCTCTACGGAGGGGCCCGGCCGGCGTCGTCAGGACGTGGCCGGGCCCCTCCGCGTACGAGGTCCGGGCCCTTCCCGTGCAGTGGCATCCTGGATCCCGACAGGCCCCTAACAGGACCGAGGGAGGGCGGGAGCCATGGCAGGGCCGATCTCGATGGAGCCGGGCACGGCACGGGCGCCGGAGCGGCAGATGCGCGCGGACGCCCGCCGGAACCACGAACGCCTCGTCGGTGTGGCCCGTACGGCCTTCGCCGAGCACGGTACGGATGCCTCGCTGGAGGACATCGCGCGGCAGGCGGGCGTGGGCATCGGCACCCTCTACCGGCACTTCCCCCACCGGCACGCCCTGATGAACGCGGTCTTCCAGGACGCCCTGCGCTCGCTCCTGGACCGTTCCCGGGAGCTGGCGGGCGCGGAGGCGCCGTGCCGGGCGCTGGTGGACTGGCTGGGTGCGATCGTCGCGCACGCGGGTGAGTACCGGGGGCTGTCACGCGCGCTCATGTCGGCCTCGCAGGACGAGACTTCGGCGCTCTCCCCGTGCCATCTGCCGTTGCGGGAGGCGGGGGCTGGGCTGTTGCGGCGGGCGCAGGAGAGCGGGGCGGTGCGGGGAGATGTGTCGATCGACGACCTGTTGCAGCTGACCCATGCGATTGCGCTGGCCGCCGAGCAGTCGCCGGGGGATCCGGAGTTGGCGGAGCGGTTGCTGCGGCTGACGTTGCGGGGGCTGAAGTAGGGGCCACCCGGCCCCGGGGTCCGCTGCTGAAGAGAACATCGGAAAGGCTGGACTCGGCGTCGGCGAACCCAGCCCCTCCGGCGTTCGAGGAGCGGGGGTCCGGGGGCAGCGCCCCCGACAGGGGCCCGGGCCGCCCTACCGCCGCCGCAGGTCCGCCACCCGGGCCCGCTCGCCCGACGACGCCGACGTCTGGTCGGACAGCGGTGACGCGCTCCGCAGCTGCGGCCCCAGCCCACCGTTGCGCCCCGTCGGCGTCCGCCGCTGACCCGGCAACGGCATGTCGCGGCGCGGGCGGCGCTCGCCGGGAGGGCTGTCGGGCGCGTCCGCGTCGGGGCCGGCCACCGTGACCTCCACGCCCTGGTCCGCCAGCGCCTGGAGCTCGGCGGCCGCGCGCTCGTCGTGGAGCGGGGGCTCGTCCGTGACCAGGCGGGTGATCAGCTCCGTGGGCACCGTCTGGAACATCGTGTCGGCGCCCAGCTTCGTGTGGTCCGCCAGGACGACCACCTCCGCGGCGGCCTGCACGAGGGCCCGGTCCACGCTGGCCGAGAGCATGTTGGAGGTGGAGAGACCGCGCTCCGCCGTGAGGCCGCTCCCGGAGAGGAAGGCGCGGGAGACCCGCAGGCCCTGGAGGGACTGCTCGGCCCCGCTGCCCACCAGCGCGTAGTTGGTGCCGCGCAGGGTGCCGCCGGTCATGACGACCTCCACCCGGTTGGCATGGGCCAACGCCTGGGCGACCAGCAGCGAGTTGGTGACCACGGTCAGACCGGGGACCCGCGCGAGCCGGCGGGCCAGCTCCTGCGTGGTCGTACCGGCGCCGACCACGATGGCCTCGCCCTCACCGACCATCGAGGCCGCCAGATCGGCGATGGCCGTCTTCTCCGCGGTGGAGAGATGGGATTTCTGCGGAAAGCCGGACTCCCGCGTAAAACCGCCCGGCAAGACCGCACCGCCGTGCCGGCGGTCGAGGAGTCCTTCTGCCTCCAGTGCCCGCACGTCACGCCGTACGGTCACTTCGGAGGTCTGGACGACGCGGGCGAGTTCACGGAGCGATACCGCCCCGTTGGCGCGCACCATTTCGAGGATCAACTGACGACGTTCTGCAGCGAACACGGAACTGACAGTAACCTGGCCGTCAGTGAGTTTTCAGCAGTTTGCGCCGAATAACGGAAGTTGTACATCCGGCGGCCACCGAAGTGGTATAGGAACTTTCGTTGTTGTCCGGGTGTGATCGCCGAGCGGTCATCACTCTCGCCCGGACTGGCGGGGGTTGCCGGGGGATGTCGCAATTCCCCGGCAACCGCAAGGCCTCCACCAGGTCTTGAGCCGCCGTCAGCCCTCGTCCGTCAGCTTGCGGGTGTGCAACTGCCGCGCGACCTCCGCGATCGATCCGGACAGCGACGGGTACACGGTGAACGCCTTTGCGATCTGTTCCACGGTCAGGTTGTTGTCGACCGCGAGCGAGATCGGGTGGATCAGTTCACTGGCGCGCGGCGCGACGACGCAGCCGCCGACCACGATCCCCGTACCGGGACGGCAGAAGATCTTGACGAAGCCGTCGCGGATGCCCTGCATCTTGGCGCGCGGGTTGCGCAGCAGCGGCAGCTTGACCACCCGGGCGTCGATCTTGCCCGCGTCCACGTCGGCCTGGCTGTAGCCGACGGTGGCGATCTCCGGGTCGGTGAAGACGTTGGCGGAGACCGTCTTGAGGTTGAGCGGGGCGACCGCGTCGCCGAGGAAGTGGTACATCGCGATCCGGCCCTGCATCGCGGCGACCGAGGCCAGCGCGAAGATCCCGGTCACGTCACCGGCCGCGTAGACGCCGGGAGCGCTGGTGCGCGAGACCCGGTCGGTCAGGATGTGGCCGGAGTCCTTCAGCCGCACGCCGGCCTCCTCCAGGCCCATGCCCGCGGTGTTCGGGATCGCGCCGACCGCCATCAGGCAGTGCGAACCGGTGATGACCCGGCCGTCGGCCAGCGTCACCTCGACCCGGTCGCCGACGCGCTTGGCCGACTGGGCACGGGAGCGGGACATCACGTTCATGCCGCGGCGCCGGAAGACGTCCTCCAGCACGGCGGCCGCGTCCGGGTCCTCGCCCGGCAGCACCCGGTCGCGGGAGGAGACGAGGGTGACGCGGGAGCCGAGGGCCTGGTAGGCCCCGGCGAACTCGGCTCCGGTGACACCCGAGCCGACCACGATGAGCTCCTCCGGCAGCTCGTCGAGGTCGTAGACCTGGGTCCAGTTCAGGATGCGCTCGCCGTCCGGCTGCGCGTCCGGGATCTCGCGCGGGTGGCCGCCGGTCGCTATCAGCACGGCGTCGGCGCTGAGCCGCTCCTCGGTGCCGTCCGCGGCGGTGACCACGACCTGACGGGAGCCGTCGGCCGCCTGGAGCCCGTCGAGCCGGCCGCGGCCGCGCATCACGCGGGCGCCGGCCCGGGTGACGGAGGCGGTGATGTCGTGGGACTGGGCGAGTGCGAGGCGCTTGACGCGGCGGTTGACCTTGCCCAGGTCGACCCCGACCACCCTCGCCGCCTGCTCTATGTGCGGGGTGTCGTCGGCAACGATGATCCCGAGTTCCTCGTACGAGGAGTCGAAGGTGGTCATCACCTCGGCCGTCGCGATCAGGGTCTTCGATGGCACGCAGTCGGTGAGTACCGAGGCTCCGCCGAGGCCGTCGCAGTCGACGACGGTCACCTCCGCGCCGAGCTGGGCGCCCACCAGAGCCGCCTCGTAGCCGCCGGGGCCGCCGCCGATGATCACGATCCGGGTCACGAAAAGTCCGCCTCGCGTGGGTGTCATCCCCACGGCCGCCTGCCGCCCCGGCCGGGGGTCCGGGGGATCGCCCCGGGGGAATGCAGTACGTACTCCATTGTCCCGCACGCGCCAAACAGATTCGCCCCGGGGCCCTCCATACGGGCGCCGGGGCCCCGCCCGTACGGATCGGCCCCGCCCGCACAGTCCTTCGAACCCCCGGCAGGCCCTCCCCCGACCGGGGGCTTCGTCACAGGAACCGGCACTCCCGCGCCCCCCTCCCGTACCCTCGGTCCCATGTCGCTCTACGCCGCGTACGCCGGCAACCTCGACGCGCGGCTCATGACCCGCCGCGCCCCGCATTCCCCGATGCGCAGCACCGGCTGGCTGAACGGCTGGCGGCTGACCTTCGGCGGGGAGCAGATGGGCTGGGAGGGGGCGCTGGCCACCGTGGTGGAGGCGCCGCGCTCCCAGGTCTTCGTCGCGCTGTACGACCTGGCGCCGATGGACGAGGACTCCATGGACCGCTGGGAGGGTGTCGGGCTCGACATCTACCGGCGCATGCGCGTCCGCGTGCACACCCTGGACGGCGAGGAGCCGGCCTGGATGTACGTGCTGAACGGGTACGAGGGCGGCCTGCCCTCCGCCCGCTACCTCGGCGAGATCGCGGACGCGGCCGAGTCCGCCGGCGCCCCGCACGACTATGTGATGGGCCTGCGCAAGCGCCCCTGCTGAGCGGGGCCCGGCGACTCCTCTTCGTGCGAAGCCACAAAGCCGTCCGGCGAGTCTTTGCACCAGGACATCTACGCGCGTAGGCATTCAGCGGTTACGCTCTTCCGCGTGAACGCATCAGTTATTCCGGACAACATCCAGGGCGACCCGTACGAAGCCGCTGCCGGGGCCGCCGCCCGCCTGCGCGAGCTGACCGGCGCCGAGACCCACGACGTCGCCCTGGTCATGGGCTCCGGCTGGGCGCCCGCGGGCGAAGCGCTCGGCGAGCCGGAAGCCGAGTTCCCCGTCACCGCGCTCCCCGGCTTCCCGGCGCCCGCGGTCGAGGGCCACGGCGGCACGATCCGCTCGTACAAGATCGGCGAGAAGCGCGTGCTGGTCTTCCTCGGCCGCACGCACTACTACGAGGGCCGCGGCGTCGCCGCCGTCGCCCACGGAGTCCGTACGGCGGTGGCCGCGGGCTGCAAGACGGTCGTCCTGACCAACGGCTGCGGCGGCCTGCGCGAGGGCATGCGCCCCGGACAGCCGGTGCTGATCAGCGACCACATCAACCTCACGGCGACCTCGCCGATCGTCGGCGCCAACTTCGTCGACCTGACCGACCTGTACTCGCCGCGCCTGCGCGCGCTGTGCCAGGAGATCGACGACACGCTCGAAGAGGGCGTGTACGTCCAGTTCCCCGGCCCGCACTACGAGACCCCGGCCGAGATCAACATGGTCCGGGTCATGGGCGGCGACCTGGTCGGCATGTCCACGGTCCTGGAGGCCATCGCGGCCCGCGAGGCGGGCGCGGAGGTGCTGGGCCTCTCCCTGGTCACCAACCTGGCGGCGGGCCTCTCCGGCGAGCCCCTGAACCACGAGGAGGTCCTCCAGGCGGGCCGCGACTCGGCGACGCGCATGGGCGCGCTGCTGGCGAGGGTGCTGGACCGCGTCTAGGGCCTGCTCGGGGCGGGACGTGCTCGTCTCCGGCCTGGGCGCGCTCCTTCCGGCCACGGCGCGCTCTTTCCGGCCCACCCGGTCTCCCCTGCGCCCCGCCCCGCGCGCCTCCCCCTCCAGCCCGCCCCGGCCTCCTTTCCAGCCCGTCCGGCGTTCGAGGACCGGGGTCCGGGGCGGAGCCCCGGTTTCGGGAAGGGGCGGGGAGGGGAACAGCCCGCGCAGCGCCCACCCCGCCCCACCGTCCCGCACCAGGCCGAACCCGGCCGGCCCCGGGGCCGCACCTCCACCCGCACCCACCCCCGTACGCCCCCACCCGCGCACCCCCGAAAGGCGGACCCCGTGCAGCACGACCTCATCGCGCAGGCCAGGACCTGGCTGGCCGAGGACCCCGACCCCGAGACCCGCGACGAGCTGGCCGCGCTGATCGAGGCGGGCGACACGCAGGAGCTCGCCGCACGGTTCGCGGGCACGCTCCAGTTCGGCACCGCCGGACTGCGCGGCGAGCTCGGGGCCGGCCCCATGCGGATGAACCGGTCCGTGGTGATCCGGGCGGCGGCGGGCCTCGCCGCGTACCTCAAGGCCCAGGGCCAGGCCGGCGGCCTCGTCGTCATCGGCTACGACGCCCGCTACAAGTCGGCGGACTTCGCGCGCGACACCGCCGCCGTGATGACCGGTGCCGGACTCCGCGCCGCCGTACTCCCCCGCCCGCTCCCCACCCCCGTACTGGCGTACGCCATAAGGCACCTGGGCGCCGTCGCCGGCGTCGAGGTCACCGCCAGCCACAACCCGCCCCGCGACAACGGCTACAAGGTCTACCTCGGCGACGGCTCGCAGATCGTGCCCCCGGCCGACGGCGAGATCGCGGCCGCCATCGCCGCGGTCGGCCCGCTGGCGAACGCCGTACGCCCCGGGGACGGCTGGGAGACCCTCGGCGAGGAGGTCCTGGACGCCTATCTCGCCCGTACGGACGCCGTCCTGGCCTCCGGCAGCCCCCGTACCGCACGCGTCGTCTACACGGCGATGCACGGCGTCGGCACGTCGGTGCTGACGGCCGCGTTCGCCCGCGCCGGGTTCCCGGAGCCGGTCCTCGTCACCGAGCAGGCCGAGCCCGACCCCGCTTTCCCCACCGTCGCCTTCCCCAACCCCGAGGAGCCCGGCGCGATGGATCTCGCCTTCGCCACCGCGCGCCGGGCGGCGCCGGACCTGATCATCGCCAACGACCCGGACGCGGACCGCTGCGCCGTCGCCGTGCCCGACACCGCCACCGAGGGCGGCTGGCGGATGCTGCGCGGCGACGAGGTCGGCGCGCTGCTCGCCGCGCACTTGGTCGAGCGCGGCGTCTCCGGCGTGTTCGCGGAGTCGATCGTCTCGTCGTCGCTGCTCGGCCGGATCGCCGAGAAGGCGGGCCTGGGCTACGAGGAGACGCTGACGGGCTTCAAGTGGATCGCCCGGGTGGACGGCCTGCGGTACGGGTACGAGGAGGCGCTCGGCTACTGCGTCGACCCCGAGGGCGTCCGCGACAAGGACGGCATCACCGCCGCGCTGCTCGTGGCCGAGCTCGCCTCCGTACTCAAGGAGCGGGGCCGTACGCTGCTGGACCTGCTGGACGACCTGGCGCTGGCCCACGGCCTGCACGCCACCGACCAGCTCTCGGTGCGGGTGGAGGACCTGACCGTCATCGCGGACGCCATGGCCAGGCTCCGCGAGCAGCCGCCGACCGCCCTGGCCGGCCTCGCGGTCACCTCGGCCGAGGACCTGTCACAGGGCACGCCCGCGCTGCCGCCCACCGACGGGCTGCGGTATCAGCTGGAGGGCGCGCGCGTGATCGTCCGCCCGAGCGGCACCGAGCCGAAGCTGAAGTGCTACCTGGAGGTGGTGGTCCCGGTCGCGGGCGCCGCCGGACTGCCCGCCGCACGGGCGCGCGGCGCGGAGCTGCTCGCCGGGATCAAGCGGGACCTGGCGGCGGCCGCCGGGATCTGAACGTACGGACGGAAACGGATCTGAGCGAACGCACGGACGGAAACGAAGGGCCGGCCCCCCTCCGGAGGGGGGCCGGTCCTTGCACGTCGGACGTACGGACGTACGGGCTGCTCAGCCGATCGCCCACAGCACCACGAACAGCACGACCCCCGCGGCCGCCGGCGCGATCACCTCGTACGCCCAGCGCACCGAACCCGTGGTGGCCCCGTCCTTCGGGCCGCCCGCCTTCTCCGCGAGGTCCCGCAGCTCCATGATCGTCTGGTCGGCGGCCGCGACCGGCGGCACGCTGTGCTGGTGCGCGTCGGCGGCTGCGCCGGGCGAGAAGCGGCCGTAGGCGTCCTTGTGCGGGGCGCGGCCGGCGGCGCGGGAGGCGCGCTTGCGGTCGCGCAGCGAGACCGGGATGGCCCAGAGCTGGTACTTGGTACCGCCGGCGGCGATCAGCTCGGAGGAGTAGCCGGCCCGGACGTCGGCCACCTCGGTCCAGGGCAGCTGGATCGTCCGGAACGGGTTGCGGATGCGGATCCGCTCGTCGTTCACGGCGACGACGGGCCGCAGGGTGAACGCCGCGATCAGCGGTACCGCCGTGAGCAGAGCGGCGAGGGCCAGCCACGGCGCCTGCCCCTTGCCCCGGAAGAGCGCGTCGCCGGCCATCACGGCGACCAGCGTGAGGAGCAGCACTCCGCAGACCAGCGCGGAGGTCGAGCGGTGGGTCCGGTCGGCGTACTGCGGCTCTGCGGGAGGCGTGGGGCTCGTCATGGGGCCGATTCTGCCTGACGGACCCGACGGAGAGGTCATGCGCCCCGGAGGCAGGTGCGGCGGCGCGCACGGGCGTGGTGCCCCAGGCGTACGCGGCACATGCGGCGGCGCGCACCGGCGTGGTGCTCCAGGCGTACGCGGCACATGCGGTGGCACGCACCGGCGTGGTGCCACACGGGCACGCGCCACGGGCGCGCAGTCGAGCCGGCCCGGGCGCGCATGTGGCGGTGCGCACGGTTGAGCCGTCCCCCTGTACAGGTCGCTACGCGCGTAGATATGCTCCCCTGGTGACCATGCCCACCACTGCTCCCGCATTCTCCGACGCGACGGCGTCCGACAGTGCGCTGCGCCGCTTCCTCTTCGGGCTGCCCGGCGTCGACGCCGTCGGCCTCGAAGCGCGCGCCGCCGCCCTCGGAACCCGTTCGATCAAGACGACGGCCAAGGCGTACGCCATCGATCTCGCCATCTCGATGATCGACCTGACGACGCTGGAAGGCGCGGACACCCCGGGCAAGGTCCGGGCTCTCGCCGCCAAGGCCGTCCACCCCGACCCGCTCGACCGCACGACCCCGCGTACCGCCGCGGTCTGCGTCTATCCCGACATGGTGGCCACGGCCACCGCCGCGCTCGCCGGTTCCGGGGTGAAGGTGGCGTCCGTGGCGACCGCCTTCCCGGCCGGCCGTGCCGCGCTGGACGTCAAGCTCGCGGACGTCCGCGACGCCGTGGCGGCCGGGGCCGACGAGATCGACATGGTGATCGACCGGGGGGCGTTCCTCTCCGGCCGCTTCATGAAGGTCTACGAGGAGATCGTGGCCGTGAAGGCCGAGTGCGGGACCGCCCGCCTCAAGGTGATCTTCGAGACCGGTGAGCTCTCCACGTACGACAACATCCGCCGCGCCTCCTGGCTCGGGATGCTGGCGGGCGCGGACTTCATCAAGACCTCGACCGGCAAGGTGGCCACCAACGCCACCCCCGCCAACACGCTGCTGATGCTGGAGGCGGTCCGGGACTTCCGGGCGCAGACCGGTGTGCAGATCGGTGTGAAGCCGGCCGGCGGGATCCGCACGACCAAGGACGCGGTCAAGTTCCTGGTGCTGGTGAACGAGACGGCGGGTGAGGACTGGCTGGACAACCACTGGTTCCGGTTCGGCGCCTCCAGCCTTCTCAACGACCTGCTGATGCAGCGCCAGAAGCTCAGCACCGGCCGTTACTCCGGCCCCGATTACGTGACGGTGGACTGATAAGCCATGGCATCCGCATTCGAGTACGCACCGGCGCCGGAGTCCCGTTCCGTCGTCGACATCGCCCCGTCGTACGGGCTGTTCATCGACGGCGAGTTCACCGAGGCCGCCGACGGCAAGGTCTTCAAGACCGTCTCGCCGAGCACGGAGGAGGTGCTCTCCGAGGTCGCGCGGGCGGGCGCGGCGGACGTGGACCGGGCCGTGAAGGCGGCGCGGAAGGCGTTCGAGAAGTGGTCGGCGCTGCCCGGCTCCGAGCGCGCCAAGTACCTGTTCCGGATCGCGCGGATCATCCAGGAGCGCAGCCGTGAGCTGGCCGTCCTGGAGACGCTCGACAACGGCAAGCCGATCAAGGAGACCCGCGACGCGGACCTCCCGCTGGTCGCCGCGCACTTCTTCTACTACGCGGGCTGGGCCGACAAGCTGGACCACGCGGGGTACGGGGCGAACCCGCGGCCGCTGGGTGTGGCGGGCCAGGTCATCCCGTGGAACTTCCCGCTGCTGATGCTCGCGTGGAAGATCGCTCCGGCGCTCGCCACCGGCAACACGGTGGTCCTGAAGCCCGCCGAGACGACGCCGCTCTCCGCGCTCTTCTTCGCGGACATCTGCCGTCAGGCGGGGCTGCCGAAGGGTGTCGTCAACATCCTGACGGGTTACGGGGACGCGGGCGAGGCCCTCGTCACGCACGGGGACGTCAACAAGGTGGCGTTCACCGGTTCGACCGCCGTCGGCAAGGCCATCGCGCGCTCGGTCGCGGGCACGGAGAAGAAGGTCACGCTGGAGCTGGGCGGCAAGGGCGCGAACATCGTGTTCGACGACGCTCCGATCGACCAGGCCGTCGAGGGCATCGTCACCGGCATCTTCTTCAACCAGGGCCAGGTCTGCTGCGCGGGCTCCCGGCTGCTGGTCCAGGAGTCGGTGCAGGACGAGGTGCTGGACGCCCTCAAGCGCCGGCTCTCGACGCTGCGCCTCGGCGACCCGCTGGACAAGAACACCGACATCGGCGCGATCAACTCCGCCGAGCAGCTCGCCCGGATCACCGCGCTGGTGGAGACCGGCGAGGCGGAGGGCGCGGAGCGCTGGAGCGCGCCGTGCGAACTGCCGTCGTCGGGCTACTGGTTCGCGCCGACCCTCTTCACCAACGTCACGCAGGCCCACACGGTCGCCCGTGACGAGATCTTCGGTCCGGTCCTCTCCGTGCTCTCGTTCCGCACGCCGGACGAGGCGGTCGCCAAGGCCAACAACAGCCAGTACGGCCTGTCGGCGGGCATCTGGACGGAGAAGGGCTCCCGCATCCTCGCGGTGGCCGGCAAGCTCCGCGCGGGCGTCGTCTGGGCCAACACGTTCAACAAGTTCGACCCGACGTCGCCGTTCGGCGGCTACAAGGAGTCGGGCTACGGCCGCGAGGGCGGCCGCCACGGCCTGGAGGCGTACCTCGATGTCTGAGAACAACCGTCTTGGCGTCTTCAAGACCTACAAGCTGTACGTCGGGGGCAAGTTCCCCCGCTCCGAGAGCGGCCGGGTGTACGAGGTGAGCGACTCCAAGGGCCAGTGGCTGGCGAACGCGCCGCAGTCCTCCCGTAAGGACGCACGCGACGCGGTCGTGGCCGCGCGGAAGGCGTTCGGCGGCTGGTCGGGCGCGACCGCGTACAACCGCGGCCAGGTCCTCTACCGCGTCGCCGAGATGCTGGAGGGCCGCAAGGAGCAGTTCGTCCGTGAGGTGGCGGCCTCCGAGGGGCTGTCGAAGTCCAAGGCGGCGGCCGTCGTCGACGCGGCGATCGACCGCTGGGTCTGGTACGCGGGCTGGACAGACAAGATCGGCCAGATCTCCGGCGGGGCGAACCCGGTGGCGGGCCCGTTCCTCAACCTCTCCACACCCGAGCCGACCGGTGTCGTCGCGGTCCTGGCGCCGCAGACGTCGTCGTTCCTCGGCCTGGTCTCGGTGATCGCCCCGGTGATCGCGACCGGCAACACGGCGGTCGTCATCGCCTCCGCCGAAGCCCCGCTGCCCGCGCTCTCGCTCGGCGAGGTGCTGGCCACCTCCGACGTCCCCGGCGGTGTGGTCAACATCCTGTCCGGCGCCACGGCGGAGCTGGCGGCACCGCTCGCCGCCCACCAGGACGTCAACGCGATCGACCTCACCGGCGCCGGCGCGGAGCTGGCCAAGGAGCTGGAGGTCGCGGCGGCGGACAACCTGAAGCGGGTCCTGCGCCCGCTCCCCGCCGAGGCGGACGGCTCCGACGCGTCCACCGACTGGCTGGCCGCGCCCGGCACGCACCGGCTGACGGCGTTCCTGGAGACCAAGACGGTCTGGCACCCGACGGGTGCACTGGGGGCGTCGGGCTCGTCGTACTAGCCGCTGATCCGTACGGCGGAAGGGGCCGCCTCCACACGCTGGAGGCGGCCCCTTCCGCGTACGGGAAGGCGTCAGCCCGTGACGAGCCGGGTCACCTGCCCCACCACCGGCAGGTCGGCGATCGCGCCGCCGCTGGTGAGCGGGTCGGTGAGGATCGCCGTCGACACCGGCTGGAAGTCGGCGACCTGGGTGCCCACCGCGTTGTCCAGCGGGTCGACGCCGGTCTTGGCCAGCGGGTGCAGCTGGAGTTCGGTGATGGGCCGGATGCTGTTGGTCAGCGAGGTCCCGAGCGCGCTGGTCACCGCGGGCCCGGCGCTCTTGGTGACCGCCTGGACGGCCGCGGTGCCCTGCTCGGGGATCTCCGCGACCGGAGGCAGCGTGGGGGCCGCCTGGGCGGAGCCCGCACCGGCCCCCAGGGCCGCTCCCAGCGCGGTCACGGTCAGACCGGCGCGCAGCAGGGCGCGGCGTTCGGGCTTGCGTGCGTGAAGTGCCATGTTTCCACCTGATCGACCTGGTCGGGTAATCGTCCGTACGCGCAGAGTAGTTGAGGTGTGATGCTGGATACCAACAGGAGGCCCGGGTGGTCCCCTGCCCGGGTCAATGCCTCACACTTCTGTTCTGTGAGTTCCCGTTCCCCCTCGATCCCGACCCGCGTCGTACTGCTCGCGGGCCCCTCCGGCTCCGGCAAGTCCGTCCTGGCCGCCCGCACCGGCCTCCCGGTGCTGCGCCTGGACGACTTCTACAAGGAGCACGACGACCCGACGCTGCCCCGGGTCCCCGGCTCCCCGGACATCGACTGGGACTCCGCCGCGTCCTGGGACGCCGACGCGGCGGTGGCGGCCGTCGCCGAGCTGTGCCGGTCCGGCCGTACGGACGTTCCGGTGTACGACATCGCCACCAGCTCCCGTACGGGCCGGGAGGCCTTCCACATCGAGCGCTCGCCGCTCTTCGTGGCCGAGGGCATCTTCGCGGCGGACATCGTGGGCCGCTGCCAGGAGCTGGGCCTGCTGGCGGACGCGCTGTGCCTGCGCGGCCGCCCCTCCACCACGTTCCGCCGCCGCCTGGTCCGGGACCTGCGCGAGGGCCGCAAGTCGGTGCCGTTCCTGCTGCGGCGCGGCTGGCGCCTGATGCGGGCCGAGCGGCGCATCGTGGCCCGCCAGACGGCGCTGGGGGCGTATCCGTGCGGCAAGGAGGAGGCACTGGGGCGCTTCGCCGCCGCGGCGGCGGGGCGGTGCCGGCGGGCGACGGTGGGGGCGCCTGAGTAGGGCCTTCAGCCGGTGGCAGGGGCCGCGCAGCCGAAGGTCTTGGCGGCGGCCTTCATGAAGGGCGCGACGTACGCGTCCCGCTTCGGCAGGTCCTCGTGGCGCTTGCTCGCCTCCAGGTACTGCAGCCCCGACTCCACCGCCAGGTAGAGAGGACCGCCGTCCGCGCAGGGCAGGATGAATCCGGGGCCCCTGTCAATCTTCTCGGCTTTCCGGCCGTCCGGCGCCGTGCCCTCGGCCGTGCCCGTGAACTTCCGCATGGCGGCGATGAGCAGCGGGTCCCGGGTGGCGGTGTACTTCATGAAGCCGTCACCACGGACGAAGTCACCCGTCTCGTCGTCCAGGGTCAGCTTGCAGAACCACAGGTCGGCGGGGGCCTGCTGGCCCTCTTCGAGCACCTTCGTCCCGGCCGGCACCTGGCCCGCCACGGTCAGGCCGTCCAGGCCGCACACCTGTCCTTCGGAGACCGGGCGCGCGGCGTCGGAGCGGGGAGAGATGAGCGTCCCGGGCTTCTCGGGGAGGTCACCGCACTGGGTCCGGGCCGCGATGGTCCGTGCGGTGTCGGTGGCCAGGGCGGCGAAGGCGGTGCGGTCGGCAGCCGGTTCGTCGATGCTGAACTCGGCGACAACCGGCCGGTCCGTCCAGCACTTCTCGGGCAGCATGACCCACGCTTTGTACGCGTTGACTCCGCCGGTCACCTCGCCGGTGAAGTACGAGGCGCCCGGTGGGTAGGGCTCGCTGTCGAACGCCAGTGGGTCATAGCCGCGTACCCCCCAGAGCCGGACACTGAGCCCGCTCTCGCCGGAACCGAGGACGACGGACGACTTCTCGATCCTGCACTCCGTATCCGTCAGGTCGTCCTCGTCCAGACCGTCCCCTTCGGCGTCCAGGCGCCCGGACCCCGGAAGGACGGCGTCCGCCTGCTCCGCCGACACCAGGTCCCCGCAGAGCCGGTCCGCCGTCAGCACGTTGGTATTGCGCCAGACATGCAGCAGCCCCGCGACCACCACGACCACGGCGGCCACGACCGCCCAGACCTTCCACGCCGGACGCGTACGGCCTGCCGCTCCTGCTGCTGTGCTCACGCGCTCACTTTCCTGGTTCGCAAGGCGGGACGTGCCGGCCGGAAGTCCTGCGCGAGGGCCGCAAGTCGGTCCCGTTACTGCTGCGCCGACGGCGTAGGACCGGTCGTCAGCCGGCCACGGGGGCCGCGCAGCCGAAGGTCTTGGCGGCGGCCTTCACGAAGGGGGCGACGTACGCGTCCCGCTTCGGCAGGTCCGCATGGCGCTTGCTCGCCTCCAGGTACTGCAGCCCCGACTCCACCGCCAGGTAAAGAGAGCCGCCATCCACGCAGGGCAGGATGAACCCGGGGACCCCGTCGACCTTTTCGGCCTTCCGGCCGTCCGGCGCCGTGGCCTCTGCCGTGCCCGGCGCCTTCCGCAGGGCAGCGAGGACCTGCGGGTCCCTGGAAGCCACGTACTTCATGAATCCATCAGCCCGGACAACATCGTTTGTTTCGTCGTCCAGGGTCAGCTTGCAGCTCCACACGTCCGCGGGGGCCTTCTGCCCTGCTTCGAGCACCTCCGTGGCTGCCGGGACCTGACCGCGCATGGTCAGGCCCTCCAAGCCGCACGCCTGCCCCTGGGTGACGGGGCGGGCCTCGTCCGATACCGGAGGTATCAGCGTCCCGGGCCGCTCCGGAAGTTCACCGCACTTCGCTCCGGCCGCGACAGCGCGGGCCGCGTCGGTGGTCAGGGCGGCCAACGCGTTCCGGTCGGAGACCATCTCGCTGGCGCTGAGTCTGACGACGACCGGCTGCTTCTCCGTCCAGCAATTCTCGGGCAACAGAGCCCAGCCCTTGTACGAATCGACGCCGCCCGTCACCGTCCCGGAGAAGAACGACGTTTTCGACAGGTCCGCATCAGCCTGGAGAATTTCGTTGCCCTGCAGCGCCCACACCCGCAACGTCAGCTCACTCTCGCCGGAGCCGAGCACGACGGACGACTTCTGAACCCGGCACACCGTGTCGGTGAGATCCTTGTCGAGCCCGTCCCCCTCGCTGTCAAGACGACCGGAACCAGGAAGGACCGCATCCGCCTGCTCGGTGGAGATGAGTCCTCCGCAGAGTCGGCTCTCCGTCAGCACATTGGTGTTGCGCCAGACATGCCACAACCCGGTCACCAGCAGAACCAGGACAGCCACGAGGGCCCATACTCGCCATGCCGGTCGTGTGCCACCCGCTGCTGTACTCACTTGACTCACTTCCTGGTCCGCAAGGCCGAGTAGCCCTCTTCCCGGCCGCCCGCGTAGCTCTGCTTCGCCTCTTGCATCGCGTTTCTGACGGCTGGGCTGTCGTCCGGGGCATCCCGGGTAGCAGCCCAGTCCCGGATCAGTCCGTTGGTGCTGGCGATGCCCTCCGCTGTCACCACGCTGACATTGCTCAGCGCGTCCTTCTCCGCCTCAGCCATCACGCTGGTCGACCACTCATAAGCAGCCGCGTCCACGGCTCGCTGCGCGATGTCGCCGACCTGGGGAATCATGTTCACCACAGCCCCGAGACCGTGATAGCCGTAGCGCGCCTGGTCGTTGATCTTCCCGATCTCGGCGTCACGAACGTCGAGGATCATGTCCGTACCGATGGCGTTCATGCCACCGAAGACCTCACCCACATCACGTGACCTGACGTCCCAGCTGGTCACGTTCTCACTCAGTCTGCTCTGAGAGACGTGATTGGCCGCGTCCAGGTAATCCACCGAATGGAGGCGCTGGCTCTCGTACAAGGTATCGAAGACCCGGATGGGATTCCCCTCCGCGTCCTCACCGGCCACACCGTCCGACACGCCGCGCATCACCCGCAGCAGGCTGGCCTTGCTGTTGGTGATGGAAGCGCTGTCGCCCGATCCTTCGACGTCGTCCAGGCCGCTCGGGCTGCCCGGCGCGTACCCGCCCAGGATCGCGTGCGTGTCCGCCGTGTAGTCGTTCAGCACCCGGCCCAGCGGTACCTTGAGGGCCTCGGGGACGGTGTCCCCGTTGGTCCCCTGGTCCAGCGTCGCGATGATGCCCTGCATGACCCGGGCCTGCCCCTCGCTGTGAGGTCCGGGCTTGCCCAGCGGACTGCCCGGCTCCTCCCCCGTCGCCCCGGCCTCCAGCGCGAGCCCCAGGCCGTGGCGGCTGAGCGGGTCGTCCTCGATGAACACCCGCGGGCCGGCCACGGTGTTCAGCTTCGGCCACTCCCGCGCGTCGTCCCCGTTGCCCACCAGGTAGTCCAGGTGCGCCTGGCCGTTCTCCAGCTTCGGGTCGAAGAAGGCCGTGGCGGCGTCGGGGTTCTTGCTCATCACGCCGAGCAGGCTGTCGAGCGCGTCGGCCCGGCCCTCGCGGTGGTTGCCGCCCCACTGTTCGAAGATGGCCCGGTTGTCCTTCTCGGCGGCGATCATGTCGTGGCCGAGCTGGTTGAGGAACTGGTCGTCGAACGGCTGGTCGGCGCGGGTCATCATCTCGACGAACGGGCGGTAGCCGTAGAGCGGGTTGGTCTTCGAGTCGTAGTTCTTGGCCCCGGCCTCCTTGAGGCCTTCGGTGAACTTCTTGTAGAACGCGCCGTCCGGACTGTTCAGCCAGGCCTGGTACTTCGCCGAGCCGGGTCCCGCGTCCGTCATGGAACCGGGGACCTGGGTGGCCGTCGCGACCGTGTTGGCCAGTCCGCCGAGGAGCTTGGTGTACTGGTCGGCGGAGGACCCGCCGTCCCGCTCCCGGTCGGACATGACGTCGCTCAGCCTGACGATGCCCTCCGGGCCGAGCTTGTTCAGCAGACCCTGGGCGAAGACCTTGTCGCCGGCCTGGTCCCGCATCGCCCGGTCCATCTCGGCGAGGTCGGCGTCGGAGACCTTCTTGCCGTCGAGCAGGCGCTCGGCTATCTCCTGGGTGTTGCGCAGCTCGTACGCCTCGATGTCGCCCAGCGCCTGGCCGTTGAAGCCGTCCCGGGTGCCGTCCGAGGCGTCGGTGTCCTTCACCACGGCCTTCAGCGCGATCTGCACACCGGCGTCGGCGTCCGACGTCTGCGCGACCAGCCGGTCGATCGACCGCTGCCAGGAACCGACCGCGTCGCGTACCGACTTCTGGTAGTCCGGGTCGTGGCGGTAGGCGGCCCGGGAACCCTCGCTCAGGCTCGCCATGTCGAAGGTGACCCGACCGGCGTCCGAGATCAGCATGTCGGCCTTCAGCGCGTCGGCCTTCACCGTCTGGAGCTTGCCCTTGAACTCGGTGAACTGGGTGTGCGCGTCCCGCAGCAGCGAGGCGATCGCCTTGGCCTGGGTCTGCGCCGCCCGGTACTCGTTGAGCATGACGCGGAACTGCGCGTTGGCGGCCTCCGCGCTCTGGCCGATCCAGGTCCGTTCCAGCGTGATGCCCTGGACCTCTTTCTCGTACGCCTTCTCCTGCTTGTGGAACTCGCCTGCCATGCCGGTCCACTTGTCCGCGGCCGTGGTGAGCGCGGAGAGGTCCGTCGTCATGATCTCGTGGTAGGTGGGCATGCCCTTGTCCCCGTCGTCCGGTATCGCTGTCGTCCGGAATGCCTGATGAGCGCGCCGAGTCGGCTCTTCCCGCTCCGTGGCCGTCAGTAGGTGTCGAACGGTGAGGTCCGGCCGAACCCCAGCCCGCTCTGCACGTCGGCCCCGAAGAGGTTCCGGCGGGCGGCGCTCAGGCTGGTGATGTCCGCGTCGAGCCGGCCCAGCATGGACCGCACCTGCCCGCCCCACGTCTTGTGCGCGTCCTTCAGCGCACGGGAGGTGACCCACCCGTCGCCGTCCTTGGCGCCGAGCCCCTTGACGGCGGCCGAGGTCTCCTCGTCCGCGTGCTCGCCGGCGCCCTTTGTCCCGGGCTTGATCCGGGTACGGATGGCCTCGGCCGCGGCCTTCTTGCGGGCCGGGTCGGTGGCCAGCGAGGGGCCGCCGGGCGCGAACGGCGGCGCGTATCCGGGGGCGTAAGGGACCTGGGGCGAGGTGTTCGGGCCCTGGCCCGGAGCGAAGGGACCGTACACGGGAGGCGGTGAAGGGTCGGTCGGTGCCTCGTTGAGCTGCATCGAGGCCGACCCGCCGTCCGCCGCTGTCCGCTCGCCCGCCTCGCTGCTCACTTGGCCCCCATGAGTTTTCTCGAATACCACGGTTGACGTGATCCGCTCAGACTAACAAGCATCTTTTTACGCCACCCGTACGTGGGGCCGAAGCCGGCCCGCGCACAGCGAACGGGGCCGTACGGGACCCCCCGGCCCGTACGACCCCGCTGCGTTCTCCCCCGTGGCCCGCGCCTCCCCCGAAGCGACGGACCGTTTCCCCTGTTCCCCCCAGGCCCCCTCGGACCCGTTTTCACTGCTCCCCCGTGGCCCCTGCCTCCCCCGAAGCAGTGGCCGTTCCCCGTTTCCCCCGTTTCCCCGTTCCCCCCGTTGCCTCAGGCCACCAGCTCGCCGAAGGACTCCTGCTCGTCACGTCCGAAGCTGAGGACCTCGTCCTCGCGCAGCCGGCGGAGGGACCGCCAGATGCTCGACTTCACCGTGCCGACACTGATGTCGAGGATCGACGCGATCTCCGGGTCGGTGCGGCCCTCGTAGTACCGCAGGACCAGCATCGTGCGCTGGAGTTCGGGCAGCCGGGCGAGCGCCTGCCAGAGCACCGCCCGCAGCTCCGTGCCGCGCATCGCGTCCGTGTCGCCCACCGTCTCCGGCAGCTCCTCGGTCGGGTATTCGTTGAGCTTGCGCCGGCGCCAGGCGCTGATGTGCAGGTTGGTCATGGTGCGGCGCAGATAGCCGCCGACCGCCGCCTTGTCGCTGATCCGGTCCCACGCCCGGTACGTCGAGAACAGGGCGCTCTGCAGCAGGTCCTCGGCCTCGAACCGGTCGCCGGTCAGGTGGTAGGCGGTTGCGTACAGGGAGGCCCGCCGCTCCTGGACGTAGGCCGTGAAGGCCGCTTCGGCCTCCGCGGTCTCCGCCCGGGTGCGGTCCCCCGTGACCTCCCCGTACGCGCTTCCCCCGTGGTCCCCCGTGTTCTTGCCCGTGGGCCCGTCGACCACCGTCATGTACGTCGTACGCGGCTGCTCCGCGGCCGACTGCGACGGCAGGTGCTGACGCCCGGCGCTCCGAACGCACCCCCGCAAGTTCGTCCCGTTCATCGCGCCGGACTTCTCCGTGCTCCGGCCGACATCGTGGAGACGCGTCACAACTGCGCTTGAGCTGGTGCTGTGCAGTGCGTTCATCTCGCGCCCCCTATCGGTGGAGATCGGTGAAGTCCTTCGTTCGTCTGCTGCTGACCAAGAGCTTGCCGGGGCAGTTTCATGGCGCTGTCCCCCGACTGTCACAGGCCTGTCACAGGGGCGGTTGTGGCCGTGCCCGGCAGCCGTCGCGGCCGTGTGCGGGCAACGGGAGCGGGCCACAGGTCGAACTGAAGCGCCACCATGGGCCAGAATGACGCTCGTGCCTTTCCTGTTGCTGATCGAGGACGACGACGCCATCCGCACGGCCCTCGAACTCTCGCTGTCACGCCAGGGCCACCGTGTGGCCACCGCGGCGACGGGAGAGGACGGCCTGGAGCTGCTGCGCGAGCAGCGGCCCGACCTGGTCGTGCTGGATGTGATGCTGCCCGGGATCGACGGTTTCGAGGTGTGCCGGCGGATCCGCCGCACCGACCAGCTGCCGATCATTCTGCTGACCGCGCGCAGCGACGACATCGACGTCGTGGTGGGACTGGAGTCCGGCGCGGACGACTATGTGGTCAAACCCGTCCAGGGCCGGGTGCTGGACGCCCGGATCCGGGCGGTGCTGCGCCGCGGTGAGCGTGAGTCGACCGACTCGGCGACCTTCGGCAACGTGGTCATCGACCGCTCCGCCATGACCGTCACCAAGGGCGGTGAGGATCTGCAGCTCACGCCGACCGAGCTGCGGCTCCTGCTGGAGCTGAGCCGCCGGCCCGGCCAGGCCCTCTCCCGCCAGCAGCTGCTGCGGCTGGTGTGGGAGCACGACTACCTCGGTGACTCGCGGCTGGTGGACGCCTGTGTGCAGCGGCTGCGCGCCAAGGTGGAGGACGTACCGTCCTCGCCGACCCTGATCCGTACGGTACGGGGCGTGGGCTACCGGCTGGACTCTCCTCAGTGACCGAACGCGCCAAGCGGTCCCTGCGGGCGGGGCTGCGCTGGACCAGTCTGCGGCTGCGGCTCGTCGTGGTGTTCGCGCTGGTGGCGCTCACGGCGGCGGTGTCCGCCTCGGGGATCGCGTACTGGCTCAACCGCGAGGCCGTGCTGACCCGTACGCAGGACAGCGCGCTCGACGACTTCCGGCGGCAGATGCAGGACACCGCGGCGGCGCTGCCGGTGCGGCCCACCAAGGACGATCTCCAGCGGGCCGCCGGGCAGATGGCCTCCGGCGGTCCCGGCTACGACGTGCTGCTGGTGGACGAGCGCGAGCGCGGCAAGCCGATCGTCGGCTTCTCCGACCTGGACACCTTCACCCGGGACGACGTACCGGAACCGTTGCGGCAGCAGGTGGCCCGCAAGCAGCCGCTGACCTCGAACAACGAGCACGAGTACCACCTGTTCTGGCAGCGTACGAGCATCGCGGGCACGCCGTACCTCGTCGCCGGTACGCGGATCATCGGCGGCGGACCGACCGGGTACATGCTCAAGTCCCTGGACCAGGAGCGGCAGGACCTCAACTCGCTGGCCTGGTCGCTCGGGATCGCCACCACGCTCGCGCTGATCGGCTCGGCGCTGCTGGCGCAGGCGGCCGCGACGACGGTGCTGCGGCCGGTGCAGCGGCTCGGTGACGCGGCCCGCAAGCTGGGCGAGGGCAAGCTCGACACCCGGCTCACGGTCTCCGGTACGGACGAACTCGCCGATCTCTCCCGTACGTTCAACAGGACCGCCAGCTCGCTGGAGAAGAAGGTCGCGGACATGAGCGCGCGGGAGGAGTCGAGCCGGCGGTTCGTCGCGGACATGTCCCACGAGCTGCGCACGCCGCTGACCGCGATCACGGCGGTGGCCGAGGTGCTGGAGGACGAGGCGGACAGCCTCGACACGATGATCGCGCCCGCCGTGCACCTCGTGGTGAGCGAGACCCGGCGGCTGAACGACCTGGTGGAGAACCTGATGGAGGTGACCCGCTTCGACGCGGGCACCGCGCGCCTGGTCCTGGACGACGTGGACGTGGCCGACCAGGTCACCGCGTGCATCGACGCCCGGGCCTGGCTGGACGCGGTGGACCTGGACGCGGAGCGCGGCATGATGGTCCGGCTCGACCCGCGCCGGCTGGACGTGATCCTGGCCAACCTGATCGGCAACGCGCTCAAGCACGGCGGTTCGCCGGTGGGCGTCCGGGTGCGGACGGAGGGCGAGGAGCTGGTCATCGAGGTACGCGACCACGGTCCGGGCATCCCGGAGGAGGTGCTGCCGCACGTCTTCGACCGCTTCTACAAGGCCAGTGCCTCCCGGCCGCGTTCGGAGGGCAGCGGTCTCGGCCTCTCCATCGCGATGGAGAACGCGCACATCCACGGTGGTGACATCACGGCCGCCAACTCGGCGGACGGCGGCGCGGTGTTCGTGCTGCGGCTGCCGCGTGACGCGTCGAAGCTCACCGGCGGCGGGGCGGACGGCTCCGTCGGGCGTGACGGCGGGCCTCGGGACGGCGACGACAGTGAGGACGGTGGGGCGTCATGACCGGTGCGTTCCGGCCGATGGGGCGCGCCCCGCGACGGCGCGCCGCCGTCGCCGTGCTGGGTGCCGTCCTGACGGTGGCCGCGCTCGCCTCCGGGTGCGGGATCCGGACGACGTCCGTGCCCGTGGACGCCGGGGCCGCGCCGTCCCGGGTGCCGTGCAAGCTGCCGTCGGCGAATGTCACGACCCGGGCGCCGGACAGTGTGGCGGCGCCGGTGTACCTGGTGTGCGCCTCGCAGCTGGTGGCCGTGGACCGGCCGGTGCCGAGCGGCAGGGCCGGTGGTGCCGACCGGCTGGTGGCCGCCCGCGCGCTGCTGGACCAGGTGCGGCAGGCGCCGCCGGAGAGCGAGCGGCGGGCCGGGTTCTCCACGGCGGTCCCGGCGGGGCTGCGGCTGGAGCCCTCCCGCGCCGGCGACCCGGCGGGCGCCCTGCGGCTGAGCAGCCAGCCCGAGGACCTCTCGGAGGAGGCGCTGGCGCAGCTGGTGTGCACGTACGCGGAGAACGAGGCGCTGGTCACCAAGGGCTCGGTGGTCCTCGGCGGGCCCGGCGACTACCGGCCGCGCGGCTATCTCTGCACCTCGCAGACGAAGGCGCGGCCGCAGGACGGGACGGTTCCGGACGTGCTCGTACGGGGCTGAGGGCGCGGGCGGGCCACGGGAGGGAACCGCTGCCCACCTGCTGGTACGGGACCGCGGGCAGGCCGCGGGACGGAACCGCTGACCACCTGCCCGTACGGGAGCGGGTGCGCCGTTCCGTACGGCCTCCGGCGAAGTCGCGGAACCGATCCGGCCGGTCGTGGCGTCTTGGTGGACGTGCGTCAAGGTTCGGACGGTCAGACCGTCATCCGCTTCCGCGCGGCGGGGGTCACTCTCCTCCTCGCACATCTGCTGCTCGTCGGGTGGCTGACGCTGCGCCCGCTGGACGTTCCGTGGATCACCGCCGCCAACTTCGAGCCGCTCGCCTCCATCAGAGCCGATCTCGCGCTGGGCCCGTCCGAGGCCGTACGCCGGATCGGCGGGGCGCTGCTGCTGCTGGCCCCGCTCGGGGTGCTGCTGCCGATGGCCGGCGGCCGGATCTTCGTCTCGCACTGGGTGTCGCTGCTGCGGACGATGGCGGCCGGGGCGCTGATCTCGCTCGCCATCGAGCTGGGCCAGACCGGGGTGCCGGGCCAGGTGGTCGACATCGACTCGGTGCTGCTGAACACCGTCGGCGTGGTCCTGGCCCATCTGCTGGTCGTCCCGGTCTGCCGGGCCCGCCTGCGCCGCCGGGGCGTGCCGGGCGTACGGGACCTTCCCAGGTACCGGCAGGAGACCCTGCCGCGGGACGAGGCCCCTGGGGGTTCGACCCCGACGATTACCAGGGTCGGCATCGCCCCGTAGAGCGATGCTTTGTCCCTCTTCGCCAACGCATCATGGATACATCGGGAGCAGCACAGAACGGCTCCCGGCTTCCCGGCGGAGCAGGACACGGACAGGTCCCGCTCCCACCGCTACGGTTCGCGAAGGAGCCCACCATGGCCGCACTGGTCCGCCCCACCGAAGGACGCATGATCGGCGGTGTCTGCGCGGGTCTGGCACGGCGCTTCGGCACCTCGGCCGCCACGATGCGCGTCATCTTCGTCGTCTCGTGCCTGCTGCCCGGCCCGCAGTTCCTGCTGTATCTGGCCCTGTGGGCGCTGCTGCCCGCGGAGAAGTCCTCCTCGTCCGCGACGGCCTGGTGACGCGACCGGCCGAGGCGGCCTCGTACATGACCGTGGGGGGGGCCCCCCCCGGCCCGGGGGGGCCCCCCCCCGGGGGGGGGGGGGGGGGGGGGGGCCGCCGGGGGGGGGTGGGGGCCGGGGGGGGGCGCGGGCCGGGGTCGCCGCCCCCCCCGCCCGCGCCGCCGGGGTGCCGCCCCCGGCCGCGGGGCCCTCTAACTCCCGGGGGGGCCCCCCCCCGGGCGGGGGGGGCCCCCCCCACATGCGTGCTCAGGTGCTGCGGTCAGCCGCCGAGCGGGATGCCGTTGGCGGTGAGGCCCTGGGTCGGCAGTCCGCCGAGCAGGCCGGTGACCGGGGCGGCCGCGTCGGTGGCCTCGCCGCCGAGGACCTTGTCGACGGTCTGCTGGACCGGTGCGTTCTGGGCCGCCGTGGCGACGCCGTCCAGTGCCATGGTGGAGACGGGGAGCGCACCGGCCACGGAGTCGAGCGGCAGCGAGGGGGCGGCGGAGGCGCTGCCGGCGGCGGCAGCGGCGAAAGCGGCACCGAGAGCGGCGACACCGAGAGTCTTGGCAGCGGTCTTCTTCATGAAGAATTCATCCTTGGGGAAGGGGATGTGAGCGGCTCTGCAAGTTAGTCATCCCGCCGCCCCGACCGCAAACATGCCGACACGCGAAAAATGGCCGGGATTTCGCATCCCGGCCATCTTCCCCGCGTCGAACAGACGCCGAACGTCAGCTCGCGGCGGCGGCAGATCCGCTGGTCACAGCGGTCTGCCGGAAGAGCCACTCGGACTTCAGCTCGGCATAACCGGGCTTGACGACCTCGTTGATCATCGCGAGACGTTCGTCGAAAGGAATGAAAGCTGATTTCATCGCATTGACGGTGAACCACTGCATGTCGTCGAGCGTGTATCCGAATGCCTCGGTCAGCAGCTCGAATTCCCGGCTCATGCTCGTCCCGCTCATGAGGCGGTTGTCCGTGTTCACGGTGACGCGGAAGTGCAGCTTCCGCAGCAGCCCGATCGGGTGCTCGGCGTACGAGGTGGCGGCGCCGGTCTGGAGGTTGGACGTCGGGCACATCTCCAGCGGGATGCGCTTGTCCCGTACGTAGGAGGCGAGGCGGCCGAGAGCGACCGAGCCGTCCGCCGCGACCTCGATGTCGTCGATGATCCGGACGCCGTGGCCGAGCCGGTCGGCGCCGCACCACTGGAGGGCCTGCCAGATCGACGGCAGGCCGAAGGCCTCGCCCGCGTGGATCGTGAAGTGGTTGTTCTCCCGCTTGAGGTACTCGAACGCGTCGAGATGGCGGGTGGGAGGAAAGCCGGCCTCGGCGCCCGCGATGTCGAAGCCGACGACGCCCTGGTCGCGGTAGCTGTTGGCGAGCTCGGCGATCTCCAGCGCGCGGGCCGCGTGGCGCATCGCGGTGAGCAGGGCGCCGACGCGGATGCGGTGGCCGTTGGCGCGGGCGATGCGCTCGCCCTCGCGGAAGCCCGCGTTGACCGCCTCCACGACCTCTTCGAGGGTCAGCCCGCCCTCCAGGTGCTGCTCGGGGGCGTACCGGATCTCCGCGTAGACGACGCCGTCCTCGGCCAGGTCCTCTGCGCACTCGGCGGCCACCCGGAAGAGCGCGTCGCGGGTCTGCATGACGGCGCAGGTGTGGGCGAAGGTCTCCAGATACCGGGGCAGCGAACCGGAGTCGGCGGCCTCGCGGAACCAGACGCCGAGCTTGTCGGCCTCGGTCTCGGGGAGGGACGCGTAACCCTGGGCGCGGGCCAGCTCGATGATCGTGCCCGGGCGGAGGCCGCCGTCGAGGTGGTCGTGGAGCAGCACCTTGGGGGCGCGCCGGATCTGGTCGGAATCAGGGACATTCAGGGTCTGGCTCGTCATCTGGGCACTGTAGCGCCTACGCGCGTAGAGCGCTTGTCGGCGCCTTCCGTCGATGCGTAACAGTGACCGGAAAGTCGGGTGGAGTACACCTGCTCTTCTGAGACTGTTCTGTCATGGCACAGCGCGCACTCCCCCTGCCTGCCGCCAGGCTGGGACGGGCCGTCTCGACGGCCGGAGCACCATACGAGGTCAGCGGCGTGGTCCTGCTGCTCCCGGACGGCGAGCCCGACTCGCGGCGCCGTCCATCATCCCTGTCGTACGCGATACAGCTGCCGTTCGCCCGTGCGCTGGCGCGCGCCGGGGAGGGCGACGGTCTTGCGGTACACGTCCTGCGCTACCGCCACCGGGGCTGGAACGACACCGACGCGCATCCGGCGGAGGACGCGGCCTGGGCGGCCGACGAGATCCAGCGGCGGTACGGGGACGTGCCCGTCTGCCTGGTCGGCCACGGCATGGGCGGCCGGGCGGCGCTGCGGGCCGCCGGGCACGGGTCGGTCAACTCGGTCCTGGCGATGGCCCCGTGGCTGCCGGAGCACGCGGCCGCCGAGCCGGAGCCGGTGAAGCAGCTGGTGGGGCGGCGGGTGCTGATCGTGCACGGCACCAACGACGAGCGCACGGACCCGGAGCTGTCGTACCGGCTGGCCGAGCGCGCGAAGAAGTCCAACCGGGACACCTGCCGCTTCGAGGTCCACTCGGACGGCCACGCGCTCCGCCAGCACCGCTCCGAAGTGGTGGCGCTGGCAGCCGACTTCGTCCGGGGTTCGCTCTTCGCCCGCTCCTACGCACGCCCGGTCAAGGACGCGCTGGCCGCGCCGCCGCCGCTGGGTCTGCGGATGCCGCTGGCGGCCGGGTTCGGGCGGTCGCTGCGGCACTGAACGCCGTACGGCATCAGGCCGTAGGTCCGCCTCCCGGCCGCCGCACCAGCAGCACCGACCCCACGACGGCGGCGAAGGTGACACCCATCAGGCTCGGGCGTCCGGACGGCGTGGAGAAAAGCGACGAGGAGGAACGATTCACCGGGCCATTCTCGCGTGCCGGTCGGCTCTCCCCTCCTCTCAGGTTCCGGTACGCAGGTCAGTCCGGCAGCAGGTTCCCCCGGCGCGAGAGCAGGAACCGCTTGAACGCCGCGACCGGCGGGGTGTCGGGGTGGCCGTCCAGCCAGGCGACCCCGATCTCACGGACCGCGCGCGGGGCGGTGACCGTCAGCTCGACGACGCCGGGTCTGGCCACCGCGGGCGGTGGCAGCAGGGCCACCCCGAGCCCGGCGGCGACCAGGCCGCGCAAGGTCTCGGCCTCCTCGCCCTCGAAGGCGACGCGCGGCGTGAAACCGGCCTCCGCGCAGAGGTCGTCGGTGATGCGGCGGAGCCCGTAACCGGGTTCGAGGGTCACGAACGTCTCGTCGGCGGCCTCCGCGAGGCGGATGCGGCGGCGGGCGGCGAGGCGGTGGTCGTCGGGGACCACCAGGCGCAGGCGCTGTTCGTCCAGGCGGCGGGTGACCAGGTCGGGGGCGTCGGGGACGGGTGAGGTGAGGCAGAGGTCGAGGCCGCCCGCGCGGAGGCGTTCGATCATGGCCTCGCCGTAGTTCTGGACGAGCTGGAAGCGGACCTTCGGGTGGTCGGCGCGGAAGGCGCGGATCAGGGCGGGGACGGTCTCCGAGCCCATCGTGTGCAGGAAGCCGAAGGAGACCCGGCCCGTGGTGAGGTCGGCGTCCGCCCGGACCGCGTCGGCGGCCTTCTCCACCTCGGCCAGGGCGCGTTCGGCGGAGGTGAGGAAGGTGCGGCCGGCCGGGGTGAGCGAGACGGTGCGGCCCTTGCGGGCGAACAGGGCGACGCCCAGGTCCGCTTCGAGCCGGACCATGGCCCGCGAGAGCGTGGACTGCGGGACGCCGAGCTCGTGTGCGGCGCGGGTCACATGCTCGTGGCGGGCGACGGCCTCGAAGTACGCGAGGCGGGGAGCGAGGACGGCCCGGATGTCTTCTTCGTAACTGCTCGGTGACAGCCGAGGCTGTGAGCTGCGTTGATGCGCCATGGGATCGATTATGGCGGTTTCGTGCATTGGACGCATGAAACGTGGCGCTCTACGTTCGACGTATGCCTCCCGCCGATACCGGGGCATCCACCGTCGTCGTGGATGCCTCTGCCCCGTCGTCCCCCGTCATCACCTCCCGCGCCGCCGCGCCGGCCTCTGCCGAGCGGCTGGAGCCCGGCCGCCCCGGCTACCGCAAGATGAGCTTCGCGCTCTTCGCCGCGGGTCTCGCCGCCTTCGCCCTCCTCTACTCCACCCAGGCCCTGCTGCCCGCGATCTCCGCCTCGTACGGTGTGAGCGCCGGCCAGGCGAGCTGGACGGTCTCCGCGGCGACCGGCGCGCTGGCGCTGTGCGTGCTGCCGCTGAGCGCCCTGTCGGAGCGGTTCGGGCGGCGGCAGATGATGACGGCCTCGCTGACCGTCGCGGTCCTGGTCGGGATGCTGGTGCCGTTCGCGCCCTCGATCGGCTGGCTGATCGCGCTCCGGGCCATCCAGGGCGCGGCGCTCGCCGGGCTTCCGGCCTCCGCGATGGCGTATCTCGCCGAAGAGGTCCGGCCCAAGGCGCTGATCGCCGCGATCGGGCTGTTCGTCGCGGGCAACAGCATCGGCGGTATGAGCGGCCGCATCCTCACCGGGTGGGTCGCGCAGGCCTGGGGCTGGCGCGCGGCGCTCGCGGCGGTCGGGCTGCTGGCGGTGGCGTGCGCCGTCGCCTTCCACTTCCTGATCCCGAAGGCCCGTAACTTCACCCCCGGCACCCTCAACCCGAAGGCGCTCGCGAAGACCGTCGCCACACACCTGGGCAATCCGCTGCTGGTCCGGCTGTACGCGATCGGCGCGCTGTTCATGACGGTGTTCGGCGCGGTCTACACGGTGATCGGCTTCCGGCTGGTCGAGGAGCCGTTCTCGCTGCCGCAAGGCATCGTCGGGTCGATCTTCCTGGTCTACCTGGTCGGTACGGTCTCCTCCGCCGCGGCCGGACGGCTGGTGGCCCGGCTCGGCCGGCGGGGCGCGCTCTATCTCGCGGTCTCGACCACGGCGGCCGGGCTGCTGCTCTCGCTGTCGGAGTCACTGGCCGCCGTGCTGCTGGGGCTGGTGCTGATCACGGCCGGGTTCTTCGCCGGGCACGCGGTCGCCTCGTCCTCGGTGAGCCGGACCGCCACGACGGGCCGGGCGCAGGCGTCGGCGCTCTACCAGTCGGCGTACTACCTGGGCTCCAGCGCGGGCGGCACGCTGGGCGCGGTCGCCTTCCACGCGGGCGGCTGGGCGGCGACGGTGGCGCTGGGGCTGCTCGCGGTGCTCGGCGTCGTCTCCGTCACGCTGTACGGGACCCGGGTGGCGCGGGCCGAGCGGCGGGCACTGGTGCCGGCGGCACGCTAGCTCGACGGGCCCGAACCGGAGGTCGTAATTCCGGCTATGCCGGAACGCGACGCAACCGAGACCTGCCCCGTGCAACCACTCCTCCCCTTCGCGCGTCTACCAGACGTAGCCACAAAACTACTGTGGGCGAAGGGGAGTTGGGGGACATGGGTGTGAAGGGATACGTATCCGGAGGGCGGCTGCGGCGCGGGGTGGCGCTCTCCGTGGCGGGGCTGGTGGCGGCACCCGCCCTGGTCCTGGGCACCGGCACCACGGCCCAGGCGGCCTCCTGCTCCACCTCCACCGGGCCGTACCAGAAGCAGGTCGAGAAGTTCCTGAAGCGGCCCGTGGACGGCAAGCAGTCGGCGGCCGACTGCAAGGCGATCCAGAAGTTCCAGAAGGCCCACGGGATCACCCCGACCATCGGGTACGCCGGGCCGCTGACCTGGCGCACGATGAACACGATGCTCGCGCAGAAGGCGGCCGGGAAGAACCCGAACAAGGCCGGGAAGTGTCCCACCAACAAGGGCCGCATCGCCTGCGTCGACCTGACCCGGCAGCTGAGCTGGATCCAGGACGGCAAGAAGCTGACGTACGGACCGGTGCCGGTGCGGACCGGGCGGGACGGCGCGGAGACGCGTACCGGCGCCAAGAAGGTCTACTGGCGCAACATCAACCACTGGTCGACGATCTACAAGGTGTGGATGCCGTACTCGCAGTTCTTCGACGGCGGCCAGGCGTTCCACTCGGTCACCAAGTCCATGTACAACCCGCCGGGCTCCGGCGGCTGCGTCAACATGCGCCCCGCCGACGCGAAGGCATACTGGAAACTGCTGAAGAACGGCGACGACGTGTACGTGTACGGGCGCAAGCCCGGGACCTGATCGACGCGGGCCGTAGGCCTCTTTCCACCCCTGCTGTCAGTGCCCTGCGGTAGCTTCCGACGTACCGGGTGACGGAGGCCGCGGCGCGGCCGCGCGACAGGGGTGGAGCGATGAGCGATCTGACCACGACGACGGCCACGGACGCGGGGGCGGGGGCCGAAGGGGCCGGGGACGGCGGTGTCGATGCCCGGCTCGAAGGCCATCGCACCGAGCTGACCGGGTACTGCTACCGGATGCTCGGCTCCGCGTTCGAGGCCGAGGACGCGGTGCAGGACACCCTGGTGCGGGCCTGGCGCAACTTCGACAAGTTCGAGGGCCGCTCGTCCCTGCGCTCCTGGCTCTACCGGATCGCCACCAACGTCTGCCTGGACATGCTGAGCGCGGGCAACAAGCGGGCCCGCCCGGTCGATCTGACCGGCCCGACCCCGCTCGCCCAGGCCGCGCTCAGCCCCCGGCCGGAGAACGTCTGGCTGGAGCCGATGCCGGACGGCCGCATCCTGCCGACCGTCCAGGACCCGGCGGAGGCCGCCGTGGCGCGGGAGTCGGTGCGCCTGGCGTTCGTCGCCGCCCTCCAGCACCTGCCGCCCAAGCAGCGGGCCGTGCTGATCCTGCGCGAGGTGCTCGCCTGGAAGGCCGCCGAGGTCGCCGAGCTGCTGGAGACCTCCGTCGCCTCGGTGAACAGCGCCCTCCAGCGGGCCCGCGCCACGCTGACCGAGCAGGAGGGCCGGGTTCCGGACGCGGCCGACCCGCTCGACGAGGAGCAGCAGAAGCTCCTGGAGCGCTATGTGAAGGCGTTCGAGGGATACGACATGGCCGCTCTGACCGCGCTGCTCCACGAGGACGCGGTGATGACGATGCCGCCGTTCGACCTGTGGCTGCGGGGCACCTCGGACATCACGGGCTTCATGACGACCATCGGCGCGGCGTGCGCGGGCTCCCGGCTGGTGCCGGTGGCGGTCAACGGCTCCCCGGGCTTCGCGCACTACAAGCCCGATCCGGAGGGGTCCGGCTTCGTGCCGTGGGCGGTCCAGGTCATCGACGTCCAGGACGGGGCGGTGTCGGGGATGCACTGCTTCCTGGACGTGGAGCGCTGGTTCCCGCTGTTCGGGCTGCCGGACCGGCTTCCGGCGGTGACGGAGACCGGCTGAACCGTTACGGATGCGGGCTGACCGGGCCGGCGGGCTCAACGGGCCGGCCGGTCACAGCCCCGGGCTCACCGGGCCGGTCCGTCACGGCCCCGGCACCCGCTCCTCCGGCCCCTCCACTCCCGGCCCCTCCACGCCCTGCCCCTCCAGCGCCACCACGTCCGCCAGCCCCACCAGGTCCAGCAGGCCCTGGAGTTCGGGCCCGACCCGGCGCAGCCGTAGCTGCCGGCCGGCCCGGCGGGCGACCAGCGCCAGCCGGGCCACCGCCTCCACCAGCGCCAGGTCCGCCCGCTCGACGCCGCCCACGTCGCACTCGACCGGAGCGGCCCGTCCGGCCGGGTCGTTCAGCAAGGTCTCCAGCTCCGCGCAGAGGGCCGGTACGGCGTCACGGGTGACGCGTCCGGTGACGGTGAAAACGATCGGATTCATGGCTGCCACAACGGGAGGACCGGTCGGCTGACCGAAACTCATCGCGTCGGAGGCAGGATTCCGGCCAGAGAGACCCAACTCACAACTCGTACACATCTCTTGCGAACCTCTTCACGTTTTTCTCCCTCTAGGTTGTGTGAACGGTTCAGAGGAACCGCCTCATTCTCCAGGGGGAGAGTTGCGCAGACACGTGAAGAGGGCAGGGGTCCCGGCTGTCGCCGCGGCCGCCGCCGTCGCACTCGCCGCGGGCATGACCACGCCCGCCGCCGCACAGCCGTTTTCGCCCGCAGCCGTGGCCAAGGCGGCCTCCGGCGCCACGGGCAAGGCCTCGCACCAGCTGACGCTGGTCACCGGCGACCGGGTGTCGGTGGACGCCAAGGGCCGGGTCGTGGGCTTCCAGCCCGCCGAGGGACGCGACGGCATCCCGGTGCACAAGCAGATACGTGACGGGCGCACGCTCGTCATACCCGCCGACGCCCAGCGGCTCATCGCCTCCGGCAAGCTCGACCGGCGGCTCTTCGACATCACCGAGCTGAACCGGCCGGAGAACCGCCGGGCCCAGAAGAAGGACCTGCGGCTCATCGTCAGCTACCGGGGCGCGCAGAGCGCGCAGGCAGCGGCGAAGGCGGAGGTCCGGGACGCGGGCGCGACCAGGATCGGCCGGAGCCTGACCTCGCTGAACGCCCAGTCGGTCGCGACGCCGAAGGCGGACGCCCCGGACCTGTGGCAGGCGCTCACCAGCGAGCGGACGGGGAACGCCCAGCGCACCACCGCGGCCGGCATCGACCGGATCTGGCTGGACGGCAGGCGCAAGGCGACCCTGGACCGCAGCGTCGCCCAGATCGGGGCGCCGACCGCCTGGAAGGCCGGTTACACCGGCAAGGGCGTCAAGATCGCGATCCTGGACACCGGCGTGGACGGCACCCACGCCGACCTCAAGGGCAAGATCGTCGCGGCGAAGAACTTCACCAAGTCGCCCGACCTCAAGGACCGCATCGGTCACGGCACCCACGTCGCCTCGACCGCCGCCGGCTCGGGCGCCAGGTCCGGCGGGAAGTTCAAGGGTGTCGCGCCGGACGCACAGCTCCTGGCGGGCAAGGTCCTCGGCGACGACGGGTTCGGCGACGACTCCGGCATCCTCGCCGGGATGGAGTGGGCGGTCGCGCAGGGCGCCGACATCGTCAACCTGAGCCTCGGCGGCATGGACACCCCCGAGGTGGACGCGCTGGAAGCCGCGGTCAACAAGCTCTCGGCCACCAAGGGCGTCCTGTTCGCCATCGCGGCGGGCAACGAGGGCAGCGCAGCGGGCACGGTCGGCTCGCCGGGCAGCGCGGACGCCGCGCTGACCGTCGGCGCGGTCGACGTGAACGACAAGCTGGCGAGCTTCTCCAGCCGTGGCCCGCGCGTCGGCGACAGCGCCATCAAGCCCGACGTCACGGCCCCCGGGGTCGCCATCACGGCGGCCTCCGCCCCGGGCTCGGAGATCGCCAAGGAGGTCGGTGAGAACCCGGCCGGCTATCTGACGATCGACGGTACGTCGATGGCCACGCCGCACGTCGCGGGTGCCGCGGCCCTGCTCAAGCAGCAGCACCCGGAGTGGACGTACCAGCAGCTGAAGAACGTGCTGGCGTCCTCCACCAAGCCGGGCGCCTACACACCGTTCCAGCAGGGCACGGGCCGGATCGCGGTGGACCGGGCGCTGACCCAGACCGTGGTGAGCGAGGAGGTCTCGGTCAACCTCGGGGTGCAGCAGTGGCCGCACACCGACGACGTCCCGGTCACCAAGCCGGTCACCTACCGCAACCTCGGCACGACGGACGTCACGCTCGACGTGACGGTCGCCGGCACCGGCCCGAAGGGCAAGCCCGCTCCGGCCGGCTTCTTCACCCTCGGCGCCTCGCAGGTCACCGTGCCCGCGGGCGGCACAGCCACCGTGGAGCTGACGGCCGACACCCGGCTCGGCGGCGCCGAGGTGGGCTCGTACTCCGCGTACGTCGTGGCCACCGGCGGCGGCCAGACCGTCCGCACCGCCGCCGCGGTCGACCGCGAGCGCGAGTCGTACGACGTCACGCTGAAGGCCGTCAGCCGCACCGGCAAGGCCGCGCCCGCGGCCGACGCCGAGCTGGACGGCCTGAGCGCGAGCGCCGAGGGCTCCTGGTACACGTCCGCCTTCAAGAACGGTGTGGCCACGGTCCGCGTGCCCAGGGGCACCTTCGTGCTGAACGGCAGCGTCGTCACGGACCCGAAGAGGAAGTACGACGTCGACTGGCTCGTCCAGCCGAAGCTGAGCATCACGAAGAACACGACGATCACGCTGGACGCGCGGAGGACCAAGCCGGCCGCCATCACCCTGCCGGTGAAGGGGACCACGCTCCGCGGCATCGAGACCGAGTACACGGTCGCGACCAAGGACTACGACACCACCTACGGCTGGGCGGTCGGCCCCAAGGGGACGCTCCGCACCGCGCACATCGGCCCGAAGATCACCGACGGTTCGCTCAGCCAGCGGTGGGCCGGCAGCTGGAACAAGGGCGCGGGCGACTACAACATCGCGTTCGGCGGCAAGGTCACGCAGTTCGCCACGGGCGTCAGCCGTACGTACAAGGCCAACCAGTTCGCCACGGTGAAGCTGACCATGGGCGTCGGCGCGGTCAAGAAGAAGACCGGCGAGGTCTGGCCCATCGCCGAGCTGCCGGGCGGTTACGGGATGTACGGCGCGCCCGCCCGCCAGGCGCTGCCCGGCGTCCGTACGGTCCGCCTCGCCACCAGCGACAAGGCCCGCTGGGCCCTGGAGTTCGCGCAGATCGGCGGCAAGGACAAGCAGGGCTACCCGATCTACGAGTCGGCCTACTCCCTCGGGAACCCCGCCACCTACAAGGGCGGCAAGTCCTATACGAAGACCGTGAACACCGGGGTCTTCGGCCCGCGGCTGGCCGGTTACGACGGCATCTACCGCGAAGGCAACGAGATCGCCGGCTTCGTCCCGCTGCTGGCGGACGGCAGGGGCAACGACGGCGCGCCGGAGTTCTCCTCGGTCACCACGGTGCTGCACCGCAACGGCAAGAAGTACGCCCAGACCAAGGACCCGCTCCAGGGCTGGGACTACTTCACGGTCCCGGCGGGCAGCGCCGACTACCGGCTCAGCTCGTCGGTGCGGCACACGGCGAAGATCAGCGCCCTCTCCACCCGGGTGGACGTCAGCTTCACCTTCCGCTCCAAGAAGGCGTCCACGAAGCTCCCGGCCTCCACCGTCCGCTTCACGCCTGCCCTGACCACCGACGGCCGCGCCACGGCGGGCCGGACCGTCTCCGTGCCGGTGACGGTGCAGGGTTCGGCCGCCGGGAAGAACCTCAAGTCGCTGGCGACGTACGTCAGTTACAACGGCGGCAAGACCTGGAAGAAGGTCACCGTGAAGAAGGGCAGGATCACGGTGAAGAACCCGGCGAAGAACAAGGCCATCTCCTTCGCCGCCAACCTCACCGACAAGAAGGGCAACAAGTCCACGGTGCGGATCTACAACGCGTACCTGGGCAAGTGACCGCCTACGAGCGGTAGTCGACCTCGCACAAACGGCGGCCCGCCGCACGGAGATCCCCTCCGCGCGGCGGGCCGCTCGCGTGGATTCGATGACGTGAGGCGTCAGCTGACCGGGAAGACACCGGTGTCCAGGTCGAGCCCGAAGGGTTCGGGAAGGCTGATCTTCCCGCCGTACTCGACCGTCTCCAGCACCCGGTACGTGCCGCCTTTCGGCTCCCCGTAGAGCGTCGCGGTCGGGCGGCCGGAGTGCCAGGGGTCCAGGAGCAGGAACAGCTCCACCCCGGCCTTGGCGTAGCCGTTGACCTTGCTGACGCGGTCGTGGTTGGCGTTGGCGCGGGAGGTGATCTCGACGACGAGGCGGGCCTCGGCGGCGGGGACCTGGTGGCCCGGCCCGGAGAGCACCTCGCGGGGCACGACGACGAGGTCGGGGATGTAAAGCCCGCCCCGGCCCGGCAGCGAGACACCGAGGGTCTGATAGATCCCCCAGTTCCCCGGGATGACGGTGTAGAGGCTGCGCTGCAGCAGCTCCGCAGTGACGTTGTGGTCCGTGGACGGTGGCGGCGACACGGTGACGATCTCCTCGATGATCTCCACCTTGCAGCCCTCGGGTGCGTCCGTCTCCTCCCAGATCCGGACGATGTCGTCCCAGTCCTGGCCGTGGCCCGGCACGGGATCGACGGTGAGTGCGCTCATGGCGGTCTCCTCTATCGGTACGTCACCGAGTCCAGCATGCCGAACGGGACCGGCGGCAGTCCACCGGTCCCGTTCACCCGTACGGGGAAACCGCAGGTCAGGCGATACGTTCCCGCACCACCGGCAGCGGGGCGAACGACGTGCCCGCCGGGGAGATCTCGTACGCGTCCGGCAGCGCCTTCAGCGCGTAGTCGAACTTCTCCGGGGTGTCCGTGTGCAGCGTCATCAGGGGCTGGCCCTCGGAGACGGTGTCGCCGGGCTTGGCGTGGAGTTCGACGCCCGCGCCCGCCTGGACCGGGTCCTCCTTGCGGGCGCGGCCGGCGCCGAGGCGCCAGGCGGCGACGCCGACGTCGTACGCGTCCAGGCGGGTGAGGACGCCGGAGGCCGGGGCCGTGACGATGTGCTGTTCGCGGGCGGTGGGGAGCGTGGCGTCCGGGTCGCCGCCCTGGGCCGCGATCATGCGGCGCCAGACGTCCATCGCGGAGCCGTCGGCCAGGGCCTTCTCGGGGTCGGCGTCCTTCAGCCCGGCCGCGTCCAGCATCTCGCGGGCCAGGGCGAGGGTCAGGTCGATGACGTCCCTCGGGCCGCCGCCCGCCAGGACCTCGACCGACTCCCGTACCTCCAGCGCGTTGCCCGCGGTGAGGCCGAGCGGGGTCGACATGTCGGTGAGCAGGGCGACCGTACGGACACCGCTGTCGGTGCCGAGGGCGACCATGGTGGAGGCCAGTTCGCGGGCGTCCTCGATGGTCTTCATGAAGGCGCCGGAGCCGACCTTGACGTCCAGGACGAGTGCGCCGGTGCCTTCGGCGATCTTCTTGGACATGATCGAGCTGGCGATGAGCGGGATCGCCTCGACGGTGCCGGTGACATCGCGCAGCGCGTACAGCTTCTTGTCGGCGGGGGCGAGGCCGTCACCGGCGGCGCAGATGACCGCGCCGGTGGTGTCCAGGACGTTCAGCATCTCCTCGCCTGTGATGTGAGCCCGCCAGCCCGGGATGGACTCCAGCTTGTCCAGCGTGCCGCCGGTGTGGCCGAGGCCCCGGCCGCTGAGCTGCGGTACGGCGGCGCCGCACGCGGCGACCAGCGGGGCCAGCGGCAGGGTGATCTTGTCGCCGACGCCGCCGGTGGAGTGCTTGTCGGTGGTGGGGCGGGAGAGCGCCCGGAAGTCCATCCGCTCGCCGGAGGCGATCATCGCGGCGGTCCAGCGGGCGATCTCGGTGCGGTTCATGCCGTTGAGCAGGATCGCCATGGCGAGGGCGGACATCTGCTCGTCGGCGACCTCGCCGCGGGTGTACGCGTCGATGACCCAGTCGATCTGCTCGGGGGTCAGCTCGCCTCGGTCCCGCTTGGTGCGGATGACGGAGATGGCGTCCATGGGAGTCCTTCCGGCCGGTGCGTACGCAAGAGTTCGATGGCGACTCTACGCGCATAGAGAGAGGGAGAGGGGGAATGGCGGTGGCCCTTCCGGGAGGGAAGGGCCACCGGGGTTTCGGATCAGCCGAGGTGCTGCGGGCCGAACGACTGCGGCAGCATCGCGTCCAGCGTGCGCAGCCCGTCGGGCGTCTCCAGGAGGAGTCCGGGGCCGCCGAACTCGTACAGGAGCTGCCGGCACCTGCCGCACGGCACCAGGATGGACCCGGTGCCGTCCACGCAGGTGAAGTGGGTCAGCCGGCCGCCGCCGGTCGCCTGGAGCGTGGAGACCAGGCCGCACTCGGCGCAGAGCGAGAGGCCGTAGGAGGCGTTCTCGACGTTGCAGCCGGTGATCGTGCGGCCGTCGTCCACCCGGGCGGCGACACCGACCGGGAAGCCCGAGTAGGGGGCGTACGCCCGGGACATCGCGTCCCGGGCCGCCTTCCGCAGGGCCTCCCAGTCGGACTCGCCGAAGGGGGCGGCGGGGCTCTCGGAGGCGGGCGAGGTCACTTGCCCTCGCCCTTCCGATAGGGCACGCCGTCCGCCTTCGGCATCCGTAGCCGCTGTGCGGAGAGCGAGAGGACCAGCAGCGTGGTGACGTACGGAGCGGCGTCGACGAACTGGCTCGGCACCTGGTCGGTCAGCAGGTACCAGGTGAACAGCAGCGCCGAGACGGCCGCCGAGATCACCGCGGCGACGTACTTCTTCTTGTAGAGCTGCCAGAACACCGCGATGACCAGCAGGATCGCCAGCAGGAGCAGCATCGCGTGGACGTTCTCCGCGCCGCCGCGCAGCTTGAGGCTGTCGGTGAAGCCGAAGAGTCCGGCGCCCAGCGCCATGCCGCCCGGCATCCAGTTGCCGAAGATCATGGCGGCGAGGCCGATGTAGCCGCGGCCGCCGGTCTGGCCCTCCTGGTAGATGCCGGTGGCGACGATCGCGAGGAACGCGCCGCCGAGGCCCGCGAGCCCGCCGGAGATGGTGACGGCGATGTACTTGTACTTGTACACGTTGACGCCGAGCGTCTCGGCGGCCACCGGGGACTCACCGCAGGAGCGCAGCCGCAGCCCGAACGAGGTGCGCCACAGGATCCACCAGGTGGCCGGGATCAGCAGCAGCGCAAGCAGCGTCAGCAGCGAGAGGCCGGTGACCAGGCCGCCGATGATGCCCGCGATGTCGGAGACCAGGAACCAGTGCTGTTGCTGGAGGTCCTGCATCCAGTCCGAGAGCCCGGGGATGGTGATCTTGTCGATCGGGTCGATGCGCGGGGACTGCTTGGAGGAGCCGCCCTGCACACCGTCGAAGGCGAAGTTGGAGAGGTAGCGGGTGACGCCGACGGCGAGGATGTTGATCGCCACACCGGAGACGATGTGGTTCACGCCGAAGGTGACGGTGATGATCGCGTGCAGCAGACCGCCGAGGCAGCCGCCGATGATGCCGAAGAGGACGCCCATCCACGGGCCCCACTGGAATCCGGCCCAGGCGCCGAACCAGGTGCCGAGGATCATCATGCCTTCGAGGCCGATGTTGACGACGCCCGCGCGCTCGGCCCAGAGGCCGCCGAGTCCGGCGAGGCCGATCGGTACGGCGAGTTCCAGCGCGCCGGCGACCTGGCCGACCGAGGTGATGTCCTCCGCGCCGCTGATCAGGCGGACGATCGAGACGAGGGCGAGGCCGCCCGCGATGATGAGCAGGACGACGGGCAGGGTGAGCTTGCGGCGGCCGCCCTTCTTGGGGGCGTGGCGTGCGGCGATGGCTTTGCTGGTGCTCACAGGGCCGCCTCCTTCTCGGTCTTGATGGCGTGGCCGGCGGCGAGCTCCTCGCCCACCTTCTGCTGCTGGCGGCGGACGCCGTAGCGGCGCACCAGCTCGTAGGAGACGACGACCGAGATCACGATCAGGCCCTGCATGATCGTGGCGATCTCCTTCTCGTACCCGTACTGGTCGAGCGAGGCCGACGACTTGTCGAGGAAGGCGATCAGCAGGGCGCTCAAGGCGATGCCGAGCGGGTTGTTGCGGCCCAGCAGCGCGATGGTGATACCGGTGAAGCCGATCCCGGTCGGGAAGTCGAGGCTGTACGTGTGGGTGTCGCCGAGCAGCGTCGGCATGCCCGCGAGGCCCGCCACCGCGCCGGAGATCAGCATCGAGGTGAGGATCATCTTCCTGGCGTCCACACCGGAGGCCTGCGCGGCGCTCTCGCTGGCGCCGGTGGCGCGCAGGTCGAAGCCGAAGCGGGTGCGGTTGAGGATGAACCAGTAGAGCAGGCCGCAGCCGGCCGCGACGAAGGTGAAGCCGTAGATCTCGCCGCCGTCCCCCATCGGCAGACCCGGGAACCAGCCGGACTCGGCGATCTCACCGGTGGTGAGGTTGTTGGAGCCCGCGGGCTGCTCGCCGAAGTTCTTCGGCAGGATCAGCCAGGCGATCAGCGCGGTGGCGATCGAGTTGAGCATGATCGTGGAGACGACCTCGCTCACCCCGCGGGTCGTCTTCAGGAAGCCCGCGATCCCGGACCAGAAGGCGCCCACCAGCATCGCGACGATCACGATCAGCGCGATGTGCAGCGGGCCCGGCAGGCTGACGCTCGCGCCGACCAGCGCGGACATCATGGCGGCGAGGCGGTACTGGCCGTCGACGCCGATGTTGAAGAGGTTCATCCGGAAGCCGACGGCTACCGCCAGAGCGGCGAGGTAGTACGTGCCGGCCTGGTTGACGATCAGGACCTGTACGTCGACGTAGCTCGCCGACTCGAACATGATCCGGTACGGCTCGAACGGGTTGCGGCCGGAGGCCAGCAGCACCACGGTCGTCAGCGCGAGGGCCACGACCAGGGCGAGCACCGGGCCGGCGAGGCCCAGGATCAGCCGGTCCTTGTCGAATTTCTTCATCGGGCCTCGTCCTCCGAGCCTTCGAGGTGACCGGTGGCGGCGCCGGTCATGGCCGAGCCCAGTTCCTCCGGGGTGATGGTGGCCGGGTCGGCGTCGGCGACCAGCCGGCCGCGGTACATGACGCGCAGGGTGTCGGAGAGCCCGATCAGCTCGTCCAGGTCGGCCGAGATCAGCAGGACGGCCAGTCCTTCGCGGCGGGCCTCGCGGATCTGGTCCCAGATCTGCGCCTGCGCGCCGACGTCCACGCCACGGGTGGGGTGGGCGGCGATCAGGAGCTTGGGCGCGTGGCTCATCTCGCGGCCGACGATCAGCTTCTGCTGGTTGCCGCCGGAGAGCGAGGCCGCGGTGACCTCGATGCCGGGGGTGCGGACGTCGTACTCGCGCACGATCCGCTCGGTGTCGGTGCGGGCCGCCTTGTTGTCCAGCAGCCAGCCGCGGCTGTTGGGCTTCTCGGTGACGTGGCCGAGGATGCGGTTCTCCCAGAGCGGGGCGTCCAGCAGGACGCCGTGGCGGTGCCGGTCCTCGGGGATGTAGCCGATGCCGGCCTCGCGCCGCTTGCGGGTGGGGGCGTGCGAGATGTCGTCGGTGTCGAGCGTGATCACGCCGCCGTCCGGGTCGCGCATCCCGATCAGGGCCTCGATCAGCTCGGTCTGCCCGTTGCCCTCGACGCCGGCGATCCCGAGGACCTCGCCCTTGTGGATGGTGAAGTCGACACCCGCGAGGACGTCGCGGACGGTGCCGTCGGGGTCGGTGACCGTGAGCGCGAGATCCCGCACGCGCAGCATGGGCACGTCGGTGACGGTGGACTCGCGGGTCTCCGGCGACGGCAGCTCGCTGCCGACCATCAGCTCGGCGAGCTGCTTGGTCGTGGTGGTGGCCGGATCGGCGGTGCCCACCGTCGTACCGCGGCGGATCACCGTGATGTCGTCGGCGACCGACAGCACCTCGCCGAGCTTGTGCGAGATGAAGATGACGGTCAGGCCCTCGGCCTTGAGCTCGCGCAGGTTGGCGAAGAGCGCGTCGACCTCCTGCGGCACGAGGACCGCGGTCGGCTCGTCCAGGATCAGGATGCGGGCGCCCCGGTAGAGGACCTTGAGGATCTCCACGCGCTGCCGGTCGGCGACCCCGAGGTCCTCGACGAGCGCGTCGGGCCGGATACCGAGCCCGTACGCGTCGGAGATCTCCTTGATCTTCTTCCGGGCGCCGGCGCCGATGCCGTACAGCTTCTCGCCGCCGAGGACCACGTTCTCCAGGACGGTGAAGTTGTCGGCGAGCATGAAGTGCTGGTGCACCATGCCGATGCCGCGCTCGATGGCGTCGCCCGGGTTGGAGAAGGAGACCTGCTCACCGTTGATGGCGATGGTGCCCTCGTCCGGCTTCTGCATGCCGTAGAGGATCTTCATCAGGGTGGACTTGCCGGCACCGTTCTCCCCGACGAGGGCGTGCACGGTGCCCTTGCCGATGGTGATGTCGATGTCGTGGTTGGCGACGACGCCGGGGAAGCGCTTGGTGATGCCGTGCAGTTCCACGGCGGGGGGGCTGCTGGACGCGTTGATGACGCACTCTCCTTGGCCGGACAGGAGCGGGGGCGGAGGGGCTGAGGGGGCTCTGGTGAGCGGGGTGAAGTTATCGCGCCGGAGGGCCGTCTACACGCGTAGAGCTGCCGAATCGTGAAACACAGGCGCACGTCACAGTCCGGACGCGGGGTCCGGGACCGGTGGGAGAGCGCTGCGACAGGCGGATCTTCTTCGGTGCTGCGTTGGTGGTGCTGAGGGTGCGACTGCTCTGCGGGTGCCGCTGAGGACCCCGCTCCGGTTACCGGAGAGGGCCCGGCGGCCCTGCCCGTCCGCCGGCGCCGGGGTGCGGCGGGGCAGACGGGACAGGGCCTGGGAAACCAGCCGGAGAACCGGACTCGTCAGCGAGGTGAGGAGACGTTACGGAGCGGTCTTGACGGTGATCTTGCCGTCGATGATCTCCTGCTTGGCCTTGTCGACCGCGGCGATGACGTCCTTCATGTCGGCGAAGGCCGGGTTGGACATCGACAGCGCGACGCCGTTCTTGTCCAGGCCGTAGCGGATCTCACCGGACTGCGGCTTGCCGTCCTGGACCGACTTGATCAGGTTGAAGACGGCGTCCTCGATGTCCTTCGTGACCGAGGTCAGGATGGACTCCTTGTAGTTGGCGAGACCCGCCTGGTTGTACTGGTCGGAGTCGACGCCGATGTTCCACTTCTTCGCCTTGGAGGCGGCCTCGATGGCACCGGAGCCGGCCAGGCCGGCGGCCGAGTAGATCACGTCGGCCTTCTTGTCGAGCTGGCCCTGCGCGGCGGCCTTGCCGAGGTCGGGCTTGGAGAAGCCGTCGAAGTTCGGCGGCTGGGTCAGGTACTGCGGGAGCACCGTCACCGACGGGTCGGTGTCCTTGACGCCCTGGGCGTAACCGGCCTCGAACTTCTTGATCAGCGGGGTCTCGACACCGCCGATGAAGCCGACCGTCTTCGTCTTGGTGACCTTGGCGGCGGCGACGCCGGCGAGGTAGGAGCCCTGCTCCTCGTTGAAGACGATGTTGGCGATGTTCTTGGCGGTCACCGAGGCGTCGTCGATGATCCCGAAGGTGGTCTTCGGGAACTTCGGCGCGACCTTCTTGATGGCCGGCGCGTAGGCGAAGCCGACGCCGATCACCGGGTTGTTGCCGGCGCGGGCCAGCTCGGTGAGGCGCTGCACCTTGTCGGCGTCGCTCTCACCGTCGGACGGCTCGGCCTCGTTGCCGTCGACGTCGAGGTCCTTCTCCGCCTTGGCGAGTCCGGCGTAGGCGGCGTCGTTGAACGACTGGTCGCCGCGGCCACCGATGTCGTACGCGATGGCGGCCTTGTCTCCACCGTCGGAACCGGCGTCCGACGACGTTTTTCCGCCACACGCGGTGGCGGAGAGCGCGAGGGCGGCTGACGCTACGCCCACGGTGGCAATCCTGGTGATCCGGCGCAAGGGAGGCTCCTTCAAACCTGACCGAAGCGCCTCTTCCGGCGCTGGTTTCGCGGCGATCGTAACGCGCGTAGATGTCAGATAAGAGCACGTACGGAAGCCGTTATCGGATCGTCGCGAACAGAAGGGGTTACGCACGTCCATGCATGGACCGCGAACAGTTCGTGAAGGTGAGCCTAAGAGCCTCCGGCCAGCAGGGCGGCGGCCGTGAACAGCTCGACGCCCACGGTGATGGCCTCCTCGTCCACGTCGAAGTTGCCGCGGTGCAGGTCCAGACCGCGCGTGTCGCCGGGCGGCCGGACCCCCAGGCGGGCCATGGCTCCCGGGACCTGCTCCAGGTACCAGGAGAAGTCCTCGCCGCCGAGGCTCTGCTCGGTGTCCTCGATCGCATACGAACCGCGGCGCTCGGTCATCGCCGCGTCCAGCAGCCCGACGGACTCGGCGTCGTTCACCACGGGCGGCACGCCCCGTACGTAATTGATCACGGTCTTGGCCCGATGCATTCCGGCCACCTCGTCCACGGCGGCATGCACCAGGTCGGCCGCGTCCCGCCAGGCGTTCAGGTCGAGGCAGCGGACCGTGCCGGAGAGCTCGGCGTGCTGCGGGACGACGTTGGGGGCGTGGCCGGTGTGGAGGCGGCCCCAGGTGAGGACGAGGCCGGAGCGGGCGTCGACGCGGCGGGAGAGCAGCGCGGGGACGTCCACGGCGACCCGGGCGGCGGCGGTGACCAGGTCGGTGGTGAGGTGCGGGCGGGCGGTGTGGCCGCCGGGGCCGTCGAGCGAGATCTCCAGCCGGTCGCAGGCGGAGGTGATGGGGCCGATGCGCAGCCCGATCGTCCCGACGTCCACCTTCGGGTCGCAGTGGACGGCGATGATCCGCCCGACGCCCTCCAGCACCCCGGACTTGATCGCGCTGAGCGCGCCGCCCGGCATGACCTCCTCTGCGGGCTGGAAGACCAGGCGCACCGCGTTCGGCAGGAGCCCCTTCCGGTCGAGCTCGGCGAGGACCAGGCCGGCGCCGAGCACGGTGGTGGTGTGGACGTCGTGGCCGCAGGCGTGGGCCCGGTCGGGCACGGTGGACCGGTAGGGGACGTCCACCTTGGTGTCCGGGATCGGCAGCGCGTCGATGTCGGCCCGCAACGCCAGCATCGGCGTCACACCGTCCCACTCCCCCACGTCGCAGACGAGCCCGGTCCCCACATCCAGTACCCGCGGCTTGAGCCCGGCCTTCTCCAGCCGGTCCTTGATCGCGGCGGTGGTCCGGAACTCCTGGTTGCCCAGCTCGGGGTGCATGTGCAGATCCCGGCGGAAGGCGATCAGCTCGGCCCGGAGCTCGTCACCGAGCCTGCCGGGCAGCCCACCTCCTCCCGGCTGGTCGACCAGGTCTTCGGGGCGGGCGGCGCGGGACTTCAACTGGTTCACCTGGTCAAGCGTAGGCCCCTTCACCCATCAACTGGCCACTGATCAACAAAACTTCAGCCGCACAGGGGAACAAAAGGCGGCGTGGAGCGTGTGACGGATCGTGACAGTGGGTATCAACGTGGGTTTCGGTGACGGTGGTGGAGACCCGCTACGCGTGGACCGTCGACGTCAGCCGCTGCACCCCCCGGGCCGTCTCCGTGACCCCGCTCAGGAACCCCTGCGCGCGCGGGGAGGCCGTCGTTCGGAGCCACTCCGGGGCGATGTCGCAGACCGCGACGTTCACGCCGGTGCCGGACAGGGCCAGCGGGAGGGTGTGGACCACCGTGGAGGGGAAGCTGACCACCGTGTGGCCGATGGGGCCGCGGCGGGCGATGAGTTCCAGGGGGAGGTCCGGGCGGACGATCTCCAGGCCGGTGGCGGCCTCCAGGGCGTGGAGCTTCTCGGCGGACTCGCGGCGGTGGGCGAAGTAGCGGGTGGCGCCGTGGGTGCGGGCCAGGGCCGCGACCGCCTCCTGGTACGGGACCGGGTCGACCACCCCCGTCTCCACGAGGGACGTCCCCACCAGGTCCGCACCCCTGCCGACGCTCGGCGGGCCGAAGCGGGCGCGGGTCCAGGCGAAGGTGTTGGCGGTGACGGTGACCCCGGGCGGCGGCTCGACCGGCATCGCGGTGAAGACCTCCACCTCGTGCCGGGCCGTCGGTGTGAAGCGGCGGCGCGCGGTGGCCGTGACCGGGGCCAGGAGCAGCTCGCGCGGACCGCCGCGGCCCTTGCGGTGCCAGCGGGTCAGCCGCTCGCCCCGGGCCAGCTGGGTGACGAACTCCATGGTCGCCGTGCCGTCGTCGACCACCGTGAGGCGCTCGGCGCGGACCAGGGTCAGCAGGAGCTGCACATAGCGGGAGAACGGGTCGCCGATCACGATGTGATCCGCGCGCCTGACCAGTCCGGCCAGCGCGCGCAGGGCCTTGAGAGGCGCGCCGGAGTCCCCGCGCGCCTCCTGCCAGCGGACGGTGATGCCCTCGTCGCGGGCCAGCTCCGCCATCCTGCGCAGCTGGCCGCGCGACATCGGGTCGACCGGGGGGAGGACGACGACCGTGGTGCCGGCCGGGTCGTCTCCCCCCATGGCGTGGGTCCACTCCAGGACGTTCAGGAGCTGGACCGGGCTCTCGACGAAGGCGAGGTTCACCGGTCGGCGCTCAGACCGCGACCGGCTCGGGGGCCGGCGCGTTCTCGGTCTCGGCGACGACGCCCGCGACCCGGCGGAGCTTCTTCATCGGGCCGAGCTCGGACTCGTACACCTTCTTGACGCCGTCGCCGAGGGAGGCCTCGATGGTGCGGATGTCGCGGACCAGGCGGGTCAGGCCCTGCGGCTCGACGGAGGCGGCCTGGTCGGAGCCCCACATGGCGCGGTCCAGGGTGATGTGGCGCTCGACGAAGGTGGCGCCGAGCGCGACGGCGGCCAGCGTGGTCTGGAGGCCGGTCTCGTGGCCGCTGTAGCCGATCGGGACGTTGGGGTACTCCTGCTGGAGGGTGTTGATGACCCGCAGGTTCAGCTCCTCGGCCTTGGCCGGGTAGGTGGAGGTGGCGTGGCAGAGCAGGATGTTGTCGCTGCCGAGCACCTCGACCGCGTGGCGGATCTGCTTCGGCGTCGACATGCCGGTGGAGAGGATTACCGTGCGGCCGGTGGCGCGCAGGGCGCGGAGCAGCTCGTCGTCGGTGAGCGAGGCGGAGGCCACCTTGTGGGCGGGGACGTCGAACTTCTCCAGGAAGGCGACGGCCTCGGTGTCCCACGGGGAGGCGAACCAGTCGATGCCGCGCTCGGCGCAGTGCTCGGAGATGGCCTGGTAGTCCTCCTCGCCGAACTCGACGCGGTGGCGGTAGTCGATGTACGTCATCCGGCCCCAGGGGGTGTCGCGCTCGATGTCCCACTGGTCGCGCGGGGTGCAGATCTCCGGGGTGCGCTTCTGGAACTTGACCGCGTCGCAGCCGGCTTCGGCGGCCGCGTCGATCAGGGCGAGGGCGTTGCCGAGGTCGCCGTTGTGGTTGATGCCGATCTCGCCGGTGATGTAGACGGGGTTGCCGGGTCCGGCGGTACGGGTGCCGAACGTGCGCAGGCGGGAGGTGCTCATGGTGGTGCTTCCTTACTTGGTGGGGACAGAAGGGGAGGGAGTGGTGGTGAGGGTGGGGCCGAGCAGCCAGGCCGCGATCTCGCGGATGGCGCCGTAGCCGCCGGGGGTGGTCGTGACGGCGCGCGCGGCGGCGCGTACCGAGTCATGGGCGCTGCCGACCGCCACGGGCCAGCCGGCCAGGGCGAAGCAGGGCAGGTCGTTGACGTCGTTGCCGACGTAGAGGACCCGGTCGGGCGCGATGTTCTGCTCGTCGCACCACTGCTTGAGCGCCTCGTCCTTGCGGTCGATGCCGTGCAGGACGGGCACCTGGAGCTTGCGGGCGCGGGCGGCGACGACCGGGTTCTGTTCGGTGGAGAGGATCAGCAGCGGTACACCCGCCTTGCGGAGCGCGGCGATGCCGAGCCCGTCGCCCCGGTGCACGGCGACCGTCTCGCGGCCGTCGGAGTCGACCATGACCCGGTCGTCGGTCTGGGTGCCGTCGAAGTCCAGGACGACCGCGTCCACGTCCGCGAGGGAGGGCAGCGGGGACGGGTCCAGGAGCGGGGCGAGCGCGCGGGCGCGGGCCAAGTCGTGCGGGTCGTCGATCTCCAGGACCCGGGCCGGGTCGGTGGTGACGAGCGCGGTGTGGCCGAAGAAGCGGTGGCGGTGGGTACGGAAGCCCGCCGCGTCCATCGCGTAGGCGGCGCCGGTCTCCAGGAGGTCCTGGGGGCGGTCCTGGCGGCGGGGGCGTACGGACTTGTCGTGGTTGACGCCGTACGTGCCGTCCTCCACCGCGTGCCCGTCGCGCCAGAGGAACCCGTGGAACGGGGCGACGGTGACGGCCGTGTCGGCGCCTTCGTGGGCCACCGCGCGGGCCACGCCGTCGATGTCCTCGCGGGAGACGAAGGGGCTGGTGCACTGGACGAGGAGGACCACGTCGACGGTGCGGCCGCGCTCGGCCTCGTACGTGTCCAGCGCGTGCAGCACGGCCGCCTCGCTGGTCGCGGTGTCGCCCGCGATGGCGGCCGGGCGCTCCACGCAGTGCAGCCGGTCGGCGGCGCCGAGGTGGGCGGCGGCGGTGCGGGCGGCCTGGGCGATGGCCGGGTCGTCGGTGGTGACGACGACGTCGGTGACCTCGGGGGCGCCGAGCGCGGCGCGGACCGCGCGGGCGACCAGCGGGATGCCGCCGACCTCGGCGAGGTTCTTGGCGGGGACGCCCTTGGATCCGCCGCGGGCGGGGATCACGGCGAGGACGGTCGGGGTCGTCGAGGCCCCTGAAGTCACGGTCGGGGTCATCGAGGCTCCTGAAGTAGTGGTCACAGCTCCCCCATCCGGCGGATCACCGGCGCGACGCGCTGGACGCCGTGCCGGTAGGCGCCGCGCGCCGCGTTGCGTACGGTCTCCCGCACCGCGCCCCGCACCCGGCCGGGCTGCTGCGGCGCGGCGGCACCGGGCAGCGGTGTGCCGTCGGGGGCCAGGTGGTGGCGGGCGAGGATGGCCGGGAGGTAGCCGGGGGCGGTGGCGGGCGTGTAGTAGGGCGCCAGGGGCGGGAGTTGGCCGCTGTCCAGCAGCCCGGCCACCTTGGCGCGGGCGGTGTCGTAGGCCCTGCCGTACGAGCCGTCGGCGGCGACACCCTGGCCGGCCAGCCACTCCCCCTCGGGGCGCGGGCGGTACCCGCCGTCGAGCCGGTCCCAGGAGGTGAGGAGCCCGGAACCGACGAAGTGGTGGTTGCCGAGGGGCTCGCGCACGCCGAGGTCGGTGAGGACCGCGGTCGGGATGCGGCGGTGCAGGGACTCCAGCGCGGCGGTGGAGGAGACGGTGACCAGGAGGTCGGTGCGGTCCAGGACCTCGCCCATGTGCCCGTACACCAGGCGGAAGTTGGGCGGCAGTCCGCCGGGCACCTTCTGCGCGAGCCTCTGGTACGGGAGTTCCTCGATGTGCGTGGTGTGCTCGCCGGGCTTGGAGCGCAGCTTGAGCAGCACCTCGCGGCGCGGGTGCAGCCGGGCGTGCTCGACGAGCCGGCGGAGCAGGTACGTACGGTCGGCGCGGGAGGCCGGTACGGAGGGCTGCGCGGCGAACACCACGGTGTCGCGGCCCTCTTCGGGGGCGTACGGGGCTCCGCCGAGGAACGGCAGCGCGGCCTCGGTAACGGCCGAGGCGTCGGCGCCCACTCCCGCGTACACCGCGCGGAACCGCTCCGCGTCGTGGGCCGAGTTGGCGAGGACGACATCGGCGCCGTGGCGCAGCAGGAGGCCGTCGGCGAGCTTCTCGTAGACGACACCGACGTATCCGGTGACGATGACGGGCCGACGCGGCAGGTCCAGTGCGGCCAGGCCGTGCAGCATGGCCTGGACGCCGCCGCCGACGAGTGCGAGGACGACCACGTCGTAGCGCTCGTCGCGCACGGTGTGCAGGAACTCGACCGCGGTGACCTCGCGGACCTTCTCCGCCTCGATGCCGACCTCGCCGACCTCCGCGAGCTGGCGGGGCGTCGGAGTGGCCCGGCCGCGCAGCAGCAGCCCGCTCACCTCGACGGGGCGCGCGCCCCGCTCGTCCGCTCCGGCGGCCCCGGCGGTCAGACGGCGCGCGGTGAGCGCGCCCCATTTCCACCGGGTGTCGGAGTCTGCGAGGACGGCGACCCGCAGCGCCGGGCGGGGCTCGGCGGGGGTCGGGGCCGGATCGGCCGCGTTGCTGGTACGTGGGGGCACGTCCTAGAAGCTAGGAAGGCATTTCGATGCGCGGCCCAACGCGACGGCAACAAATGGTTAACAGCGAGCCGACGGTTGGCGATTCGGCAGGCCGGATCCGCGAAATGCGCTTCTGTGGCGGGTGGTTCATCTCTATTCCATTCGCCGTTCACCTGCCGTGCGGCGGGGAGGGTGGACGGCAGCCCTGACACAGTCCGAGGCAGATCAACACCGTTGCCACAAGCGCTGGTTCACCCTGTTCGCGGGCCTCGGTGATCGCTCATCAATTCGTTGTGAGCACACGCTCGCGCTGCCGTGCTCCCCGGCGGGACCGGAATCGGGACCGAAATGAACGCCCTTTCGACGAGCGGAGAGAAATCACCATCTCCCGTATGAGCGGAGTGAAATCCAAGGTGGCGGCGGTGGCCCTGGCCGGTGCGTCGGTCGTGGCCTTCCCGTCCCCCGCGCCGGCGGTGACGCACTGGGCGCAGGGCGCGGCGGCCGATCTGAACCGGGCGGCCCCGACCGGAGGACACGTGCAGCTGAACCGAGTGGTCACCGGCTAGGAGCGGGAAAGGCATCGGCCTCCCCTCGAAGGGGCGGCCGACTCGCCGGTTCACCGCCTCGACCGCCTTCGTTCACCTGCATTCCCCGCTGGGGACAAGATCCGTGCCGCGGCCCGTCCTAACGTCGGCCGGGTGGTCAAGCTCTCCGTCATCGTGCCGTTCTTCAACGTGCAGACATACGCGCCAGACACCCTCCGAAGTCTTCGGGCCAATAGCCGGGAGGACTTCGAGTTCATCCTTGTCGACGACTGTTCGACCGACGGGACGGCGGACGTCCTGCTCCGTGCCCGGGACGAGATCCCGGGGGCGGTCGTACACAGACACGAACGGAACGGAGGGCTGGCCACGGCCCGCAACACCGGGCTGGACGCGGCGCGCGGGCAGTACATCGCCTTCCTGGACGGCGACGACTGGGTCGCCCCCGGCCACTACGCCGAGCTCCTCGCCCGGACCGAGGCCCTGGGCTGCGACTTCGTCCGTACCGACCATGTCCAGGTCGAGCGCACCAGGCGTACGGTCCACCGCGTCCCGCACGGCAGGCGCGACACCGTGGCCGACCCGCGCACGGCCATCCTGCCCGCCGACCGGTCCACCTCCGTGGACTACCCGTACGCCTGGGCCGGCCTCTTCCACCGCCGGCTGCTGGACCGCGGGCTGCTGCACTTCACCGACGGGCTGCGCACGGCGGAGGACCGGCCGTGGATCTGGCGGCTGCACCGCCGCGCCGAGTCCTTCGCGGTGCTCAGCACGCTGGGCGTCTTCTACCGGCGGGGGGTGGCCTCCTCGCTGACCCAGATCGGTGACGTCCGCCAGCTCGACTTCATCCGGTCGTTCGACCAGGTCATCAGCGAGACGGCCGAGGACCCCGAGGCGGATGCGCTGCTGCCCAAGGCGGTACGCACGTACTGCGCCATCATCTTTCACCACATGAACTCGATCGAGAGGTTCGAACCGGCGGTGGCCCGCATGCTGAAGGCACGGAGTTCACAAGCGCTCGGCCGTATGCCGCAGGCCGTACTGGACGAGGTCCTGGAGTCGATGGACGTGGAGCGCGGCGCGATCCTGCGCCGGCTGCGCCGCGGCACCGCCGCCGCGAAGGAGGCGACGACGGCATGAGCACCGCCCCCGCCCGCCGCACCACGCAGCTCTTCACCGCCTCCACCCTCTACGGCGCGGCCACCCTCGCCGCCGCCCTGGACACCGGCTGTTTCGGCCCGGCCGACCGCCGGGTGCTGGTGGTCTGCAACAACGCGGCCATCCCGGAGACCACCCCGGCCCTCGACGCGATGCCGGGCTTCGAGCAGTTGCGCGGCCGGTTCGACGACGTCATCTCCTGGAACGAGACCATCGCCCCCTTCCACCCCAGCGGCTGGTCCCCGCGCCCGGACGACGTACCCCTGTGGGAGCGGCATCTGCGGCTGGCCTGGGAGCTGGGCGACGACGAGGTCGAGCTCGCCGTCGAGTCGATCCAGGTCAACCCGGCGTCGGCCATCACCGAGATCTTCACCGGCGCCCCGATCGACGTGTACGCCGACGGGCTGATGAGCTACGGGCCCACCCGCAACAAGCTCGACCCGCTGACCGGCACGCGGATCCGGCGGCTGCTGCACCTGGATCTGGTGCCCGGGCTGAAGCCGCTGCTGCTGACCGAGTTCGCGGTGGAGCCGCTGGTCGTGGAGACCGAGGGCTTCCTGAAGGTGCTCGGTGAACTGGCCACGGCCAGTTCTCCGGCCGGGCTGCCGTCCGTCGGGGCGCCGGCCCTGCTGCTCGGTCAGTACCTGTCCGCGCTGGGGCTGATCACCGCCGCGGAGGAGGAGGAGCTGCATCTGCGGATGATGCGGGGCGCGGTCGCCCTCGGCCACACCCGGCTGGTGTTCAAACCGCACCCGACGGCTCCGGCGCAGTGGTCGCGGTCGATGGAGGTGGAGGCGGAGCGGCTCGGCGCGGAGCTGACCGTGCTGGACACCGGGATTCTGCGGGCTCCGGTCCTCGCCGAGGTGCTCTACGAGCGGATGCGGCCGGCGCTGGTGGTCGGCTGCTTCTCCACGGCGCTGCTCACGGCTTCGGCGTTCTACGGGTTGCCGGTCGCCCGGGTCGGTACGGAACTGCTGCTGGAGCGGCTCTCTCCGTACGAGAACAGCAACCGGGTTCCGGTCACCCTGGTGGACGCGCTGCTGCCGGAGCTGGGCGACCGGGCCGCGGTGGAGGAGCGGCGGCCTTCGGACGGTGCCGAGCGGGAGGTGTCCGCGCTGGTGACGGCGGTCGGGTTCGCGATGCAGCCGAAAATCCACCCGGGGCTGCGGCCGGCCGCGGAGCGGTATCTGTCCACCCGGCTCACCCCGGTGACCTGGCGGTACTTCAAGCGGCGCCGGCTGACCTCGCTGGGGCTGCCGGGCGGGGTGCCGGCGCAGTTGTCGTTCCTGCCGCGCAACGCGGCGGTGCGCAGGGTGGTGCGGCGGGCGCGCTCGCTGCGGCGGAGGGTACGGCGGTAGGAGCGTCCTGAACGGGGGATACGGCGGTGGGGGGGGGGGGGGGGGGGCGCCGCCCCCCCCCCCCCCCCCCCCCCCCCCCCCCCCCCCCCCCCCCCCCCCCCCCCCCCCCCCCCGGGGGGCCCCCCGACCCC
>NZ_JBIWOZ010000017.1:52286-78910 GCF_044767965.1 Streptomyces sp. NPDC101178
GGCGGGGGGGGGGGGGGGGGGGGGGGGGGCGGGGGGTGGGGGGGGGGGGGGGGGGGGGGGGGGGGCGGGGGGGGGGGGTTGGGGGGGGGGGGGGGGGGGCGGCCCCCCCCCCCCCCCCACCGCCGTCTCGCCGCATCACCGCACCGGCTACCGGCTACCGGCTACCGGCTACCGGCTACCGGCTACCGGCCCACGATCACCCGGAGGTCCGCGGCGTTGGCCTCGGTGACCTTCCACAGCTCCTGCTGGCGGCCGTGCACATCGGCGACCGACGCCGCGTGGTCGGCCAGCAGCGCGGTCGCCCGCTCGGTGAGGCGGGCGCCGAGGTGGCGGTCGTGGACGGAGATGCCCCATTCGGGCCGCTCGATGTCGGCCAGGAAGTAGGCCATCTTGGGGTGCGATATGAGGCTGATGATCGGCGTTCCGCAGCCGAACGGGATCATCCCCGCGTGTCCCCGCATGCCGATGACCAGCTTCGTCCGGGCGTAGACGTCACGTATGGAGTCGTTGTCGAAGTCGTACATCGGGATGACCGGCAGCGAGATGCCGTGCTCGCGCCGCAGGTCGAACGCGATCCGCTCGTCGTCCAGCGAGTGCGCCACACACTTCACCTCGGCCTGCTCGCCGAGCGCGGTGACCGCGGTGGCCATCTCGTTGAGGAAGTGTCCGTAGTCATGGCCGAAGCGCAGACCCGCCCGGTCGTAGGCGGCGTTGACCAGGATGGTGTCCTCGCGTTCGGCCGGGTCGCGCCAGCCGTCGACCAGCTGCCGGGTCACCGTGGTCGGGCAGGGCTGGAAGCGGACCTTGTCCTGGAGCTCCGGCGGCAGCAGCTCCCGGACCTTCTCGATCGAGCCGTGGTTGCGCAGCCCGAAGAAGGCGGAGGTCTCCACCAGCTTGCGCAGGCTGGACAGGAACCGCTTGCGGCCGTGTCCGTACGCCTGGCCGTCGAAGGCGTTGAAGCCGACCGCGTACACCAGGACGGGGACGTCGATCCGCCCCAGCAGCTCGTCGGAGACGTTCCACTGCCAACCGCTGTTGCCGTTCGGCGCGGTGTCGGGGATGAAGAGCCCGCCGCCGCCGATGACCAGCCCCCGCCGGGCGTTGACCCGCTCCAGGGCCCTCTCGTCGAAGAGCCGGTGGGCGTGGACCGAGTGCCAGCGGTCGGGCCCGGTGTCCTGGCCGAAGGCCAGCCGTACGCTCTCGGGCAGCAGCTTGTCGCCCGCGTTGCCCTGGCGCTCCATGTAGAAGGCGACATGGGCGAGCTGCCCGGAGGCGGGGCCCTCCGCGGGCGGGGTGAGGCCGGTGGTACGCAGGTGCATCAGCCGGTTCGCCCGGTGCGTCGGGTCGACGCCGAGCCCCTGGAGCGCGAGGCGGGACGCGTCCTCGTCGTCGCCGTGGATCCAGGCGATCTGGGCGAGCCGCCCGTACGCGGTCGCGGCCCGGTTGGGCGCGGAGGCCGCCAGCAGCAGCTGGGCGCGGGCCTCCTCGTACCGGGACACGCTCATCAGGGCGTGCCCGAGCACCTCGTGCGGCCAGGACTCCTCGACCGGGATCCGCAGCGGGGCGAGCAGGTCGACGGCTTCCTGGTACTCGCCGGCCAGGATGTGGGCGGCGGCCACCCGGCGGGCGCTGTCCACGTCGGCGGTGCGCCGGACGTGCGGGGTGCCGTAGTGGACCAGCAGGTCGTGGTGCTTGGTGCCGCGGGCCGCGAGGTAGGCGGCGTGGAACGCGGCGTCGGAGAGGTTGTACTCGTGCCAGCGGGCCTCGGCCTCGGAGTAACCGGCCTCACCGCCCTGCCAGGGCTTGTGCCGCCCCGTGAAGTGCAGGATCGCCGTGCCGTCGGGCACCGGGAGGTCACCCGACAGGCGCCGCTTGACGAAGTTGTAGCGGGCGTCCAGGTGGATGAAGTCGCCGTCCAGCACGGCGTTCAGGATGCCCTGGTCGTGCTTGTCCAGCTCGTACGAACCGGCCCGGCCCACCCGGTCCAGCTCGGCGCAGAAGGCGTCGGTCAGATACTCGCGCTGGATGACCAGCAGCCCGCTGTTCAGCTTGTGCTGTCCGTAGAAGAACTGCGGGACGGCGGCCAGGCCCTCGCGCAGCCGCAGCAGCTCGCCCAGGTCGTCCAGGACGACCATGTCGGTGTCCAGGGTGATCACGGTGTCGTAGTCGCGGACCCGGAACACGTCGAGGATGAAGTAGGCCTTGCGCACCAGGTAGTTGTCCTGGTCGCCCTTGGCGTACGAGTCGTAGTGGCCGGCGTCCACCCGGCGGAAATCGGCGCGCGGGTGCAGGGCGCGGATCTTCGCGACGGAGGCGGGACGCAGGCCGTCGTGCAGGACGAGGAAGTCCTCGCAGACGTTCGGGTTGGACAGGGCGAGGCTGCGCAGCAGGGTCAGGAAGCCGGGCAGGTAGTTCTCGTCCACGAAGCTGGCGAAGGCGATGCGGCGCTTCCCGGTCAGCGCGTTCGCGGGCGCCACGGGGGCCGCGGTGGAGGTGGTGGGCATCGTCATCGCAGGCAGATCCTCGTGTCGGTGACGCTCTGGGCCCGTTCCATGACCCACGCCTTCTCGCTGGTGTACTCGTGCACGGAGGTGATCGGCATCTGCATCGCCGCGGGCAGCCGGTAGGCGCCGCTCTCGTAGAAGTCGAAGCCGATCAGGTCGAGGCGCGGGCTCACGTCCAGGAAGTCCAGCAGCCAGAGCATGTTGAAGCCGCTGGTGGGGATCGAGGGCCACACGTCCCGGCCGAGGCGCCCGATGCCGCGCACCGGCCAGCGCAGGGATTCGTCCCCCAGGTAGGTCTGCGCGCCCGGGACCAGCCGGTTGCGCAGCGAGTACTTCCAGTCGCCGGAGATGCCGCCGAAGATCAGCCGGGTGTCCACGTGCTGGTCCCAGTTGAACCCGTGCTTGTGGATGCTGACGTGGATGTCGGTGCGCCGGCCGGTGGCCGCCGGGTCGATCCGGTACGAGTTGAAGCGGACCACCAGGTCGTAGTCGTCGATCTCCTTGCCCAGCGAACTGCTGCCCACCCGCTGGGAGTTGGCTATCAGGCAGATGGACTTCCCGGCGATCCGGTTGCGGAACTCCCCCAGGGTGAGCCAGCGGACGCCGCCGAAGGTGGGGTCGTCGACCGGTCCGCGCATCCGGGCCCGGCGCTGCTCCGCGTAGAGCGTGGTGAGGGCGGTGAGTTCGGCGAGGGCGGACGGGTCGCCGGGGCCCGCGGACGCCCGTCCGGCCGTGGGCGCGCTCCCGCCGCCCGCGACACCGGCCTCCTCGCGGAGGAGGCCGAGGTAGTGGGCGAGCGTCTGCTGGATCTCGTTGACCGGGGCGTCGGCCCCGATCTGCGCGAGCAGCGCGCCGATCAGCAGCGGCCGGGCCTCGTCCCGGGCGCCCCGGGCGTGCAGCTCCAGGCCCTGCGCCCAGGAGTCGGTGACGGAGCCGTCGGCGAACTCCCGGGCCTCGGGGCAGCCGGTGGCGAGCCGCTGCACCAGCTCCGCCTGGAGCCGGGCGCCCTCGCGGAGCCCGGCCAGCTTGGCGGCGACGCCGAAGCCGTCCTCCTCGGTGAGTTCGAGGTAGCGCTCGAACGCGGCGACCGCGGCGCTCTCGGCGCCCATGGCCTCCAGCACGCGGGCGCGCAGCCGCCAGCCGGCCCGGGAGCGCTTGCGCTGGGTGAGCACGGTGTCGGCGACCATCAGGGCGAGCTTCGTCTCGTCCTCGTAACCGCAGTCCAGGGCCTTGTTCCCGACCGCGAGCAACGGGTCCATCAGCGCGTCGCCGAGCAGCAGCGCGGAGCTGGCCGACGCCTTGGCCGGGCGTCGCAGCAGCGGCAGCGGGCTGGTGCCCGTGGTCGCCGGGGCGGTCGCGGCATGGGTGGCGAGAAAGGTGCGGAGCGCCTCGGCCAGGGCGTTGCGCCGCCGGTCCAGGCTCGCGACGAGCTTGGTGCTGTGCGCGGCACAGGCACTCAGGCAGGTCTCCAGGTCCACGGCGTCCACCCGGTCGGCGGCCACCGTCTCTCCGGAGGTTGTCGCAGCCTCCGCGTCACGTTGCCGTGGCCAGCGGGTGCGGGCTTTCGTCATGGCGCTCCAAGCGTCTGGTGCCCGTGGGGGGAGGGGGCTTCGGTCTCGCGCGGGTGCCGGGGTCTCCGTCCGGGGTGACCCGGAGTGAAGTTCCGCGCAGTGGTTGTCGGTTCCGCGTCACCGTAGGAAACCTGGACGACCGAAGGATGAACTCCCTCTGTCGGACCGGGAAACGGCGTGCTGCCCGGGCGTTCCGCGCGCTTTCGCGGCCCTACGCTGACGCGGCACGACGCTGGAGAGGGGAGCGGCTTTGACCACCGCACCACAGGGTGTGACCATCACGCCGAAGGACACGAAGGCGGCATCCCGGACCGCTCCGCCCGATCACGACCGGGCCGCCCCGGACGGTACGGAACCGCCCCGTACGACGGCCCACCGGCCGAAGGCGCGGCTGCGCTCCCTGGACGGGCTGCGGCTGCTCGCCGCGCTGATGGTGGCCGGTTACCACTACGGGGGCCGCGGCGGCGAGATAACCGAGGCCTGGGGCAGCTCGCCCGCCACCCAGTTCCCCACGGCCCACACCTGGCTGGCGTACGGCTGTCTCGGGGTGCAGGTCTTCTTCGTGATCAGCGGCTTCGTGATCTGCATGAGCGGCTGGGGGCGCACACCGCTCGCGTTCTTCGCCTCGCGCGCCTCGCGGCTGCTGCCGGCTTACTGGGCGGCGGTCGTGCTGGTGACCGCGGTGTTCGCGCTGCCGATGGTCGCGTACGAGGCGGTCTCCCCCAGCGACGCGCTGCTGAACCTGACGCTGTTCCAGCAGCCGTTGGGCGCGGACCGGGTGCTGGGGGTGTGCTGGACGCTCTGGGCCGAGGTGCGGTTCTACGCGCTGTTCGCCCTGTGCGTGGTGCTGCCGGGGGTGAACCGGCGCCGGGTGGTGCTGTTCTGCGCCGGGTGGACGCTGGCGGCGGTGCTGGCCCAGGCTGCGGACGAACCGTTCCTCGACGTGACGCTCATGCCGCAGTACGCCCCGTACTTCATCGGCGGCATCGGCCTATACCTGCTGCACCGGGACCGGCGTGACGCGCTGGCCTGGGGCATCGTCGGGGTGAGCTGGCTGCTGGGCCAGCACTACGCGGTGGCCGACCTGTGGCACCCGGACAGCCCGGACGCGTTCTCCTACCGTTCATCGGCGGTCATCATCCTGATCGTGACGGCCGGCTTCGCCGCCGTCGCGGCCGTCGCGCTGGGCGCCCTGAACCGGATCGACTGGCCGTGGCTCACGGTCGCCGGGGCGCTCACCTACCCGTTCTACCTGGTACACGAGCACCTGGGCTGGGTGGTGGTGGGGTGGCTGCACCGCGGCCTCGGTGTGCCGTCGTGGGCGACGTTCGCGCTGACCCTGGCGGCGATGCTGGGGCTGGCGTGGCTGCTGCACCGGTTCGTGGAACGACGCTTCACCCCGCCGCTGCGGAAGGCCCTGGCGGCGGGCCGATGACCGGGACGGGCACACCCGGCACCCGGGCTCCGACGACCACCACTCTCCGGAGGACCACCACCATGTCCCTGTTCGGACACCGCCCGCGGCTCCGGCTCCGCGGGGCCCGGCCGGTCGCGGCCGCCCTCACCCTGCTGCTGGCCTCGACGGCCCTCGCCGCCCCCGCGCCCGCCGCGGTGGCGGCACCCGCGGCGGCCCCCGTACCGCCTGCTGTGGCCACCCCCTTCAAGGCGAACACCGAGGGCTACCGCTGCTTCCGGATCCCCGCCCTCGTCACCACCCCCTCGGGCGCCCTGCTGGCCTTCGCCGAGGGGCGGGTCTCCACCTGCGCCGATGTCGGCCACAACGACATCGTGATGAAGAAGTCCACCGACGGCGGCCGGAGTTGGGGCCCGCTGAAGGTGGTGGCGGGCACGGGCGACCAGGACGCGCACGGCAATCCGGCGCCCGTCGTGGACGCGGCGACCGGCCGGGTTTCGCTGCTGTACGCGACCGGCGGCTGGAGCGGCACCCCGGACCAGCCGGTCCGCGGACCCCGCGGCCTGCGCGTCGTCCACAGCGTGAACGACGGCACCACCTGGACGGCCGGAACCGCGCTCCCCCACCTGAAGCCCGCCGGCCGGAGCTGGATCTCCACCGGACCCGGCCACGGCATCCAGCTCGACAGCGGCCCGCACCGGGGCAGGCTCGTCGTGCCGGGCGACTACACCACCCAGGACGGCCGGGCCGGCGGCCAGCTGTACTACAGCGACGACGGCGGCCTGACCTGGGCCCTGGGCGCGCAGGCGGACGTGGACCGGAACACCGCCGCCGCGTTCCCGGCCGAGCTCTCGGTGGCGGAGACCACCGGCGGAGGCGTGTACGTCAACGCCCGCAGCTCGGCCCGGTGCGGCACGAACGACCACCGGATGACGGCCACCAGCACGGACGGCGGGGCCACGTTCGACGCCCCGTTCTCCCCGGTGCCCGGCCTCGACACCGCACCCGTCTCCGGCTCGCTGCTGCGCCTGCACGCGAAGGAGCTGGGCGCCACGCGGGACCGGCTCCTGATCTCCCTCCCGTCCCGGCTGGGCCCGCACACCCTGGAGGACCGCCGCGAACTGGCGATCCGCTCCTCCTCCGACGAGGGCAGGACCTGGCAGACGGCCGGTACGGTGGTGACGCCGGGCCGGTCCGGCTACTCCGACCTGGCGCTCCTGCCGACCGGCGCCATCGGGGTGCTCTACGAGAGCGCGGGGAACATCCCGCACAGCGACCTCGTCTTCACCTCGTTCACCGAGAGCGCGATGGACGCGGACCGGCGCGAACTGCGCCTGCCCCGCACCTCGGACACCGGCCCCCACGGCTACGGCAACCACGCCGTGGTCCACGGCGGCGCCCAGCTCTCCACCCGTAACTCCGGCAGGTCCATGGCCTTCGACGGCCAGGACGACTACCTCCGCATGGTCTCCTGCTCCGACTCGCTGCGCCTGGGCACGGGCGACTTCACCGTGACCGCCTGGTTCCAGCACTCGGCGACGACCGGCGCGCGGCCCATCATCTGGGGTTACGGCATGGGCTCCGGCGTCAAGCAGTTCTGGCTGCGGGCGGAGCCGGCCAACGGCACCCTGCGCGCCGCGATCGACACGGGCGGCGCCTTCGCCGACGTACGGACCACGTCCTCGTACAACGACGGCCAGTGGCACCACGCGGTCTTCAAGCGGCAGGCGGGCCGGCTGACCCTGGCGGTGGACGGCGGGCAGGAGTTCAGCGCCCCGGCCCCGGCGGGCGACATCACTCCGGCCGCGCAGTTCTCGGTCCACGTCGGCGCCCGCCCGGACTTCCCGAACCAGCCGGCCGGTGTCACGGAGCTGTTCCGCGGCGGCCTGGACGACATCCGGATCTTCGGCCGCGGTCTGACGGCGCAGGAGGCGGCCCGGGTCAAGGGCGGGGCGCTGGACGTGGCCAACGAGGAGGAGCGGGTGCGGCTGGGGTTCTCCAGCATCTGGTAGCCGCTGTCCGAACCGGACGGTCCCGGACCTCGGCTCCGCTTGACCTCAAGCGGAGTCGAGGTCCTACCGTCACCGGCATGGACTACTCACACGACGACGCCGGACTCGCCCGCCAGCCGATCGGCTACTGGAGCTGGGCCGCGCACGACGCGACGGTGACCCACATCCGGGCGGCGCTGGCCGAGCACGGACTGACCCAGCCGCCCTGGTGGGTGATCAACCAGCTCATCGGCGCGGAGGAGGACGGCCGCGACCGCGCCGAGGTGGTCACCTTCCTCAGCGGCTACCTCGACACCGGGGCGGACGGCATCGAGGCGGCCGTCGACGAGCTGCTGGACCGCGGGCTGATCACCCAGGACGACGAGGCGCGGCTACGGATCACGCCCGAGGGGCGGGCGCTGCGCGACCGGGCGTTCGCACGGGTGGCGCGGGCCCGCGCGGAGATCCACGAGGGCATCGCGGACGAGGAGTTCGTCGCCGCGCTGAAGGTGCTCCAGCGGATGATCCACAACGTCGGGGCCAAGGCCTACCACCACTGACGGCTCCCGGTCGGCGCCTCTACACGCTGCTGAGCGAGAGCTTCGCCGCGAACCCCAGGAACAGCACGCCCGCCGCCGAGGTCGCCCCCGCCGAGAGCCTCTTACGGCGGCGGAAGGCGGCCGCCAGGCGGGTGCCGCCGAAGATCAGCGTGGAGAGGTAGAGGAAGCTGGCGAGCTGGAGCAACGTCCCGAGCAGCAGGAACGACAGGGCGGGGTAGGCGTAGCCGGGGTCGACGAACTGCACGAAGAACGAGATCAGGAACAGGATCGCCTTCGGGTTGATCAGACTGACCACCAGCGCCCGCCGGTAGGGATGCTCCGACCCCGCGGCGGGCGCCTCGGCCGCCTCCGCCAGTTCGGCGGTACGCCGGTGCCGCTCGCGCCACAGGGACACCGCCGCGCGCAGCATGCCGATCGCCAGCCAGGTCAGATAGCCGGCGCCCGCGTACTTGACGATCGCGAAGAGCAGCGGCGTGGTCTGGAGCAGCGAGGCCGCGCCGAGGGCGGCCAGCGTCATCAGGACGGTGTCCCCGGTCCAGACGCCGGCGGCGGCCTTGTAGCCGGTGCGGACACCGCGCCGGGCGGCGACGGAGAGCACGTACAGCGAGTTCGGGCCTGGCAGGAGCACGATCAGCAGCAGGCCGGCGAGATAGGTCGGAAGGTCGGTGACACCCAGCATGGACGGAGTCTCGCACAGCCGTGCGGTGCGGCGCGGACACGTTTCACCGACCGGTCACCGCGACGCCTGCGCCCGGGTTTCCCGACGCCGTCGGGGACCACAGTCCACGGCTCTGTCCAGGGCCTCGGACGTTCGGTCAGGGATCACTCCTGGGGGTGACCTCCCCAGGGGGTCTGGACGCGCCGCCCCTGTCCCGCGCAGGATGCGACGACCGGGCCGACGCGTGCCAGGGGGAAGTGGGGATGGCAGGGATGCCGGACAGGAACAGGGACGGGGAGAGCGGCGCGTACGGAGACGGGAGCGGCCCTCCGTACGCGCGCCGGGGACGGTACGGGAGCGGAGGCGGCGCAAGGCGCGGCCGGCGCGCCGCCACCGCGACCGCCGCCGGACTGCTCGCGACCGCCGCCCTCGCGGCAGGGTGCGGGCCGCAGGACCCGGCCGCCGACGCGTTGCGCCGACCACCGGCGCCGGCCACCACCACGGCTCCCGCGCCCTCCCCCACCGAGGACGCCGAGCCCGACGGCACACCCGCCCCGGCCACCAGCACCACACCGCCACCCCCGCCCACCACGCCACCCGCCGCGCCGCCCTCCTCCGCACCCGCCTCTCCCGCCCCGACCACAGCCCCTGCCCCGCCCTCTCCTCCGCCCCAGGTCCTCATGCGCACCGGCTCCGAAGGCGCCCAGGTGCGGGAGTTGCAGGCGCGGTTGCGGCAGACCGGGCACTTCGGGCGCAACCCCACCGGCTACTACGGCACGGTCACCGCCGAGGCCGTCCGGTCGTTCCAGGACAAGCGGGGCACGGAGGCGACCGGCTCCACGGACGCGGTCACCTGGCAGAAGCTGCTGGCCATGACCCGTACACCGACGGCCGACGAGCTCGACCCGCCGACCGAGCGGCCGGTGGCGAAGCCGGACGAGCGGTGTCTGACCGGCCGGGTGCTCTGTATCAGCAAGAAGAGCCGGACCCTGGCGTGGATGGTCGACGGCCGGGTCGTCTCGGCGATGGACGTGCGCTTCGGCTCGGAGTACACGCCTACGCGCGAGGGCGAGTTCCCGGTGTTCTGGAAGTCCCGGGACCATGTGTCGACGCTGTACGACACCCCGATGCCGTACGCCCTGTTCTTCAGCGGGGGCCAGGCCGTGCACTACTCCGCCGACTTCGCGGCCGACGGCTACGGCGGTGCTTCGCACGGCTGTGTGAACGTCCGGGACAGGGCGAAGGTCGCGGCCCTCTTCGACCAGGTGAGGAACGGCGACAAGGTCGTCATCTACTGGTGAGGGATCCGGCGGTGTGAGAGGGCGCGGGCGGGACCGGGGGAACGTGTCCCGCCCGCGCCGATGCGCTGAGCCGAAGGTACGGGGGGAACCCCGGCTCGTCGCGCTGCCGATGACCAGTCGGCTCACTCTGTACTGCGCCCGGCGCTCGAAAAACGTCACACCTTTCGGCGACGCGCCTTCACACGGAGGGAAAAGCGCAGGTCAGCGGGCGAGTGCGGCCGTCGGGGCGAGGCTCGCCGGGCGCAGCGGAACCGCCTCCTCCGCCCGTACGCCGACATCGGGGCGGCGCTCGCCGTCCGCGTCGGAGGGGGCGGGCTCGAAGGAGACGGGCGGCAGGGAGCCACCGTCACCGTCACCGCGACCCGGTCCGTCGTCGTCCCCACCGCCGCCGGAGGAGCCCCCGCCGTCGGACCCGCCGGAGCCGCCCCCGCCGAGGAGCCGGTCGCAGAAGCGCTCCAGGTTCTCCTCGCCCTTGGCCATGTGGATCAGCTGACGCCGGCTCCGCTCGTCGAGCGTGCCGTCGCGGAAGGCCTTGCAGGCCTTGACGGACTTCTCGTACCAGTTGCCGCCCTCGCCCTGACCGCCGGAGCCGCCGGGCCGCTCGTCGCGGTGGGCCGGGTCCTTGGAGGCGTTCTCGCGGCCGGAACCGCCACCGCTCCCGCCACCGGAGCCATCCGTTCCGTCAGGCCGGTTCCGGTCGCCGGTGCGGTCGTCGCCGTCCGCCTCCGCGTCGGTCCCGCCGGTCTCCGGCCGCTCGGCCTCCTCGGACGCGCCGGGCCGCCGGCTCTCGGGCGAGGAGACCGGATCGGGGACGTCGGGCGGGGAGGGCAGGGCTTCGGCGGACGGGTCCTCTGCGGGCAGCCCGGAGGCCAGCGGCTCCGGGGTGGCCGCCGATACGGAGGAGGCGGGGGCGGGTGATGCGTGGCCGCCGAAGAGGCCCGGAAGCATCCCCGTACCGGCGGCGACCGCCACCCCGCCGAGCGCGCAGCCCGCGAGCGAGACGGCCAGGCCGAAGCGGACCGGGCGGCTCCAGCGCGGACGGCGGGGCGGGGCGGCGGGGGCGGCGCCGATGTGGACGGAGTGCAGCGTTCCGGGCTGCCCGGGGAGCGCCGTGCCCGCGTTCCGCCCGGCGAGCCGGTCGCCGCCGGAGCTGGAGGCCTGCCGGAACGCGGTGAGCACGGCGTCCTCGCCGGGGAGTTCGCCGGAGGGGACGCGGCGGACGGCACGGGCCGCGGCGAGCGCTTCGGCGAGCCGGACGGCGTCGTCGCGGGCCTGGTCGCCGAGGGGTACGACCGGCTCGCCGCGGAGCAGTTTCTCCGCCGCGTCCTTGTCGAGCCAGTCGTCCTGCCGGTCGGCCATCACATGTCCCTCTGCGTCCACGGTCGCGAATGCGTCACACCGGGAGTGACCCCGGCCGGCGCCGCCGGACCGCCCCTACCGGGGCGCTGAGAGGGTACGGCACCGAGCCCCGAACCGCCGCCCTGGCCCTGACCTGCATCGCTTCCGGCCCTCTGGGCCGAAGCCAGGTCCGGCCCTTCGGGCCCACCGCCCGGCGCGGGCGCACCGGCGGGGAGCGGCGGGTCGGGGTGCTCGGTACCGAGGAGTTCGGCGAGCCGCTTGAGGCCGCGGTGGGCGGCGGTGCGTACGGCGCCGGGCCGCTTGCCGAGGGTCTGGGCGGCGCTCTTGGCGTCGAGCCCGACGACCACGCGCAGCACGACGGCCTCGGCCTGGTCCTGCGGGAGCTGGGCGATGAGGGACATCGTGCGGTCGGTGTCGAGCGCCTCCATGGCGTCACCGGCGGTGTCGGACTGGGCGGGCCGGCCGGTCAGCTCGGTCTCGTCGCCGCCGATCGCGGGCCGGCGGCTGCGCATCCGCAGATGGTCGAGCGACCGGTTCCGGGCGATCCGGGCCGCCCAGCCCCGGAACCGGTCGGCGTCCCCGCTGAACCGGTCGAGGTCACGCGCTATCTGGAGCCAGGCCTCGGACGCCACGTCCTCGGCGTCCGGCTCGCCCACCAGCGTCCGTATGTAGCCCAACAGCCGTGGCTGCACAGCGCGGTACACAGCACGGAAGGCGTCCTCGTCCCCGTCCTGTGCCGCGAGCACCGCGGCGGTCAGCTCCGCGTCGTCCCCCAGCACTCCCTCAACCCGCCCTGCTGTCCAAATCGCAGCTGGTCACCACTGCTGCGCCACTCTGCGCGACTCAGCACGCTACGTGGTCGGCAGGGGTCGCGTCCATGACTTGTACAACTCGCAACAATTCGCGGCCCTCGGTGCGGTGTGACAGAAAACGCAGCCGCGGCGCTGAGATGAGTACGGGGTCGTGCTGCGACCCCGTGGAAGACGGCCGGGGCCTCTCCTGTGGGGGGTGGCGGCCCCGGTCGTCGCTCCTCCGCTCACCCGACCCAGCAGCGTTCAGTCGTCGCGTGAGCTCAGGACAAGCTCCTGGCACTTCCCTTCGGCGCCGCAGGCCATCCGCGATGATCCCGCCCGAACGGGCACCCCGGGCGCCCACGACGCCGAGACGATCACCGGACAGCAGCCACTAAAGTGCCCAGCGTGAACACCGCGCCTCAGCAGACGACCGTCTTCCGCCTGATCGTCACGGGCGGTGGCACCGGCGGTCACACGTACCCCGCTCTCACCGCGATCCGCACCTTGCAGGCGCGCCTGGCGGCTTCCGGTCGCACCCTCGACGTCCTGTGGATCGGAACGGCCGAGGGCCTGGAAGCCCGGGTCACCAGCGCGGAGGGCATCCCGTTCACCACCGTCGCCACGGGCAAGATCCGGCGTCACGCGAATCCGCTGAAGATGGTGTCGCCGGCCAATGTCCGGGACATGGCACGTGTGCCGCTCGGGGTCGCCCAGGCGCGCACCGCTGTCTCCGCCTTCCGGCCGGACGTCGTGCTCGCCACGGGCGGTTATGTAGCGGTGCCGGCCGGGCTCGCCGCCAAGATGTGCCGGGTCCCGCTGGTCCTGCACGAGCAGACCGTCCGCCTCGGCCTCGCCAACCGGAAGCTCGCCGGGTCCGCCGCGCGGATCGCCGTCTCCTCGGAGTCGACCCTGCCGCTTCTGCCGGAGAGCGTCCGGTCTGCGGCGGTGGTCACCGGCAACCCCGTACGGCCGGAGGTCCTGGCCGGGCACCCGGACAAGGCCGTGACCGCGCTCGGCCTCCACAGCTTCGACCGGCGGCTCCCGACGGTGTACGTCACCGGGGGCGCGCAGGGCTCGCAGCAGATCAACGACGTGGTCGGCAGCGCACTGCCGTGGCTGCTGGAGCGCGCCAACGTGGTGCACCAGTGCGGTCCGGCCCACGTCGAGGCGCTGTCCGCGCGCGCCGCAGGGCTTCCGGCCTCTCTGGCCGCCCGGTACCACCTCACCCCGTTCGTCGGGCCGGAGCTGCCGGACGTCCTGGCCCTGGCCGATCTCGTGATCTCCCGCAGCGGCGCGGGCACCCTCGCCGAGCTGACCGCCCTGGGCAAGCCCGCCGTATTCATCCCGCTCGCCACGGCGGCCGGCAACGAACAGGCCCACAACGCCCGCCACCTGCAGGAGTCCGGAGCGGCGGTCGCCCTCCTCGGCGACGTCACCGGCGGGCGCCTGCGTGAGGCCGTCGGCCCGCTGCTCGATGATCCGGCGCGCCGGGAGTCGATGGCCGCGGCAGCCCGGGCACACGGCCGCCCGGACGCGGCGGAACGGCTCGTGGACGTGATCCTCTCCGCAGCGTCCCGATAACAGCGCGGGCTCGCAGAGGGCTACGTGATCCGTCCACCAGCATGGAGGGCGGTGCCGGCTTCAATGAGCACAGCGCACTCGTGGAATGCAGCGTCACCCTGGCCCATCGGGTCGGGCACGTCCCGGTCGCCGAGGTAGAGACGCAGTTTGTTCTCGTTTTCCGGACCGCAGAAGGCCCGGAGGGTGGCGAGAACAGAGGCGTCCATGGCGAGTACCGTGTCCGCCCAATCCAACATGTCCAGGCTGGTCTGCTGAGCACGGTGGGCGGTGAGGTCATAGCCCAGCCGCCGGGCGGCGTTGATCATGGCGGAATGAGCTGGCTGGTCCTGCCACTTGCCGATCAGCCCGGCCGAGCGAACGGCCAGACGCGGTCCACCCCGTCGAGCGAGAGCAAGCTGAGCGAAGGGGCTACGGCAGTAGTTCCCCAGGCACACGACAAGCAGATTCGACATCATGAGCCGCCTGTGGCCTTGAGTGCGTGTCCGAGGGCCGCCACCACTCGGTGGACGTCTGCCTCGGTGAGGTGCTGGTGGAAGGGCAGGCTCAGGATTTCCCGGCTGGCCTGTTCGGTGGCGGGCAGGTCACGCGTCCAGCGTGCGAAGGCGGGCTGAAGGTGGTTGGGCGGGTAGTGAACGCCGACGCCGATGTTCCTCGCCCGTAGGTGGGCGAATACGTGGTCCCGGTGCGGCACGCGTACCTGACACAGGTGCGGCACCGTGTGGTCAAGGTCGACGTCGGCAAGCGTCACCCCCTCCAGCGCGTTCAGGGCATCGCTGTAGGCGCGCCACAAATCCCGTCGGGAGCGCGCAGTGGCGTCGAAATGGTCGAACTGGGCCAGCCCGATGGCGGCGTTGATGGACGAGAGCTGATACCGCAGGCCGAAGCCTTCCACCTGGTAGCTGGTGGTCTCAGCGCGCTCGCTCTGGGACTGCGTGACGCCCAGCATGCGGAGTCGGCGGACGGAGGCGGCCTCCTCGGGCGTACGGGGGATGACGGCCCCGCCTTGGCCACACGTCAGGTTCTTGACCGGCCCGAAGGAGAAGCACGTCAGGGCCGTGTCATCGGCGCCGACGCGTTCGGGTCCGCAGTGAGAGCCGAAAGCATGGGCGGCGTCCTGGATGACCACGATGCCCCACTCAGCCAGATTCTCGCGAATGGAGCTGAGGTCGACGGCCCGGCCGCCGAAGAGCACCGGCAGCACGGCGGCCGTGTCATCGGTGACTGCGTCCATGACGAGTTGCGGGGTGACGCACAACGTCGCCGGGTCTACGTCGATGAACCGCGGGGCGGCTCCCACAGCCCGGATGGCCTGCACAGTGGCGCAGAACGTCATGGACGGCACAATCACCTCGTCGCCAAGGCCGATGCCTGTGGCCAGCAGGGCACTGTGCAGCGCAGCGGTACCGGAACTGACGGCCACCACGTCGGGTACGCCGAGGTACGCGGCGATCCGCCTCTCGAATTCGGCGGTGAGGTCAGTGTGTCCGTACTGGCCGGCCTCCAGGACACGGGCGACAGACGCTGCTTCTCGTCCGTAGAGGTACGGGGACGCGTTGCGCCGGGCGTCGGGGATGGTCAGATTCATGTGGTTACCCCGTTCATGGCGATGCGCTTCAAGTCGGTCGCCTCGCCAACGGCCAACGTCTCGACGTAGTTGGTCAGGAAGACCCCTGTCCGGTAGGTCAGACGGTCATGGTCGACCGGGAGGCCGAACAGTCCGTTGACCATTTGGCCGACCAGGTCGGCTCCGGCCGCCTCGGTCAAGGGGAAACCGCCGGCGATCCGGACGTTCAGTTCGGTGATGGTGACCTGCCCGTCTGCCTGGACGAAGCCCTGCACGCAGCACAGGCCCTCGGCGCGTACAGCACGTAGGGCGGCCAGCACGAGATCGAGCACGGTGGTGTCGCGGAAGGTGGTGGAGACTGCGGCGAGTCCGGCCTTCACCAGGTCCCGGCGGCGCAGGATCGCCGACGCTCGGCCGGTGCGGTCCACCAGGCAGTCTGCCGTGAACTCGGTTCCGTACACCCGCTCCTGCACCAAGGCATCAGGGACCACCTCGCTCAGCAGCAGGGCGTGCTCCTTCTTCTCGACGAAGTGGACGTGCTGGGCGCCGTGGCCGCGCCGGGGCTTGACCACCAACTGCGTGTTCTCGGGAACCCGGTCGAGGGTGTCGCCCCACCATGACCGAGGGGTTGGCACCTCCCGCTCGGTGAGCACGCGATGAAAGGCTGCCTTGTCGATGCATGTGTGTACCGACGAAGGTTCGGGCAGCCACATACGCACGCCGATCTCCTCCAGCTGAGAACTCATACGCAGCAAGGGCGGAAGGTCGTTCTCGATGGCGGGTACCACCGCGTCTACCGCCAGCGCCCGGCACAGCCCGGTCATGCGGGCCCGGTAGTCCTGGTCGTCAGCTGTCGGAATGACCTGAGGCACGACTTGCGGGAGCAGGAAGCCTGGGGCAAGAGGGTTGGCGTCGGCGGCGATGACGCGGTGGCCGAGACGGGTAAGGCTCCGGGCCAGCCCGAAGCCGGGGTTGGCTCCAGTGCCGGTGACCAGGATCCGGCGCGGTGCGATCTGGTCAGCAGGCACGACCGTCCTCCAGAGGTGCGAGCGAGGGGCGGAGGGCCGGCGGAGCGGTGCGCCGCATACTTCCGCTCGTGAGCGGAGCCCACCGGTCGGGGTTACGGCGGTACCACTCTGCGGTTTCAGCCAACCCATCCTCCAGGCGGTGAGCAGGCCGGTAGCCGAGCTGGTCGCGGGCCTTGGACCAGTCGATCGAGTAGCGGGCGTCGTTCGACGGTCGGTCGGGGATGTACGTGACCTCGTCCCACGTCGCGCCGCAGATGTTCAGCAGGCGGCCGGTCAGCTCCTTGGTGGACAGGTCAGTACCTCCACCGAGGTTGTAGACCTCGCCCGGCTCCCCATCACGCAGCACCGCTTCGATCCCGGCGCAGTTGTCTTCTACGTGCAGCCAGTTACGTACGTGCTGCCCCCGGTCGTGGAGTGTGACGGGTACTCCTCGCAAGAGTCGGGTCACGAAGAGCGGGATGACCTTTTCGGGGTGCTGGTAGGGCCCGTAGTTGTTGCTGCTACGAGTCGCACACAGCGGGAGCCCAAGCGTCTGGTAGGCACCCAGGGCTACCAGGTCCGCGGCCGCCTTCGACACCGCGTACGGAACCGAGGGACGCAAGGGCGAATCCTCGGTCGCGGCCCCCTCCAGCAGCGGGCCGTAAACCTCGTCGGTCGAGACGTGGACGAACTTGTCGACACCGTGGCGGTGTGCGGCGTCCACGAGCACCCGGGTGCCGAGAACATTCGTGGACAAGAACGCGTCGGCCGCGTTGTAGGAGCGGTCGACGTGGGACTCGGCCGCGAAATGCACGACTGCTGTGGGACCGGACGCCATCAGGCTGTCGACAACAGCTGCGTCACGGATGTCGCCGTGGACGAACCGTAGTTTGTCCGATAGAAACGCCATGCCCAGGTTCTCGATGTGACCGGCGTAGGTGAGGGCGTCAAGGACGGTCACACGGGCGACGTCCTCAGTCTGGATGATCCGCTTGACGAAGTGCGAGCCGATGAAGCCCGCACCTCCAGTGACGAGTACGTGTTTCATGCACGCCTCCCGGAAGAGTGACGGCCCGGCACATCGCGCAGAAGGCCGATGTCGGCAGGCCGTCGAGAGATGCCCGGAACCTCCCCGAGCTGCCTCCACGGTGGGCCGCACAACCCGTTGGAGTCTGTATCCCCGATGTGGGCCCGCTCTGCGAAGCGGGTCGCTACGGTGCCGTACAGACACCAGAGTTGGGGGGTGTGCATGGAGACGGAAGCAGTACGCCATCCCCTGACCTACGTGCGCCAACAGCGCGGCTGGAGCATGGAGAAGCTCGCCCACCACCTGAACCTGGCCGCGCAACGCCGCGGTCTTCGCATCGCTGCCGACCGCAGTCGCATCTACCGGTGGGAGCACAGGCGGGTGGGCGCTCCCAGCGACCTCTATCAAGAGCTGCTGGCCGACGTTCTGGGCATCGATTCCGCCCGGTTGCGGACCGTGCCATGGCCGTGGTGGCTACCCGCCTACGATCGCCCGTTCCCCTTCAGCCCGGCCGGCGTCCGCGCCGCCCACACGGAGTTATTGGTGGATCTCGACCAGCCTGACCGCCGTACCTTCCTCGCCCTCGCCGCCGGATCCTTAGTCGGAATGGCAACCGAATGGGCTCGCGTCGAACCCGAACGTCTGGCCGGGGCTCTGGCTGGGCGCCGCGTCGATGAAAGCCTGCTCACCTGGCTGGAGAGCAGCGTCGAACGCCTCCCCGGCCTGGCGAACACATCCCCTCAGGAGTGTGCTGACCTCCTCGGCGCGGCCATGCGCGTCACTATCAACCTGCTCGACTCGGCCCGCTACGACGAACCCACCGGCCGCCGGCTGCGTACCGTTCTGGCTCAGGCAGCCCAGAGCGCCGCCTGGCTCCACTTCGACCAAGGCCGCCACGCCTCGGCACAACGCCACTGGCGCACCGCCCTGCACTCAGCCCACAGCGCCGACGACCGCGACCTAGGAGCCGGAGTCCTCTCCGACCTCGCCTACTCCGCCACCTGGCTCGGCCACCCCGGTGAGGCGGTCGAGATCCTCGCCCTTGCCCGTACCCGAACCCGCCACGCGACAGCCCGCTCCTTGTTGGATGTACGCCGCGCCCGCGCCCTCGCGGTCCTCCAGGACGATGTAGGCACCGCCCGCGCACTCAACGACGCCGAACACCAACTGGAGCGTGGCAGAGCACAATCCGCACCCCCGTGGGTGTCCTGGATGTCATCCGCCGACCTCGCCGTTGACGCAGGGCGCTGCTGGCTGGACCTGGAAGACCCACGGCGAGCCAACGCCGCGTTGGAGGAGGGTCTGGCCTTGCTGGTTCCCGAACGGGAGAGAACCCGCTCCATCATGCTCACCTATCGAGCCCACGCGGCGCTCGCCGACCACGACGTCGCCGCCGCCGTGGCGGACACTCGGACAGCTCTGGACACCGCTTTGGGCACACGTGCTTCACGGTGCCTCGACCTGGTGCGCGGCACCCTGCGGGAGTCACTCGAGCCCCACAAGGACGAAGCCGCCGTTCAGGACCTGCGCTCGTACGCACATCAGCGGCTGGTGTCCGTGGCCACGTGAGCGGACTCCCTGACCCTGGAAGAGCTGGGCGCCTACATGACCAGCGCCCTTCACCTGGAGGAGTCCGGGGCAGCGGTCGCGCTCCTCGGGGACGTCGATGGTGGGCGTCTGCGCGAGGCGGTCGGGCCGCAGGTCAGTGGTCGTCCCAGTGGCCGTCGTGCTCCGCGTGCCGGTGGCCGTCGTGTACGTAGTCCACGTGGTCGCCGTGCGGGACCGCGACATGGCCGCAGTCCTGGCCGTGCTGGTGGTCGTGGCCCTCGTGCACCGCGTGCCCGGACTTCGCGCATTCGTCCACGTGGTCGCCGTGCACCCGGTGCAGGTGGTCGTCATGGACGTAGTCGATGTGGTCCTCGTGCGGGACGGCGACATGTCCGCAGCCCGGAGCGTGCCGGTGGGCATGGTCGGAGTGGGGGCGGTGCTCCGTGGTGGTGGACATCTGCGCGGCTCCTCGTCGAATGGGGCGTGGCCGTACCGGCCGAAGAGCCGAACGCACACACCTCGCGGCTTATCGCCGATTTTATCCCTTCCGAGGTACGGAGTCCGGGGAAGCCGCACGGAGCGGTGAGGCGGGTGGCGCACGTGACGCGGTCGGCCTCGGCTATTGGCCGAGCTGAATTCCGCCGATCCGTAGTGGCGATTCTGGATCCGGTATAAACTCGCTCCCGATCCAGGGGAACCCACACGACCCCGTCCCGCACCCATGGCCAGAGCAATCCAGGCCAGGCTTTTCCGCAGCGCGAAGTGATATTTCGCGCCGACCGGCATGGGCCGATGCGCGGACCTTTCGAATATCCCGCCGCACGCCGATACAGAGCTTCGGGATGGCACTCACGCAGCCGATCGGACAGCCCCGTCCACCGAACCGTTCATCCGACGAGGAGACCAGAATGCAGCAGAAGCCCCCGTGCCAGATATGCGGCGGACCCGTCCGCGAGTTCCTCGACTTCGGCAAGCAGCCGCTCTCCGACCGCTTCCTCGCCCCTCATTCCGCGGAACCGGAGTTCTTCTACCGACTCGCCGTGGGCATGTGCGAGGAGTGCACGATGGTGCAGCTCATGGAGGAGGTACCGCGTGACGAGATGTTCCATGCGGAGTACCCCTACCATTCCTCTGGTTCGCGTGTGATGCAGGAGCATTTCACTCAGGTCGCCCGGACGTTCCTCGGTACCGAACTGGCGGGTTCGGATCCCTTCATCGTGGAGTTGGGCTGCAATGACGGAGTGATGCTGAAGACCGTCGCCGAATCCGGTGTACGGCATCTCGGGGTCGAGCCGTCGGGCAGTGTCGCGGACGTCGCCGCGGCAAGTGGCATCCGGGTCCGCAAGGACTTCTTCGAGGACGCGACGGCCGCCGCGATTCTGGCAGAGGAAGGTCCGGCGGATGTCATTTACGCCGCCAACACCCTCTGCCACATCCCTTATATGGACTCCGTGCTGCAAGGAGTGCAGACCCTGCTGGCGCCGAACGGTGTCTTCGTCTTCGAGGACCCCTATTTCGCCGACATCGTGGCCCGGACCTCCTTCGACCAGATCTACGACGAGCACTTCTACTTCTTCACCGTGCGCTCGGTGCGCACGATGGCCGCCCGGCACGGCCTCGAACTGGTCGACGCCGAACGGCTGCCGGTGCACGGGGGCGAGGTCAGGTACACCCTGGCCAGGGCCGGCGCGCGGCAGCCGTCCGCGGAAGTGGCGCGGCTGCTCGCCGAGGAGGACGCCCAGGAGCTGACCGGGTTCGCCACCCTGGAGCGGTTCGCCTCGGCGGTGGAGAAGCGCCGGGACGAACTGGTCTCCCTGTTGCGCCGGCTGCGGGACGAGGGCCGGCACGTCGTCGGCTACGGAGCGACGGCCAAGAGCGCCACCGTGCTGAACTACTGCGGGATCGGCCAGGACCTGCTCGCGTACATCAGCGACAGCACCCCGGCCAAGCAGGGCCGCCTCACCCCGGGTTCGCACATCCCGGTCCTGCCTCCCGAGCGGTTCCGCTCCCGCTACCCGGACTACGCGGTGCTCTTCGCCTGGAACCACGCCGAGGAGATCATGGCGAACGAGGAGGAGTTCCGCGCCGCGGGCGGACAGTGGATCGGATACGTCCCCGGCGTCCACGTGGTGTGACGGCGGCAACCGGACACCGGTGGGGCGCGGCGCCGGGTAACCGGCGCCGCACCTTCGGCGCTCACTCCCAGCGGAAGGTCAGGGCGGCCACCACCGAACCGGCCACCCCCGCCACCAACAGGCTCACCAGGTGCATCAGTTCGGGGGCCGCTCCGGCCCAGGTGGCCCCCAGGGCCTTGAGGCCCGCGCCGTAGGGCAGGTACTCCCCCACGCTGCGCAGAGCGGCCGGGAGGCTGTCCGGGGCGCCCAGGCCGCCCCCGATGGCCATCGTGCCGAAGAACAGCACGAAGCCCGCCGCGACCACCACGTTGGGCGACGGCGCCAGGGCGGCCACCAGCAGTCCCAGCCCGTACATGGCGAACGCCACCAGGGCGAAGACCAGCACCGAGGCGAGGATGTTCTCCGGCATGCCCGCGTCGAACGCGGTGGCCCCGACGATCAGGGCGAGGCAGATGCCCAGTACGGAGGTCAGCAGGTTGGTCACCGTCTGCGCGACGAGCAGGGCGATGGGCCGGACCGGGGTGACCGAGAGACGGCGCAACACGCCGAGCTGACGGGACTGCGCCATGTTCGTCGGCAGGAAGATCAGGGCCAGCATGCTGATGATCATCAGCAGCGTCATCGGCATCAGCGTGACGTCCAGGAAGGTGCGTCCGCTGTGGTCCTGGGAGGGCCGGGTCGCCGAGTCGCCCATGGCGTTCATCGTCAGGATCAGCAGGGGCAGGCCGAGCGGCAGCAGCAGCTGCGCGCTGTCACGCAGGTCGAGCAGGGCCTGCGTCCTGGTCAGTCGGAGGAATCCGTTCACGGTGCTCATGCGTCCGCTCCTTCGGTCTCGGCGTGGCCCCCGAGCGACCGTCCGGTCAGGCTGAGGTAGGCGTCCTCCAGGGTCGTGGTCTCGGTCCGCACCCCGTCGGTGCTCACGCCCTGGCGCGCCAGCTCGGCTTCCACCGCTCCGACCAGGTCGCCCCGTCCGGTGACGGTGACCGTACGGCCTTCGACCACCACGTCGGCCACCTCGTCCAGGGCCGACAGCGCCGACCGGTCCACCGCGTCGGCGCTGCGGAAGCGCAGCCGCTGACCGCCGGAGACGTCGGAGATGAGCGCGGCCGGGGTGTCGAGCGCGGCGATCCGGCCCTGGTCGATGAGGGCGATCCGGTCGCACAGACGCTCGGCCTCCTCCATGAAGTGGGTGACCAGCACCACGGTGACACCGCGGTCACGCACCTGCTCGACCACCTGCCAGGTGTCCCGGCGGGCCCGCGGGTCGAGTCCGGTGGTCAGCTCGTCCAGGATGGCCACCTTCGGGTTGCCCACCAGGGCCAGGGCGATCGACAGACGCTGCTGCTGGCCGCCGGAGAGCGCCTTGACCGCGGTCCTGCGCTTGGACTCCAGATGGAAGTCGTGCAGCAGTTGCCGGGGGTCGGCGGGGTCGCGGTAGAAGGACGCGAACAGGTCCAGTGCCTCGCCCACCCGCAGGCGTTCGGGCAGCCTGCTCTCCTGGAGCTGGACACCGAGTACCTGGCGCAGTTCCGCTCGTTCGGTGCGGGGGTCGAGACCGAGGACGCGCACGCGGCCCGCGTCGGGCGTGCGGAGGCCCGCGACACACTCGACCGCGGTGGTCTTGCCCGCGCCGTTCGGGCCGAGGATCCCGAAGATCTCGCCCGCCTCCACCTCGAAGTCCACTCCCCGCACGGCCTGGGTAGCGCCGTAGGACTTGGTCAGTCCGGCCACTTCGATGAGGGCCATCGCCTCGTTCTCCTCACTGGTTGTCGGTCGTTTCTCGTACGTTTCGACGGCTCGCCGGCCCCCTCGTGCCGACAGCGGTTCATCGGGCCGGCGGACGGATGGTGACGTCGCGCACCAGCCACCAGGTCAGCAGCGTCCCGACGGCGGCTATGCCGAGGAGGCCCAGGACCGCCCAGCCGAGTGCCAGCCGGTCGGCGTAGGCGGGCAGGGTTCCGAGGGCGACGCTGTCGCGGCCCAGCAGGATGTCCCCGGGAAAGACCAGCAGGGTGACGAACGGCACCATCAGCAGGCCCCTGGAGGCGAACCGGTACACGCACGCGGCGCCGAACGCGCCGCCCACCAGCCACACCAGGTGCACCAGCCAGCTCTCCAGGAGATAGGAGGGCAGCGAGGCGAAGCCCCAGTGGTGCGGCTGGTCGGCCACGGTGTAGACCAGGGCCTCCAGGCCGAGGCCGACGGTGAACAGCGCCGCGGTGAAACCTGCGATGGCGACGGCGAAGACGAGCGCCTGCCGGCTGAACGCCCTGCGCGTCATGGAGTTGGACACGTGGAGCGGAAGACTGTGCCAGGTCAGGTGGACGCCGATCACCAGGCAGTACGCCCGTGCCCAGGCGTCGTAGGACGGCATGACGCCGTCGGCGTCCGGACCGTACTCGGTCAGCAGGGCGGACGAACCGGTCATGGTGAGGACCACCAGGCTCAGCACGCACCACGCGACACAGCTGACGCGCAGCCAGTAGCGCAGCAGCAGACGCAGGGCCGCCCCCCGCCAGGGCGGTGCGGGAGCGGTGTTCATCGATCGCGCTCCCCCATGTCACGGATGAGGTGGCTGAAGAGGTCCTGCAGGCCGATGGGTCCCAGATCCAGGTTCATGGACCAGGCGCGGGCGTGCCGGTCGGCGCCCAGCTCGCCGAAGACCACCACCGACTTGGTGTAGCCGAGCAGTCGCTCGTCCAGGACCTGGAGGCCCTGGACGAAGGAGTCCACCAGGTCCGCGGGTCCGGTGACCTGGCAGCCCTGCGCCCGGAGCGCCTCGGTCTCGCCGCGTGCCACCAGCTTCCCCGCGTCGAGCATCACCACTTCCTCGAAGACGGAGCCGAGCTCCTCCACCAGGTGGGTCGAGACGATCACGGTGCGCGGGCGGGCCATGTAGTCGGCGAGCAGCTCGTCGTAGAAGACGTGGCGGGCCGGGACGTCCATGACGGCGTGGGCCTCGTCGAACATGGTCACCGGCGCCTGGGAGGCCAGCCCCGCGATGACGCCGACCGCGGCCCGTTCGCCCTCCGAGAGGGATCTGATGCGCTTGTCGGTGGCTATGCGGAAACGCTCGGTCAGGTGTTCCGCGTAGTCGTCGTCCCAGTCGGGACGTAACGTGGCGGCGAACCCGAGCGCGTCCCGCACCCGGCCGAGTTCGTCGGGGAAGTGGAACCGGCCGCGCACGAGACAGACCTTCGCCGCCGCGGCCTCGTTCTCGAAGACGGGTTCCCCACCGATGCGTACGGTGCCCGAGTCGGGGCGGCGCAGGCCGGCCAGGACCGACATCAGGCTGCTCTTGCCCGAGCCGTTGCGGCCGATCAGGCCGTAGATCCGGCCCCCGCCCAGATGCAGGGAGAGGTTGTCCAGGACCACCCTGCGCCCGATGGTGAGCCGCAGGTCCCGCACCGAGACCGCGACACTCATCGCTCGCCCCGCCGCGCGGTGCCGTGCGCGGCTTCGGCGCCCTCGGCCTGCCGCAGCCGTTCGATGACCTCGTCGAGGGGTACGCCGATGGTCCGCGCCTCCTCCACCATCGCATCGACGACTTCGGTGAAGAAGCGCTCCCGGCGCTGCCCCAGCAGGACCGACCGGGCGGCCGGTGTGACGAACATGCCGATTCCCCTCTTCTTGTAGAGCAGGCCCTCGTCCACGAGCTGCTGGTAGGCCTTGGCGACCGTCGCCGGGTTGATGCGGTGGAACGTGGCGTACTGGGTGGTGGACGTGACCGGCTCGTCGCCGCTCAGCGCGCCGTTGACGATGTCGGCACGTACGCGCTCGGCGACCTGGAGGTAGATCGGTGACCTCTCGTCGAACATGCCGCCTCCCTACCTCTCTGGTTCACTACTCGACTAATGAACCATAGAGCGCGGAGCGGTCCCGCTGTCAAGGGAGAGGGGCCGGCAGGCCGCACGGTCCGAGGGGTGTTCACCCGTTCCAGCGACGCATGACCAGTACGGCGTTGTGGCCGCCGAAGCCGAACGAATGGCTGACCGCCACCTGTACCGGGTGCTCCTGGGTCTTGTGGGGGACGAAGTTGATCCCGGGGAACTCGGGGTCGTCGCAGTTGACGGTCGGCGGCACCAGGCCCGTGCCCAGAACCTCGCTGATCACGGCCGCCTCCACCGCGCCGCTCGCCGCGAGCAGGTGGCCGGTCATGCTCTTCGTGGAGCTGACCGGCATCCGCTCGGCCTGCTCCCCGTAGACCCGGCGGAGCGCCGCCACCTCGCCGGCATCGTTGAGCAGCGTCCCGGTGCCGTGCGCGTTGACGTACCCGACCTCGTCGGTGTTGAGCCGGGCCGCCGCCAGCGCCTCCCGCATGGCGCGGTCCATCTGCGCCCCGTCGGGCGCGGGGGCGGTCAGGTGGTGTGCGTCGGTGGTGGCGGCGTACCCGGCGAGTTCGGCCCGGATCGGCGCGCCGCGCCGGACCGCGTGCTCCGCGCTCTCCAGAACGAGCACGCCCGCCCCGGCCCCGATCACGAACCCGTCCCGGCCCCGGTCGAAGGGGCGGGACGCGGCGGCGGGATCGCCCGTACGGCGGGAGAGCACGCGGGCTCGGGCGGCCGCGGCCAGTTCCAGCCTGCCGAAGGCGTCCATGCCCCCGGCGACGGCCACGTCCGCCCGGCCCTCGCTGATCCAGCGCGCGGCCTCGCCGATGCACATGGTGCCCGTGGCGCAGGCCGCGACCAGCTCGGCGGACGGGCCGCGGGCGCCGAGGGCGAGGGCGAGTTCGGCCGCCGCGCTGATACCCATCGTCGGGAACACGTGGGGGCTGACTCCCCCGTACCCCTCCGCCGCCATCGCCGCCGCGTTGTCGGACGCGATACGGGTCGAGCCGATGATCGACCCGACCGCGACCCCGACGCGCGGGGCGAGCGCGTCGTCCAGACCGAGTCCCGCCTCCGCGAGAGCCATACGGGCCGCGGCGATCCCCGCCTGGATCGTCCAGTCCGTACGGCGCACGGTGTGCCTGGGCACATGGACGAGAGGGTCGAAGCCGCGTACCTCCGCCCCGATGCGGACGGGCAGGTCGTCCACCTCGAAGCCGGTGACCTCGCCCACCCCGCTCCGGCCCGCGAGCAGCCCCTCCCAGGTGGCGGCCCAGTCGGGCCCGAGCGGAGTGACCGCCCCCCGGCCGGTCACCACCACGCGCCGGTCCCGCGAGCCGTCCGTCCGGTCACCGTTCACAGCTGGTCCCCTCTCTGCTCTCTACCTGTCTCCGCCGGGCCGTGCCCCGGCGGTTCCTGTCGGCTCAGCCCGCGGCGACCGGTCTCGCGCGGTGTCGTGCGGTGAGTTCGACGAGGCGGCCGACCGCGTCGGCCGGGGAGGGCATCGCGTGCAGGTCGGCCTGGAGCCGCCGGGCCCCGACCGTGAACGAGGGATCCTCCAGCAGCTGTTCCACCCCCGCCACGACCGCCTTCCCCGACACCCCCTCCACCGGCAGGCTGATCCCCGCCCCGTAGGAGGTGACGCCGTCGGCGAGCCAGATCGCGTCCATCTGGTCGGGCATCGAGATCTGGGGGGTGGCGTGGAGTGCGGTGGTGCCGATCGTGCCGAACCCGCCGTGATGGACCATCACCCGGCAGGTCGGGACCAGCGCGGCCAGCGGCA
>NZ_JBIWOZ010000018.1:0-75412 GCF_044767965.1 Streptomyces sp. NPDC101178
TCCAACGTCAGGTCATCGGCGAAATGCCGGTCACCGGTCGCGTCGGGCACATACTTCACACAGACAACGATCCTCAAGCTCACGCCGGCTCTCCTGCCTACCTGGGTGTGGTCCCATGCCGATCGGGGCCGGTCCCACCTGGGTGCGGTTTCGTAAGGGTGACCTTATGGTACTCAGTACCCTCTGTAAAGGTACCCAGTGCCAAAAGTGCCTCTCCGGTGCTACGTTTCGCCGCATGAGCGAGGCACGCGGACCCGAGAAGAAGGCACCCATGCGGGAGGTGCTCGCACAGGCGGCCTTCCAGCTCTTCCTGGAGCGGGGCTTCGAGCGGACGACGGTCGACGACATCGTGGCGCGGGCCGGAGTGGGGCGGCGCTCCTTCTTCCGGTACTTCCCCTCCAAGGAGGACGTGGTCTTCCCGGACCATGAGCGCTGTCTCGCCGAGATGACCGAGTTCCTCGCCGCGGTGGACGGCGCCGATCCGGTGGGCGCGGTGTGCGACGCGGCGCGGATCGTGCTGCGGATGTACGCGGCCGACCCCGAGTTCTCCGTGCAGCGCTACAAGCTCACCCGCGAGGTGCCCGGGCTGCGGACGTACGAACTCTCCGTGGTGCGCCGCTACGAGCAGACGCTCGCCGGTCACCTCCGGGGCCGGTTCCAGGCGGACGGCGACGGGGAGCTGCGGGCCGAGGTGATCGCCGCTTCGGTGGTCGCCGCGCACAACAACGGGCTGCGGCTGTGGCTGCGTTCGGGAGGCTCCGGCGATCCCGAGGAGGCGGTGGACCACGCGCTCGACCTGGTGCGGGGCGTGTGGGAGCGTCCTGCCGAGCACGTGCCCGCGCGGGAGGTCGTGCGGGAGGGACCGGGCCTGCCGGCGCTCGGTGCGTCGCAGGTCACCACCGGGTCGGGTGACAGCGAGGTGATCGTCATGGTCGCGTCCAGAGGCACGCCGATGTGGCGGGTCGTGCAGCAGATCGAGGCGGCGGTCGGCGAGAGCTGAGCGGCCGCGCCCCCGGCCCCACACAGAAGACTCGGTAATAATCGGCACTCAGTGCCTTTACTCTCCGGCACTCAGTGCCATATGGTGCGGACGCGCCGTCAGCCAGGTGCGGCGCGTCCGAGTCGAGCGCAGGGGGTCGATCCGTGTCTCAGGCAGGAATGGGCACCGTCCAGAAGGCGCACGAGGAGTGCGGCCTCTCCTACAACCGCTGTCGCTGGTGCGGCACCGCCTCCTTCCGGCGGCTGCTCTGCCCGGTGTGCGCGTCCAGTGAACTGGAGCCCGAACGCACCACCGGCCACGGAGTGGTCGTACGCACCGCCGTGGTCCACCGCTACACCGAGGACGCGCGCAACGAGTCCCTGGTCCGCTTCCCCGAGGGCTTCGTCTTCCGCTGCCAGGTCGTCGGCGCCGCACCGCAGATGGTGACGGTCGGCGCCCGCGTGAAGCCCCTCGCGGGTGAGGAGCCGGAGACCGGGGCGGTGGTCCTGGAGCTCTGCGAGCCGCCGGTGCGGCGGGACTGGGTCTGAGGCGGCCGTGACGCCCGCGCTCACGGCCGAAAGGGCCGACGCGCGGGCGTTCCGGAGCGGTCGCAGGTCAGCCGATGCGCTTCAGCAGTTCCTCGGCCAACGGCTGTGAGGAGGCCGGGTTCTGACCGGTCACCAGGTTCCGGTCGGTGATCACGAACGGTGCCCAGGGCTCGCCCTCCTGGAAGTCCGCGCCGAGCGCCACCAGCCGGTCCTGGAGCAGCCACTTCGCCTTGTCCGCGAAGCCCGCCTGGGCCTCCTCGGTGTTGGTGAAGCCGGTCAGCCGGTAGCCGGCGAACGCGTTGGTGCCGTCGGGCCCCGTGGCGGCCAGCAGCGCCGCCGGGGCGTGGCAGACGACGCCGAGCGGCTTGCCCGACGCCAGGGTCTCGGTGAGCAGCCGCCCGGAGGCCGGGTCCACCGCGAGGTCCTCCATCGGTCCGTGGCCGCCGGGGTAGAAGACGGCGTCGTACGCGTCCAGCTCCACGTCCTCCAGCGCGAGGGGCCGCCGCAGCTCCGCGAACGCCTCCAGTCCGGCCGCCACCTTGTCGGCGCCCTCCTGGCCGCCGTTGACGTCGGGAGCCAGGCTGCCCCGGTCCACGGTCGGGACGACGCCGCCCGGGGTCGCGACGACCACCTCATGACCGGCGCCGGTGAACACCTGGTACGGGGCCACGGCCTCCTCGGCCCAGAAGCCCGTCGGGTGGGCGGTGCCGTCCGCCAGGGTCCAGTGGTCCGCGCCGGTCACCACGAAAAGGATCTTTGCCATGTCGTACATCTCCGTTGGTCGGGGTGGCTGACCAGGCCGACGGTAGGCCCGGTCCGGCCGGGAACCGCGTCCCGCCGACGCGCGCCGGAACAGAGGCTCCCGACGGGTCGGCGGCGCTCGGCCGTCCGGCGGATCGCCTGCCCCCGACAACCGCCCCGAACCATCCGGAGACGCCACCGCACGGCCGGCGGGCCGTGCGCCGGTGTCCCGGTGACGCTCCGGTCGGAAGGGTTCCGGCGGGCCGTGCTTAGCTGGAGCCATGATCGATGACTTCCTGTACGGGACCGCCGGGCTGACCGGACCGCCGCCCGAGGTCGAGGCGGCCGTGCGCGCCGCGGTCGCGGCCGAGATCATGCCGCGCCACCGGAAGCTCGCCGCGCACGAGATCGTCGAGAAGAGCGGCCCGCACGATCTGGTCACCGCCGCCGACCGGCTGGCCGAGGAGCACCTCACCGCCGCGCTCACCAAGCTGCTGCCCGGCTCGGTCGTCGTCGGCGAGGAGGCCGTCCACGCCGACCCGGCGGTCTACGACGCCCTCGGCGGCGACGCGCCCGTCTGGATCGTCGACCCGGTCGACGGCACCCGCCAGTTCGTCCGGGGCGAGACCGGGTTCTGCACCCTGGTCGCCCTCGCCCTGCACGGCGAGGTCCACGCCTCCTGGACGTACGCACCGGTCCTCGGCGAGATGGCCGTCGCCGTACGCGGCCGGGGCGCCACGCTGAACGGCGCGCCGATACGGTCCGGCTCGCCCGCGCCCGGCGATGTGCTGAACGTGGCGATGTCGCACCCCGACTACACCACAGAGGCGCAGAAGCGGGCCCTGCTCGGCCTGCGCACCGAAGGCATCGCCCCCCGCCCCTGCGGATCGGCCGGGCTCGAATACCTCGCCGTCGCGCGCGGCGCGCAGGACGCCGTCGCCTTCAACTGGGAGCTCGCCTGGGACCACGCGGCGGGCCTCCTCCTGGTCACCGAGGCCGGTGGCGCCCAGGCGACCCTGTCCGGCGCCCCGTACCGGATCGCGGGCGGCAACGACCTGCCGTTCACGGCGGCCCGCGACGAAGCCACCGCGCAGCGGATCCTGACGGCGCTGCGGACGGGCGGCTGACCCGCCCCGGGCGGTCCGGCCGGCCCGTGTCCCGGCCGGACCCCCGGGGTCCCCGCGTCCGCGCTGTCGGTGCGCCCGAATACCCTGGGGTTCCGCCTGCCGGCCGACGAAGGAGTCCCAAGGTGACCTCGATGCTCGATGCGGTCGTCGTGGGGGCCGGGCCCAACGGGCTGACCGCCGCGGCCGAACTGGCCCGCAGGGGCTTCGCCGTGGAGGTCCACGAGGCGCACGACACCGTCGGCGGCGGCGCCCGCACCGAGGAGCTGACGCTGCCGGGGTTCCGGCACGACCCCTGCTCCGCCGTGCACCCGCTCGGCATCGGCTCGCCCGCCTTCAGGGCCATGCCGCTGGCCCGGCACGGCCTGGAGTGGCTGCACCCAGAGGTCGACCTCGCCCACCCCTTCCCCGACGGCACCGCCGCCGCGCTCACCCGCTCCGTCGGCGCGAGCGCGATGACGCTGGGCCCCGCCGACGCGGGCGCCTACCGCCGCCTCGTCGCCCCCTTCACCGGCCGCTGGGACACCCTGGCCGCCGACTTCCTGCGCACCCCCTGGGACGGCCTGCCCCGCGACCCGTACCGGCTGGCCCGCTTCGGTCTGCTCGGCCTCCAGCCCGCCACCTGGGTCGCCCGGCGCTTCCAGGGCGAGAAGGCGCGCGGCCTCTTCGCCGGGCTCGCCGCCCACGCCATAGCTCCCACCAGCGGTTTCGCCACCTCCGCGATCGCCCTCGTCTTCGCGCTCGCCGCCCACGAGAACGGCTGGCCCGTGCCGCGCGGCGGTTCGCAGGCCATCGCGGACGCCCTCGCCTCCCACCTCCGCGAACAGGGCGGCACCATCCGCACCGGCAGCGAGGTCAAGCGGCTCGACGAACTCCCGCCCGCCCGCGCCTACATCTTCGACACCTCGCCCTCCGCGCTCGCCCGGATCGCCGGCCTCGGCTCCGCCTACAGCCACTACCGCTACGGCGCCTCCGCCTTCAAGATCGACTACGCGCTCTCCGGCCCCGTCCCCTGGACCGCCGAGGCCGCCCGCCGCGCCGGCACCGTCCACCTCGGCCCCGACGCCGGCACCATCGACACCGCGCTCAAGGCCGCCGTCGAGGGCCGCGACCCGAGCGTCCCCTTCCTCATCACCGCCCAGCCCAGCCTCACCGACCCCTCCCGCGCCCCCGAGGGACGCCACGTCTTCTGGGTGTACGGACACGTCCCGGCCGGCTGGGAGGGCGACGCCACGGACGTCATCGAGCGCCAACTGGAGCGGTTCGCCCCCGGGTTCCGTGATCTGGTGCTCGCCCGTGCGGTCTCCGGTCCGCCCGAACTCGCCGCCCGCAACGCCAATTACGTCGGCGGCGACATCGCCTGCGGAGCCTTCGCCGGCCTGCAGACCCTGATCCGCCCCAAGCTCGCCCGCGTCCCGTACGCCACCGCCCACCCGGCGGTCTTCCTCTGCTCATCGGCCACTCCGCCCGGCCCCGGTGTGCACGGCATGTCCGGCCACCACGCCGCCAAGGCCGTATGGCGTCAGCTGCGCGCCTCCTGAACCAGCCGCAGGGGGCGGCGCTGTGCCGTCGCCGGGGCCCGGTCCGCCCGAGCGGGCGGCGCGGGCAGGCGGAGCGCGGCATGATGTCCGCATGAGCACCTCCGTCACCCCCGCGGTCCGCCTGGTCCGCGGTGACATCACCGACCAGTCCGTCGACGTCATCGTCAACGCCGCGAACTCCTCGCTCCTCGGTGGCGGCGGGGTCGACGGCGCCATCCACCGCCGCGGCGGCCCCGAGATCCTCGCCGCCTGCCGGGAGCTGCGCGCCTCGCAGTACGGCAAGGGCCTGGCCACCGGCCGGGCCGTCGCCACCACCGCCGGACGCCTGGCCGCCCGCTGGGTGATCCACACGGTCGGCCCGGTCTTCTCCGGAGCCCAGGACCGCTCCGCGCTGCTTGCCTCCTGTTACCGCGAATCGCTTTCTCTGGCAGCTGAGTTGGGGGCCAGAACCGTGGCGTTCCCGGCGATCTCGACGGGTATCTACGGCTGGCCGATGGACGACGGCGCGCGGATCGCGGTGCGTACGGTGTTCGCGGAGACCGTGGCCCCCGTCGAGGAGGTGCGGTTCGTGCTCTTCGACGCGCACGCGTACGTGGAGTTCGAGGAAGTCCTCGCGATGCGCGGCTGACACCGTCCGGGGCGCCCCGAGGCCCATGTCGGATTTCCGCCAGCCAGGCCGCTGACCGGTGCCTCATCCTGGAACCATGCACACCGACACCGAGCGTTGCGTGCGGGCCGTCCAGTCCAAGGACGCCCGCTTCGACGGCTGGTTCTTCACCGCGGTCCTCACCACCCGGATCTACTGCCGCCCCAGCTGCCCCGTCGTGCCGCCCAAGGTCCGCAACATGACCTTCTACCCGAGCGCCGCCGCCTGCCAGCAGGCCGGATTCCGGGCCTGCAAACGGTGCCGCCCCGACACCAGCCCCGGCTCTCCCGAGTGGAACGCCCGCGCCGACTCGGTGGCGCGCGCCATGCGGCTCATCCGGGACGGCGTCGTCGACCGAGAGGGCGTCGCCGGCCTCGCCGTCCGCCTCGGCTACTCCACCCGCCAGATCGAACGCCAGCTCCTGGCCGAACTCGGCGCCGGACCGCTGGCCCTGGCCCGCGCCCAGCGGGCCCAGACCGCCCGCCTCCTCATCGAGACCACGGACCTGCCGCTGGCTGAGGTGGCGTTCGCCGCCGGGTTCTCCTCGATCCGGACCTTCAACGAGACCGTCCGCGAGGTCTTCGCCCTGGCCCCCGGCGAACTGCGCACCCGCGCCGCCCGCGCCCCTCTCGCCCCCACCACCCCCGGCGTGATCGCGCTCCGCCTGCCGTACCGGGCCCCGCTCAACCCCAGCAACCTCTTCGGCCACCTCGCCGCGACCGCCGTCCCCGGCACCGAGGAGTGGCGGGACGGCGCCTACCGCCGCACGCTGACCCTCCCGTACGGCCACGGCATCGTCGCCCTCACCCCGCAGCCCGGCCACATCGCCGCCCGGCTCTCCCTCACCGACCCGCGCGACCTCACGCGGGCGATCAGCCGGTGCCGCCGGCTCCTGGACCTGGACGCGGACCCGGTCGCCGTCGACGACCGGCTGCGCACCGACCCGCTGCTCGCGCCGCTGGTGGCGGCCGGGCCCGGTCGCCGGGTGCCGCGTACGGTGGACGGCGCCGAGTTCGCCGTACGCGCGGTCCTCGGCCAGCAGGTCTCCACCGCCGCCGCCCGCACCCACGCGGCCCGGCTGGTCACCGCGCACGGCGTGCCCGTCGACGACCCCGAAGGCGGGCTCACCCACCTCTTCCCGACCCCCGAGGCGCTGGCCGGGCTCGACCCCGAGACCCTGGCCCTGCCCCGCACCCGCCGCACCACACTCACCACCCTGGTCGCCGCCCTCGCCGACGGCACGCTCCGCCTGGGCCCCGGCACCGACTGGGAGCGAGCCCGCACCGAACTCTCCGCACTCCCCGGATTCGGCCCCTGGACGGTCGAGGTGATCGCCATGCGGGCGCTCGGCGACCCCGACGCCTTGCTCCCGACCGACCTCGGCATCCGCCGCGCCGCCGAACGCCTCGGCCTCCCGGCCACCCCGGCCGCCCTCACCGCACGGGCTGCCGACTGGCGCCCCTGGCGCGCGTACGCCGTCCAGTACCTCTGGACCGTGGACGACCACCCCATCAACCACCTGCCCGCCTGACGGAGGAAGCTCCCCATGCCCGCCAAGCAGCACACGGTCGTCGACAGCCCCTACGGCCAGCTGACGCTCGTCGCCACCGACGGCGTCCTCTCGGCGCTCTACATGACCGACCAGCGCCACCGCCCACCCGAGGAGACCTTCGGCGTCCCCGACCCGGAACCCTTCCCGGAAGTGATCCGCCAGCTCACGGCGTACTTCGCCGGCGACCTCACCGCCTTCGACCTCCCGCTGGACCTGCACGGCACCCCGTTCCAGCGGAGCGTCTGGGCGGAGCTGCGGAAGATCCCGTACGGCGAGACACGTACGTACGGCGAACTCGCCGAGGAACTCGGCAGGCCGGGCGCGTCGAGAGCGGTCGGCCTGGCCAACGGCAAGAACCCGGTCTCCATCATCGTGCCGTGCCACCGGGTCATCGGAGCCTCCGGCAGCCTCACCGGATACGGCGGCGGCCTGGACCGCAAGCAGCGGCTGCTGGCGTTCGAGAGCGGAGGCGTACGGGACGGGGTGCAGGCGCTGTTCTGAGCGGGAGGAGAGGGGGGGGGGGGGGCCCCCCCGGGGGCCCCCCCCCCCCCCTCTCCTCCTCGTACCGCTCAGCCCGTGAAGATCTCCACCGCCGTCCAGATCGCCAGGCCCAGCATGCAGATGCCGCCGATGCGCTGCACGGTCTTCAGCGGTACGCGCTTGGCGATGAACTTGCCCGCGAGCAGCGCCAGGGCCGACACGGACATCAGGGCGGCGGCCGAACCGATCGCGGTGGACCAGGTGCCGTTGCTCGCGGCCAGGTTGGCGGTGGTGATCTGGGTCAGGTCGCCCCACTCGCTGATGAAGACGGCCATGAACGCGGTCGAGTAGACCGGCCAGAAGCCGGTCACGGTCTTCACCTCGGCCTCGTCATCGTCGTCCCCGCCGCTGCCGCGCAGCAGGATGAACGCGCCGAGCGCGAAGAGCGAGGCCGAGACGAGCTTGACGGTCCAGTCGGGCAGCAGCCCGATCAGGCTACCCGCGCCCACGGCGATGGCGACATGCACGATGAACGCGGACGACGTGCCGAACCACACGTAGAGCGGGCGCATCCGCGTGCCCATGGCCAGCGAAGCGAACATCGTCTTGTCGGGGAGCTCCGCGAGGAAGATCAGCCCGAAGGCGGTGATGATCGCCAGAGGGTCGAGGTGCATTCCGGGTGGCTTTCTGTGCGAGCCGGGCCCCGGATCTTCGCGAAGCGCCGCTCGGGCTTTTCGGAGGACCACTCGGCCCGGCATGACGGCAGCGCCCACAGGGCGTGGACGTGTCATACAGGACCGAAGGTCTCGCCCGCCCGCGAGAAACCCTGTCAAGGTCTCACGAGCCCGGCCACCGGGAACCCGAGGGCTCCAGTGTGTCGACGACCGGTTTGCGGGGCTACTCCCCTTCGCAGCCGTCAACGATACCCCATCGGCCTCAGAAGGGGCGCGGGTGTTCGAGACGGGACCGCCTCGGTAGAGTCACCCGTGATCACCGGTGACCAGCGGTGGTCGTACAGTTCCCCTTCCCCTCTCCCGCCGACCGGAAGTGCCCGAATGAGCCGCCGCCCCCGCAAGGACGTGCCCGCCCAAGGAGCCTCCCGGCCCACCGTGAGCGTCTGCCGTGGCTGCTGCTGCGGTACGGAGAAGATCCCGGGCGTCGACCACGCCGCTCAGCTGGCCCGGCTCCGCTCCGGCCTGGAGGGGGCTGCCACCGTGCGGGCCGTCGAGTGCCTGGACGCCTGTGAGCAGGGCAATGTGATCGTCGTCCAGCCCTCCGCCGACGGCCGCCGCTCCGGAGGCCGACCGGTCTGGCTGGGCCTGGTCAACGACGAGCACGCGGAGCAGGACGTCATCACCTGGGCGGCGGCCGGCGGCCCGGGGCTCGTGGATGCGCCGGACATCCTCGACCTGTACGTGTTCCAGCCCTCGCGCCGGGTCCGGGCGGGGCTGGAGACCCCGTAGTGGGGCGCGGCCCCGCCGTGTAGGGTCCGGCCATGGCCAAGGTGAGCGTCAGTCTGGACGCCGAACTCGTCGTCGAAGTCATGGTCCTCGCGGGCGCGGGCAGCCCGCAGGACGCCGTGGAGCTCGTGGTGCGCGACTACGTCGCCCGCGGCCACCGCACCGAGGCGCTGGTCGCCGAGCGCGAGGAGTCGGTACGGGACGTGGAGCCCAAGCCGCAGGCCCAGCAGGGCTGACGGTCCTCGGGCCCGGGGCTGACGCCTCCGAGGCCTTCTGGCCCTAGGCCACCGGCTCCCCGTCCTCCAGTTCCACCGTGCCGCCGCCGGACTCCAGCGCGTCCAGGGCCGCCCGCACCCGGCCCTCCAGCCGTCCGAGCAGGTAGCCGCCCAGGTCGGCCGGAGCGACCAGCTTCCAGGAGAGCAGCTCCTCCTCCTGGAGCCGGATCGCCGCGAGCTGCTCCGGGCCGAGCACGCCGCCGTCGTACAGGTACGCCACGATCGGCGGCCGGCCCGGGCCGCGCACCCAGTCCACGGCGAGCAGGCGGCCCGGTGCCAGATCGAGGCCGACCTCCTCCGCCGTCTCGCGCCGGGCGCCCTGCCGGGGGCCCTCGCCCGTCTCCGACTCGATCGTCCCGCCGGGCAGCGCCCACCCCTCGCGGTAGTTCGGCTCGACGAGCAGGACCCGGCCTTCGGCGTCCCGGAAGAGGCACGCGGCTCCGGCCAGGACCTTGGGGAGCCCGGCGATGTACGTGGCGTAGTCGGCATCGGTAGTCGTCACGGGCGTCAGCGTAGTGGGGGAGCGGAGGGCGGGGCGGGCCGTTCCGGACGGCCATGGGCAGATCAGGGGGCATGCGGATAGGGTCGGGGCGGCGCGACTCTGTTCGAAGGCAAGGGATGCAAGGTGACGGACGGAGCAGATGTGGAGACCGCCCGCGTGCTCGTCGCGGCGGACAAGTTCAAGGGCTCGCTCACGGCCGTACAGGTCGCGGAGCGGGTGACGGCCGGGCTGCGGCGCGTCGTCCCCGGCGTACGGGTGGAGACGCTGCCCGTCGCGGACGGCGGCGACGGCACGGTCGCGGCGGCGGTGGCCGCCGGGTTCGAGCGGCGTGAGGCACGGGTGACCGGCCCCCTCGGGGACCCGGTGACGGCGGCGTACGCGCTGCGCCAGTCCACCGCCGTGGTGGAGATGGCCGAGGCCTCAGGCCTCCAGCACCTGCCCGACGGGGTGTTCGCCCCGCTCACGGCCACCACGTACGGCTCCGGCGAACTGCTGGCGGCCGCGCTGGACGCCGGTGCGACGACCATCGTGTTCGGGGTCGGCGGCAGCGCGACCACGGACGGCGGCGCGGGCATGCTCGCCGCCCTCGGGGCCCGCTTCCTGGACGCGGGCGGCAAGCCCGTCGGCCCCGGTGGCGGGGCACTGGCCGAGCTGGCCGAGGCCGACCTGTCCGGGCTCGACCCGCGGCTGAAGGACGTGGACCTGGTCCTGGCCAGCGACGTGGACAACCCGCTGACCGGGCCCAAGGGCGCACCCGAGGTGTACGGGCGGCAGAAGGGCGCGAGCGAGGAGGACATCGCGGTCCTCGACGCGGCCCTGAGCCATTACGCCTCCGTCCTGGGGCCGGAGACGGCGGCCCTGCCCGGCGCCGGAGCCGCCGGCGGCATCGGCTACGGGGCGCTCGTCGCCCTCGGTGCCCGCTTCCGGCCCGGCATCGAGGTCATGCTCGACGTCCTCGGCTTCGCCCCCGCGCTCGCCCGCGCCACGCTGGTCATCACCGGCGAGGGCTCGCTCGACGAGCAGACCCTGCACGGCAAGGCCCCGGCCGGCGTCGCCGCGGCCGCCCGCGATGCCGGGATCGAGACCGTCGCGGTCTGCGGCCGCCTCGCGCTGTCGCAGGAGGCTCTGAGCGGGGCGGGCATCGCGCGCGCCTACGCCCTGGCCGAGCTGGAACCGGACCCGGCACGCTCGATGGCCGAGGCAGGTCCGCTGCTGGAACGGGCGGCCGAGTCGATCGCGCGGGACTTCCTGAGCTGATCAGCCTTCCCGGCCGACCGCCGGAGAAGGGCTGGTCGTACGCCACGTACGACCAGCCCTTCTCCCTCCCGCGCCGGCCGCCCCTCACCCCCGCCCCGCCGCCGACAGCCGCAGCGCGTCCAGCGCCAGCACCGTCTCGACCAGTTCGCGCGGGTGCGACAGCGACCGTGAGGTGAGGCGTTCCAGGCGGCGCAGCCGGTTGAACACCGTGTTCCGGTGGCACCGCAGCCGTACCGCCGCCCGCCCCACCGAGCCTCCGCACTCCAGCCACGCCTCCAACGTCCCCACCAGCAGCGCCCGTTCCGCCGGGGCCAGCGCCAGCAGCGGGCCGAACACCTCCGCGACCAGCCGCGCGGACAGCTCCGGGGCGGCCGCCACCAGGGCCGCCGGCCACCGCTCCTCCGGCGCCACGGTCTCCCGCGCCGCCGGCTCCCCGGCCGAGGGCCGCACCTGCGCCGGCGTCCGCTCCCCGTCCCGCGTCTCCCGCCGCATCCCCGCCTCCGTCCGCCGGACCGGTGACCGGCGCCACTCGCCCGCTGCCGGGACATCCGACGGGACACCGCCGCGGAGGCGGGCCGTCCGGGCCGGTCCCGCCGGTGACCGATGAGGATGCCACCGGCCGCACGGACCGGACCCCGCCCGGCGCCGCCTCTGTGCGCGTGCACAACGAGGCCCTTCGCTCGCTGGTCACCCGCATCGACTCCGCCCCGCCCCGTGGACGCGCGCTCCGCCCGGTGCTGGTCTGTGGCACCACACGAAGCCACACCCCACAGACCAGCACGACATGAGAAGGCGGAAGGAGGAGGACGCATGGCAACGCTAGAGATCCGCGCACTGTCCGTCGGCTACGGCCCGGTCCGCGCTCTGCGCGACATCTCCGTCGATGTGCCGGACGGCGCGATCACCGCCGTACTCGGCGGCAACGGCGCGGGCAAGACCACGCTGCTGCGGGCCGTATCGCGGACCCTCGGCTTCCACCGCGGTACGGGCACCGGCACCATCCGGTTCGACGGCCGCCCCCTGGAGGGGCTGCGGCCCGCCCAGGTGGTGGCCGCGGGTGTGGTCCAGGTACCGGAGGGCCGGCAGGTCTTCGCCCGGATGACGGTGGCCGACAACCTGCGCGCGGGCGCCCTCGGCGCGCGCGGCGGGCGCCAGCGGACGAGCGCCGCGCTGGCCCGCGTCCACGCGCTGTTCCCGGTCCTCTCCGACCGCGCGCACCAGCGGGCCGGGCTGCTCTCCGGCGGCGAGCAGCAGATGCTGGCGATGGGCCGCGCCCTGATGGCCGGGCCCCGGCTGCTCCTGCTGGACGAGCCCTCGCTCGGCCTCGCCCCGCTGATGGCGGCCCGGATCGCGGAGACCGTGCAGGAGATCAACGCGAGCGGCACCTCCGTCATGCTCGTCGAGCAGAACGCGGCCATCGCGCTGCGGCTGGCCTCGACGGCGTACGTCCTCGATGTCGGCGAGGTCGCCCTGCACGGGCCGGCCGATGAACTCGCCGCCTCCGACGAGGTGCGCCGCCGCTATCTCGGCGTGGTCGACGAGGAGGCCGCCGCCGACGCGGACGTGGCCTCCCGCAACCGGCGCACCCTGAGCAGGTGGTCCGCGTGACGACCGCACCGGCACCCGCGGCCGGCACCACCACGGCCGCGCTCACCGTCACCGACGTGACCGTACGCTTCGCCGGCCTCACCGCTCTCGACGCCGTCTCCTTCACCGTGGAGCCCGGCAGCGTGCACGCCGTCATCGGCCCCAACGGCGCGGGCAAGTCCACCTGCTTCAACGTCCTCTCCGGCGTCTACCGCGCCGCCGCCGGCACCGTCCACCTCGGCACCACCGAGCTCACCGGACTCGCGCCGCACGCCATCGCCGCACTCGGCGTCGCCCGTACCTTCCAGAACATCGCGCTCCCGCCGCACGCCACCGTCGCCGACAGCCTGCTGCTCGGCCGCCACCGGCTCACCCGCTCCGGCTTCCTCGCCACCGGTCTCCGGCTGCCGTCCGCCGCCCGCGAGGAGCGGCGCCACCTGGACCGGGTCCGCGAGATCGCCGCGTTCATCGGCCTGGAGGCGGCGTTGGAACGCCCGGCGGGCTCCCTCCCGTACGGGCAGCAGAAGCTCGTCGAGCTCGGCCGCGCGCTCTGCATGGAGCCGAGGGTCCTGCTCCTGGACGAGCCGATCGCCGGGATGACCGCCGACGAACGCCGCCGCACCGCGGCCGTCGTCGCCGACGTACGCGACAGCCTCGGCATCTCCATCGTGCTGGTCGAGCACGACATGGGCGTCGTGATGCGGCTGGCGGACGCGGTGACCGTACTCGACTTCGGACGCAGGATCGCGGGCGGCACACCCGCCGAGGTCCAGAACGACCCGGCCGTCGTCCAGGCCTACTTGGGAGCACCTCAATGACCACGTTCATCGAACTCCTCCTCGGCGGCCTGTCGATCGGTTCGGTCTACGCACTGATCGCGCTCGGCTTCGTCGTCATCTTCAAGGCCACCGAGGTCGTCAACTTCGCCCACGCCTCCCTGCTGTTGGCGGGCGGCTACGTCACCGCCGTCCTCCACGACGACATCGGGTTCTGGCCCGCGCTGCTCGTCGGCATCGCCGGAGCGGCGACCGTCGGCGCGGCCATCGAGTTCTTCGTGATGCGCCGCTACCGGGGCAGCGACCACAGCGTCCTGGCCATCGTCACCATCGGCGTCGACATCCTCCTCATCACCGAACTCACCCGCCGCATGGGCACGGACGTCCTCGCACTCGGCGACCCGTGGGGCAACGAGGTCGTCCAGATCGGGGGGATCACCCTCGCCCAGACCAGGATCGCCGCGTTCCTCGCCGCCGGGCTCCTCATCACCGTGTTCCTGCTGGCCTTCCGCTACACCTCGTGGGGCGTCTCCATGCGGGCCGCCGCCGAGAACCCGCAGACCGCCGCCCTCATGGGCATCAAGCTCGGCAGGGTCTCGCTCGCCGCCTGGGCCGTCGCCGGAGCCCTCGCCGCCGTCGCCGCGCTCTTCCTCACGGTCTTCCCGACCCCTGGCCTGGAACGCGCCACCTCGCTCGCCGCGCTCAAGGCGTTCCCCGCAGCCATCCTCGGCGGACTCGACTCCACCACCGGGGCGCTGGCCGGCGGACTCATCGTCGGTGTCACCGAGTCGCTCGCCACCGGCTACCAGAGCGACCTCTCCTTCCTCGGCCGGGGCATCGGCGACCTTGCGCCCTATCTGGTGATGGTCGCGGTCCTGCTCATCCGGCCGGCCGGACTCTTCGGCACGAAGGAGCTGGCCCGTGTCTGACACCACCGCCGAAGCCGCGCCCGAGGCGACAACCGCGCCCACTCCCGCACCTGCCGGCGCTTCGAGCCTCACCGGCCGGCTGCGCCGACCCCGTACGTACGCCGTCCTCATCGCCTCCGTCCTGCTCCTCGCCCTCCCGTTCTACCTGGACCGCTTCTGGCTCCAGGCCGGACTGTTCGCGATGGCGGCGGCGATCGGTGCCATCGGGCTCAACATGCTCACCGGCGCCACCGGCCAACTCTCCATGGGCCACGCCTTCTTCCTCGCCGTGGGTGCGTACGGCTACTGCATCCTGGCGGGCGAGTCCAGCACCGAGAACGGCCACACCCTGACCGGACTCGGGCTGCCCACCTGGCTGGCCGCGATCCTCGCCGTGGCGCTGGCCGGAGCTGCGGGCGGGTTGTTCAGTCCGATCGCCGGACGGCTGCGCGGTGCGTACCTCGGTATCGCGACCCTCGCGCTGATCTTCATCGGGCAGCACGTCCTGTTCAACGCGGGCTCGCTGACCGGGGGTTACAACGGCCGGGAGGTACCGCCGCTCTCCCTCCTCGGGTTCACCTTCGACGACACCGAAGTCGTCATCGCCGCCGTGCCGTTCGGCTCCTCGGAGAAGCTCTGGTACGTGGGCCTGGCCGCGCTGCTGCTCAGCGCCCTGTTCGCCCGCGGCATCCTGCGGGGCAGGCCGGGCCGGGCGATGAACGCGATCCGCGACCACCGGATCGCGGCAGGCGTGATGGGCGTGCCGGTGGCGCGCTACCGGGCCGGCGTCTTCGTCCTGTCCTCGATGTACGCGGGCCTCGCCGGCGTCCTGCTCGCACTGGTCTTCCAGCGGACCGTGCCCGAGTACTTCGGCATGATCCTGTCCCTCGAATACCTCGCCATGATCGTCATCGGCGGGCTCGGCAGCGTCGCGGGAGCCGTCGTCGGCGCCTTCTTCGTCTCCCTGCTCCCGCAGGTGCTGACGCACTACAGCGACTCCCTCCCGCTGGTCTCCGCTCCCGGTACGGGCGGTCTGGCACCCGGTGAGGCGTCCCGCTATCTGTACGGCGCCGCGGTGGTCGCGGTGGTCCTGTTCCTGCCCGGCGGCCTCGCCCGCCTCGGCCTCGCACGCCCGCGCTCCGGCGCCGGGCGCCCGCGTCGCTTCACGCGTCCGAAGAAATCAGGGGAGAAGAAATGAAACTCAGAGCGCTCACGGCCGTGGTCGCGGCCCTCGCCGTCACTCTCGTCGGGTGCAGCGGCAAGGCGACCGAAGGAAAGGGCGAGGGGCAGGACGAGGGCGGGATCAAGACGGGTCCCGGTGTCTCCTCCTCGACGATCTCGCTCGGTGTCCTCACCGACATGACCGGCGTGTACGCCTCGCTCGGCAAGAGCGTCACCCAGGCCCAGCAGCTGTGGGCGAAGCAGATCAACGCCAAGGGCGGCATCTGTGACCGGAAGATCGAACTGACCGTACGCGACCACGGCTACGACCCGCAGAAGGCCATCGCCGGATACACCGAGCTGGAACCGAAGGTGCTCGGCTTCGCGCAGTTCATCGGCTCGCCGTTCGTCGCCGCGGTCGAGCAGCGGATCGACGGCAAGGACAAGGGACTTGTGCTGCCGCAGGCCTGGTCGGCCAACCTGCTCGGCTCGCCGTACATCCGCGTCGTCGGCGCCACCTACGACATCGAGACCATCAACCTGATCGACCACCTGCTCAGGGAGAAGCGGATCGCCGAGGGCGACAAGATCGGCCACGTGTACTTCGAGGGCGACTACGGCGAGAACGCGCTCACCGGCTCCAAGCACGCCGCGAAGGAAGCCGGGTTGACCGTCGTCGAGCAGAAGATCAAGCCGACCGACAACGACATGACGGCCCAGGTCGCCGCCCTCAAGCAGGCCGGAGTGAAGGCCGTCGTCGTCAGCGCCGGTCCGCGCCAGGCGGCCTCGCTCGTCGGCGTCGCCGCCGCCACCGGCTTCGACGTCCCGGTCGTCGGCAACAACTCCGCCTACGCACCGCAGCTGTTGAAGACCCAGGCGGGCCCGGCGCTGCTGAAGGACTACTACATCGCCTCCTCCACCCTCCCCATCGGCGACCCCGGCGACGGTCCGTCGCTGCTGGCGAAGGAGTACGCCTCGCAGTACCCGAACGACGTCCTCGACAACGGCGTCGTCGCGGGCTGGACGGCGGCCTCCATCTTCGGCGAGGCGCTGGACAAGGCGTGCGACGACAAGGACCTCACCCGCGAGGGCGTGGACAAGGCGCTGCTCACGATCAAGGGGTACGGAACGGAGTTCGGCGTCACGCACGACTTCTCCGACCCGGCGGCGCCGTCCACCCGGGAGAGCGTCATCATGAAGCCGGATGACACGGTCCCCGGCGGCCTGAAGGTCATCAGCCCGGCGTCGGTCTCCGAGGCAGCGAAGTCGTTCACGGTGAAGTGACGTCCTGAGCAGGTGAGTCGGGCCCGGCCGCGAGGGACGCGGCCGGGCCCGGCCTCGTCAGGATGCTCAGCTCGTGTACGCCTCCACCTCCGCGAGCTGCGCGGCCGGCCAGCCGGTGTTGCCGGTGAACGCCAGCCGCAGATAGCGGGCCGAGGTCCCCGGCAGGGTGACCGTGGCGGTGTTCCCGCTCGACGGGTTGAAGGTGTAACCCGCCGACGCCTTGAGGGTGTTGTACGTGGAGTTGTCGGTGGACCCCAGCACGCTCAGGGTCTGGGAGCGCGTCGCCCAGGCGGCCGCCGGAGGCAGCTTCAGCACCACCCGCCTGACCGCCTTCGCCGAGCCCAGGTCCACGGTGAGCGACTGCGGGAAGGCGTTGTTGCGGCTCTCCCAGTACGTGTTCGGGTTGCCGTCCACCGCGTTGCCGGCGCCGTACACGTCGACATGGCTGCTCGCCGTCACCGCACGGCCCTGCGCGAGGTTGCCGGTCTCCTCCGGCGGGTCGGTCGGGCCCGGCGGGTCCGTGGGTCCGGGCGGGTCGGTCGGGCCACCGGGGCCGCCGCCCGGCACTCCGCCGTTGGTCCACACCGGAGGCGGCCAGACACCCGTGCAGGCGGGCGGATCGGCGTACCAGCCGGAGTTGCCGGAGCCCCGGGTGATCTGGAAGCCCGCGCCGACACAGTTGTGGATCGGGTTGGACTGCGCGATGTTCCTGGCGACGACATCGGTGAACGTGGCCCGGCCCGGCGACTGGATCTGGAGCGCGTAGGTCCCCGCCCCGTCGATCCTCACCCGGTTGAAGTTCAGTCCGTTGCTCGCGCCTTCGATGAGGTGGATCGCCGCGTAGGAGCTGTCCAGGATCTCGGTGTCGGTGACGTTGACCGTCGCGCCCTGGATCGGTTCGTTGAGGCCGCTGAACCAGACCGCTCCGACCCCGAACTGCCAGTTGAAGTCGTTGTTCCCGGTCCGGATGAGCGTGTTGCGGGCGGCGGTGTGCGTACCCGAGACGGCGGTTCCGCGACCGGAGTTGACCCCGGGATAGCGGTTGGCGATGTGCAGGCCGCCGCCGTTGGTGATGGTGTCCGACATGACGTTGTCGGAGATCGTGATGTCCTTGCCGCCGTACGTCACGATGTTGTTCGCCAGGATCGGCAGGATGACGGTGTTGAACGTGAACTTGTTGTTCACGTTCGGGATGTTCTCCGCCCACATGGCGAGGCCGTCGTCACCGCTGTTGCGGACGAAGGTGTTGGTGACGGTGGAGTTGGTGACGCCGTAGTGGAAGTTCACCCCGTCGGCCGTCTGGTCCAGGATCCGGGTGTTCTTCATGGTGAAGTTGTTCATCGGGCCGGTCAGCCAGGCGCCGCACTTGGTGTGCTGGAGCCAGAGGTTGTCGACGACCGAGTCCGAGAGCGACCCGCCGATGGCGTTCACCTGGTCGTCGTCGATCCGCTCGCGGATGTCGCCGATGATCGCGAAGTCCTTGAGTGTGACGTTCGAACTGCCGCCCTGAGAAGCGTACTTGCCGTAGACGCCGACGGCCTTGTGGCGCTCCGTGGGATGCCGGCCGGTCAGTACGCTGTACCAGGGGCCCGCGCCGCGCAAGGTCACCTTGTCGACGATGATGTGGTCCTGGACCTTGAACGTGCCCTGCGGGATGTACACCTCCCGGCCCTGCGTGCGGCCCGCGTCCACCGCTGCCTGGATCTTCGCCGTCGCGTCCGCCGCGCCGGTCGGGTCGGCGCCGAAGTCGCTCACCACGTCCAGTGCTCCGGAAGGCCTGCCGATCGGTGCGGCGACCTGCTCGAAGTCGGCCAGGTCGATGGTGAACGTGGGGGACTGGGCGGTGGAGGAGACCTGGAGGCGGACCTTGGTGCCGGTCGGCAGGGTGGAGCCGAACATGGTCCGGGTCTCGTCGTAGAAGTGGTGCGGGTTGGTGTCGCCGGGGTTGTTGTTGAACGGGTAACCCCCGTAGTACCAGCCGTACTTGGAGGTCACCGGCACGCTCTTGAGCTGTGTTCCGTTGACCCGCACGTCGATCGCGGCGTCCCGGCCCGTCCCGGCGGCGTTGTCCGGCAGCGAGTAGCGGAAGGTCATGGCGTTGGCCGGTGCGGTGAGGGTGAACTCCACGTACTCACCGACCGCGTCGAGCGTGACGGCCTGGCGGCCCGAGGCCTCCGAGGGCAGCGAGCCGTAGAGCCGGTTCGGGCCGATGAGCGTGCCGTTGGTCGCGGCGTACTCGGCCTCGTGCTCCTTGAACGGGACGGTCGCCCCGCGTCCGGGCACGTTCAGCGGCGAGGGTGCGGGGACGGCGGCGGCAGCGGCGGGCGGCGCGCCGGCCACGACGATCGAGGTGGCGGCGGCCAGCGCGGTGAGGGTCAGCGCCAAGGAGGCGGCGAGGGAGCGCCGCAGGATGCGGCCGGGGCGTGGAGGTGGTGGGGGAGGGGTCACGGGAGGTCCGTCCTTGCGGCTCGGGGGCTCTGCGGACGCCCTGAGGCTAGGAGAGACCCCGCAAGGGCGTCTATGCCGCTGCGCAAAATATTGCCTTGGAAGCTCAAATTAGCGACTCAGAGCGGGATGTGGCGCGCTGTCACACCGGACGAGATCTCATAAGGTCCCGAAATGGGCCGACTTGATCAGACCTTGCGCCCGTCCATCCCGATGTACCGGAAACGACCCCGCTCCACGCGGTAGATGAAGACCCCGGTGCCGGTGTACATCCCGTTGGCGGCCTCGAACGCGTAGCTCTTGGACACGCCCTTGTACCGCGTCGACCGCAGCACCGGCAGCATGTCCTGCCGCGTCACGCGCTCCCGGCCCATCCCCTCCGCGCAGGCCGCGATCAGCCCGACCGCGTCGTACGCCTCGGCGGCCAGCAGTGGCGGTGCGCTGTCGAAGCGCCCCCGGTACGCGGCGGCGAACGGGTGCACCGAGGGTACGGAGGCGGGGTCGGCGGCCGTCGACACGACCAGCCACCTCGCCGCGTCCTCGCCCGCCTCCGCCAGGAACCGGGGATCGTGCACGGCCTGGGTGCCGATCTTCGGCCCGCGGAACCCCGCCTTCGTCAGCGCCCGCGCGAACCGCCCCGCATCCCGCCACCCGCCCCCGTACACCACCGCCCCCGGCCTCTTCGCCACGATCCGCTCCGCCTCGGCGTCCAGATCGGCCGTGCCTTCCCGGACCGTCTCCGCGAGGACCGTCCGCCCGTTGCCCCGCAGCCCCGCGTCCAGGAACCGGGTGGTCTGGCGGCCGTACTCGGTCCCGTCGTCCACCAGCGCCACCGTGTCGATCCCGCGCGCGCCCAGGAACTGCGCCACCGGCAGCATCTGCATGTCGTTGCGCGGCCGGGCGCAGAGGAAGATCCGGTTCAGGTTGCGGGTGTCGCCGTCCACCACGCTGAGCAGCGGCAGCGCCGCCTCGTCGTACGCCACCAGCGCCTCGCGCGCCGCGTCCGCGCCGGTCGCCCCGATCGCCGCCACCAGCAGCGGATCCTCGGCGAACCGCCGCACGGCCGCCGTCGCCTTCTCCTCCGCGCCGCCGTCGTCGGCCACCACCAGGCGCAGCGTGAACGGCGCGTCCTCGCGGGCGTTGTGCTCCTCGACCGCAAGCAGCGCCGCCCGCTCCTGGCCCTCGCCGGTGGCCGCCGACGGACCGCTGAGGTCGGCCTGCAGCCCGATGCGCAGCTCGGGCCGGGCCGTCGCCTTGTCGCCTTCGCTCTCGCCGCCCGGGTCCTTCTCACCGCCGAACGCCGTGGCCAGCCAGGCGGTGGTCCCGCCCGCCGCCGCGAGGACCGCGCCGCCGGTGACGTACGCGAGGAAACGCCGCCGCCCGGGAGCGGCAGGCACGGCGGTGGTGTCCCGGCTCGCGGCGCCGGTCTCCACCGTGGCACCGGCGTCCAGGCTGGTCGCCTCGATGTCGGGCAGGGCCAGCATCCGGGCCGAGCGCTCGGCGATGAGGTGGGTCACCGGGCCGGGCAGCCAGCTGCCGCCCGAGGTGTCCTCGGTGAACGCGCGCCGGATGTCCGCGGCCGTCGGCCGTCCCTCCGGCTCCTTCGACAGGCACGCCTCCACCACCGGCCGCAGCCCCGGCGGCAGCGCGCCGAGGTCCGCCGGGTCGTGCACCGTACGGAAGAGCATCGCCTCGACCGGGCCGCTGCCGAACGGCCGCCCGCCGGTCGCCGCGTACACCAGCACACAGCCCAGCGAGAAGATGTCGCTCGCCGGGCCGATCCGCCGGCCCTGCGCCTGCTCCGGAGAGAGGAAGCCGGGGGAGCCGACGATCGCGTCCGTCGCCGTGAGCACCGTGTCGTCCAGGGCCCGCGCGATCCCGAAGTCGATCAGCCGGGGACCGTCGAGGCCGAGCAGGACGTTGCCGGGTTTCACGTCCCGGTGAACGAGCCCCGCGCGGTGGACGGCCTCCAGCGCCTCCGCCAGCATCGAGCCGAGCGCCCGCACACTGCGCTCCGGCAGCGGAGCACCACCGCCCACCGCCTCGCTCAGCGGCGGACCCGGCACGAACTCGGTGGCCAGCCATGGAGCCGCCGCCTCCGTATCGGCGTCGACCACCGGCACCGCCCACCGGTTGCGCACCTGCCGGGCGATCGCCACCTCGCGCCGGAACCGGGTGCGGAACCCGGGGTCGTCCGCGTACTCGGCGCGGATCAGCTTGATGGCCACCAGCGCACCGCCGGGCGACCGCCCCAGCAGGACCACACCCATGCCCCCGGCACCGAGCCGGCCGAGGACGCGGTACCCGGCGATGCGTGCCGGGTCGGTGGAGCGGAGCGGTTCCATCAGCGGTTACGTCCCTGCGTCGTGATCGTGTCGTCGTCCGTCCGGAGGCGCTCCGGGCCTACTTCAGTTCCAGTTCGACGCGGTACAGCACCTTGGCGCCGCCCTCGGCCGCGATCCGCAGCAGATCGGTGGTCTCGTACCCCTTGGCGCCCTTGACCGAGACGGCCGTCGTCACCGAACCGATCCGGGACTTGGACCACACGTAGTCCTGCGTGCCGTCCGAACCGGGACCGGTGTACTTGCCCGCCTCGAAGAGCGAGGCGTCCGCGTTGCGCACGTCCTTCTGGTCGAACTGCAGCGACATCAGCCCGCTCAGCCGCTGCCCGCCGCCCAACTCCTGCGCGGGGCACCGGAAGCTCTCCTGCACCGTGTCCTTGATCTCCCGGTCGGCACCTTCGACGGTCTTGTGCACGGTCACGGTCACCGACCCCTTCACCCGCTCCTTGCCGTCCTGTGCCGGGACGTCGAGCCGCCGGGTGAAGGAGTCCAGCACGCCGTCGGGCAGCGTGCTCCGGCTCCAGACACAGGAATCGGCCAGTACGGTCCAGGTCCCGGCGGTCTCGTACGGCGTCCCGCGCACCATGCCCGCCGTCCAGTCGGCCTCTCCGAGTGCGGCGTTGCGCGTCAGCCTGCGGGCCTCGGCCGCCGTCTTCGGGACCCGGTCCGGCGCGGGCGTGAAGTCGTACGCGCTCGGCAGCGCGCCCGGCTCCTTGGACTCCTGCGACTTCTCCGGCTCCGGCGACCCGGAGGGCTCCGTGGAACCGCCGGCCTGCCGCGCCGAGGCGGAGGGCTTCGGATCCGGGTCGTCCCCGGCCTTCGATCCCGCGTTTCCGCAGCCCGCGAGCAGTACGCCCGCCGCCGCGACCGCCACCGCACGTACCGCGCCGAACCTGTGCTTCGCCATCATCGGACCCCCGTCGTTCCCCTGCTCCGCGTCTCCGACCGGGTCGTCGGAGCGTCGGATGCGAGGTGATTCTAGAAGCCCGGCGCGCCGGTTTGACGGCCACCCCGTACTCAGCCTCCTGCCGGAACTTCTCAGCCACCGGGAGGGGTTCGCCTCTGGCGCGGGCGGACGGGACGTGGTAGGAGCCTGGGCCGGTGGCTGAAATCGGGTGCTGGTGCGCGGGCGACGGTCCCGTGCGGCAGGGGCCGTATCGGGGCGTCGGACGCCTCGCAACCACCGCGTACGGGTTCCGTGTTCGGCGGAAAATTGGTCTGGACCACCTGGAGTGGAGATGGTTGGCTCGACTCCGGACGAGGGGCCGCCGAGCCGCGGGCCGTTCCGTTCAGCTCCCTGTATCCGCTGCTTGCCCGCGTCCCGCTGAGGAGGTCCATCCCTTGATCGACATCGTGGCCGTACTCAGGGCCGAGGACGCCGTACTCGACTTCCTCTCCGTGCTCGCCGGCTCCGCAACCGCCGACTTCGGGGCCGCCGGCTCCGCGCCCGCCGACCGGCAGGAGTGGAGCCGCGAGGTCCACGTCCTATTGGGCGACACCGCCGAACACCTGGTGCTTCCGGCGGACCTGCCGCTCACCGACCGCCTCGCCGCCCTCGGCCGGCACGTCCGGCCCGTCGACGAGAGCGCCGCATCGCCAGGACCGGAGACGCTGGCCGCACTGATCGAGGCCGCGGCCCAGGGCGTCGAGGCCCGGCTCTGGACCCACTCGCCCGCCGACACCCGGCGCAGCAGAGGCCGCCTCGGCCGGGACGCCGCCGCTGCCGTCGCTCCGGGCGGGCCGGCCGTCCTGCACGCCGTCGGCCACTCGCCGTACCTCCAGTTCATCAGTGACGTGGACCGGCCGCTGGACCGGGAGGAAGTGGGAGCCAAGCTCGGCTTCGTCAACCGGAACTGCGGGCACCTGCTGCGTACCGGGTCCGCCGAGCACGTCGTACAGACTGGGCGCGTCCATGCCACCGAGCGGTTCTTCGAAGCCGGACCGGCGGAGGAGCGCGAGCGGCTGTTCGCGCTGCTGGCCAGCCTCGACGAGGACGCGGCCACGGTAGCCGACCCGTGGGAGTTCGCCACCTCCGCGTACGAGGCCGAGCGGCTGGACGCCACCGTGGCGTGGATCGCCGGGCACTGTCCGCCCGGCAGCGGCCCCCTGGTCGAGGCCGGCGCCTGCGAAGGGGCGCTCACCACCCGGCTCGTGGACAAGGGCTTCACCGTCCATGCGACCGAACCGAACGCCGCCTTCCGCCGGCGACTGACCGAGCGGGTCGCGGACACCGCCCGGGTCCGGCCCGATTCGCTGGAGGAGCTGGCCGCCGGCCGGACGCTGCCGGGAGCGGCCTACCTCCTGATCGAGATGCTCTACTACGGCCAGGACCTCGCCCTGCTCGACCGGCTCCCGGCCGACCTGGTCTTCGTCGCCCTCGAACCCGAGACCCTCGCCGCCCGGCTGACCCCGTGGCTCACGAGCACCCCGCACTGGGAGAAGGCGGACGAGACCCGACTCGTCGCGCCCGCGCTGGAGACCGTCTGCGGCGGCCGCGCCTACCTGGGCAAACGCGGCAGCGTCGGCGTCCTGCTGCGGCGCACCGGCGCCTGACGGCGTCCGCCATGTACGACGTCTGCGTCGGCCTCGGCTACCACTGCGAGTCCACCTACCAGCTCCGCCGCATCACCGGCCAGGACCGGGCCCACTTCTTCGACTGGCTCGACCTCGACCTCGTCGCCGTACGGGAGACCATCGCGGCCGACTTCGCCAATGTCCTGCGGCCCGGCCTGTGCGAGCCGTTCAGCGACGGCCTCTGCGTAAGGGACCGGGGCTCGGACATCCGCTTCTTCCACGACTTCCACGCCCCCGAGGGCACCCCGCTGACCCCTGACATCGTTGCCGAGCAGTATCCGCGGGTCCGGGAGAAGTTCGCGTACCTCGCCGACCGCTGGCGGACGCTGACGGCCTCCCGCTCCCGGGTCCTGTACGTGCACCACGACGCGTTCGACGAGAGCGGCGCCGACGACCTGGCCGCCCTGCACGACCTCCTGCGCTCCCGCTACCCGGACCACGACGGCGACCTGCTCTGGCTGCGCCGTACGCCACCGGAGACCACCGCCGCACTCCCGCCCGGGATCACCTGGTCCACCGTCGCCGCGCGGCCCGGCCGCTGGGAGGGCGACGACGCGGCCTGGGACACCGCCCTCGCCGCCCTGGACATCCCCAGGGCTTGAACGCACCCTGACCCGCTCCTTCCGGAGGAACCGTGCTCGTACCGCCCCCTTGGCGCACCCTCGTCGTCTCACCGCACTTCGACGACGCCGCGCTCTCCCTCGCCGGGCTCCTGCCCACCCTGCCCGGCCCGCTCGCGATCGTCACCGTCCACGGCGGCCCGCCACCGCCGGGCGCGCCCGTCTCCTGGTGGGACTCCGTCTGCGGCTTCACCACGGCCGCCGAGGCCCACCGGGTCCGCAGCGCCGAGGACGCCCGCGCCTGCGAGCTGCTGGGCGCCGAGCAGCTCCTCATCGACCACCCCGACGGCCCGTACGTCACCGACGGCGACGGACCCGACGCGCTCGACGCCCTCCTCCGCACGCTCGCCCCCACCACCCGCGTCCTCGTCCCGCTCGGCACCAACCAGCCCGACCACGAGGCCGTACGCCTCCGCACCGAACGCGCCCTCGCCGCCGCCGGAGCCCCCGCTCCCTGGGTCTACGCCGACCTGCCCTACACCGGGCACCTGCCGGAGTGGGGCACGCCCAAGGCATCCGGGGCGCTGGCCGCGGGCCAGAAGTGGGGGACCGCCTACCAGCAGCTCACCCGCCGCCACCGGGTAACCGTCGAGCGCGAGCTGGTGCTCTCCGACGAGCAGTGGGCCGCCAAACGCGCGGTGGTCCTCAGCCACGCCTCGCAGCTCGCCGCCCTCGCCCCGGACCACGGCACCTTCCTCGCCCGCTCCGGCCCGCTACGCGCCGAACTGATCTGGAGCCTGGAGCCGTGGGAGCCGCGCCCCGGCGAGTGAGGCCCCCCGCCCGGAGCGTGCGGACGGAGCGGCCGGACGGACCCGGGCCCTGCGGAGGGAGCGGCCGGACGGACCCGGGCCGGCCGATCTGGCGGCGGACGTCGGGCGGTGGACGGGAGACGGCCACCGGGACGACATGGCGATCCTGGCGGTCACCTGTGCTCCGGCGGACCGGTGACGCAGACGCACGAAGGCCCGGATGCCGGGGAGCATCCGGGCCTTCGCCTCGTCCTGCATGTGTGACGCCGCGTCCGTACCGCTACGGGTGCTGCGCCGCCCGCGCCTCGCGCCGGTTGTCACGGAACGTGTTGACCCGTCGCGCGGTGGCGAAGAGCGGGATCACCGCACCGAGGACGACCTGGAGCGCGCAGCCGGTCTGGAGCAGCAGCTGACCGCCCGGCGCGTCGAACGCCCACGCCGCGAGCAGCCCCATCGCACCTACGATCCAGCTGAGCATCGCCACCGCGAGGATGCCCCGCGGCTTCGGGTACTCGACCCGGCTCACCATCAGCCACGCCACCCCGATGATCGCCAGCAGCGTCGGGACGAACGGCAGCTCCAGGAGCACGATCGAGACGACCGTCAGCGCTCCGAAGGGGCTCGGCATGCCCTGGAACACGCCGTCCTTCAAGGTCACACAGGAGAATCTCGCCAGCCTCAGCACCACCGCGAGCAGCACGACGATCGCCGCCAGCGCCGACACCCGCTGGTGGGCGTCGTCCGCGACCATCCCGTACACGAGCACGAAGTAGGCCGGGGCGAGCCCGAAGCTGATGAGGTCGGAGAGGTTGTCCAGCTCGGCCCCCATCGGCGAGGAGCGCAGCTTCCGTGCCACGAGCCCGTCGAAGAGGTCGAAGATCGCCGCCATCAGCATGAGGATCACGGCGGTGGCCGCCGAGTGACGGGCCATGCCCGTCTCCTCGCTGCCCGTGAGGTGCGGGATGAGGATCCCGGTGGTGGTGAAGTACACCGCCATGAATCCGCACGTGGCGTTACCGAGGGTGAGCGTGTCCGCTATCGACAGCCGCATCGACAGCGGCATGTCCTCCGCGTCGTTGTCGCTCGCCTCGTCGGCTTCCGGAACCCAGTCGGCCTGGGTATTGGGATCAACTACGGTCAATTCGAGTCACCCCCGCGGTAGTGGCCTGGCCGACCTCGACCGCGACATCGATACCTTCCGGAAGGTAGATGTCGACGCGCGAGCCGAAGCGGATCAGGCCGATGCGCTCGCCCTGCTCCACCTTCGTGCCCTGCGGGAGGTACGGCACGATCCGACGGGCGACCGCTCCCGCGATCTGCACCATCTCGATGTCGCCGAGCTCGGTGTCGAAGTGCCAGACAACGCGCTCGTTGTTCTCGCTCTCCTTGTTGAACGCCGGGACGAACCCGCCCGGGATGTGCTCGACCGACGTCACGGTGCCCGCCAGCGGCGCGCGGTTGACGTGGACGTTGAGCGGGCTCATGAAGATCGCGACCCGGGTGCGCCCGTCCTTCCACGGCATGATGCTCTGCACCACACCGTCGGCCGGGGAGATGACCCGGCCTTCGGCGATCTCGCGCTCGGGGTCACGGAAGAACCACAGCATGCCCGCCGCGAGCGCGGTGGTAGGCACGGCCGCTGCTGCCCAGCGCCCGGACTTGCGGGCGCGGACCAGGCTGAGGGCCGCGGTGGCGACGGTCGGGAGGAGCCACGGCGATGCTCCGCGTGCGATGCGGACCCCGCCGCGGGCGGAGATAGGGCTGTCGGGCATGAATGACCTTCGTAGCGGATGATGCCGCGCTGGCAACGGGGGACGGCGGCTTTCCGTAGATGGTATCGGTTGCCGGGCGCAACTGGGCAAGCCAGCAGCCGAGTCGGACTGTCGGACGACCCCCGCCGAAGGTGACCCGGTGTGATGTTCTTCGCCACCAAATCACCAGGAAGGGGACAATCAGCCCTGGAATCGGTACTCCTCCAGGAGTCGCCGGCCAATGATCATTTTCTGGATCTCGGCGGTACCTTCACCGATCAGCAGCATCGGTGCCTCACGGTAGAGGCGCTCGATCTCGTACTCCTTGGAGAAGCCGTAGCCGCCGTGGATGCGGAAGGCGTCCTCGACGACTTCCTTGCAGTACTCGGAGGCGAGGTACTTCGCCATCCCTGCCTCCAGGTCGTTGCGCTCCCCGGAGTCCTTTTTGCGAGCTGCATTGACCATCATCGCATGGGCGGCTTCGACCTTGGTGGCCATTTCGGCCAATTTGAACTGGATCGCCTGGTGCTGCGCGATCGGCTTGCCGAAGGTGTGGCGCTGCTGGGCGTACGAAACACCCAGCTCGAATGCACGCTGTGCGACGCCGCAGCCACGCGCTGCGACATTCACCCGGCCGACCTCGACACCGTCCATCATTTGGTAAAACCCTCGGCCGGTCGTGCCCCCCAGAACCCGATTGGCCGGAATGCGCAGGTCGTCCATGATGAGTTCGGTCGTGTCGACGCCCTTGTACCCCATCTTGTCGATCTTTCCGGGGATGGTCAGGCCGGGCCGGACCTCTCCGAAGCCGGGCTCCTTCTCGATGAGGAAGGTCGTCATCGATTTGTGCGGCGCGGTGCCTTCGGGGTGGCCTTCGTCACTTCGGGCCAGAACGGCCACCAATGTAGAGGTTCCGCCGTTCGTCAGCCACATCTTCTGGCCGTTGAGAACGTACTCGTCGCCGTCCCTGACGCCCTTGGACGAGATCGCCGAGACGTCCGAGCCGAGCGCCGGCTCCGACATCGAGAACGCGCCCCGCACCTCGCCGAGCGCCATGCGCGGCAGGAACGTGTCCTTCTGCTCCTGGGTGCCGTGCTGCTTGAGCATGTAGGCCACGATGAAATGCGTGTTGATGATCCCCGACACGCTCATCCAGCCGCGCGCGATCTCCTCCACGCACAGCGCGTAGGTGAGCAGCGACTCTCCCAGGCCCCCGTACTCCTCGGGGATCATCAGCCCGAACAGGCCGAGTTCCTTGAGCCCCTCCACGATCTCCGTGGGGTATTCGTCGCGGTGCTCCAGCTGGGTCGCGACCGGAATGATCTCCTTGTCGACGAAATCCCGGACCGTGGAAAGGATTTCCCGCTGGATGTCGTTCAGACCGGCGGTCTGGGCGAGTCGCGTCATGGCTGCTTCTCCTGTGGCTTCACGCGGGTTGGTTGATCGCGCCTAGATGGCGGGCGTCGGGCGGCCCGGCTGCTCGCCGCCCCGCTCCTCGATGTACGTCTCGGTGGGGACCATCACCTTGCGGCGGAACACGCAGACCACAGTGCCGTCCTGCTTGTAGCCCCTGGTCTCCACGTACACGATCCCGCGGTCGTTCTTGGACTTCGACGGGGTCTTGTCCAGGACGGTCGTCTCGCCGTAGATCGTGTCGCCGTGGAAGGTCGGCGCGATGTGCTTGAGCGATTCGACCTCCAGGTTGGCGATGGCCTTTCCGGAGACGTCCGGCACCGACATGCCGAGCAGCAGCGAGTAGATGTAGTTGCCGACGACGACGTTCTTCCCGAAATCGGTCGTCTTCTCCGCGTAGTTGCTGTCCATGTGGAGCGGGTGGTGATTCATGGTCAGCAGGCAGAAGAGGTGGTCGTCGTATTCCGTGACCGTCTTTCCCGGCCAGTGCTTGTAGACGGCACCGACCTCGAACTCCTCAAAAGTGCGTCCGAACTGCATGATCAGGCCTCCGGGGCTTCGAACTTGGAGGTACGCTGCATTCCGGCGGCCCGGCCCTTGCCCGCGATGACCAGGGCCATCTTGCGGCTGGCCTCGTCGATCATCTCGTCGCCGAGCATCGCGGAGCCCTTCTTGCCGCCCTCCTCCGAGGTGCACCAGTCGTAGGCGTCGAGGATCAGCTCGGCGTGGTCGTAGTCCTCCTGCGAGGGCGAGAACACCTCGTTGGCGGCGTCGACCTGGCCGGGGTGCAGCACCCACTTGCCGTCGAACCCGAGAGCGGCGGCGCGGCCGGCCACCTCGCGGTAGGCGTCCACGTCACGGATCTGGAGGAACGGGCCGTCGATCGCCTGGAGGTCGTGGCTGCGGGCCGCCATCAGGATGCGCATCAGGATGTAGTGGTAGGCGTCCGCCGGGTAGCCGGGCGGCTGCTGGCCGACGACCAGGGTCTTCATGTTGATGGAGGCCATGAAGTCGGCCGGGCCGAAGATCAGCGTCTCCAGGCGGGGCGAGGCGGCGGCGATGTCGTCGATGTTGACCAGGCCCTTGGCGTTCTCGATCTGGGCCTCGATGCCGATCTTCCCGACCTCGAAGCCCATCGTCTTCTCGATCTGGGTCAGCAGCAGGTCCAGCGCCACGACCTGCTGGGCGTCCTGGACCTTCGGCAGCATGATGCAGTCGAGGTTGGGACCCGCGCCCTCGACGACCGTGATGACGTCCCGGTACGTCCAGTGCGTCGTCCAGTCGTTGACCCGCACGACCCGGGTCTTGCCGCTCCAGTCACCGTTGTTCAGCGCGTCCACGATGTGGTGGCGGGCGCCCTCCTTGGCGAGCGGCGCGCAGGCGTCCTCCAGGTCCAGGAAGACCTGGTCGGCCGGGAGGCCCTGGGCCTTCTCCAGGAAGCGCGGGTTGGAGCCCGGCACGGCCAGACACGAACGCCGGGGGCGCAGCCGGTTCACGGGGGTGGTGGGCGTGGTCATGCGGAGACCTCCAGAGGGTCGAGCTTGTTCGCTTTCCGGATCTCGTCGACGATACGGCCGATGATCTCCGTGATACCGAAGTCCTTCGGGGTGAAGACGGCGGCCACACCGGCCTCGATGAGCGCCGCGGCGTCGGCCGGCGGGATGATGCCGCCCGCGATCACCGGGATGTCCGGCGCCCCGGCCTCGCGCAGCCGGTGCAGGACGTCGGGCACCAGCTCCGCGTGCGAGCCGGAGAGGATGGAGAGCCCCACGCAGTGCACGTCCTCGGCGAGCGCCGCGTCGGTGATCTGCTCCGGGGTCAGCCGGATCCCCTGGTAGACCACCTCGAACCCGGCGTCACGGGCTCGTACGGCGATCTGCTCGGCCCCGTTGGAGTGCCCGTCCAGACCCGGCTTGCCGACCAGCAGACGCAGCCGTCCCACGCCCAGGTCGCCGGCGGTACGGGTGACCTTCTCGCGGACCAGCGCCAGCGTGCTGCCCGGCTCGGCGGTGACCGCCACCGGGGCCGAGGAGACTCCGGTGGGCGCGCGGAACTCGCCGAAGACGTCCCGCAGCGCCCAGGACCACTCGCCGGTGGTGACGCCCGCGCGGGCGCACTCGACGGTGGCTTCCATCATGTTCTCGGTGCCCGCGGCGGCCTTCTTCAGCGCGGCCAGCGCCTCCGTCGCGCGGGCCTCGTCGCGGTTGTCGCGCCACTCGTGGAGGGCGGCGACGACCCGGGCCTCGTTCGCCGGGTCGACGGTCATGATCGCGCCGTCCAGGTCGGAGGTGAGCGGGTTGGGCTCGGTCGTCTCGTAGATGTTGACGCCGACGATCTTCTCCTGGCCGCCTTCGATCCGGGCCCGCCGCGCCGCGTGCGAGGAGACCAGCTCCGACTTCAGGTAGCCGGACTCGACGGCCGCCATCGCGCCGCCCATCTGCTGGATCCGGTCGATCTCCGCCAGCGACTCCTCGACCAGGGAGTCCACCTTGGCCTCGATGACGTGCGACCCGGCGAAGATGTCCTCGTACTCCAGCAGATCGCTCTCGTGCGCCAGCACCTGCTGGATCCGCAGCGACCACTGCTGGTCCCAGGGCCGGGGCAGACCCAGCGCCTCGTTCCAGGCCGGCAGCTGTACGGCACGGGCACGGGCGTCCTTGGAGAGGGTGACGGCCAGCATCTCCAGGACGATGCGCTGGACGTTGTTCTCCGGCTGCGCCTCGGTCAGGCCGAGGGAGTTGACCTGGACGCCGTAGCGGAAGCGGCGCTGCTTGGCGTCGGTGACGCCGTACCGCTCGCGGGTGACGCGGTCCCAGATGCGGCTGAAGGCGCGCATCTTGCACATCTCCTCGATGAAGCGGACGCCCGCGTTCACGAAGAACGAGATGCGGGCGACCACGTCACCGAACTTCTCCTGCGGCACCTGGCCCGAGTCGCGGACCGCGTCGAGCACCGCGATGGCGGTCGACATGGCGTACGCGATCTCCTGGACCGGGGTGGCCCCCGCCTCCTGGAGGTGGTAGCTGCAGATGTTGATCGGGTTCCACTTGGGGATGCGGTTGACCGTGTACGTGATCATGTCCGTGGTCAGCCGCAGCGAGGGCACCGGCGGGAAGACGTGCGTCCCGCGCGAGAGGTACTCCTTCACGATGTCGTTCTGCGTGGTCCCCTGGAGCTTGCGGGGGTCGGCCCCCTGCTCCTCCGCGACCACCTGGTAGAGCGCCAGCAGCCACATGGCGGTCGCGTTGATCGTCATCGAGGTGTTCATCTGCTCCAGGGGGATGTCCTGGAACAGCCGGCGCATGTCACCGAGGTGTGAGACGGGCACACCGACACGGCCCACCTCGCCGCGGGCGAGAATGTGGTCCGGGTCGTATCCGGTCTGCGTCGGCAGATCGAAGGCGACCGAGAGACCCGTCTGGCCCTTGGCGAGGTTGCGGCGGTACAGCTCGTTGGACGCCTCGGCGGTCGAGTGACCGGCGTACGTCCGCATGAGCCAGGGCCGGTCCTTCTGACGTTCGGTCATGGGAGAACCTCAGACGTTGCGGAAGCGGTTGATGGCGTCGATGTGCTGCTCGCGCATTTCCTGGTCGCGGACGCCCAGGCCCTCGCGGGGTGCCAGGGCCAGGACGCCGACCTTGCCCTGGTGGGCGTTGCGGTGGACGTCGTGGGCGGCCTGGCCGGTCTCCTCCAGCGTGTACGTCTTGGAGAGCGTCGGGTGGATCTTGCCCTTGGCGATGAGGCGGTTGGCCTCCCACGCCTCGCGGTAGTTGGCGAAGTGGGAGCCGATGATCCGCTTGAGCGACATCCACAGGTAGCGGTTGTCGTACTCGTGCATGTAGCCCGAGGTGGAGGCGCAGGTGGTGATCGTGCCGCCCTTGCGGGTGACGTAGACCGACGCACCGAAGGTCTCGCGGCCCGGGTGCTCGAAGACGATGTCGATGTCCTCGCCGCCGGTGTACTCGCGGATGCGCTTGCCGAAGCGCTTCCACTCCTTCGGGTCCTGGGTGCGCTCGTCCTTCCAGAACTTGTAGCCCTCGGCGTTGCGGTCGATGACCGCCTCGGCGCCCATGGCCCGGCAGATGTCGGCCTTCTCCGGGGAGGAGACGACACAGATCGGGTTGGCGCCGCCGGCCAGCGCGAACTGCGTGGCGTAGGAGCCGAGTCCGCCGCTGGCGCCCCAGATCAGGACGTTGTCACCCTGCTTCATACCGGCGCCGTTGCGGGAGACGAGCTGGCGGTAGGCGGTCGAGTTGACCAGGCCCGGAGCCGCCGCCTCCTCCCAGCTGAGGTGCTTGGGCTTCGGCATCAGCTGGTTGGACTTGACGAGTGCGATCTCCGCCAGGCCGCCGAAGTTGGTCTCGAAGCCCCAGATGCGCTGCTCGGGGTCGAGCATCGTGTCGTTGTGGCCGTCGGAGGACTCCAGCTCGACCGAGAGGCAGTGCGCGACGACCTCGTCGCCCGGGTTCCAGGCGTTCACTCCGGGGCCGGTCCGCAGGACGACGCCCGCGAGGTCCGAGCCGATGACGTGGTATGGGAGGTCGTGGCGCTTGGTGAGCTCGCTGAGCCGTCCGTACCGCTCCAGGAAGCCGAAGGTGGAGACCGGCTCGAAGATGGAGGTCCAGACGGAGTTGTAGTTCACCGAACTGGCCATCACGGCGACGAGGGCCTCGCCGGGGCCGAGTTCGGGGACCGGGACCTCGTCCAGGTGGATCGACTTGCGCGGGTCCTTGTCGCGGGATTCGAGACCCGCGAACATCTCCGCCTCGTCCTTGTGCACGGTGATCGCGCGGTAGGACTCGGGGAGGGACAGGGCCGCGAAGTCCGCGGCCGTGCTGTCCTGCGACTGGATGGCGTCCAGGATTTCCTTCACGGTGTTGCCTCCGGTGATGCGGCGTCGAGGGAACGCTTGAGGGGCCCTGCTGGCAGGGGAGCGGTGCGGTGTGGAGGTGTATTGCCGTCGGTTCGGCGGGTGGAGCTTCGGCTTCGCTCGGGTGGAGCGGAAGGGTGCCTGTGACGCAGGCGTCCGGGCGCGCAGCACGGTGGTTGCGGGGACAGCCGGCGTACGTGAGATCCCAGCACGCCGGCCGCCCGGACACCTTCAACGTATGGCACTCCGTGACACCTGACAAGGCACCCAGTGCCAACAATTTCTCTCACTTGTCATCTCGTAGGCACGCATGAGCAACACGATGGGCGTTACGAGACGTTCTGTCCTGCTGGCGTGCGACAGGGGAGGTGCTCGGGTCGGTACACATACGGCGTCGTCGTCCCCAGCTCCGTGAAGCCGAGCCGGCGCAGGATCGGCGCGGACATGTCGGTCGCGTCGACCTGGAGGTGGCGGTAGCCGCGCTCGGCGGCGATCCGGGCCCGGTACGCCACCAGCGCCCGGTAGACGCCCCTCCCGCGCCAGGCGGCCACCGTCCCGCCGCCCCAGAGCCCCGCGAAGCCCGTGCCCGGGTACAGCTCCATCCGCCCGGAGCAGACCGGCTCCCCCTCGCCGTCCACCGCCATCACCGCCACGAAGTCCTCCGGCGCCTCCTCCAGCCGCCGCACCACCTGGTGGAGGAGGCGGGTCCCGTCCGTCCCGAACGCCCGCTCATGGGCCCGGGCCATCAGCTCCGCGCCCGCCGCGTCGGTCACCGGCCGCAGGGTGATCCCCTCCGGCAGCTCGACCGGCCCGGCCAGCAGCCCGGCCGGCGCCACCAGCAGCGTCTCCGGCTCCTCCGGCACGAATCCGGCCGCCCGCAGCCGGTCGCCGAGGTCGGCGGGGCGGTCGTGGGCGTACAGCTTCCACTCGAAATCCGGCAGGCCGAGCGCCGTGCAGTGCTCGATCTGCGCGGCGATGGCGGCATCGGCCCCGGCCGCGTCCAGTCCCGGGTCCGACCACACCACCCCGTTCCAGTCATCCGGCCCGCCCACCTGGCGTACGACGGGACCGGCGCGCTCCACGCGTACGCCGGGTCCGTCGGGGCGGGCGTGCTCCCGCATCTCGCGGTCGAACAGGTCACGTGTCTCTGTATGCGGCATCCGCGCACCTCAGCACAGCGGTGACCGGCGGACCAGCGGTTTTCGGCCCGCGCGCGTCGAAAGACCGGCCCGGGGCAGGTGTGCGGAACCAAGTGATCTTGAAGTGGTCCGGAAGACAAGGGGTGGGGCACCGATGGCGATACCGATCCGCAGAGGGAGCGTCCACCGGCGCCGCGGCCCCTTCGACATCCGCCGCACCACCTTCGGCTTCGCCCTGGTCGCGCTCATCCTCGCGAGCGGCGGCATGGCGCTGCGGGCCGCCTGGCAGAGCGCCGGCCGCCATCCGGTCGTCACCGGGCTGGTGATCGCCCTGCTCGTCCCTGCGGCTCTCCAGGTGCTGCGCCGCCGCAGGGCCCGGCGGATCGCGGAGACCGTCACGGATGCCGCGTACGGGATCGTCGACGCCGGAATCGCGGAGCTGGACGCCGCCGAGGCGGCGCGCGCGGAGCGGCGCTCGGCATCCCCGGAGGCCGCCCACCCGGTCGACTACGCGCAGCTGGACCCGTACGCCTTCGAGGAGGCCGTGGCCGAGCTCTGCCGGCGTGACGGTTGCGCGGACGCCGCGGTGGTGGGCGGCGCCGGGGACCTGGGTGCCGATGTGCTGGCCACCACGCCGGACGGCCGCCGCCTGGTCGTCCAGTGCAAGCGGTACGGGGCCGACAACCGGGCCGGATCGCAGGACCTCCAGCGCTTCGGCGGCACCTGTTACGCGGTGCACGAGGCGGACATCGCGCTCGTCGTCTCCACCGGCGGCTTCACCGAACCCGCGCTGGAGTACGCCGAGCGGTGCGCCATCCTCTGCTACGGCCCCGAGGAACTGGCCGGCTGGAGCGGGGGCGGCGCACCGCCGCCGTGGGAGACGGCGGCGGTCTCCGGGCTCAGCGTTCCTTGAGCGCCTGCTGGATCGTCCGCATGACCTCGTCCAGCGGAGCGTCCGTACGCGCCACCGCGACCAGCACCTCGCCCTCGGTCGCCACCGTCGCCGCCGGGGTAGCGGCGGGCTCGGCCTGGGCGGTGCGGCCGGCCCCGATGCCGGTGCCGAAGGTGTCGCGCACGATGGCGAAGGCCCGGTCGAGCTGGGCCTCCACGTCGCCCTGGCCGCCCGCCCGCAGCCAGCGCCGCAGCACATGGTTGTGCGCGGTGACCACGGCGGACGCGGCCACCTCCGCCAGCAGCGGGTCGTCGTTGCCCACGTGGTGGTCGCGCTCGTCGAAGTGGCCCAGCAGATAGCGGGTGAACAGCCGCTCGTAGCGGGCCACCGACGCGATCTCGGCCTCGCGGAGGGTCGGTACCTCCCGGGTGAGCTTGTAACGGGCCACGGAGACGGCGGGCTTGGCCGCGTACATCTTCATGACCTCCTTGATGCCGCGGCAGACCGTGTCGAGCGGATGCTCGTGCGCGGGTGCGGCGTTGAGGACGGCCTCGGCCCTGACGAGGGTGTCGTCGTGGTCCGGGAAGATGGCCTCTTCCTTGGAGCGGAAGTGGCGGAAGAAGGTCCGGCGGGCGACGCCCGCGGCGCCCGCGATCTCGTCGACGGTCGTCGCCTCGTACCCCTTCGTGGCGAAGAGCTCCATCGCGGCTGCGGCCAGTTCACGGCGCATCTTGAGCCGTTGGGCGGCCGCACGCGTTCCCGCGGTGGTCTCCGGGGCGTCGGGCGCGGCGGTGGCACGGGGTGACTTGGCGGGCTGGGACATGGCATGAACGTAACGCATCGGTGCAGGAGAGCGCGCCTTCGGGGGCGGACCGCCGGAGGGTCCCAGCAGCCCGCCCCACCCGGCTCCCCGGTCAGCGACGGGCATATTCGCGGAAGCCACGGCCCGTCTTGCGGCCGAGGCAGCCCGCGGCCACCAGGTGCTCCAGCAGCGGCGCCGGAGCCAGTCCCGGGTCGCGGAACTCCTTGTGCAGCACCTTCTCGATGGCGAGCGAGACGTCCAGCCCGACCACGTCCAGCAGTTCGAACGGGCCCATCGGGTAGCCGCCGCCCAGCTTCATCGCCGCGTCGATGTCGTCCAGCGAGGCGTAGTGCTCCTCGACCATCTTGATCGCGTTGTTGAGGTACGGGAAGAGCAGCGCGTTCACGATGAACCCGGCCCGGTCCCCGCAGTCCACCGGGTGCTTGCGGATCTTCGTGCAGACCGTACGGACCGTGGCGTGGACGTCCTCGGCGGTCAGGACCGTACGGACGACCTCGACCAGCTTCATCGCGGGCGCCGGGTTGAAGAAGTGCATCCCGATGACGTCCTCGGGCCGCCCGGTGGCCCGCGCGATCGCGATGACCGGCAGCGAGGAGGTGGTGGTGGCGAGGACCGCGCCCGGACGGCAGACCTTGTCCAGCGTGGCGAAGAGCTGCTGCTTGATCTCCAGGTCCTCGGCGACCGCCTCCACGGCCAGGTCGACCTCGGCGAAGGCGTCCAGCGAACCGGCCGCCGTGATCCGGCCGAGCGTCTCGTCCCGCGCCTCGGCGGTGAGCCGCCCCTTGGTCACCGAGCGCTCCAGCGACTTCGCGATCCGGGCCTTGGCGAGGTCCGCCTTCTCCTGGCCACGGGCCGCCAGGACCACGGTGTATCCGGCCTTGGCGAAGACCTCGGCGATCCCGGAGGCCATGGTTCCGGAACCTGCGACGCCGACGGAGGCGATGGAGCGCCCGTCACCGGCCGCCGCCCCGGCGGACGGCGTCAGCGCGTCGGCCACGACACTCTGGCCGCCGGGTGCGTCGTACGTGTAGAAGCCGCGGCCGGCCTTGCGTCCGGTCAGGCCCGCCTCGCTGAGCTGGCCGAGGACGGGGGCCGGGGCGTGGAGGCGGTCGTGGGAGGCGGCGTACATGGCCTCCAGGACCGTACGCGCGGTGTCGATCCCGATCAGGTCCAGCAGCGCCAACGGGCCCATCGGCAGGCCGCAGCCCAGCTTCATCGCCGCGTCGATGTCCTCGCGGGACGCGTAGTTCGCCTCGTACATCGCGGCGGCCTGGTTGAGATAGCCGAAGAGCAGCCCGTCCGCGACGAACCCCGGCCGGTCCCCGACCGCGACGGGCTCCTTGCCCAGCTCCCGGGCCAGCCGGGTGACGGCCTCGACGGCCGGCGGCGCGGTGAGCACCGAGGAGACCACCTCGACCAGCTTCATCGCGGGCGCCGGGTTGAAGAAGTGCAGGCCGAGCACGCGCTCGGGCCGCTGCGACTCCGCGGCGAGCCGGGTCACCGACAGCGCGTTCGTCCCGGTGGCGAGGATCGCGGTGGGGGAGACGACGGCGTCCAGCTCCCGGAACACCTGCTGCTTGATCTCGTACGTCTCCGGCACGACCTCGATGACCAGTTCGGCCTCGGCGGCGGCCTGGAGGGTGTCGTGGGTACGGAACCGGGCGAGCGCGTCGGCCCGCTCCTGCTCGGTGATCCGACCGCGTCCGACGGCCCGTGCGGTGGACGCTTCGAGAGAGGTGACGGCCTGCCGGGCGGCCGCCTCGCTGATGTCGATGCCGATGACCTCGCGGCCCGCGAGAGCCAGGACCTCGGCGATGCCGGTGCCCATGGTGCCGAGGCCGACGACGGCAATGGTGGAGAGCGGGGTGTCCATCACGGGACTCCAGGGTGAGTGACGACTGTGGGAGCAGGCGGCGCGCGGCGATGAGGGAGCGGCGCGAGGCATGCGGGGCGCGTGGCGTACGGCGCGATGCGTGTCGTGGAGCATGAGGCCGGGGCGCGGGAAGCACGCCTGGCCGTGATAGGTGAGCGACTCTGTCCCGGAGCCGCGTCGCACGGAGAACTGCCGAACCGACAAGCACTCCGGATGGCTGCGTCACCAGGCCACCGGAGTCGCGGGGAGTGTGTTCCCGCTCAGATGAGAGTAACCGGCGAGTAACGAGCGCGCCACCCCTGAGTCTTTGTGCGCTGGACCACATCGGCTCCACCGGCCCGTCCCGCACGTAGCGTGTCCATGGATACGCTGAGCGTCATGGATGAGGAACTCCGTTCGCTCGTGGACCGGTTGCGGGACGAGGCGGCGGCCACGCCGGCCGAGTGGACCACGCAGGCGTCGGCCGCGCACGATTCGGCCACGTGCGACCCGGCCGCGCACGCCTTGGCCGTGTACGACGTGCTGGTGGCCACCCACGACCACGAGTTGCTGGCTCGGATCCTGGTGGAGCCCGGGCGTCCGCTCTGGGCCCGGGAGATCGCCGCCTTCCGGCTCGGCTGCGCGGGCGACCGGCGGGCCTTCGAGGCGCTGGTGCTCCTGCTCAACCACCGCGACCCCGAGCGCTGCGTCTCCGCCGCCCACGCCCTGGCCCGACTGAACGACCCGCGTACGCCCCGGGCCGCCGCCGCGCTCGCCACCAACACGCTGCGCACCGCGTACGCCCTGCACCCGGTCCGTCTGCTCACCACGCTGCGCGCTCCGGAGGCGGTCCCCGCGCTGGTCGCCACCCTCCACCGCCTGCTGGCCCCGGGCGAGAAGCACTGGAGGGTGGCGCTGGCCTGTGTCGAGGGCCTCGGCCAGCTCGGCGACCGGCGGGCCCGACCGGTCCTCACGGCGGCCCTCCCGCACCCGCGCCTGGCGAAGGCGGCGGCGCAGGCGCTGGAGCGGCTGCCGTAAGGCCTTCAGTGGCGCGGCCCCAGCAGCCCGTGCAGACGGCTGCCCGCGCTGTTGTCCACCGACTGGGCCGCCGCCTTCGCGGCCGGCAGCGGCTTCGGGTCCGGGAGCGCGGCGCAGACCGCGTCCGCCTCGCCCTCGCCCCGGCCGCGCGGGACGGTCCCGTCGGTCAGATAGGCCGTCAGGTGCCGGTCCAGGCAGGCGTTGCCGCTCAGCGTGATGCCGTGGTTGCCGCCGCCCTCCTCCACCACGAAGCTGGAGCCCTTGAGCTTGCGGTGCATCGAGACCGCGCCCGCGTACGGGGTCGCCGCGTCGCCGGTCGCCTGGAGGATCAGGGTCGCCGGGAGGCGGTGGTTGGTGACCTGGACCGGGGTGAGCGGCCCGACCGGCCAGCTGGCGCACGGCGCGTTGTACCAGGTGTTGTTCCACGCCATGAAGGGCGCCTTGTCGTGGATGCGGCGGGTGTCGTTGCGCCAGGTGGACCAGTGGCGGGGCCAACCGGCGTCGCGGCACTGGACGGCGGTGTAGACGGAGTAGCTGTTGCCGCCGCCGGTGCCGGTGGCGCCGAAGTTCTCGAAGGCCTTCACCAGCGCCTGGTCGTCCCGGTCGTTCACGTACGCGGCGAACGCCTCGGCGAGGTAGGGCCAGTAGCCGTTGTAGTACCCGCCCGGCAGGAAGGTGTCCTCCAGCTCGCTCGCGCCGACCTTGCCGCCGACCGGCTCCGCCGCGACGGCTGCCCTCATCCGGTACCAGGCGGCCTCGACCTCCGCCGGGTCCGTGCCGAGCCCGTACGCCGCGTCGTGCTTCGCCACCCACGCCGCGAAGGCCTTGTGGCGGTCGTCGAAGGCGTAGTCCTGGTTGAGGTTGCCCTCGTACCAGACGTCGTCCGGGCCGACCACCGAGTCCAGGACGAGCCGCCGCACCCGTTCCGGGTGCAGCTTCGCGTAGACGGCGCCGAGATACGTACCGTACGAGTAGCCGAAGTAGTTGATCTGCTCCGAGCCCAGCGCCCGCCGGATCACATCGAGGTCCTTCGCGGCGCTGACCGTGTCCATGTACGGCAGTACATCGCCGTGCTTCTCGCCGCAGGCGCGGGCGAAGGCGGCAGCCCGGTCGCGGTTGATCCGCTCGTCGCGGTAGGAGGCGGGCACCGAGTCCGGGCGGACCGGGTCGGCGTGGCCGGGCAGGCAGTCAAGGCGCGGGCCGCTCTTCCCGACCCCGCGCGGGTCGAACCCGATCACGTCGTACTGGGACGCCACCTTCTTCGGCAGCGCCGACGCCACGAACCCGGCCATCGACAGGCCGCTGCCGCCCGGCCCTCCCGGGTTGACCAGCAGCGGGCCCTGGTAGGTCTTCGCGGTGTGCGGGATCCGGGACAGGGCGAGGGTGACCTGGCGGCCCGCGGGGTCGGTGTGGTCCAGCGGGGCGCGGACCTTGGCGCACTGGAGCGTCGGATGGTTCTCCGTCGGACAGTCGGTCCAGGCGAGCTCCGGGGCGGGCGGCGCGCTCGCCTGCGAGGCGGCGGCCGGTACCGGAGCGGCGGCCAGCAGACCGGCGACCGTCGCACCGGCGGCGACCAGGATTCCTGCACGTTTCGTCATGGGGCCTCCCGAGGTGGAGGGGACGCGGCGGCGGTCGGCCGGTCCCCGCCGCATGGTCCCCGAGATCCACCGGCCGGGAGCCGATTCCGCGCGGAGTTGACCCGTACGGTCACGCGATCGGGTCTGCGGGAGGCGTGCGGAGGGAGTGCAGGGGCGTGCAGGGCGTGCTTGGTGTCGTCAGAGCTTCACGGCGTCAGAGCAGGGTGAGCTGGGTGGGTCCCGGCTCCGGCTCCTCCGGTGTCCGTACCGGGGTGATCCGGCGGGCCTCGCCCCGGTGCGCCGGGCCGATCCCGAACTCGTCCGCCAGCTCGTGCACCTGACGGGTGATCCGGCGCTGGTACCAGGTGGGGGCGTACGCGCCGTCCGCGTACATCCGCTCGTACCGTGGCACCAGATGCGGATGGTGGAGCCCGAGCCACCGCAGGTACCACTCGCGCGCGCCGGGGCGCAGATGCAGGACCAGCGGGGTCACCGAGGTCGCCCCGGCCGCCGCGATGGCCGAGACGGTGGCGCGCAACTGCTCGGGGCTGTCGCCGAGGAACGGGATCACCGGGGCCATCAGGACCGAGCAGCCGATCCCGCTCTCGGTGAGCGCGTGGACGACGTCGAGGCGGCGACCGGGGGAGGGGGTGCCGGGTTCGACCGTGCGCCACAGATCGCGGTCGGTGAAGCCGACGGAGACCGAGACGCCGACCTCGGTGACCTCGGCGGCCTGCCGCAGCAGCTCCAGGTCGCGGAGGATCAGCGTGCCCTTCGTCAGGATCGAGAAGGGGTTCGCGCGGTCGCGCAGGGCGGTGATGATGCCCGGCATGAGCCGGTAGCGGCCCTCCGCCCGCTGGTAGCAGTCGACATTGGTGCCCATCGCGATGTGCTCGCCCTGCCAGTGCCTCGAGGCCAGCTCCCGCTGGAGCAGCTCGGCGGCGTTGGTCTTGACGACGATCTGGGAGTCGAACCCGATGCCGGTGTCCAGGTCCAGATAGCTGTGCGTCTTGCGGGCGAAGCAGTACACGCAGGCGTGCGAGCAGCCCCGGTAGGGGTTCACCGTCCATTCGAACGGCATCCGCGAGGCCCCGGGCACCCGGTTCAGGATCGAACGGGCCCGGATCTCGTGGAACGTGATGCCCCGGAATTCCGGGGTGTCGAAGGTGCGCGTGGTCACCGCGTCCGCGGCGAAGAGCGCGCTGTTGCCGGTCATGGGGCGGTTTTCGACCAGATTGTTCCAGCGCATGGACGCCTCCTCGGTAGCACTGGCCACAGAATAGAACACTTGTTCCCTTGATCGTGCGAACCGGTCCGACGGCCCCGATTTTGAACGGCGCACCTGAGGTGGTTGGCTCAGCTCACCCCCCGGAATCACGGACTGCTGGAGGAACAGCCATGGCGCAGGTCGAGGCCACCACGGAGCGGATCATCGCGGCGGACGCAGAGGCGGTGTTCGACGCGCTGGCCGACTACAAGGACGTCCGCGGCAAGGTGCTGACCCCGCACTACAGCGAGTACGAGGTCCGGGAGGGCGGCGACGGCGAGGGCACCCTCGTCCACTGGAAGCTCCAGGCGACCAGCAAGCGGGTCCGCGACTGCCTGCTGGAGGTCACCGAGCCGACCGACGGACAGCTCGTCGAGAAGGACCGCAACTCCTCCATGGTCACCACCTGGACCGTCACCCCGGCCGGTGAGGGGAGGTCCAAGGCCGTCGTCACCACCGTCTGGGACGGCGCCGGCGGCATCGGCGGCTTCTTCGAGCGCACCTTCGCACCCAAGGGCCTCGGCCGGATCTACGACGAGCTGCTGCAGAACCTCGCCACCGAGGTCGAGAAGTAGCTCATCCGCCTGCGCCGGGCCGTCGGACGGCCCGGCGTGCTCCGGTTCTGCCGGCCTCACCGGAACGGGTGGTTTTCCGGTCCGGCCGGTTGTGCGCCGTAGTGGCTCCCACCGGCGCATAAGCCCTCCGTACGCGCCTGCGCGCCCCGCATCCCGTTTGCCCCGCCTTGCCGCGCGGTGCGAGAAATGGGCGGCGCAGGTGCGACGAAGGGGAGCGATACGTGGTGGGCGGAATCACGCTGCTGAAGGACGAGCCGGACCGTACGGCGGCTGCCGTGGGAGATCCGCCGCCACCGGCCGACGCCCGACCGCACCCGGCGGCCGAGGAGATCAGCCCCCGACGGGTCCGGATGGTCTTCCTCGGGCTGATGCTCACCCTGCTCCTCGCGGCGCTCGACCAGATGATCGTCGCCACCGCCCTGCCGAGGATCGTCGGTGAGCTGCGCGGCCTGGAGAAGATGTCCTGGGCGGTCACCGCCTACCTCCTCGCCTCCACCATCGTCCTGCCGCTCTACGGGAAGCTCGGCGACCTCTTCGGCCGCAAGGGCGTCTTCCAGTTCGCGATCGTCGTCTTCGTCATCGGCTCCGCGCTGGCCGGATGGTCACGGACCATGGACGAGCTGATCGCCTTCCGCGCGCTCCAGGGCATCGGCGGCGGCGGGCTCATGATCGGCGTCCAGGCGATCATCGCGGACATCGTCCCGCCCCGGGAGCGCGGCCGGTACATGGGGCTCATCGGCGCGGTCTTCGGCCTCGCCTCGGTGGCCGGGCCGCTGCTCGGCGGCTTCTTCACCGACCACGCCTCCTGGCGCTGGTGCTTCTACATCAACGTGCCGTTCGGACTGGTCACGTTCGCCGTGATCGCGGTGGTGCTGAAGCTTCCGAAGCCCGCCGTACGGCCCCGACTCGACGTGCTGGGCGCGGTGTTGCTGGCCGCCGCCTCCACCTGCCTGGTCCTGGTGACCAGTTGGGGCGGAACGGAGTACGCGTGGGGCTCGCGGACGATCCTCGGCCTGGCGGCCGGGGCCGTCGTCACGACGCTGCTCTTCGTCGCCGTCGAGCACCGCGCGGCCGAACCCATCATCCCCTTGCGGCTGTTCCGCGACTCGATCTTCAACATCACCGGCCTCATCGGCGCCGTCGTCGGCATCGCGCTCTTCGGCGCCGCCAGCTATCTGCCGACCTACCTCCAGATGGTGGACGGGGCCAGCGCCACCGAGTCCGGGCTGCTGATGCTCCCGATGATGCTCGGCATCGTCGGCGGCTCCATCGTCTCCGGCCAGCTCATCACCCGTACCGGCCGCTACCGGATCTACCCCATCGTCGGCGGCGCCGTCTCCGTCGTCGGCATGTGGCTGCTCTCCGGTCTGGAGGCGGGCACCTCGCGCCTGGAGTACAGCCTCTGGCAAGCCGTCCTCGGCACCGGCATCGGCCTGGTCATGTCGGTGCTCGTACTCGCCGTGCAGAACTCCGTACGCCCGGCCGACCTCGGCACCGCCACCAGCGCCAACAACTACTTCCGGCAGATCGGCGGCAGCGTCGGCGCCGCCATCTTCGGCACGCTCTTCGCCGGCCGGCTCTCCGACTCCCTCGGCGTCCGCCTGCCGACCGGCGTGGAGCTGCCTCCGCCGGAGTCGATCACTCCGCAGCTCGTCCACGCGATGGAACCGGCGCTGCGGGACGCCTACGTGCAGGCGTATGTCGACGCGATGCCGCGCATCTTCCTCTACCTCGTGCCGGTGCTCGTCCTCGGCCTGGTCCTCGCCTTCTTCCTCAAGGAGAAACCGCTGGTGTCCCACCACAGCCCCGAAGCCGCCACCGAGCACTCGCCCGTTCCCGCCGCCCGCACCGCACCTGCCGGGCTCTCCGGCGTGCCCGTCCGCGGCAGCGTCCAGCACCCGGACGGTACGACGGTGGACCGGGCCGCCCTCACGCTCATCGACGTCCAGGGCCGGCAGATCGGACGCGGTGCCAGCGGTGGCGACGGGCGGTACGCGCTGAGCGTCCCGGGCGCCGGGAACTACGTCCTCATCGCGGCGGCGGGCGGCCACCAGCCGCAGGCCGTCAGCGTCACCGTCGGCGACCGGCCGGTCGAGCTGGACCTGGTCCTCGGCGGCGCCGGACGGCTCGCCGGATCCGTCCTGACGGCCGACGGTGTGCCCGTACCGGACGCGGCCGTCACGCTCACCGACGTACGCGGCGAGGTCGTCGCCTCCACCCGCACCGGCCGCGAGGGCGGCTACGTCATCGGCGAACTCGTCGCCGGCGAGTACACCCTGGCCGCCAGCGCCCCCGCCTACCGCCCCACCGCGCTCCCGGTCAGCGTCCAGGCGGCCCGCGAGACCCGGCAGGACATCGAGCTGGCGGGCGGGGCCGTGCTGCGCGGCGTCGTCCGGGCCACCGGCGGCCGGCCGGTGGAGGACGCCCGGGTCACGCTGCTGGACGCGGCGGGCAACGTGGTGGACACGCTCACCACCGGGCCCGACGGCTCGTTCCGGTTCGTCGACCTGTCGTCCGGCGAGTACACGGTGATCGCCGCCGGCTACCCGCCGGTCGCCACCGTGCTCCAGGTGGCGGGCGGCGGCCGCACGGAACGGGACCTCCAGCTGGGCCACGAGGACTGAGGCGTACGGGGGTGAGCTGAGCCTACGAGTCCGGTACGGGCTCCGGACGGGCTCAGCCCACCACAGCCCTCGGCACCGCCGCCTCCCGTACCGCGTCCTCCCGCACCAGCCGCATCAGCGCGCGCGCCCCCGGGCTCAGGCTCCGCGCCACCGGGAGCACCACCACGCTCTCGTACACCGCCCGCCGCGCACCCGCGGGCGCCACCTCCACCGCCACCAGCCGGGCCGCCTCCGGCTTGCGGGAGAAGTGGTGCGGCACCACCGCGATCCCCAGCCCCTCCTGCACCAGCTCCAGCAGGCTGTGCACGTCGTTCACCTCCAGGCCCACCGTCCGCCGGGCCTCCGCCGCCGCGAACGCCTGGTCCGCCGCACGCCGCGGCCCCCAGTCCGGGTGGAAGTCGATGAACGACTCACCCGGCAGCTCCTCCCACGCCACCTCGGCCCGCCCGGCGAACCGGTGGCCCGCCGCACACAGCACCACCATCCGCTCCCGCGCCAGCTCCACCAACTCCCCGCGCCACTCCGCCGGACCGACGGTGGCCGCGAACGCGAGGTCCAGCCGCCCGCCCGCCACACCGTCCAGCAGGCTGCTCGTCCCCTCCTGGCGCAGCCGCAGCTCCATCTGCGGGTGCTCCCGGTGGAACGCGGCCAGCAGCCGCGCCGGGCTCACCCCCGCCACACACTGCTCGACCCCCACCGTCAGTGTCCCGCGCAGCAACCCCCGTACGGCATCGACCGCGTCCCGCGCCGCCCGCGCGCCCGCCAGCGTGCGCTCGGCCTCCACCAGCAGCGCCCGGCCCGCCTCGGTGAGCCGGACCGACCGCGTGGTGCGGGAGAACAGCGGCGTGCGCAGCTCCTGCTCCAGAGCGCGTACGGAGGCGGAGAGGCCGGACTGGGAGACGGCGAGGCGCTCGGCGGCACGGGTGAAGTGCTGCTCCTCGGCGACGGCGACGAAGTGCTCCAGCTGACGCAGTTCCATGATTGAGGACTGTAGGCGATGAATCCGAGCGGAATCTCCTGTTGGACTGCTGGATCGATCTGCGGAAGCCTGGACTCCGTCCTTCCGGCCCTCTCCCCGCGGAGCCTTCTCCCATGTATCTGCCGTCCGCCGACCGCTACTCGGCCATGCCCTACCGGCGCACCGGCCGCAGTGGCCTCCTGCTGCCCGCCCTCTCCCTCGGTCTCTGGCACAACTTCGGCGGCGACCGCACCCCCGACGAGCAGGCCCGCATCCTGCGCCGCGCCTTCGACCTGGGCATCACCCACTTCGACCTGGCCAACAACTACGGCCCGCCGCCCGGCTCCGCCGAACTCACGCTCGGCCGCGCGCTCGCCGGCGACTTCGCCGCGCTGCGCGACGAGATCGTCATCTCCACCAAGGCCGGCTACCACATGTGGGACGGCCCGTACGGGGAGTGGGGCTCGCGGAAGTACCTGCGCTCCTCCCTGGACCAGAGCCTCAAGCGCCTGGGTGTCGAGTACGTCGACATCTTCTACTCCCACCGCCCCGACCCCGACACCCCGCTCGAAGAGACGATGGGCGCGCTCGACACCGCCGTACGCCAGGGCAAGGCGCTCTACGTCGGCCTCTCCAACTACAGCGCCGAGGAGACCCGGCAGGCCGCCGCGATCCTCACGGACCTCGGCACGCCGCTCCTCATCCACCAGCCCCGCTACTCGATGCTCGACCGGCGTCCCGAGGACGGGCTGCTCACCGCGCTCGACGAGCTGGGCGTCGGCTCCATCGCCTACTCGCCGCTGGAGCAGGGCATCCTCACCGACCGCTATCTGCACGGCATCCCGGCCGGCTCGCGGGCGGCGGGCGCCAGCCCGTTCCTCACGGCGGACGCGGTCACGCCGGAGCTGGTGGAGCGGCTGCGCGCGCTGGACGCCGCGGCCGAGGAGCGCGGCCAGTCCCTCGCCCAGCTGGCCCTGGCCTGGGTCCTGCGCGGCGGCCGCCTCACCTCCGCCGTGGTCGGCGCGAGCAGCGTCACGCAGCTGGAGAACAGCGTGGAGGCCGTGCGGAACCTGGAGTTCACGGCGGACGAGCTGGACCGGATCGAGGAGCTGCTGAGCGAGGCCGGCACCGGCGTGTAGCGCGTGCCGCCGGGCCCGGTGGTCACCGGGACCGCAGCAGCGGTACGGCCGCGAGCGCCGAGACCGCGAAGACGACGCCCGCGGTGGTGAAGGCGAAGGCGTAGCCCGACGCCTCCGCCACCGTACGGGCGGTGGCTCCGCCGGTGAGGCCGCCGGTGTGCGAGGCGGCCAGGGAGACCAGTACGGTGAGGCCGATCGTCGGTCCGGTCTCCAGCGCCGTGTTGACGACGCCTCCGGCCAGGCCGGACTGATCGGCCGGAGCGTCGTCGAGCAGGGTGATGGTGGCGGCGGAGAAGGCCAGGGCGATGCCGGCGAGCAGGGCGGCGCCAACAGCACGGCGACCGCCGCCACCAGCGTCGGGACGAGGAAGGTCCAGCGCCAGGAGAGCCACACGGTCGCGGCCCCGGAGACGAGGGTGCCGACCGCCGCGCCCCAGACGCTCATGGCCCGGGTGCGGGCCCGCGGTGTGTGGTGGAGTAAGACGGCGAGGGCCAGGGCGGCGGGGGCGGCGAAGGCGGCGCCGGCACCCTGGCCGTAGGGGACAGCCTGGCCGCTCCCGACGGCCGGCCCCGAGTCGGCTAGAGCCCACTGGAGGGACCTTCGGCGGCCCCGACCTCCGGCGAGCGACCCCTCTCCTGGCCCCCGCCGCTCGCGGGGCGTACGGTGAGGCGGCATGAAGATCCTCATCAGCGCCGACATGGAGGGCGCCACCGGCGTGACCTGGCCGGCCGATGTGCTGCCGGGCACTCCGCAGTGGGAGCGCTGCCGGCCGATGTTCACCTCCGACGTGAACGCCGCCGTCCTCGGCTTCTACGACGGCGGCGCCGACGAGGTCCTGATCAACGAGGCCCACTGGTCGATGCGGAACCTGCTGCTCGAACAGCTGGACGACCGGGTGCAGATGCTGACCGGCCGGCACAAGTCGCTCTCCATGGTGGAGGGCATCCAGCACGGCGACGTGGACGCGGTCGCCTTCGTCGGCTACCACACCGGAGCCGGTACGGAAGGCGTCCTCGCCCACACCTACCTCGCCAACTCCATCACCGGCGTCTGGCTCAACGGCGTCCGCGCCAGCGAGGGTCTGCTCAACGCGCAGGTGGCCGCCGAGTACGGCGTGCCGGTCGTCCTCGTCACCGGCGACGACCTCACCTGCGTGGACGCCGGGGGATACGCTCCAGAGGCCCGCAAGGTGGCCGTCAAGGACTACGTCTCGCGGTACGCGGCCGTCTGCCGCACTCCCGCCCGAACGGCCGCCGACATCCGCACCGCCGCGCGGGAGGCCACCGCGCTCGCCGGCCGTCAGGCGCCCGTCACCGGTGGGACGTACGCCGTGGAGCTGGAGTTCGACGCCGAGCATCTGGCCGCCGCCGCGACCGTGGTGCCCGGCGTGGCGCCCAGCGGTGAGAGGCGCGTCGCCTACACCAGCGCGACGATGTACGAAGGTATTCGCACGTTCAAGGCGGTGACGACGATCGTGTCGGCCGCCGTGGAGGAACAATATGGCTGAGGCCACCCACCCGCTCGGACCCGTTGACCGGCAGGCGCTCGACGAGGTGGTGACCTTCACCTCCGAGCTGATCCGGATCGACACCACCAACCGGGGCGGCGGCGACTGCCAGGAGCGCCCGGCCGCCGAATACGTCGCCGAGCGGCTGGCCGGGGCCGGTCTCGAACCGGTGATGCTGGAGCGCACCCCCGGCCGGACCAACGTCGTCGCCCGGATCCCCGGCACCGACCCGTCCGCCGACGCGCTGCTCGTCCACGGTCACCTGGACGTGGTGCCCGCCGAACCCGCCGACTGGACCGTGCACCCGTTCTCCGGCGAGGTCCGGGACGGCGTGGTGTGGGGGCGCGGGGCCGTGGACATGAAGAACATGGACGCGATGATCCTTTCCGTCGTAAGGGGATGGGCCCGCGAAGGGTTCCGGCCGCCGCGCGACATCGTCATCGCGTACACCGCCGACGAGGAGGACAGCGCCGCCGACGGCTCCGGCTTCCTCGCCGAACAGCACCCGGAGCTCTTCGAAGGGTGCACGGAAGGCATCAGCGAGTCCGGCGCGTTCACCTTCCACGCCGACCAGGGCCTCTCCCTCTACCCGATCGCGGCGGGCGAGCGCGGCACCGGCTGGCTGAAGCTGACTGCCGAGGGCCGGGCCGGACACGGCTCCAAGGTCAACCGGGAGAACGCGGTGACCGCCGTCGCCGCCGCCGTCGCCCGGATCGGCGAGCACGAGTGGCCCGTCCGCCTCACCCCGACCGTCCGCGCCGCCATCACCGAGATCGCTGCCCTGCACGGCATCTCCGTCGACCTGGACGACCCCGGCTTCGACGTCCCGCAGCTCCTCGCCAAGCTCGGCCCGGCCGCCACGCTCGTCCAGAACACCGTCCGCAACAGCAGCAACCCGACGATGCTCGGCGCCGGCTACAAGGTCAACGTCATCCCGGGCAACGCCACCGCCTTCATCGACGGCCGGTTCGTCCCCGGCGGCGAGGACGAGTTCCACGCGACCCTGGACCGCCTCACCGGCCCTGACGTCTCCTGGGAGTTCTACCACCGCGAGCAGGCCCTCCTGGCCCCGGTCGACTCACCGACGTACGCCAAACTCCGCGCCGCCGTCGAGAAGTTCGACCCGGGCGCGCACACCGTGCCGTACTGCATGTCGGGCGGCACCGACGCCAAGCAGTTCGCCAAGCTCGGCATCACCGGCTACGGCTTCTCACCGCTCAAGCTGCCGCCGGGGATCGACTACCAGGCGCTCTTCCACGGCGTGGACGAGCGCGTCCCGGTCGACGCCCTGCACTTCGGCGTCCGCGTCCTCGACCACTATCTGCGTACCGCTTGACCAGCACCGCCTGACCAGCACTGTCCGACCGGTATCGTTCGACCGGACCCTGGGGGGACCCACCGTGAACACCGTGCCCGAAGCGCCGTACGGCTCCTGGCCGTCACCGATCGACGCGGCGCTGGCCGCCTCGCACGACGGGCGGCCCGACCACCTCGCCACCGTCGGCGACGAGGTGTGGTGGACCGAGCCGCGCCCGGCCGAAGGCGGCCGCCGCGCCCTGGTGCGCCGCCGCCCGGACGGCAACACCGAGCCCGTGCTGCCGGCCCCGTGGAACCCGCGCAGCCGGGTCATCGAGTACGGCGGACAGCCCTGGGCCGGTGTGGCGCGCGCGGAGGGCGGGCCGCTCGTCGTGTTCGTCGACTTCACCGACCAGCGGCTGTACGCGTACGCCCCCGACGGCCCGGACGCGCCCCGGCCGCTGACCCCGCTCTCGGACGTCGGCGGCGGGCTGCGCTGGGTGGACCCGCAGGTGCGCCCGGAACAGGGCGCCGGCGGTGAAGTGTGGTGCGTGCTGGAGGAGTTCACCGGACCCGGTCCCACCGACGTACGCCGCGTGATCGCCGCCGTGCCGCTGGACGGTTCGGCCGCCGACGACCGCTCCGCCGTACGTGAACTCTCCGACGGGCAGCACCGGTTCGTCACCGGACCCCGGGTCTCGGACGACGGGCGGCGGGCCGCCTGGATCGCCTGGGACCACCCGCGGATGCCGTGGGACGGCACGGTGGTGATGCTGGCGGAGATCACGGAGAGCGGTGAATTCACCGGCGTACGGCCTCTGGTGGGCGATGTCGACGAGTCGGTCTGCCAGATCGAGTGGGACCGCGACGGCAGCCTCCTGTTCGTCTCCGACCTGGCCGACTGGTGGGAGCTCCAGCGCATCCGGCCCGACGCCGTGGCCGGAGGCGCGGTCCCGAGCAGCCGTCTTCTGCCGCCCCGGGGCGAGGAGTTCGGCGGGCCGCTGTGGAAGATCGGGCTGCGCTGGTTCCATCCGCTGGAGAACGGGCTGATCGCCGTCCTGCACGGCCGGGGCTCCCAGCGGCTCGGCATCCTCGACCCGGAGACCGGCGAACTCGCCGACGTCCCCGGATACTGGACCACCTGGGCCGACACCCTCGCCGTGCACGGCAGCCGGGTCGTCGGCGTCGCGGCGAGCCCGCGCACCGGCCACGAGGTCGTGGAGCTGGACACGGCGACCGGCCGCACCCGCGTCATCGGCTCCGCCCACCAGGACGCCGTCGACCCGGCCTTCCTGCCGGAACCGCAGGACCGGACGTTCACCGGCTCCGACGGCCGCGAGATCCATGCCCACATCTATCCGCCGCACCACCCCGAACGCACCGCGCCCGAAGGCGAACTGCCCCCTTACCTCGTGGCCGCGCACGGCGGACCCACCGGGCACGCGCCGCTCGTCCTCGACCTGGAGATCGCCTACTTCACCTCGCGCGGCATCGGGGTCGCCGTGGTGAACTACGGCGGCTCGACCGGCTACGGCCGCCGTTACCGCGAACGGCTCCGCGAACAGTGGGGAGTCGTCGACGTGGCGGACTGCGCGGCCGTCGCCGACGCGCTGGTCGCCGAGGGCGCGGCCGACCCGCGCCGGCTGGCGGTCCGGGGCGGCAGCGCGGGCGGCTGGACGGCGGCCGCCTCGCTCACCACGACCGACCGGTACGCCTGCGGCACGATCCTCTACCCGGTCCTGGACCTGGAGGGATGGTCGACGGAGGGCACGCACGACTTCGAGTCGCAGTACCTGGAGTCGCTGATCGGACCGGCCGCCGAGGTGCCCGAGCGCTACCGCGATCGCGCGCCGATCAACGGCACCGACCGGCTCACCGCCCCGTTCCTGCTGCTCCAAGGCTTGGACGACCTGGTCTGCCCGCCCTCCCAGTGCGACCGGTTCCTGGCCGCCGTCGAGGGACGTGGAGTGCCGCACGCGTACATCGCCTTCGCGGGGGAGGGGCACGGGTTCCGGCGGGCGGAGACCCTGATCCGGGCGCTGGAGGCCGAACTCTCCCTCTACGTGCAGACGTTCGGTATCGATCGGAGCGATGTGGAGCCGCTGGAGCTGCGGACGTGACGAAGGGCGCTTCACGGATGGCCCCTCCCGCCCGGCCGTCCCGGCTGAGCGCCGGGGCGCGGGTCGCCGTCGTCGCACCCAGCGGCCCCGTTCCCGCCGACCGGCTGGAGGCGGGGCTCGCGGTGCTGCGCGACTGGGGGCTCGAACCCGTTGTGGCGCCTCATGTCCTCGACGTGCATCCGGAGTTGGACTACCTGGCGGGTGCGGACGCGGACCGGGCGGCGGACCTCCAGGCGGCCTGGTGCGATCCGTCGGTGGACGCCGTGTTCTGCGCCCGGGGCGGGTACGGCGCGCACCGGATGGTGGACCTGCTCGACTGGCCGGCGATCCGGGCGGCCGGGCCGAAGGCCTTCGTCGGCTACAGCGACATCACCGCGCTGCACGAGGCGTTCGCGCTGCGCGCCGGATTCTCCACCCTGCACGGCCCGATGGTCGCCACCGAGACGTTCCTCGCCGACGCGCCGACCCGCGAGCACCTGCGCGCCACGCTCTTCGAGCCGGAGACGGTCCTGACCCTCGGCCTGGACACGGCCGCGGCCCTCGTCCCCGGCCAGGCCCGGGGCATCCTGTACGGCGGCTGCGTCAGCCTCCTCGCCGCGGCCACCGGCACCCCGCACGCCCGGACCGGCGCCCGGGGCGGCCTCCTCGTCATCGAGGACACCGGTGAGGAGCCCTACCGGCTCGACGGGATTCTCACCCGGCTGCTGCGCACCGGCGCCTTGGAAGGGGTGGCCGGAGTGGTCTGCGGCTCCTGGCAGGAGTGCGGGCCGTACGAGCAGATCCGCGCGGTGCTGGCCGACCGGCTCGGCCCGCTGGAGATACCCGTGATCGAGGAGCTGGGGTTCGGCCACGGCCCGACCACGCTGACGGTCCCGCTGGGAGTGCCTGCCGTGGTCGACGCCCCTGCCGGCGGCGGCCGTTGCACGCTGACCGTCGAGGTCCCCGCGCTCCTCCCGGCCTGACCGCACGCCGGGCCGTTCCCGTCTGAACATCCGTCAACAACCGCCGCCCTGAGCGTTGACACGGCTATGACACGTGTCACACCATGAGCGCGGCCCAGTACTTACCGGTCGGTAAGGTGTCCTCGGTGTGGAGGTCTTCGTGTCAGGTGCTGTTTCCGGCTTGCGCCACCCGTTCGTCGCGGTGGCGGCTGCCGCCCTTGCCGCCCCCCTCGTCCTCTCCGGCCCGGCCCACGCCGAGCCCGTCCCGTACACCGTCACCCCGCTGAAGTTCACCGTCCAGGCGGGCGGCCGCTCCTGTGTGGTCGACGCCGACCTCTACCGCCCCTCCGGTGTCGACGCGGACCGTCCGGCCCCCGCCGTCCTCGCCACCAACGGCTTCGGCGGCTCCAAGTCCGACGGGTCGACCGACGCCATCGGCAAGGCCGTCGCCGCCCGGGGCTACGTCGGCCTCGTCTACTCCGGCCTCGGCTTCGGCAGGTCCGGCTGCCTGATCACCCTGGACGACCCCGCCGTCGACGGAAAGGCGGCGAGCGGCCTCCTCGACTTCCTCGGCGGCATCCGGGCCGCCGACGACGGCACCCGTGCGGACTACGTCGTCCGCGACGGCGAGGGCGACCCGCGCGTCGGCATGATCGGCGGTTCCTACGGCGGTGCCATCCAGCTCGCCACCGCCTCCGCCGATCCCCGTGTCGACGCCCTCGTCCCGCTCATCACCTGGAACGACCTCGCCTACGCGCTCGCCCCCAACAACACCGGAGCGCGCACCGGCGTCACCTCCGACACGCCAGGCGTCTTCAAGTGGCAGTGGACCAACGGCTTCTACCTGATCGGCGAGGGCCAGCCGCTCCTCAACCCGAGCCTCGACCCCTCCCGCTTCAACCGGCTCGACTGCCTGCACTTCGCCACACAGGCCTGCGAGACCATCCGCCTCCTCAACTCCGGCCGCTACCCGGCCGACAAGACCGAGGCCATGCTGGCGTACGCGCGCAGCGTCTCGCCCGTCTCCTACCTCGACCGGGTCAAGGCCCCGACCCTGGTCGTCCAGGGCCAGGCCGACAGCCTCTTCAACCTGAACGAGGCCACCGCCACGTACAAGACGCTCAAGGCGCAGGGCACCACGGCCAAGATGATCTGGCAGTCCTGGGGCCACAGCGGCGGCCAGGTTCCGGGCGAACTCGACCTGAGCGAAGGCAACCTGGAGAGCAGCTACGTGGGCCGACGGGTGCTCGCCTGGTTCGACCGGTACCTCCAGAGGAAGACGGACACCGACACCGGGCCCGAGTTCTCCTACTACCGCTCCTGGCGGGATAGCTACGGCACGGCGGCCGAACTGCCCGCCCTCTCCCGGAAGATGTACCTTTCCGGCGACGGCAAGCTCGTCGACAACCGCTCCAAGGTGATCCGCGGCAGCCGCCAGTACACCAACTGGCTCATCCCGACGAGCCATTCGGAGAGCTCGATCGCCCCGCTCATCGGACTGCCCGACCCGAAGCCGTACGACACCAAGGGCACCTACCTCGGCTGGCGGAGTACCCCGCTCACCGCACCCCTCGACGTCGTCGGCGCCCCGAAGGCCACGCTGAAGGTCGTCTCACCGAAGGCCGAGCGGGTCCAGAACAGCGGGGACGCCTCCGACAAGCTCGTCCTCTTCGCCAAGGTGTACGACGTCGCCCCCGACGGCACCCGGACCCTGGTGAACCGCCTCGTCTCACCGGTCCGGGTCCCCGATGTCACCCGGCCGTTCACGGTGGAGCTGCCCGGCATCGTCCACCGGTACGGGAAGGGGCACCGGCTGGAGTTCGTGATCGCCGCCAGCGACACCGCGTACTTCGGCAACCGGGGCATCAAGCCCGTCACCGTGGTCAGCGCGCCCGAGGACACCGGCGTACTGGAACTCCCGGTGGTCCCGGCCGGCTGACCGCCGCCCTTCCCGCGTTCACCCGAACGGTCCAACATCACCGCCCCCCGGGCCCGGCGACGATCCATGCTGGGGACACCCCGGGGGACGGCGGCGGAAGGACCGGACCATGAGTCCCAAGGACGTGACGAGCGACGGCAGGCGCGGCAGCGGGCTGTGGACCCCGGGGCGCATCGCCGTCGCGGTGCTGGTCGTGCTGGTGGTCGTGTTCATCTGCGTGAACACCCAGAAGGTCACCATCCGGGTGCTGATCCCCGAAGTGACCATGCCGCTCTGGCTGGCCCTGCTCGCGATGTTCCTGATCGGGCTGGTCTGCGGCGGCTACCTGTTCCGCCGCAAGGGAAAGTGACACCCCGTGTCGACGGGACCGTCCCTCCCCGCCGCCCCCTCGTACGCGTCGTACGCTGGGGCGATGCCCGATCCCGACGCTCACCCGACGCCGACCGCCCCGTACCTCACCGAAGGCCCGCGAACGGCCCTGCGCCGCTTCTCCGAGGCCGACGCGGCGGAGTTCACGGCCCGCGCCCGGGAGAGCCGCGCTCACCACCGCCCCTGGCTCTTCCCGCCGGAGCGGACCCATACCTACGCCGCGTACGCCGACACCCTGGCCCGGGACCCGGCCCGCGAGGGGTTCCTCGTCTGCGAGCGCGGCGAGGTGGGTGAGGGGCGTCAGGACGGAGCCATCGCCGGGTTCATCAACATCAACAACATCGTCCTCGGCGGCTTCCGCTGCGGCGCCCTCGGCTACGGGGCATTCGCCCACGCGGCCGGGCGCGGCCTGATGGGCGAGGCGCTCGGGCTCGTCATGGAACTGGCCTTCGGACCGCTCGGCCTGCACCGCCTGGAGGCCAACATCCAGCCCGGCAACGCGGCCTCCATCGCCCTGGTCCGGCGGGCCGGATTCCGGCTGGAGGGGTTCTCGCCCGATTTCCTCCACATCGACGGAGCCTGGCGCGACCACGAACGCTGGGCGATCACGGCACCGGCCGCCAAAGCCCCTTGAGGCGGCCCGGAGCGGCAAGGACGGAGCACATGCGTACCATCGTCATCCTCGACGCCCCCTCCAACCTGGGCCTGCGGCCCCCCGACCCCGGTACCGTCCCCGGCTGCTACAAGCTGGCGGGAGCGCTGCGGGAGCGGCGGATCGTCCAGCGCATCGGCGCGCTGGAAGGCGGAGTCGTGGTGCCGCCGCGCTACGACAGAGGCGACTGGCAACCGGGCGACGGGGTCTTCAACGCCGCCGCCATCGCCCGGTACACCCGCACGCTCGCCGACCGCATCGAAGGACACGTACGGGCCGGGGAGTTCGCCCTGGTCCTGGGCGGTGACTGCTCCATCCAACTCGGCGCCGCCCTCGCCCTGCGGCGCCTCGGCCGGTACGGGCTCGCCGCCGTCGACGGGTCCGCCGACTTCCGGCACGTGGGCAACAGCCCCCACGTCGGCGCCGCGGGCGGGGAGGAGCTGGCCATCGCCACCGGGCGCGGTCAGGCGGACCTCAGCGACCTCGAAGGACTCCGGCCCTACCTCAAGGACGAGGACGTCCGCCTCTTCGGCATGCGCGACGAGGACGAGGACCAGGCCGAGCTGGCCGAGCTGAAGATCCCCCACGCGACGGTCGGCCAGATCCGGGAGTGGGGCGCCGCCGAGCTGGCGCGGGCCACCGTGGAGAGCCTGGAGACGCCCGCGCTCGACGGCTACTGGGTCCACCTGGACGCCGACGTCCTCGACCCGGGCGTCATGCCCGCCGTCGACAGCCCCGACGACGGCGGGCTGATGCCGGACGAACTCGCGACGCTGCTGCGGACGCTGGTCTCCTCGCCGCGCTGTGTCGGGCTCAACGTCACCATCTACGATCCGGACCTCGACCCGGACGGCACGGCCGGCGCTCTGCTGGCCGACCTGGTCGTCGGAGCGTTCGCCCCGGCCCGGTAGGTCAGACCGTCACCTTCCGGTCCACGTACTCGAAGACCGAGCCGTCCGGGTGCAGTGCGATCAGGTTGCGGCCCGCCGGCGTCGGCACCGGCCCCGCGACGATCCGCGCACCCGCCCGGTTCAGAGCGGCTTCGGCGTCGTCGACATCCTTCACGGCGATGGTCGCGCCCACCTTGCGCAGCACCTCCAGCTCCGATTCGGGCCCGCTCATCAGCAGGAAGCAGCCGATCGCGGCGACCGACACGCCGCCGCGTTCGAAGCGCTGGGCCTCAGTGCCCGTCAGCTCCTGGTAGAAGGCGACCGCGGCCTCCAGGTCGTCGACGCAGATACGCAGCGTGGTTCCGAGGATCTCCATGCCTACGAGGGTAGTTCGCGTCCGCCGCGCGTGTGATCGATTCGGTCCGCCGGAATTCGGTTGCCGGGGTGGGGGGCGGGGGCGCGGTGCGAGGGTCGCGCCATGGAGCGGCGCCGCCCCTGAGGCCGGTGTCCGTCCCGTACTGACCCTGATTCCCGCGCCGCTTCGTACCGCCTCCGCCGGTCACCCCCGGCAGAGCACCTCGCCGTGCGGGACCATGAACCAGCCGTCGGCCTCCTCACCCCAGCCGCGCCACGCCGCCGCGATGGCCGACAGCTGTCCGGTGCTCGCCTGGCCGCCGCGTACCGCCAGTTCGGCGTAGACCGAGTCCGTCGTACGGTCCGCCCACAGCCCGCTCCACCAGGCGCGGGTCTCCGGGGTGGCGAAACACCAGGCGGCGGCGGTCGGGGTGATGTCGGTGAACCCGGCCCGCCGCGCCCAGGAGACCAGCATCCGTCCGGCGTCCGGCTCGCCGCCGTTGGCGCGGGCCACCCGGCGGTACACCTCCTGCCACTCCGACAGGCCCGGCATCTCCGGATACCAGGCCATCGCCGCGTAGTCGCTGTCGCGCGCCGCGACCACGCCGCCGGGCCGGCAGACGCGCCGCATCTCGCGCAGGGCCTGGACCGGGTCGCCCACGTGCTGGAGGACCTGGTGGGCGTGGACGACGTCGAAGGTGTCGTCGGGGAAGTCCAGGGAGTGGACGTCGGCGACCGCGAACTCGACGTTCGCCAGGCCGCGTTCGGCCGCCACCGCGGCCGCCTGCTCCAGGATCCCGGTCCCGGTGTCGACCGCCGTCACCCGGCCCGGCGCGACCAGGGCCGCCAGGTCGGCGGTGATGGTGCCGGGTCCGCAGCCGACGTCCAACACGGCCATGCCGGGCCGGAGTCGACCGAGCAGATAGCCCGCCGAGTTGGCGGCGGTCCGCCAGCGGTGCGAGCGCAGCACCGACTCGTGGTGGCCGTGGGTGTAGACGGCGGTCTCTTTCGGCACGGCGGCGTCCGGCATGGCGGCGTCCTCTCTCGGTACGGCGGTTGCGCACTGCGGCCACCGTACGCCGCCATGTCGGATGGTGAGACAGGCGTCTTGAGATGTGGACTGGGTGAGTGTGACGGGTGTGGTCGCTACACCGGCATCGGGCAGTAGACCGTCAGCGCCTCCGGCAGCTTGTCGATCAGCAACTCGGTTCCGGAGTGGGCCACTTCACCGTCGTACGCGTACGGAGTCCCCGGTGCCAGCCCGGCGATCCGCACCCGGCGCCGCCGCACCGCCGCGTGCGCGGGGGAGCGGGTCAGGGGTCCGGCCACCGCCGCCGCCAGCATCCGCAGCCCCGGACCCCGGCCGCCGTGCACCACCCGCACGTCCAGCAGTCCGTCCGCCAGGTTGTGGCGCCGGCCGGGCGCCGGGCCGACCCGCTGGAAGAGGCCGTTGCCGACGAAGAGCAGCCACAACGGGCGCCTGCGGCCCTGGAACTCGGCCTCCAGGGGGCGCTGGCCGCGCAGGACGTGGAGGGCGGCGAGCACCCCGGCCGGCCAGCCGCCGATCCGGGGCGACCAGTGCTCCCGGGTCCGTACGAGCTCCGGATAGGCGCCCAGGCTGAAAGCGTTGAGGAAGTAGCCGTCCGCCCCCTCTGGCCCGTTCGGGCCGGGGCGGAACCTGCCGAGGTCGACCTGTATGGCATCGCCCGCCGTCAGCGCCACCGCCGCTTCCTGGACCGTCTCGATGCCCAGGTCGTAGGCGAAGTGGTTGAGGGTCCCGCCGGGGAAGACGGCCAGCGGCATCCCGTGCGTCGCCGCGACGGAGGCCGCCAGGTTCACCGTGCCGTCGCCCCCGCACACCCCCAGGGCCCGGCCCCGTCCCGCCGCCTTCTCCATGGCGGTGGACAGATCGGCGGGCGCGCATTCGACCACCTCGGCGAGCGGCAGCGCCTCGCGCACCATCGACGCCGTCGCCTTGGCCGTGCCGGAAGCCTCGTTCACCACCACCACGAGCCCTTTGCCGCCGGGCAGGGCGGGCGCCTCACCGGGTGGGCGGCCGGGCGCCGGGAGCTGGCCGCGGGTGGGGACGACGCCGCGCAGGGCGAACGCGGCTCCCACGCCGAGGGCGGCCCCGGCCAGGACATCGCTCGGATAGTGGACCCCCGTGTAGACGCGGGAGGCGGCCACCGCCACCGCCACGGGGGCGACGACCGCGCCCCAGCCCTTCGACTCCAGGGCGACCCCGGTGGCGAAGGCCGCGGCGGAGGCCGCGTGGCCGGAGGGGAACGAGGTGGTGATCGGCTGCCGCTTCAGCTGCCGCATGACCGGCACCTGATCGAGTATCGGGCGCTGCCGGCGGATCGCGCCCTTGCCGACGGTGTTGATCGCCGCCGAGGCGACGGCCAGCGACGCCACCCCGCGCAGCGCGGCCCGGCGGGAGCGCGCGCTGGAGCCGAGGGCCGCGATGCCGATCGCCGTCCCGAACCAGAGCAGCCCGTGGTTGGCGCTCCGGCTCAGCTGGGGCAGGAGGGGGTCGGCACCGGGCCAGTGCCGGTCGGCGACGCTGTGGAAGACGGAGAGGTCCCGTCCTTGCAACCAGTTCCGCACCCGTCCCACCGCGGGGGAGGAGGACGAGGTGTTCTGTGACGACATGGGCGACATGGCTCAGCGGATACCCGGCTTCGGGCCGATGAACCAGCAGGCGCGCCGAGAGCCGCACCACGTTCCGGCGACCAGTGGCACGACGGCCCGAGGCTCGCCCGGCTGCGCAGTTGGGCGGGCGGCCCGCTCCGAACCTCCGTATAAAGGGCCCAGAGAGTACCCCGCAGCCGTGGAGAGGCGGCGGTGGCACCGGAGCCGCAGGGGCAGCGGAGGAGGCCGGAATGCACGAGGACCACGGGCCCGTCCGCTACGGGCCGCCCGCCCCCGACCCCGGCCTCCCGGTCCTCCCCGAGCTGGCCGCCGTCCTCGCCGCCGCGGCCGACCGCACCCGGCCAGAGCCGCCCGGCGGCGGCCGCGCCCTGCGCGAGGCGGCCCGCGGCTACTGGGACCGGCGCGGGCTGCACGGCGGGCCCGAGAACATCGTGGCCGCCCCCGGCGACCAGCCGCTCCTCCTCGCCCTGATCGCCGCCCACGGCGGCGACGTCCTCATGCCCCGCCCCAGCCCGGCCACCTGGATGCCGCAGGCCCGGCTGCTCGGCCGGCCCGCCTACCAGGTGCCGACGCCCGCCGAGTGCGGGGGAGTGCCCGACCCGTACGCCCTGCTGGAGACCGTGCGCCGGGTACGGGCCGAGGGCGGCCGGCCGAGACTGCTCGTGCTCTCCGTCGCCGACGACCCCACCGCCACCGTCGCCCCGCCCGAGCTGGTACGGGAGGCCTGCGAGGCGGCGGTCGGCGAGGGCCTGCACATCATCAGCGACGAGACCTGGCGCGACACCGTGCACCGGCCCCGCGACACCGTCCTCCTCAGCCCCGCCGAGATGTGCCCCGACGACGTCACCGTCATCAGCGACCTCCGCGGCGCCTTCACCCCCGCCGCCTGGCCGGTCGCCGTCGCCCGCTTCCCGGAGACCGCCAGAGGAGCCGTACGCCGGGCCCGCACGCTGGACATCCTGACCGCGCTGGGCGCCCTGGTCGCCGGCCCGCTCGCGCCCGCCGCCGCCCACGCCCTCGGCGAGCCGGAGGCCGTACGGGAGCGGATCCGGCAGGCCGCCGGGCTCCAGGCCCACGTGGCCGCCGCCGCCCACCGCGCGGTCCTCTCCTCCGGAGCGCTGGCCCGTCCCCCGCAGACGGGCCGCCACCTCTACGCGGATCTCGGCCCGCTCCGCTCCCGGCTGGCGGAGCTGGACGTCACGGACTCCATGGAGCTGGAGGAGTACCTCACCGACCGGCTCGGCGCCCCGGCCCCGGGCGGCCACCGCTTCGGCGACGAGCTGGGAGCCCTTCGCGTACGGCTGGGCACCGGGCCGCTGCTCGGGGCCACGCCCGAGGAGCAGCGGGAGTCCCTCACGACGGCGGAACCGCTGGAGCTGCCGCACGTGGAGCGCGCGCTGGCCACGTTCGCGGCAGTCTTCGGCGAGCTGCGGTGAGCTGAGCCGCCAGGGGCGCGGACGTACGCCTCACCCCGCCGCGTCACCCGTCCCGTGCCCGAACCGCGCGCGCAGCCTCCGCCACACCGCCGGAGCACCGCTGATCACCACGGTCAGCGCCACCGCCGCCACCACGCCCTGCCACGGCTCCGGGAAGAGCGAACCGCCCAGGATCCCGATCAGCTGATACGTCGCCGCCCACGCCAGACACGCCGGCACATCGCCCCGCGCGAACGTCTTGAGCGGCATCTTGCCCAGCAGACAGGCCAGCATCACCGGGATCCGCCCGGCCGGCACCAGCCGGGACAGGATCAGCACCGTCCCGCCGTGCTCCTCCAGCTTCTCCTGCGCCTGCGCCAGCCGCTCCGGCGCGGCCCGGCGCGTGAGCGCCGCCAGCCACTTCGAACCGTGCTCCGAGCGCACGCCCCGCTGCCCGAGCCAGTACAGGCAGACATCGCCCAGGAACGCCGCCGCCGACGCCACCCCGAAGACGAGGAGCAGCGAGAACGGCGACTCCTGGTGGAACGCCACCACCGCCGCCGAACTCACCAGCGCCCCCGTCGGAATCACCGGCACCAGCGACCCCAGCGCCACCAGGAGGAACAGCGTCGGATAGCCCACGGCCTGCTGGGTCGACTCGGTGGGCAGCGCACCCACCACCGACTGGACCTCCGGGATCACCGGTCGGCCTCCGGGCGGACCCGCTCGCCGTGGGACAGCAGGTGCACCTCCACCTCGGGCGCCCGGATGCCCGCCTGCCGGACGAACTCGTCGCCCGGCCCGTGGAACTCGTGCGGCCGCACCCCGTCGAGTCCGATCGGCCAGTACGTGCCGAAGTGCACGGGCACCGCCGAGCGCGGCTCCAGCAGGGTCAGCGCCTCGGCGGCGCGGGACGGGTCCAGGTGGCCGTGCCCGAGGTACGGGCCCCAGCCGCCCACCGGCAGCAGGGCCACATCCACCGCGCCCACCGCCTCCGCCATCTCGTCGTACAGCCCGGTGTCCCCGGCGAAGTACGTACGGGCCTCGCCCTCGACCACGTAACCGAGCGCGGGCACCTTGTGCGGCCCGACCGGCAGCCGCCGCCCGTCGTGGAGCGCCGGCACCGCCCGCACCCGCACCTCGCCGACCCGGACCGTCTCGCCCGCCCGCACCTCGGTGACCACCAGCTGCCGCCTCCGCAGCACCATCCGCAGCCCGGGCACGGCCGCGACCGCGCCGCTCGGCACGACCAGCCGGGTGCCGGGGGCCAGCCGGGACAGCGACGGCAGATGCAGATGGTCGGAGTGCAGGTGCGAGACCAGCACCACCTCGGCGAGCGCGGCCTGCGGCGGCGGCACCTCGCCCCGGCGGCGGCGCAGATGCGCGAAGCGCCGTACGAACAGGGGGTCGGTCAGCACCCGTACCCCGGAGTCCTCGATCGTGCAGGTGGCATGACCCCACCAGGTGACCTCCACCGGCACGTCCCGCCTCCTCGTCCGGCCGCCGTTCGGCCTCCGTGACCCGCTGCCCCGGAGCGGCCCGCCCACACCCGTACGAAGAGCGCCGCCACCACGAGCCTATGCGCCCCCGGCGCCTTCCCACGACCACGCCCTGACCGGGCCCGACGCTGTGAAAAGCTGGGGAGCGGGCTCCTGACCGACGGGTCCGCGGCACAGAAGACGTGAGGTGGACCGGCGTGGACGAGCGAAGACGGCGTACGCCGGAGCGGCGCAAAGCGCGATGGCGTACGGCCGGCGGCGCGCTCATGCGGGTCGTCGCGGTCTGGGCGGTCTCCACGCTCACCATGCTCGCGCTCGCCGGGATCCTGCCCGACTTCCAGCTCCAGTCCGACGACGGCGACACCATCACCCGTACCGCCTTCACGGCGGCCTGGGGGGCGGGCGCGTTCGGCCTGCTCTCCGCGCTGGTGTGGCCCGTCCTCGTCCGGGCCCTGCTCATCGTGCCCGCGCTCGTCATGGGCGCGCTGGTCTTCTTCCTCAACGGCTCGCTGCTGCTGATCGCGGTGCGGCTGATCCCGGACGGACGCGGTGAGGCCGCCCCGGAGACCGCCGTCCTCGTGGCCGCCGTGATGTCCGCCGTCGCCTCCGCCACCTCCACCGCCCTCGCCGTCCGCGACGACGAGGCCTACCGCCGCAGGCTCTCCCGCCTCGCCGACCGGCGCCGGCGGCGCGGCTCCCCGGACATCGTGGGACCCGACCGCGACGCGCCGCCCGGCACGCTGTTCCTGCAGCTCGACGGCGTCGGCCACGACGTCCTGGTGCAGGCCGCCGCCGGCGGGCTCATGCCGACGGTCGCAGGCTGGCTCGCCGACTCCTCCGGCCACCGCCTCACCCCGTGGCGCACCGACTGGTCCAGCCAGACCGGCGCCAGCCAGCTCGCCATCCTGCACGGCTCCAACCACGACATCCCCGCCTTCCGCTGGTACGAGAAGGAGACCGGCACCGTCATGGTCTCCAGCCGCCCCGCCAGCGCCCTGGAGATGCAGCGCCGCGCCATAGCCCGCACCCGGGACGGCGGCCTGCTCAGCATCGACGGCGCGAGCCGAGGCAACCTCTTCAGCGGCGGAGCCGGACAGCTCGCCCTGGTCCTCTCCATGGCCGCCCGGCGCGGCAAGGGCCGGCGCTCCCGCTCCGGGTACTTCGCCTACTTCTCCGACCCGGCCAACGCCGTCCGTACCGCCCTCTCCTTCGCCGCCGAGGTCGGCCGCGAGATCGGCCAGTCGACCCGGGCCCGCGCCCGCAAGGACACCCCCCGGGTCAAGCGCGGCGGCCTCTACCCCTTCATCCGGGCCTTCGCGACCGTCGTCGAGCGCGATGTCGTCGTCTCCGCCGTCCTCGGCGACATGTTCGCCGGACGCACCGCCGTCTACGCCGACCTGGTCGCCTACGACGAGGTCGCCCACCACTCCGGACCGCACAGCCGCGACGCCGAGAAGGTCCTCCAGCGCCTCGACCGCTCGCTCGCCCTCATCGCCAAGATCGCCGACCACACCCCGCGTACGTACCGGATCGTGCTCCTCTCCGACCACGGCCAGAGCCCCGGCGAGACGTTCGCCGGACGGTACGGGCTGACGCTCAAGGACCTCGTACGGGCCGGCTGCGGCCTCCCGGTACCGTGCCGGGCCCGCGGCACGCACAGCGCGTCCGAGGCACGCGACGCGGTCCGGATCGCCCTGCACCGCCCGCCCGCCGAGGTCGAACCGGAGTCGGAGCAGGCCGCCAGGCACTCCGAACCGGTCGTGCTGGCCTCCGGCAACCTCGGTCTGATCTCCTTCCCCGACATCGAGGGCCGCGCATCGCGCGAACAGATCGACCGCCGCAACCCGGCCCTCCTCTCCACGCTCGCCAACCACCCGGGGATCGGCTTCCTCCTCGTCCGCAGCGAGGAACACGGCTCCGTGATGATGGGGCCGGGCGGCACCGAGGTCCCCATCGCCGAACTGGCCGACGGCGAGGGCCCGCTCGCGGTCTTCTCCACCGGCGCGGCCGCCGCCGTACGGCGCACCGACACCTTCCCGCACGTCGCCGACATCATGGTCAACTCCATGTACGACCCCGCGACCGGCACCGTGCACGCCTTCGAGGAGCAGATCGGCTCGCACGGCGGTCTCGGCGGCGAGCAGTCCCGGCCGTTCCTGCTCTGGCCGCGCGGTATGACGGACCCGCTGGACATCGTGGCCGCCGAGGCGGCGGAGGGCGCACCGACACCGCCCGGCGGCGGACTGGTCGGCGCGGAGGCGGTGCACCGGGTGCTGAACCGCTGGCTGCTGGAGTTCTCCGGGCCCCAGGTACCGGTGCGGACGGAGGGCATCACGGGAGCGGCGCGGGCGGACGAGCCGCTGTCGGGGGAGAGCGTGGTCGTGCGGCCGGAGGCGGCGCGGAACCCGGTGCTCCGTGAGATTCCGCTGCCGGAGACGCCGGGCTGAGCGGCCCCTCGGCTCAGCGTCGCCGGCTCAGGCCGACTGCCGACGTACGAGTGTCGGGGGGAAGACCACGGAGGGCGACGGGCCGCCGGGGCCGCCGATCTGCTTCAGCAGCAGCCGGGCCATCTCCGCCGCCATCTCCTCCACCGGCTGCCGCACCGTGGTCAGCGGCGGATCGCAGGCGGCCGCCGCGCTGCTGTCGTCGAAACCGACCACGGCCACATCGGACGGCACATCGCGGCCGGCCCGCTGCAGCACCGGCAGCGCGCCGAGCGCCATCAGGTCCGAGGCGATGAACACCCCGTCCAGACCGGGCTGTTCCGCCAGCAGCCGTCGCATCGCCGCCGCGCCGCCCAGGTGCGTGAAGTCACCTTCGGCGCAGGCCACGTCCTCGATCCCGTGCGCGGCGAGCGCGTTCAGGAAGCCGGCCAGCCGGACCTGCCCCGCGGGCCGGTCCTGCGGGCCGGAGATGGTCCCGATACGGCGCCGCCCCAGCGCGGCCAGATGGTCGGCCGCGAGCCGCGCCCCGGCGTGCTGGTCGACCTCCACATAGGCCAGCGAGGACGGCTGCGGCGGGCGGCCCGCGAGCACGGCGGGCAGCCGGGTCTCCTGGAGCAGACCGGGCAGCGGGTCGTCCGCGTGCGAGGTGACCAGGACGACGCCGTCTACGTGGCCGTGGCGGAGGTAGGAGAGCAGCTGGGTGCGGGACGTCTCGTCGTCCGCCAGCATCAGCACCATCTGGATGCCCGCCGGACGCAGCACTTCCAGCAGTCCGCTGACGACCCGGCCGAAGTAGGGGTCGGAGAACATCCGGCCGGCGAACGGCTCGGAGACCGGACGCCGTTCACGCTCCGAGATCACCAGGGCCACCGAGTCGGTACGCCGGGTCACCAGCGAGCGCGCCGCCCGGTTGGGCACGTAACCGGTCGTCGCCACCGCCTCCTCGACCACGGTGCGCAGGGCGGGGTCCACCGTGGTGGCTCCGTTGATCACCCGTGACACGGTGGCCCGTGAGACACCGGCCACGGCCGCCACGTCCTCCAAGGTCGGGCGTACGGGCGGCTCCACTTCGGCTGTCATGCAGCCCTTTATACCCGCAGCCCAGAACCCCGGTCAGCCGAGGGCCCGTCCCGCCCCCGGGAGCCCTTCCAGCTCGGCCAGCGCCGCCTCGCGTGCTGTGACCAGGGCGGCGGCCAGCCGCTTGGCATCCGCTCGGGCGCCCGCGGTGATCTCGGACCGCGACACCTGTGCGGAGTGCCGCAGATGGTCGCGGATCCGGGTCAGGAAGAGCCAGTCGAACGCGGCTCCCCCGGCCGCCTTTGCCGCAGCGAGGTCCTGTTCGGTCACCATGCCGGGCATGGCGTGGCCCGCGTGCACATCGGTGTCGGGGAGGCCCATCCGGGCCAGCAGGGGCCGGAGCCGGCCGAGTTCGGCTTCCTGTCCGCCGCGCAGCCGGGTCGCGAAGGCGCGGACGCGGGGTTCGGTGGCCCGGTCGGCGGCGAGGGTGAGCAGGGCGACCGCCTTCTCGTTCATCGGGGTCATCAGCTGGACCCAGGCGGCGTCGGTGGGGGTGGCTTTCCGTACGGGGGTGGTGGAAGAGGCGGCGGGGGCCGGGGCGGGCGCGGGTTCCGCCGGGGAGGAGCAGCCGGTCGCGGCGGTCAGTGCCAGGAGGATCGGCAGGCTCAGCGCGACGGGCGACCTGGACGGGGTGGAGCGGCTCATGAGGTGTCCTGGACCGGGTGGGGGCGCCGCCCCGGAGCCTGGGCCCCGGGGCGGACACCGGTGAGGGGTGGGGTGACGTCGGGTCAGGGGGTGCCGTCGAAGCCGCACTTCACGATGGCGTTGATGCAGTCACGTACGCGCTGCGCCAGCTCCTCCTCCGGCCATACGTTGAAGAAGTCGCCGTGCATCGTGTAGCCGGGGCCCGACGCCAGCCGGAAGCGGGCCGGGTCGCCGCTGACCGGATAGCGCAGCACCTGGCGGAGCTTGGGCACCGGCACCGGGTGGGTGGAGGGGCACGCTCCGGCCACCGGGTAGGACATGTGGCTCTTGTGGTCGGCCGAGTCGAGGTCCTTGCCGTTCCAGCACTGCGGGAAGTCCAGGTAGGACTCCAGCATCGTGCCGGCGGGACAGTTCACGAAGTTCTGCGAGGGGTTGACGTGACCGGCGTGCAGGCAGGACCAGCGGGCGATGGTGTTGTCCTGCGGCCCGGACGCCTTCGCGTTGCCCGCCACGATACGCAGCCCCTTGGGGAAGGGCTGGATCTGCCGGATGACGTCGTCGCGGACGCCTTCGCCCAGGTAGTAGAAGGTGGTCCCGGTCGGCTCCACCTCCCGGTCGCCGTCGTACAGGGTGGGCACCCAGTACGAGGAGAGGTCGGTGTCGGGGGAGCAGGTCGTGCGGCCCTTCTCCAGCGACGCCAGGTCCGAGTTGCCGTTGGTGGTGTCGTTGCCGAAGAAGCTGTGCATGTGGGAGGCGCCCGGCAGCCCCGGGAAGACGATCGGGTCGTCGGGGGCCCGGTGGGTGTACGGGCACTCGGCCAGGAACTCGGCCACCCGTACGACGTCGGCTGCGGCGTCGGGCGCGAACGCGGCGGCGGCGCGGTCGCCCGCGGCGTTGCCGATGTTGGCCTGGACGAGGGAGAGGGCGAGGGCCGCGGCGGCGAGCCCGGCGACTCTGTAGCGCCAGGACCGGGGGGAGCGTTGGCGGCGGTGTTCGCTTCTGGGTCGGTTTCGGAAGAGCACGGCACTCCTGTTCGGAAGTGGGGGGAGATTCCTGGGTGATACGAGAGAGCGCTCTCTGTTTGGAACGTAAGAGTGCCGCCTGTGCATGTCAAGAGAAGGCGCAAGCGCGGCAATCGGCTTGCTTGGCAGGGGACTTGATGGATGAAGGCGGGGGCAAGATGGGAGAGCGCTCTCCCTCCAGCCTCTCGGATTCTCTGGTTCCGCGCTGTGCGGGAGAGGCGATCCATGGTCGGCGAGTGACGGGTGGGGTGTGAGTGGCGGGGGCCGGGTGGTGCTGTCGGGGGCGTTGTCAGTGGTGGGCGGCAGGATGGATGCCATGACGAACTCAGCCGCTGTGCTCGCCGATGCCGCCGCCTATGCCGCCGCGGTCGAAGAGGCCTCCCAGGCCGCCGCCGCGTACTACGCCACGGGCGAGAGCACCCTCGACGACGACGCGTACGACCGGCTGGCACGCGGGATCGCCGCGTACGAGGCGGACCACCCCGACGAGATACACGAGTCATCACCGACCGGGAAGGTGGCGGGCGGGGCCGCCGTCGGCGATGTTCCGCACACGGTGCCGATGCTGTCGCTGGACAACGTCTTCTCTGCCGAGCAGTTCGCGGCGTGGACGGCGTCGCTGGAGCGGCGGATCGGCAGACCCGTCGAGGCGTGGAGTGTGGAGCCGAAGCTCGACGGCCTCGCGGTCGCCGCCCGCTATCGCGACGGCCGCCTGGAGAGGCTGATCACCCGGGGCGATGGCACGGCGGGCGAGGACGTCTCGCACGCGGCCGCCGCGGTCGTCGGACTGCCCGAGCGGCTGGACGCACCGGTCACGCTGGAGGTGCGCGGCGAAATACTCATGACGAACGAGCAGTTCGAACAGGGCAACGCGATCCGCACGGAGCACGGCGGCGCCCCCTTCGCCAACCCGCGCAACGGAGCGGCGGGCACCCTGCGCGCCAAGGACCGGGCGTATCGGGTGGAGACCACCTTCTTCGCGTACGGTGCCCTGCCGCTCGCCGAGTCGGGAGAGCTCGCCGAAACCCTCACCGAGCTGCCTCACAGCGAACTCCTCGCGTACGTCGCCGGGCTCGGCGTGCACACGGCCGCGGCCACGGAGGTGGCGCCGGTCCGGGTGACCACCGTGGAGGAGGTGCAGACGCGGGTCGCCGGGATAGGCGCCCTGCGGGCCGGGCTGCCGTTCGGCATCGACGGCATCGTGATCAAGGCGGACCTCGCCGCCGACCGGCGCGAGGCCGGTTCCGGCACCCGCGCGCCGCGCTGGGCCATCGCCTACAAGCTCCCGGCCGTGGAGAAGATCACCCGCCTGCTCTCCGTCGAGTGGAACGTGGGGCGCACCGGCATCATCGCGCCGCGCGCCGTCCTGGAGCCGGTCGAGATCGACGGGTCAACCGTCGGGTACGCCACGCTCCACAACCCGGCCGACATCACCCGCCGCGATCTGCGCCTGGGCGACCAGGTCATGGTCTACAAGGCGGGCGACATCATCCCGCGCATCGAGGCCCCGGTCGCCCACCTGCGCACCGGCGACGAGACGCCGATCGAGTTCCCGGCGAGCTGCCCGCAGTGCGGTTCCGAGATCGACATGAGCGAGCAGCGCTGGCGCTGCACCCGCGGCCGCAACTGCCGCCTGGTCGCCTCCGTCTCGTACGCCGCCGGCCGCGACCAGCTCGACATCGAGGGCCTCGGCGCCACCCGGGTCGTCCAGCTCGTCGACGCGGGCCTGGTCACGGACTTCGCCGACCTGTTCACCCTGGAGCGCGAGCAGTTGCTCGCCCTGGACCGGATGGGCGAGACCTCCACCGACAATCTCCTCGCCGCCATCGGGACCGCCCGCTCGCGCCCGCTGTCCCGCGTCTTCTGCGCCCTGGGCGTACGGGGGACGGGGCGCTCGATGTCCCGCAGGATCGCGCGGTATTTCGCGACCATGGACCACATCCTCGCCGCCGACGCCGCGTCGCTCCAGCGGGTCGACGGCATCGGCAAGGAGAAGGCCACGGCGGTCGTCGCGGAGCTGGTGGAGCTGGCCCCGCTGATCGAGAAGCTCGTCCGGGCCGGCGTGACGATGACGGAGCCCGGAGCCACTCCGCCGCCCGAGCCCGGCACGGAGGAGCAGGACGGCGGGGTGACCGGCGGGGAGCTGCCGCTGGCCGGGATGAAGGTGGTGGTCACGGGGGCCATGACCGGCGCGCTGGAGAAGCTGTCGCGCAACCAGATGAACGAGCTGATCGAGCGGGCGGGCGGTAAGTCGTCGTCCAGCGTCTCCGCGCGCACGAGCCTGCTGGTCGCGGGGGAGAAGGCCGGGGCGAAGCGGACCAAGGCGGAGGGGCTGGGAATCAGGATCGCGGCGCCGGAGGAGTTCGCGGAGCTGATCGCGGACTTCCTGACCGAGGAGGCGGGGGAGGAGCCGGAGGCCGGCGCGGCTGTGGCGATCGTCGCGGTGACCGGCGTGGAGATGGCGGCCGTGGCTGTCGTGGCGGTGGAGGGCGAGGTGCCGGAGGCCGTGCGCACAGCGAGAGCCGCTGACGCCATCGAGGTCGTCGAGGTCGTCAAGGTCTGAGTCCGGTGAGGGCGCCCTTGGGGGTGCCTTTGAATCGGGAGGGAAGTGGCTTTCCCTCACCCGGTATTGCATAGTGAGGGCTTGGTCATGCCTCGCTATCAGCGGGCCGATGGGTGCGTGGACGGCTGCGGTTGGCCGGCCGGGGGTGAGGGGCGATGCGTTCTCCGTACGACGGACAGCGACGCGGTCGTGCCGTCCCCCAGCCGGGCCGGCCCGGTGCCGAGCACACGGGACCGGCGCACCATGACCCTTCGGTCACGCGCGGGACCTCCCGGTCCGGCGAAGGGCGCGGACCGCTCGGCGAGGGATCCCGCCCGTCCGGCGAAGGTCCCGGACCGCTTCGTGACGGAAGCGGCGTCGGGGGGTCCGGGACCGGGCGCGAGCCCGGGGCGCTCCGGGTGCGCCACGGACACCGCCGGCTCGGCGGCAGGACCGTGGCCGCCCGGGGACTCGCCCTGGACCTCGGCAGCTCCCGCACCCGGGCCTGGGTGCCCGGCCACGGCCTGCTCACCGACCCGCTCCTCGGCGGCGGCAGCGGCAGCCTCCTCGACGGCCCCGACCTCGGCACCGGCCCCGACCTCGGCACCGGCCCCGACCTCGGCTCCGGCTTCGGGTCCAGCTCCGACCTCGGCACCGGCACCGGCCTCAGCTCAGGCTTCGGCACCGGCCCCGGCCAGGGCCTCGGCTTCGGCACCGGCCTCGACGGAGACGCCGAGCGGCCCGTCCGGCGTGGGCGCATCGTCGACCCCGAGTCCTGCGGGCGGCTCCTCGGCCGCATCGCCGACGCCGCCCTCGGCCCCGACCGCACGGACAGCGTGATCGTCCTCAGCCACCCCGTCCTCGCCGGCGCCGTCCACCGCAACGCCGCGCGGGAGCTCCTCGCAGGGCTCGGTCCGACGCGTGTCCTGGTCCTCAGCAGCGCCCGGGCCGCCGCCGCGTACGCCGGTCCGCGTGATGCCGGCCCGCTGCTCGTCGTCGACATGGGCGCCGAGCTGACCGAGGTCACCCTCCTCGTCGGCGGCCGGATCGCCGACGCCCGGCAGGCCGAGAGCGGGCTCAGCGACCTGGACCCGGCGACGCTGCCCGTCACCCTCGTCGGTACGGTCCTCGACATGGTGAAGTCCATGTGGCGCCAGGACCGGCACGGAGCGATCCGCGGCGCACTGCGCAAGGGCCCGGTGCTCGCCGGCGGCGGTGCACTCCGCCCCGACGTCACCGACCGCCTCGCGCGGTGCCTCGGTACGCCCGTGCGGCTGGCGGAGGACCCGTCGACCACCGTGGTGCGCGGTGCCGGACGGATCCTCAGCTCCGTGCTCCGCCACGGGATGCCCACCTCCGCCCTGCCGGGCCGACCGAGGTGACCCCGGACCCGGGGCCGGCCCGGGGGAAGGTGCTCCCGGTGCGGCCGGGACCGGCGCAGCGGACCCGGAGCGTGCTGGCCGCTCTGGTTCTCGCCGTCCTCACCGTGCTCGGCGGGGCGCCCGCGGCGGGCGCCGCGCTGCCCACCGGCGGCCTGGCCGGCCTGGCGTCCACGGCCGCGAACCCGCCGAACACCCGGGCGCCCGCCCCGCAGACCGACCGCACCGCCCACTCCGGCAACGGCCCCCACCACGACCTGCGCCGCACCCGCCACGCTCCGGCCGCCGCCGGCGGCCGTAACGCCCGCGACCAGCAGCCCAACCCGCACCGGTCCACCGTCCGGACCGGCCCCACCGGCCCGCACGCCCACGCCCTCCTCCCCGAGCGGTCGCCGTCCGCCGACCCGACCTCCCCGACCCCTCGGGCCGGCATCAGCCGCGCCCACCTCACGGGCCACGCGCCGCCACCCTCGTACGAAGGTCTGCTGCCCCGCCCGCCCGGTCCGCTCCTGCCGCGCGGGCGCATCGAACAGCCCACCGCGGCCCACCACTCCACGGGTTCCGGCCGCGGCGGCCGGCCCGGAGTCCGAGGTCCGCCGAACAGCACGACCGCCGGTCACCCGGCGGTCGACCGAACCGGCCACCGTTCCCGCTGTTCTGCCGATCCGGCGTCGCGTCCTCGCTGAGGTGAGGGTGGTCGACGCCCCACCGGAGGATTTCCATGACTCGCGCCACCACGGTGCGAGCGGTTCTGGCTGCCGCCGTGCTGCTCGTCTCCGTCTTCATCACGCTGACCATGTCACCCAGACTCGGCCTCGATCTCCAGGGCGGCACCCGGATGGTGCTCCAGGCCAAGGACTCCGCCACCGTCGAGGCGGACCGGGAGACCACCGACCGCACCCTGGAGGTCCTGCGCCAGCGCATCGACTCGCTCGGCGTCGCCGAACCCGTCCTCACCCGCTCCGGCGAGGACCGCATCATCGTCGAACTGCCCGACGTCCAGGACCCGCGCCAGGCCGCCGCCGTCATCGGCCGCACTGCCCAGCTCAGCTTCCACGAGGTCCTCGGCGCCGCACCCCCCGGAACCGATCCCGCGCCCGAGCCCGAGAACGGTCCCGAGCGGCTGACCCTCCCCGACGAGCAGGGAACGCAACTCGACCTCGGCCCCGTCCGCCTCTCCGGAGCGGGCGTCAAGGACGCCACCGCCTTCTTCGAGGCCCAGCAGGCGGCCGGCTGGACGGTGAAGCTCGACTTCCACAAGGACGCCGGCAAGGACTGGACGAAGCTCACCGGTGAGGCCGCCTGCCACCCGGCCGGGGACGAGCGCAGGCGTGTCGCGATCGTCCTCGACGACAAGGTCATCTCCTCGCCCCAGGTCGACCCCTCGGTCGGATGCCAGGCCGGACTGCCCTCCGGGGGCACCCAGATCACCGGCTCCTTCTCCGCGAAGGAGGCCCGCGACCTGGCCCTGCTGATCAAGGGCGGCGCCCTGCCCGTACCGGTCGAGATCGTCGAACAGCGAACCGTCGGCCCGACGCTCGGCGCCGACGCCATCGACGCCAGCACCCAGGCCGCGCTCATCGGCGCCGCCGCGACCGCGCTCTTCATCACCATCGTCTACCGCCTCTTCGGCGCACTCGCCGCTGTGGCCCTCGCCGCGTACGGAGTGATCTCGTACGCCGCACTCGTCGGCCTCGGTGTCACGCTCACGCTGCCCGGACTCGCCGGGTTCGTCCTGGCGATCGGGATGGCGGTCGACGCGAACGTCCTGGTCTTCGAACGGGCCAGGGAGGAGTGTCAGGCCCAGCCGAAACGCTCGCTCCGCTCGGCGCTGACCACCGGCTTCCAGAAGGCGTTCAGCGCCGTCGCCGACTCCAACATCACCACCCTGCTCGCCGCCGGACTGCTGTTCTTCCTCGGCTCCGGCCCGGTCAAGGGCTTCGGTGTCACGCTCGCCATCGGCGTCATCGCCTCGATGTTCTCCGCGCTGGTCATCGCCCGCGCGCTCACCGAGATCGCGGCGGGCTCCCGCTTCGTCAGCGACTACCGGGGCATCAACGGCATCGCGCGCCCCGGCAGCGTACGGACCTGGCTGACCCGCAAGGACCCGCAGCTCTTCCGGAAGCCGGTGCGGTGGCTCGTCGTCTCCACGGCCCTGGTCGCCGTCGCGGTCGCCGGGATCGTGGTGCGCGGGATCGACCTGGGCGTGGAGTTCACCGGCGGCCGGCTCGTGGAGTACTCCACCAGCCGGCCCGTCGACGTCGAGACCGCCCGCTCCACGCTCGCCACCGCCGGCTTCGCGGACGCCGAGATCACCACGGCGGGCGACGGCGACATCTCGGTGCGCACCGGAGCGCTCGACAACGACGGCGAGCACGCCCTGCGGACAGCCCTGGCCACCGAGGGCGGTGAGACCACGAAGGTACGGGACGAGCTGATCGGCCCGAGCCTCGGCGACGAGCTGCGGCGCAACGCGCTGATCGCCCTCGGCGTCGCCGTGCTCGTGCAGCTCGCCTATCTGGCGGTCCGGTTCCGCTGGACGTTCGCCGTGGGCTCCGTGGTGGCGATGGTCCACGACGTGGTCGTCGTCGTCGGCGCCTTCGCCTGGCTGGGACGGCCGGTGGACGGGATCTTCCTGGCCGCGCTGCTCACCGTGATCGGCTACTCGGTCAACGACTCGGTGGTGGTGTTCGACCGGGTACGGGAGCTGTGGGGCCGGAACCGCAAGACACCGCTGGCCACCGTCTCCAACCGGGCGGTCCTCCAGACCGTTCCCCGTACGGTGAACACCGGCATGGGCGCCCTCTTCATCCTGGCCGCCCTCGCGGTGCTCGGCGGCGATTCGCTGACCGACTTCGCGCTCGCCCTGCTCATCGGCATCGTCGTCGGCACCTGGTCCTCGGTCTTCACCGCCGTACCGGGCGCGCTCGTCCTGGAACGCACCACCAGCGCTCCGCCGCCGGTACCGGGCAGCTCCCGACGCACCCGCGCACCCCGGCGCGAACCGCTCGACAACGGGGCGCGCGTCTGACGATCCCGTACGCCGAACGCGCCCTCTGCCCCGGCCTGTCGAACCGAGCCGGGGCAGAGGGCGTACCCCCTAGGTGTGTTGTCCGGGGACGTTGGTGACACGCGTGCTGGGTTCTTGAACGGGTGAGGGCCTCCGGGTTCGGTGTGGATTGCGACACCTGCATCGATCC
>NZ_JBIWOZ010000019.1:0-40468 GCF_044767965.1 Streptomyces sp. NPDC101178
CCCGCGGAGCGGGTACCCCACCGCTGCGCGGTGGGCAAGCGAACCACCGGGCTGCGCCCGGTGGTTGCGCTCCCGCTCCGCGTTCGCGCTGCACCTCGCTGCGCGAGGTGCCCACCCCCCGCACTGCGTGCGGGGGGTAACGGTCTGTCCGCTGCGCTCCCAGACCGGGCCGGGCTGCGCCCTCCTGACCGGTTCTCCGCTTCGCTCCGCACCGGGTTGGGCCGGTCCGCTGCGCTCCCCAGCCCAACGGTCCCTCCGGCTGCGCCTCCAGGACCAACGGCCCGCTAACGCGGACCGGGCTGGCTACAGGGTGGGGGTGGCTCGGCTTGCCCGGCCGCCCGGCTGCATCAGGTGATGCAGTATGTAGCTTTGGCATAACCACGCCACCACCTCCGAAGCGCGGCCGCGCTTGGAACCCTGGGTTGAGGGTTCCAAGCGCGGCCGCGGAGAAGTTTTCGGTGTCACTTGTCGATGTAGAGGGCCAGGAACGCTTGGCCGAGGCCTGCGGCGGAGGCCGCGAGGGTCGCTCCACGCAGGAGGACTGTCTGGACGGTGCGGTTTGGAGAGGTCGTGTCGTGGCGGGCGAGCAGGCCGTAACTGGCTCCGGCGACCGTGGAGATGAGCAGGATGAGGCAGCTCGCTCCGCGCTCAGGGGACATCAGGAAGGTCAGCGTCAGGAAGGCCACGCTGAAGAGGGCGATGCCCGCTTTCATGAGGGCGGCTTGGAGTGAGTACGTGATCGTCGGCGCGGCCGGGTCGGGGATGTCGGTGCGGTGGAGGATTCCTACTGCGAGGGCGATCAGGACGCCGATAGTCAAGGAGACGGCGATATACAGGGGGCGGGGTTCCTGAGCCTGTTCGGCTGCGTTCGTGGCGATCGATACGAGGGAGTTTCCTTGCGTCTTCATGTCGCTCTCCGGATCCTCTTTTTGAGTACGTAAGGAGAACGTTTTCCGTTGCAGAATCCGCAAGGAAGCCTGAAGAGCACTTGCGAGAGAAGACGCAATAATCATGGAGGGGCGAGCGGCCCGCGACGAGCTAGTAAGCTGCCTTCTCTGCAGAGGGGGGCGGATGAGGTCATCTCAGGGGGAAAAGGAACCGCCGGCGGCGGAGGTCATTGCCTACGGGGAACAGCTGAGAAAGATCTTTTCCCAGCTTGGTAGGTCGCAGAATGACGTCGCTTCTCTGCTGGCGGTCTCTCCTTCTCGGCTGAGCCGCTTCTTCTCGGGCAAGGAGAACACTGTTGCCGCGCGGGAGTACGTCGATGCTCTGGTGGACCTCGTCCGTGAGAGCGGCCAAGAGGTGTCTGACGCCGACCTCGCTGAGACGCACCGCCTGCGCCGCCAGGCACAAGCGGTGGTGACGACCCAGGACAAGCGGATCGCCGTGCTGCAGGAGCAGATGCAGACGCTTCAGGCTCTGGTAGGCACCTTCCAGGGGCAGATCCGGGACATCGAGTCGGTCAACACCGGTTTGATCCAGCAGGTCGACCAGCTGCTGGCGCGGGTTCAGCAGGAGGAGGCCCGGACCGAGCAGGAGCGTCAGCGCCGGTTGGCCGAGCGCGGCCGGCGCAAGCAGGCCGAGGCTCGGGCCGCCAGTGCCGAGGGAACCTCTGAGGCAGCCCTGCAGCGTCTGCACGATGCTCTGGGACAACGCGACGGCCAGCGGGCCCGAGCGGCTCGCGCGGACGACCGCGCCAGGGACCTCACGCGGGAGCTGCAGGACGCCAAGAAGCAGTTGGATTCCGCAGCGCAGTACGCCCACGACAGTGAGACAACGATCGATACGCAGGCGCAGACGATCGAGGACCAGGCGGAGAAGCTGCGGCAGCTGGGTCAGGAGGTCCAGGTCCTGCGGAACCAGGTGCAGTCGCTGATCGAAGAAGGCAGCAGGCGGAGCCCCGAAAGCGTTGCGGAACCTGCAACACAGGTCAGAGAGGCTTCGGACGGAGACACCCGTCTCCGTGAGGCCATCGCGGCATGGGTGAGTACAGCGGAGACTCAGACGGCAGCGCTCCAGGGCACCGGTGCTACAGGAGCCACGAAGAAGGAGCAGAGTGAGACGAGCGGCACGGGGCCGGCAGCAGGCCGGCCCTCTTCCCGTCTTTCGCTTCCTGCGGGTTACCAGCCCGGCGAGGCCGGTCCCCGGTTGCCTTCACCGGGGAGGGCAACCGGGCCGTCTTCTCCCCCGCCCTCACAGGGAGAGCAGCACAGTCCGGGCGGCTCGTCGGCACGGTCGGCGCAGAAGCCCGCCAGCCCGTCCTCTCCCCGCCCGTCGAATACACCTCCCACGGGAGATCAGGGCGGAGGTGAGCACCGGCGAAAGCCCCCGCAGTACACCGGTGGCCGGGCCGCCGCTCGACGCGCCGCAGCAGACGCAGCCGGCCAAGGACGGCGGCGCACGGCGCCCCCGTCCGGCACCGCCTCTGGCGGTGCGGGGCCGGGCGGGCAGACGGCTCAGCCCGGCGGCCGCGCTGCGGCCCGCAGAGCAGCGCAGGCGGGCCGCGAAGCGTCGAATAGGCAGTATCAGGGCTCTGGGCGGGCGGCGGGGCGTCAGCGTATGGACGCCGCCATCGCCGCACGAAAAGAAGCTGGAAGGAAATCGAGAAGAAAGGCCATCCGGTATGTGTGCGTATTCGTGATGCCTTTTATCGGATCGCAGGTAGCCGCTTTCTCGGGGCTTCTAGCACACGCGGCCTGGGGCACCGAATTTTTGGGTAACGCAGTTTTCATTGTAGTCATCGCGCAATGTTTGCTAACAACTCTCTTCATCATCTCTCTCGCTCACCGAGTGGCATTCAAGGAATTCAAGAGTCTGACTGTCGTACTACTAGCAGCATGCTTCATCATCTCCGCATTCGGAATCAAAACGTCAATGATTCCTCAAATCTCGGAGGGCGTCGAGCATGTCGTTAAGGTTATGCTGGAAACAGATCTGAAGCTTAACTCCAGATGAACCGAGAGCAGCCCGGAAATCGATCAAGAAGTTAATTCTAGCCCACCTAAGACTCATATACGGAAAGACGTACATGCAATCTTTGAAGGGCAGGGCGACGGAACGATAAAAACCGTATTAGCAATCAAGAAACAACCGCTTTTTGGAGCTTCCAGAGCACCGCAGCGACCAGGCATCAGCTTTTAGGAAGCGGTCGGATTCCCTGCAAGATCATCTGGGCTCCCGCAAGGCCACGGAACGCGTGAGGTATGCCCGGTACGCCCATGAGCACCTCACCCCCGCCTCGCCCCCTCTGCCCAGCCGCCATGACCAGGCCGCAGCCGGCAATGCACGCCTGCAGCGGCAGCGCAGCGCCGCGGCCGACCAGTCCCCTCCACCCAATGCTCTGCGTCTTCCGGGTGGAGACCGCCCGGGTCAGACCCGTTTCCGGATCCGGACGCCCCCGTGCGTAGCAGGACCCGCAGATCAGGAAGCGAAGAGGCGCCCGACGGCCTTGCCGCCGGACGCCGTCAACGAGATACGCAATCCCGCCGGCGGTCAGCGTGAGCACCGGCTGCCGCAGCGCGTGGAAGACCCGGTGCGCCACCGGGAACGCGTACACCGCCAGCAGACCCAGCAGCGCCCCGGCCGAGGCGATCAGGAGAGCGGCGAGCAGGTCGCCCCAGTGCGGTCCGGAGTAGGCGGGCAGGGAGAGGTCGAAGCTGGGCTCCGCGATCAGCGACATGGTCAGCGCGCCGACGGTACCGGCGGCCAGCGGCGCGAAGGTACGTGGACCGGTGCTTCGACGGTCGCGGATTGGGCCTGCGGCGGGTGCAGACGACGCGTCGGGCCGTTGTCTGCTGTCGTGCCGTCACGACCTTCACCGTCATCATGCTCCGCGTCGGGCGCGGGCGCGGCCCGCCGTTGCAGCGGCGGGCCGCCCGTGCACTGCGGTGTCCGGACCAGGGACGTCCGCTGGCAGGCTCTCCCGCAGGAGACCTGTCCTGCCAAGTGTGTCGCTATACCTCACTGATTGGTTGCCTACGAGTGTTGCGAATCTGATCCTGCAACACCGCCAACCCTCTCTGAGCTGCGAGAATACCGTTGCGATCCGATGCCGGAGGAGCTGGTCACGAGAGGCTGTTGCCGGATCGATCCAGACGTTGTCGGGGCGCAACGTGGCTGAATAGCTGCCATCACAAGGCAACCTGTTCGCAACGCTGATAAGGAGTCAACCCTGGTGACGGGGACATCACTTGGTGAAGTCTGAAGATGTCGCTGAGGAGCTGACCGGGGTTTGCAGACCCCGAGGAGCGCGAGTGCCGGCGGCATCTGCATCACCAGTAGTCCGGACCAGAGGAGTCATCGTGAAGAGCACGAAGCGCAGCAGCACGAAGAGCACCGCATCCCAGTGCGTTCCGGCACCCCCTGCCTGGCGACTGGGCGTCCTGATCGTCATCACCGTCGTCGTGGTCGTCCTTGCGGCGCAGGGGTACGACCTGCCGACTGCGCTGGCCTACGCCACCGGCTGCGGCATGGCCGCCAGCTACGTGACCCACCACCTGTTCGGCCTCCCGCACCGGGCGGGGGGTGCACGTTGAGCGAGTCGAGCCGCCGCCCACGGCAGCACAACCCGGAAGAATCCCCCACCAAGGCCATGGCGTGGGCGCTCGTCCGCCTGCGTGATGAACATGAACTGTCCCTGGGCCAGATGGCGAAGTCGGCCGGCTACACCAGGTCCACTCTCTCCCGGGTGACGGAGGGCGAGTCGCTGCCCAAACTGCCACAGCTACAGGCTTACCTGAAAGGGTGCGGCGTCAGTTCCCCCCCGTGGGAGACCTTGCTGAAGCACGCCCAGGAGGCCGTCCGTCACGAGAACCGAGACATCAAGTCTCTTCAAGACTTCGCCGTCGCACTGAAGTCCCGGTGCGAGGCCGACCTCCCCAAGCAGAGCAGCGACAAGTTGTTGCCTGACGCGTCGGTCCTGGCCACTACATGGCACCGCGTCGCGTCGAGCACACTTGAATCGGCGGCCACGACACCTCTTCCGGCTCTTCCGGCTCTTCCGGCTCCGACGGAGCCGGAAGAGCCGGAGCCATCGCGCCAGGAGCGGCCCAAGCCGCACCCGCCGACGGTCCGTCCGGCCGGCACAGACGACAGCATGCGATCCGAGCAGCCCAGCTCTCCCCGATCAGCAGCCGGACCGCTGCCTCCGGCCGCCAAGCCCCCGCCAACCCCCAAACCGCCGAGGACGTCGGGCCGACACATGGGGCTCATCGGCTCCGCCACCGTCCTGGCCCTTCTCGCCTCCGGCACTGTCTGGGCCATCGCCCAAAACAACGGCACGCCCTCCCACGGAAGAGCACCCTCCGACAGACAGACCACTGCCACCACCCCGACGAGCCCTGCCGAGCCGAGCCCCGATGACCCCTCCATGGAACGCTTGAACGCTGCGCGAAAAGGAAAGGTGAAGTGGAATGTCGGGGTGAAGAGAGATCAGCCCGGCCTCAGTGGAAAGGTCGGGAATAAGTGGACGGGGGTAGAAATCGAATACGCGAAGGCCGTCACCGAGGCTCTGGGCATCGATCCAGAAAACATCGCATTCTTTCCGCGAGGCACGAGCGGGCGCGCGGAGCTCTTGGAGAACAATGAAGTCGACATGTTCGTCGGCACCTACGGAATCTCCGAAGAGCGGAAAAAGGGAACCGCTGACCACCCGGCCGTCCTGTTCGCCGGGCCCTACTTCAGCACACCCGAAAAAATCATGATGCAGGCCTCCGAAGGACCCAACAACGCGCAGATAAGAGGCAGGAGCATACAGGTCAACGCACTGGAGGACCTACCTGATGACACTCGGGTGTGTGTGGTGCAGGGGTCGACCGCAGATATATTCCTGACCCAGCAGAAGAAGTTCGAGAAACGAGACAAGCAAAGCGACTACAGCCTCTGCGTGAACAACCTGGACGAAAACTACGATGCGGTACTGACGGATTTCACGATCCTGCAGAACTTCGTACAGGAAAATCCAGGCAAATTCGTCATCGCCAGCGACCCCTTCGGCTCACCCGAGTACTACGGCATCGGACTCAAGCAAACCTCCTTCGCACTTCAGCGCGAAGTCTGCAAGGCAATGGAGAAAACGGCCGACCGTGCGAAAGAATTGTACGGAAAGTTCGCTCAGCAAGAAGCAAAAGTGATCAGCGATCTCACTGAGTGCCCCGCCGCGTGACCCTCCCCCGTTCTCCGCTCAGAACCCGGATGCCGATCAGTCGAACCCCGCACGCCCAGGGTGCGCAGCGGCGGGTCCTGAGTGCCGGAGCCGGGACCGCGACTGTGACCGAAGCTGGGACAGAGCCGTTGTGACCGCCGAAACCGGCGGACCCGTGCTGCCTGCACGCTCACGCGTACGCACGCGTGAGCGTGCAGGCAGCACGCCCAACACAGGACAACCCACGGCACGCGTCGGAGACCGCCCACAGCGCCGGAGGTCTGTTCAGGAGCACACTCACACGCGGGTAGAAACACGAACCAGATTCCACCACCACCCCGGAACAGGGGGCGCCGCCTTTCCGCATCGGATCGCTGCAGCGGACCCCGGCCGACGCAGCCAGCAAAGCCAGCGCAGCACCCGCCGCTTCCGATTCTGCGACCCCCCTACCACCCTTCCTTTCACCCACAGAGAGCGGGAGAGGGCAGCAGAAGAGGAAGTCTGAACAACTCACCACAACAATTCGAGAGCTGACCAGCAGGAATGACCGAGGCCATCATTTTTCAGTGTCACCTCCTCTGTCACCCCCCTTGTCACCGCCTTCGTAACCTCCTTCGTCACCCGCTATGTCACCCCCTTCGTCACCCACCCGACCCGAGACGGCTGAACCGCGCGGGCGCCCGTACAGGCGGCTGGCAGGAGCTGTCGGCTCCAGGGGACCGGGGCCGCCTCGCGGGACCCTGAGGAGCCGCTGAGCGCTCTTCCCGCCCCATCCCCGGAGCGCGGCAGCCCGACCTGCCGACCGGGCCGAGCGGACGGGCGGGCGCGGTCGGTGCGCGGAGCCCGCGGACCGCGCGACGGGAGGGAGCCCGCACGCCGCAGACGGCTCACCGGGCCACTCACCACGGGGTGGTGAGTGCGGCGGGCCACGTGGTGAGTTGCCGGGCTGCCGTGGGGAGTTCCGGGAGCAGGGCGCTGTGACCTGCCGTAGTGAGTACGGCCGACGTCGCCGTACACATCACCGGAGCGCCCGGTACATCACCGGGAAGACGTACGCCGGTCGGCGCGAGGAGCCCGGACCGCCGCGAACGGCTTGCCCTACAACTTGCTCTACCAGGCCTGGTCAAGGGGCTCGGGCCGTGCCGACTACTCCTCTGCGGGGGTCCCTGGAGAAGCCAGACCCGTCCCGTGTCCGCTGCGGGGCCGGCGGACACCGCCAGGAGGACCGGTCCCGGGTCCCGGGCGGAACCCGCGACTGTGGGAGGCTGCCCGGTGCCCGGGGCGGGCGGCTGGCGTGTGGTGCCGGTGACGGAACGCCCACCCCGGGCGATCTGCTGCCCGCCGCAGTCCACCGCCTCACGCACGTACGACACGCGCGCACCCTGGACATCTTCCGGAGCACCCGGCCGGGACGGTGAAGAAGAACTTCACCCCGCACCGATCGTTCCTCCGTACGGATCCCGGCTTCCCCGGGCGGCGCTCACCCTCCGAAGCGCTGGACGCCCACGCGCCGGGACCCGTCCGCCTGGGGCGCTCCGGCGAGCGTCCCGGGCGGACACCACCAGCTCCCCACGTCCCGGCCGCACCGTCCGCCTACGCCGGGCGGTAGTAACACCACGCCCCTACCTGGACGCTGTTGACATAGGGTCAACACCCTATTGGTCTGGACCATCAACAGGGAGGGGAGGGAAGCGTCGTATGCCGAGATCACAGCCTCGCGTCCATATCCGCCAGATACGAAACGCGCTGGTGATCACCGCGTCCGGAGAGTTCGACATCCATGAACGCGACCTCCTGCACGCCGCCTGGGCCGAAGCCGACGACCGCGCCCTGCCCCTCACCGTCCTGGACCTGGCCGCGGTCTCCTTCGGCGACAGCTCTTTCCTCGACGCACTGCTGCGCGGGCGCCGGCTCCACCACACCGCCGGCCGCCGCCTGGTCCTCACCGGGCCTCTCCAGCCCGGCATCACCATGCTCCTGACCCTCACCGGCGCCCTGGACCTCTTCGAACAGGCCGACACCGTCGCCCAGGCCCTCGACGGCGACCCGACAACCGACGGAACAGCCACCGCCCGGTAAACCGTGAACCGAAGAACCTCCCCCCGCACCGATCGTTTGTCCCTACGGATCCCGGCGCTCACCCCCGAGGTGCTGGATGCCCACGCGCCGGGACCCACCCACCCGCCGCCACACAGCTCTCCCACGTTGTCGGCGGAGGTCTCGGCCCAGGGGCGGTCCGGACGGCCATGCCAACGAGCGGCCCGAACAGTGACCACGGTTGTGACCGGAGCTGTGACACGACCACGGTGACCGCCGAAACCGGGAGACCAGTACAGGCACGCGCCAGCGCGCAGCTCCACGCGCACACCCGGCACCCCGCCAGACATCCGTCTGGACGCCGTCCGGGATCTGTCTGCATCCGTCCGGGACCTGTCCAGCCGGACAGCACCGGACAGGTCCCGGACGGACGCCTGGCGGACTCCTGGACAGATGCTCGGGCCGGTTACCGGTTACAGGTCTGCCAGGAGTGCCCCCGACCCGCCCTGAGCAGCCCGAACCGGCACTCACACCGGCCTGTAACCGGTAACCCGCAACCACACCCGGCGCGAAGTCCGGTGGGAAGTCCGGTAGGAACCCGGCCGAGTCCGGTGGCCGGCCGGACACCAGCCAGACCCGCACCAGACCCGTACCGGACATGTACCGAACTTCCCACCGGACCCGCCAAGCCCCCCCAGCAGCGCCCCACCGCACCTACGGCACAGGTCGCGCCCTCGGTCGCATCCTGGGTCGCGCCCTGGGTGCCGCCCTGCATCGCGCGCTAGGTCGCATCGCTGCACCACGCCAGCAGGCCCTGGAAACGTGCTCTGACCTGCACGAAAAGGGGCACCCAAGCGCGGCCGCGGAACGCCGACTTCTTACCTGGGAAGCCATCCGCCGCCCGACCCCGGCACCCACACACCTCACAGCCCGCCCGGCAGAGCGCAGTCCGGCGCACCGGCCCGGGGCCGATCCGCAGCCGGCCCCACACCCCGGGCAGGGCGCAGGCCTGGAACTCCCACCGCCGGGCACAAGAAACATCGGTCCCGGAGCACAACCGCCCACCAAGTCCGGTCCGGTGTTCCGCAGGCCCCCCCGCCCCGCCGAACACCCGCTCCGGGACCACACCTCCACCGGCGCCATCACTCCGGGTGACTTCCATCCCTCCCTCCTTCCCTCGCCGGAAGGCGCCCTCACCGCGCCCATGGCGGGGAAGAGCAAGGTCTTCCGTCCGAGAAGGAAGGAGGGAAGGAAGTCACCCCGCGTAACCCCTCCGCCACGGGGCCCCACGCGGCACCAGGCCGACGAGGTACTGCTAGCGGGGGTGCTAGACCTAGCACCCCCTACCGCTAGGCACAGGCCGCTGACCAGCCACCTAGCACCTAGCGGCCCCACGACAGCCCGCGGAAACCGGCCCCACACTCCCGAACGGGCCCTGCCGGGGAGCCGCTGCTAGACCACGCACCCGGCCTCAGATCGCCTGTACGGGCCGCTGAGCGCCGATCTCCGCCCCGAACTACCCGAGGGGCCCGCGGCGGGAGAACCGCCCTCAGAACGGCGCTGGGGCCTCCTCTGGGGCTTCCTGGGCCTTGGTTGCGGCTACAGCGGCGTCGCGGACGGCTTCCCACTCCCGGACCACCCGGTCGCGGTCGCGCTGGGACGCGACCCGGCACCGGGCGCAGTGCGGGTCGCCCGGCATGGCGGCTCGGCCGCAGGGGCCGCCATGGCCGGGGCAGGTGCCGTCGTCGGTCACGGGCAGTGCGGCGGCGATCCGGGCATGGCGGGCCTGCTCCCGGCAGCCGGCGCACTGGTCGCCGGTGCGAGTGCGGATGGTGCAGGAATGCTCGCCGTCGCCCGGGCACAGCGGCCAGCCCAGGTGCAGGGCGCACTGGGTCTCGCCGACCACGGCCAGGGTCGGGCACAAGCCGTCGTCGGCCTCGCAGCCCGGGGTGCGCTCAGCACCCCGCCGGATCCGGTCGTGCTCCTCCTCCAGCTCCGCCCACGCCGGCGGGGTCGCTGTCGGCCCGTCATCCCACCGGCGTCCCTCCTCCACTGCCGCGCGGTCCGGACCCGGAGCCTGATGCGGCACCACGGCCACGCCGGCCGCGGAACCCGGCACCGGCATCGAGGCAGCGGCCTTCAGACGGCCCGAGACCACCGCGCCGACCGAACGACGCAACGGGACTGGCAGCGGACGCGCGACCACCTCCGACAGCAGCGGCACCGGCCACCCCGCCTCCAGAAGACCCGTCGCCATGACGCCCTGATCCCGAAGCGTCCGGCCCGTGAGCAGCAGCTCTGGGCGCGCCGCGCCAATCGCAAGCAGCAGATCCACCCCGGGCGAAGCATCCACCCACACCGCACCACCCGCCGGAGCACCCTCCGCCCTTGCTGCAGTCTTTACCTCCGGCCCAGCGGCCAAGGTTGCATCACCGGTGACGCCACCCCCCCGCCCGCCGTCCCTGGCAGCCACAGGCCCGCCCTCCTGGACCTCCTCGACGCCGCCGCCCCGTCCCTCCGTCCGCGCCGCAGGCGCCTCACGCACGTCACCACCCGCACGGACGGACGGACGGGGGTCCGGAGGGTTCTTGCTGTTCGTCTTCTTCTTGCTGTTCGTCTTCTTAGTGACTCCCGGGTCCCCCGAGTCCCGGGAAACCCGGGACTCGGGGCCGACCTGCGGTTTTGCCGTGTTTTCCCAGTTCGGCCCCGAGTCCCGGGTTTCCCGGAGTCGGGGAATGATCTTGGTCCGGCGCTTCGCGGCCTTCTCGATCGCGGTCCTGGTTGGTGGGATCACCTCGATCCGGCGGGCGTCCGGGTTCTCCTCCTCGATCGCCGCCAGGAGATCGTCCACCTCCTCATCGGTGGCGGGCACGTCGTAGACGGCCACCTCGGTGGCCCACTGGTTGCCCTCGCGCCGCATGTACCGGACCTTGACCACGTACCGGGCAGCCTGGAGCAACCCCATCGCCCCGGCCATCGCTTCCTCGCCGTACCCGTACCGGTGACCGATCCGGGCCATCGTGATGTCCCAGCCGTCCCGATGCCTCAACAAAATCGTCAGCAGCGCCAGCGCCATGAAATCCAACTGCACCGCATCATCGATCGTCTCGTTCGGAACCGAAGCGAACCGAGGCGGACGACCACTTCGCTTCCTCACCGGCGCACCCCCGCCCCGGCCGCATCAGTCAGACCAACGTCACGCCGTACTTCAGGACCAAACCGGTTGGGGTCGAACCCCATGCGCTGTCCAATCCGGCCTCCTCGGGTGAACCACGCGCCGCGTGGGTACACTCGATGAAGACCTATGCAGGGTCGCCCGCCGCCGCATCCGGGATGCCAGTCCCATGCGGAGCCACGGCGGGCTTTAACTTTCAGTAAGCCAAATCCTACGCTGCGTCAGTTGATGGCTGCGCTTCGCTGGTTGTTCTAGCCCCCTTCCTGTAGCTAGGGGGCTTTTGTGCTACGTCTTGATTAGACCGGCAGCAGCAGCGCGAGCCGTAACAAAAGGCCCGATCTCATTTCCATCAGTCTTCACCGCGTACCAATCATGGAGAATTCCCGGTGACGTCGTCCGGGTCTCCCCCACGATATTTCCGTAGTAGGTAACAAGGTTGGGGCCGCTCCTTTCCTCTCCGATGGACGCGTAGTGCAGTCCTTCGCGTGACCGGAGCCTCGCAGCTACCTCCTCGCGGTGCAGCTTCTTAAGAGCGGCGTCATATTCGGCGCTTGCCGAACTAACCGATTCCGAGGATCCAGTTTTCTGAGTAGCCATGGCTAGCCCTCCGCAGTGGGTGGTAGCAGGGGAAGATCGTCGTAGCTCAGCTTGATTCGGTCAGCGGCGGCGACGGCTCGCAGCACTTCGAGCGGTCGCCGGTTTGTGTCCCTGGTGACGCGTTCCACTGCCAAAACTGAGACGCGTCCGCCCACTCGGAGCTGAACCGCTTCTTCCGCCGTGGGCATACGAACAGCCACAGTCTCGCTTGCGGTCGCCCGGCGGTGTCCAGCGGCAGAGAGCTTTCGGTAGATGCCGCCCTCGATCTTTTCAATGGTGTCGATGCCGGCCGCGACCGCGATGTGGCTCGGATACCAGGCTTGTTGGATTTGAACGAGGTCGTCGGGACGGAGCACGGCGTGCCGCAGCCTATAGAGCAGAGTGTCACCCGGGCTTAGTTCAAGCAGGGCTGCCAAGTCCTCAGGCGCCTCTACGGCATCCACGTGGACCAGCTCCATGTGGCCGTCGAGTCCCGCTGCGGCCGTGGCGGTCTCCCAGGGGCCTCCGACTCCACCAGGCGTGAGCGCGCTTCGGTACCGACTGAGCGGCAGTGTGATCGGTGTCCTGTGGCGCACGCGGGTTCCGCCCTTCTTGGCGGTGAACACCAACCCTTGATCGACAAGCTCGGCGACCGCCTTCGTAACCGTCGCCTTCGACACGCCGTGAACGCTCATCAGCTCGACGTTCGTCGGCAGTTTGCTTCCAGGGGGGAATGCCCCTACATCGATGCGATGTCGCAGGTCGGCGGCGATGTCTCCAGAGCTGGTCATTGCTCGATCCCTCCTCTCTGGCGCGGTGCCCCCTCTACTGAGACACCTTATCGCCTAGTCCTTATTGACAGTACGCCCTTCGGGGTGCATTCTCAATAACGCCTAGGCATTAAACGGCTCCGCGGCTGGTGATGTCAGCAGGCAACGTTCCGACCTGCGAAAACGCAGATGCCCGGCCTGGTGCGGCTAACACCAGGCCGGGCAGCGGGAGGGGTGCTTCCACACCTCTCCTGCATGTCGGACCGAACCCAGACGAGGACGGGGCACCGACGTGCTGATTGTGGCTGAGAGGGTTCGCCGGGCGTTACGGGCGGGTCTGTTGGACGAGATTGAGCGCCAGGAGCGTGAGGACGACCGGCGTGGTCCGGAGCCGGAGGGCGTGGCCGTGGTGACGCGGACGTTCCTTCCGGCGGACCCGGGTTGGGCCGAGTTGGAGCCGGTGGAGCTCCCAGTGTTGTCGGTTCCGTCCGGGTTCATCGTGGCCGGCCCCGTGGTGGGTGCGGACGAGATGCGGGCGCGGCACCTGGTGGTCGCGGCGCAGGCCGAGTTCGGGTGGGGGCGGTCGGCGTGAAGCTCTCGACAGCTGCTGCCGCGTTGGTCGCGGACCGTGGTCCGGCCGGTGTCCCGGCCTGTGCGGGCGTCGACCCGGACGTGTTCTTCTCCTACCCGTCGGAGCCGGGCAACGGTTCGACGGCGGCGGAGCGGGTGGCGCTGGGGATCTGCGCCCGCTGTCCGGTACGGGAGTGGTGCCTGGCCCGGGATCTGGAGGAGTGCCCGACGACGTATCAGGTCGTGGGTGTGCGGGGTGGGATGCGTCAGGCCGACCGCCGCGCGCTGCACGTGGAGCGGTACGGCGTCCGTGCTCCGTACCGGGCGGGGGCGGCCCGATGAGTGCTCCTACGGTCACGAAGGCGAGGGCGGCCGGTCTGCGGGCGAGGGCCCGCAAGCTCAAGCGCGGCGCCGCCGCGGCGGCCCCGGCTTCGGCGGCTGCTCCGGCACCTGCGGGTACGGCGTCTGCGGCGGTGCCGTCCGGAACGGCTGGTCTGCGGGCGAAGCTGCGCCGGACCAAGCGTGCCCCCGCCGCCCCGGCTGCCGCAGGTGGGAAGTCGCGGGAGCCGAATCCGCGGTTGCGGTGGCTCGTGTTCAACGCCACGGCTGCGGGGGCGGGTCACCTCGCGCTCTGGACGCTGGCCGGTGACCCGATGGCGGGTGTGGACCTGATGGCCCGCATGACCGTCTCGGTCCCCCAGCTCGCCGCCGCCGGCCTCACCGTCGGCGCCGCGTACGGCGGCTGGAAGGCAGGAGGCCTTCTCAAGAGGCTGCCGGGCCTGTTCGGGATGGCGGTGCGCCCGCTAGGGGCGCTGGGGGCCGCTCTGTGGGGCCAGGGGACCGCACCGCTCGTGCGGGACGTCCTGGACACCATCGAGCCATGGGGGAGCCTCCTGTCGCCCCTCCTGGCCGCCGGGCCCCTCGCGGCCGCGTGCTGGTACGGCATCGACCGCCGAGCCGCCGCCGCCCCCCTCACCTGGCCCGCCCGCTGGGTCCTGCGTATCCCCGTGGCGACCGTCGTCGTCTCCTCCCTCCTCTACGCCCCCGGAGCCCTCCTGTGATGTCTGTGTCTGTTCTCGCCGCGACGGACGTCGTGATCGCGGCCGGACCGGTCCTCGGCTCGGTCGGCATCTCCGGCCTCACCCTCGCCACCGGCCTCCTCCTTCTCCTCGGCCTGCGCGGCTCCGACCGCGTCTCCCTCAACCGCGACAAGGCCGGCGCCTTCGGCATCGCCTTCGGCACGCTCGCCGTCACGGCCGGCGACCTCTGGGGCTCCGTCGTCAAAGGCATCAGCGAGGTACCCACGTCGCTGATCCAGGGCGGGGGGATGGGCAACATCGGCATGGGCGGCATCGCCCTCGCGCTGACGATCCTGACCTTTTTCCCGAAGTGGAAGCGGCTCATCTGGCCCGCGCTGCTGGGCATCTCGGCCGGGGTGATCTACGGCCAGGCCGGGGGGATCTGGGGCATCGGCGTGGGCCTGGTCCTCAAGCTCGCCTCGATCGTGGGTGCCCTGTGAGCGCCGACATGGTCCCCCCGCAGACGGCCGGGACTGCCCCCAGGGACATTGACACCGACGCGGCGGAGGACAGAGGCACGGCCACGGTGGTGGACATCGCCACCGGCACGCCCGTGGACACCGACAAGGACACAGGGCAGGTGCGGGCAGCGCTGGACGTCCGCGAAGCCCTGGCGCAGGCGCGCACCCTGCTCTCCGGCGGGATCGGGGGCCTGTTCACCGGGTCGTGGGCGCTGGCGGGCATGGGCTGCACGTGTGTCGGCCGCCTTCTGCGGTGGGGGTGGGAGCAGGCGTCCGCCGACCCGGAAGCCGCCGCCGCTCTCGCCGCCCACACCAAGCGGGCCGCCGCCGTCGCCAAGGCGGTGGAGAAGGCCCGGGAAGAGGGGGAGGAGGAGAAGGCAGCGGCAGCACTGGCCGGGCTGGGACCCGCGCCGACGGGCCGTCGCCCGGTACTGGAGGCGCTGGCCTACCTCGCGCTCGGCGGGATGCTCGCGGCCGGGGCGCTCGCCACCCTCACAGCCCTGATCACCCCTCACCTCGGGGCGCTGGCCCCGTACAAGCCGTATCTCCTCGCGGCCGGGGGACTCGGGTGGACGGTCGCGGCCTGGACCCTCGCCCCTCCCCCGAAGCCGAAGAAGAAGGCCGGCCCCGACGACGACCTCGTCCAGGACGAGCCGGAGGAGACGGCCGAGGACGAGCCGCAGGAGTCCCCCGGGACCCTGCTGCTGTGGCACCTGATCACCGCTCTCTCCGACGCGGAGTCAGTCGGCCGGGCAGGGCTCCACCTCGATGTCGTGCTCGCCTCCGCGATCGCGACGGGACTCCTGCCCGAGACCACGGAAGCGGCCGAGTGGCGCGCCTGGGTGGAGTCCTGCGGCATCCCCGTCGCGGACAAGGTCGGCTACCGCATCGACGGCAAGCCCGTCACCCGTGTCGGGGTCCGGATCGATGCCGTGACCGCCGTCCTCGGAGCGACCCCTACCGCGCTCCTGGAAGCCCGCTCCCAGACCCGTGCTGGGGGAGGCGCCACCACCCCCGCCCGGCCGGTCGGGGAGAGGCCCCTCCCGGCCCCTGCCGAGACCGCCCCCGAAACCCCCGCGCAGCCCCCCGTCCAGACCTCTGCCGGGGCCCCGGTTCCGGCTGCTCTGCGACTCCTGCCCGGGGGTCGTCAGCACCCCGCCACAGCCCCCTCCCCGACCACTCCTCAGGGACCGGCTCAAGAAGCCCGATAGACACCGCTATCACCGCCGTGACCTGCGGTTCTATCGCCTGCCCTATCGCCTCCTGACGGGGCTCCTGACACCTCCCCTGACACCCGAAACCGCCGACCCCGGAAGGGGTCGGGACATCGAGAGAAGGAAGATCCACATGGGCATCAGCATCCGCTGGAAGAACCCCGGCAACCCCGTCGCCATGGCCCGCGAGGTCCACGACGCCTACCAGCTCCGCATCAACCTCCAGGACCCCGACGGCAACGGGATCACCACCCCCGAAGCCCTGGTCGCGGAAGAGCTGGCCGACGCGATGGACGCCGAGTACGAGCGCGTCCACGGCTACCCCTACATCAACCACATCGTCTGACCCGGGGACTGCCTGTCCGCCCCCGCGCCGTCCATACCGGGCGTCCCGGGGACGGGCAGGGAGCCGCCGGAAGACAGCCCCAACACGCACCGAAGCGCCCCCTCCTACCTCCAAGCAAGCGGGGGCGCTTCGGCTAGACCTCCCGAAGGAGAACCCCATCGTGGCACTCAACGACAAGAAGATCAGCACCGCCCCCGGTACGAAGCCGGACGCCCGGCACGAGACGACGTTCAGCGCCTCGCGCGGCGGCCACTACCCGACCTCGGCCAAGCCGGTCCCGGGCACCCCGAAGGGCGGCAAGTGATGACGTGCTGCGGACAGCCCATGCAGCAGAGCGGCCCCCAGCTCGTGTGCGGCCGGTGCGGCGCCTGGGTGCAGACCGGGGTGACCACATGAGCCGTCGCACCCGCGCCCGCGCCGCCGTTCGGCGCCTCGCCCGGTGGGCCGGAGACCTCTACCAGTGCTCGATGTGCGGCCAGTGGTCCACCGAGCCGGCGCAGGTCTGCTCCGCCTGCCGCTGACCGACCCGGGCGGGGGTGGCCCGTGCTGCGGGCCGCCCCCGCCCCCTACCCTGAACCGATTCGGCAAGGAGACCTGAGGATGAGCACCACCACGATGGAACCGGAAGCCAGCACAGCAGCTGAGACCCGCCGTTCGGCCGGGCGCCCGACGATTCCGGCCGCCACCACGCCCGTTACAGCGACCACCGCCCCGGATTCGGCGGCCGGTACGCCCGTTGCGGCGGACGCGAAGCGGGGTGCGAAGGACCGCCACCGGAAGCTGATGATTCCGCTCGCGATCCTCGCGATCCTCTCAGGACTGGCCGCCGCCACCGTGGGGTTCGCCCTCTCCTACGGCGCGCTCCGCTCCGCTGCGGTCGGCTGGGGATTCGGCGCCGGCTGGCAGTCCTACGCCTTCCCGATCGGCGTCGACGGACTGATCGTCGCCCTCTACACCGTCGACCTCGTCCTCGCGTGGAAGCGGATGGCACGCCCGTGGATGCGGATCGCCGCCCACGCCGTCACCGGGGTCACCATCGTCCTCAACATGGCCGCCGCCGCCGGCAGCGCCACCGGGTCCGCTGGCGCCTCCACCGGCCTGCTGACCGCGCTGGGGGAGCACCCCGCCCGCCTGCTTTCCCACGCCGCTATGCCCATCGCCTACGCCCTGCTCATCGAGGCGGCCCGGGGCGCGATCGTCCGCGTCGCGAAGTTGGAATCCGGAACGTGGGACGACGACCGCCTCACCCTTGCCGACTGGGCGCTGCGCTTCCCCACCACGTGGAAGATCTTCAAGCACGCCAAGACCTGGCCCTCCACCATCACCGAAGCCCGCACCCACGTCCGTGAACTGGCCGTCTACCGGATCTGGCTGAAGCACCGCGAGGAGATCGAAGCCGGACTGGAAGCCGGGAAGGTGGGCGTCCTGGACCGGATGCCGCAGCTCCTGGCCCCCTACGGCGTCTCCGTCGAAGAGGCCCGCGCCCTGCCCGAGACGATGCGCGAGCGGGAGCGCCAGCGCGCCGAGGACACCGCCCGCGCCGAACGCGAACGCCAGGACGCCCAGGAGGCCCGGGAGCGGGAGGAGAAGCGCCGGCGCGAGCAGCAGAACCGCGAGGACGAGCGGGAGCGGCAGCGCCAGGCGCGCGAGGACGAGCACGCCGAGCGCCTCGCCGACCTCGCCGCGAAGGCGGAGGAGACCCGCCTCGCGGGTGAGCTCGCGGTGCTCCAGGCCGAGACGACCGGAGCCGCGCAGGCGGCACGCGCGACCGCCGAAGGCGCCGGGGCCGCCGCCGAACTCCAGGCTCAGACCACCCTCGCCGCCGCCCGCCGGGCCGCCACCGAGGAGGAGCGGCGCACCGCCCTGGAGGAAGCCGCCGAAGAGACCGCCCGGACCGCCGAAGCGCGCAGGGCGGCTGCGGAAGCCACCCGGGCCACCGCCGAAATCGAGCGGAAGGCCGCCGAAGAGGCCGCCCGCACCGCACGCGCCCAGGCCGACGAAGCACGCGCCGCGGCGGACCAGGCCGCCGCGAAGGCGCGCACCGAAGAAGCCGCACAGGAGACCGCCGCACGCCGCAGGGCGGCTGCCGCAGATCTTGAGACGGCCGCCGAAACCGAACTCCGGGCCGCCGAAGCCGCCCGTCGCGCCGCCGAAGCCCGCGCCGCCGCCGCGCATGCGGAGGCGCTGTCGGGCCTGGACGTCGTGCAGATCAAGACCCGCGTCGCCGCCCGGGTGCTGCTGGCTGACCCGCAGGCGGGCGGAGCGACGCTCGCCTCCGCCCTCGGCGGCGCGTCCGCCTCCAGGACCTCCGACTACCGCAAGGCCGCCCTCGGCCTTATCGCCCAGGGCTACCCCGAGACCGACCCCGACCTCACCACCACACCGGCCGCCGCCGGCCCGGTCCGCATCCCCGGCCAGACCGAGAGCACCGTCTGACCGACCCGTACCGACAACGCTGAGGCCTGGGGCGCATGAATCGCCCCGGGTCTCACCGTTGTTCATACCGAGGTCTGCGGGCGTCGGCCTCGGTCGGGCTGGTCCTGGGAGGGCACCAGAGGATACGACATCGAGCAGTAGGCGGCTGATCAAGCACCTCGACGCTGACGACGCGGCGAAAGGAGTCCGCTACCTGCTCCAGCAACGCGAAGAACTGGCCCAGAAGAAACGCGCCGAACGAGAGGGCTCACCCGTAGCTCCGTGATCTACGCGGACCGGTAAGCGGGTCGACAGCTGGGCAGCGGTGCGTATGAGCTCGGCCTTGATTAGGGCTCGTTAACTGGGATTACTGGCAGAGGGCCCCAACTGATCATGCAAGTATCATGGATACGCACGCTGCTGAAGTCGACCATGCCGCCAGAGAGCGTCGCTCCGTCGAAGCTGAAGATGCCGTCGGAGAGCCTTGCAGCGCTGAAGTCGACTGTGCCGCCGGAGAGCGTCGCTCTGTCAAAGTCGATTACGCCGCCGGAGAGCTCTGCAGCTCGGAAGTCGACTGTGCCGCCGGAGATGGCCGAGGCGAGAAAGCTGACCGTACCGCCGGAGATGGCCGAGGCGAGAAAGTTGACCGTACCGCCAGTGATGATCGCGTCGAGGAAGTTGATCGTGCCGCCCGTGAACCTCGCGCCGAGAAAGTTGAGCCAACCATCGGAGATCGTTGCGCCGAGGAAGCTGACCGTGCCGTCCGTGAACATCGCGTTGCGGAAGTTGACCGTGCCACCGATGAATTGCGCGCGTGTGAAGTCGCCACCGTCGAAGACGGCGCCGGTGAAGTCCAGGTCGTATCCGCACCAGGTTGTGGCTTCGGTGGGGTCTTGGAGGTGGTCGCGGATGGTGCGGATGATAGTGAGACGGACCTCCCGCTCTCCCTTCATGTACCCCTCCGCTCCGGTGTCGGTCTCGTAGGGCATCCGGAGATAGGCGCAGAGCACATCCACGCACACCCGCCGCTGCTCCTCCCAGTCGTCGGCCAGGCGCGCCATCGCGTACGCCCCGGCGAGCCGGACCGCAGCCTGGTCGTGCCCGAGTTGCTCGGCGGCTTTGGTGTACCGCTCGGCGAGTTGCATCGCGTCGGCCCGGTGTGAGGCGCCCTCGTCGAGGAGCTGCTTGCGGTAGGCGTACAGGCCGGCGAGCACAGCACCGACCAGGGTCAGGGCAGTGACCGTGGTCTTGACGTTGTCCTGACCGCTGACCGGCTTCTTACCTGGATTCTCCGCGGTGAGGAAGACATCCACCCCGTGGTACAGCCCGTACGCGAGCACCGCGACGAGGATCAGACTGACGGGCGCGACCAGCCACACCGGCCACAGGTTCGGGGTATGACGTCCTTGCTGCTCCGGAGAGCGACGCCTGGGATTTTGCACGCGATGAGCGTGACCCACACGGGCCGCCAGAAGGGGGAGTTCATCACTTCGTTACTGCTCTCGAACCGCAGCCGAGCCGGTGGTGCGTCGCGTCGCATCGACTCGAGCGGTGATGTGGGAGGGCGAAGCTTTCTCCCCGTTCGTGTTACGAAACCCCATGTTTGATCACAAGGTTCTCCGAGCCAACTGGCCTGTGTTTTCCTCGTGCTTGACAGGGATGCCCCGGGGCGAGATAGTGGCCTCAATGCGGCATGAGTCTGTCCGCAGCTAACGAAGCTCTCGTCTTCTTCACTGGAAGCGGGGGCTTTTTTCGTGTCCGCATCCCTGAGTGAGCCCTGGCATCCGCCGGGGCTTTTTTCGTTTCCGGAGGTCCCTTCGTGTTCGACCCGTGGTGGTTCGTGAGCGCGGCCTGCGTCGTGATCGCGGCGCTTGTGCTCCTGGCGGTACTGGTGCTCCTGATTACGCGGCGCGTGGTCGACAAGGCCCGTCCGGAAGACCTTCCCGCAGTCCTGGCGGGCCTTGGCGACGTGGTCGCCAGCCTGGCCTGCTTCCTGCCCTGGGGAAAGACGCGGGAGAACCCGCCCACCGATCCGGTTCCCGTCCAGACTGGCGAGATACTGGGTCAGCCGGTCACCATCGTCGCCGGCCAACTGGCAGCTCCTGCACTCAATCCGACTCTTCTTCGCGGGGAAGAAGGAAGCCGATGAGGCGTCGACGTTCCTACCGCGACCCCACAGCGGAGCGAGCGAGCATCAGCAACATCGGCTTCGCTCTCAACTCCATCCGCAACCGCCGCGAGGTCGGCATCGTGATTCTCACTGTCATCTGGGGCCTGTCGATCCCGGACGCTGCCCGTCGCCTGGGGGTCACGGAGGGGCAAGCCGAGATCTTGCTGCGTAGTGCCTTGTTCCGACTGCGGCATCCCAGCATGTCGGGCACTATCAGTGCCGAGGCCGATGGTGACGATGTCGCGCGGTCGCGGGAGCTGCGTAGGTGGGCCGACGCCGTTGCTCAGTCGCTGGTGGTCACCTGCCCCTGCGGGCGCGGTTTCCTTCCGGAACACATTTTTCTCACCACCGGAGGCCGCCCCAAGCTCTACTGCTCGAACGCCTGCAAGCAAGCGGCTTACCGAGCACGCAAGCGCCGGAACGACGAGGGCTGATGATCCAGCGTTGCTGTGCGCTGGTGGACCATCCTTTTCTCCCTGCTGTAAGGCTGGCTAGACCGAGATCACCGTCCGGCCGGCACACAGCGCAGCGGGAGGCCCCGGGGCGCACCAATCGCCCCGGGGCCTCCCGCTGCGCATGACGACGCTATACCTGGCCGGGCGCAGCGATCCAGCCCGCTCCACGGCCGCCCAGAGTCATGTGGCTACTCGGTTTGGGCAGCAGCCCGCTGAGCGGCCGCGAGCCGCTTGGAGACCCGCTTCAGCTCCTTCTGGAGGTCTTCCAGGTGGCTGCGTACCGCCGCTGGGTCCGCCGCGAGAGCTGCCGCGACCGAGGCGGGAGCCAGAGGAGCATGGACCCTGGCCCGCAGTTCCTTCGCGGCGTGAGCCACCGCCCGCAGCTCCGGGGGGACCAGCGGCGGGCGCGATGTGGATTCTGAGACGTCAGAAATTTCTGACCTCTCCTGTGACGGGATCTGAAGCGCACCCGCCACCTCTGTCAGCAAGGCCGCGGTGGGCCGCTTCTTGCCCTGTTCCACAGCCCTCGCCAGGCCCTCGCCCATGACGTCGCGGGCCACGTCCACGCCGTGCTGCGTGATCACGTTGGACATGACCTTGCGTGCCGATGCCTTGGTGAGGTGCTGGGCCAGATCAGGCCCGAGAGCGGCGATGGACCGGATGCGGGCCGCGTCCTTGAGCAGTTCGAAAACGTACTTCTCCTCAATGTCGAGCACCCCGCCCGCCCACTGGGCGAAGTTCGAGTGCCCGGCCACCTTGTGCAGCTCGCGGTCCTGTGCGACTTCCAGGAGGGTGGCCTTATTGAGGACGACGAAGTCTTCGGCGCGACTGCCGATGGCGTCGATCTCGCTCAGCCGCTCCGTCACGTAGGCAAGCTGCTGCTCGGGAGTGCCGGTGACGTCGTCGGCGCCCAGGATGCGGCCGCCGGCGAAGGCCGACGTATCAGCGGGTGAATCGGCAGGCTGGTTCTGGAGTTCTGCGGGGACCGCCGGATCGACGGCGGAGTCAGGTGCCTTCTTGAGGCGGGACTGGCCTGCTGCGATCAGCTTGTTGGTGCTCACTCGTCCATCCCTGCTGTCAGGACCCGGTCGTACGCGTCGGTCAAGGCCGTGGCTTCCCGCCCGGGGGCTGCGGTGATCGGGACGCACGCGAAGCGCGTCTGCTGCCGGACCGAGTGGCGGGGGACTGCCAGGTCATCGCGATAGAGCGGCCCGTAGGTGTCCGCCAGATATTTCCCTATGGCGTCCTTCAGCGTGCTGCGGCCCCCCGGCACGATCGACGGCACGATCCCGACCACCCGCAGATTGGGGTTCATCCCGAGATCCTTGACGAGCTTGATCGTGTTCAGCGCCTCAGCCGCGCCGATACGGCCGTCCTCATCGAGAGTCGCCGGGATGAAGACGTCCGTGGCGGCGATCAGCGCCGATGTCACCAGCTTCCCGCCCGCCCGGGGAGGAAGATCCAGAATGCCGACGCCGTCCGACGGGATGACGCCCTGGAGGGCCAGCCGGAGCCGGAACTCCAGGCCCACGGCGACGTTGTCCGTCTCCCGGTTGGCGAGCGCCCTCTCGGCGGCGATCACCTGCACGCCCGGCCACGCCTCGGAGGCCGGCACGAGCGCGTCCGTCGCGAGGCCGGTGTCGCCCTGCGGGTCCAGGGCCAGCAGGTCGTTCATCGTGAAGGCCGGAGCCTCCGGGACGCCAAGCTCTGCGGTGAACGTCGCCCGCGGGTCCAAGTCACCAGCGACGACCGGACGTTGTCGCTTCCGGGCCGCAGCCACCAGCCCAGCGGACAGGGCGCTCTTACCCACCCCGCCCTTCTCGCTGTACACAGCCAGCACTCTGCTCATGACCCGATGACCCTCACTTCGTACCCGGTATCCACGCTGCGAGGCTATCGGCAGGTGGTCGCCAGGCCGGCGGCGCGGCACGAAAACGCTGGAGGTCAGAAATTTCTGACCTGGGTTCCTGAGCCTTCTGGCGCCGTCCGCGCCGTCCGTAAGGTGCTCTGTCGGAGAGTCTGGCCCCCGGCCGCTGGACCCGCGTCCCTCGTAGGCGCTCTTGGGTGCGTCGACCTGTTCTAGCTGGCCGTCGGTGCCGACGACGAACAAGCGTGGGTCGGCCCGGGGGTGCCACGGACACCCGGCCATGAGACCTTCCCGCTGCCTGTTGACCTGTCGGACGCTCTGGCCCTATGCAGAACTGGAGCTCTGAAAGTTGGTTCGAGACCCGGGTGTGACATTGGGTTTGCTAATCTTGGCCAACATGCACAAGTTCGGGAGAAGCTTCCCGGGCATGAGAAAACCGCCCGGCTTCTGGCGACCAACCTCGACCGGACGGCTTCCTCATACTGTTGTTACGCGGTGCAGAGTACTGCGGCCCCACCTCCCTGGTGCGGGCCGTTCTGCGTTTCGGCGATCACTCCTCCGGCTACGAGTCCGGTTACGAGGCCCGTGACGAGGAGGCCCGTGAGCAGGATGCCCACGGTCTGTCCCGCGCCCTCGGCCATGCCGTTGAAGAAGCGCCCGCCGAGCCGCTGAGGCCCGTTGTTACCGTTTCCAGCCGACTGCCCTGCACCGGACTCCTCCGGTTCGGGCTCACCCGCCGGCTCATTACCGTCCGGGTTCGGCGTCGTGCTCATCTATCTCTCCTCACGTCGGATGTATCCCTGGCGCACACAGGACCAGGACACTCTTCCTGTGCACGCTCGGGCATCCGAGGTGGAGCCCAACTTTACCCGCCCGGTGAGGTGTTCGACGCTGTTGCCCGCCTCATTCGAGCGTCGCCGAGCGGAGGGCTGCCGTCCAGTTCGTCCAACAGCGCGGTATGTCCCGAAAGTTGCGTCGGGCCGGTCCTCGAGAGACACCTGAAGAATCTTCGTAGTCCCTGCCGGTAGCCCTCGCGTGGTGCTGGTGACGATCGCCATGGAGCCCTTGTTCACCATCAAAGTCTTGGTGTTCACCGCGGTGTTGCTGGCGTCCATCGCCGTGGCGGCCGCGGTCACCACCGCCGGACCGGCCGTTCCGGTACTGCCCGGGCGGGGTGGTGGGGTGTGCCGGTCAGCGGTTGGTGAAGTCGCGGAGCTGTTCGACGAGGCGCTGGTCGGGCCGGCGGACGATGGGGTGGCCGCCTTCGCCGGCGAGGCGGTCGACTTCCATTTCGAGCTGTCCAGTGGGGGCCATGCTGGAGGAGGAGCCGTTCTTGCGTACGTAGGTGGCCACGGTGCCCAGGCAGTCGAGGAGGACGTCGTCGATGCCGTGGGTGCCCGCGCGGGTGCTGGTGACCTCGTGCCGCCAGTGTGCCGCTTCCCGTGTCTCGCCCAGGGCGAGGTGGTGGAGGTGGAGGCAGTACGCCGCGATCCGGTGCCCGGCTCCGGCGGACAGCTGCCACCAGAACTGGGCGCTTTCGGGGTGGCCGGTCAGCAGGAGCAGGCAGGCGAAGACGCAGGCGCCCTCGACGTCGAAGTCCTCCGCTCTTCCCGGTACGGCGGAGGGGGCGGCGTCGGCGAGTTCTCCGATGTGCTGGGCAGCGCCGGGGGCGTTGATCATCCACCTGCAGACGGTGGAGAGTCGGTGGCCGGCCTGGGCTGCGCTGCCGACCTCGCTGTCACTGTCGGGTCGGTGCTGGGCTTCGGCGGCGAGTCGGCGCAGCGCGGCCCCGACGTCGAAGGAGGTGTCCGGGGCGACGGGGAGGACGGCGTCCTGGAGGAGGTCGTCGATGGTGATCACTGCTGCTGTCCCTTCTGTCGCACGGCCCGGGTGGGCACGCCCAGCTTCCTGGCGAGGCGGTCTTTGGCCTTGCGGCAGTGGTAGTTGACGGTCCGCTCGTCCAGGCTCATGAAGCGGGCTACCTGCTTGGTCGAGTAGCCGATGAGGTAGCGGAGAACGATCACGGTGTACTGGCGCACCGGGAGCTCCGAGATCGCACCGTAGAGGCCCAGGCGGCTGTCGGAGAGCTCCAGCTCGCCGCGCAGGGCGCGCAGCCGCTGCTGGATCTGCCCGTTGATGATGTAGGCGGGGTCGCGGCCTTCACGGGCGAGCCGGCGGGCGACATGGCGGTGCAGCACGGCGAGCGTACGGCGCTCGAGCTCGTCCTCCTGGAGGAGTCCGTCCCAGGCCGCGTGTATCTCGAGGAAGACCTCGTGGACCACAGCTTCGGCGGTGGAGCGGCTGCCGAGGTGGAGTTCCGCGTAGGTGTGGAAGAACGCCTGGTGCCCCAGGACGAACCCCTCGAAGTCAAGGGGGAGGTCAACGGTCTCGGTCACGCGGTAGCCGAGCGGACCAGCTGCGGCGATGGAACGGTCCTGGTCACGCACACGGACCTCCACTGCTCCGTGCATGCAGGGACACAGCAGATGACACGGGCTTCCTCTTCCTTCAGGACCAGGTGCCAACCGAAGGCACAGGAGGGCGGGTTGCCCTTCTGGCACTCACTCAAGCGAAACCGGACCCGAAAGACTCATCCCGAGTCAGAGAAAATCACCGAGCGCAATGAATGCGCCACAAACAGCAAGATCGCAAAACCCACCGAACCAACCCTGACCAGGCGTAACACCTAAGAGTGGCCCGTCGAAAACCAGCCCGGTCACGCGCCGGTAGTGAGCTAGGTCACACCCGTTGAACGTTGTGCGGCAGCCTGATGCTGAAAGTGCGCCTCGGCGTCCGTAGCTTTGCCCCGCCCGTCCGCCGCGCCGGACGGGCGGGCAGCAGACTGCCGAGGAGACCTCCGCCCCTGAGCTCGTCGACAGACCGATGGCCTGCTGCCTTCAGGCCTTCGCCGGAAGCGGGAGGGTCCCGCTTCTCCCTTCCCTGTCGGGTCTAGTGGTTTCTGCGGGGTGGGGGGATTTTGGGGAGGAGGTGCCATAGGGGGCGTCCGCCGCTGGCCCAGGTGGCGAGGGTGCGCCGGTCGGCGAGGTGCATGTGCAGCTGGGCGGCGAGGGGTTGGCAGCGGGTGGTGAAGCGGCCGTTGGTGACGACGAGGACGATGTCGGCGCCGTAGAGCTGGCGGGCGGTGCCGTTGACGCGTTGGAGGTCGGGGGTGCCGACGGGTGAGCCGCGGTCGCCGTCGCGGCGGTGCTTCACCTGGATGACCCAGGTGCGGCCCAGGGGGTCGGTGGTCAGGACGTCGGCGCCGTTGTCGCCGGCCCCGCCGATCTGCCGGGCATCGGTGCAGCCGTCGCGGACCATCAGGTCGCGGATGGCGTACTCGAAGTCGCGGTGGTGCAGGGCGTCCAACTCGGGCAGCCCGTACCGCAGGGCCTGCTGCCGGATCCGGTCCCAGGCCCGCTGCTGCTGAACGCGATGACCCCACACCGCCCCGCCGACGGCTGCGGTGGCGCCGAGCACGATGAGGATCCACCAGTTCGCCACCAGCCAGGAGAGCACCGCCCACACCACCGCCGCGGCCATGACCCCACCGCCCGCGAGGACCAGCAGCTGCTCCTCCTGCCGCCTCCTCCTGCTGAGGCGCCGCTTGCGGGGCCGCCGTGCGGGCGGCCGCCGCCCGGGTGATCGCCGGGCGCTCACCGCGTGGCCTTGGGGGTGGGGAAGCGGATCGGGTAGGACACCGTCGGCTTCGGCAGCGGCCGCGGTTTGTCCCACCCGGGGAACTTGACCGGATACACCCCCGGCGTAGGGCGGGGATACGGCTTCCCGTCAGGCCCGGTCGAAGGGCTCCCGTTCCCGCCGGCCACGATGACGAACCCGACCAGCACGATCACCGCCATGTTCTTCCGCGCTCCCGGTGCCCACCGGGCATAGCCTCTGACCTGCGTTCCGTCCGCCCGCTTGTACGGCCTGACCCACGGCACCCGCGCCCCCGCTCGACGTGATCCACAACGACCGTTCATCGTCGCACCGGACCCTGACGAGAGGTCAGGGAATGAGGAGGGGCGACCGGAAACGAGCGGACGAATCCAGCCGCCATTGAACGTTAACTCGATTTGTGTGCAACGGAGTTGGGGGTTCGCTGTCAGTGGTGCCGCTTAGCGTGAACGGTCGCCGGGATCCCCCGGCCCTGGCCCCCTGTCGCGAGGAACCATCACCATGACCCGCGTCCGCGCACACCGCCGTGCCGACGGCACCTACGTCAAGGCCCACCACCGCCGCACCCGCCCCCGGACCACCACCACGACCACTGCACCCCGCCGTACGGCGCCCGCCCGCCGCGCCCCGGTCCGTGCCGTCCCGCCGCCGGCCGGGCCAGCCACTCGCGTACGGAGCTACCAGCGCGCGGACGGAACCCGCGTCCGCAGCCACCACCGCAACCTCACCCCCAAGGCAGCCGCGGCCGGCACCGGGATCGGCGGCCTGCTGCTCCTCTTCCTCGTCCTCGCCGCTCTCGCGCCCAAAGGAAGCCCGAGCGTCCCCGGGGAAGGAGCGGGACCATCGGCCCCGGCCACCCTGGCCCCCGCCACCGGGCCGGGGCCCGGCAGGTAACCGTCGTCCTCCGCTACACACCCGCCACCTGACCCCGCCCCGCCGGACGGGAGCGCCGACGGAGCCCTTCGCAGCCGACCGCTCCCGCCCGTGCCCCACATCGCGGGCAGGCCGGGATTGTCAGTGGCCGCTCGTACCGTCGAAGCCAGGTGCTGGAGAAACCGGACCTGGGCTGGAACGGAGCGGACCATGGGCGAGATCGACGTGAGCAGCCTCAACCTCGGGCGGCTCCTGGCCGACAGCACCGGCACCCCGGCCCGCTCCTACCAGACCGCCTTCGCCGAGCTCGCCGAATCCCACCAGGGCCGCCCAGCCACCGAGATCGTGCCGCTGCTGCGCCGGGCGGCGGACGAGGCGCTGCTCGGTTTCACTGCCGCGGACCTGTACGAGCAGGCAGAGGAGCGGTACGTGCTGCGCATCCGCGTCACCTAGACCGCGACTGCGACGAACGCTTTCCAGCGTCGTCGGCCTGACGCCGGTCCGGTAGCGCCCGATCATGCCGTACGTTCCGGTTCTGAGCACGGGAGGGGGGCGGCACTTGGTCCGCAGCCAGGCGAAGTAGGCCGCCATGAGGGAGTGCCCGACCGGCGAGGCGCTGGTTTCGTCTACAGGAACTTGCGTCGATAGGCACGGGTTTGCAGGGTGTCGGGGTGGTCGGGGCCCAGGGTGCGGGTGTAGTCGGGGAGGAGTTTGTCGAGCAGGGCGACGGCCTGCTCCGGGTCGCCTGCCTCCCTCACGCTTACGGCATGGCTGTAGCGAGTTCGCAGGGTGTCGGGGTGGACGGGGCCCAGGGTGCGGGTGTAGTCGGGGAGGAGTTTGTCGAGCAGGGCGACGGCCTGCTCCGGGTCGCCAGCTTTTCTCACGCTTACGGCGTGGCTTTGGCGGATGCTTAGGGTGTCGGGGTGGTCGGGGCCTAGGACGCGGTTGCAGTCGGGTAGAAGCGCGTCGAACAGGGCGACGGCCTGCTCCGGGTCGCCAGCCTCCCTCACGCTTACGGCGTGGCTTTGGCGGGTTCGCAGGGTGTCGGGGTGGTCGGGGCCCAGGATGCGGTTGCAGTCGGGGAGGAGCGCGTCGAACAGGGCGGCGGCCTGGTCCTGGTCGCTAGCCAGTCCCACGATCGCGGAGTGCATGTGACGGGTGTTCAGGGTGACGGGGTGGTCGGGGCCCAGGGTGCGTGTGCAGTCAAGGAGGAGATCATTGAGCAGGGCCATCGTTAGCTCTTTGTCGCCGGTCTTCCCTACGTTCAAGGCATGGTTGTAGCGGGTGATCAGCGTGTCGCGGTGATCCGTGCCGAGGATCCGGGTGACATCGGGGATGAGTTCGTTGAACAGGACGATGGCCCGCTCGTGGCTACCAGCACTGCCCGTGTTCAGGGCGTGGTTGTGACGGGCGTTCAAAGTGTCGCGGTGGTCCGTGCCGAGGATCCGGGTGACATCGGGGATGAGTTCGTTGAACAGGACGATGGCCCGCTCATGGTTGCCAGCGTCCGCCACCTCCTCGGCCTGGGAGAGGCGAGCCTCCAGGGATTTCGGGCTTCTGGGGTTGTCTGGTGGGTTGTCCTGGACAACCCCGGCTGCGGGTTCGTTGAGTTCGCTGGTGACGCGGTTGAGGGTGGTGTTGTCTTCGTCGTTGACCTGGCTGGCGCGGGCGAGTGCGGCGTCGATGTCGTCCCCGACCGGATCCGCCGAAGCGGGACCCGCCTCCGGCTCGTCGGGTAGGACCGGCAGCTCCTCGAGGGGTGAGGTGGTGTCGCCGGCGCGGAGGCGGTCGAGCTCGTCGGTGAGCCTTCGGAGCTGATCGGTGACGCGGGCTTCGAGGTCTTCGGCCTGGCGCTGCTTCTCTTCCGCCCGCCGTAGCTCGGCCCGGGCTCGCTGTTCTTGCTCCTCGGCTCGGGCCAGCTTACGCTCGGCGTCCTCCAGCGCCTCACCCCGGAGCTGGGCACGCAGTCGGTCGCGTTCCTCGACCAGGCCTGCGACCCTTCGGTCGAGCTGGTGGATCATGTTGAGCAGGACCATGACGAGCTTGTCGGAGTTGTTCTTCGCCCGCTCGACGTCCGCCCGCTGCTCCAGGGCCCGGGTGTACCGGTCGTACGTCTCGATCTGCCGGGCCTGCGCCGCGGCGAGCTCGACCGCATACCCCGCACCCGGCCCGGCCACGGCTGGTGCGCCCGGTGTGGTGCGGGGAGCTGGGCGCATGGCTTGTTCGCGGAGGACGAGGGCTTCTTCCTGGCGGCGCTCGCGCAGGTCGGGGCGGACCGTCGCTCTGATCAGCGCGGCGATGAACGCTTGCGTGGGTAGCTTCCCGGCGAGGTAGACCCCGGTCTGGGCCTTGCTCATGTTGATCTCGCCGCTCAGCACGGCGAGGGTTTTCCCGGAGTCGTCCACGTGCCGGCGCAGTGTCTCGGCGAGCTTGCGTGCCGCGGTGTTCTCCGCGCGGATCGGCCCCCACGGCCTGCCACCGCCGGTCTTCGATGTCATGTCAGCCCCCGCCCCTGGGCTGCTGTTGTCCGGCCTGTCCTGGACAAAGAGCCCCTGGTCCGGAACTTACCTGCGTTGTCCGGCCCCTGACTCCCGGACGACCCGATCCACCCCCACAGTCATCTCCCATCAGCCGCCGAACACCCCCGTTCACGCGGCACCACTCGGGGAGGACCTCTCATGCTCGACCACCTCAACACCGCCCTCGCCGCTATCGGCGCCCTGGCCGCCCTGGCCCAGCTCGCCCTCGACGCACACCGCGCCCGCACCAGCGACCGGAAGAAAGAGGACGACCAGGAGCGGTGAGACCTCGCGGCCAAGGGCGTGCCCGGGCAGAGGTCCGGGCGCGCCCTTCACATTGCCGCTGGGTGTATCGGGCCGTGGCTCGCTGCGCATGCTGGTACTCCGTTATCACCGTCGGGCACGCGACTCTCCATCTTGTGGGTGGCCGTCGTACCTACTGCATAAGTCAGGTAACAGGGATCAGGGGCGGGGCTTGCGGGGCTGGCCCCGCTGCGTCGCAGGGTGCTGCTGCTCTCGGCGATCGTCGCGATACCGGCGGAGGCGGGCGGCATTTGGATGGTGGGGGTGTGCCTGGGCTCGTGAAGCGACTCGCGGACCGCTTTACCTGGCGCAGGCGTCGCTCCAGGGCCGCAGCGGGGGCTCGCGTGAGTCGCTATACGTGGGCTCTGGAGGCTGCTGCAGAACCCTGCGACCTCAGGGATGGACCGCAGGGTGAGTGCTCATTCGATGAGGGACCGCAGTACCGGGATGCTGACGCCGGCTGCCGTCAGACCCGCCAGAACTGCCGCTGCCACGGCCTGGGTGCTGACGAAGGTGAGTCCTCCGACGATCAGGCCGATGACGACCGAGGCCAAGAGGATGATGGCCGTGTGGACGGTCAGGAACGGGGCTGGTCCCGGCGGGGGCGAAGCGGGCGAACTCACGTTCTCTCCAAGAGGTCTGATGATGTGTACGCCGACTTCTATGTGCCGTCCCAGGGGGCACCCCACGGCCTAATTTTCCGGGTGGGAGACGCCAGAAAAGAATCTTGGAAAAGTCCGTGGGGTGGCCGCTGGGGGCGCACTTACAAGGGGTCGTCTCGGCGTCAGCCGTGAGGGCCCGCGAGCTTGCGAGTGGGTCAGCGCGGGTGACGGTGAGACGTCCCCTTGCAGAGCTAAAGGGGACGGCGGACGACAAACGGAAGGGGAGGGCATGCAGGGCGACGGCGCGGGGGAGGTGTCCGCGGTCGCGCGCGCCCGGAACCTACAACCTGACAGCCCCGTCGATGCAAAGCGTCTGCTCGGCTCACCGGTTTCCGCGCAGGACCTGCGTGCCATGGACTCTTCTCACACCAAGACCGCCCGGCGCTTGCAGGCCAGCATCGACCGGCGGCTGGCCGATGGGCACATCGTCACCATGCTCAGGCAGGACGGATTCGAAGGCCCGCGGTACGACCGCTTCGTCGAGGAGCTCGTGCGCTACGGCATTTCCGTCCTGCGCGGCTGGATGCACTCCGGCTACATCTTCAAGCTGGTCGCCCAGCGCGGCTTCGGCCTCAGCCCTCACGAGCTCGACCTCGAAGACCTCGCCACCGACAGCGACCTCCGGGAGGAACTGGCCTCCATGACCGTAGCCCGGGCCTTGCCCCGCTTCCGACAGCAGGCTCTGGTCGACTCAGGGTGGAACACCGAAGGAGGGGCAAGCATCACCACCTACTTCATGGGGGCCTGCGTCTACGACTTCCCCAACGAGTTCCGTCGCCATCGGGCCGCCGAAGCCCGCCACCACCGGGCTCTTCGCAGGGAGAAGGAGCTGTACCAACCCCGCATCAGCACGGTCAGCCTGGCCCAGGAGATCGTGGGCAACATCGGCGTCCTGGACGAGCTGCAGGAGATCGACGACCCGCGCGTGCAGGCCGTCGTCGCCCTCACCCTGGACGGCTACTCGCAGGAAGAGATCCGGGAGCTGGTGGACATCACCACCATCCGGGCAGTCGAAGGTCTGCTGTACCGGTGGAGGACCAAGGCCAAGCGGAAGAGGAAGGGAGACCGCGATGACTAGCCTGGACGACGACTTCGAGGCGTTGCTGCAAGCTTCATCGCTAGGTACCGAGGCTGCGAGGAGCCTGCGGGAACGGACCTCTGAGCACACCGCAAGCGTCATCCGAAGAATCACCCAGCTGCGCAACGACATCGCGCACGGCTCACATGAGGCATTCACGGAGCACGCGGCAGCGGAGATCTTTCACGCGCTCGACGGCCTGACCACCGATGACACGGCGCTCGGGGCACTGCGGGTTGCCGTGCTGCAGGCACGAACCCAGAAGATCCCACAAGCGGCCGAAACCCTTGCTCACGCGTTGGAGGCCACGAACCTCCTGCACTGGGAGGATCTACCCAGCGCACGGTCCAGGGACCTTGAGGCCGCTCTGAGAATTGCCGCCGCACGGCTAGCCGGGAGTAGCGAAACGGGCCGTTCTGGCTCGAGCCTTCTTCCCTCGGAGCACATGCCTCCGAGGTCACCCCACCAGGGCCGGACCTCTGAGCAACCCTCTGACCGCCAGCCCGAAGACGACGAGTCCGCGCTGCTCACTGTTGCCGAAGTTGCCACGATCATGGACGTACAGAAGACGACGGTCTACCGCCTGGTGCACAGCGGCCATCTCCCGGCGGTCCGCTTCGGCAGGTCCTTCCGGGTGCCGGCGGACGCCGTGCAGGCATACATGCGTGAGGCGCGAGTGGACAGCGATCACCGTAAAGCATGACAGGTAACGCGCTGACCAGGCACTTTCCAACGAGCCTCGGTATCCGCAGCGTGGAGTGAGCCCGGCGCTGAACGCTCTTGACCGTGTAGCCCACCAACGTCCCGGTGCTGCGTTTTGCCTCAGACATCAGCTGGCTGTCCTTGAGGCATGTTGCTGATTGAGGCCACTTTCTTGTGTTCGGCAAGTCCGCTTGAACGTGAAGGTTGCTGAATCTAGCTACTTAACGAGTGTCGGAAAGTTTTATTATTCGGCAAGTTTTTCTATCTGTGCTTACTTGCCGTGTCATGATGCGGGCATGGAAGCGAGCGCGCACGGGCAAGAGAAGGCACTGCTTGAGCAGGGGCGAGCAACCCTGCAGGACCTGCTGGGACCCAACTGGGAGGTCACTTTCCGCGCTGATCAACTGCCTGAGGGCGATCACGGCTGGGACGCGATGCTCGAGATCAAGTCCGCCGACGGCATCTACGTACAGATGCTTGTCGATGCCAGGCGAAGAGTCACCCCCAAAGACGCCGCCGGGCCTCTCACATCGATGGCGCACCTCGTGCGCCGGGTGAGTCAGTACACCCGGATCCTGGTCATCGCCCCGTGGATCAGCCCCCTGACGCAGGAAGCACTGCGTGCGAATGGAATCGACTACCTGGACCTGAGCGGCAACATCTCCCTGCGCGTGAGCCGCCCCGCCATCGTCATCCACACCCACGGTGCGGACCGCGCCCCCGCCGGCCACCGGCCACCATCCAGCAAGCCACTGCTCACCGGCCTGAAGGCCGGACGGCTGGTGAGGCTCTTGGCCGACGTTGCGCCGCCCTACCGCGCATCAGCCCTGGCTCAAGGGGCCGGGCTGAGCCTGCCCTACGTGTCCCGACTGCTCGACACTCTGGACGATCAGCTGCTTATCGAACGCGACGGCAAGGTCATTGTCTCGGTGGACTGGCAAGGTCTCCTGCGTGCCAGGGCGAACCAGACGGACCTCCTGCGCAATACGGAGCCGGCAGGCATGATCGCCCCGAACGGCGTCGCAGCCGTGCTGAACCGCCTTACGGTTCTGAACCACGACATCATCGGGTCTCCACGCGAGCTTCTCGTCACTGGGTCCTACGCAGCCAGGTCCCTCGCACCGATCTCCGTCGGAGGGCAGCTCATGCTCTACGTCCAGGAGCATCCGCTCAACGTGGAGACCTGGGCCGACGAACTCGGTCTCATGCCCGTCTCGGAGGGCGCCGAGGTACTCATCCTCAGAGCGAAGGACGACAGCGTCTGGCAACGACCCATGATGGTCAACGGCATGTGGCAGGTCGGTCTGAGCCAACTGGCAACGGACTGCCTCTCCGGCCCAGGCCGGATGCCGGCCGAGGGCGAAAAGATCCTGGAGTTCATGGCCGCGAACGAACATCTCTGGCGCAAAACTGATCTTTCCCACCGAAGAGAGGCCATCCGCTTCTAGACTTGCGCCACTTCCGGAGGGGGAACGATGTCGCAAGCACCAGCAGGGACAGATGAAGACCAGCTGAACCAGGCCTCCCGCAAGGTGCTCCTGGACGCGCTCATCGCCCTAGAAGGACATCGCGAGGCGCTCACCGTGGTCGGTGCCCAGGCCGTTTATCTCCGCACTACTGAAGCAGTCATCAGCAGCGCCTCCTACACCTCCGACGGCGACATCAGCATCGACCCGGACGCCCTAGGAGAGCAGCCACTGCTCGAAGAGGCGATGCGCGGAGCCGGCTTCACTCTGAAACTCGACAAAGACGGAGTCCAGCAGGTCGGGCTGTGGGAGCGCCCCGAACAGGTGGGCGAGGTCGAGGTCGGCGTGGAACTCGACCTTCTGGTGCCCCAGGACCTGGCACCCGGGCCGAAGAAGAAGCGCCGTGCGGAAATGCCGCCTCACGACAGCTGGTCGGCCATGAAGGTCCCCGGCCTCGAGGTCGCCGCTGTAGACCGCTCACTGATGACCATCGCGAGTCTCACTCCGCACGACGACCGAAGCGTGGAGGCGTACGTCGCCGGTCCGGCTGCCCTGCTCGTCGCCAAGGCCTACAAGCTCCACGAACGGATCATCGCCGCCGCGAAGAGACCAGAGCGGCTGTCCGCCAAGGACGCCGGAGACGTCTACCGAATCATGTCCACGATCCAGGTCCGCGACGTAGCAGCATCCTTCAGCAGCCTCTGCGAAAACCCGCGGGTGGGGTCTGTCGCCACGGAAGGGCTGAGTCTTCTTCGTCAACTCTTCGGCGCAGCTGCTACCCCCGGCACCGAACTCGCCGTCGAGGCTCTCGCAGGAGACATTCCCGAAAGCCGTATCCGAGTACTCATCCCGGCCTTCATTTCAGGCTTGGCGAGGACCGGCACACGGCTTTCAACAGAGGACACCTCCCCCCGCATCGGACGACAGCACCCGCCCGAGTAGAGACCGCGACTCACAGCAGTTCCCAGCCCGTATTCATTCTGGCGTGAGCCTCAGCGCGGCGCGTCCAGGCCGTGCTGGTGCTCCTGGTGTTGGTCTCCGGTTCCGGCCGGGGAAGCCGCGGTGGCATCGGGGCCGGCGGGAGCGTTCAGCCGGAACCCGGGCGCCAACAGGTCGTCCACAGGGATGAGCCATCCGCAGGTCTCGTCCGAGACCGCGCCGGGCAGGTCTCCCGCCTCACGGCGGCGACGGATCGTGGACCGGCTCACACCGCCCGCGGTGGCCGCCTCCCGTTGGGTCAGCATCGGACGCTTCATACCCCTATCCTTCCCGCCCCGGTCCGGTTGGGTGACCCCACTCGTCACCCGGCGGTGGTGGGGTCGGTGCTGAGCGGGCGTCGCCCGACGGGCCGGAGCACAGGCGGGGCGGCGCTGGCACCGTCCAGGCGCTCCGCCGCGAGCACGGCACGCGATACGGGCGCACCGGGCGGCGTCCCCTGGTCGTCGACAGCAGGTACGGGGCCGGTGCCAGCGGGCGGCGGGTGGTCACCCGACGATTCTCCCTCCGGGCGCAGCCGTCCCTCACCACCGCAGACCGCTTCGGAGGACCGCCCTCCCCTAGAGAAGGGGAAGAGGTTGCGCGGCTAACCCCGCTCCGCCGCATGGTGCTCCCACCAGTCCCGACCACCCGACTGTCCAGCCACCGCGAATCCCTCCCACCACCCGCCTGACACCGGACCGGCCTCCCATAACAACGGGGGTTGCGCCGCTTACCCCGTCGCAGTGCAGGGTGCTGCCACAGCCGTGACCGGCCTACGTCCCGCCCCAGAGAACCGGTCCCCCTAGTGGGGGAGAACGACATTCCCCGCCCTGCCCGGTCAGATGAGGCCCGCCAAACGAGACTTGCGCTGCTTGGCCGGCCACACCGCATGGTGCTGCCACAGCGCCCGACCACCCCGGCTGTCCAGTCCTCGCGAACCCGTCCCGACACCCCGTCACCGGCCCCCAGGAGAGGCCCGTACCGGATTTTCGCGAGAACTGGAACGACCGGCCGACGCCGCGGACTGTAGGCCTCGCGCTCACCCGGAGCGCACCGACGAAGGAGAGATCTCATGACGACGACAACGACCGCACCGGCCCTGACGGCCGCACCGGCGCCGACGGCCGCTCCGGCGCCCGTGGTCCCGCCCCCGCCCCCGCCCGCTCCGGCCCCGGTGCCGGTTGCCGCGTCGCGGCGGTCCGTGCACCTCCTGATGGTCGCAGTCGGCTGCCTCGCGGTGGCCTGCCTCCTGTATGTCCTGGTCGACCGCCCCGGCCTCCGGGGTCCGCTGGCGGACCTCGCGACGATCATCACCCCCCTGGTCGGTGCCGCCGGTCTCTTCCGGGGCGCCTCCCGGGCGAGCCAGTGACCCACCGGGCCGCAGGGCCCGGCGTGCTCCTGGTGGTCGCCGGCGTACGTCACCTCCGTGACGTACGCCGGGCCTTACGGCCCGGGGCCCGGTGGGTAAGCCCTTCTCGGAGGGGGCTTGCCCACGGGCCGGGTCACGGAGGCCCGTACCTCCTGCGACGTCCTCCTGGCTGTGCTCCTGGCGGTCGTCGGTGTACGTCATCCCGGTGACGTACGGGGCGCTGCGGTGACGTACGCGGCGCGGGCGGCCGGGCTCGCCCGGCCGCCCGTGGAGGCTTGCCCGCGGGGCCAGGACTTCTCCGTTCCTCCTGCCCGTTGCGGGTTGCTTCGGGTGGGGGCTGCGCGGTTGTTTACGCAGGTGCGCCCAGAGTTGTACCGGAGGTGTGAACCCCGCCTTCCGCCATCCCGTGCGTTCGGCCTGGTCAGACCCCGTGGGCAAGCCGGGCAACCGCGCCGACACCTCTTCCTCCGCGTAGTCGGGGAAGAGGTTGTTCTCCTTGTCCGTGGCTGTCGCGGCCGGAGGCAGGAACGCCTGGCCTTCCCCAGCTCCTGGCGCAGGCCGAGTCGCGGCCCGGTACGAAGAGCCGCAGGGGAACTCACCACGGCTGGTCAGAGCGTCCGCGCCCCCGAACTCACCAGACCACTCACCACGGCGGCCAGGCTCCTCACCGCGGCTACTCACCACGCCTGGGCGGGCACTCACCACGCCACTCACCATGCGGTGGTAAGTGACCCGTTCCGCCGCCTGTGCCGTGCGGGTTCGGTCCCGCGTTCCGCCGGCACTTCGTACTGGCCGCACCCTGCCTGTCCATTCGGCCCGCTCTCGGGGGTGCACAGCGGGGTGCGAAGGGGTTTGCGCTCGTCTTGGGCGGCCTCTCCCGTTCACCCAGGTCATACCCTGGTTTCGGTGTGGTGAGTGGTCAGACTTCCTCTTCTGCTGCCCTTCCTGCTCCCGGTGTTGTGGGGGAGTGGTGGGTGGTTTGGGGCGGTGGCGGACTCGGAGCCGGCGGGGCGCTGCGCTGGCTGTTGGGGGCCGCGTCGGCCGGTGGCCACCGCGTCCCGGGGAGGAGCCTGGGGGAGTCGTCAGCGGGCCGCTGGGCGCTTCTTCCGGGCCGACGGCGGGGAGCCGCGAGGCGAGGCGACCGGGGATTCAGCGGCGGCCGGCCTGCGGCTGCGCCCTGCGGGCGACCGGACGGTGGGGGTCCGGAAAAAAAGATGTGTCCGAGGGTGTCCGAGCGTCTTCGTGCCCTCGTAGAACGAGGTGTGCGGCGCAACCGCATCGCGCACCCGCCTCCCGGCCCTCCTGCCGGGGTCGGGCAAATGAATGAATGGGGAAGCCGTGTACTCCACGACGTCTCTGTGCACGACGCGTTGCCTGCTCGGGTCCTTCCCCGAGCAGACGGCCTTCGTGCAGGAATGCAAGGGAGCCGTCGGCTCCGACATCGGCTCTCACGACACGCTGGGTGCGGTCTGCACGCTCGACGCAGAGTTCACCCGGTTTGTAGCGGGGACCGAAACCATGCTCTACCGGCGCGCCTTCCGTCTGTGCAGGAATCATGCGCAGGCGCAGGATCTGGTGCAGTCGGGGTACCTCAAGATCTGGACCAGCTGGCTGGACCACGGTCCCAAGGACCTCAATCACCAGAGGGCTCTGGCGTGCATCGCCGTCACGCACGTGTACTACGACTCCTTGAAGAAGATGTCGAACGGGTACGTGCCGACCGACCTCGCCGATTATGACGCGGCCGGTGACGGGATGGTTGAAGAAGAGCTCATCGCGGCCGAGAACGCGCGTGAGGTTCTGAAGGCGATCAATCAGCTTCCCGATACGTTTCGGGATCTGATTACCGCCGTCTATATCGACGGAGCCACAGTGGCGGCGTTCGCCGAATCGGAAAACATTGCTCCGAAGACAGCTAGCCGCTACCACCTCAAGGCTCTGAAGCTCTTGCGTGAAATTCTCGGAGAGCAGTAAAAAAGAAGGAGGCAGACAATGGACGCCCTGACAAAGCGTCTGAGTCAGGCCGCCGATTACCTCAAGAGGGAGTCCGACGCCGCCCTTCAGGAACTGCTGACCGAGACATTCTGTGCGGTCCCCAGTTCCAAGGGAGGCGTCGGCGAACTCGACCGGAGGGGGGAAGGCCTCGCCTTCCCCCCTCCGGGGGGAGATCCCCGGCCAGCACACCTGAGCACAAAAGAAGAGCAGCGCACCAAGGGCCAGAAAGAACTGGCAACGCTGCTGGAAAACGACAGGAAGGGACTTGCAGATAGAGGGGCTCTGCGTCGAATCGCAGAGCTGACAGAGCTGTTCGACGACGAACAGCTCGCTCAGGTCTGGTGGCACCGAGCAGCGCTAGAGGGAGATCCTGTAGCAATCATGATGCTCGGCGACGACTAGAAGCCTCGGCGGCAGCGACTGGCAGGAGCGCGACCGCCCACCCAGATAGGGGAGCTGCACAGCCGACAACCGGGCGGCCCTGAAAGGCGTATGTTCAGGGCGAGAAGGACGCAAGGAAACCGGCAAACAGAAAAAGACCACAAAGCAAGAAAGACTGCAACAGACAGAGCATCCCTCCTCAAACAGAAAGGAAAAAACAATCATGTGCCTGAAATCCGAGGACGACCGACTAGCAGTCCGACAGTAGTTCCCCTAGGTGCAACGCACCTGATGGTCAACGCAATGTAAGCCTGTGGACTGACAGAGAGTAGGGGGCATCTGCCACCCCACAGGCTCACCGGGGGCCCAGCAGAGTATCTGCTGGGCCCCCTCCCAATCAGGCTAGCCGTCGCCGCTAGGCGGGCTGCTCAGGACCAAGATCCTTCACACCACTGCATACCGTGCCCGGAGCCGGAACCTCACTCACTACCGATACCCGAGGCGCCCGGTCACGAAATACCCCCTCGTCCAATGCAATATCAGCACCCAGAAAGAGAACTCCAGTGGCCAACCCTATGGATACTGACCCCCGAATACTCCCAGGATTGAACTGCCTTCTCATGAACGACCTGCCCTCAGCGTCCTTCACGGAGCTCCCTCATGTTGGATTGAACCGACTTCCTACCTAGTAATACGAGGGCAGCCGAAGGATCGGACACCAAAGGGCCATCCACCCTCCGTGACTCGTTGCCCCTAGTCAGAACAAGGCACGGCGTCTGCACCCCCAGGACAGCCCGGGGGAGTCACCAAGTTCCGCCAACTCAACATGCTGCATCAGTTGATGCAGCCGGGTGGCCGGACAAGCCGGACCACCCCTTCCCTGTAGCCAGCCCGGCCCGCGCCAGCGGGCCGCAAGGCCCTGGAGGCGCAGCCGGAGGGGCCGTTGGGCGGGGAGCGCAGCGGACCCGCCCAACCCGGTACGGAGCGCAGCGGAGAACCGGTCACACCTTGCGCAGCAAGGCCAGGCCTGGGAGCGCAGCGGACAGGCCGTCACCACCCAGGCTGCGCCTGGGTGGTGGGGCACCTTGCGCAGCAAGGTGCAGCGCGAACCGCGGAGCGGGAGCGCAACCACCGGGCGCAGCCCGGTGGTTCGCTTGCCCATCGCGCAGCGATGGGGTACCCGCTCCGCG
>NZ_JBIWOZ010000020.1:0-22751 GCF_044767965.1 Streptomyces sp. NPDC101178
GGATCGATGCAGGTGTCGCAATCCACACCGAACCCGGAGGCCCTCACCCGTTCAAGAACCCAGCACGCGTGTCACCAACGTCCCCGGACAACACAGGTAGCGCGTACGACCGGATCCGCTGATCGGCAGGCAGAGCCAGGAGAGCGGGGTCAGCTCCTCAAGACGGGCGAACTTCGCCGCTCATCGAGGTACGTCCGCGATCTCAGGCAGTCGTCTGCGGGGCACGGGTGGTGCTGTGCTGGTCATCCCTTTCCCGGAGGACCGTGCGCAGCCGGGAGGTTGTCGGCCGTGGGCAGGCCGGCGCCCAGGTCAAGAAAGTCCCGGGCGGCGAACTCACCACCACCCAGAGAACCGTCAACCGGGCTCTGGTGGCGAGCCGGGCACCCGTCGAACGCGGCATCGTACGCCTGAAGACCTGGCAATTTCTCCGCTGATCGCGCACCAGCCCTGAGCGCATGACGTCAATCGCCAGGGCCATCCTCACCCTGGAGAGGCAACGTTGAAGTGGCTCAAGGCGTGGGGCTACATGAAATTGTTTCTCGAATCGGAAATTTCGCCAACACAAGAGTCATATGCATACCGCTAAATCCGCCTCAGCGAATAACGAAGGGGATAATATTCGTTTCCTCCAAGATTTCGATCATATCCAGGCTTCGGGCAACGGCGCACAGTTTGTCATAATCCGCCGCCGTGATATATACGCGATAGAACTTTACGATGTGCGAAAAGTCATCCAGGGCCATTTCTGCCTCATCGTGCTCGATGACCCTGACGGATGAACTCAAGGCATTTTGGGCTGGGTGGGATACTTCCAATCTCCCTTTCACTTCCGTGATTAGGTCACTGAGGGCCGTTTCTGCCTCCTGCGGCTGCATTTTTATTCCTCTCCGTGAATCATGTCTACAGGATATTACCATCCGTGCCCCCCGGGACAAAAAGTCTCGAGGGGCACGGATTTTGCACAGCGCGAGCTATTTGGTACTCATCGCCGACTGGGGTTGATGTATGCGGACATCACACCGACAGGCTTACCGTCGGGCGCCGCGAAGGTGCGATAGAAAACCCACACCTCATACTTCGTTTTTTTGCGACTGCAGGAGCATTTCTTCTTCGAGTACGTGTACTTGATGTTCCATTTGCCGTCATACGTGCTGCCCCACTGGAAGAACCAGCTCCCCTTCTCCAGTGCCTTCTTGACATCACCGAGCATGGCGGACTCGCTGCTCCACGAGCTCCCCTTGCCCTTGCCGACGTGCTTGTCCCTGATGTGCTCGAGGCCGAACTTGGTGTACTTCTTGGAGACGTTGGTGCGGCTGCCCTCGCGGATGGTCTTCCAGTGGCTTCCGGGACTCCGGGACCACATGAGGATGCGCCACTTGTCGCACTTCTTGAAGGGGTTGCCCCACTCCCCGCAGCGGCCGTCGAGGTCGATGCCGTTGACCGGGTCGGCGCAGCCGTAGTCGTATGAGTTGCAGTTGCCTCCGAAGGCCGGGTCGGACTGGAGGAAGCGGCCGGTGGCGGAATCGTAGAGCCGCACTCCCATGAGGGTGATGTCGGACGGCGTCTCGCTGGAACGCTGCTTTCCGCCCAGCCAGCCGTATCGGGTGGACGATTGACCGTTGCGTGCCGCGCCGTTCTCGTCACTGTCGAGAGCGACGGGGGCGAGGGCGGCGTCCAGGGGCAATTGCAGCATCACGTCGCCGTGGATGTTGGTCAACTGAAGGACGGTGCCACCGGTCTTCGTCGTGGTGGCGCCCAGGCCGCCACCGGCGGCTGCGACGTTGCGCGTGACTGCACCTGTGGCCGTGTCCTCGACGATCCACCGTGGGCTGTCCCCGTCGCTCGCGTAGTGGTTCAGCTTTGAGGACGTCTGGGTCCAGGTGCCACCGCTCTCGCTCTCGGTCTTCCACGAGCGGAAGCGGAGGTTCGCGTCGAGGAGCCAGGTTTGCCGCTTGCTTCCGGTGGTCTGCTGGTAGGCGAGGTCGTTGACGTAGTAGCTGATGACCGTGCCGGGCAGGGTGGTGGTGCGGCCGAAGGCATCGTAGACGTGGCTGCCGCCGGCAATACGATCGGCACTGTCATAGGCAATCGCCTTGGTGGTGGCGCCAGTGCTGGTGCACGCGCTGCCGGGGGTTGCGGTGGCAGTCGTGGCTGCAGTGCGGTTGGACCGCTTGTCCAAGGTGTAGGTACGCCGGGTGCAGACGGTGTCCACCGTGTCGTCCACGGTGGTGAGGCGCCCTGCGGCATCGTAGCTGTAGTCCTGATAGGACCAGCCCGCCGCAGAGGTGACGCGGCCCTGGATGGACTCCTGGACAGTACTGCCGGCCAGCACGGTTCCATCGCTGGCACGCGTGTAGACGCGGCTGACGATCGCTCCCGTCGGATCCTTGTCCTGCCGCAGTGTGTAGCCGCCAGGCAGCTGTTCTGAGGCGACTATGCCATCGGCGTCGTAAGTGGCCGTGAAGGATCCGGCGATGGAGTCGGTGGACTTCGTCATCAGGCCGCGCGGCTCGATGGCTGTGTCGTAGCTGTAGACGGTGGTGGAGGGGACGGAGTCCGTCGCCTTCGCCGGACGCCCGAGCAGGTCGTACTCCTTGGTGGTGGTGCCACCATCGGCATCCGTATAGCTCACCTGCCGACCCAGCTTGTCGTACGCCCGGGTGATGGTTCCACCCGTGGTGGAGACCGTACGCACGGTTTCGCCGTTGGCAGGGTCGTACTCCATGGTCACCGAGGGAACCGCCTGTCCGATCCCTCCGGTGGTCGCCACGGTGAGGGGGCGGCCGGCAGCGTCGAACGTCTGCTTGGTGATGCGGGTGACACCGCCGACGGTCTCGGTGGTGTTAGAGGGGTTGCCCCACCAGTCGTACTCCATGGTGGTGGTGGGCAGCTGGGAGGGATTCGTCCCACCACCGGTGACCGCACCGGCCGAGGTGACGCTGCAGACCGTGCCGTCCCATTCGGGACGGCCTTTGCAGGCGCCGGTTCCGCCGGCGGTCCAGTAGGTGGTGACCTGCGTTCCCGCGTCGGAGACGCCGGCTCCGGGGCTACTGAGACGGGCGACCCGACCCTGGTTGTCGTAGGCGATGGTGGTGGTGATCGCCAGGCCTGCCGGGTCCTGAATGGACTGAGTGGGGTTTCCGGTGGTCCAGTCGTAGCGCATGTCGGTGACCTCGGCATCGGCCAGCAGGTCCGGATACTCGCGCACCTGGGCGCCGACGGTGGTGCGGGTCAGCAGGTCCTGCGGCGCGAAGGGGTCGCTGGTGGGGCGGCCGGTGTCGTATTCGTTGACCGTGCGGGCACGGGCGACGACGGGCGAGCCGGCTGACCGGACGACGGTGCTGCCCGAGAGCAGGTCCCGGGAGAGTTCCACTCGGCTGAGCGGACCGAGCTGTTCGGTCCTGCGCTGGCCGCCGCTGTAGGTGGTCCGGGTGGACAGCAGGGAGGCCCGCTCCGCGGAGGGCAGTCCGGCGATGCCGAGTTCCGCCTGCGCCGCACGGTCGTCAGCGGTCAGTCCCAGGGCGAGGGATCGGTTGCCGGCCGACAGGTTGCTGACGACGTTGCCGTAGGTGTCGTACTCGGTGGCGGTGATGTGGCCGCCGGGCATCGCGGTGTTGGTCTCGCGACCCGAAATGTCCAGGTAGTGCACGCTGCTGCGGGTGTATGCGCCCGCGGCCAGGTCGCTGCCGGTATTCGAAGCGGGAACGGAATCCGCCGGGAAGACGGCTGCTGCATAGAGCGGTGCTCGCTGCTGCCCCCACTTGCGGACCTCGGACGCCGTCATTGCATACGGGGCTTTGGTGCCGGAAAGCGGCACATTGTAGACAATGGAGGTGGTGGCCGTGCCCTGGGGAATGTCGGTGGTCCCGGGCTTGAGGCCCGACCGTGAGGCGTTCAGGAGCATGCCGTTGCCGGATGCTGCGTCATCGCCTGCGTGGCCGTAGGTGAAATTCCAGGGAAGTTCGCCGGGCTCGGTGAAGCCGGTGACGCGGCCCTGGGAGTCGTAGACGTACTCGGTCTTCAGCGCGGGGCTGATCTGGGGGTCCCAGACCTGGGTGAGCCGGCCAGCACTGTTGTACTTGTACATTTGGACCGACTTCGAGGTCGCCGCTGCGGCTCCCGGGGCAGTCGACCAGAGCCGGACCTCCTTGACCTGACCGGCGATGTCGCCCAAGGCACTACTGGTGGCGGTGGTGGCCGTAGCGTAGACGTACTCCAGTACTCGGCAGCCCTTGGTGGAAGGGGTGGCCGAGCAGGTCGCGGCAGGCACGGAGGACGCAGCGATCAGCTTGCTGGGCCGTGCGAGCGTCTTGCCGCCCTCGACCTTGGACTCGGAGACGAGGCTGGTTTCCGAGTCGGACTCGCCGATCCGGGAGACCGTGGTGAGCTGCCAGGTGGTCGCGGCGGGCGCGACCTTGTCGAACTTCGCCAGGCCACCGTCGTCGTCGGCCAGTTCGAAGGAAGTGGTGACCGATCCAGTCAGGTGCAGGTCCTCCAACCCCGGTTCGGACACCCAGCCCTTCTTGGTGGCGTCGGCCGTGAAGTGCACCGTGGTGTCGTCCTGCAGGACCAGGTCCACTGCGGTGTCGGAGATCTTGCGGAGGTGGCTGTAGTCAGTCTCCGTCTGCTGGGCGACGGTACCCGCCACCCACTCGGGGCCGAAAATCGCGACCTGCCCCTCCTGAGCCGTACCCGCGTTGGGGGTCCGGGAGGACGCCGTGCGGTTGACGGAGACACCGAAGCGGGCGGTGTCCTCCTCGACGATGGAGAAGTCGCCGGTCAGCAGGTTCGTAGTGCCAGGGCCCACCTGGACGTCGGCAGCTCCCTGGGCATTGCGGTCGACGACCAGCGAGACGGGCTCGCTGCTGGCGGAGGGCTTGCCGGGGCCGCTGAAGTCGGCCTTGATCTCAATGGCCCCGTCGGGGTTGACGGTGCTGACGGCGTTCCAGGACAACGGGGCGTTGCGGCCGTCGATGAGCGGAACGGGCCAGCTGGTGATGGCATCGCCGTTGAGCGTCACATGGCCGGCTGGGATCGGCTCCCAGGCGTCAGCCTCGGAGCGGCGCCACGAGAAGGAGACCTTGTCGTAGGAGGTCGCTGCTTCAGCGGTGAGCTGGAGGTGCCGGGCGGTGCGGTCGCCCTCCCAGGGCTGTATCAGGGCGCCAGGGCCGGCCTGGAAGTCGTACTGGACGACGTTGGACCTGTTGTCCGCCTTGTCCACTGCGCGGACCAGCAGCGCGTGCGAGCCGTTGTAGGGCGGCGTGATCGAGAGGGCCTTAGCGGCAGTGGAGCCACCGGTGGTGACCTTGGTCCAGGTCACGCCGTCGAGGGACCACTCTAGCCAGTTGTGGTCGGTGCCGTTCGGGGTGACGGTGAAGGTGCCTGCCTGACCGGCCCCCTTGACCCACTGCCCGGAGGGGTAGTCGGTCGAGGTGACCGTCTTGGGGATGGGCGGGGCGGTGGTGTCGACCGTGAAGGTCTTCCACGGGGACCAGCCGAGGTTGTAGTGGGTACCGTCGTAGGACGTGCTGCGGAACTTGTACGTCTTGCCGTTCGCGAGCATTCCCGCCGGCACGGTCACCGGGGCGGGCTGGCCGGCCGGCACGAAGGCGGAGCGGAGGATGGCACCGACCTGGGTGTCCGTGGCGGCGTCGAAGATCTGGTATGAGCCCTCGATCTTGTCGCCGTTGGGATCTACGAAGGTGTCGCGCAAGGTCGGCGTCAAGGTGTTGACCGTGTAGGCGCCGCCGTAGGAGAAGAACGGCGGGCCAACCTCCTGCTTGGTCCCGGTGCGCGGCCGGTAGTTGTAGGTGACGGTCAGCTTCGGCGGGTTGGCGGCCGCGTTCGCGGAGTTGACACGCTTCCACTGCTCGGTGACGGACTCGTCCGTGGCGCGCAGACCCATGTGGGACTTGGCTGCCTTCGCCGACGTCCACTCCTGGACCATGGTGGTGACGTCCGCGTTGATCCAGCCGTCGGGCTGAGCGGTGCACGAGGAGTGGCCGCGCGTTTCAGTGGAGGTGGCCTTCTTGGCTGTCCACGTCGGCTGGGCTGTCCAGCGTGCGGAGGCAGTCGCGGCACCGGTGGACCAGACCTCCCACGGTTGGACAGGGCAGCCGGAGGTGCTGTAGTTGCCGGAGTGGAAGTTCCACAGCGACAGCTTGGCGTTCATTACGAGGGCGTCGGCGATCGGCGCGGTGTTTCAGGAGATGAAGGAGCGGGCGGTTCGGAAGGTGCCGTTGGCGTTCTTCGTACCGGGGTTGCCTAGGTCGAGCTCGACATCGCTGGACCAGTCGACGGTCTCGCCCTGCTGGACGTAGGTGTCGAAGAGGTTCGACAGTGCCGAGGTCGAGGGGTCGATCGTCAGCGGGTACGTCGTCCGCGGGTCGGCGAGGAAGCCAGCGTCGGGCGTGATGACGAGATCTACACCGCCCTGGACCTTGACGACGTCCATCGCCACCGCGGCACGGTGGGTGTGCTCACCGGAGGCAGGGTCGACCGTGGCATCCCACATCACGGGAGCCGGCATGAGTGCCGTCTTCTTGGACTTCTTGTCGGTGAACAGGACACTGCCGTCTGCCTGCTGCTCAGCCTTGAGACCCTTGGTGCGCAGCGGAAGGGTGTAGGAGAAACCAGCCTCGGGCTGGGCCTTGACCTCGACGAACTGCTCGAATCCGGTGCGGGTGGCTTCAACCACCACATCCGCTCCCGGCACCGCGTTCTCGTAGGTGGCGCGGGTGCCGTCCAGCTTCGGCGCGGGCAGACCGCCGCGCCACTGCAGGGTGATCGCTTCCTCGCCCTGGCCAAGTGTGACGAGATTGGTCGCCGGAGCCGCCTGGGATGCGCGCAGGGACCGCGCGGGCGTACCGCTCTTGCCAGCGAGCGTCAGGCCTTCGGGGTGGGCCTTGGCAGCGACGGAACCGTCGGACTGTCTGGCGAGCTCGACATCGACGTCCCGCCATTGCATGCCCGACGGGTCCTTGAAGCGGACCTGCCCGGCGGACAGCTCCGTGGTGAGCGAGCCGTCCTTGTTCACCCAAGTGGTGGAGGTCTCGGTCCGTTCGGACAGGGCTTCCACCCGGTGACCCGACAGTCGGGCCGCGACCCGGGCCGACGCGACGTCAGCCGCCTGCGTGACAGCGCGCTGCTCCTGCTCCGCAGCAGAAGCCTGCTGCGGCTGGGCAGCGGCAAGTCCGGCGCCACTCAGCAATGTGACAGCCATGGTCAGGGCAAGACCGCTCGCCGTGAGGCGGGATCTCCCGACAGCACCAGGCAAACCGCGCCAATGTGGCGCCGGTATGCGAATAGTCATTGGTTCTCAGTCTCTTGAGGTGTTCATGCGTCTCTCTTGTGATGCAGTTGTGAAGATACAGAGTGACAAAACTCCTAATACTTTCAAATCTCCTAAAGTTCCGAGAACTGCCTGCGACTTACACGTGATCTTGCGCACTCCTGCGCGACAAACTCTTCAACATGCTCGGCAGGCCACCCGTCGGATGCGGCCCACAGGGGCCTCCCGGGGGCTGTCGCGCAAGTCCGCGCGGCTGCTGACGGAGGCCTCTCCGGCCAGCCAGCAGTGCTTCGTTAGGTCGGGTGGTGACCTGCATCCGTTTCAGAGGGGAATGTTCTATGAGGGTGGGTGAAGTCGAGGCGCTGTGTGGTGACTTGGTTGGGTCCGTCGAGGGCGTGTTCGGGTCGATGTCGCGTAGGGATCAGCGGCGGTGGGATGAGTGCTACCTGCGGGGCCTGATGCTGGACGGGCAGCGCAAGTCGGTGCAGCCGATGGCGGCGAGGAAGAACGGTGCCGCCCGCCAGAAGCCGAAGCGACGCACCACCACCGTTGTACGGCGTGACGGCCGGGAGCCGCTCGGGCTGGGCAGCGCGATAGGCATGATGATGACCGAGCGCGGCATGCCCGTCCCCAGGCCCGCATCCAGCGCCTCCGCCGGGCTGCGGTGACTGAGGCCGCCGCGCTGCGCCGGCCCCGGGACGAGAAGTCCGGCCGCCCTGTGGCAGCGTCCCAGCGTTCCGGCCGGGCCGCGTGATGCGGAACGGCCCGGTTGCGGTGGGCGTTCAGTCATCGGCCTCCGGATCGCGGGGCCCGGTCTGCTCTGAGGCCAAGGCCTAGTCGGCGTCGTGTGCCGCGCGCTCCTGGTTATTCAGCCACAGTGCGTTCCCGAGGCAGTACATGGCGACGACGCCGGCACCCATGAACGCGCCCCAGCCGAGAGCCAGGACGAAGAGGTTGGAGTCGGTGCGCTGACCGCTGTAGGCCATGCCCTCCGGTCGTGAACAGCCAAGGAAACCAGGTGATCCGGCCGAAGCCCGGGTCCGCGTACCAGCGGCCACCCATGCGCCACCCCAGTAGAGGGGCCGACGCGAAGCTCACGCAGGCCACGCAGTACATGAAGGCGAACAAGTCGTTCTCGATGAAGTCGTGCCCGTTGCGGATCCCGAGGTAGGCGATCCCGGGCAGGAAGAGCATGACCGCCAGGCCGAAGCCGAGCACATCTCCGCGCCGTCGAACCGGTCCTGCCGTCACGTTCTACCCACTCCTGCCGTCGCCGTTGTCCCGGGCACCGTACCGGGCACGGGCCCTGTACCTGGCCGCTTGAGCAGCGGTCCGGGATCGGCTGTCGTCTGCCACGAGAACGACAGTGGCTCTGCCATGACTTGTGTCAGTGGACATCGTCGGCGGGGGCGGGGCTGTGCAGGGGGCGAACCATGCTCTCGCGGGCGAAGCCGATCTCGCCACGCTTGGTGTTGGGGACGAAGCCGAGGAGCCCGTAGAAGGTGTGCAGTCGTTCCAGGTCTCCGCCGAACCTGTCGCTCGGGCTGAGCGTGATCGGTACCCCGTGGGCGTCGGCGGCCGCGATGAGGTACTTCATGATCTGGGTGCCGCGCCCTTGGCCCCGTGGGCTCGTGGTCAGGAGGATCCAGAACAGCACGAGGTACGGACCGGGATCGATCCCGAGCTGAAGGCGTACGCCCGGGAACCGGGCCTGGATCTCGTCGGCCAGGGCGTCGGCCCATGCCTCCTGCACCTGGTCCGTCATCGGTTGCCGCTTTCGAGCTGGGCGGGGACGCGGGAGGTCCGCAGTTCCTTGAGGTCGGGGATGTTGTTGTAGAGGGTGCCGGCGGAGACGCCGAGCAGGGCGGCAATGGTCTCGATGCTGTTCTCCGGGTTGGGGAGCAACGGCCCTATCCAGCCCGCCGAGGCCGAGGCCCTCCTGCGCGTCTGGGTCGACGGCGGCATCGATACCGGCGACGCCGCCCAGCGCCAGGCCCTCGAAGACCTCACCGCAGCCCACATGGTCACCCGCGGCGGTACCGGTGACAGGGGGTCGGCAGTACCGCCCACTGCTGACCCGTACGCGATTCGTGCGGCATTCGTACGCGAATAGTTCGCACCTCGTACGTTCTGTGGGTTAGCGTGTCGGCAGGAGGTGTTCCATGTCCGAGTTGTTCGACGCGGTGGATGCCCTGCTGGCATCCCGCGCCACGCTGCCGCCCCCGGCGGAGCGCAAACGGTTGCGTGCTGCGCACGGCCTGACGATCGATGAGGTCGCCGGCGCGCTGAAGGTGCGGCGGGCCACGGTGTCGGGGTGGGAGTCGGGGAAGACTGAGCCCCGCCCTCCGGAGCGTGACGCGTACGCCCGGCTGCTGGACAGGCTCGCGGAGCTCTACCCCGCCGTCCCGGCCCCGGCCCTGCCCGATGAGACCGCGCCCGCGCCGGATGCCCCGGCACCCGCCACGTTCACCGCCGCGCTCGCCCCCGGGCAGCCCGCCGAGCTGGTCTCCGCAGAGGGGAAGGCGAGCGCGCCGGTGAGGCCGCAGGTTCCCGCTGCGGATCTCGTGGAGGCTCCGGCGGCCACTCCGCGCACCCCGGCGAGCAGCACCAGGCTGTCGACGTCGCGCCGCCCCGGCATCCGGAAGGCCGCCCCGGCCGGTACCCCTGCGGGCGGCATGGATCCGCGGTTCTCGAACGGGCCGCTGGCGGTCGTCGACGTCGAGGACGGGAAGGTGCTGGCGTACGGCGTCGGCGGCCTGGTCCTGGACGTGCCCGCCAAGTCCCTGCCGGCCCTGGTGGAGTGGACCTTGGCTGAGGCGAAGCTCGGGCAGCCGAAGCTGTCCGGCCCGGGAAGGCCGGCCGATCCGCTGCTCGTACTCACCGAGGCTGCGTGCGGACGCTACGGGCTCCCCTCCCACCTGACGGCGGAGGAGAGAGACGCCGGGCGGGTCCCGGAGGGCCACAAGGTCATCAAGCAGCTGACCCGGGCCGACTGGAAGCTGACGAAGAGGGGCTTCGGGCCGTGGGCGCGGATCTACCGCCCGGCCAAAGGCTCGGAACGCCAGTGCGTCCAGCTGTGCATCCCGTCCTGGAACGCGCTGGACGCCCGGTTCTGGGGCGACGCCGCGCAGCTGTCGCCGGCGGAGCTCGCCCGCGTCCTGGGCACCTTCGCGATGCGGGTGATGACGCCGCGCGGCTCCACCGCGGTGACGGGTCTGGAGCTGATGACCGCGTTGCACCCGCCGACCCACGCCGTACGGGACGAGGAGACCGGCGCCCTGCGGCAGGCCGACACCAAGACACCTGGCTCGCTCGGCAGCGACCCGGTGGACTGCGCACCGCCCGAGGCCCCCGACGGGCACCCGGTCCTCAATGCCCTGGACCTGCCGCGCTTCCACGTCCGCGGCCCCTCCGAGAAGCTGTTCGAGGAGGCCTACGACTGGGCCCGGCCGATGACCGACGCGGAGTGCACCCTGCGCTACCTGGTCGGCCTGGACGTGAACATGGCCTTCGGCGCCGGAGCCAACGGGCTGACCGTGGGCCTCGGTGAACCCACCCACGTCAAGGCACCCGCATTCGACCCGAAGCTGCCGGGCTCGTGGCTGGTCGACCTCTGCCACGTCGACCTGTCCCATGTGAAGGCGGGCAAGGAGTGGTTGGACCTGGACGGCAGCCTGCTGCCCTCCCCGTTCACACCGAAGGGCGACCGCCCCACCGGCCCGGCCTGGTACGCGACACCGACCGTGGCGTACGCGGCGGAGCTCGGCTACGACGTCACCCCGACCGAGGCGTACGTACGGTACGACAACGGCCGCTACCTGGACAGCTGGTACACCCGGCTGCGCGACGCCTACCTCGCCACCATGGCCGACCTCGGCGTCACCACCGACCTCTCGCCCGAGGACTTCCTGACGGCGATGGACGGCTACAAGGACCGCGACCCGGAGCTGGGCATCGTCATCACGGCGATCAAGGCGACCATCAAGGGCGGCATCGGCAAGCTCCGCGAGCGCCCGCGCGGGGAAGGCTGGCGCCCCGGTGAGCGGTGGCGGGCCCTGGACCGCCCGACCTGGCGGCCCGACATCCGCGCGGCGGTCATCTCCCGCACCCGCATCAACCTGCACCGTAAGATCGTCAAGCACGCCGCGTTCACCGGCCAGTACCCGATCGCGGTCCTGTCCGACTGCGTCGTCTACGCCGCCAACGGAGAGTCACCGCTGGACGTCCTGCCCTACCGGGACGGCAAACCGCTCCCCGGCGGGTTCAAGCTCGGCATCAACCCCGGCCTGGTCAAGCACGAAGGCACCCAGACCGTGCTCTGGGGCGAAGGAGTGCGCGAGCAGTTCGACGCCCCACAGCTGAACTTCGCCCGGTTCATCAAGGACGGCACCGTCACCGACGCCGACACCGGAGAGTAGAAGAAGACGATGAGCCTGATCGGGGACGGACTCAACAAGGCGGTCCAGAAGGCTTTCACCCGCCCCGCGCCGAAGAGCGCGGGCGCGCAGATGCGGTACCTGGTCAAGCAGCTCGGCAGCACCAAGCCGGTCGCGCAGATGCTCCGGGTCTCCCAGCGCACCGTCGAGCGGTACGTGAAGAACCAGATCAAGAAACCCCGCCCCGACCTCGCCGGACGCCTGGACCGGGAGGTGAAGGCCCGGTGGCAACCGCAGATCAGGGCCAAGGCCAAGGCCAAGGCGGCGTCCACCAACGGCATCATGATCGACGTCCGCGCCCGCCTCGGCTACACCGCCCCGATCGGCTCCACCGACCAGGACCGCATCCGCCACCTCACCCTCGCCCTCCCACCGCAGCACGCCGCCCGCCTCTTCGCAGCCCAGGAGCAGGGCGCCAACGACGCCCGCCTCCAGGAGATCGCCGCCGAAGCCCTCAAGCAGGTCTACTTCCAGGACGGCGGCCGCCGTGCCGGCTCACTGGACGAAGTCCGCTTCACGGACATCGAGCACATCGAGTTCGACCTGTAGGGCTGTCCCCGAACAGCACGCCGGCCTGGACTGTGACGGAGCGCCTCAGTTGGCGGGTGAGCGGTCGAGGTGGGGGGGCTGAGTGCGTGCAGGTTCTCGCCTCTGCGTACGGCCCGGCGCCGCTCCCGCTCCTGCCGTACGGCCCGGAGTCGAGCCCGCGTCCGTCTCCGTGCCGGCGGGATCCGGCGCGCAGGCCGCGGCCGCCCCACGCCAGCTCGTTCCCTCACCTACGGCACCGCCCCGCCCCGGAGGCGGGCCGGACCCGGACAGTTCCCGCGCGCGGATCGCCCGGCCCGGCCTAGTCGTCGTCCGTAGCAGGCCGCTCCCCTCCCAAGCCTGCCGCACAGCCCTCACGCGCAGCCGTAACGGAGGGCGCGTGCAGCAGGCCTCTGCGGCACACCCGTGACGGCTGGGCGTGACGATCCGCGTACCGCAAGAGAGCGGGTGTGACCGAATCGCCGCTCTGGGTGTCAGTGCCGGCTGCTTACATGAGCCCATGGACACCGTGCACACGACCGCCGCACTCCTCCCGGACCCCGCCGAGCTCCGCGCGCACCTGCGCGCGCTCGCCGTGCTGGACCAGGCGATCTGCCGCGACCCGCGGTTCTCCCGCTTCTCCTTCTTCACCTCCTGGGAGCCTGGGACGGAGGCGGCCCTGATGGACAACGGCTCGGGTGACGACTTCTCCGTCCTCTTCGCCCCGGCCGGTGTGCTTGTCCGCGGCTTCGACCACGAGTCGGAGATGAGCCCGTACGGCACGGACGACGAACAGGTCTGGCCCGGTGTCATCGACGAGGTGCCCGCCGCGCTGCGCCCGCTCCTGTACGACCCGGCCTTCGTCGACGAGGGCCTCGGCGCCCCGCGGGTCACCGCCTGCCTGTGGTGGGAGACCGGCGGCAGCGCCTGGCGCACCGGTTCGGACATCGAGTTCCCCTCGGGCAACCCGGACCCGGACGGCTCCGGGCACCTCTTCCGCCTCCTCACCGACCGCTCCCCCGAGGCCGTCCAGGCGCACTTCGAGGAGGACTACGGGCGGCCCGTCCCCCTCGACACCGTCCGCCACGTCCTCGCAGGCCACCCCCTGACCCTTGAAGCCGCCCGCGACCTCAACCCGGCCGCCCTCTCCGACAAGACACTGCTCCGCCGGATCGCCGCCAACCCCGAGGTCGGGGCGTACCTCGCTGGTGACGGCGAGTTCGACCTCACGCGGACCGACCCCATCGAGTCGATCGCCCTTCCGGCCGGTCTCACGGTGGAGCCTGTGGCCGGCTGCAACGCGGGAGGCACCTACTACCTCTGCGGCCCGGCCGGCTCCGACCTCGTCCGCCCCGTCCTCTACACCGACTCCGAGGGCCAGGCTTCCCTCATCGCGGAGTCCCTCGCCGAGGCCCTGACCCTGGCCATCGTCCTCCCCTCCTGGCACGACGCCCTGGCCGGCTTCCGTCCCCCCGCGCTCAACGCCGACTACCTTGAGGACCACCCGGACCACCCCGAGGTCCGCGACCGCCTCCTCGCCGCCCTCCGCCTTCCCCCGGCCACCGAGGCCGAGGTCTTGGCCCGCCTCCTCACCACGGCCGCCCGCACCGTCCCGGACGGCTTCCTCCCTTCGGTTGAGGGCGAGGAGGACGCGGCCGTCGAACCGATGCTCCGTCTGCCGTCCGAGTAGGACAGTCCGCCGTGCGCCGCCTTCCGGACCTGCGGCAGCTGAGCGGCTACCTATCGGGCGGCGTCTGCGCAGGCAGCACGCGCACGACCGCATGGTCGACGAGCTGCCTGCGCAGGTGACTGTTCTCTGCCGTGGCCTGGTTGAGGGCACCCACCAGAGCCTCAGCGTCGGCGCCAAGTCCTCCCACCCGGCCGGAGCGGGCACCCGATACGTCTCCACCTGACGGCCCTGCGGCACCCAGTACGTACGCCAGCCCGGCACCTATCCACCCCTGCTCGATCAGCTTCAACACGTCGATCCAACAGGGAGGGAGCGGCAGACGGACCGCATCCCGCCGCCGGTCGGCACGCGGGGTGTCCAGCGCTTCGTGCTGCGCTGCGGTGCGGCGGGGGCCTGAGGCCGTGTGCGCGGCTGGGCGTCCGGGGCCCGTACCGGTGCCGGTGCGGTGCGCGGCTGCTCCCGCCGTACTGCGGACCGGCGGGGGCGGTCCGCGGTGGCCGGCGGGGTGGGGGAGGGCTTCATGACTGCCAGCTCCTCCGTGCCGTGCGGCTGTACACGGGGCGGGGAGAGGCCGGGGGGATCGGTACGGACTGCCCGGCGGGCTGATGGCGGGGCGGGCTCGAAGTGTGCCATTGATGGTGAGGAGTTGGGTGACGCGCAGCGGGCCTCGTGTCACCCGTCTCTGACGCTGGGAGCGCGCGGGCCTCCGCGCTCAACCGGGCCGCCCGTACGCGGGGATAGGGTGCGGGCAGACCGTGCCGACATGGAGCGTGCGGGACAGGTCCGGGTCTCTGGAGTACGGCTCGGACCCCTGGTGCCGGTGGCGGTCCTGCCCCGGCACCAGGCCCCCGCGTCCCGTCCACCCCGTGGTGCTGCCGGAGGATCGATTGCGGAACGGCCCGCGCCCCCGGGCGGTGGGCCAGGGGGGCGGGACGACGGGCTCACGGTCGAGGTCTCAACAAGTCGGCGGAACGCTGACGATCCCGCTGTTCCCGAATGGGCTGGGGCACAGACGATCGATCCCGTCTCTCTTGGCTATGGACGTGGCGAGGTCCAATGTGCTGGAAGGGCTACCGATCCGGCCGATCCGGAAGGAGGAACGGAGACGAGATCAAGAAGCCCTGCCGGAGCTGGACCCATCGCGCCGCTGAAGTACAACGCGCCGCCGGAGAACGTCGCGCCGCCGAAGTCCACCGCGCCGTCGGAGAACGTCGCGCCGCCGAAGCTCACCGCGCCGTCGGAGAACGTCGCGCCGCCGAAGCTCACCGCGCCGTCGGAGAACGTCGCGCCGCCGAAGCTCACCCCGCTGCCGGAGAACACCGCGTCGCCGAAGTGCACCCCGCCGCCGCAGAACGCCGCGTCGCTGAACATCACCGCGCCGCCGGAGAACGCAACGTAGCTGAAATCCATCAGGCCGCTGGAGAACGTCGCGCGGCTGAAGTCCACCGCGCCGCCGGAGAACGACGCGCCGCTGAAGTCCACCACGCCGCTGGAGAACGTTGCGCGGCTGAAGTCCACCGCGCCGCCGGAGAACGACGCGCCGCTGAAGTCCACCACGCCGCCGGAGAACGACGCGCCGCTGAAGTCCACCACGCCGCCGGAGAACGACGCGCCGCTGAAGTCCATGTCGGCGTCGATGATGACGCCGACCAAATCGAGGTCGCAGCCCTGCCAGGAGCGGTGAGTTCCTTGCGGGTGCCGGTAGTGGCTGCTGATGAGACGCAGGATCGTATGGCGCACCTTGCGGAAGGCCAGGTAGCGGTGGTGCTCCTCTTGGTCGGCGGGGTCGTTCCCCGGGTCGGGTGTGTGGGGGAGCTGGAGGTAAGCGCACAGGACGTCGACGCACGTCTGACGCTGGTTGTCGTCGGGGGCGTCGTCGGCGAGGCCGGCCAGGGCGTGGACCCCTCCGAGCCGGACGGCGGGTGAGTCGGAGCCGAGTTTGTCGACGGCCTGGGAGAAACGTTCGGTGTGCAGTCGGGTGGCTTCGCGGTGGGCTCCGGCCTCGTCGACGCGCTGGCGGCGGTAGGCGACCACGAGGGCGACGAGTGCGCCGGCCCCGGCCACGACGCCGAAGGAGAGTTTCACCAGGTCGAAGAGTGTTTTCGCGTCGAGCTTCGCGGTGGAATCGATCTCCTTGAAGTCGAGCAGGAGCACCAGGCCGTAGAAGATGCCGCCTGCGACTAGAACCGCGCCGACGAACGTGAGGCCGAATGCCCACCTGGGCTTCATCAGCCGTAGCTTCTGTTCGTTCGGGAAGGACCGCGACCTTCGACTGGTTGTCATGACGATGAGGACAGGGCGGGGACGTCTGCGGTTGCAGGTGGGTCAACTGGACGTTCGACCCGCTACTGGTTGCCACAGCCTTTGGTGCCGGGGATGCGGCGGACGACTTCGAGGTCGAGCCCACACTGGGCCGGCTCATGCACCACGGCTGCTTGGCCCGGGACTGCGAAGCACACCCACACCGGCCCGAGCCATGATCCACCTCGCGATGATCAACCTCATGCCCTGCAGACTCGCCGCCGAATCCACCCCAGCGTGGCGCAGCGCGTGAACCACCCGCAACTGCGCAATATGGGATGAAAAGAACGATGAAAGACCCTCTCAGGTCGCTGTGGCCCGGTCGACCGCCCGCGCCGCCTCGCGCTCATCCCGGACGCAGAGAGCCGGCCCCGCCTGTCCGCACCGCTGGATCCGGCCCTGGCCGCCCGGCTCGGCGCGCTCCTGGCCGATGTCCCCGCCACGGGCGAGCACCGCGCCGAGACCGGCGAGACCTACACCGCGCTCGCCACCGAGCTGGTGGTCGAGGTGCTGGCCGGTACGGAGTGCCACGGCACGCTGACCGTCGTACGGCCCTGCTGACGGGTGGGTGTGCCCCTGCCGGGTCAGCGTTTGACGCGGTTGCGGATGGCGAGGACGGCGAGGCCCAGGAGGACGGGTTCGGTCAGGCGTGAGGTCATCTCGATGTAGGTGCCGGTGGTGGTGAGGTCCTGGCCGGAGGAGCGGAAGACGACGGAGTTGAGGGTGGCGTTCAGGGCCTTTTCGAAGCGCTCGCCGGTGAACCTGTTGCCGCTGGGGTTCTGGGGGTCGTCCTTGTCGATTTCGAAGGTGACGTTGCCACCGCCGGGCGGGACGGTGCCGGTCGCTGTCTGGCTGGGGGTGTTCTCGGCGATGCCGAAGGCCATGAGCAGGCCGATGGTGAGGAGCATGGCGGCACCGAGCCAGGCCAGGGCCCGGGAGGCGCGCAGGCCGTAGCCGGACAGCGCCCAGTAGGCGGTCAGCAGCCATCGTTCACCGCGGGGGATGTCGTCGGCGTGGCGGCGCATCTCCATCTCCCCGTAGTAGAAGTCCGCCGCTCCCGGCTCGTGCTTGCCGTCCTCGAAGGCCTTGCGCAGCGCCCGGTACGCCGGAGCCAGATGTAATGGCCCCACCCGCCCGGCGCCCAGGACCGCTGTGTTCCAGCCCCGCACTGCGCCTGGCTGGCCGGCGCGCCAATGGTGTTCCTCGGCCAAGACGCGGCGCTTGGTGAACCGTACGGGTGGCCAGTGCCACCAGCGGGCGGGGGAGGGAGTGGTGTCGAAGGCGCAGTCGCCGTCCAGGCGGATCTGGTCGAGGTGGACGGTGCCGGTGAACAGGCAGGTCGACAGGTCGATGTCGGCCAGGACCAGGTGGGCGGCGTCCACTCCGCGCAGTGACGCCACTCTCACCGCCGGGTCGGACGCGCCCGTGAAGGCAGTCTCTGTCAGTTCTGAGCCGTCGTCGAGCACGAAGGGGGCGGGCTCGGCGGCGATGGTGAGGGGGTACTCGAACACAGCGTGGGCGAAGTCGACCGTGGTGTAGCGCAGGCGTATCTCGGCCGTTGCCGCCCAGCGGGTCCGCCGGCACTCCAGACGCCGCGCGGCGAGCCACAGCGTCACCGGCCCACCGAACGTCGCACCGGACAGGACCATCCGCCCAGCACACACCACAGGACCGAAGCGGTCCGCCTTTTCGAAGGTCGCGGATTCGAAGTGCGCATCGCCCTGGAAAGTCGCGGATTCGAAGTGCGCGTCACCCTGGAAGGTCGCGGATTCGAAGTGCGCGTCGCCCTGGAAGGTCGCGGACTCAAAGTGCGCGTTGCCCCCGAAGATCATGGATTCGAAGGAGGCGTCCTCGAAGACCGCGGACTCGAAGTGCGTTTCCCCACTCAAGTTCATGGGCGCGAAGTGGGCGCCGCGTTCGAAGACTGCGAACCTGAAATCAGCGTTATAGAGATTGTTGGGGACCGTCCAACTGTCAGCTTCCCGCATCTCGTCGAGGAGTGTCTCGGTGAAGGTGGTGCCTCGCAGGTCCATATGTGACGACCATTCATGATCGGCGAAGTAGGCGGCACGGTCGGTGTCGGACAGATGGGCGAGGCATCTGGTGTGGTCGGGGATGCGGATACCGCGACAGCCGACCGGATCGACAGCAGGGTCGGCGCCGTGTGCGCAGTGCGGCCAGGCTGGTGGTTGAGGTGTGCTCATGGTGTGGCGGCTCCAGGGTGTCAGGTATGCGGCCAGGACCCGATGCGGCTCGTGTACGCGGCTCCGGCCGGCAGTCCCGCGCGTACGGTGCAGCAACGGTAGTCGCGGACTGACCGGCATGACAGGGCAGTTGAGGTGGGAGCGCACCGTGGGCCGTGCCCGATCGCCCCGGCCGCAGAAGGCCAGCCCCGCCTGTCCTCCCCGCGACGGGGGAGCACCGCGCCGAGGAGGTCGAGACCTACACCGCTCTCGCCACCGAGCTGGTGGTCGAGGCGCTGGCCGGTACGGGCCGCCCTCCGAGCGGGGCCCGGTCGCCGCGATAGTTCAGTAGTCCTCCCGCTCGGAGGGCGGCCCGAACCGCTTGATGGACCAGCAGGTGCAGTTCCCGCCCTCGTACAGCTCTTCGTCGCACTCTTCGTGGTGCTCCCGCACCGCCCGCCTCACCGGGGCCACCGGCGGCGCCGGCTGCGGGGCGGGCGGCTCCGGTGAGGCTTCGGGCGCCGGAGCCGGGCCCGCCCACTCCATGCCCAGCCCGGCGAGGGCGGCGCGCTGCTCCGCGGTGAGTTTGTCCCGCCGGCTCTTGGTGTTCGACAGCCATACCCCGAGTTTCACCGGCGCCGTGTCGCCGTCGACCACGATGTCCACCACCGCCCCGCGCGGGACGGGGCGTTGTCCCTCCTCCACCCACCGCTCCAGGGCCGCCAGACCCCGCTGGAACGCCTCCTGCGCCCTGCTCGGGCCCTTGTCGCCCTTGGTCGACGCCTTCGTCGTACGGGCTGCTGCCGTGGCCGGAGAGGGCAGTTCAGCGATGTGGATGCCGAGCTTGGCCAGGCGTTCGCGCTGCTGGGGCATCAGCTGGGCCTGGACGCCCGCGTTCTGCTGCTTCCACCGCCAGGCCTCGATGTCGTCGCCGTCCATGAGTACGCCGGGGGCGATGTACGGGAGGGCCCCGTCGGCGTCGACGAGGTCGGCGAGCACGCGGTAGTGCCGTTGCCAGTTCAGCGACCACGGGCAGAGCCAGTCCTCATCGATCGCCGACAGCTGCGCCGCCCGCTTCTCGGCCCGGTCCGGGTCTTTGCCGAGCCCGCCCTTGCGCCGGAGGTTGGCCAGGTGCTGCCCGATCGGTACGGGGCTGCCGCCGGCCGGGTCGTCCCACACGGCGTCCTGCCTCGGTGCGAGGTGCCCGGTGGCCTGCCGGTAGGACCGGAGCGCGGCGAGCTTGTTCTCCCAGGCTTCCTCGCCGGGCTCCCAGACCATCCCGGCCTCGGGTGCGTCCAAGAGGGTCTTGCGCCGTTCTTCCAGCTCTTCGCCCCGCAGGGATTTCCGCTGTTGGTGGACCCATCGGCCAAGCGGGAACGATTTCGTGACCCCGACCTCGGTCTCGACGTCGTAGGGGACGGCGTGGACGCCGGTGATCTCGTTCTCCCTGCGCCACCGGATGAGCGCCTGGTAGCCCTCCAGCCAGACCAGGGACTCCGGCCGGTAGATCCGGGTACGGAGAAACGCCGCGATCGTGGCGGCGTCGCGCGGGCTGGAGAAGTGCAGCAGCGCCGATTCGGCGGCGGCGTTGGTGTCGTCGTGCTCCTGGTCCTCGCTGCCGTTCTGGCCGCTGGTCCCGATGATCCGCCCGTCCTTGTTGCGCTGTAGGTGAATCTTGCGCTTGCCGCTGGTGAGCGCGCGGGAGGCGAGTTGCTCGACCAGGCGCTCATCGTGGCTGCGCAGCCCTTGGAGGACGGCCACGAGCGGCTTGAAGCTGGCGCTGGCGACCATGTCGGTGGGGTCCTCGTTCGGTTCCAGGAAGACCGGCACGATGATCCTGGCGACCTTCGTGCTGCCGTCCTTGTTGAGGCGGAGCGCGCGGCCGATGTTCTGGACGATCTCGACCTGGGAGCCGCGGGTGTCCGCGAAGCACACGGCCTCGACTCCGCGCTCGCCGGTGATGTCGACGCCTTCTCCGAGGACGCGAACGCTGGCGAGGAACGCGCGGTGTACCCGGCGTCCGGCGGCGTTGATGCCGTTGGCGAACTGGCGCAGCGCTTCGCGCCGCTCGGCGACGGTGTGGTCGCCGCACAGCCATGCGGACCAGACGCGGTTCGGGGGTACGTGGCGGCCGGCCTCCAGCTCGTAGAAGTCCGCGTCGATTGACGACTTCGGCAGCTTGTCGGCGGCGGCCAGGTCCTTGTCGGACGTGTCGTTCAGGTACAGGTCGGCGGCTGTCTCGGGGAGCTTGTCCGCGAACGCGCGGGCTCTTCGACCTTCTGGTGGAACGTCATGACCGTACGCAGGTTGTACGCTGCCGCGTGCTCCAGAAGTGCGGTCTGCAGCAGGGCCAGGCGGCGGCCGCGCCGTGCCTCTTCGGTCTCGCCGACTACGGGGGCGGGGTCGCGGATTTCGAGTACGTCGATCTCGAATCCGGCGAGGATTTCCCGTTCGATGGCCTCTGAGAGCCCTAGTTCGGCGCCGGGGAGCCAGGCGCCGAAGAGGCCGTCGGGGTCATCGGCCATGCTCGCGATCTCCGCCTCCTGGCCGTTGGCACCCTTCTGGGGGCGGGCGGCCGCGAGGATGCGCGGGGTCGCGGTGAGGTAGAGCCGGAAGTCGGAGGGGATGCGCCGGTTGTCGTGGATCGCCGCCCGCGGACGCCCGAGCTCCCCAGTGGTTGAGTGCGCTTCGTCCACGATGGTCAGGTCGAACGGGGCCATCCGCTGCCCGTACAGGCGCTCTCCGCCCGCCAGAGCCGCCTCCAGCGGCCCCCGGACCTTCCGCTGCTCCTCAGGTGCGTTGACGTCCTCGCGGTCCACCAGGGAGGCGTACGTGGCGAGCACGACCACGGGCCCGGACCCGGCCCACAGGGCCAGCTGGATCGGGTTCGTGGTGGTCCGTACACCCAGCGAGTTGAGCACCGCGTCGTTCTCCAGCGAGCACACCGCGACCATCGGCGCCCGGTGCCCCACCGCCCGCCACGCCTGGGCGGTCTGCGCGAGCAGGTCCAGGGTCGGCACCATCACGAGGATCCGGCCGTCCGGGAAGCACTCCAGAGCGCTCGCGGCGGCCATGATCGTCTTTCCGGAGCCGGTCGCTGACACGATCGTGCCCCGAGCACCCTGCGGGGGCACAGGTGATCTTGCAGGGAATCCCACCCATTTCCGCACTGCCGATTTCTGGTTCAGCTGGTGTTTCTTGAGCTTTACCCCGAGCATTCCTACACCTGTTCTCTCTTCGGTTCCGGCGTGTTTTCCGTGTAGTCAGCGCGGGGTGAACGGGGGTACGGAGACGGTGCCGTCGTCGCTCAGGACGGCGCTCTCGGCGATCTGGGCCACGACCTGGTCCGGGGTCAGGCCGGTCCGGGCGGCGAGCGCCCGGATGAGGCGTCCTGCCCGCGCGGACAGCCAGACGTCGGCCCGCAGCCCATCTGAGACCTGCTCCCGGTGCGCAGCGTGGCGGGCAAGGAACTGGGCCCGCCTGTCCTCCCGTTCCTGTGCCCAGAGGGTGCCTTCGGCGTCCCGCTCGGGCTCGTAGGTGCCCCACCCGGATGCCTGCATCAGGGCCAGGATCCGGCGCCACTCGGCGTGCCGGGCGGCCCACCGTTCCGCGAGTTCCTCCGGGTCCCAGCCGAACGGCTCCTGCACCCGGCTCGACGGCGACCGCAGCTCCTCCAAGGTCTCCCGCTCCCGGACGGCTGCCTCGGAGACGGCTTCAGTCACCTGCGCGAGAGTCAGGCCCCCCGCGCTGCTGCGGCGTACGAGATCACGCGCCAGGTCCTCGGAACTCCAGATCATCGCCGCGCTCCCTCTGTAACCTCACGATGGATTTCCCTCCGCGCCTCAAAGCGCCTTTCAAACCCCAGAGCATTCAAAGCTTCCTCGTTCCCTCACCGCCTCCACCACACAGGTTGGAGGGTGTCCTGAACTTCCGCCAATGCTACATGTGCATCTCCGGATGCACCCGCTATACTGAAACCCCAACCCGAACGAGCGACCCCCACCCCTGTAGCCAGCCCGGCCCGCATCGCGGGCCCTGAAGGTTCTGGAGGCGCAGCCGGAAGGACCGCCCGACGGGGGAGCGCAGCGGACCCGCCAGGAGCGCCCCGCGCTCCTCCCAACTCCCGCACTGGAGGCCCCACTAGCCGCACCACCACACCCGCAGCCGGGGCCGCGCACCGCGCGGGCCAGCCGGGCGCGCAGCGGCCGGCCCCACTGCCTCCAGGAGCGCAGCGGAGGGAGGCGCCCCCGCATCGCGGGGGCCAAGGGAGCGCAGCGACCGCCCCGCTTGCACAGCGCGCAGCGCTGTGGTACCCGCTCCGCGGG
>NZ_JBIWOZ010000021.1:0-19440 GCF_044767965.1 Streptomyces sp. NPDC101178
CCGGGCCACCACGCGGGTGCTCTCCACCCCCCCCCCCTGCGCGCGCCGCCCCCGGGGGGGGGGGGGGGGGGGGGGCGCCCGGGGCCCCCCCCCCCCCGGCCCCCCCCCCCCCCCCCCCCCGCGGGGGGGGGGGGGGCCCCCCGGCGGGGGGGCCCCCCCCCCCGGCCGGTGCGGCGCTGCTGGTGCTACTTCTTACGACGGCGACCGCCGCCGCCACCGCTCTTCTGCGCCTTGCGGCGCTCGGCCCGCGTCATGCCGTCCGAGGAACCGGACTGCCCGCTCTCGGTGGCGAAGTCGCCCTCGACGACACCGCCCTCGCCGTCCACCGTGGGAGCGGAGAAGTGCAGCCGGTCCGGACGCTGCGGAGCCTCCAGGCCCTTGGCACGGATCTCCGGACGCGCGGCGGGAGCACCCTCCTTGGCGAGCGAGGTGCGCTCGGCCGCGTCCTGCACGGGAACCTCTTCGACCTGCTGCTCGACCTGGACCTCCAGGTTGAACAGGTAGCCGACGGACTCCTCCTTGATGCCCTCCATCATGGCGTTGAACATGTCGAAGCCCTCGCGCTGGTACTCGACCAGCGGGTCCTTCTGCGCCATGGCCCGCAGGCCGATGCCCTCCTGGAGATAGTCCATCTCGTAGAGGTGCTCACGCCACTTGCGGTCCAGCACGGAGAGGACCACGCGCCGCTCCAGCTCACGCATGATGTCGGAGCCAAGGGTCTTCTCGCGCTCCTCGTACTGCTCGTGGATGTCGTTCTTCACCGACTCGGCGATGAACTCGGCGGTGACGCCCGCCAGGTCGCCGGCCGCCTCCTCCAGCTCCTCGACGGTGACCTTCACCGGGTAGAGCTGCTTGAAGGCGCCCCACAGCCGGTCCAGGTCCCACTCCTCGGCGAAGCCCTCGGAGGTCTCCTGCGCGATGTAGTCGTCGATCGTGTCGTCCATGAAGTGCCGGATCTGCTCCTGCAGGTCCTCGCCCTCCAGGACGCGGCGGCGCTCGCCGTAGATGACCTCGCGCTGCCGGTTGAGCACCTCGTCGTACTTCAGGACGTTCTTACGCGTCTCGAAGTTCTGCTGTTCGACCTGCGACTGGGCGGAGGCGATGGCACGGGTGACCATCTTGTTCTCGATCGGCACGTCGTCCGGGACGTTCGCCATCGACATGACGCGCTCGACCATCTGCGCCTTGAACAGCCGCATCAGGTCGTCGCCCAGCGACAGGTAGAACCGGGACTCGCCCGGGTCGCCCTGACGGCCGGAACGACCGCGCAGCTGGTTGTCGATCCGGCGCGACTCGTGCCGCTCCGTGCCGAGCACGTACAGCCCGCCGAGGTCCTTGACCTCTTCGAACTCCGCCTTCACGGCCAGCTCGGCCGACTCCAGCGCGGCGGGCAGCGCGGCCGCCCACTCCTCGACGTTCTCCACCGGGTCGAGGCCGCGCTGGCGCAGCTCCGCCTCTGCGAGGTCGTCCGGGTTGCCGCCGAGCTTGATGTCGGTGCCTCGGCCGGCCATGTTCGTGGCGACCGTGACCGCGCCCTTGCGGCCGGCCTGGGCGACGATCGTCGCCTCCCGGTCGTGCTGCTTGGCGTTCAGCACCTCGTGCTGGACACCGCGCTTGGAGAGCTGCTGCGAGAGGTACTCGGACTTCTCGACCGAGGTGGTGCCGACCAGGATCGGCTGGCCCTTCTCGTGCTTCTCGGCGATGTCGTCGACGACGGCGGCGAACTTGGCGACCTCGGTGCGGTAGATCAGGTCCGACTGGTCGGCCCGGACCATCGGCCGGTTCGTCGGGATCGGCACCACGCCGAGCTTGTAGATCTGCTGGAATTCGGCGGCCTCGGTCATCGCCGTACCGGTCATGCCGGAGAGCTTGTCGTACAGGCGGAAGAAGTTCTGCAGGGTGATCGTGGCGAGGGTCTGGTTCTCGTCCTTGATGTCCACCCCTTCCTTCGCCTCGATCGCCTGGTGCATGCCCTCGTTGTAGCGGCGGCCGGCGAGGATACGGCCGGTGTGCTCGTCGACGATCATGACTTCGCCGTCGATGACGACGTAGTCCTTGTCCTTCTTGAACAGTTCCTTCGCCTTGATGGCGTTGTTCAGATAGCCGACGAGCGGGGTGTTGACCGACTCGTAGAGGTTGTCGATGCCGAGCCAGTCCTCGACCTTGGCGACACCGGTCTCGTGGATGGCCACGGTCCGCTTCTTCTCGTCGACCTCGTAGTCGCCGGTCTCCTCGATGCCCTTGAGCTGGTTGCCCGCCTCACCCTTGGTGAGACGCGTGACCAGCTTGGCGAAGTCGCCGTACCACTTGGTGGCCTGGTCGGCCGGGCCGGAGATGATCAGCGGCGTACGGGCCTCGTCGACGAGGATCGAGTCGACCTCGTCGACCACGGCGAAGTTGTGGCCGCGCTGGACGAGCTCGTCCTTGGACCACGCCATGTTGTCGCGGAGGTAGTCGAAACCGAACTCGTTGTTCGTGCCGTACGTGATGTCGCAGGCGTACTGCTCACGGCGCTGCGCCGGCGTCATGTTGGAGACGATGCAGCCGATGGTCAGGCCCAGGAACTTGTGGACCCGGCCCATCATCTCGGAGTCGCGCTGGGCGAGGTAGTCGTTGACCGTGATCAGGTGCACGCCCTTGCCGGAGAGCGCGTTGAGATACGCGGGCAGGGTGCCGACGAGGGTCTTGCCCTCACCGGTCTTCATCTCGGCCACATAGCCGAGGTGCAGGGCGGTTCCGCCCATGATCTGTACGTCGTAGTGACGCTGTCCGAGGACGCGCTTGGCGGCCTCACGGACCGTGGCGAACGCCTCGGGGAGCAGGTCGTCCAGGCTCTCGCCGTCCGCGTACCGTTCCTTGTACTCGTCGGTGAGCGCCCGCAGCTCGGCGTCGGAGAGGTTGACGAAGTCCTCTTCGATGGAGCTGACCTGGTCCGCGATGCGGTGCAGTTTGCGCAGGATCTTGCCTTCGCCTGCACGCATGAGCTTGTTGAAGACGGACACTGAGGCTGGTCTCCTTGCCGGTCGGGCCTGGCACTGGGTCGTGTGATGGACTCTGGCGCGGGCACGGCAGGTGGGCCCCACCGCAACGGCCATCGTAAGCGAGGACACCACCGCGTCGGGAGGGCTGCCGTCGCGTGGACCTCGCCGCACCCTCTCCGGACAACGTGCCGGAGGCGCGGAAGGTGCCGGAAAGCCCCGAAAGTGCTCGCATCGCGGCTCTCCGCTCATGAGAATCACCCTATGGAGCCGACCACTCTCACCACGCGACGACTTCTTCTGCGCCCGTTCGGTCCGCGGGACACCTACCGGGTGCATGCGGCCTGTCAGGATCCGGACATCCAGCGCTGGACGGTGATCCCCTCGCCGTACCGGCTGACCGACGCGGAGCTGTTCACCGCGAAACTCGCTCCGGCGGGCTGGCGGGACGACTCCGCGTACAGCTTCGCCCTGGAGCTGCGGGAGTCCGCGGCGCTCGTCGGGGCGCTCTCCATCGACCGCCGGAGCCGGCCGGGGACGTACGAGATGGGGTACTGGTCCACCAAGGAGCACCGCGGTCGCGGGTACGTCACCGAGGCGGTGCTCGGCTCCGCCCGCTGGGCCTTCACCTCGCTCCGGGCGGACCGGCTGGAGTGGCGGGCCGAGATCGGCAACCTGGCCTCCCGTGCCGTGGCGCTGCGGGCCGGATTCCGGCTGGAGGGCGACCAGCGGTCCGGGCTGCTCAACAAGGGCGTGCGACGGGACGCGTGGACGGCGGCGCTGCTCCCGTCCGACCTGGGGCTGCCAGGCACCCATCCGTACCTGCCCGGGCGCCACGCCGATCAGCCCGGCGGCGCTCCGGACCCGGCACGTGAAGGGTGAGCGGACCGGTGAGATCCGGATCGCGCGCGGCCGGAGGCGGTGGCCGGATCCCCTCCCCCGGTGTCAGTGGTGGCGTCTAGGGTTCCCCGTATGACGCCTGTGCCTCCTCCCGCAGTCGAACTCTCCGCCGACCAGGCCCGCCGCATCGCGCTGCGCGCCCAGGGCTTCCTGGGGGCTCCGGACCGCCGGGCGGGGGTTCAGGGGGTGCTGCGGCATCTCGGAGCCGTCCAGCTGGACACCATCTCGGTGCTGGCCCGCTCGCACGAGCTGATCCCGTACGCCCGGCTCGGCGCGATCGGCCGGCGCACGGTGGAGGAGGCGTACTGGTCGGGCGGCCGCTCCTTCGAGTACTGGTCGCACGCCGCGTGCATCCTGCCCGTCGAGGAGTGGCCGCACTTCGCGTTCCGCCGCCGCGCCTACCGCGCCCGCCCGCAGTGGCACCACGACCTGCCCCACGGCGTGTACGACACGGTGATCAAGCAGCTGCGTGCCGAGGGCCCGTTGACGGCGACCGAGCTCGGCGGCGCGAACAACGGCGGGGAGTGGTGGGACTGGTCGGCCTCCAAGGTCGCCGTCGAACGGGCCCTGATGTACGGCGAGGTGGTCTGCACCGAGCGGCGCGGCTGGAAGCGGATCTACGACCTGGCCGAGCGCGCCATCCCGGACGCCGTGCTCCACGACGACCTGAGCGACACCGAGTGCCGGCGGCGGCTGGTCGCGCTGGCGGGCAAGTCCCTGGGCGTCGGCACGCGGAGCGACATCGCGGACTACCACCGGCTGCGGGGCGAGGAGTTCGACGCGGTGGTGGCGGACTCGGGGCTGGTCCCGGTCACGGTGGAGGGCTGGGCCAAGCCCGCCTGGGCGGACCCCGAGGCGCTGGCCAAGGAACCGCGCGGCCGCCACCGTACGACGCTGCTGTCGCCGTTCGACTCGCTGGTGTGGGAGCGGGCGCGCACCGAGCGGATCTTCGGCTTCACGCACCGGCTGGAGGCGTACGTCCCCAAGCCGAAGCGGATCCACGGCTATTTCGCCATGCCGTTGCTGGCGGGCGGGAAGCTCCAGGGCCGCGTCGACCCGGCGCGCGACGGCACCACGCTGGTCGCCCGCCAGGCCTCGCTGGCCGGTCCGAAGGCGGTGGTCCCGATGGCGGAGGCCCTGGTGGAGGCGGCGGCCTGGGTGGGCTGTACGGATATCCGGCTGGAGCGGATCGACGCGCCGGAGCTGCGCGACCCGCTCAGGGACGAGATCGGCCGGGCGCTGCAGCGCGCCTACCGCTGAGCTCCGCGGTGGCTACCGGATCTCCAGGATCTTCTCGCGCATGGCATAGACCACGGCTTCCATGCGGGAGTGCAGCTGCAACTTCTCCAGAATATTGCGGACGTGGTTCTTCACCGTGTTCTCCGAAATGAACAACTCCTTGGCGATATCCCGGTTGTTCATGCCGGTCGCCACGAGTTTCAGCACTTCCAGCTCCCGGTCGGTGAGCCGGGGCGCGGGGACGAGCCGGCGCTCGTCGGTGCGCTGGATCATCGATTTGAACTCGGTGAGCAGCTTGGAGGCCATCGACGGGCTGATCTGGGACTGCCCGTCCGCGACGGCGCGAATGGCCGTCGCCACCTCGTCGGTGGAGATCTCCTTGAGGAGGTATCCGGTGGCGCCCGCCTTGATCGCGTCGTAGAGGTCGGCTTCCTCGTCGCTGATCGTCAACATGATGATCTTCGCGCTGGGAGCCACCTCCTTGATGGCCGTGCACGCCTCGATGCCACCGCGTTTGGGCATCCGCACGTCCATCAGAATGATGTCGGGCAGCAGGTCCGCGGCCTTGTCGACCGCCTCGGAGCCGTCACCGGCCTCACCGACGACCTGGATGTCCTCCTCCTGCGCGAGGACGATCTCCAGACCCCTGCGGAAGAGCGCGTGGTCGTCCACCACGAGGACCCGGATGGGCTCCCTGCGCGAGGCGCCGTCCGGGGCGTCACCGGTACGGTCACCGCCGTCGTCGAAACCGCTCGCGTCACGCACGGGCCCGAAGGTGTCCGCCATCGTTCCTCCCCCTGAAGGCCACGGCCTGATAGGCATCGGTCGTCCGCCAACGGCGTTTCACCGGCCACCGATTGGCTTGGGGCGCCATGATTCCATGCCGCGAGGCCGAAGCGGCTATCCCGCACCAGCGCGCAGGTGCCCCTGGTGGCGTGAAAACGCTCCAGGGGCACCGTGACTGTGTGGTGTCAGCCGCCGAGCGCGCCGCCCGCGCCGCCTGCCTCATCAGCGGCGAGCGGGTCGGTCCTCAGGTGGATGACGCCGTAGTCGTAGGCGTGACGCCGGTAGACGACACTGGGTTCCTTCGTCTCGGAGTCGACGAACAAGTAGAAGTCGTGCCCGACCAGTTCCATCTCGTAGAGCGCCTGGTCGAGCGCCATGGGCGCGGCGGTGTGGGTCTTCTCGCGCATCACGAGAGGCCCTTCGCCCTGCACCTCGATCGATCCGACCTTCGTGGTCGCCACGGCTTCCGACGTCTGCTCGCCGACCAGCTCACCGTCCTCGTCGAACGAGGCGACGCCCGGCACCACATCCGCGACCTCCGCAGCCGACAGACGTCCGTTGCCCCGGCGGCTGTAGCGCTTGTCGTGCTGCTTGCGCAGCCGGGCCTCCAGCTTTCCGGTGGCCAGATCAAGCGCTGCGTAGGGGTCGCCCGCCGCCGCCTCCGCCCGGATGACCGGACCGCGCGAGTGGAGCGTGATCTCCACCCGGTCGGAGCGGTCGGCCTGACGGGGATTCGGCTCCTTGGACACCTCGACGTCGACGCTGATCACCTTGCCGTCGAACTTCTGGATCTTGTCCAGCTTCAGCTTCTCGGCCACGTGCTTGCGGAACCGCTCGGGCACCTCGGTCTTGCGGCCCTTGACGACGATGTCCACGCAGAACTCCGTTCCCGGATCACCCCGCTTCTGCGGCGGGGCATCTCCCTTTTGCACCAGCCCCCGGTGATCCCCAGGGGCCTCGGACTCGGTGACTTTCGCCTCCTCCTCCCCCGTCGGAGAGGTCCCTACCTCGGCCGGCTCGACTGCTTCCGGTCCGTCGGTGAGTTATCTGCCCGAAACCTCACGGTGCATTCATCGAGGTTCGGCCTTCACCGCTCCTCACAACCGAACATAGCCTGCACACCCGGGTATCGGCACCCGCTACCGGCACGTACCTCCGTTCAGGCGGTTTTGCCCTCGCATCACCTGCGACGATGCAAGTTCTCGGTCACTTCCGGTTTATTTCGAAGGCGGACGGAGATGCCGAGACGACCGCTGCCGCGCACACCGCGCGGCCGGAGGGGCCTCCGTCGCTCCCCAGCGCCGCGGTGACCGCCCGCGCCGCCTCGGCCAGCGTCGATCCCGTCGTCAACAGGTCGTCCACCAGAACCACCCTCCCGTGGGCGAGCAGCCGCTCCGACCCGCTGGCCACGCCCAGCGCGCCGGCGAGATTGGCCCGCCGCCGGTGGGCCCGGAGACCCGACTGATCGACGACCGCGCGCAGCTGCCGCAGCACCGGGAGCACCCGGACCCGCCCGCCCGTGCGCCGCAGCTCGTCCGCCGCCGCCCGGGCGATCCGGAGCACCGGATCATGGCCGCGGGCCGCGGTCGCGGAGCGCGCGGAGGGTACGGGCACCAGCAGCAGAGGTCCCACGGCTCCCGCCTGCCCCGTCCCGGCCCGTACGGAGGCCGCCAGAGCCCGCCCGAGCGGTCCGGCCAGCCCGAGTGCCCCGCGCTCCTTGTGGGCCAGCAGCACCGCGCGTACGGCGTTCTCGTACGGCGCCGCCGCATGGACCGCCGGAAGCCCCACGGGCCGGGGCGAGGGGAGCACGCTGCGGGCCGGCGCACCGTTCAGCGCGGCCCCGCAGGCCGGGCACAGCGCCGTACGCGGCCTGCCGCAGCCCGCGCAGGCCACCGGCAGGACCAAGCCCGAGAACTCCCGCCACCAATCCCGCATGCGTTCACGGTGTCCGGCCCCCGCGGAACCGTCCACCCCTGTGGAAAACTGCGTTCGGAAGCGCCAGGTCAGCCCGGGTAGACCAGCGAGGTGCCTTCTTCCAGGACCGTCTGCCAGTTGTCCCCCGGCGAAAGCTTCACTATGCCGTCGCCCTCGGTCTCCGCCATCAGCGGAAGCAGCTCGTCGTCCGCCGCGGCGACCGCCTGGACCTGGTTGACCCCGGGCAGCACCCCGGAGGCGCCGGAGGACGGCGTGGACCCGTCCGCCTGCACGTACCGCACCTGCTGGACACCGCCCGCCTCCTTGCCGACCACCACCAGACGGCTGCGGCCCGACCAGGAGATCGCCGTCACGTCCGTGAGCTGCGGCGCGGCCTGGCGCAGGTCCTCGACCGAGATCTCGGGCGCCTCGTCGCTCCCGCGCCGCTCGACCCGGCCGATCTTCAGTGTCGTACGGCCGTCCTCCGTCACCAGCAGCGCGATCCGCACCCCGTCCGCCGACAGCCGCAGTTCCTCGATCCGCCCGCCGTCCAGCCCCGGGACCCGCACCTCCTGCGGCTCGCCCTCACCCTCGGCCAGCCGTAGCAGCCTCGGGCGCGCCTTGTCGCGGTCGGCGACCCACAGGTCACCCCGCCCGTCCCAGCTCGGCGACGACAGCCGGTCGGCGGTCTTCTTGCCGGTGCTGGTCACCACGGGAGCGGCCAGCTCACCTTCCGCGTCCAGGGACGCGACGTACAGGTTCTGCCCGTTGGCCGAGACCGCGGCGGCCCGCCGCTCGTCCCGGGCCACGCCGACGGCGCCCATCGCGACCGTGCCGGCTCCCAGGGGGCCGAGCACCGCCTCGGGCGTGCCGATGCCCTCGGTGGCGCTGGGGATCCGCTGGACCCTGCCCTTGGCGTCGATGAAGTACTGGCTGTCGGGCCCGTCGGAGCCGCTGTCGGAGGAGAACTTCGCCGCCTCGTCCGCGTCCAGCGCGCAGAGCCGGCCGCGCCCGCCCTCCAGCTCCACCTGCTCGACCCGCGCGGAGGTCAGGTCCCGCAGGGTGAAGAGCACCTGGGCGGCCATCATCCGGCAGGCCGCCCGGCCCGCCTTGTCGGCCTTGCCGTTGAGCGGCACCTTCAGCACGTTCTGATCATCGGGGGCCAGCGCGACGACGTCCTTGCGCAGGGCGGTCCCGGTGGGGAACCGGGAGTCGACCACGGGCCGCAGCCAGTTCGTCGGTCCCTCCAGCAGCGTCCTGACCGTCTGCGTCGCCGTGCTCATCCGGGTGACCGGATCGGTGCCGGTGCGTACGTAGACGGGGTCGGCGACGAGCGTCGACTGCCCGTTCGTCCGGCCGGTGGCGTAGTAGTACTTGTTCACGGAGCGGTAGAGCCGCTTGAAGTCGGACTGCCCGAGGACCAGGCCGTCCGGCACGATGTCGATCCGCCACTCGGTCTTGCCGTCCGCCAGCTTCTCCCGCACCAGGTGCAGCACCTGCGAGTAGTCGGTGGGGGCGAGCGGCTGGTAGGAGCTCTGGGCGTCGACCGTCGCCACCTTCTCGCCGGTCAGCGTGTAGGAGGTCTCGGAGTCCCGGCGCTCCTCGTCGTGGAGCAGGGGGCCGTTGCGGTTGGGGGCCTGGGAGAGCACCGTGGTGCCCTCACCCGGCTGCCAGGTCTCGGCCGCGTCCTCGCTCAGATACATGCGCGTGGTCCGGAAACCGGGATCGTCGCTGGTCATCGACTCCAGGAACCCGTCGACGATCTCGCTGGGCGCCGCGCCCTCACGAGGCTCCACCGCGTACACCTGCACCTGGGAGTCGCCCGGCTGCGAGGCGTCGACCGCCTTGACGTCACCGGTCACCGGCATCGACCCGCAGCCGACGAGCACGAGGACGGAGCAGCCGAGCAGCGCGGTGATCCGCACGCCGCGTCCGGGGCCACCACGACGGCGGTCAGTACCCACGAGTGGTGTCCTCCTGGTCGGAATTCTGCGCGGCGGAACCGGCGCCACCGGAACGCTCCGGCGCCGGGCGGGCCACGACCCGGGCTCCGCTGCCGGGCAGCGCCGCCGGGTGCGCCGAGGCGGGCGCCGGGTGCGGCACCGTGGAACCGCGGCCGGGCCCGGGCAGCGACGAGCGCTCCTTGGCCCCGGACTGATTCGGTACGGAGACCAGCCGGTTCTCGCCGGCCGGCGCCTCGTCGCGCTCCCGGCTCTCCCGGTTACGCCGGGAATCCTCCGGCTCCAGCGGTATGGGCGAACCGCGCAGCGGCTCGTCCGCCGTACGCGGCAGGGTCAGCCGGAACTGGGACCCGCCGCCCGGCTCGCCCCACGCCTGGAGCCAGCCGCCGTGCAGCCGGGCGTCCTCGACGGCGATGGAGAGCCCGAGACCGGTCCCGCCGGTGGTCCGGGCGCGTGCCGGGTCCGCGCGCCAGAACCGGTTGAAGACGCGGGTCGCCTCGCCGGGCTTGAGCCCGACCCCGTAGTCCCGTACGGCCACGGCGACCGCGCCCTGCGCCACGCCCATCCGCACGACGACGTCCCGTCCCTCACCGTGCTCGACGGCGTTGACCACGAGGTTGCGCAGCACCCGCTCGACGCGCCGGGCGTCGGCCTCTGCGATCACCGGCTGGTCGTCGCCGAGGACCAGGATCCGGCTGCCCTTGCGCTCGGCGAGCGGTTCGGCACCGCCGATCACCCGGTGCACCACGGTCCGCAGGTCTATCGGCTCGGCCTCCAGCGCCGCCGCGCCCGCGTCGAACCGGCTGATCTCCAGCAGATCGGCCAGCAGCGACTCGAAGCGGTCGAGCTGGTCGCCGAGCAGCTCGGCGGAGCGCGCGGTGACGGGATCGAAGTCGACGCGCGCCTCATGGATGACGTCGGCGGCCATCCGTACGGTCGTCAGCGGGGTCCGCAGCTCGTGCGAGACATCGGAGACGAAGCGCCGCTGCATCCGGGAGAGCTCCTCCAGCTGCTGAATCTTCAGCTGAAGGTTCTGCGCCATCTTGTTGAAGGCCTCACCGAGCCGGGCGATGTCGTCCTCGCCGGTGACCTTCATCCGTTCCTGGAGCTTCCCGGCGGAGAGCCGCTCGGCGATGCCGGCCGCCATCCGCACCGGTGTGACGACCTGCCGCACCACGAACCACGCGATGGCGCCGAGCAGCACGACGACGAAGAGGCCGGCGGTCGCCAGGGTCGTCTTGACCAGCGTCAGGGACTTCTCCTCCTGCGTGAGCGGGAAGAGGTAGTACAGCTCGTACGGCTGCTGGTCGATGTCGTAGAGCCGCTTGCCCACGACGAGGCCCGGCTGGGACTCGTTGCCGTTGGAATAACGGATCAGGGAGTACGTCTGGAACGCGCCCTGTCCCTTGCCCACGTCCTGGCGCAGGCGCTCGGGCACGCTGGAGGCCTCGACGCTGCCCGAACCTCGTGGCGCACGGCCGCCCGCGCCCTCGCTCACCGAGTCCGCGCTGAGCGCGACCACGTTGAAGGCGTTCTTGCCGCCACTGGCGAGCTGGTCGACGAGCTCGGTGCGCCACGAGGTGTTGGCGGTCATGCCGTCGGGCCCCTCGGTGCCCGGCGCCAGGGAGGCGTTCGCCTTCTCCTGGGCCGCGGCGAAACCGCCGGCGGCCTGGGTCTGGGCGGCCTTGCCCTTCGCGTCGAGCAGGCCGTTGCGGACCTGCCCGATCACGACGAAGCCGAGCAGCAGCACCACGCCGATCGACATCAGCAGTGTGCCCGCGACGACGCGGAGCTGCAGATTGCGCCGCCACAACCGCACGGCGGGCAGCAGGGGACGACGAACCCACCGCATCAGCAGACGCGGTACGGGCCCACCGGGCGCCCGGTCCTCGAACAACCGGCCGCCCTGGAGGAATCGGCTCATACGAGAGGCCTTCCGTCCCGGACCGGCAGCCCGCTCCGCACGGACTCCCGGCTCCCCGGGGTTCGGAGCAGCGCTGCCTTCGGCCATGTCAGCTCGGTCCGGCCTTGTAACCGACCCCTCGGACGGTCACGACGATCTCCGGCCGCTCCGGGTCCTTCTCGACCTTGGAGCGCAGCCGCTGGACGTGCACGTTCACCAGCCGGGTGTCGGCCGCGTGCCGGTACCCCCAGACCTGCTCCAGCAGGACCTCACGGGTGAACACCTGCCACGGCTTGCGGGCGAGGGCGACCAGCAGGTCGAACTCCAGCGGGGTGAGGGCGATGGACTGCCCCTCCCGCTTCACGGAGTGACCGGCTACGTCGATGACCAGGTCACCGATGGTCAACTGCTCCGGCGCGGGCTCTTCGGACCGCCGCAGGCGGGCCCTGATCCGGGCGACCAACTCCTTAGGTTTGAACGGCTTGACGATGTAGTCGTCGGCCCCTGATTCCAGGCCGACCACGACATCGACGGTGTCGCTCTTGGCAGTGAGCATGACGATCGGCACACCGGACTCGGCCCTGATCAGCCTGCACACCTCGATGCCGTCCCTTCCGGGCAGCATGAGGTCGAGCAGCACCAGGTCCGGCTTGGCCTCACGAAATGCGGCCAGTGCCTTGTCGCCGTCCGCTACGAACGACGGCTCGAAACCTTCTCCACGCAGCACAATCCCGAGCATCTCGGCCAGTGCGGTGTCGTCGTCGACGACAAGGACGCGTCCCTTCATAATCGACATCATCCCATTAGCTAATCGTTACCTGCGATGACCTGGCACACAGCTCCGCCAGTGCGACCCCCGTGACCGGGGAAACGACCCCCTCCTCGGTGACGATCGCCGTGATCAATTCGGGCGGCGTGATGTCGAAGGCCGGGTTGTACACCGGGGCCCCGAGGGGTGCGACGACCTTCCCACCTCCGGCGCCCGCCGATACGTCCTGCGCCGATGTGACCTCCGTCACTTCTTGCCCGGAACGCTGCTCGACGATGATCGATGTGCCTTCAGCCGTTTCCATGTCCACGGTCGTCGTCGGCGCCACCACGATGAACGGCACGTGGTGGTACTTCGCGAGCACGGCCAGCGGATAGCTCCCCACCTTGTTGGCCACCGAGCCGTCCGCCGCGATGCGGTCCGCCCCGATGAGCACGGCATCCACCTCACCCGCCGCGAACAGCGAACCCGCCGCACTGTCCGTGAGCAGGCTGTACGCCATCCCGCTGCGCGCCGCCTCGTACGCCGTCAGCCTCGCCCCCTGGAGCAGCGGCCGGGTCTCGTCCACCCACAGCCGGCGCAGCCGCCCCTGCCGGTGCATCCGCAGGGCCACCGCGAAGGCCGTCCCCTCGCCCCCGGAGACCAGCGCCCCGGTGTTGCAGTGGGTCAGCAGCTGATAGCCCCGCCCCGGCAGCAGCTCTTCCAGCAGCGCCGTCCCGTACTCCGCCATCCGCACACTGGCCCGGGCGTCCTCCCGATGCAGCGCCTGAGCCTCGGCCAGCGCCACGACGGCGGCCTCCTCGGCTCCCGCCCCCTTCCCGGCAGCCGCCCAGTAGGCCGCGGCCACCCTCCGCACCCCGTAACCGAGGTTCACCGCGGTGGGCCGCGCACGCTCCAGCAGCCCGGCGGCCTCCGCCACGTCGTAGCCCCGTGCCGCCGCGAGCGCCACCCCGTAGCCACCGGCGATCCCGAGCAGCGGAGCCCCCCGTACCGCCAGCGTCCGGATCGCCCGCACCAGCGCGGGCACATCCGTGCACACCAGCTCGACCTCCTCCGCGGGCAGCCGCGTCTGGTCGAGGAGCACCAGAACGGGACCTTCCGGAAGCTCGTCCCAACGGAGTACGGGAAGTGCGGGAGGCTCGCTGCCCACCGGCGTTTGCGCGTCCTGATCAGCCATCCGTCCAGTCTGCCCGGTGAGCCGCCCACAAATGAAGGCACGAGGGAGAGAAGGCTCCCCGTCCGCACCGCACCGGCCCGTGACACGATGGCTGCCAACCTGCCGCCCCGATGAGCGGACAGGACGGTGAAGGAGCGAGAATGAACGACTCTCCGGGCTGGGCGACGCCCGGATCTGCCCCCTCCGACGGCCAGGAGGCGGCCATTCCCCGCCCCTCCGAGCCCAAGGACGGAAGCGCGCCGACGGGACAGTGGTCCCCCGAGCAGCCGCCTCCCGGGCAGTGGTCCCCACCGAGCAACCCCGGCAGCGGCCCCGGCACCCGCCCGCCTGCCTCCGGCTGGGGCGGCGGCCCGCGGCATCCGGGCCGGGCACCGAAGCCTCCGGCAGCGAAGCCCGGCGTCATCCCGCTGCGCCCGCTCGGCCTCGGCGAGATCCTCGACGGCTCCGTCTCGGCCCTGCGCGCCCACTGGCGTACCGCACTCGGCTTCAGCCTCGCGGTCTCCGTGGTCGTGCAGATCGCCGTCGTGCTCATGCAGCGCTATCTCCTGCCCCGACCGACCGCCATCGACCCGAACGCTTCCGGCACCGAAGCCCTCCGCCAGGCTTCCGAATACCTCCGGACGACGCTGTTCTCCCTCGCCCCGGCCACCCTCCTCGCTCTGATCGCCATGCTGCTCACCACCTCCGTCGTCACCGTGGTGATCAGCCGCTCGGTGCTGGGCCGCCCGGTCACGCTCACCGACGCCTGGGCCGAGGTACGCCCGCGCATCCTCCCGCTGATCGGGCTGACCCTCCTGGTGATGCTGATGCTCACGACGGTCATGATCGTCAGCATCGGCCCCGGACTGCTGGTGGGCTCGGGGGCGGGCGCGGTGCTCGCCCTGTTCGGCCTCGTCGTCGCCTGCGTGCTGGCCCCCTGGCTGTACGTCACCTTCTCCCTCGCCACCCCCGCCCTGGTGCTGGAACGGCAGGGCATCGTCGCGGCGCTGCGGAGGTCGGCGAAGCTGGTCCGCGGCGCGTGGTGGCGCACCTTCGGGATCCTCGCGCTGTCTCAGCTGCTCGCCCTCCTGCTGAGCCTCGTGGTCTCCACCCTGCTCGTCATCCTGATGGCCATCGGTGATGCGGTCGGCATCGGCGACTTCCCCGAAGCCGGCACCGCTTCCCTGAGCTGGCCCTTCCTGATCATCACCGGCATCGGCGAAGTGATCGTCTCCACGCTGGCCTACCCCTTCCTCGCAGGCGTGATGGCCCTGCTCTACGTCGACCAGCGCATCCGCCGCGAGGCGCTCGACCTCGACCTCGCCCGGGCCGCGGGCCTCCCCGGCCACGGCACCGGCACCGACACCGCTCGGAGCTGATGGGGTGCCGGGGGCGGGGGGCGCCACAACAACACGGCAGGTCATCGGCGCGGGCGACATACCCGTGGACACTCCACGTGTCCCGGCCCGGGAGGCAGCCGAGAGCGAGCTGTCCAAACCGATGTACCACGAGAACGATCCGAACTTCCTCCAGCGCGCCCTGAACGAGTTCTGGGACTGGGTCGCCGGCGTGTTCGACGCCGCCGCGGGCGCCGCTCCCGGCGGCCCGGCGGGACTCGTCGTCCTGGCCCTCCTCGTCATCGGCCTCGCCGCCGCGCTCTGGTGGCGGCTCGGCACCCCGCAACGCTCCTCCCGCTCCGCCGCGGACGCCCTCTTCGAGAGCGACGGCCCCCGCAGCGCCGCCCAGCACCGGGCCGCGGCCGAAGCACACGCCGCCGCCCTCCGCTGGACCGAAGCCGTCCAGGAACGCATGCGCGCCGTCGTCCGGTCCCTGGAGGAACGCGCCCTGCTCGACCCCCGACCCGGCCGCACGGCCGACGAAGCCGCGGCGGAGGCAGGCCGCGCCCTGCCCGACCACGCCACCCGGCTGCGCTCCGCCGCCCGCGACTTCGACGACGTCACATACGGCGGCCGCACCGCGGGCCAGCCCACATATCTGGCCCTGCGCACCCTGGACACCGAGCTCGACGAGGCGAAACCCGTACTTCCCGGAGCCTCCCGTGGAGCCGCCGGATGACCACGGCCACCGCCCCCTCTCCCACCTCGACCGCGCCCACCGCACACCAGGTCTGGAAGCGCTCGCGCGGGCTGCTGATCGCCCTGCTCGTCCTCGTGATCGCGGGCATCACCTTCGCCGCGGTCCGCTCCGGTACCAACTACGGGCACCTCGACCCCCGTTCCCCCGGCCCGAAGGGCAGCCGCGCCACGGCGGAACTCCTCAAGGAACGCGGAGTGTCCGTCACCGTCGCCACGACCCTCGACGAGGCCACCACCGCGGTGGGACCCGACACCACGCTCCTGGTCACCGGCCCCAACCTCCTCATCCCCTCTCAACAGCGCCGGCTCTACAAGGCGACCGCCGCCTCCACCGGCCGCACCCTCCTCATCGCCCCGGGCCCCGCAGCCGTATCCCGACTGGCCCCCGGCGTACGCGCCGAGCCCCACCGCCCCGTGAGCGTGCTCCCTCCGTCCTGCGCACTCCCCGCCGCCCGCAGCGCCGGCCCTGCGGACATGGGCGGCGTCCGCTACACGGCACCGGACTCCACCGCCACCGCCTGCTACCCCAGCGACCAGGCGCCCAGCCTGCTGATGCTCAAGGGCCGCGAGGACGGCGACACCGTGCTGCTCGGCTCCCCCGACTTCCTCCACAACGAGCGTCTCGACCACCAGGGAAACGCCTCTCTCGCCCTGCAACTCCTCGGTTCGCGACCGCATCTGGTCTGGTACCTCCCCTCACTCGCTGATCCATCCGCCACCACCGATGACGGCACCCCCGGCAACAACAACCACGACAACGACGGCAGCCGCGAAGAGACCTCGGGCGACGAGAGCGGCTTCCTCGGCCTGATCCCCTCCGGCTGGATCTGGGGAACGCTCCAACTCACCCTCGCCGCCTGCCTCGCCGCGATCTGGCGGGCCCGCCGGCTCGGCCCCCTCGTCGTGGAACAACTGCCGGTCTCCATCCGCGCGTCGGAATCCGCGGAAGGCCGCGCCGGCCTCTACCGCAAGGCCAACGCCCGTGACCGGGCCGCCGAATCGCTACGAGCCGCCGCCCGAATCCGTATCGCCCGCCTCACCGGTGTGACCGCCCGCGAGGCCCACACCGCTGATGTCCTCCTCCCTGCCGTCTCCACCCGCACCGCCACCACAAGCGACGACCTGAGCACCCTGCTCTTCGGCCCGACCCCCGCCAACGACGCGGCCCTGGTCCTGCTGGCCGAGCACCTCGACGCCCTCGAAAGAGAGGTACGCACTTCATGAGCGCCCCGACCCCCGAGCCGGCCGACTCCGCAGCGGTCCCCGCGACCCCTGCGACTCCGGAGCCCGCCGACGGCGCCCGCGCGTCCCTGGAGGCCCTCCGCGCCGAGATCGCCAAGGCCGTGGTCGGCCAGGACCCCGCTGTCACCGGACTCGTCGTCGCGCTGCTCTGCCGCGGACACGTTCTTCTCGAAGGTGTCCCCGGCGTAGCCAAGACCCTCCTCGTCCGAGCCCTCGCCGCCTCCCTCGAACTCGACACCAAGCGCGTCCAGTTCACCCCCGACCTCATGCCGAGTGACGTGACGGGCTCACTCGTCTACGACGCCCGAACTGCCGAGTTCTCCTTCCAGCCGGGCCCGGTCTTCACCAACCTGCTGCTCGCCGACGAGATCAACCGCACCCCTCCCAAGACTCAGGCCTCCCTCCTGGAAGCGATGGAGGAACGTCAGGTCACCGTCGACGGCACCCCCCGTCCGCTCCCGGACCCCTTCCTCGTCGCCGCCACCCAGAACCCGCTCGAATACGAGGGCACCTACCCGCTCCCGGAAGCCCAACTGGACCGCTTCCTGCTCAAGCTGACGGTGCCTCTCCCTTCACGACAGGACGAGATCAACGTCCTCACCCGTCACGCCGACGGCTTCAACCCTCGCGACCTCAAGGCAGCAGGCATACGGCCCGTCGCAGGCCCCGCCGACCTGGAGGCGGCCCGATCAGCCGTCGCCAGGACCGCCGTCTCCCCGGAGATCGCCGGCTATGTCGTGGATATCTGTCGTGCCACGCGCGAATCCCCCTCGCTCGCCCTCGGCGTCTCCCCCCGAGGCGCCACCGCACTGCTCTCGACCGCACGCGCCTGGGCCTGGCTCACCGGCCGGGACTACGTCACCCCGGACGACGTGAAGGCCTTGGCGCTCCCCACACTCCGTCATCGCATCCACCTGCGGCCCGAGGCGGAAATGGAGGGAGTCACCCCCGATTCCGTCATCACCTCGGTGCTCGCCCACTTCCCCGTACCCCGATGAGGCGGTGACCATGGCCCTCACCGGACGTACCGCACTATTGGCCGCGCTGGGATCACTCCCCGTAGGCATCCTCGCTCCGAGCTGGACCGGGATGCTCGCGGTCAACGCACCGCTCTCACTGGCAATTCTGTGCGACTACGCCCTGGCAGCGCCAGTGCGAACGCTCCGATTCACTCGATCCGGCGATACATCTGTTCGACTGGGTGACGCGGCGGCCGTACAACTCACCGTGACCAACGGCTCGCGTCGGCGGCTCCGGGCCCAGCTCCGCGATGCCTGGCCGCCGAGCAGCTGGCCCGTCGGCACCGAACGGTCTTCTTCACGCCACACGTTGACGATTCCTCCCGGTGAACAGCGGCGCCTGGCCACCGTCCTCCGCCCGACCCGCCGCGGCGACCGCCAGGCCGAGCGCATTACGGTCCGCTCGTACGGCCCGCTCGGTCTCGCCGCACGCCAGGGCCACCACCGCGTCCCATGGACCGTGCGAGTACTGCCCCCGTTCACCAGCCGGAAGCACCTGCCTTCCCGGCTCGCCCGGCTCCGGGAACTCGACGGCCGCACCAGCGTTCTGACACGGGGTGAGGGCACGGAGTTCGACAGTCTGCGACCTTACGTACCGGGAGACGACACCCGTTCCATCGACTGGCGGGCGACAGCACGCCAGTCGGCCGTCGCGGTCCGGACCTGGCGCCCCGAGCGCGACCGGCACATCCTCATCGTCCTGGACACCGGACGCACCTCCGCAGGCCGCGTGGGCAACGTCCCACGTCTCGACGCGGCCATGGACGCCACGCTCCTCCTCACCGCGCTCGCGACACGCGCCGGCGACCGCGTAGACCTCCTCGCCTACGACCGCCGCGTCCGAGCCCGGGTGCAACGCCGGACCAGCGCCGGTGACGCTCTGGCAGCGGTCGTCGACACCTTGGCCTCATTGGAACCCGAGCTCGTCGAGACGGACGCCAGAGGGCTCAGTACCGCAGCCCTCTCGGACGCTCCCCGCGGTTCGCTGATCGTTCTCCTTACGTCTCTGGAGGCCGCCCCCATCGAGGAGGGCCTCCTGCCTCTGCTCCCTCAGCTCACCCAGCGCCATACGGTTCTGCTGGCAGCCGTCTCCGACCCACGGATCGAGGAGATGGCGAGGAGCCGGGGAACGGTGGAAGCGGTGTACGACGCCGCCGCCGGCACCCAGGCTCAGGCGGAACGCCGCAGCACGGCGGAGAAACTCCAGCGCCACGGAGTCGTCGTCGTGGACGCCACCCCGGACAACCTGGCCCCCGCACTCGCCGATGCCTATTTGGCCCTCAAGGCAGCGGGCCGCCTCTGAGGAGTCGGCTCCTTCTGGTGACCGATGCACGGTCGCGGGCCCATCGCTCACCAGAAGGAGCCGAAGCTTTTGAATACCTTCAGAACGCAGAAAAGCCCCGCACCACAAGGGTGCGGGGCTTCCCCACAATAATTGTTCGGCGGCGTCCTACTCTCCCACAGGGTCCCCCCTGCA
>NZ_JBIWOZ010000022.1:0-4983 GCF_044767965.1 Streptomyces sp. NPDC101178
AGGAGAGTGCGATCAGTGGTGGGTTGAGTGAGACGGATCTGCGTCGGTTGGGTCGGTTGGGTTTGCGGGCGTTGCCTTCGGTTGAGGCGATGGAGTTGTTCGACGCGGCGTTGTCGATGGCTGAGCCGGTTCTCGCGGTGACGTACCTCGACACGAAGGTCCTGCGTCAGAGTCAGCGTGTTCATCCTGTTCTCCGGGGTCTGGTGCCCGCCGCCCCCGCCCGCCGCAAGACCGCCGGCGGTACGGGATCCGGCCGGGCCCCGGGTCTCATGGAACAGCTCGCCGTGCTGGGCGCGGCCGAACGCGAGGACGCGTTGGCCGAGTTGGTGCGGGGGCAGGTTGCCGGGGTGCTGGGGCACACGGACGCCTCGGTCATCGACGGCGACCGTCCGTTCCAGGAGCTGGGGTTCGACTCGCTGACGGCGGTGGAGCTGCGCAACCAGCTGAACCAGGCGACCGGCCTGCGGCTTCCCACCACCCTCGTCTTCGACTACCCCAGCCCCACCGCCCTCGCCAAGTTCCTCGCGGAGCAGATCCAGGTGGACACCGGCGCCTTGACGGCCCCGGTCCTCGCCGACCTGGACCGCGCCGAGTCCGTACTCAAGGGCCTCGCATCCGATGACGCCTCCCGGGGCCGGCTGGCCGAGCGCCTCCGGGAGCTGCTCGCCCTCGCCGGTGAACCGGCCGCGACAGCGGCCCCCGGCACCGCTGCCCCGGCCAAGGCCGCGGACGAGGCGGACCTCGACTCCGCGAGCGACGAGGAACTGTTCGCGCTCCTCGACGGACTCGAATGACCGACCGGCTCGGATGAACCTCCGGCAGGCGCGGCCGGCCGGCCCCACAGGGCCGGCCCCCGCGCCTGCTCGGCCGGGCCCACCGCCTCCGGCGGGGCGGGCCCGCCCACCAGTAGCACTTCGCTGACATCCCCCATCGCTTCATGGAGTTGAGAACACGTGACGACCGACGAAGGCAAGCTGCGCGAATACCTCAAGCGGGCCATCGCCGACGCGCGCGACGCGCGCAAGCGGCTGAGCGAAGTGGAGGACAAGCAGAGCGAACCGATCGCGATCGTGGGGATGGCGTGCCGCTATCCGGGTGGTGTGTCCTCGCCGGAGGACCTGTGGCGGCTGGTCTCGGGCGGTGTCGACGCGGTGAGTGAGTTCCCCTCCAACCGCGGCTGGAATCTGGACGAGCTCTTCGACCCGGATCCGGAGAGCTCCGGCACCAGCTACGCACGCCACGGTGGGTTCCTGCATGACGCGGATCTCTTCGACCCGGAGTTCTTCGGGATGTCGCCGCGCGAGGCACTGGGCGCGGACCCGCAGCAGCGGCTGCTGCTGGAGACCGCCTGGGAGTCGCTGGAGAGTGCCGGGATCGTTCCGGCCACGCTTCAGGGCAGCCGCACCGGTGTCTTCACCGGCGTGATGTACGGCGACTACGGGTCCCGTGTCGGCGAACTGCCCGAGGGTCTTGAGGGATATCTGGCGAGTGGGAGTGCGGGCAGTGTGGCGTCGGGCCGGGTGGCGTACACCCTGGGTCTGGAGGGTCCGGCGGTGACGGTGGACACGGCCTGCTCGTCCTCGCTCGTCGCCCTGCATCTCGCCGCCAACGCGCTGCGCAACGGCGAGTGCGACCTCGCGCTGGCCGGCGGGGTGACCGTCATGCCGACACCCATGCCCTTCATCGAGTTCTCCCGGCTTCGCGGCCTCGCGGCCGACGGCCGCTGCAAGCCGTTCGCGGGCTCCGCCGACGGTACGGGCTGGGCGGAGGGTGCGGGTCTGCTGCTGGTGGAGCGGTTGTCGGACGCTCGGCGTAATGGTCACCGGGTGCTGGCTGTGGTGCGGGGTTCGGCGATCAATCAGGATGGTGCGAGCAACGGTCTGACGGCGCCGAACGGTCCGTCGCAGGAGCGGGTGATCCGTCAGGCGCTGGCGAACGCGGGTCTCGGTGCGGCCGATGTGGATGCGGTGGAGGCGCACGGTACGGGTACGACGCTGGGTGACCCGATCGAGGCCCAGGCACTCCTGAACACCTACGGCCGCGACCACTCGGACGAACAGCCCCTGTGGCTCGGCTCGTTGAAGTCCAATATTGGACACGCACAGGCGGCCGCCGGTGTCGGCGGGATCATCAAGATGGTCCAGGCCATGGAGCACGGCGTCCTGCCCAAGTCCCTGTACGCCGACGACCCCACCCCAGTCGTCGACTGGACGGCCGGAGCCGTCGAACTGCTCACCGAGGCCCGCGACTGGCCGGCCGTGGACCGCCCCCGCCGGGCGGGCGTCTCCTCCTTCGGCTTCAGCGGCACCAACGCCCACGTCATCCTCGAACAGGCACCGGGGGAGGAGCCGGCCGAGGACGAGCCGACCGCCGTGGAGCCGGTGGCCCCCGCCGTTCTCCCCTGGGTGCTCTCCGGCAGGACTCCGGACGCGCTGCGGGCGCAGGCCGAGAAGCTGCGCGCGCACCTGGACGAGAACCCCGACGCCGATCCGCTCGACGTCGCGTACACCCTCGCGACCGGCCGCGCCGTACTCGACCACGGCGCCGTCGTCGTGGGCCGGAACCACGACGACCTGGTCACCGGCCTCGACTCCCTGGTGTCGGGTGGGTCGTCGGTGGGTGTGGTGCGTGGTGTGCGGGTGGGTGGTCGGTCGGCGTTCCTGTTCACGGGGCAGGGTGCTCAGCGGGTGGGTATGGGCCGGGAGTTGTACGAGGCGTTTCCGGTGTATGCGGCTGCTTTCGATGAGGTGGTAGCTGCGCTGGACGGTGCGCTGGATGTGGTGGGGCGTTCGGTGGCTGATGTGGTGTGGGGTGGTGAGGGTCTTGATGAGACGGTGAATACGCAGGCGGCGTTGTTCGCTGTCGAGGTGGCGTTGTTCCGGTTGGTGGAGTCGTGGGGTGTGCGGCCGGATTATCTGGCCGGTCATTCGATCGGTGAGGTGGCGGCTGCTCATGTGGCGGGTGTGCTGGATCTTGCTGATGCGGCTGCGTTGGTGGCGGTGCGGGGTCGGTTGATGCAGTCGGCTCCGGCGGGTGGGGCGATGGTGTCGGTGCGGGCTGCGGAGTCCGAGGTCCGTGAGCTGCTGGCGGGGCGGGAGTCCCGGGTGGCGGTGGCGGCGGTGAACGGGCCGCAGTCGGTCGTCGTGTCGGGTGATCGTGATGCGGTGGGGGAGGTGGTGGAGGAGCTGCGGGGCCGGGGTCGTAAGGCGAAGGAGCTGACGGTCAGCCATGCTTTCCATTCCCCGCACATGGAGGGAATCCTCGATGAGTTCCGTACGGTGGTCGGTGGGTTGACGTTCCACTCGCCGCGTATTCCGGTGGTGTCGAACGTGACGGGGACGCTGGCGAAGGACGAGGAGCTGATGTCGCCCGACTACTGGGCGCGTCACATCCGTGAGGCCGTCCGCTTCCACGACGGCATCCGTTACCTCGTCGGCCGCGGCGTGAAGACTTTCGTGGAGATCGGCCCCGACGGTGTCCTCACCGCCCTCGCCCAGGAGACCCTGGAAGCCGAGCAGCGGGACGACTCCGTGGCGATCGCACTCCAGCGCCGTGACCGGCCCGAGCCCGAGACGGCCGTGGCCGGCATCGGTGCCCTGCTCCTGCGCGCCGCCGGAGGCGCCGGCATCGCCGCGTTCTTCGCCGGCACCGGCGCCGCCCGCCACGCGCTGCCGACGTACGCCTTCCAGCGCGACCGCTACTGGCTCGACGTGCCCGCCACCCGCGGCGACGCCGCCGGGTTCGGCCTGAACCCGGTCGGGCACCCGCTGCTCGGCGCCTCCGTCACCGTCGCACGCGGCGGCGAGGTGCTGCTCACGGGACGCCTCTCACTGCGTACCCATCCGTGGCTCGCGGACCACACCGTGTCCGGCGCCGTCCTGCTGCCCGGCACCGCACTCCTCGAACTCGCGGCCCGCGCCGGCGAGCAGGTCGGCAGCGGCCGGGTCGAGGAACTCACCCTCGCCGCACCGCTCGTCCTGCCCGCAGAGGGCTCCGTCCAGCTCCAGGTCTCGGTCGGTGCGGCCGACGCCTCCGGCGCGCGCGTCCTGGAGGTCTACTCGCGGCCCGACGACGGCGAGTTCGACGGGGACGGTGCCGGTGCGGAGTGGGTGCTGCATGCGCACGGGTCGCTGGTGGTGGCTGATGATGCGGCTTCGGGTGAGGGGTTGGTGGTGTGGCCTCCGGTGGGTGTTGCGGAGGTGGATCTGGCGGGTGCTTATGGGCGTCTGGTGGATCTGGGTTATGGGTATGGTCCGGCGTTCCGGGGGTTGCGTCGGGTGTGGCGTGGTGAGGGTGAGTTGTTCGCTGAGGTGGTGTTGCCGGAGGGGGTGCGGGAGGAAGCGGGTCGTTTCCTGTTGCATCCGGCTCTGCTGGACGCCGCGCTCCACACCCTGCTCCCCGGCGTGGCCGACGAGGACCGCGCACCCATGCTGCCCTTCTCCTGGGAGGGCGTGACCCTGCACGCGACCGGCGCGTCGGTCCTGCGCGTCCGCATCACCTCGTCCGGCTCCGGCTCGACCGACACCGTGTCGCTGCTGGTGGCCGATGGTGTGGGTGTGCCGGTGGCGTCGGTGGACTCGCTGGTGCTGCGTCCGTTGTCGAAGGACGCGGTGCGGGCGGCGGCGAGTGCCGGGCGCGAGGGGCTGTACCCCATGGCCTGGTCCGAGGTCTCCGAGGCCGTCACCGCCCCGGACACCACCAACTGGGCCGCACTCGGCTGCTGGCCGGGGGACGACTCCATCACCTCCTATCCCGACCTCGACGCGATCGCGAAGGCCGGCGCGGACACGGTTCTGTGGTCCCTCGCCGGGGACACCGGCAGCCGTGGCCTCGAAGGCGAGGCGATCAGCGGTCTGGCTCGCGTCGAGATCTCCCGCGCCCTGGAACGCGTGCAGGCGTTTTTGGGTGATGTGCGGTTTGAGGGTTCGCGTTTGGTGGTGGTGACGCGGGGTGCGGTTGAGGTGGTGTCGGGTGAGGGTGTGC
>NZ_JBIWOZ010000023.1:0-3211 GCF_044767965.1 Streptomyces sp. NPDC101178
TAGGACGGGGTGGTGGGTGGCTGGTCGTTGTTTGAGAACTGCACAGTGGACGCGAGCATCTGTGGCCAAGTTTTTAAGGGCGCACGGTGGATGCCTTGGCACCAGGAACCGATGAAGGACGTGGGAGGCCACGATAGTCCCCGGGGAGCTGTCAACCAAGCTTTGATCCGGGGGTTTCCGAATGGGGAAACCCGGCAGTCGTCATGGGCTGTCACCCGCTGCTGAACACATAGGCAGTGTGGAGGGAACGAGGGGAAGTGAAACATCTCAGTACCCTCAGGAAGAGAAAACAACCGTGATTCCGGGAGTAGTGGCGAGCGAAACTGGATGAGGCCAAACCGTATGCGTGTGATACCCGGCAGGGGTTGCGCATGCGGGGTTGTGGGATCTCTTTTTCATGGTCTGCCGGCTGTGAGACGAGTCAGAAACCGTTGGTGTAGGCGAAGGACATGCGAAAGGTCCGGCGTAGAGGGTAAGACCCCCGTAGCTGAAACATCAACGGCTCGTTTAAGAGACACCCAAGTAGCACGGGGCCCGAGAAATCCCGTGTGAATCTGGCGGGACCACCCGCTAAGCCTAAATATTCCCTGGTGACCGATAGCGGATAGTACCGTGAGGGAATGGTGAAAAGTACCGCGGGAGCGGAGTGAAATAGTACCTGAAACCGTGTGCCTACAAGCCGTGGGAGCGTCGCTGGCAGCACTTGTGCTGTCAGTCGTGACTGCGTGCCTTTTGAAGAATGAGCCTGCGAGTTAGCGGTGTGTAGCGAGGTTAACCCGTGTGGGGAAGCCGTAGCGAAAGCGAGTCCGAATAGGGCGAACTAGTTGCACGCTCTAGACCCGAAGCGGAGTGATCTAGCCATGGGCAGGTTGAAGCGGAGGTAAGACTTCGTGGAGGACCGAACCCACCAGGGTTGAAAACCTGGGGGATGACCTGTGGTTAGGGGTGAAAGGCCAATCAAACTCCGTGATAGCTGGTTCTCCCCGAAATGCATTTAGGTGCAGCGTCGTGTGTTTCTTGCCGGAGGTAGAGCACTGGATAGGCGATGGGCCCTACCGGGTTACTGACCTTAGCCAAACTCCGAATGCCGGTAAGTGAGAGCGCGGCAGTGAGACTGTGGGGGATAAGCTCCATGGTCGAGAGGGAAACAGCCCAGAGCATCGACTAAGGCCCCTAAGCGTACGCTAAGTGGGAAAGGATGTGGAGTCGCAGAGACAACCAGGAGGTTGGCTTAGAAGCAGCCACCCTTGAAAGAGTGCGTAATAGCTCACTGGTCAAGTGATTCCGCGCCGACAATGTAGCGGGGCTCAAGCGTACCGCCGAAGTCGTGTCATTCCAGTATGTACCCCTAACGGGGGCTGGGATGGGTAGGGGAGCGTCGTGTGCCGGGTGAAGCAGCCGCGGAAGCGAGTTGTGGACGGTTCACGAGTGAGAATGCAGGCATGAGTAGCGATACACACGTGAGAAACGTGTGCGCCGATTGACTAAGGGTTCCTGGGTCAAGCTGATCTGCCCAGGGTAAGTCGGGACCTAAGGCGAGGCCGACAGGCGTAGTCGATGGACAACCGGTTGATATTCCGGTACCCGCTTTGAAACGCCCAGTACTGAATCAGGCGATGCTAAGTCCGTGAAGCCGGCCCGATCTCTTCGGAGTTGAGGGTAGTGGTGGAGCCGATGAACCAGACTTGTAGTAGGTAAGCGATGGGGTGACGCAGGAAGGTAGTCCAGCCCGGGCGGTGGTTGTCCCGGGGTAAGGGTGTAGGACGCACGGTAGGTAAATCCGTCGTGCATATAAGTCTGAGACCTGATGCCGAGCCGATTGTGGTGAAGTGGATGATCCTATGCTGTCGAGAAAAGCCTCTAGCGAGTTTCATGGCGGCCCGTACCCTAAACCGACTCAGGTGGTCAGGTAGAGAATACCGAGGCGTTCGGGTGAACTATGGTTAAGGAACTCGGCAAAATGCCCCCGTAACTTCGGGAGAAGGGGGGCCATTTCTGGTGATAGCACTTGCTGCTTGAGCTGGGGGTGGCCGCAGAGACCAGCGAGAAGCGACTGTTTACTAAAAACACAGGTCCGTGCGAAGCCGTAAGGCGATGTATACGGACTGACGCCTGCCCGGTGCTGGAACGTTAAGGGGACCGGTTAGTGCACTTTCGGGTGTGCGAAGCTGAGAACTTAAGCGCCAGTAAACGGCGGTGGTAACTATAACCATCCTAAGGTAGCGAAATTCCTTGTCGGGTAAGTTCCGACCTGCACGAATGGCGTAACGACTTCTCGACTGTCTCAACCATAGGCCCGGTGAAATTGCACTACGAGTAAAGATGCTCGTTTCGCGCAGCAGGACGGAAAGACCCCGGGACCTTTACTATAGTTTGATATTGGTGTTCGGTTCGGCTTGTGTAGGATAGGTGGGAGACTGTGAAGCGGCCACGCCAGTGGTTGTGGAGTCGTCGTTGAAATACCACTCTGGTCGTGCTGGATGTCTAACCTGGGTCCGTGATCCGGATCAGGGACAGTGTCTGATGGGTAGTTTAACTGGGGCGGTTGCCTCCTAAAGAGTAACGGAGGCGCCCAAAGGTTCCCTCAGCCTGGTTGGCAATCAGGTGTTGAGTGTAAGTGCACAAGGGAGCTTGACTGTGAGACCGACGGGTCGAGCAGGGACGAAAGTCGGGACTAGTGATCCGGCAGTGGCTTGTGGAAGCGCTGTCGCTCAACGGATAAAAGGTACCCCGGGGATAACAGGCTGATCTTCCCCAAGAGTCCATATCGACGGGATGGTTTGGCACCTCGATGTCGGCTCGTCGCATCCTGGGGCTGGAGTCGGTCCCAAGGGTTGGGCTGTTCGCCCATTAAAGCGGTACGCGAGCTGGGTTTAGAACGTCGTGAGACAGTTCGGTCCCTATCCGCTGTGCGCGTAGGAATATTGAGAAGGGCTGTCCCTAGTACGAGAGGACCGGGACGGACGAACCTCTGGTGTGCCAGTTGTCCTGCCAAGGGCATGGCTGGTTGGCTACGTTCGGAAAGGATAACCGCTGAAAGCATCTAAGCGGGAAGCCTGCTTCGAGATGAGTATTCCCACCTCCTTGAGGGGTTAAGGCTCCCAGTAGACGACTGGGTTGATAGGCCAGATGTGGAAGCCCTGTAAGGGGTGGAGCTGACTGGTACTAATAGGCCGAGGGCTTGTCCTCAGTTGCTCGCGTCCACTGTGTT
>NZ_JBIWOZ010000024.1:0-2467 GCF_044767965.1 Streptomyces sp. NPDC101178
TGGATGTACAGATGGGTCTTCTCTGCATAGAGGGCGAACAGCACGCGCATGGCGGAGGCCTCCGACGGCGAGGGGACGGGACGTTGTCCCGCCGGCGGGACAGGGGGAGGGACTCCGGCGGGGCCGGCCGGGTGGCCGGACGGGGCGGGAGACCTCAGGGTGTGGGGAGCGGCTTCCGGGTGCCCATCTGGACGACGAACCCGGAGAACTCGTCGAAGCCGCCGCCCCGGAAGTTGTGCAGCTCCTCCAGCACGACGATGTCGAAGGCGTCCTCGATGTGCAGCAGCAGCTGTATGAGGGTGAAGGAGTCGAGGTCCCCCAGCTTCACCTCGTCAGGGTCCTTCTCCTCGGCGTAGTAGCGCTCCAGGAAGATGCGGATCTGCGCCTTGACCGATGCCTCGTCCAGTACGACGTCCATGGTGATGCTCCCTTTTCTCCTGTGTTGCGCTTCAGTCAATCCCGTACCAGCGGTTCCCACCAGTGCCTGTTCTCGGCATACCAGCGCACCGTGTCGGCCATGCCCGTGGCGATGTCGACGGAAGGGGTGAATCCGAGTTCGCCGAATATCTTCCCGGCGTCGACCGAATAACGGAAGTCGTGCCCTTTCCGGTCGGCCACGTGGAGCACGCTCGACCAGTCCGCCGAGGACAGCTCCAGGAGCATTTCGGTGAGTTCCCGGTTCGATATCCCCTTGCCGCCGCCGATGTTGTAGGCCTCGCCCGGCCTGCCGTTGACGGCGATGAGCGCGAGGGCCCGGCAGTGGTCGTCCACGTGAATCCATTCCCGCACGTGGGAGCCGTCACCGTACAGAGGGATTTTCCGGCCGTCCAGCAATCTGGTGACGAACAGCGGGATGATCTTTTCGGGAAACTGATGGGGGCCGTAGGTGTTCGACGGCCGGGCGATGCGGACGGGCAGCCCGTGGGTACGGTGGAAGGAGCGGGCGAGCAGTTCGGCGGACGCCTTGGACGCCGAGTACGGCGAGTTGGGGCGGAGCGGGAAGTCCTCGTCCCAGGATCCCGAGGCGATGGAGCCGTACACCTCGTCCGTGGAGAGCATGACGAAGCTGTCCACCTGCGCCTCCAGGGCCTCCTGGAGGAGCACCCCGGTGCCCAGCACGTTCGTCCGCACGAAGTCCCCGGCGTCCGCGACGGAACGGTCCACATGCGACTCGGCGGCGAAGTGCACCACCACGGAGCAGTCGCGCAGGGCCTCGCGCACCGCTGCCGCGTCGCACACGTCGCCGCGCAGGAAGCGCAGCCGCGGATCGTCGAGCAGCGGGCCGAGGTTGCGGCGGTCGCCCGCGTAGGTGATCTTGTCCAGCACGGTGACCCGGGCGTCCTCCAGCCCGGGGTACCCCTTGCCCAGCAGGCATCGGACGAAGTGCGAGCCGATGAATCCGGCCCCGCCTGTGACCAGGACTCTCATGGGTGTCACCCTTTCCGGCGCGTCACGCGAGCGCCTTCGCCGTCTCCATCACGTAACGCCCGTATCCGGCCTGGGACATCGCGGCGCCGAGCGCGTGGCACTCGTCGGCGGTGATGTAGCCCATCCGCAGGGCGATCTCCTCCAGGCAGGCGACACGCACTCCCTGACGGTCCATCAGCACCTGGACGTACTGGCCGGCGTCGAGCAGCGACCGGTAGGTCCCGGTGTCGAGCCAGGTGAAGCCGCGCCCCAGCTCGACCAGCCGCACCGTTCCCGCTTCCAGGTAGGCGCGGTTCACATCGGTGATCTCCAGTTCGCCGCGGGCGGAGGGGCGCAGCCCGCGGGCCACCTCCACCACGTCGCCGTCGTAGAAGTACAGGCCCGTGATGGCGTTGCGCGAGCGTGGGTGCGCCGGCTTCTCCTCGATGCCGATCAGCCTGCCCTCGCTGTCGACGTCACCGACGGCGTAGCGCTCCGGATCGGCGACGGGGTAGCCGAAGAGCGTGCAGCCCCGGGACATCGTCCGGCATTCGCGCAGCAACTCCTGGAAACCGGCGCCGTGGAAGAGATTGTCACCGAGGATCAGAGCGGAGGGTTCACCCCCGACGAAGTCGGCACCGACGATATAGGCATCTGCTATTCCCCGGGGTTCCGGCTGCTCGGCATAGCTGATGTCGACTCCCCAGCGGTTTCCGTCTCCGAGCAGCCGGGAGATCGGCTCCATGGATTCGGGCGCCGTGATGATCAGGATGTCCTTGATCCCTGCGAGCATCAGCACGGAGAGCGGGTAGTAGATCATGGGCTTGTCGTAGATAGGAAGCAGCTGCTTCGAAACACCGGAAGTAATGGGCATCAGGCGACTTCCGGTGCCCCCGGCAAGAATTATCCCCTTCACGGCCCTCTCCTTCGCACCTAATATACGTCCTCCATAGGTTGACCCCATCGAAGGCTTCGGAGTCAACACCGGAGCAAGAATTCAAGGAGTCGGCATGCGCGTACTTTTCACCGCTTATGCGGTGCGCACGCATTTCTACAGCAT
>NZ_JBIWOZ010000025.1:0-1180 GCF_044767965.1 Streptomyces sp. NPDC101178
CCACCCGCAGCGCGAGACGGGCCGCGATCTCCTTGCCCTCGGCCGAGGACACCACCAGCACCGCCACCGGCGAGATGGCGTCGAAAGCGGCCTGCAGCGCATCCACCTTCGGCACCACCAGATAATCCGCGAACTCCGGCCCATCAGCGGTCAGCACCTTCACCGCACCGTGCTCACCCAGCACACCCGCGGTCGCCTCCGCACCGGCACCCAGCGCCACAGCGACCGGATCACCGATCCGCCGGGCCAGCGTCAACAGCTCCAGGGTGGGCTTACGGACCGCACCCTCCACGTGATCGACCAGAACAAGAACTTCAGCCATGACAACGCACTCCAGACGAGAGAAACACAGGAAAGGACAGGAACCTACGGGCGCGCGGGATCAGATGAACTTCTGCCCCGCGAGGAACTCGGCGAGCTGCCGACCGCCCTCACCCTCGTCCTTCACGATCGTGCCCGCCGTCCGCGCCGGACGCTCGGTCGCCGAATCCACCGCCGTCCACGCACCCGCCAGACCGACCTCATCCGCGTCCAGACCCAGATCATCCAGGTCCAGCGACTCCACCGGCTTCTTCTTCGCCGCCATGATCCCCTTGAACGAGGGGTAACGGGCCTCACCGGACTGGTCGGTCACCGACACCACCGCCGGCAGCGACGCCTCCAGCCGCTCCGAGGCCGTGTCACCATCACGACGCCCCGTCACCACACCACCCGCCACCGACACCTCCGACAGCAGCGTCACCTGCGGCACACCCAGACGCTCCGCAAGGAGGGCCGGCAGGACACCCATCACACCGTCGGTCGAAGCCATCCCGCAGATCACCAGGTCAAAACCGGTCCTCTCGACCGCCTTCGCCAAAACCAGCGACGTGCCCATCACATCCGTACCGTGCAGATCGTCGTCCTCGACGTGAACCGCCTTGTCCGCACCCATCGACAACGCCTTACGCAACGCGTCCCTGGCATCCTCCGGACCCACCGTCACCACAGTGATCTCCGCACCCTCCGCAGCATCCGCGATCTGCAACGCCTGCTCGACCGCGTACTCGTCCAGCTCCGACAGCAGACCATCGACATCCTCACGATCCAACGTCAGGTCATCGGCGAAATGCCGGTCACCGGTCGCGTCGGGCACATACTTCACACAGACAACGATCCTCAAGCTCACGCCGGCTCTCCT